>CAVQCQ010000022.1:0-96128 GCA_963711015.1 uncultured Actinomycetota bacterium
TGCCGGTCGTAAAGCAGGTTGCCAGTGGTGGCGGTCTTGAAATGCTTCAAGGCCATGTGGTGATCGAAGAGACATCGTCCTGGAAGCCCAGCGCATCCTAAGCCACACACTGGATGGGTCAGGGCGGTGTCCGCATTTGAGCATATATGCCGGATGCGACAATTAGGTGCGCAATTCGAGTCCGCACCCGGAAATGCGGTTCGCCTTGACCCAAAGTTTGAAGGTGGTGTCTGCCGGGGTGACGCTCTGCGACTTCACTCGGTCGATCCGAGAAGCGCTCGGTGATGCTCCAGTGTTCCCATGTCAAATGGGATCGTCGACGGATGCATCGATTCCGCAAATTGCCATACTTATCCAGTTTGGCAGCGACGTTGGAAGGCAGCCATCACGGCCCGACTTCGAACGGGCGCACTCGGTCGGAAGTGTCGCGGACCTCGCCGATCTCAAGTGGCTTGAGTAGGCAGCACCGTCGCGGCGGCGCGGGTGTGCCGTTCAGCCTTACGGGTGCGGCTCCATCCTCACCGCTCAGCATCTGACACCGGCGTCGACAGATGTGAGTCCGCACCAAGTCCGCAATCCCACCAGAAACCGCAACCAACGGCCGAGAGAGACATAGAGAGTATTTCCCTGGTCTGCCAAAGAATCGAATCTAGTCGTTGACACATTTAAATGCGCTCGTAATGCGTAGGTCATCGGTTCGATTCCGATAGGCGGCTCCACCTATCACCCCCAGCCAGCGGCGCCTGGCGCGTCATGCCCTTCGGAGAAATGCTCACGACTGCCGGTGCGTGTCCCCGAGATGTCCCCGAGTCGCGCAGCTGCCGACCACAAGTTCTGGTCGATGAGATGCCCGTAGAGGTCCATCGTCATCGCCGCCGATCCGTGTCCCAGGACCCTCTGCACAACCTTCGGGTCCGCCCCCGAACCCGGCCACACCGATGCCGCGGTGTGTCGCAGATCATGAACTCGCAGCTTCGGGCGACCGATCGCCGCGACCGCCTCCCGCCACCTCACCGACCGCTTCCAATTCGTCTCCCTTAGCGGCCCGCCGGCCGGCGCATGAAACAGCCACTCGCTCGGCGACTTTCCAGCCGCCCACCGCTCGACGATCGGCACCACCGCAGCGATCAGCGGTACGGTTCGCGCCCGGCGGTTCTTTAACGAGTCGACGTACAGAGCACCCCCGCCGTTACTGGCCAGTACCGTTCGGGACAGCCGCAGTCCGGGCCCGGGAACCGACACGTCGGTCACCTACCTGCAGCCCGGCAACCTCACCCCACCGCAGTCCCTCAAGGCCTAGAACCATGATCAAATCGCCGTATGGCCCATGGCATGCCGTCGCCAGCGCTGCCAACTCAGAGAGGCTTAGCATCTCGCCTTCGCGTCCCGCTCGGCCGCCTGTCGGGGCTTTCGCCATCGCCGCTACGTTGACGGTGACTCTCCCGTCCGCCACCGCGAATGCAAGGAGCGACCGGAGGGTGGCTAGCGCCCTCGTCACTGTCGACCGCGCCAGTCCCCGAGTCATCAGCTCACCCATCCAGGTCGAGACCTCCGCTGTGGTGATCGACGCAACTGGCCGGTGTCGCCACCGGGGGGCGATGTAGTTTCGCCAGATACCTTGATCACTTTCCAGGGTCCGACGTTTCACCGTGACACGTGACGCCAACCAAGCCTCCGCGACCACCTCAAGATCAACTCGTCCTCGACGTGGGTCCAGCCACTCACCACTTCGCAGACGTCGATACTGATCTTGCTCCCAAGCGACCGCATCGACTCTCTTTGGAACACCCTCGATGCGACCACACGACCATGCGACTTCACACGAGCCCGATATCGCGCGGCGCCCGACGCCGTCGTGTAGCGCTGGATGCTCATCACACAGCCCTGGCCGACTCACGGTTGCGTTCGATCCGGGCCAGAACTTCAGCCTCGTCCCAAAACCAAAGCGCCGGCCGATCTTGATGGCGGGCGCGAACCGGCCCTCCTGCCGCAGCCACCGCACCGTCGGGACGGACACACGCAACAAACGAGCCACCTCCTCGATTGTCATGTATGCCTTCATGATCATCCTCCGCTGTCAGGTGCCTGGCACCGGCCTGCATCTGAACCTGACTGGGCACTCGACGTCACCCGACTGAAGTGTCTAGTGGCCTGTTGTTCGGAAACGTTTACGTTTGATCTTGGTGAGGATCTCGTCGGCGGGTTTGGTCCAGATGAAGGGATGTTTGCGCCGGTTCCAGCCGTCGATGAAGGTCCGGATCTTGATCATCAGGTCGCGGACCGAGGTGAAGCTGCCGCGGCGGATGGCTTGGCGTTCGATGATGGAGAACCAGACCTCGACCAGGTTCAGCCACGACCCGGAGGTCGGGGTGAAGTGGACCTGGATCCGCGGGTTCGCGGCCAGCCAGTCGCGGATCTCGATGCGTTTGTGGGTGGCGTAGTTGTCCATCACCAGGTGCAGCTCGCGGTCGGGGTAGGCCCGGGCGAGGTGTTTGAGGAAGGCCAGGAACTCCTGGTGGCGGTGCCGGTTCTTGCACAAACCGGTGACCTTGCCGGTGGCGATCTCCAGGGCGGCGAACAAGGTGGTGGTGCCGTGCCGGACGTAGTCGTGGGTGCGCTGCTCGGCATGCCCAGGCTGCATCGGCAGCGTCTTCTGGGTCCGGTTCAGCGCCTGGATCTGGGACTTTGTGCGCCACGAGGCGCTGTATCACCGGATGGAGGTGAAACGACTCCATCCCTGGTCTGTCGCAGCAGTCCAGGGAAGCTGAGGGCAGCCGGGGCCGGGAGACGCCGGTTCGGGTGGGAGCAGCCCTGACAACGACGGGACGGGTCGGCACTGCCAGACGACCTGGGCCTGCCTAGCGAGACGGGAAGGTGGACGTGAGGAACCAGCGTGTAAAGCCTCTCAAGAGGTACACCGGCTCCAATCTGGCGGATCTGGGCCGGAGTGCGGTGCACGCCCGCATGTTGCGGGCGACTCCTGGGTCGGGTGAAGTCGCCGGCAGGGAGGCCACGAGGAAGGTCTGCGGCGTACTCGTGGCGAGGCCGCAGGGGCAAAGTTGGCCACCGACCCCGTCGACCGGTGTGCGGTGAACGTGGGAAGCGTTCCTGGTCGGTCCCGCCGGCTGGTCATCCAGGTCAGCGGCGGGTCGGCGCGTCGTCGGCTCAGCGGCCAGGGACGTGGCGGAGCTGTCGTAGTAGTCCGGGGCCGGGAAAGCCGGTCACACGGCGAAGGGCGGCAGCGAGTTCGCAATCGAGATTCTGGAAGGGTGGGAGATCGCCGGTGAATACCGACGTGCTGTGGCCGGACCGTGAGTTGGCCGAGGCGCAGGTACTGCGGATCCAGATCAAGTTGCATCAATGGGCGATCGATGATCCTGATCGCCGGTTCGACGACCTGTTCAACCTCGTCTATGACCCGGCCGTCCTCGTGGTGGCGTGGGCCCGGGTCAGGGACAATCGGGGGAAGCGGTCGGCGGGGATCGACGGGCTCCGGCCGCAGTCGGTCCTGTCCGCCGAAGAGGAGTTCCTGCCCCGGCTTCGGGACGACCTGAGGTCTCGGCAGTTCACTCCGCTTCCGGTGCGGGAACGGATGATCCCCAAACCGGGCAGCAACAAGCTGCGCCGGCTGGGCATCCCGACCGCCCGGGACCGCACCGTGCAAGCGGCCCTCAAGTTGGTGCTCGAGCCGATCTTCGAGGCGGACTTCCAGCCATCCTCGTATGGCTTCCGCCCGAGACGGCGCGCCCAGGACGCGATCGCGGAGATCCACCAGTTCAGCTCCCGCTCCTATGAGTGGGTGTTGGAGGGTGACATCGAAGCGTGCTTCGACATGATCGACCATCCGGCCTTGATGGACCGGGTGCGTCGGCGGGTCGGGGACAAACGCATCCTGGCGGTGGTGAAAGCGTTCCTGCATGCCGGTGTCCTCGGTGAGGACGGCATCATGCGGGACTCCACCACCGGCACACCCCAAGGTGGCATTCTGTCGCCGCTGCTGGCCAACATCGCCCTCTCGGTCCTCGACGAGTACTTCGCCGAGGCCTGGCAGGCGACTGGCAACTCCTACCAACGGTTCAAGCGACGCCGAGCCGGGCTGGCCAACTATCGGATCGTCCGCTACGCGGACGACTTCGTCGTGCTGGTCGCCGGGACGAAAGCGCACGCCGAGGCCCTGTGGGAGGACGTGGCGGCGATCCTCGCCCCGATCGGCCTGCGCCTGTCGGAGGCGAAGACGAAGATCTGCCACATCGACGAGGGCTTCGACTTCCTGGGCTTCCGCATCCAGCGGAGACGGAAACGAGGCACGAACAAGCGTGTGGTCTACACCTACCCGTCGAAGAAGGCGCTGGCCTCCATCGTCGGGCGGGTCCGCACGCTCACCCGCAGGACGTCACACCCGACGCTTGCAGCCCTGCTGCGCCAGCTCAACCCGGTCATCCGGGGCTGGTGCACCTACTTTCGCCACGGCGTGTCGAAAGCGACCTTCGGTTACCTCGACCAGTACACCTGGCACCGGGTCGTCCGGTGGATCCGCAAACGACACAACAAGACGAAATGGGACCTCCTCTGGCGCCGATACCTACCGAACCGGCGACCAGTCGAGGACGGCGTGGAGTTGTTCCAACCCCAAACGGTGACGGTCAGCCGCTACCGCTACCGGGCTACGAACATCCGATCGCCCTGGCCGACAAGATCAACAGGAACAGCCGCATAGCCCAACGACACGGGCTCGTGGAGAGCCGGATGCGTGGAGACACGCACGTCCGGTTCGGAGGGCGGGATGAGGAAACGTAACGCCTGCAAAGGCATCAACGCGCCTCATCCCGACCCAACTCGTCCACACAGAGCACGATCGCGTTCTGCGGTGGCGCCAGATAGAGCCCGATGACGTCGCGGACCTTGGCGACCAGCTCGGGATCGGTGGAGAACTTGAACGTGTCGGCCTTCCACGGCTTGACCCCGAAGGCCTTCCAGGCCTCGGCGATCGTCACATGACTCACGCCTAACCGTCCGGCCAGCAGCCGCGAGGACCAGTGGGTCACCCCCAGACTCTTCGGCGGCGGGGTCAGCGTGTCGGTGATGATCTGGCGTTGGTCCACGATGCGGCGAGGTCCCGGCCGCGGATCATCGGCCAGCCCGTCCAGTCCTCGCTCAAGGTAGCGGGACCGCCACTTGTTCACCGTCGGGCGACTCATCCCGACCTTCTCCGCGATCTGATGATTTGGTGTCGCTGCCGCCGCCAACAGCACCACCCGCGCCCGCGCCGCCACGCCGGCCGGAGCCGTCGACGACCGGGTCAAGCGCTCCAAGGCGACCCGATCACCCTCACGCAACAGCAACGCCCCAGCGGTCCGTCCTGCCATACCGACAGGATCTCACGCAAGCGTAAAGCTATCCACCTAACACACCACTAGCGTGTTCTCGTTGATGTCAGCGATGACGACCGCGGCCCCGGCCTCGGCGAAAGCGCGGGCGGTGGCCAGGCCCATGCCGGAGCTGCCACCCGTTACGAGTGCGACCTGTCCGGTGAAGTCGTAAGTCGGGTTCACGGCAGTGATCCTCCTTGTGTCTCAGTACGCGTTGAAGATGTCGTCGGTGGTGATGGCTGATCCCGAGTGATCAGCCGGGTTCGATGGTGACCTGGAAGCCGTCTGGTTGCCGCTCGATCAGCTCGATGTCGCGGTCGGTGAACCGGCCGATGCGGACGATGCCGTCCCAGTACCCGACGTCGCCGTAGTAGAAGACGAGGCCGCGAGAAGGGGCGTAGTAGCCGATGTCGTTGATGTCGGGGTCGTCGCCGGCGGGGACGCGATCCATGGTCAGCGGTCGGGGGAGCTCGGCGACCTTCTCGACCCGGTTGAAGTCGCGGAAGGTCAGGGTAAGGGGGAGCTGGTCGGCGAGGTCTTGGGCGGTCGGGTTGTCGGCGAGCTGGGCCGTGATCGTCTGGTCGGCGACGGTGATGCGGACAGTCGGCACGTTCGGCTCCTCAGACCCGGTCGGCGAGTTGATTTTCGTTGGTGGCTGCCCATGAGCCGAGCAGGGCGAGGGCGTGGGCGGTGGGGGACCCCGGTTCGGCGGCATAGATGGTCATGCTCAGGCCCGGTTCGGCCCGCAGGTCCGAGCTCAGATAGCTGAGGGCGAGGTCGCCGACGACGTGGTGGTGGTAGTGCTTGACGCCGGTGCCGTGCGTCCGGACGTCGTGCGAGCCCCAGCGGCGCCGGAAGTCCTCGCTGCGCGTGGACAGCTCGCCGACCAGGTCGTGCAGGTCCCGATCGTGAGGATTCTGTCCGGCTGCGGTGCGGAGGTTGGCCACCGACATGTCGGCGGCCAGGTCCCAGGCGGGGAAGAACCGGCGGGCGGCGGTGTCGAGGAAGGTGAAGCGGGCGAAGTTCGGGGGTCGGGTGGGGTCGGCGTACAGGTCGGCGTAGAGGGCGCGGCCGAGCTGGTTGGCGGCGAGGAGGTCGGAGCGTTCGTTGCCGATGATGGCAGGTCCTGTGGTGATGGCGTCGAGGACCCATTGGATGCTCGGCTTGATCGTCCACTGCTTGGCGGTGGTGCGGCGTGGCCGCATGGCGGCGGCGGTGCCGTCGGCGGCCTGGGCGAGGTGGAACAGGTGTCGACGCTCCGCGTCGTCGAGCTGCAGGGCGCGGGCGAGGGCGTCGAGGACACCGGCCGATGCTCCACCGAGGGAGCCCCGTTCGAGCTTGGCGTAGTACTCCACACTCACTCCGGCCAGGGCGGCCACTTCGCTGCGGCGCAGGCCGGGGACGCGGCGCTGCCCGAACTGGGCCATGCCGGCCTGCTCGGGGTTGATCTTGGCCCGCCGTGAGGTCAGGAACTCGCGGATCTCGGCACGGTTGTCCATGCTGCCGACCATAGGTCGGCCGGCGCGGCTGAGCGATGCCCTGTGAGTACACCCATCGCCAGTGACTTTCCCGGCATCAGCGGCGGAGGTTGCCTTGGGCTCATGAACCACGTCGACTCCGGCCCTCGCAGCCGCCTCTTCCGGGCCGCAGCCCTGATTCCCACCACGGCTGCCGTTCTCCTCGCCACCACGCTCGCCGTGGGCACCGTCAACCGCCCGGGCTCCGCAACCTCACCGCCGCCCTCCGCCACCCAGTCGGCCGCCGACTCCTCCGGTGGGACACAGGTGGTGCTGCGGCTGTCCGACGGCACGGCAACCGCCACACTCGAGGACACGGCGGCAGCGCGGGAGTTCGTCGCCCAGCTGCCGGTCCGGCTCACCCTTCGCGACCCCATGGGTCAGGCCAAGTCCGGGCGCCTGCCACGTCCCCTGGCCGTAGCCGACGCGGAGCGGGTCATCGACCCCCAGCTGGCCGGGCTCTACTACTGGCCGCCCAGCGGCGACATCGGCATCTTCTACGACGACCTCGGCCAGACCGTGCCCCCACCGGGCATGGTGCGGCTCGGAACCGTGACCAGCGGGCTGCCGACAATCGCGGCAGCAGGGAATCGGTTCACCGTCTCAATAGAACAGGTCTGAAGTAGTTGACGACGAGGGGTGACGATGTGCACTGAATCGGGGTTCATGGCTGAGCAGCCAGCCGAGCAGCCTAAGGACCGGTCGCCCACGGACCAACGCACACGTCGGTGGACAGTGGCTAGCCGCGGCGGCTACATCCTGGACGTCATGCTTGCGACTCGTAACGCGTAGATCGACTATGTCGGTCAACCTGCTCCGGGTTCGGTGAGATCCGATGCTACGGACGCCTGGCGGCTTGTTCTACTTGTAGCGAATTCCAATGCTTCGCGGGATTCAGTCGCCAGGCGAACGACGACGTCGGCGGCCGGTTGAGGCTTGGCCAGAGCGTAGGTCTGGCCCGCCCAGAGGTGGAAGCCGTCAGCGTCGCCGCGGGTACGTGCCGCCGTGCGCAGCGGGGCGGTGAGGTGGTGAATCTCGGGGTAGGCGCTGGGCGCGTCGGTGTGGTCTCGAAGAAACCGGTTGGTGATCCCGCGGGCTGTCCTGCCGGTGAACGCTCGGGTCAAGGCGGTCGGTGCCTGGCCGCGGCTGATGACGTCGCGATGAGCCGGGATTGTTCCGGCCTCAGGGCAGAGCATGAAGGCGGTGCCGAGCTGGACGGCCGCGGCGCCACCGGCGAGGACCGCGGCGACGCCACGGCCCGTGATGATCCCGCCGGCCGCGACCAGCGGTAGGCCGTCATTGACGGCGGCTTGCACCAGCTGCAGCAGAGCGAGGAGTCCGATATCTCCGGGGTGTGCATCATCGAAGCTGCCCCGGTGGCCGCCGGCCTCCACGCCCTGCACGATCAAGGCGTCCGCGCCGGCCTGCTGCGCTGCACGGGCCTCCCCGACTGTGGTGACGGTGACCCAGACCGCCGAGCCGGACGACTGCAGCCGGTCCACCTGGACCGGTGTAGGACAGCCGAAGGTCAGCGACACGACGGGGACCGGCTGCTCGGCCAGCAGGTCCAGCTTCTCGCTGTATTGGTCGTCGTCCCACCGTGGATAACCCAAGGCGACGCCGTGCTCCTGGGCCTCGTCCCGCAGCCGGTCGCCATAGGAATTGATCTCGGCCGCACCCGTTCCGTGACCAGGCGGAGCGAACAGATTGAGGCCATACGACACTCCGGCAGGCACTAGCGAACGGACCTCGGCCAGTTCGCGCTCAACCTGATCGACAGTCTTGTAGCCGGCGGCCAGGAAGCCAAGCCCACCTGCCCCAGAGACCGCCGCGGCCATGGCTGGCGTTGACGGCCCTCCCGCCATCGGTGCCTGCACGATCGGATGCCTCAGATCATCAAGACTCAACCTGCTCATCCTCACAGCCTGCAGCACCCACCCGTTATGCCCTAAGTCTCCAGAATCGAACACCGACGCCGGCCGTGCCCCGAGCATCGGTTACGGGCGGTCACCGGCGGTCACTCACCTGCGCTGATTCGCCGCGACGACCGGTGTGGAAAGGCATTTCCCAAGCTGAGAATGCCGTGTCCCCAAGGTGTCCCCGCAGACCCCGATCTAGCCATACGCACCGAAGCCGCGCCGGTGCAGGGGCTCTTCCACCGCTATCTGACCGACGTGGTGGGCGCCCATCGAGACGACGAGCGGATCTACGCCTGGGACGTGTGCAACGAGCCCCTGATGGGCCGCTACATCGACGACGACGACAGCCCGGTCCGCCGGGCGGAGCTGACCTGGCTGATCTGGTGCTACCGGGTCTGTAAGGACCTCGGCGCCCGGCAGCCGCTGACCATCGGCAACTATCCCAACGTCAAGGCGCTGGAGCTGACCGAGCCGATCAGCGACATCCTGGGCTTCCACCCGTACTACATGTGGAACGGCAGTCAGAACCGGCTGCAAACCAAGACCAAGGAGGGCTTCGAGGACTACCTGGACCAGTGCGTGGCGATCGCCGAGCGGGCCGGCAAGGAGCTGATCGCCAACGAGACGGTGTGGGGGGCGCGGGACGACGCCACTCACGTCGAGGTGATGCGCTACACCCTCACCGCCCTGACGAAGCGCGGCATCGGGTTCACCGTGCACGCGCTGCACCACAGCCTGGTCGCCGACCTGCACCGGGACGAGTGGGGCCCGGTGGCCTGGCCTGAGTGGCTGCACTTTATCGAGGCCGATGGCTCCCTGCGCGCGGGCCACGAGGCGTTCAACGAGTTCGCCCCCCATTAGGCGACAGCGGCCGGGGATGGCTCGGGCCCTCCCCGGTCAGCGGGCCGCGCCGCGAGCCGCGCCGCGCGAGACTCCGATCACGCGCCGGCCAGCGACCCGCCGATCCCACCCACGCTGAAGTACCGGTTCAGCGCCGCGAACAGGATAATCGGCGGCAGCATCATTACGACCGCCACGGCCATCACGAGGCCCCAGTTCGTCGAGTTCTGCTGGAAGAAGCTCTGCAAGCCCACCGGAAACACGAAGTTGGAACTAGTTCGCAGGAAGACGAGGGCGACCAGATAGTCGTTCCAGGCCAACAAGAAGGAAAAGATGGCCGTGGACAGGATGCCGGGCAGCGAGTTCCGCAACACGACGCGGAGGAAACCGCCGAAGACCGAGCAGCCGTCCATCCACGCTGCTTCCTCGAGATTGATGGGGATCGAGTCGTAGTAGGCCGCCATCATCCAGATGGCCACCGACATGGTGGAGCCGACGTAGATGATCGTAAGGCCGGTCAGGTTGTCGACGAGGCCGAACTGGGCGAACAGGACGAACAGCGGGATCACCGCGGTGACGATGGGCAGGGACTGCACCACGAACAACACCAATGAGAACCCGGAGACCAACCGGCTCCGCCCTCGTGACAACACATATCCGGCCGGCGCCGCAACGGCCACGGACACCACGACCGTGACGACTGTGACCAGCATGCTGTTCTTCAGCCAGATCAAGACATCGGTCTGGCTGAAGATCAGGACGAAATTCTCGAGCGTGAAGCTCGCCGTGGTGTCGCTGCCCAGCGAAGGCCGGAGGGCGAGTAAGACAACCGCGATGATCGGGACGAGTACGACCGCGGTGATCACCAACATGGCGAAGAACCGCCACCAGGTGCCGCGCGCTTCCGGTTCGACCTTCTTGCGCGCCGCCGGCGCGACAGGCGGGCCGACCGCCGTCGGGTTCTGCGAGATGGCCGCGGTCATAGGATCTGCACCTTCTTGATTCGCTGGTACAAGACGACGGAGATCACGATCAGGACGAAGGTCATGATGAAGGCGATCGCCACCCCAGTGCCTGTGTCGAAGTTCTGGAAGACGGTGACGTAGGACAGCACGACCAGCGACTGCGTGGCATTCACCGGTCCGCCGCCGGTCAGCAGGAAGATCGTGGAGAAGTCGTTCACACAGAAGATTGTCATCAGGATCCAGCTGATGTACGTCGAGCGCGAGATTATCGGCAAGGTGATATTCGTGAGGGTGTTCCACTTACTCGCCCCGTCGACTTTGGCCGCCTCATATACGTTCTTGTCCACTGACTCGAGGGCGGCGGCCATCATCGTCATCATGAAAGGGAAGCTGATCCAGACCTTGAAAATGCAGACCGTTATCTGCGCCAGCAAGGGATTGGCCAGGAAGAGGACGTTACCGAATCCCAAGGCCTCGGCCAGGATTGGCATCGGACTCTGAGGGGTGGCGACCAGCCAGTTCCACGAGGTCGCGGAGACGACGACCGGGACCACCCATGGAAGCAGGAGCAGCACCTTGAATCCAGTGTTGAAGGGGATCCGGGCCTTCAACAGAAGTGCGAGTGCGAGACCCACCAACCAGCTGCCGAACACCCCGACCAGCGTGAAGATCACCGTGAAACGGGTTGCCGCCCAGAAGACTGGATCGGTCAGTACCTGCTGGTAGTTCTCCAAGCCGACGAAGTCGCCGGTCGAGATCAAACTGCCGTCCCGCAGGCTCTGCCATCCGGCATAGATCAACGGATAGAGGTTGATGAGCAGCAGCAGTATCAAGGATGGCGCCGCGAACGCGAGCAGGATCAACGGACTCGCACCCGTTCGCCGACCCTTGCGCTGTCCTGGTGGTGACCCGGAGCCGCGGACCGCGACGCCTTTTCGCGCGCGGGTCAGGCCCTGCCCGGTGGTTGACGTTGACACTTGCCCTCACCTCCTTGGCTGCGCGTGTGACTCCGTCGCGCCCACCACTGTGTGTCGCTCAGGTGTTGGACTCGTCCTGATCGTGCTGGGCAGCATGTCAGGACTTCATGTTGGCCTTGATCTCATCCTGGAGCTTCGTCAAGGCCGCCGTCGCGTCTGTTGACCCGCCGAGGATCGACTGGGTGAAGACGTTCATCGCTGGCGTCGCGTCGACCGTCGTCACGTTCAGGAAGTTGGCCTCCCCGCCCGGGGCGGCCCACGTCTTGGAGATGGGTTGCCACTCCTCGATGATCTTGACCTTGTTCTTGTCGGCCTGGAACTCCGGGGTCTGGCTGATCGAAACGAGCGGCGGCAGTCCGATGCCGGTGTTCTCGGTCCAGAGCGGCGCCATGTTCTGGTAGTAGTAGGTGAGAAACGCATGAGTGCCGGGAATGCTCGGATTGTTCTTGTAGATCATGATGTTGTTCGGGAAGTAGAGGGCGCCCTTCTTCCCCGAGGGCGAGCTGAGTGGGCTGATGACCTCCAGGTTCTTCCCCACGTCCCCGGCGACATTTTCCGCCAAACCGCCCGTGTTGTAACCCATGGCGAACTTCTTCTCTCTCCACTGGGTGTCCACGTTGTCGGAGGTGTAGGTGGCACTGGCCGGGTCGACGTAGCCCTTCGACACCATCTCCAGGACGAAGTTCACCGCTTCGATGTTCTCCGGCGTCACACAGTTCGGTTGCTTCTGCTCATCGAAGAGCCCACCACCGTTGTTGATCATCCAACAGACAATTGCGTGCTGCCCGGTGTAGGCGCCGGCCCCGGCACCTGTCCCGTAGCCGTAGATGTTGCTCTTCTTCAGCTCTGCACACGCGTCCAGGTAGGACTGCCAGTCCGTAGGTACCTTGGCGCCGGCCTCATCCATCAGCGCCTTGTTGGCCCAGATCACCCGCATGTCGAGGTTGTACGGGATTGCCGTGTAGCCCTTCTCCACCTTCAGGGTGTCGATGAGTCCGGGCAGGAAGTCGTCGAGCAGCCCGTTCTCCTTCCAGGTCGCGTACAGCTCGTCGACGTAGTCGAGACCGCCTTGATCCTCGAACTGGAACGCTTGCGTGCCGCCTCCGGAGCTGACCGCCGGGTTGGTCTTGGACGCAACCGCCGATGCGAAGGTCTGGGTGAAGTTCGCCCACTGGATGACCTGGTAGGTCATGGCGGGCATGCCCTCGGCCGGCTTGTAGGCCTCGGTGATCCTCTGGTCCACGGGATTGAACGTTTCTCCCCATGGCATGTTCCAGAACTTGAGCGGCTCGCTGCTGCCACCTCCGCCACCGGCACCGCCGCCGCTGTCGTTCGAGCAGCCGGCCAGCAGGGTCGGCCCGGCGATCGCCGCCGCACTCAGCCCCAGGAACGAACGCCGTGACAAACCTGACTTACCAACCATCAGTGGGCCCCTTTGCTCAGACAGACATACCGTTGTGGTGGGTCGTGCGCACTGCTGCTTCGACATCGAAAATCATCACGACATCGGCGAACGCAGCTGGTGGCGACTGCATCGTCGATCGGCATGACGGCCTAGCTCGAGCGAACGAAAGTCGGACACTCGGGCGTCGATAATCTTTCGGAGAAGTACGAAACCGCGCTTCCTGAGAGCACAGTAAAACCCGTACCGTTGCCACGTCAATGAGTTCGAGAAAATACTTGACAGACACTCCTACAGGTCGCTTGCCTTGGTCCTAGCCGGGTGAGGCGATGTCCCACCGTCATCGAAAACTTTCGAACAGCACTCGTGACGGTGATTGGGCCGGTCCAGGTTCCACGCAGCCGCGAACCCGCGAAGGAGCGGAACAGTGACCAAGGACGGCCGGCCGACCCTGGAGATGGTCGCGGTCGCCGCCGGTGTGTCGCCGGCCACGGTGTCCAAGGTGCTCAACGACCGGGTGGACGTCGCGGCCGCGACCCGGACCCGCGTCCAACGGATCCTGGACCAGTACGACTATGTGCCGCCGGGACGGTCGACGGTGAACCGGTCCGCCCATGGACGTCAGGTGATCGAATTGATCTTCACGGCCCTGGACAGCCCATACTCCGTCGAGATCCTGCGGGGGGTCACCTCCGGCCCCGTCGACGTCGTGGTTTCGTCGATGCCCGACCCGTCCGACTCGCGTCGCTGGTCCAGCGCACTCGTCTCGGCCGGACGGTCCGGGGCCATCATCGTCACGTCCGAGCTGACACCGTCCGACCAACGAAGCCTCGCCCGCGGGCACGTGCCCTACGTCTTGATCGACCCGGCCGCCGAGCTGCCCGATCCCAAGGTCGCGACGGTGGGCGCCACGAACTGGGCCGGCGGTCTCTCGGCGGTGCGTCACCTGCTCGAGCTGGGTCACCGGCGGATCGCCGTGATCGGTGGCCCCATCGCGATGCTGTGCAGCCGGGCCCGCATCTCCGGCTACTCGGCGGCGCTGGCCTCAGTCGGCATTGAGGTTGACCCGGCCCTCGTCCGTAACGGCAACTTCCACCACGTCGGTGGTTATCAGGCTGCCCGCGAGCTGTTCGAGCTGTCCGATCCGCCCACCGCCATCTTCGCCGGCAGTGACGAACAGGCGTTCGGTGTCGCCGAGGCGGCGCGAGCCACCGGCCGGCGCATCCCCGAGGACCTCAGTGTCGTCGGCTTCGACGACCTCTCGATCTCACAATGGTTCTCGCCTCCGCTCACGACCGTCCGCCAACCCCTGGTCGAGATGGGTCGGACCGCGGCGGAGATGCTGTTGAAGATGATCGACGGGCGGGAGCCCCACGGGCGCCAGGTCGAGCTGGCCACCGAGCTCGTGGTCCGTTCCTCGACGGGTCCGCCACCCAGTTCGATCCCACCGCCGAACGATGCGGGGGAGAGGCCACCGCCGGACGCGAACGGCAGGACCAGCTCCAGCACGACCGCTTCGACCCAAGACGAAAGGCACCCAGATGTCCGCTGAACTCCACGTCGCGACCACCGGGTCCGATCACGCCGAGGGCTCCGCCGACCAGCCGCTGCGCACCATCCGCCGGGCCGCCGCCCTCGCGCGGGCGGGCGACACCGTCGTCGTCCACGCCGGTGAGTACCGCGAGTGGGTCAAGCCCCAGCGGGGCGGGCTCAGCAACCGCCGCCGCATCACCTACACCGCCGCCCCGGGCGAGCGGGTGGTGATCAAGGGGTCCGAACGGATCACCGGGTGGGAACAAGCCGATGGCGACGTCTGGACGGTGGGGGTGCCGAACGCGCTGTTCGGATCCTTCAACCCGTTCGCCGAAGAGATCGACGGCGACTGGATCGTCTACGCCGACCAGTCCGTCCCGAAGAAGCACCTCGGCGACGTCTACCTCAACGGGACCAGCTTCTACGAGGTCGCAGGAGTCGACGAGGTCTCCGACCCGCCGCTGCGGATCGAGATGACCGACCACTGGACCGGAACCGTCGACCGGGTCCGCGACCCCGCGCAGACCCAGCTGGTCTGGTACGCCGAGGTCGGCGCGGAGCACACCACGATCTGGGCCAACTTCTCCGGTGCGGACCCGAACTCCGAGCTCGTCGAGATCAACGTCCGCCGCTCGGTCTTCTACCCGACCGAGCACCACCTCGACTACATCACCGTCCGCGGTTTCGAGCTCGCCCACGCCGCGACACCGTGGGCCCCGCCGACCGCCGACCAGCCGGGCCTGATCGGTCCGAACTGGGCCAAGGGCTGGATCATCGAGGACAACGTCATCCATGACGCGAAGTGCTCGGCCGTCTCCCTGGGCAAGGAGGGCTCCACCGGCCACAACTTCGCCACGCTGCGCCGGGACAAGCCCGGCTACCAGTACCAGCTCGAGTCGGTGTTCTCTGCGATCCAGATCGGTTGGGACCGCGAGCACATCGGCTCCCACGTCGTGCGCCGCAACACGATCTACGACTGTGGCCAGAACGCCGTCGTCGGCCACCTCGGATGCGCGTTCTCCACCATCGAGGACAACCACATCTACAACATCGCCATCAAGCGGGAGTTCTACGGCTACGAGATCGCCGGAATCAAGCTGCACGCCGCCCTCGACGTGGTCATCCGGCACAACCGGATCCACGACTGCTCGCTGGGCACCTGGCTGGACTGGCAGACCCAGGGCACGCGGGTCTCCCGGAACCTCTACTACGCCAACAGCCGCGACCTGTTCATCGAGGTCAGCCACGGGCCCCACCTGGTCGAGCACAACATCCTGGCGTCCCGGGTGTCGCTGGAGGTGCACAGCCAGGGCGGCGCCTTCGTCCACAACCTCCTCTGCGGCACGATCTCGATGGATCCGATCGTGGAGCGACCGACGCCGTACCACGTCCCGCACAGCACCCAGGTGGCCGGCTACGCGGCCATCACCGGCGGCGACGACCGCTACATCGGCAACGTCTTCCTCGGTGAGCGACCCGGCCCTGGCCTACGGACCGGAGTCGAAACGGCCGGGGCGCCGAGAAGTCGGATACGGCACCGCCGGGTACGACGGTCACCCGGCCTCGATGGAGGACTACCTGGCCCAGGTGTCCGATCCGACCAAGGGCGACCACGAACGCTTCGCCAAGGTCCGGCAGCCGGTCTACATCCGCGACAACGTCTACGCCTCCGGCGCCGAGGCGTACGCGGACGAGACCGGGGCGACGGTCCTCCCCGACGGCGACGTCACCGCCACGGTCGTCGACGAGGGCGCCGAGGTCTACCTGGAGTGCCGCCTGCCCGGGGCCTTCGACGACATCCGCGTCCCGACCGTCAGTGGAGCCGATCTGGAACGGGTCCGCTTCGTCGACGCCGAGTTCGAGGAGCCCGACGGCGCACCGGCCGTCCTGGCCACCGACCTGGTCGGGGCGGTCAAGACCCCGTCGGGCTCCTACCCGGCTGGACCGATCAGCGACCTCACGTCAGGCGTCACCCGCACCCGCGTGTGGTGACCGGCGCGAGGTCGGCGTTCCGGCCCGAGGCGGTCAGCCCAGGGCGATGGCCGTCCAGGAGACGGGCGGCAGCTCGACCGTGAGCCGGCCGTCGTCGATGCGGGCGGAGTCGTTCGGGCACCAGGCGTACGCGGTCCGGGTCCTCGTAGCTGTTGGTCGCGTAGATGTCCTCGTCGGTCAGCGTGTGCGTCTCGAGGATGGACACCTCGCCCAGCCGGCTCAGGTCGACCGTGAAGCTGGTCGGCGACTCCAGGCTGCGGTTCACCACGAAGACGGCCGAGCGACCGGTCTCGGGGTCGTGGGTGGCGACGGCGTCGACCAGGCAGGCCTCGCCGTGCTGCTTGGTCTGGTACGTCTCCGACTCGAGCTTGACCACCAGCGACTGACCCGACGGCCAGCCGCGAGGTCACCGCGAAGGGGAAGAAGGTGGTCTGCCGCCAGGCGCCGCCGCCGGGCTCGGTCATGATCGGGGCGATGACGTTCACCAGCTGGGCCAGGGAGGCCGACGTGACCCGGTCGGCGTGCTTGAGCAGCGAGATGAGCAGGTTCCCGACGACGACGCCGTCCAGCACCGAGTACTGCTGCTCGCAGATCCGGGGTGCGGCCGGCCAGTGGTCGATGTCGGTGATCTGCTCGACCTGGCGGTAGCGGGTGACGTACCAGACGTTCCACTCGTCGAAGGAGATGTTGATCCGCTTCTTCTGGTGGAGCTCGGCCCGGACGGTGTCGGCGGTGGCCACGACGGAGTCGATGAAGTGGTCCATGTTGACCGCTGAGGCCAGGAAGCTGCCGGTGTCGCCGTCGAGCTCCTCGTAGTAGGCGTGGCAGGAGATGTAGTCCACGTCCTCGTAGGTGTGCTTCAGGACGGTGTGCTCCCAGGCTCCCGAAGGTGGGCATGTGGGCGTGGGAGCTGCCGCAGGCCACCAGCTCGACCGAGGGGTCGAGCTGCCGCATGGCCTTGGCCGTTCTGGACGCGAGCTTGCCGTAGTCGTCGGCGCTGCGGTGGCCGAGCTGCCAGGGGCCGTCCATCTCGTTGCCGAGGCACCACATCCTGATGGCGTGCGGCTCGACGCGACCGTTCTTGACCCGCAGGTCGGACAGCTCGGTGCCCCCCGGGACGTTGGCGTACTCGAGCACGTCGAGCGCCTCCTGCACGCCGCGGGTGCCCAGGTTCACCGCGTACATGAGCTCGCCGCCCGACCTTCTCCAGCCACCGCGCGAACTCGTCGATCCCGACCTCGTTGGACTCGGTGGAGTGCCACGCCAGGTCGAGCCGGCTCGGCCGGTTCTCCTTGGGGCCGATCGCGTCCTCCCAGCGGAAGCCGGAGACGAAGTTGCCGCCGGGGTAGCGGATCGGTCGTCACCCCGAGCTCGCGGGCCAGCGTCGAGCACGTCGGTGCGGAAGCCGTCCTCGTCGGCCGTGGGATGGCCGGGCTCGTAGATCCCGGTCGTAGACGCAACGGCCGAGGTGCTCGACGAAGGAGCCGAAGAGGCGTCGGTTCACGGTCCCGACGGTGAAGTGGGGGTCGACGGTCAGCGAGAGCTTCAGGCATGGCTGTCTTCTTTCGCGGCTTGAAGGTGGCGGGTGGCGACGACGGTGCTACTTGAGCGCCCCGACGGAGAGCCCGCCCTGCCAGTACTTCTGCAGGGCCAGGAACGCGATGACGAGCGGGATGACCGACACCAGGGACCCGATGATGATCAGGCCCCAGAGGTTCTCGCCGCCACTGTTGTTGCCCGACGCCTGGCCCTGCCACAAGCCCAGGCCGACGGTGATCGGGAAGAGCTTGGTGTTGGCCAGCATGGCCAGCGGCAGGAAGAAGTTGTTCCAGGTGCCGACGATCGAGAGCAGCAAGACGGTGACGACCGCGGGACGGAGCAGCGGGAAGCGCGACCCGGAGGAACGTCTTGACCTCGCCCGCGCCGTCCACCCGGGCCGCGTCGAGCAGCTCGTCGGGCACCGCGTCGGCGGCGTAGACCTGCATCAGGTAGACCCCGAACGGGTTGAGCAGCGACGGCAGGATGACCGCCCACACCGTGTCGGTGAGGTTGATGTTGGAGAACAGGATGAACGTCGGGATGACCAGGGCGGTCAGCGGCACCATGACCGAGCCCAGCAGCACCGACGAGCATCAGCCGCCGGCCGCGGAAGCGGAACTTGGCGAAGCCGTAGCCGGCGAGCACGGCCAGCACGGTGGCGCCGACGCCCGCCGGCGACGGCGTAGAACAGCGAGTTGCCGATCCACCGCAGGTAGATGCCGTCGTTGTAGGTGAACAGGTCTTTGAGGTTCGGGAACAGCGCGAACGTCTGGTCGAACCAGAGCGCTCCGTTGCGTGCCGTTGAACAGCCCGGCCGCGGTCTTGGTGCTGGCCACGAACAGCCACCAGATCGGAATCAGGAAGTAGACGACCAGCACGCCCAGGAACAGGTAGGGCAGGACGAGGCGGCCGTTCGCGGTCCGCGGCGCGCCGGTCGCATCGGGCTGCGGACGGAGCGCCGGCAGGCGCGTCGATGCTGTGTTGTGGTCATGTGAAGACGCTCCCGCGCTTGCGAGTGAAGAACAGGAAGACGTACACGGCGATGAAGACGACGATGCCGAGCGCGAAGCTGATGGCCGAGGCGTAGTTGAAGTTGGCGTACGCGAAGGCCTGGCTGAACGCGTAGATGTTCGGGGTGAAGTCGGGCGTGATGGTGCCGTTCGACAGGGGCCGCAGGATCTGCGGCTCGGAGAAGAACTGCAGGGTGCCGATCAGCGCGAAGACCAGGATCAGCAGCAGGGCCGAGCTGACCATCGGGACCTTGATCCGGAAGGCGATCTGCCAGGCGTTCGCCCCGTCGATCCGGGCCGCCTCGTAGATCGAGGAGTCGATGCCCTGCAGCGCGGCGTAGATGATGATCATGTAGTAGCCGGCCCACTGCCAGGTGACGACGTTCATCAGTCCGACGAAGACGAGGTCGGGGCCGAGCAGGAACGGCGCGCTCGGCGCCGAACGACGCCGGCCAGCTGTTGCATCGGCCCGAAGGTCGGGCTGTAGAGGAACCCCCACATCAAGGCCCCGATCACCGCCGGGATCGCGTAGGGCAGGAAGATCATCAGCCGCGCGAACCGCGCGAGGCGAGTGGTGAACGCGTCGAGCACCAGCGCGAGCGCGAGCGAGACGAGCATCTGCACCGGGATCAGCACCACCGCGAACCGGACGACGAACCAGATCCCCTTGAGGAACGACGGGTCGGTGAAGGCGGTGGCGTAGTTCTTGAGACCGGCGAAGACGACGCCGGTGGCCAGGCCCTTGCTGTACAGGCTGAGGTAGAACGCGTACACCAGGGGCAGGATCAGGAACGCGACGAAGACCAGGGCGAACGGGGCGACGAAGAGCAGTCCGGTCCGGGCCTTCTTCCGTTCGTTCAGGCCGCGCCGCCGAGGCGTGGCCGCCTGGGCCGCCGGCTGGTCGCGGCGGGGATGGCGTGTCGACGGCTGTGGCGTGAGACATCCGCGGACTCCTTTGGGTGATGCCCGGCCCGGGGCTCGCCTGTCGGCCTCCGGGCCGGGCGGGTGGTGAGTGCGAAGCGGCCTCGGGCTACTCGGTGACGTTGAAGCCCTGGCCCTTGGCGTACTTGACGATCTCGGCCTGCAGGTCGTCGGCCGCCTGGTCGCCGGTCGTCTTGCCGGCGTTGATCTTGGCCAGCTGCGCCTGGAGCTGGGCGTAGTAGTAGACCTGGATGGGGGCGTAGACGGTGCCCTTGTACGCCTTCCCGGCCGGGATGTAGACGTCCTTGTTCGCCGTCTGGCCGTTGAAGAACTCGGACTCGTTGTTGACGAAGTCCGGCGAGTCCTGCACGGTGTTGCTCAGCGGGAAGATGATCTGCTTCTTCCAGCCCTCCTCCAGCGACTCCGGGTCGGCGTACATACCCTTGGCCACGATGGCGGCCAGCCGCTTGTTCGGGGCCTGGGTGGTGACGCGAAGGCGGATCCGCCCCAGTTCACCGAGACCGGGTTGGCCGGGTCCCACTGCGGCAGCGGGGCGGCCGCCCAGACACCCTTGGACGAGCCCTTGCCGACGCCGGCACCGGTCAGGTAGCCGGGCGTCCAGGCGGCGGAGACGTAGGTGGCGTACTTCCCGCCGACGACACCGGAGATGTAGTCGGTGGTGAAGTGGTCCTGGGTGCCCACCAAGCCCGCGCTTCACCAGGTCGGCCCAGTAGTTCAGGACGTCCTTCGACGCCTGGTCGTTGAGCTTGATCGTCAGGTCCTGCGGCTTCGCGGGGTCGTAGCCGAACGGCACGGCACCCTTCTGCTGCAGCAGGGCCATGAACAACGCCGGCACGTTGGATCCCGAGTCGCCGAAGAAGGGGCCCCGGCGTCCTTGAGCTTCTGGGCGGCGGCGGCGTACTCGTCCCAGGTGGTCGGCGGGGTGATCTTGTACTTCTCGAACACGTCGGTCCGGTAGATCATGCCCATCGGGCCGCCGTCGACGGGAATGGCGAAGACCTTGTCGCCCTGGGAGACGTCCTTCCAGGCGCCCTCGCTGAAGTTGCCCTTCACCTCGTCCGCGCCGTACGGGGCGAGGTCGACCAGCGCGTTCTGGATGGAGAAGCTGCTCAGCCGGTCGGCCTCCAGCATGACCACGTCGGCGAGACCCTTCCTCGCCGAGATCGCCGTCTGGACCTTGGTGTACTCGTCGTTGCCCTGACCGACGTTGTTCCAGCAGATCTGGACGTCGGTGTGATTCTCGTTGAAGTTGTCCACGACGTTCGGCATGTTCGGGTACCAGGCCCAGACCGAGACCTGCGGCGCGTCGTTCTTCATCTTGTTGGTGCAGTTGGTCAGCTTCGGAGGTGGTCTTCTCCTCCTCGGTCGGCGCGCCGCTGGCGCCGCCTCCGCTGTTGTTGGCACTGGTCGCGCAGGCGGTCAGCAGCAGACCGGCGGCCACAGCCGAGACGGCCGCCAGACGGGTCCTGTTCTTCATGTCTCTTCCTTTCGGCCGACGCGGACGTCGTTGTACGGAGGCACTCCGGGAACTGAGAGGACAACCCTCACTGTTCGGGAGAACCCAGCAGCGGAGGCAGGGAGTGTGTGAGGGAAGCGATGCCGGTACGACACCGCATCGACGTCGCCCACACGACCGGCACCCACGGCCAGGCCTAGAAGGAAAACGTTATAGGAAAACGTTATAGACGAGCATGCACAAGCGGTTCGACAGGTGTCAAGAGGTCCGGCAAGGACGTGGCGCTACGCCGTGGACTCGCGCTGAACGAGACGGAAGCCCGACAGGTGTTCTCGTGCAGGGATCGTCTGCGTCCGGGGCGTCGATGCGTTCCTTCAGGAAGCGGATCGCCACCTCGGCGATCTCCTCCCGGCCGGGGTCGATGGTGGACAGCGACGGCCGGCTGTAGCGCGCGTCGTCGATGTCGTCGAAGCCGATCACGGCGACATCCTGGGGGACCCGTACGCCCGCCTCCTGCAGGGCGCGCATGGCTCCGAGGGCGATGAGGTCGTTGAACGCGACCACGCCGTCGAAGGCGAATGCCCTGCTCCAGGAAGCTCCGCATCGCCGCGGCGCCGGTGCTGCGGAACCAGCCGACGACGTCGACGGTGAGGGCAGGGTCGAACGGCACGCCGGCGTCCTCCAGCGCCTGACGGTACCCGATGAGCCGCAGGTTGGCCGACCCGTTCTCGAGGCTGGGGTCGCTGCCGAAGGCCAGGATCCGGCGACGTCCCTGGTCGAGGAGATGTCGGGTGGCCGCTCTGGCGCCTTCGACGTTGTGCATCGTGACGAGGTCCTTCGGTCCTTCGAGGATGCGCTCACCGAGCAGCACCATGGGGGTCTTCACCGTGCGCCAGCAGCGGAGTGTCCTGCTCTCCCAGGGCGAGAGGGCTGAAGAGGATGCCGTCGACCATCTGGGCGCGCGGTCCGCGCAGCAGGTCCAGCTCCCGCCGCCGCTCGACCCCGGTCTGGGCCACGATCACCGACAGTCCTTGAGCGTCAGCCGCTTCCATCAGAACGTCGGCCAGCTCCGCGAAGTAGGCGTTCCGCAGGTCGGGAATGATCAGGTTGATCAGCCCGGTGCGGCCGGACGGAGCCCGCGGGCGGTCAGGTTGGGCGTCCAGTCCAGGGACTCGATCGCCTCCAGGACTCGCTGCTTGGTGGCTGGCCGGATGCTGGCGTAGCCGTTCAGGACGTTCGACACCGTCTTGATCGAGACTCCCGCCATCCGGGCGACGTCGTGGATGGTCGTTGCCACGGACGCTCTCCCTTGTCTGACGCAGGTCTCGAACCCAGGGAGTATAACGTTGCAGACCGGCTACCGGGATCGACAAACCCGGCCCGGCCTCCGCCACGCGGCCTGGCCTCGCGAAGGCCCGTCGGTCTCCGCGTACGTCAGGCCGACATCGCGTCGGCTACCTCGACAGGTTCAGCGCGTGCCGAGCAGGTGTTCGATGGCGAGCCGCTGCAACCGGGCGAATCCGTAGCCCTGGGTGCGGGCCCGGTCGATGTCGAAGTCCTCGAACGCGCCGCGGTCCTGGAGCAGCTCATTGAAGGTCTCACCCTCGGCGAGGCTGGGCTGGGCCAGCTCGGGGACCCGGGCGGCCTCCAGCGCTTCCTGCACCTCCGGGTCCGCCCGGAACGCGTGCGCCTTCTCGCGCAGCGCCAGGTAGAGCTCCATGTTGGCCCGCGCCGACTCCCAGACGCCGTCGATGTTCTCGGTGCGCAGCGGCTTGAAGTCGAAGTGTCGCGGCCCGTCGTAGACCGGTCCTCCGTCCGGCCCGCCGTTCTCCAGCAGGTCCACGGTCGAGAACGCCTGCAGCAGGTCGCCGTAGCCGAAGACTAAGTCCTGGTCGTAGCGAGGGCCCTTCTGCCCATTCAGGTCGATGTGGAACAGCTTGCCCGCCCACAGGGCCTGCGCGATGCCGTGGGTGTAGTTGAGGGTCGCCATCTGCTCGTGACCTGTCTCGGGGTTGATCCCGACCATGTCGCTGTGCTCCAGCTCGGCGATGAAGGCCAGGGCATGTCCGATCGAGGGGAGCAGGATGTCCCCGCGCGGCTCGTTCGGCTTCGGCTCGATCGCGAACCGCATCGGGTAGTGCCGCTCGATTACGTAGTCGGCCAGCGTGTCCATCGCCTCGCGGTACCGGTCGAGCGCCGCGCGGACATCCTTGGCGAAGTCCACCTCCGACCCCTCCCGGCCACCCCAGAACACGTAGATCTGGGCGCCGAGCTCGGCCGCCAGGTCGATGTTGCGCATCACCTTGCGAATGGCGTAGCGCCGCACGCTCCGGTCGTTGCTGGTGAACCCACCGTCCTTGAACACCGGGTCGTGGAACAGGTTCGTGGTCACCATCGGCACCACCATCCCGGTCTCGTCGAGGGCCGAGCGGAACTCGGCGATGATCCGGTCCCGCTCCGGCGCGCTGCTGTCCGGCGGGACCAGGTCGTCGTCGTGGAAGGTGATCCCGTAGGCCCCCATCGCGGACAGCTGGTTGACGGCCTCCACGGTGGCCAGGACGGGCCGGGTGGCCTCTCCGAAGAGGTCGCGGGCCTGCCAGCCGACGGTCCAGAGCCCGAAGCTGAACTTGTCCTCGCGGGTCGGCGTACGGTCCATGTCCTCGCGGGTGGGCGTTGATGTCATGACTTCTCCTCGACTTGGTAGTTCCCATACCGGTGATATCCATGAGCCGGCTGGTTCGTCAGTTCGCCCTCAGCTAGCTGTCGTCGCGACGGCGGCTCTCCCGAAAGAGTTACGAGATCCCGAAAAGTTGCGACTGGCGAAGCAGCCTAGGTCTGAGTCATGATTCTCGTCAATCCCTGCATGGACCGCCGAATCCACTCCGGCCAGGCGTAGGAGCCGAGAATCTACCCATCCCTCCGGATCGGTGCCCAGCAGGCTCTACAGTGTGACGAAAAGTTTCAAGGTCGGAGGCGACGATGAAACCCCGTCGTACCACCCTGGGTCAGGTGGCCGATGCGGCCGGAGTGTCCATCGCGACCGTCTCCAAGGTGTTGAACAACCGCGGTGACGTATCGATCGAGACCCGTCGCCGCGTGGAGAAGCACCTGCGCGCCTCGTCCTACCGCCGTGTCGGCGCCAGCTCGGCCCAAGCGCGACGGCCGAGCCAACAGATCGAGGTCATGCTGGGCGGTCCGCAGAACGCCTACGCCATGGCGGTGCTGGACGGAATCACGTCCAGCGCCCAGCTCGAGGGCTTCGAGATCGTGTACGCACGGGGATCGATGGACAAGTCGACGAAGATCGACGCGGCGGCGCTGTTGGCCTCCAGCCGGGTCGGCGCCATCTTCCTCACCATGGATGCGAGCGCGCCCGGAGTTCGACGAAGCTGTGCGAGGCCGACTTCCCAGTCGTCGTGGTCGATCCGCTGCACGTCGCGAGCCACGCACTGCATCTCGATCGGGGCGACCAACTTCACCGGGGCGGTCACGGCCACCGAGCATCTGTTGTCCCTCGGTCACCGCCGGATCGGGCATGCGGCAGGACCCACCTCGGTGGAGTGCAGCGAGGCGCGGCTCTCCGGTTATGCGTCGGCGCTGCGGCGGGCCGGCATCCCGTTCGAGGAGCCTCTGGTGACCCACGGGCTCTTCGACTACGAGGCCGGCAGGAAGGCTGGTCAGGATCTGCTCGGCCTGTCCGATCCCCCCACGGCCGTGTTCGCCGCGAGCGACGAGATCGCGCTCGGCTTCATCGAGGAGGCCCGGCGTCGCGGTGTCCGGGTGCCGCAGGACCTGAGCGTCGTGGGTTTCGACGACACCTTCCTGGCCGCTCGTGCCTCCCCACCGCTGACGACCGTCGCCCAGCCGCTGATCGAGATGGGCCAGCTCGCCGTCCGGTCGCTCGCCCAGGTCATCGCCAGCGACCGGGTCGGCACGAGCCACATCGAGCTGGCCACCCGGCTGGTCGTGCGTGAGTCCGCCGCTCGGCTCGATCCTGGCCGCTCACCGATGGCGCCGAGAGCGGGGCGGAGGCACGCTTGACCGGTCTGCGGAGGCATCCGTAGGTTGTGGACAGAAACTCTCTCCGTAGACTCGCGAAACTTTCTTGACAGGGACGTCAGATGACAGCATCGACCGCGGTGATCCGGACTTCCGGATCGAACTTCCTCGGCCCCGACGGCGAGCCGCTGCTCCTTCGCGGCGTGTGCCTCGGCGGCTGGCTCAACATGGAGAACTTCATCACCGGGTACGCCGCCAACGAGACGCTGATGCGGCGGGAGGTCCGCAAGGTCATCGGCGACGACCGGACGGACCGGTTCTTCGACCGCCTGCTCACCCAGTTCTTCGGCGAGCCGGACGCAGCGTTCCTCGAGCAGTCCGGGCTCAACCTCGCCCGGATCGCCGTGGGCTACAAGCACTTCGAGGACGACGCCCGGCCGTTCGAGATCAAGGGCGACGGATTCCGCCACCTCGACCGGGCCATCGAGACGCTCGGCCGGCACGGCGTCTACTCGATCGTCGACCTGCACGCCCTGCCCGGCTCCCAGAACCAGCACTGGCACTCCGACAACCCCACCCACATCGCCGCGTTCTGGGAACACCGACACTTCCAGGACCGGGTGGTGAACCTGTGGGAGGCCATCGCCGACCACTATCGAGGCAACCCCTGGGTGGCGGGGTACAACCTGCTCAACGAGCCTGCGGATGAGTCCCGCAGCGTCGTGGGTCCTTTCTACCGGCGGCTGGTTACAGCGATCCGCGCGGTGGACCCGGGCCACACCGTCTTCCTCGACGGCAACACCTATGCGACCGAGTTCGACGTCTTCGCGGAACCCTTCGACAACGCCGTCTACACCTTGCACGACTACGTGTCGGCCGGCCTCGGGCGCAGCCCCCACTACAGCCGTGAGGAGGCGGAGCAGAAGTTCCTGCAGCGGTCGTCGTACGCACGGTCGACCGGCACTCCCATCCTGGTCGGGGAGTTCGGACCGATCTACACCGGGAACGAGGTCGAGGACGCCCGGCTCCGGGAGATCCTCGCCGACCAGCTCGACCTCTACTCCCGGCACTCAGCCAGCTGGGCACTGTGGATGTACAAGGACATCGGCCGCCAAGGCCTGGTCTCGGTGCGGCCCGATACCCCCTACCGGCACCGGTTCGACGACTTCGTGGCCAAGAAGAACCGGCTCGCCGCCGACCAGTGGGGCAGCGACGGGATCGGGCCGGCAGAGGTGACGCAGCCGGTCCAGGACCTGATCGCCCGCGAGTTCCCCGACTTCGACCCGTACCCGTGGGGCCGGTTCGACTGGGTGCGCACGCTGCTGCTCAACATCACTTTCTCCCAGCCGCTCGCCCACGACTACGCCAGCCGGTTCGCCGGCCTAGACGACAGCGAGCTCGACGCCCTGGCCGACTCGTTCGCCTTCTCGTCCTGCGCCGTCCGCGAGCCGCTGCTCGCGGAGCTGCAGCGCAGCCTGGCCCCGGCGGGCGAGGCCCTCCGGTGAAGGCGGCCGTGCTCCGCGAGATCGGCGCCCCGCTGACCTTGGAGGACGTCGAACTCGACGAGCCGAGTGCCGGGGAGGTCCGGGTCCGGATCGAGGCCGCCGGGGTCTGTCACAGCGACCTGCACTACATGACCGGTGACCTGCCGGCGTTGCGCCCGCTCGTCGTCGGCCACGAGGGCGCCGGCATCGTCGAAGCCGTTGGCCGGCAGACCACCGGCCGGGTGTCGGTGGGCGACCGGGTGGCGCTGCTCTGGCGGCCGCGCTGCGGTGAGTGCGAGGCCTGCCTGGTCGGCAACCCGGTGCTCTGCCGTTTCGGCCGGGTGCTGGCCACCACCAACGGGCTGATGGACGGCACCACCCGCCTGCACCAGGACGGTCAGCGCATCCACCACCTCATGGGCGTCTCCTGCTTCGCCGAGCAGGTCGTGGTCTCCGAGACCAGCGTGCTCGCGGTGCCGGACGGCGTGCCGCCCGAGATCGCGGCCGTCTCCGCGTGCGCGGTGATCACCGGCGTGGGCGCCGTCCTGAACGCCGTCTCTCGGCCGGGCGGGCAGCCGATCGCGGTCGTCGGGACCGGCGGCGTCGGCCTGGCCGCCGTGATGGGCGCCGCCCTCGCCGGCGCGCACCCGGTCATCGCGATTGACCTCGACCCGGCCAAGCTCGAGCTCGCCCGACAGGTCGGGGCCACCCACGTCGTGAACGCCGGCACCGAGGACGTCGTTGCCCGCGTCCTGGAAATCACCGGCACGGGGGTGCCGTGGCTGATCGAGGCCGTCGGCCGGCCGCAGACGATGCGCCAGGCGATCGACTGCCTCCGACCGGGGGGCACGCTCGTCGCCATCGGGCTGAGCAGCGTCGACGCCACGGTCGCCCTGCCCATCAATGACCTGGTGCAGCGCCAGAAGCGCGTCGTCGGCTCGCTGTACGGCTCGAGCAACCCGCGGGTCGACCTGCCGCGGATCTTTGCGCTCTACCTGGCCGGCCGGCTGCCGCTGGACGCACTGATCGGCGAGCGCCGGCCGCTGGCCGAGGTCAACGAGGCGTACGCCGACCTGCGCGCCGGCGGCGTCGGGCGCACGATCCTGCTGCCGTGACGGGCCGGTCGGCGGCGGGGAGAATGGAGCGCGATGACAAAGCTGCGAAGTGACGAGTGGTACGCGGGGTCGGACCGCAACGCGTACCTGCACCGGGCGTGGATGCGGCGGGGCGTGCCGTCGAACGGGTTCGAGGGTCGGGCGCAGATCGCGATCGCCAACACCGCCTCGGACCTCACCCCCTGCAACGCCCACCTCAACGAGGTGGCCGACGCGGTCAAGCAGGGCGTGTACGAGGCGGGTGGCATCCCGCTGAACCTCCCGGTGGTCTCCCTCGGGGAGACCCTGGTCCGGCCGACCGCCATGCTGTGGCGGAACATGGCGGCAATGGCCATGGAGGAGATGTTCCGGGCCAACCCGATCGACGGGCTGGTGCTGCTCGGCGGCTGCGACAAGACGATTCCGTCCTTGCTGATGGCGGCGGCCAGCGTCGACCTGCCGGCCGTGGTGATTCCGGGCGGCCCGATGCTGAACGGCACCTTCCGCGGGCAGCCGCTGGGCTGCGGCACCGACGTGTGGCGGTTGAGCGAGGAGGTCCGGGCCGGCACCTTGTCGACCGACCTGTTTCTGCGCTCGGAGTCGTCGATGATCCGCAGCCGCGGGCACTGCAACACCATGGGCACCGCCTCGACCATGGGCATCATGGCCGAGGCGCTCGGCATGACCATCCCCGGCCTGGCCGGCACCCCGGCCCCGGACAGCCGGCTGCTGGAGGGTTCCCACGCCTCCGGCCGGCTCGCGGTGGAGCTGGTGCACGAGGGCAGAACCATCACCGAGGTCATCACCCGGGCGTCCTTCCACAACGCCATCGTCACGCTCGCGGCCATCGGCGGCTCGACCAACGCTGTGGTGCACCTGCTCGCGATCGCCGGTCGCCTGGGGATCGACCTCACGCTGGAGGACTTCGACCGGATCGGTGCCGAGGTGCCGCTGCTGGTGAACCTGCAGCCGGCTGGCAAGTACCTGATGGAGGACCTCTTCCGGGCCGGCGGTCCGCTGGCCGTGCTCGCCCAGATCACCGACCTGCTCGACCCGACGGCTATCACGGTGACCGGCGGCACCCTGGTCGACGCCGCCGCCGGGCAGCCGGTCTGGGACACCGAGGTGATCACCCCCCGCGCGACGCCGCTGCAGGCCGACGCCGGCATCGCGGTGCTGCGCGGCAACCTGGCGCCGCGGGGCGCCATCGTCAAGCCCGCCGCCGCGAGCCCCGAGCTGCTGGTCCACCGGGGGCCGGCGGTGGTGTTCGACTCCGTGGAGGACCTGCACGCCCGGATCGACGACCCAGATCTCCCGGTCACCCCGGACTCGGTGCTGGTGCTGCGGGGCTGCGGGCCACGGGGCTATCCGGGCATGCCCGAGGTGGCGAACCTGCCGTTGCCGCAGAAGATGCTCGAACTCGGTGTGCGCGACATGGTCCGGGTGTGCGACGGTCGGATGAGCGGCACCGCGTACGGGACCGTCGTCCTGCACGTCGCGCCGGAGGCGGCGGCCGGCGGCCTGCTCGCCCTGGTCCAGGACGGAGACTCGATCGTGCTGGACGTACCGGGGCGGCTGCTGCAGATGGACGTTCCCGAGGAGGAGCTGGTCCGGCGCACCGCGGCGGCCACCGTCACCGAGGCCTTCGCCGCGCCGGCGCGGGGCTGGGAGCGGCTGTACGTCGACCACGTGCAGCAGGCCGACACCGGCGCGGACCTCGACTTCCTGCTCGGCGCGAGCGGACCCGGCGTGGCGAGGGAGTCACATTGACCGACATGGCGACCGGCCTGGTCCGGCTGGAGATCGACGGAGAAGCCGTCTGGGCGGTCCGGACGCCCGAGGGCGATGCCCCGCTACGGGTCGGCCTGGACGACCTGCTGCGCCAGCCGCTGGACGAGGCCCGGGCGACCGTCGAGTCCGCCGGCGCCCCGGCGGACCTGGGCGGCACGCTGCTCGCGCCGGTGCAGTCCCAGGAGGTGTGGGGAGCCGGCGTCACCTACGAGCGCAGCCGCGACGGCCGGATGGAGGAGTCGACCGAGAGCGGCGTCTACGACCGGATCTACGTGGCCCGGCGCCCAGAGGTGTTCTTCAAGGCTACGGCGCCGCGGGTGGTCGGTCCGGGTCAGTCCGTCGGAGTCCGGGCCGACTCGCCGTGGAACGCCCCCGAGCCCGAGCTCGGCCTGGTGCTCAACGCCGCGGGGGAGGTCTTCGGGTACGTGATCGGCAACGACGTGAGCAGCCGCTCCATCGAGGGCGAGAACCCGCTCTACCTGCCGCAGGCCAAGGTCTACGACCGGTCCTGCGCCCTCGGCCCGGCGATCGTGCCGGTCTGGGCCGCGCCCGCCCCGCCGTTCGACATCGCTCTCCGGGTCGAGCGCGGGGACGACGTCGCGTTCTCCGGGTCGACCAGCACCGCCAGCCTCACCCGCTCGTTCGAGGACCTGGCCGGCTGGCTGACGGCCGCGCTCTCCTTCGCCGACGGGGTGGTCCTGCTGACCGGGACGGGCATCGTGCCGGACGAGTCGTTCAACCTCCGGCCGGGTGACGTGGTGACCATCGACGTGTCCGGCCTGGGCACCCTCGCCAACCCGGTCGTCCTCGTCGGCCGGGACCTCGACCAGGAGCAACGATGACCGCGCCCGCACGGCAAGCCGTCGACACCGACGACACCCCGCCTGAGGAGCTCGACCGGCTGGTCGCCGCGGCGGCCGGGGCGGCCCCGGCGCTGGTCGGTTCCCGACCCGCGGACCGGGCGGCCTGACGCGCCGGATGACGTGCTGCCGCCGGCGCTGCGTGAGGACAACCCGTGGCGCCTGCCCCGACGGGTGGACGGAGTGCTCCAGCCGGAGTGAGGCAGGGCGTACTCAGCCGGCGAAGGCGTGCTGAGGGGCGCCACGCACGCCAGCCTCGTGTCGGAACACCGCACCCGCGTCCGGCTGGTCGCCGGGGTCGAGTCCTTGGCGGGACGTGGTGATGTAGAGCGTCAGCAGCTCCGGGCCGCCGAATGCGCACGCCGTCACGTTGGTCACGGGTAGGTCGACCACGAGGTCGAGCCGTCCGGCCCGGTCGTAGCGGTGCACGGCGCTGCCGCCCCACAGCGCGACCCAGATGCCGTCCTCCTCGTCGATGGCCATGCCGTCCGGATACCCGCCGCCCGATATCTCGGTGAAGGTTCGCCGTTCGGTGAACGCGCCTGACGCCGGGTCGAAGTCGAAGCTGTCCACCCGACCGGTCGGGGTGTCGGCGTAGAACACGGTGTCGCCCACCCGGTTCCACTGCAGTCCGTTCGAGATGGTCACGTCGCGGAGGGTCACCGAGACCCCGCCATCGGGATCAAGTCGGTACAGGGTTCCGGCTCCCGGAGTCTCGGCGTACGCCATCGTTCCGCAGTAGAAGCGGCCCTGAGGATCGCAGCCCCCGTCGTTCATGCGGAGGAGTGGGTCGGTGAAGACGGGTGGCAGCGCGGTCTCCTCCGTAAGGTCTCGACCCAGTAGGAGGAACCGGTTCTCCGTGGCGAGCACATAGCCGCCGCCGCGCCGGGCGCGCAGCGCTGCCGACACCCCGGCCAGTTTCCGGCGTGAGGTGCCGCCATCAGCGTCGACCGCCACGACGGCGCCGGCGAGCATGTCGACCAGGAGCAGCCGCTCGTTCGCCGCGTCCCAGAACGGCCCCTCGCCATGAAAGGTGCAGGGATCGGTGAACCGTTCCGCCGTCTCGCTCACATCCATCCCCCGTCCACGATCCACCGCTGCGCCGTGCATGCGCGGGAGTCATCCGCCGCGAGCCAGAGCAGCAGCCGCGCCACGTCGTCGGGATAGACCTTGTCCGGGAGGCACTGGTTTCGCTTGATCGACTCCTCGGCCTCGGGGGTCACCCACTCGGTGAGCTGCTTCTCCGTCATGATCCAGCCCGGGATGATGCAGTTCACCCGGATGTACCACGGGCCGTACTCGCGGGCCAGCGTCCGGGTCAGGCCCTCCACCCCGGCCTTCGCCGTGATGTAGCCCGGCAGGTCCATGAGGTCGATGTGCGCGCTGATCGATCCGAGGTTGATGATCGAACCACCCCCGGCGTCGCGCATCATCTCCGCCACGGCCTGGGCGGCGAAGAAGTGGTGCCGGACGTTGACGGCGATCCGGTCGTCCCAGAGCGCGGTGTCCATCTCGGCGACCCGGTCCCGACGGTCGTTGGCCGCGTTGTTCACCAGCACCCGGATCGGGCCGAGCTGTTCGGCGGACTGGGCGATCACCGTCTGCAAGGCCGGGACGTCGCGCACGTCGCACTCGAGGAAGAGGGCTTCGGCGCCCTCGTCCAGCAGCGCCCGCTCGAGCGCCTTCCCGCGGTCCACGTCGATGTCGATGAACGCGACCCGGGCCCCCTGCGCCGCGAGCTGCCCGACGAACTCGGCGCCGAGGCCCGATGCGCCGCCACTGACGAACGCCGTTCGCTCCCGCAGGCTCGGGTAGGTCGCAAATGCCGACTGCGGGGTCGAGCGAACGCTCATGCGACTCCTTGGTCAGGGAGAGTTTCTCGCTGCTCTGCGATAGTTTCTCAGAATGAGCCTAGGAACGGAGCGAGGCTCGCGTCAAACCACACCTTCGAGACGCCTGTCTGTGCCAACCGTCATCGGCATTCTCGGCGCAGCCGGCATCGCCCCGGCGGCCCTCCTGCGGCCCGCCCTCCGCCGGGACGATGTCGTCGTCGCTGCGGTCGCGTCCCGTCGCGGCGCCCGCGGATATGCGGACCGCTTCGCCATCGAGCGGGCCTATGACTCCTACGAGGAGCTGCTCGCGGACCCGGACCTGGACCTGGTGTACAACGCCCTTCCCCCGGCGCTCCATGCCCGCTGGTCGATCGCGGCTCTGGGGGCGGGCTTCCATGTGCTGTGCGAGAAGCCGTTCGGTATGAACGCCGCCGAGGCGGAGCAGGTGGTCGAGGCGGCAGATCGGTCCGGGAAGCGGGTCATCGAGGCGTTCCACGACCACTACCACCCCCTGAGCGGCTGGGTTCGGCGCTTCCTGGCCGAGCAGGGCCTGGGCGTCCTGCGCCGCGTCGAAGCGGTCTTCACCGGGGCGACGCCTTTCGATCCGTCGTCCATCCGGCACGATCCCGCGCTCGGGGGCGGCGCGTTGATGGACCTCGGCTGCTACCCGATCCACTGGCTACGCGCCGGGCTGGCCGCCGAGCCGGAGGTGCGGAGGGCCCAGGCCAGGCTGAACCCCCTCGGCGCCGATCTCGAGATCGAGGCGGATCTCGAGTTCCCCGGTGGGGTGGTGGCCCGGGTCTTCGCGAGCATGTCCGAGGGCGTCCCGCTCGCCTCGACCCTCACCGTCGAGGGGGAGCGGGGCGTGCTGCACGTCGACAACCTCGTGTTCCCGTCACAGGGACACAGCATTGCGACCGACATCGACGGCGTACCGCGTCGGAGCACCGTCGCCGGCGAGGAGACCTACGACCACCAGCTCGCTGCGGTGCTGGCTGCGCTGGCGAGTGGCGAGCCGCTGCCGACTGAGGGCCGGGACGCGGTCGGCAACATGCGGGTGATCGACGCCGTCTACGCCGCCGCCGGTGTGCGCGACCGCTGAACCGAACGGCCGCTTCGCGCCAGCTTCCTCAGTCCAGCCAGAGCTCGCGCGGGGGAACAGCCTGCTCGAGCTCGGACCAGAGCTCGTCGGGGATCGCCACGGCGGCCAGCTCGAGGGTCTGGTCGATCCGCTGCGGCGATGACACCCCGACGACCGTGGAGCTGATCATCTCCGCCCGCATCGAGAACTGGAGGGCGGCGGCGGCGAGCGGGACCTCATGGCGCCGGCAGGCCGCCTCCATCGCCTCGGCCGCCGTCCGGATCCGGTCGTCCCGCGAGCCGTAGGCGTACTTCTGCTGCACGCTCGGGCCCTTCGACAGCATCCCCCCGCCATAGGGAGCCGCGTTGAGCACGCCGAGGCCGCGATCGGCGGCGAGACGGAAGAGCGGCTCAGCGGAGCGGTCGAGCAGGGTGTATCGGTTGTGGCTCAGTACGACCTCGAACTCGCCCGTGTCGAGGTACTGCTGAAGCAGCCCGACCGGACCCCCGGCCACGCCGAGGTGCTGGACCAGGCCCCGCTCCCGGAGATCGACCAGCGCCCTCACCGGCCCACCAGGAGCCACCCCCTCTTCGAACGTGATCCGCTCCGGGTCGTGTAGATGGAGGAGCGCGATCCGGTCGACACCCAGCCGCTCCATCGACTCCTCGAACGATGCCCGGACTCGGTCGCCCGAGAAGTCTCCGGTACGTGGATCCGGATCGACCTTGGTGGCCAGCACCACGTGGGGCGGAAGACCACCGGCTCGTCGGACCGCCGCGCCGATCCGACGCTCCGCGGTGCCGTCCTCGCCGTAGCCGTTGGACGTATCAAGGAAGTTGACCGGGCTGCCGAAGGCGGCCTGAACTGTCGCGACGGCCCGTTCCTCATCGACGGTGTACCCGTACAGCTCGGCCATGTTGGCGAGCGGACTGGTCCCGAAGCAGATCGGGGTCACCTCGAGCCCCGTACCACCGAGCCGGCGGAGGGACATGGTGGGGGAGGGGCTCACACGCCGACTCCGAGCGGGCGCGCGGTCGGCGAAGACCTCCCGCGCCGCGTGGTAGGCATCGACGATGCGGTCCAGGACAGCATCGGTCGCCTCGTCCGCGGCGGTGGTCTCCGGGTGGTCCGCCCGCCACTGGACCATGCGCCGGGCCGCCCGGTGGAACGTGAGCTTCGGCGCGAAGCCGGGCACGAACCGCCGGATCTTGCTGGTGTCGAACACACCGGTGTGGCCGATGTCGCCGAGCACCTCGCCCGACCAGAACCAGTCCGGGGCGACGACGGGAAACAGCTCGGACGCGACATGGACCAGCTTGGCCTCGACGCCGAGCGCCTCGGCGAGGACTGGTGTAGATCTGGTCCCAGGTGTAGACGTCCTCGCCGGTGATGTTGAAGATCTCGCCGATGGTCCGCGGGTTCCCGAGCAGGCCGACCAGCCCCTGGGCGAAGTCCTCGGCGTGCGTCAGCGTCCACAGCGACGTCCCGTCGCCGTGGACGGGGATCTCCACGCCACGGGCGATCCGGTCCAGGACCGTCCAGCCTCCCGGGACGGGCGGGTTGGCGTCGTCGTAGGTGTGCGAGGGCCGGACGATCGTGACCGGGAAGCCCTCGTCGGTCCTGGCCCGCTGCAGCGCAAGCTCCGCCCGCCACTTGGCCGTGGCGTACTCGAGCACGGCGTTCGGTGCGATGGGCGTCGACTCACTGATCGGAGACTGCTGCACGGGCTTGGCGTAGATCGATCCCGAGCTGATGTGCACGTACTGCTTGGTCCGAGAGCCGAACATCGCCACCATCCGGCGCACGTCGTCGGCGTCGTAGGACAAGAAGTTGACCACCGCGTCGAACCGCTGGTCCCCGATGGCCGCGAGGAGGGAGGCGTCGTCGGTCACGTCGCCCGTCAGCCAGGTGACGCCCTCCGGCATGTCGGCCGAGCCGCGCTGTTGTTGCCGCGGTTCAGCACGGACACCGACATCCCGCTCTCCACCGAGAGGCGGACGCAGGACGCGCTGATCGTGCCGGTGCCACCGATGTAGAGCACGTGGAGCGCTGCGCCGTCGTGTCGCATCATGCGAGGGTCCTCTCTTCTTGGGCTGTGGTCTCCGTCAGAGCCGGCCGGCGTACCAGTCCTCGAAGCCGTTCTCGACGACGGAGATCAGGATGTCCTCGGCGCGTACGCCGGCGTCGGTGAACCGCTCGACGATGGCCCGGTACAGCCGCTGCTTCGTCGCGACGGGATACATGTGCACCATCGTGATGCGCAGGAGCAGGAGGCGTTGGCGGTCAACCCCGTTGTAGCCGGGGTCGAAGCGCAGCTCGCCCGGGCCGTGCGGCGTGAAGACCTGGAACAGGTCGTCGGACGGGATGTCGAGCGCGTCGAGCTGGGCCTGGTGGACCGCGTGCGCTCAGCTTGTCGCCGAGTGAGTCGAAGAGCTCACGGTCGAGGTCGATCTGGATGAGCGGCACGGTGCTCCTTCGCGTACGGACGATCGGTGGTTCTGCTGGTTACTTGATGGCACCGGCGGCCAGGCCCCGCTCGAACAGGCGCTGCAGGCAGAGGTACGCGACGACCTCCGGGATCGCGGTGATGACGGCGGAAGCGAGGATCTTCGTCTGGTCGTTGCTGAACTGGCCCACGAAGAACTGTGGCACCAGGGTGATCGTCTGCATCTCGGTGGACTGCAGGAACACGAGGGGGAAGAGGTAGTTGTTCCAGGCCCCGATCAGGGTGAAGATCAGGATCGCGGCGGCGATCGGCCGGGTCAGCGGGATCACCAGGTGGATGAAGCCCCGGATCGCGTTCCCGCCGTCCACGCGGGCGGCCTCGAAGAGCTCGTCGGGGATTCCCTGGACGAAGTTCCGGGCGAGCAGGACGGCGAACGGCACCTGCAGCGCGGCCAGCGGCAGGATCACGGCCGCGTAGGTGTCGAAGAAGCCGAACGCCTGGGCGGTGGTGAACAGCGGCGTGAGGAGCACCACCTCCGGCAGCGTGAGGCAGGCCAGCAGCATCCAGAAGTACACCTCGCGCCCCCGGATACGCAGCTTCCCGAAGCCGTAGGCGGCGAGCATGGTGACGACGTAGACGATGGCGATCGTCGCGGCTGCGATGACCACGGTGTTGACGAAGAAGCGCCCGAGGCCGGGGACGGCGAGGACCGCGGCATAGTTGCCCCAGCCGTCGCCCGCCAGGGAGCCCTGCACCATCGCGACCAGGGGAAACAGGAACGGTAGGACGAGAAGGGTGACGATCACCTGCAGCAGGATGCGGCCCCACCGTGTGCGGACCTCGAACATCAGCGGACCACCCGCTTCTCGCCGCCGCGGACCTGCAGGATGAGGGCCATCACCAGGGCCAGCACCAGCAGGATGATCGACAGGGCCGCGCCGTAGCCGACGTGCGACTGCGGGATGGTCTTCCGGTAGATGTAGGTGCCGAGGAACTCCGTGGCGTAGTTCGGGCCTCCTACGGTGATGAGGTAGGGGATGTCAAATGTCTTCAGGGCGCCGATGGCGCTGAGGATGGCCATGGCGAGGGTCGTGCCGCGGACGCCCGGCCAGATGATGTGAACCAGCGTGCGGAAGTTGCCGGCGCCGTCTATCCGGGCCGCTTCGATGATGGACTGGTCGATCTGCCCCATCGCCGCGAAGTAGAGCACGAAGGTGATGCCGGTCCAGTGCCACACGGTGACCGCCATGATGACCGGGAGAGCGGTGCTCTCCTGGCCGATCCAGGGCTGGGCCAGGAAGCCGAGTCCGAAGAACTCGAGCAGCGCGTTGAACTGGCCGTCCGGCGCGAATATCCGCCGGAAGACCGGCGCCGTGATGGCCGGGGCCAGCACGACGGGGATGAAGATGATCACCTTGTAGACCACGGCCAGCTTCACCTTCGAGTGCAGCAGCACGGCGAAGAAAAAGCCCAGCGCGGTCTGCACGACGAAGGTGACGACGAAGAACACCACCGTGTGACGGATGGTCTGCCAGAAGATCGGGTCCTGGGCGATCCGGACGTAGTTCTCGGCTCCCACCCGCTCCGGGTTGGGATCGATGCCGTCCCAGTCCCAGGTGGAGATGACCGCGGTGTACCAGATGCAGTAGTAGATGAGCCCGACGCACAGCACGAGCGCCGGCAGGATCCAGGGCAGACCGAGCGGTTGCAAGCGGCGACCTCTCCGCCCGCCGCTTGCCGGTGGCGCCGACTCGGCACCAAGTCCGCGTTCGGCTACCGATGTTCCAGTCATCACCGCACCCCTTGTCGAACCGGCTCGAGGTGCTACTTGGCCGCCGCCTCCGCCGACTTCTGCAGGGTGTTCGCCGCCTCCTCGGGGGTCGACTTGCCGGTGGCCACCGACGTCGCTGCCTGGAAGATCGCGTCCTGGACGTCCTGGCTCAGCAGCGCGAAGCGAGGCTGGGTCACGGGGGCGACCTTGGCGAGCAGGTCCTTCACCGGAGCCTCCTGCACGGCGGGGTCGACGAACGTGATCTGCTCGAAGTTGGGCTCGATGCCCTTCAGCGCCGGCACGTCGTTCAGCTGGTCAGCAACTGCCTGCTGGCCCACCGTCGAGGTGGTCATCCACGTGACGAAGGTCTCGGCGGCCGCCTTGTTCTTCGCCTTGGTGGAGACCGCCAGACCGTAGTCCGCGTCACCGAACATCTCGCTCGTGTTGCCCGCCTGGGCGACGTCCGGGAACTGGATCGGCACGATGGGGAACGGCTTCGCACCCGAGACGCCGGCTGCTTTGAGAGCCGCCGTCATCGCCTTCTCGGTCGCGTACTGGGTGTACCAGGTGCCCATCATGACCATCGCGTACTTGCCGGTGAGGAAGTCGTTGTTGGCGTCCGGGTACTGCTGGTAGCCGACCGCACCCTCCTGCATGATGCCGCGGGTGAACAGCTGCCCCCAGATGTCCAGCGTCTTGACCATGCCGGGCTGTTCCACGGCGCTTCGCCCTTCGAGGCGCGCGTCCAGAGGCCCGGCTCGACGGAGTTCGCGATCGCCTGCAGGGTGTCCTGGTCGAAGCCGGCGCCGGCCGCGCCCTGGACGAAGCAGCCCTGGTCGTTCGCCTTGAACTCCTGGCAGACCTTGTCCCATTCGTCCAGCGTTGTCGGCGGCTTCAGGTTGTTCTTGTCGAACAGGCCCTGGTTGATCCACAGCGTGCCGGAGTAGACCGCGCCGACGGAGAGGGCCGTCAGCTTTCCGTCCTCATCGGTGAGCCCGCTGACGCCTGCCGGGGCGACCTTGGACTGCCAGTCATCGCCCAGTGCCTTCGTGATCACGGGGGTCATGTCCTCGGCGAAGGACCCGTACTTGCTGACGTAGGAGCCCGGCTGCATGTCGAAGACGTCGGGGCCACTGTCCGACCGAAGTGCCGGGGTCAGCGCCGCCTGCCAGTCCGGAATCGAAACAAGCTTGTAGTTGACCTTGATATCCGGATATTCCTTGTTGAACGCCGCGATGTAGCCGTTCGCGGTCGCCGTGTCCGTGGGCGTCCAGCCCCACCAGTTGACAGTGCCCGAGGTCGCGGACCCGCCTTGCTGGTCCTGCTTGTTGGTCGCCGCCTTGGCCGCCGCCACCGACCGGGCCGCCGCATGCCCCGAGCGACAGGGCGAGGGTCGCCGCAGCCAGCACGGCGAGTGATCGAAGGTGTGGCCTCGGTCCGGAGTGTGAACTTCATACTGATCCTCTTTGATCTGCGGACGCCTGCGCAGCACCCGGATGCTTCGTTGAGCTGGAACCCAAAGTCCGATGAGAAAGGCGGCGCTGCGTCGCACCCCGTTACGCGCGGGTTGCTGTCGTAACTCCGCTGTCCTACGCCTCGAGCCACTGAAAAGCGCGACTCGCGCGATGAGGGGACGATACTTCTCGCACGTAACGCTACGTCAAGTTTCAAGTAGATGAACGAAACTTTCGTGAGGCCGATGGTGGCGGGAACATCGAGTGCTATCGCGCACGACAAGCGTCGTAGCCATCTCGACGCGCGAGAACGCCGGTGCCCGTTCCTGCCCGAGGCCGAGGACGACCTGCACGGCCTGCTCCGCCATCTCGGCAATGGGGACACGGATCGTGGTGAGTGCCGGTCCCGCCCACCGGGCGATCTTGAGGTCGTCGAACCCGACGACCGACAGCTCCGAGGGGATGGCGACCCCGATGGCCCGCGCCGCCTCGTACACACCGAGCGCCTGGACGTCGGAGGAGGCGAAGATCGCGGTCGGCGGTACGGGCATGGAGAGGAGCGCGCGCCCCTCGGCGATACCGTCGCTGTGGTGGAACTCCCCGCGCCGCACGTACTCCGGGCGGAGCGGGATCCGCGCGCCCTCGAGCGCGGCGCGGAAGCCGGACAGCCGGGCCGTCGCGGCCATCATGTCCTCGGGCCCGGTGATGATCGCGATCTCTCGATGGCCGAGCTCGATCAGGTGCTGCGTCGCGGCGTACGCCCCGCTCCAGTCCGCCGAGCCGATCGAGGGTACGTCCGGAGTCGGTTGCCCGGCGGGATCCAGCATGACGAAGGGGATGTTGCGTGAGCGAAGCTGCCGCTTCTGCGCGTCGAGAAGGTTGCAGACGACGAGAATGACGCCGACCGGGCGGCGGTTGAGTACCCCCTCGATCCAGTCCAGGTCCGGCTCGCTGGCGGTCGTTCGTGCCGGAGACCACCAAACCCACGCCGTGCTCACGAGCCAGCCGCTCGATCGCTGCGATGGCCTCGGCCGCCCACGAGCTGGCGATCTCGAAGCAGAGCACCTCGATCAGCGGAGCATGGTTCGGGCCCGGGTTACGCCGGTTGTACTGGTGGTTCTGCAGGAGCGCTTCGATGCGTGCGCGGGTGTCTTCAGAGACGCCGCTGCGCCCGTTGAGCACTTTGGAGACCGTGGAGATGGAGACATCGGCGAGGGCGGCGACCTCGGCGAGGGTCGCCCGAGTGGCCGGTTCCCCCGATGTCATCTCGGCGGACATGCCCCCAGCCTACGGCGACCGCCGGGAAGACAGGCGCCACCGCGCGCTGACCGCTTGCTATCGTGCCGTTCTGCTGAAGGTCTCGCTGTAGACGGCGACGTGCGTATCGAGAGGAGGAACTCGCCGTGGCCGTATCGGATCTGCCACTCGAGGAGCTCGTTCGCTACCTTCCGACGGTCGCTGAACCAGACGACTTCGACGACTTCTGGCGGCGCACGCTGATGGAGGCACGCGCTCACGACCTGAAGGTGACGAGCGAGCAGGTCGACACGCCCTACCGCACGGTCACGGTGTACGACGTCACCTTCAGCGGGTACGCCGGCGATCAGATCTCGGCCTGGCTGACGACGCCCCGCGGCTTCGACGGTCCCCTGCCGGCGGTGGTCGAGTTCGTCGGGTACGGCGGTGGGCGCGACCTGCCGGGAGCCTCCCTCTGGTGGGCCAGCGCGGGTTATGCCCACCTCCTGATGGACAGCCGTGGCCAGGGCGCGGGCTGGGGCGGCGGTGGGGACACCCCGGATCCACACGGCAGCGGGCCGAGCGCGCCCGGCGTGATGACTCGCGGCATCGAGGACCCGGACACCTACTACTACCGGCGCCTGATGACCGATGCGGTGCGGGCCGTCGAGGCGGTTCGATCCCTCCCCGCGGTGGCGGTCGACTCGGTCGCGGTGCAAGGCGTCAGCCAGGGCGGCGGCTTGGCGCTGGCCGTCGCAGGACTGGTCCCTGACCTGGTGGCTGTCATGCCGGACGTCCCTTTTCTCTGTGACTTTCGTCGTGCGGTGGACGTGTGCGAGAACAATCCGTTCCAGGAGATCACCCGGTACCTTTCCGTCCGCCGTTCGGCGGTGGACCAGGTCTTCGCCACCTTGTCCTACTTCGACGCGGTCAACTTCGCCAAGCGGGCCAACGCGCCCGCGTTCTTCTCGGTCGCCCTCCAAGATCTCACCTGTCCACCGTCCACGGTGTACGCGGCTTACAACCACTACGCCGCCGAGAAGGAGATGGTGGTCTACCCGTTCAACGACCATGAGGGTGGACTGAGTCACCAGAAACTCGCCCAGATCGCCTGGTTGGGCAGAACGTTCGGGCGGGCGACGGCGTAGCGAGGACCCTACTGGTTGCGCCAGCCGTAAGTCGGCGTCCAGCCGAACAGCGCCTTCATCTTGGCGCAGTCGAAGGCCGACCTCGGATCCTCGTATTCGCTCGCAAAGCGGTCGTAGCCGTCATAGAACTCACCCATCAAGTCGCGCAGCCCCCGCTTCGCCCGGGTATCGGCCGCCGCAATCAGGCACACCTCGTGACCGCTGCTCGTTCCTTCCAGCGCCGCCCGGTAGGCAGTGCCGACGTCGCGGGCGTCGATGTAGCTCCAGAAGTTGGCCTTGCTGAGGCTTGGGTCGTCCCATTCGTCCTGAAACCGGTCGTAGTCGTCGGGAGCGATGACGTTGTTGATGCGCAGCCCAACCCACGCCGTGTCCGGGTAGCGGACCGCGACCGAGTCTGCGATCACCTCGCTGATGTACTTGCTCAGGGCGTAGGCATTCGGGGACGGGTACCACTCGGTCTCGTCGAACGGGATCTGCGTCGGAACTGTCCCTTCGGTCAGCAGGCCGGTCGCCATCTCGCTCGAGGCGTAGACGAGACGCGAAACCCCGAGATCGCCCGCCGCCTGCATGAGGTTGTGGGCGCTCAGCACGTTGTTGTCGAAGACGTCGATCTGCGCCTGCCCGCTCGGGGAAGGGTTCGCCGCCAGATGACAGATGCCCTCGGGACGAAACTGGAACAGCGCGTCATAGACCTTGCCCGCGTCCGCGAGCTCCACCCGGCAGAACTCTCCTGGGAGATTCAGCTCCGGTCGACTGACGACGTCGAAGTTGACGACCTCGTGGCCAGCCTCGGCCAGGTGTCGGACAACCCACTGTCCGGCCCGTCCCGTTCCTCCGGTCACGACGACTCGCATCGAGAGAACTCCCGTCCATGGCTGCAGTCAGAGCTGGCTCGCCCACCGGGCCCGGGACTCGCGGACAAAGATCCCCGACGGACCACGACGGCGCGCTGCGAGGCTAGCAGGAGGAACGATCTGTGAGGGCGCTCGAGAAATGCGACCTTGCGCCCCACAAGCCCGGTGGGTGCCGATACCGGGGCCGTCCGAGCCAGCCCGACACGATGCGTCAGAGTGTCTGCATGGAGTTCACCCATCTTGGCCGGACCGGCCTGAGCGTTTCCCGCCTGTGCCTAGGCACCATGAACTTCGGTCCCCAGACCGATCAGGAAACCTCGTTTCAGATCATGGATGCAGCCCACGACTACGACATCAACTTCTTCGATACGGCCAACCGGTACGGCGGGCCTGACCACCTGGGCCGGACGGAAACCATTCTCGGCGACTGGTTCGCCCAAGGTGGCGGCCGCCGGGAGCGCACCGTGCTTGCCACCAAGGTGTACGGCGCTATGGGCGACTGGCCCAATGAGGGAAAGCTGTCCGCCCTGAACTTGCGCCGAGCGTTGGACGCCAGCCTGAAGCGACTGCAAACCGACTACGTGGATCTCTACCAGTTCCACCATGTCGATCGGGACACCCCGTGGGAGGAGATCTGGCAGGCGATGGAGGTTGCGGTCGCGGCCGGAAAGGTGCTGTACGTCGGGAGCAGCAACTTCGCGGGCTGGCACATCGCGCAAGCGCAGGCGGAGGCGGCTCGCCGCAACTTTCTGGGCTTGGTCAGCGAGCAGTCGATCTACAATCTGCTGAGCCGTGATGTCGAGCTCGAGGTGCTGCCGGCGTGCCGGCACTACGGGCTCGGGGTCATCCCCTGGTCGCCGCTGAATGGTGGGCTGCTGGGCGGTGTGATCCGCAAGCAGCAGGAAGGTGTGCGGCGGCTGGAGGGTCGGGCTGCTGAGGCCCTGGAGGAGCACCGCAGCCAGATCGAGAGCTTCGAGGCGCTCGCCGACGAGCTTGGTCATGGACCAGGCGATGTGGCGTTAGCCTGGCTCCTCCATCAGCCAGGAGTCACGGGACCGATCATCGGCCCCCGCACGCTCGAACAACTCGATGCGGCGACGAAGGCTGTTGGCATCAGTCTTGAGGCGTCGGTCCTGGACCGCTTGGACAAGATCTTTCCCGGACATCGCACCGCACCCGAGGACTACGCCTGGTAGCAGTCACACGTGGATCTAGAAGGGTCCCATCGGTCTGGCCGTCAGCACGCCAGGCTGCAGGAGAGACGCAGTCCTTCGCTGGCCTGCTCTGGTGGACTGAAGCAGGTCAGCGGATCGTGTACCCGCCATCAACCACCAGATCGGCTCCGTTGATCATGTCGGCGGCGCTGGACGCTAGGTAGACAGCGGCGGCAGCGATCTCCTCGGGGTAGGCGAACCGGCCGGTCGGGATCTGCGCCTTCAGCTGTTCGCCCTTCTCGCCTTCCCAGGCCTTGCGGCCGAGGTCGGTGAGGACCACGGTCGGACTGATCGTGTTGGCCGTGACGCCACGGGCGGCCCATTCGGACGCGAGGACCTTGGTCAGACCGACGAGCCCGAATTTGGAGGCGCAGTAGGCGGCGTGGGCCAGCAGCGCGACGCTGGCGGCCTGCGAGGCGAGGTTGATCACCTTGCCGGAGCCCTGGTCGAGCATGATCCGGCCGACACTCTGGCACATGTGGAACGCGCCGGTGAGGTTGACGGCCAGGGTGGTGTTCCACGCCTCTGCGGTCAGGTCTTCGGCGGGGGCGAGGATGACGACGCCGGCGCAGTTGACCAGAATGTCGATTCTGCCGAACCTGTCGTGTACCTGTGAGACGGCGCGGGCGACCGACGCATCGTCGGTGACGTCGCACTTGATAGCGACGCTGTCGCCGCCGATCTGCCCCGTTTGGACTCGAGCGGCGTCGAGGGAGAGGTCGAGGATGGCGACGGTGGCGCCTTTGGCGGCGTAGGCGGTGGCGATGGCAGCGCCGATTCCGGAGCCACCGCCGGTGACGACGGCCGTCTTCCCGTCTAGGGAGAAGCTGAAGTCGACGGCGAGATCGGAGGTCACGGTGTTCAGCTCTCCTGAGGTTCGGTGCGGTCCGGCCGGTCAGTCCCGGGCTGAGCGGCCTCGGCTTCCTCCTCGAGGAGGAAGCGATAGGTGTCGGCCGCGCCGACACTGCGTTCGTAGCTGCTGATCGCGTCCACCTTGGACGCCGATGCCGAGGTCGGGTCGAACTCGTAGCCGAGCCACTCCCGAGCGAGTCGTCGGGCCAGCTCAATCCCGATGACACGCTGGCCGAAGCACAGTACCTGCGCGTTGTTGGACAGCACCGAGCGCTCGACCGAGAAGCTGTCGTGGGCGGTGACGGCCCGAATGCCGGGCACCTTGTTGGCGCTGATGGCCACTCCGAGGCCGGTGCCACAGATGAGCAGGGCCCGGTCGGCGTCGCCGGCGGCGATGAGGCGTGCCGCGCGAACCGCGATGTGAGGGTATTCGGTCGACTCGTCGTTGACCCCAACGTCGATGACTTGCGCGACGTGGTCGTCGGCCTCCAGGTCCGTGCGGAGGGTGTTCTTGTACTGCATTCCGGCGTCGTCGGATCCGACGACGATGCGTAGACGGTTCATCGGTCGGGCCTCCTGGAAGGTGCGGTGAAGTGCATCGGCTGGAATGGCTAGCCATCGGCGATGACGGCGCCCGCTATCCGTACGCATAGGGCGAGGGAAACGGCTCCCGCGTCGGGGGTGCCGACGCTACGATCGGCGAGCGGGCGGGCCCGGCCGACCCGCGGACGGAGGTCGGCCGTGGCCTGGGAAGCTTGCTCGGCGACGTCGGCCGCGGTGGTCCACGCCTGGGTGAGCGAGACCCCGGCGGCGGTCTGCTCGTCCAGTGTCCCGACGAACGGCACGAGTGCGTCGAGCATCGTCTTGTCGCCAACCTTCGCTCTGCCCAGCGCGGTGATCGCGTCGAGGCCGGCTCGGATGGCGGCCGCGAGATGGACGCCGGTGATCTCCTCGGCGTCGTCGCCGAGTGTGGCTCCGACCGCGGACAGTGCCGCTCCCCACAGCACCCCGGAAGTTCCTCCCGCCTTGGCCGCCCAGGCGTCCCCCGCCCGGCTGAGCACGGTGGCCACTCCTGCGCCGTCCTCGACTGCGGCGGCGGCGGCGACCCGCGCAGCAGAGGAGCCCTTGGCCATTCCTCGGCCGTGGTCTCCGTCGCCGGCAACGGCGTCGATGCGTCCCAGCTCGTCAGCCGCCTCATCAAGGGCAGCGGCCATGGCGAGCAGCACGGCGGATGCCGCGGTACCGCAGCGCCGTGACGCTGCGGACGCCGGTGTGGTGGTCGCACCGGCCGTCGGCTCGGTGTCGACAGCCCGCCGGGCGCCATTGGAGGTTGTGGCGGCCGCTCCCTTGCGGTAGGCGGGCGTGTCGGCGGGGGCCCGCCACAGATTTTCGAGTTCGTCATCGAGGAAGGCGACGGTAAGCGAGCACCCCGCCATGTCGAGACTGGTCACCAATTCTCCGACTTCGGGGTCCACCAGGGTGTAGCCGGCGTCACGGAGAAGTTGCGCGGCGGTCCGCCAGACCACGAACAACTCTTCGTACTTGGTGGCGCCCAGCCCGTTCAGAATCACCCCGGCGCGGTGGGTGTCATCCGTGGGGGCCTCGGCGAGCACCTTGTCGACGAGGGTGCGAGCCAGTTCGGCGGCGCTGGGCAGGTCCGCCTCGGCTATGCCAGGCTCGCCGTGGATGCCGAGGCCCACCCCCATCTGGCCGGCCGGCACGTCGAAGAGTGGGGAGTCGGCGCCGGGTAAGGTGCAGCCGGCGAACGCCACCCCCATCGTCCGCGTGCGGTCGTTGGCGTGTCGGGCCACGCGCTCCACCCCGTCGAGGTCGTAGCCAGCTTCGGCCGCCGCCCCGGCGATCTTGAAGACGACGAAGTCTCCGGCGATGCCGCGACGCTTACCGATTTCTTCCACCGGCGCGCTGGCGATGTCGTCGGTCACAAAGACCACCCGAGTGTCGACGCCGGCCCGCTGGAGGTGCTGTTGGGCCAAGCTGAAGTTCATCACGTCGCCGGCGTAGTTCCCCGTACTGAACAGCAACCCGGCGTCGCTGGCGGCGGCCATGCCGACGGCAACGGCCTCCTTGGTCGACGGGGAAGTGAAGATGTTTCCGACCACCGCCCCATCCGCGAAACCAGGACCAACCACCCCGCAGAACGCCGGGTAGTGGCCTGAACCACCGCCGACGACGACGGCGACCTTGCCGGGAGGTGTCTCGGTGACCCGCACCACGCCGCCCGGCACGCCGACGACGCGGCCGGCGTACACGTCGAGGAACCCGGCGAGCAGGTCATCGCTGAACGAGGCGGGATCGTCGTAGAGCTTGGTCATCGCGAGGTCCTCCGTGGGGAACGCAACGGGTATAGCAGCGGCAATGCACCGACCGAAGCCCAGATGCGTGACCCGGCCCGCTGGACCTTCGTTGTGTGAGCCGCTGGTCAGCGGCTGTGGTCGATGGACTTGAGGCTATCGGGGTCCTGGTCCGGACTCCACGCGGGACGGGTTCGACTTGCTCGACCGAACACCGATGGAGTGCCGCGATACGCCATCCGGGAGCCCCCGCGGCGCTGGACGACAGCGCTGATGAAGTTGACCGTACTGTCGAACGCGGCCTCGACCGTGGCGACAGCCCGTTCCTTCTCCGCATTCCCGTACAGATTCGCCGTGCTCGCCGGCGACTGGTCCGAAGATCGGCGTAACCCTCGAGTCGGTCGCACCGAATCGGCGAAGAGCGAGAGGTGGCGTGCTCATGCGGTGATCCTCGGTCGGCGGACGACAATCAAGCGGAGCAGGTCCGATGGAACCTGTACAGGATGAGGTTGGCACCCTAGTTGGTAATCGTCCACCGCCCCGAAGCGCACGTTGCCCGAGGGAGAGTTGAAAGTCGCAAGCAGGTGGCGTTCTTCCATAAGGTCGAACCTGACACCGCCGTCGGGTTAATAGCGGTCCCGGCTAGAAGTAAGGACCTTATCGTGCTCAGGATCGGTCTCGTCGGCCTCGGCGAAGTCGCGCAAGTAGTCCACCTACCGGTGCTGCAGTCGCTGCCTCACCTCTTCGAGGTGCATGCGGCCTGTGACATCTCTACGACCCTCCTGCAGGTGATCGGGGCCCGCTTCGACATCCCGAACCGCTACGACAACGTCATCAGCATGCTGGACGCCGGTGGCCTCGACGCCGTGCTGGTGCTGAACAGCGATGAGTACCACGCCGAGTGCGTCATCGCCGCACTGGAGCGTGACGTGCACGTGCTGGTCGAGAAGCCCATGTGCTTGAACGCCCGGGAGGCCGAGGAGATCATCGCTGCCCGTGACCGAAGCGGCCGCACCGTCATGGTCGGATACATGAGGCGCTTCGCGCCGGCCTTCACCGAAGCCGTCAAGCTCCTATCCAGCCTCGGACGGATCAACTTCGCCCGGGTGCACGACGTAATCGGGCAGAACAAGCTGATCATCGACCAGGTCGCAGAGGTGGTCCGGCCCCAGGACTTCCCGTCCGGCGCGATGGCCCGCCGTCGGGCGCGCGGCCGGGAGCTGGTGCGCGAGGCGATCGGGGACGTCACCGATGAGATGGCGGTGGCCTACCGGCTGCTTTGCGGGCTCGGCAGCCATGACCTATCAGCCATGCGCGAGCTGCTCGGCCGCCCCAGGGGGGTGGCGGCCGCGCGGTTGTGGCGAAACGGACGCTTCATCGCCGCGCTGCTGGACTACGACGACTTCGTGGTCACCTACGAGACGGGGGTCGACCAGCAGGTCCGCTTCGACGCCCACATCGAGGTGTACGGCGAGACCTCCATGTTGCGGGTCCAGTACAACACTCCCTACATCCGCCACCTGCCGACGACCTTGGTGACCGAGGAGAGTCGAGGCGACGCCTTCCTTACTGCCGTTAACCGACCACACTTGAAGGACCCCTACACCCATGAGCTCGAGTACTTTCACCAGATCGTCCAGGACGTCACCGCGCCCAAGACCACGCCTGAGGATTTCGTCCAGGACCTCGACCTGTTCGTAGAGCTAATCCAGGTGATCGGCCGGGACGGGCGCTGAGGAGGCGGCCCGGCCGCGAGCGGCCGCAAACGGCTTGCGCGTCAGAACGCCTCAAGAGCTTGGCCGCGACGTAGATCAACTGGGTGACGCGGAAGCCCATGATCAGCTGTCGCAACGTTGCGGCCGCCGACACATCTGCTGCCGGTGCCGGGGAACTTGGCTCGTTCATCGTGTTCCTTTCGATACCTCGGCTAACAGACAAGCTCGCTCAACGGCTTGCTGAACTGCGTCGGCGCCTCGTCGAGGCTCGCCCGCCGGTCGGACTCGTCGATGAAACAACCGAAGCCCTGAACGCGAGATCCAGTACCTCGACACGCGACGGCGCGGCCAGCCGCCAGCCATCTGGTCGGGAGGATACGCGTGCCGAGATCGAAGCCCGCCGGAATCATGTGGTGCTCGGCGAGGGCTTCCATGAGGACCAGCAACAGGTACCTAACGGTCACGCCGGCAAAGCGTGGATCGGCATCCTCCGGACGCTGGGCGGGGGCAGCAACTCACCGACGGGTGAGTCAGCGTCTGACGCAGCGGTCCGTTCCCGGCGTTGGTCTTGTGGGTCCGACATCCGCCCGGTCCTACAAGAAGGCGAGCTCTTCCCTGCTGGACAGTATCCGGCGAGCGTGAACGTGCGGTCATTGACGTGGTAACGGGATTGCCGTGCTGCACGTAGAACCACTCATCCGCTTTTCGGATGGACATGCGGTGGCGGCCCACTGCCGACCGTGACATCCACGGCCAGGAACGAGTAGCGGCCGGCTGTCTCGACCGTGGTGGCTAGGAACCGCATCCGATCCGGGCCGACCACTCGCTCGGGCGCCGATGCGGCGCGTACGACGAACACGTCGGTGTCCGGGCCGTCCGACAGGTCCGCATCCGGCGCTGGGGTCAGCTCGCTTGGCTTGTCGGCCGGGTCGCTCACCAATCGACTCATGTCTGTTCTCCTCTCTCGGTCCGATCACGAGTCGTGCTTCGGACTGGGAACCGGTTTCATTCGGGCTGGTTGTCGGCTGGTCCGGCGATCCGGTACGGGGTGTCGAAGCCGTCGTACATGAGGTGCGCGACCATGCCCTGGGCAGCGTGTTTGAGGTTGTGGCAGTGGTCCATCCAGATGCCGGGGTTGTTGGCCACGAAGGCGATGTCGTAGGTCTGGTCAGCCATGACGTTGAGCGAGTCCACCCACCAGGGGCTTCCGGTGGCCGCCACACCGTTACGGGCCAGTACGACGACGTGATGGCCATGCAGGTGCATCGGATGCACCTCGCCGCTGCGGTTCTCGATGTGCACCACGGCCACGTCGCCCTCGCGTACCACGTACATCGGGACATTCGGGTAGAGATGCCCGTTGATGGACCACCACATCCCGGGCCGACCTCTGACGAAGCCAGGTCGACGACCGATCCGGTAGTCGAATCGGCGGGTGGCCTGCGCGGGGTCGAAGCCGAGGGGGGCTGGGGTGCCGTAGCTCAGCAGGTCCAGCTCATCGGCCGGCTGCGGTGGCACCCCCGCGCCAGCGCTAGGCGGTCCGATGACGACTGCAGTTGCCTTGGACAGCTGTACCCGAACCGCCGAACCGTCGTTGGGCACCTTCACCTCGAGATCGGCTCGGGCGCCGGCGGTGAGGGTCACCGACCGGCCAGTCACCTGGGTGGGTCGGTGTACGTCGGTGCCGTCGATGGCGAGCAGCCGATACGACCCAGTGGTCCAGGCCTCCATCGGCCCGTTGTCGGTGTTACTGATCCGGACCCGGACCTGCTGTCCGGGTTGCGCTGGCACCTGGAGATCGTCGGTGTTGCCGTTGATGGTCCGAAGGCCACCGTAGGTGTGCGCGACCGCGGAGACATCGACCTGCTGGGGGATGCCCGACTTCGGCGTCACCACCAAGGACCCGAGCAGCCCTCCGGCAACCTGCGGGTTGGAGACCTGATGTGAGTGATACCAGTACGAGCCGACCTGATCAGCGAGGAAGCGGTACGTGAACGCACCACCGACCGGCACCGCGTCCTGAGTCACCCCGGCCACCCCGTCCATCGCGTTGGGGACGTCGAGGCCGTGCCAGTGCAACGTGACACCGTCGGCGACCGACTCGTTGCGCAGCTGCACCTCGATCAGTTGACCTTGCCGAGCCCGGATCTCCGGGCCGGGTGAGGTGCCATTGACTGTGAACCCCGGGATGGACCGGCCGCCCACCGTCAGCGTCTGCTGTCGAGTCACCAGCTCGACCCGAACATCGGCCGGTCGGGCCGGGTCGACGACCATGTCGGTGACAAGCCGTGACGGCGTCAGGTCGTGGCCGGGCCCATGGCCCTCCAGGTGACCGCCGTGCCCGCCGGCGCCCGGATCGGGCGCTACGCCACTGCCATAGTCGTGATAGCCCATGTCCATCACCGAGTACACGGCCGGCACCCGGCTGGCCTGCCACAGCCATCCCAGAGGGGCGACGATGGCAACGGTGGCCACGACCGGGAGCGCGACCCGCAGCATGCCGATCATCACACGGGCGTCGCTGTACTTGCTTGTTCCGGCTCGACAGCTGCCGCCGCAGCCGCCGCGCGGAGCCGACGACCCGTGTAGAGCGCGACGCCGAACAGCGCCAAAGCATTGAGGCCATGCAGTGCACCGGCCAGTGGGAACTCATGGCCCAGGAAGCCGATCTGGCCCTGCGCTACCACGAGCGCGAACACAACGGCGGCCCACTTGATCGCACCGCGCACCTTGGTGAAGAACGACACGATCAACAGCAGCAGCGCGATCAACGGAATGACGAACATCCCGTTGATGCCGTGCACCAGGAGGCCGGCGATCTCCGGGAATGGCATCGCGCCACTTCCCATGGCCTCTTCGAAGACGGCCTTGTCCAACACCCCGCCGCCATCGACCCACTTGCCGAGGCCGGCGATACCCCAGACCATGACCATCGCCTGAATGGCCACCTCAGCCGCCACTAGATAGGCGAGCACCTTGTACGCGGTTCTCATCACGTTTGCCTCCTCACCACGCGCCGGGCGACGCTCGTCTCAACGGTCGCCGGTACGCCGACGGCGCGGAATGAGGGAATCCACAGAATCCGTGGAGGCTAACCTCGGGGTGCGCGCGGTAGGCCAACCCCGTATCAGCGGAGCAGTATTCGGCGGATCATGGACGTGTGACCATGGTCCGGCTCCGGCTGTACGCGCTTGCGACCGTGGGCGCATTTTGTCTGGTGTACGAGCTGCTCACCGAAGCGATGTCTCCTCAGGGCCCGTCACTCTCCGGCCTGTGGATCCTCGGCTACGTTCCCATGTTCGCACTGGGCGCATGGCTGACGTCTCGACTTCCCTCGCATCCGCAGCCGATACGGCTACTCGTCGCCGGGACAGCACTCATCGCGGGAGAGGCGTTCACATCCCTCCTGGCGACCCAGCCGCAGTTGATCAATTCAGCGTTGTACCCAGTGCTCATCGCGCTTGAGCTGGAATTGGCATCGGTCGCGATTCTCGCCACGGCACTTCTCATTGGCGCATATCCGGACGGCGTCGTCGAACGCGCGTGGCAGCGACTGGCTCTGCGGTGTTGCTGGGTTGTTCTCCTCGCCGCACCGCTGGCTCTGCTTGCATCACCGGTCACGCCGATGTCCGAATGGGTCGCCGAACGCGTCGCTGTCGCTAACCCGTATGCGGTGAGCTGGCTCGGCTGGTTGGCGGAGCCGGCCCTCGAGTTCGCAGCGCAGAACTGGTGGCCCAATGTCGTCGCGGTGGTTGTCTTGTGTGCACGGTTTGCTGCCGCCGATGCCGCTGGCCGGGCTCGGATGCGATTCATGGTTCTCGTCCTCGTCATCGGACTGACGCTCTGGAGCGCGGATGCGATCGCGAGCGCATTCGGCGTTCGCGGCGACTCGGCCGTGGTCGTCATCTTGACTACTCTCGGGGCGCTGACGATAGTCCTCATCCCGGTGGCGATTGTCTATGGGATTCTGCGGCACCGGCTCTTCGATCTGGATCTCGTCGTCCGCAAGTCTGTCGCGTACGGCGCTGCATCGTTGCTCATCGCCGCGGCCTACGCGGCCATCGCGGCGACGCCAGGCCTGATGCTGGGCAATCGGATACCGGTGACTCTGGCCGTTGTCATCACCATCGCCGCCGCGCTTGCCTTCCAACCCCTCCGCCGGCGACTCGAATCCGCGGTCAGCAGAAAACTGTTCGGCGATCGCGTGCGGCAGTACCAGTTACTCAGGGACCTCGGCACGACGATGGAGCAGACGGCCGAACTCCATGAGCTGCTGCCTCGACTCGCGCACGCGGTCCGCGACGGAGTCGGTGCGAGCTGGGTGCAGGTCCGGCTGCGCGACGCCGATGGCAGCTGGCTCGACGAGCCAGTGGGCGCCGCCGGCGAGGTGACCGGGGAGAGCGCCGCCGGCGTCGACCTGGTCCGGGCGGGTGAGCTGCTCGGACGAGTCGATCTTGGTTCCAGGCCGGGCGGCTACGCCGCCGCTGATCTCGAGCTGCTGGCCACCGTCGCCGCGCAGGCCACCACAGCAGTGGCCAACGTTCGGCTGGCGACTCAGCTCAAGGAGGGACTCGACGAGCTGTCCAATTCTCGGGTCCGCCTGATCGCCGCGCAGGACGCGGAGCGTCGGCGGATCGAGCGCGACCTGCATGACGGAATCCAGCAGGAGGTCGTGGCGCTCATCGCCGGTCTTCGGCTCGCCCGCAACCGGCTCACCCGTGCCCAGCTCACCGCCGCCGAACTCAGCGAGCTGCAGGATCAAGCCCGCGAGATGCTGCGGGACCTCAGGGAACTGGCCCACGGCATCCACCCGCCCGTCCTCAGCGACAACGGGCTCGTCGCGGCGCTGGAGTCCCGCGTTTCAAGGTTCCCCCTCTCGGTGCAGGTGCTTGCCGACGACGCGCTACGTGCCGAGCGGTTCTCCGAGGATGTGGAGGGCACGGCCTACTTCGTGGCCTGCGAGTCTCTCACCAACGTGGCCAAGCACGCCGGCAGCAACGGCGCACGCGTCCGGTTGTCGCATTCGGGTGGCCGGCTCAGCCTGGTTGTCGAGGACGACGGTCAGGGGTTCGAGCCGAACGGTGCGCGTACCGGCGGGTTGGCCAACATCCGCGACCGGGTCGAGGCGCTGCACGGTCAGCTCACGATCGAGAGCCGGTTGGGTGCTGGAACCAGCGTTCGTGCCGAACTCCCGTTGGCCACGAGCGCTCGAGGTCAGTGATGCCCGAGACGCTCAGGGTGGTCATTGCCGAGGACAACTACCTTGTACGCGAGGGCATCCGCCGTCTGCTGGAGGACTCCGGGCAGGTCGACGTCGTGGCCTGCGTCGGTGATGCGAGTGAGCTGCTCGATGCGGTCCGGCGACTCAGCCCGAGCGCGGTTCTCACCGATATCCGGATGCCGCCCGGTCACCACATGGAGGGCATCGAGGCCGCCCGCATCATCCGGATGGAGTACCCCGGGATCGGCGTCGTGGTGCTGTCGCAGCACACAGATGAAAGCTACGCCCGAGCCCTGTTCAATGACGGCTCCGCCGGTTTGGGGTATCTGCTCAAGGATCGCGTCGGTGATCTCGAGGATCTCGTGCGCGCGCTCCAGGAGGTGGCGTCCGGCGGATCAGTCGTCGATCCGCTGATCATTGACACCCTGGTCGCGCGACAGCAGACACGCGCGTCGAGCCCGCTGGCATCCCTGACTCCGCGCGAGCTGGACGTCCTCCGCGAGATGGCTCAGGGCAAGACCAACGCCGGCATCGAACAGGCCCTCTTCCTGTCCGAATCGACCGTGGAGAAGCACGTCAACGCGATCTTCACCAAGTTGGGCATCTCGGCTGCACCGGTGCATCGTCGCGTCGTCGCCGTGATCGCGTTCCTGGAGAACGCTCCGGGAGCGGAAGCTCCCACACGAGGGGCGGGGAGAGCGTGACGATCCGGACGCTGGACATCGCTGCGGGCGGCCGGGCAGTAGCGGCGGTGATGGTCGGGCTCATGGTGTTCTCGAGTTGTACAAGCCCGGAACCCGGGCAGTCAGGCAGCGGGATGACTGCTTCAGCGAGCAGCGCGCCGGCTACGCCGGAATCCTCACCGCATCCGTTCGCCGGCGACTCGACGTGGATTGCGTATCAGACCAGCCGCTCGGGGCAAGAGGGAGTCTGGCTGGTGCATCCTGACGGCACCGAGGATCACCAGATCGCCATGGACGCGTCCGAGCAACAGCTTCTGCCCGACTGGTCGCCCGATGGTGGACGGCTGGTGTTCACGACGCGTGGCGGATCGACGGAGCCGCTGTATGAGTACGACCTGGCCAAAGACGAGTCCTACCAGCTCTTCGAATGTTCCGGGTCGTGCCTTGGTGACGACGAACCCGCGTACTCACCGGACGGTCGAGAGGTTGCCTTCGTCCGCGCGTTCAGTCCATTTGTCGGCGAGGTTCCCAGCGACTGCGGACTGTGGATCGGTGACCGCGCCACCAAGAAGGTGAAGCGGCTCACGAGCAACCGGAAACCTCCATGCGATCGCGAATACATGCCGCGGTGGGCGCCGGATGGGTCTCAACTGGTCTATTGGCGTCAACCCGATGAGAGCGGACAGTCAACGACGACTGCCGTCTTCGTCATCGGTGCGAACGGTGGCGCTGAACGTCGTCTCACCAAACCGGACATGGTTGCCGGAGAACCCGACTGGTCTCCTGACGGCAACTGGATCGCCTTCGCGACGCATCCCTTGCACCAGTTCCAATGCTGCGAAGAATCGAATCTGTACCGGGTCCACCCCGACGGATCGGGTCTGGAGCCTCTCACCCGCTTCGAGGGATCTGAGATGCGGGCGACACAGCCGCGGTATAGCCGCGACGGGAAGTGGATCCTCTTCACACAGGTCACACCGAGTAGCCGCACGCTTTCGGCCCTGCCGGCAGATGGTGGACAAGTCGTGGCCATCACCACGTCCGGCATCTACACGCATGGAACCTGGCAGCGGCGCTCCTCCAGCCAGTAAATGAACGATCTTGTTGATACTCGAAAAGGAGGCGTGAGATGACTCTTGTGCTTGGAGTTGGAGTCCGCCGACGTCAGGTCCGAGACATCAGCGAGATTTGCCGTGCCTGAGGTGCCGGCCGGCATGAGCAACCCCACACACGCTTCCGCCCCAGTGCGGCACGCCGTAGGGCTGGTCCTGGGCCTCGTGCTCCTGGTCGGAGTCGCCTGCAGCAGCCCGTCGGCGAGCGAGGCACCTCCGAGCGGACCCGGTGCCGCGTCCACCCCGCCCTCAGCAGCCCCGGCCGTCGGTGACGGCGAGGAGTGGATCGTATTCCAGGGGGCGCCGCTCGGCCTGTCCCTCATCCGGCCCGACGGCAGTGGCAACCACGTCATCCTCGGCCCGCCCGGCGATCAGCTTCACCCGGATTGGTCGCCCGATGGATCGCAGATTGCCTACGTGCAAAGGGACGGGACGGGCGCGCAGCAGATCTTGATCACCGACCCACAGGGCACGGAACCGCAACCGCTGGTGAAGGAGAACCCCGCCGAGCTGTCGAGCCTTTTCTGGGAAAACCCGGCCTGGTCGCCAGATGGATCGCAGATCGCGACGGTCGGGTACGAAGGCGACCCGCAGACGGAACTGCCCGAACGATCGGTGCTGGCCATCGTCACCGTGGCATCCGGTGAGATCACGGTCGTGGGCGAGCTCGAGTCGTCCGCCGGCCTCCTCCATAGCTTCCCTCGCTGGTCGCCAGCCGCGGATGCCTTCGTCATCGCCTTGGATCACTTCGAGGGAGACGAATACCTCGGTAGCAGGATCGCGGTCATCCGGCGGACCGATGCCGGCTGGTCGAAGCCCACGCCGATCACCAAGGTCGTCGCCGGCGGCCCCCGCGTGGACTGGCACCCGACCGATGACCTGATCGTGTTCTGCACCAACGACGTGGGCGGGCTCCAGGACACTGACGAGCCGTCGAACCTGTTCACCGTCCGGTCCGACGGGAGCAAGCTCTCCCAGATCACCGACTACGGTCCCGGGAAGGAGCGCGCCACCCAGCCGACGTGGACGGCGGATGGCCGGATCATCTTCGACCACATCACCGGTGCGAATGACGAGAGCGGCACCGTGGCCTTCATCAACGCCGACGGTTCGGGCCTGGAGATCGCCGTTGGCAACGAGTTCATCGGCGGGGGTGGTCGGCCGCACCCGCGGCTGCGACCCGTCGTCCGCTGAGCGAGCCGGATTCGATCATTCGGTTGCAGAGGTAGTCGGCGTGGTTGGCCACGCGCCGCGCAGCGCGGGGCGCTTACAGAGAGGAGCCGAGGCATGATGCAGGCGAACAGTGCGGTGCTCGATGCGCTGCGGAACAGCATCCGGGGTGAGCTGATCGAACCGGAACATGTGGAGTACGCAGCGGCTCGTCGGGTGTGGAACGCCGACATCGATCGGCGACCGGCCGTGATTGCGCGATGCGAGTCTGTCGATGACGTGCGCATGGCCGTGCTGGCCGCCACAGAGGCAGGCTTGGAGATCGCGGTGCGCGGTGGCGCGCACAGCTTTCCGGGATACTCGGTCGGCGACGGCGCGCTGGTCATCGATCTAAGCCGGATGAACCAGGTCAGCGTGGACCCCGAGACCCGGCGCGCACGCGTCGCGGGCGGTGCGCTGCTCGCGGACCTCGACGCCGCCGCCCAGGCGCATGGCCTCGCCACCCCGGCGGGAATGATCAGCCACACCGGCGTGGGCGGGCTCACCCTTGGCGGAGGAATGGGCTGGCTCTCTCGCCTCGCCGGCCTCTCGATCGACAACCTGGTCTCCGCTGAGATCGTTGTCGCGGACGGGCGAATCCTGCGGGTCGACGACCAGCGGCACCCGGACCTGTTCTGGGCGATCCGCGGCGGCGGCGGCAACTTCGGCGTCGTGACCGAGTTCGAGTTCCGGTTGCACGACGTCGGGCCGATCGTGCAGTTCGGGCTGTTCTTCTGGGGGCTCGATCAGGGAGCTGCCGCGCTGCGGCTGATGCGGGACCTCGTCCACGATCTGCCGATCTCGCTCAATGCGGTGTCGGTGGCCGGACTGACGACGCCTCCGGCTCCGTTTGTGCCACCCGAACACCAGTTCGCGACCGGTTACGCGCTGCTCCTCACCGGGTTCGGCGACCCCGCCGAGCATGAGCTGATGGTCCAGCGAGTGCGCTCTACCCTGCCGCCGTTGTTCGACCTCGTCACCCCCATGCCCTATGTGGCCCTGCAGGGAATGCTCGACGAGCCGAACGCCTGGGGATCATACGGCTACGACAAGGGGGCCTACCTCGCCGACCTCACCGATGAGGTGATCGATGTGCTCACGGCGTACGTTCCGAGGAAGAGCTCACCTCTCTCGGTGCTTGTCTTCTACTGGCTGGACGGCGCTTACGCCCAGGTCGCCGAAGGGGCCACGGCGTTCGGTGGCCCGAGGACTCCGTGCTACTTCGGGAGCTTCATCGGCCTGTGCCCGACGCAGGAAATGCTGCCTGCCGAGCGGCAGTGGATCCGTGCGCTGGCGGATGACCTGAACCCGTACACCCTGGGCTCCGGGACCTATGTCAACGTCATGCCCGAGCCCGATGTTTCTGACGTGCAGGACGTCTACGGCGCCAAGTTCACCCGGCTGCAGGCGGTGAAAGCCCACTACGACCCGAGCAACGTCTTCCACCGCAACGCCAACATCCCGCCGGCAGTCTCGCCCTCTACGGACGTGTCCGCCCGGTAGCGACATCCACACGCATGCCGGAGCCCTGAGTTCGCCATGAGGCCAAGGGGACCTACCCGAGACCCATGCTTGGAGTGAGTGGCACGGCGGAGCCAGCCAAGGTTGTTGCTTCATCGACGAGTGGGTACGTAGTACTTCCTTCGCCGCCAAGGCGCCGCCCTGCAGGAGGCCCGCGAGGTGCTGGACGAACTCGATTCGGAACGCCGGCTGGATGATTTTGGCTCAATGCAGTCAGGGGCCGACTCTCCGGGCCAGACTCTCCGGACCTTGTCTAGAGACAGCTGATGCGCGACGTTTCACGTCAGTTGATCCGCGACAGTCGGTCTAGGTTTCTGTGATGACCGTCCGCGGCGATCTGGCCTTGATGGTAATGGCCGGGCTGGTGGTGGTCCGGCGGACGATGTGGCTGTCACCGTCGTCGCGCTCGATAGCCAGCGTGGTGTCGGAGACCACCACGGTGAGGGTTCGTCGGGCGTGAAGTCGACCTCGACATGGCTGCTGGCAGTCAGGCCGCCCAGGCACTGGCTACTCAACTCGCAGCCCAGCAAGCGGCCGTCGAGCCCACCGGGTCGGGTCATACCCGCCTCACGCTCCAACTACGCGCCAACACGGTGGAACAAGCGGCCCTCTGGCTGCTCGGACTGGTCCTGCCGCTGAACCGCCAGGTCCTCCGCCTAAACGTGATGGGACTCTGCCGGAGGATCTGAGGGTGAGCGTTCCAACGACGGTCGTCGAGAAGCTAGGAGAGAGCGAACGTGAGGGATGTCGGCCTACTGGCCCTGGACGCGGTCTCACATCGGGGCGCCTGACCGAACGCGAACAGCCTCAACCGGCGAAGGCGACCGCCATCCGGTCGACGGCGTCGGAGCCGCCTTGGGGCAGGAAGAGGGACGGCTCGACCATCTCGAGCTCGAGTACGCAGGAGCGGCCGGCTTCGTCGCGGACGAGATCCACCCGCGCGTACAGGGGCGGGCCGAACCGGTCAGCGATGAGTTCGATGGCGGCATTCCCGACGGCGAGCTGATCGGCGTCGGCGACGTGGGGCACGTTGGTCTCGGCGGCGAACAGGTCGTCCACTGCGCCGGCTCGAGGCAGGGTGACGCGTTTGTTGGCCGCGTGGCTGTACTCGCCGCCGAGGTATATCAGTGGCCATTCTCCGTCGGTGGAAACAGAGGTGAGCAACGGCTGGACCAGGACCGAGTGGCCGCGGTCGTGCAGACGGCGGACGTGCGCTTGGGCCAGGGCCAAGTGATTTGACCCGTACGAGGCGGCGTCGCGACTGCCGGCCCCGACGGCCGGCTTGAGAACGTAGTCGCCGTTCGGTGGCTGGAAGTCGTCGCCCGGTTCGACGAAGGCAGTCGGCGTGGTCGGTATGCCTGCCCGCTCGAGCTCGGCGAGGTAGTGCTTGTCCAGGCTCCAGTCCACGACCTCGAGAGGATTCCGCAGATCCGTGACTTCACCGACCGACTTCAGCCACTGCCTGAATCGTGGCAAACGGTCTGGGTAGTCCCAGGCCGATCGCAAGATCGCGCGGTCGTAGGTCGACCAGTCAACCTGCGGATCGTCCCAGTCGACCACCGTCACCTCTACGCCGAGGCGTCGCAGTGCGGCCAGGGCGATTGGCTCGTCGTCGTCGCGACCGTGGGCCGCCGCAGTGGTCACCCACGCCAGCTTTTTGATCATGGTGATAAGCGGTTGATCAAGGAGTGCCGGTGTCGCGAACCTTCCTGCCGGTGGGATCAATGCCCGCCAACATCATCCCTTGACCGAGTGAGTGCTCGTGCCTGTTGGTCGTCGGCGGATCGGCCGGATCTCGGTACTGGATCAGCCACGTCGTCCGGGCCTCGTGGCTCACGTTGATCCCCGAACCGTGCACGGTCAGATATCCGAAGAAGATCACGTCGCCGGCCTCGGCCGGCACCGGGACGGCGGAGGAGAAGGGCACGTCCGGCAGGTGGTAAGCGCCCTCCGGGTCGTGCTCGCGCGGTCCGCCGTGGTGGCTGCCCGGGACCACTCGGAGACAGCCCTTTTCCACCGGAGCGTCATCGAAGTGGAAGATCGCGGCCCCGACCCGGTGATAGGTGTGGGGAAAGAACGGGTAGTCCTGGTGCAGTGGGAACGGCGAGCCGTGCTCGGGCGGCTTGACGAACAGCTTCGTGTGGTGCAGCTGCACGTTCGGGGTGCCGAGGACCGCCGCAGCAACCGCCGTGAAGCGCGTATCGAGGAGCAGCCGCGAGTACGCCGCCGAATAGAACTGGGCGTCGTGCAGGTCCTGCAAACTGGTCTGGGCTCCGCCGGCGACGCTGGCCGCGGACCCCCAGGTCGGATCACCGCGCTCACCCAAGGAGGCGAGTAGTCGGTGGGTCTCCTCGCGATAGAAGCCGGCTTCCTCGCGGCTGAGCAGACCCTTTACCACGACGTAGCCCTGGTCGGCGTACCGGGTGGCGTAGTCGGCCAGATCGGGAGGCAGGGTTGGTTTGTCGCTCATGCCTCCCAGGCTACGAACCGTTCACTGTCGCGGGAGCGGCCACCTGCGCCAGGGCCACCACCCCGACCATGCCGTGCACTCCGGGGACGAAGTCGTCCGCAAGGCGCCGGCCCGGCGGTGAAGGTGCCGGTCATCGAGGCCCGGTTGAACCAGATCTGTGTGTGGCGCCGGCGCCCAGTGCTGGCCTGGTGCCGGTCGTTACTGATCAAGATCGCCAGCAGGCCGAACTAAACCGCGGTCCACACGGTGTCCATCAGGGCGGCGAGCTAAGGCGCCCAGGGCTAAGGCTGCAATCCGGCAGCTGTCCTCCAGGACCAGCCCGGGAAGCACGAGGGCTAGCGCGGCCAGCGCGCCGCCCAGTCCATCGGCGAAGTCCCTTAAGCCGCTCGCGCTGGTGGTCCGGCCGACCGATCGACAGCCCCAGGTTGCTGAGGGCGAACAACGCCTGGACGACGACGTTCCAGTTCGCGACGCGCATCAGCCGTGTGGAAGCGATAGCCACGCGCCGGACCCCTGCCCACGAATAAATGATCAACTTCTCGGGCGCCCGCCGATCGCCGGTCGCCGACACTATCACTGCCGTGAATTTCTCGCGAAACGCAGCCACAGGACAGTGACGCCAAGCCTGATAACGGAATGATCACGGCCTTGCCCGGCCCTGCCGGTTGGCAAACTTCCAGATAACAGAATGGAAACGGATGGTATTTGTTTCCCGCAAACGCAATACGTGGAATACAGTTCCTGCCTGTCTCGGGTTTGCGATGCTGCCCCGGGGCGGCCCAATAGGGATCTATCGCGCGGGGGCGCTGATTTCCCCTACCCGACAGCAACCATTGGGAGAATCGCTTGAACACGCCCTATAGCGCGGTCATTATCGGCGCGGGCATTCTCGGTCTGGCCACGGCACGTGAGCTGCTGCAGCGCTTCCCCGGCGCCCGTCTTGCCATCATCGACAAGGAGGATGTGCCGGGCCGGCACCAGAGCGGCCACAACAGCGGCGTCCTGCACGCCGGGGTGTACTACAAGCCCGGCTCGCTGAAGGCGGAGCTGTGCGTCCGGGGCAAGGCCGCCATGGAGCGGTTCGCGACCGAGCACGACGTTCCGTACGCGACCTGCGGCAAGCTCATCGTGGCGCTCGACTCGAGTGAGCTGGGACGTCTTGCCGACCTGGAAGCTCGGGGCCGGGCCAACGGGGTACCCGGCCTGCGCATGGTCGGTCCGGCCGAGATGGCCGAGATCGAGCCCCACGCTGCGGGCATCCGCGCTCTGCATGTGCCGGGCACCGGCATCATCGACTTCGGACAGGTGGTCGAAGCGCTGACCCGGGAGCTCGTCGACGCCGGGGTGGACTTCTACCTTGGTCATCAGGTCACCGGACTGCACACCACGAAGTTGGCGGGTGGGGCCCAGTCGACCGTGGTGCGGACCACCTGGAGCGAGATCGAGGGCCGCCGGGTCATCGCCTGCGCCGGGCTGCACTCCGACCGGGTCGCCCGGCTGGACTCCGAACCCGAGGTCGCGATCGTGCCCTTCCGCGGGGACTACTACACGCTGGCGCCGGAGGCCCGCGGGCTCTGCCGCGGGCTCATCTACCCGGTGCCGGATCCGAGCCTGCCTTTCCTCGGCGTCCACTTCACCCGACGGATCGACGGCGCGGTGTGGGCCGGACCCAACGCCGTGCTGGCCACGGCGCGAGAGGGCTATCGGCGTAGCACGGTCGACCTGCGGGACCTGACCGAGACCGTTCGCTACCCCGGCTTCCGCCGGCTGGCCAGGCGTTATTGGCGCACCGGAGCCCAGGAGGTCTGGCGCGACGTCAGCAAAGCCGCCTTCGTGAAACAGCTGCAACGGTACGTGCCGGAGGTGCGGCCCGACCAGCTGAGCTTCGGGCCCTCGGGGGTGCGGGCCCAGGCCGTCGGCGTCGACGGGGCGATGGTCGATGACTTCACGCTGGCCTCGACACCGACCAGCCTGCACGTCCTCAACGCTCCGAGTCCGGCCGCGACGGCGTCCCTGGCGATCGCCCATCGCATCGTCGACCAGGCCGAACAGACGCTCGATCTGTCGTCGTTGCGGCGAACCACCTTCGCCACCCGATAGTCCGCCGCTCACCGCCAGCCGGCCCATCCAGCCTGCTCGCTTCTCCTTACAGATAAGGGGTTTCTTCGCATGTCCGTGGCCCAACCGACCGGATCGATCACCGCGGCGCCGCCGCGACGGCCTCGCGTCCTCCGGCTGGTTCAAACCGACCTGCGCCGCATGCCGCCGGCCTGGGAGCCGCTGCTCAGCGACGGCGTTCGGCCGTTGTTTGTGGCGGGCGATCTGGGTGCCTCCCTCATATGCCTGCCGGCCGGGGACGGCTACCTCATCACCGAGCTCGCGTTCACGGCAATCCTGATTCTGTTGTTCCACGACGGCGGCCTGTACCGGTCGCGTCTGGCCCTGTCGGTTCTGGACGACTTGCCGTGCATCCTCCGGCGCTGGCTGATGGCCACGGCGCTGCTGCTCGGCGGCTGCCTGCTGCTCGGGGTGCAGACGACACTGCGATACGCGTTCGCCGTCTGCGTTGCGGTGGTGTTGATCCGCGCCTTGCTGTATCTCGTGGTCCGCACCCTGCGCCGGGCCGGGACGGTGGCGCACCCGACGATCGTGGTCGGTGCGGAGCATGCCGGCCGCGATGTGGTCAGCCAGCTGCGGGCCCATCCGGAGAGCGGGCTGCGACCCCTGGGCTTCATCGATCGGGTCACCGACGATGCCGCCGGCCTGGCGCTGCCGCTCTCCGGCCCGTCCGAGTTCAGCAACGTGCTGGAGCGGTACGAGCCGCACGCGCTGCTGCTTACTCCGGGCGCGATGCGGGAGGACGAGACGATCACGCTGGTGCGGGCGTGCCAGAAGCACCGCTGCGAAGTCTTCGTACTGCCGCGGTTGCATCAGGTGACCCAGGTCAACGAGGGCATGGACTTCCTCGGTGATCTTCCGCTCATCCGGCTCCGTCGGGCGGCGTACCGGACGCTCAGCTGGCACTTCAAGCGGGTTGTCGACATCGTGTTCTCTGCGCTGGCCCTGGTCGTGCTGTCCCCGGTGCTCGCCGCCTGCGCCCTCGCGGTCCGTCTGGAGGGCGGACCCGGAGTGATCTTCCGGCAGGAGCGGGTCGGGTGCGACGGCGTACGGTTCCAGCTCCTGAAGTTCCGTTCCATGCGGCCGGCGGACGAGCAGGAGTCGAAGACCCAGTGGAACATCGCCCAAGACAACCGGGTCGGCAAGGTCGGCCGGTTGCTCCGGGTCACCTCCCTGGACGAGCTGCCCCAGCTGTTCAACATCCTGCGGGGAGACATGAGCGTCGTGGGCCCGCGACCCGAACGGCCGCATTTCGTGGAGGAGTTCAGCCAGCGCTACGTCTGGTACCACGCCCGGCATCGCGTTCCCTGCGGTTTGACCGGATGGGCGCAGGTTCACGGATTGCGCGGAAATACCTCAATCGAAGAGCGTTTGCGTTTGGACAATTTTTACATAGAGAACTGGTCGCTCTGGCTGGACATAAAAATCATTCTTCGGACGGCTACTTCAATCTTTACCTCTCCTGGCTCATAGTCGGAAAATTTCTTACAACCCCTAGTCGAGGACACGATGACCGCTTTACAACCAGAAACATTCAACCCGGCCGACATTCCTGTTGTCGTTCTGTGCGGGGGTATGGGCACGCGCCTGCGGGAGGCCAGCGAGAAGCTGCCCAAGCCTCTGGTCGACGTCGGAGGCAAGCCCATCCTCTGGCACATCATGAAGACCTACAGCCACTTCGGCTTCCGCCGTTTTGTGCTGTGCCTGGGCTACAAGGGCGACCAGATCCGGCGCTACTTCCTCGACTATCGCGAGCACTCCAGCGACTTCACCTTGGACCTCGGAGCCAGCCATCCGCCCCGCTGGCACGGCAAGGCCATGGCGGAGGACTGGGAGATCACCTTCGTCGAGACCGGGCTGCAGACCGGCACCGGCGGCCGGATCCGCCGGGTGGCCAGCCACCTCGACCGGGACTTCTTCCTGCTGACCTACGGCGACGGCATCGGCTCGGTCGACCTCACCGCGATGGTGCAGCAGCACCTGGCCTCGGGTCAGCTCGCCACGGTGACCGGCGTACACCCGGCGAGCCGCTACGGCGAGATGCACGTCGTCGGCAAGCAGGTGACGGAGTTCAACGAGAAGCCCACTCTTGCCACCGGCTGGGTCAGCGGCGGGTTCTTCGCCTTCGACCGGCTGGTGCTGGACAAGTATCTCGACGACGACCCGAACCTGCTGCTGGAGCAGCAGCCGCTGCAGCGGCTGGCCAGCGATGGCGAACTCGGTGTCTTCCGGCACGAGGGCTTCTGGATGGGCATGGACACCTTCCGCGACTGGACCGAGCTGAACGCCCTATGGGACCGCGGCAACCCGCCGTGGAAGCTCTGGCAGGACTGAACACCGAGCAACGAGGAGCAACGAAAGATGAAGATTCTGGTCACCGGAACCGACGGTTATCTCGGCTGTCTGCTCGCGCCCGAGCTACTCCGCGATGGGCACGAGGTCCGCGGGGTCGACACCGGCTTCTACAAGTCCGGCTGGCTCTACTCCGGGGTTGATGCCACCGTGCAGACCCTCGCCAAGGACATCCGGCGGCTGACGCCGGCCGACCTGGAGGGCGCCGACGCCATCGTCCACATGGCCGAGCTGTCCAATGACCCGCTCGGCCAGCTGTCGCCGCGCATCACCTACGAGATCAACCACGAGGGTTCGGTGCGGCTGGCCCAGCTGGCCAAGCGGGCCGGGGTGGACCGGTTCGTCTACATGTCCTCCTGCAGCGTCTACGGGGTGGCCGACGGTGAGGTCGACGAGACCTCGCCGGTCAACCCGCAGACCGCGTACGCCGAGTGCAAGACCCTGGTCGAGCGGGACCTCCTGGCCATGGCGTCGGACACCTTCGCCCCCACCTTCCTGCGCAACGCGACGGCCTTCGGGGCCTCGCCTCGGATGCGGTTCGACATCGTGCTCAACAACCTCGCCGGGCTGGCCTGGACCGAGAAGAAGATCGCCATGATCAGCGACGGCACGCCGTGGCGACCGCTGGTGCACGGCCTGGACATCGCGAAGGCGATTCGCTGCGTGCTGGCCGCGCCGGTCGAGCTCGTCGCCGGCGAGGTGTACAACGTCGGCTCCAGCGAGCAGAACTACCGGGTGCGGGAGATCGCCGAGATCGTCGGGGCCGAGTTCCCGGGGTGCGAGGTGAGCTTCGGTGCCGCCGGCGGCGACAACCGCAGCTACCGGGTGTCGTTCGACAAGATCAACAACAAGCTGCCCGGGTTCTCCTGCGACTGGGACGCCGTCGCCGGAGCCCGGCAGCTCCACTCGGTGTTCCGCCAGATCGACCTGGACGCGGACACCTTCACCGGCCGCGGCCATACCCGGCTACGGCAGCTGCAGCACCTGATCACCACCGGTCAGGTGGACGACGAGCTCTTCTGGAGGAAGCTGTGATCATCTCCCGTACCCCCATCGACGGCGTGGCCATTCTCGATCCTGAGCTGCGCTCCGACGACCGCGGGTTCTTCGCCCGCACCTTCTGCGTGGCCGAGTTCGCCGAGGCCGGTCTGGTGAGCACCGTCGAGCAGTGCAACCTCTCCTTCAACCACCGCGCCGGCACGCTGCGCGGCATGCACTACCAGGTAGCACCGCATCCGGAGGCGAAGCTGGTCCGCTGCACCGCCGGAGCGGTGGTCGACATCATCGTCGACATGCGTCCGGACTCGCCCACCCGGCTCCAGCACGTCAAGGTGGAGCTCAGCGCCACCAACCGGCGAGCGCTGTATGTGCCGCCTTACTTCGCCCACGGCTACCAGACCTTGGTCGACGGAGCCGAGGTGACCTACCAGGTCGGTGGTGCGTACGCGCCCGAAGCCGAGCGTGGCCTGCGCTGGGACGATCCCCAGCTGGGCCTCGAGTGGCCGCTCCCGGTGTCGACGATCAGCGCCAAGGACGCGAGCTGGCCGCTGCTGGCCGAGCGCCGGCTGCTGTCGGAGCTGGCTCAGCCCGCGGGGGTGTCCGCATGATCATCGTGGACCGGGCGCTGGAACGGCGGGAGGCCGAGGGCCGGCCGATCCGGGTGGCCCTGGTGGGGGCCGGGTTCATGGGCCGCGGTCTGGCCAACCAGATCGTCAACTCCACGCCTGGCATGCGGCTGGTGGCGATCGCGAACCGGACCCTGGCCCAGGCCGAGCGGGCCTACCTCGAGGCTGGAGTCGCCGAGGTGCGCGTGGTCGAGAACGCGCGCGCCGTGGACCGGGCGATCACCGACGGCGTCGCGGCGGTCACGAGCGACTTCCACGCGGTGATCGAAGCCGGCAAGGTGGACGCGGTTGTCGAGGCGACCGGGGCGGTCGAGTTCGGCTGCCATGTCATCTGTGACGCCATCGAGCAGGGCAAGCCCCTGGTCACCATGAACGCCGAGGTCGATGCGACGGTGGGCCCGATCCTGCATCGCATGGCGTACGCCGCGGGCGTCGTGCTGACCGGCTGCGACGGCGACCAGCCCGGGGTGCAGCTCAACCTGCAGCGGTTCGTCCGCGGGATCGGACTGGAACCTCTGGTCAGCGGCAACATCAAGGGCCTGCAGGATCCCTACCGCACGCCCACCACCCAGCGCGCGTTCGCCGAGCGCTGGGGGCAGGACCCGCACATGGTGACCAGCTTCGCCGACGGCACGAAGATCAGCTTCGAGCAGGCGATCGTGGCCAACGCCACCGGGATGACGGTGGCGCAGCGGGGGATGCGCGGCCTCGAGCACCCTGGCCACGTCGACGAGCTCACCGCGACCTACGACGTCGCCGAGCTCGAGAGTGTCGGCGGCGTCGTGGATTACGTTGTCGGCAGCCGGCCCGGACCCGGGGTCTTCGTGCTGGCCACCCACCATGATCCGCGGCAGCGGCACTATCTGGAGCTGTACAAGCTCGGTCCTGGACCGCTCTACAGCTTCTACACGCCCTACCACCTGTGTCACTTCGAAGTGCCCCAGACGGTTGCGCGGGCGGTGCTGTTCAAGGACGCGGCGATCGCGCCGGTCGGAGCGCCGACGGTCGAGGTGGTGGCCACTGCCAAGCAGGACCTGCGGGCCGGCACCGTCCTGGACGGGCTGGGCGGCTACGACACCTACGGCCAGGCCGAGCGGGCCGACGTCACGGCGGTCGAGGACCTGCTGCCGATGGGCCTGGCCGAAGGCGCGCGACTGCGCGTCGACCGGCCCCGGGACTCGGTCCTCCGCTATTCCGATGTGGATCTTCCGGCCGGACGGCTGGTCGACCGGCTGCGAGCCCAGCAGGTGGCCGAGTGGCCCATGCTCGCGGCCATCGGAGCCTGATGTTTGGCATCCGCAGCCAGCCCGGAGGGTGCGAATGAAGGTCCTGATGGTGACGAATGCGATCGCTCCAGACAAGCTCGGCGGCCTTGAGCGTTACGTGCGCGAGCTCGCGGCAACGCTGGTTCGCAAGGGTCACGACGTCACCACGTTGTCCAAGCGCACGGCACCCGACCAACCGAGCGCACAGACCGGTGATGACGGCGTTCGCCTGCTGCGGTTCTCGACCCCGCCGAAGTCCGATCCCCTGTTCGTGGCGAAGTATCCCGCTAGCGTGGCACGGACGGTGCACCGAACGATGGTGGGAGCTGACTACGACGTCCTCCATGGCCATTATCCGATCTCGATGTCGCCCGTCCTGACGACCCGGATCCCGTACCTCTACACCTTCCATGCTCCGGTACACAAGGAGGTCGTCGGCGAGCGGCAGGGGCAGTACCGGGCACCCGGCCTGATATCCGACGCGACGGTCAAGGCGATGAAGGCAATCGAGCGGCGCGTGCTCGAGCGAGCGACGACCGTCGTTACTCTCAGCGATTTCGTTGGGGCCGAAATGCGCGCCATCACCCGTTCCGGCTCGACGAACTGGAAGAAGATCTCCGGCGGTCTGCGGACCGACTACTTCACTCCGAGGGAGCGCGTGCTGCCACCGATAGACGTCGGGCGACCGCTGATCGTGACGGCACGACGCCTCGTCGAGCGCACTGGCGTTGAGCTGCTTGTCGCCGCCATGACAGAAGTCCTGCGCGCCCACCCATCGGCGCATCTTGTCATCACCGGCGATGGACCCCGACGTAGCTCGATCGAGCAGCAGTTGGTGGACCTGGGCCTGACCCGATCCGTGCATGTGCTCGGGCGGGTGTCGGACGAAGACCTCCTGACCTGGTACCGGACCGCTGATCTGGTCGTCACTCCGACCCTGCAGCTCGAGGGCTTCGGACTGTCCACCGCCGAGGCGATGTCGTGTGGCACACCTGTGGTCGTCACGCCGGTCGGCGCCAATCCAGAGGTCGTCGCCGGGCTCGGCGAGCGCTTCGTCGCCAGGTCAACCGATCCGCATGACATCGCTGCCGCAGTGATCGATGTGCTCGGCGACCCGGCGCTCGTCGCCGCCAAGCGAATTGAAGCGCGGAGCCTCGTGCATCCCGGACTCGATTGGGACCACGTCGCCGACGCCTACCTCGCGGCCTACGACGAGCTGCCGAGGCGTCGATGAACGGTCGGACTGCGGCTCGGGACCGGGCGATGAGCCGGCGGAGCCTGCTCGTGGGCTTCGCAATCGCCGGACTTGGGAGCGGAGTCGGACTCGGCGCGGGTGCCTACGCCTGGCGCCAGCCGGAGCCGGCGGAGACACCGGAAGCGGCCGGACGTCAGCGGCTCGGCGCCCAGGTCGGATTGCCCATCGACGCGACCGATGTCGCTCGCTGGCGGGCCGACATCGACACCCTCGCCGAGCATGGACAGAACCTCGTCCGAACGGGGATCTACGCCTGGAAGGTGGCCCCCGATCAGAAGCGCTGGGACCGGGAGATGGCCGCGTTCTACCGCAAGCAGCTGAGCTACCCGCGGAGTCTCGGCATGGGTGTCAGCCTGGTGGTCCCGGGCGCGCCGGACTGGGCGCAGTCCTTTGACCTCGACGACTACACGGCCGCGTGCACCTGGTTCTGGACGCAGATGCGGAAGGGATTCGGCGACCAGGTCGAGCTTTGGCAACCGTTCAACGAAGCCGATCACGCGCACTACCAGCGCTTTACGCCGGCAACCAGGGACGTGGCTTACTTGCGGGAGCTCGCCCGGTTGCTCGGTGCGGCTCGGGACACCCTCGGCAGCGACGGGGTGCCAGTGACGACCAACCTGACGGGGTGGCCGCTCAACGACGAGCGCGAGCAGGAGTGGTACCTGGTCCTCGACGCGATCGTCGACTCGCTTGACGTGATCAGCATTGACCTGTATCCGGCGGACAACGAAACCGAGATCGGCCGGCTTCCCGAACGCATGGATCGGGTACGCGAGCGCTATGGCCGTCCGATCTTCGTTGCGGAGATCGGGCTGCAGACCACACCGGGCTCGTGGACCGAGTCCGACCAGCAGCACTATCTCACCGCTGCGATCGAGCGTCTGCGGGCCGTCGAGTTGTGGGGAATCTCCCTGTACGAACTCCGAGACAGCAAGTTGCCGACCGGTTTCGGCATCGTAAGAGCTGACGGCACCGAGAAGCTCGGCTTCCGCCACGTCATGCGCGCGCTGGAACCCCGATGATGCGCAGATCGTCGCCGACCACGCTCATCGACTCGAGTCTCGTGTCGGTGACCGAGCCAACGCTGTCCGACGACCGGCCGTCGCGCATCGACCCGTGGGCCGCGTTCTGTCAACTGTATATCTTGGCTGTCGCCGGAGCGGCGGTCGCCGTCGCGAGCCGGTTCCGGAACCTCCTCGACGAGAAGTTCACGCTCGATGGGATCTGGATCCAATCGACACTGAACCTTCCCGACGCCAGCCTCGACTCCGCCGATCCGTTCCGCAACACCGCATTCGTCTATCGAGTGCTCGGCCTCGCCGACAAGCCCGACATCGCCGCGATGGCGGCCATCGCGGTGTTCGGCCTCGCGCTTCTCGCGGCGATCCGCTGGAGTGAGCTGTCCCGCCTCACCCCTGTGGGCTTGGCGGTGATCTCCGTCAGCTACCTCCTGGCGCTGATCTATCTTGCCCAGTACAGCAAGGAGTTCGTCAGCCTCGTGCTCGTAGCGCTGGTCCTGCTCCTGCCTCGTGGTGGCATCCACGAGGTCGTGCTGGTCGGTGCCATGGTCGGCTACGCCATCACCATCCGGCCCTACTGGGGGATCGTGGTGGTCCTCTACGTTGTCGGAAGAATCTTGCTCCCGCGAGTACGCGGCCTCGTCCCGGTGCTGATCTTCGTCGTGGTCAGCTACGGCTGCATGCAGCTCGTGTTCAACCTGTATCTGGGCGAGGCGCTTTCGTACTCGCGGGTCGCGGTCAACGACCTCCGGGCCGACATCAACATCTCGGTCGGCTCCTTGATCGTCGACTTCTTACCGGACCAGGTGGGGCTGCAATGGCTGAACGCGTTCCTCGTATTCCTCAGTCTCCTCTTTCCGTGGCCCTTGATCTTGGGGGGTTCACCCACCTATCTGGTCATGTCGGTGGTGATCGGCTTCCTCTGGGGCCTGGTTGCCTGGAGCATTCTGCACATTCAGCGGGAGCGTGCCGCTGACCGAAGTGATCGGCACGCGCACTCGGCGCGGACAACACCGCGCGACGGGGCCCTGCGAGCGTTCCTGAGTGAACGGACGCCGCGGCCGGAACGCGCGGTCGCGCTACTGCTCGCGCTGGTCGTCGTGCAGGCGATCTTCGAGCCCGACTACGGGTCCTACGTCAAGCACATCGTTCCCGCGCTTCCGCTGTTCCTGGCGCTACTGCCCCTAAGGGTGCGGAGACGGGGGAACCACATGACGCGGGGATCGACCAAGCCGCTGATCATTCCCCGACCGAAGGACGAACCGCGATGACCGATGGCATCAAGGTCCTGCACGTTACCGACGCCAGTTCGTCCGGCGTCCTAACAGCCGTCACGACCATCGCCCGGCAGCAGAGCGATGATCAGCGATTTTCCCGCGTGGTCTTCGCGTACGTGAGGCGGCCCGACTCACCCGCCGAGGAGGACATCCGCGCGCTCACGGGACCCGGGGTCGAGGTCGAGAAGTGGTCGCACTCCCTGTCGGCCGGCCGCCTGATCGCGCTCGTACGCACGCTGTTCGCGCGGCTGCGGACCGAGACGTTCGACATCGTCCACCTGCACTCGTCGCGAGCCGGCCTGCTGGGCCGCTGGGTCGCCATGCTCACGACTCACCGCGGACGATCGGTCTACAGTCCGCACGCCTTCGCTTTCGCGTACGACCACTGGTCCTGGGGGCGGCGCCAGCTGCTCTTGGCACTGGAATTCGTCGGTCTGGTCGCCGGCCGTCGTCTGGTGCTCAACTCGAAGTCCGAGCAGCGGGTTGCGCAGCGAGCACTTCCGGGGGCGCGGACCGCCGTCCTGACGAACGCCGTCGACGTCGGCGAGCTGCGACGAATCGAGCGGGCGACGGATCGGGACCGTCCGTGGTTCGCCCATGTGGGACGGATCGCACCGGCCAAGGCACCCGAGGTATTCGCGGAGGTTGCGAAGACCGTGGCCGCTCGCGAGCCGGGCGCCCGTGGCTGCTGGCTGGGAGACGGCAACCGGACACTGCTGGGCATTGAGAACGAGAGCGTCGAGGTGTCGGGCTGGTTGCCGCGGGAGGAACTGCACCGGCGGCTGTCGACGGCTTCGGCCTTACTCTTCACCAGCCGCGGCGAGGGCATGCCGATGGCGGTGCTCGAGGCGCAGGCGATGGGAATTCCGGTCGTGGCTTCCCGGGTCACCGGGGTGGTGGATCTGATCGACGACGGGTGGAACGGCCTCCTCGGCGATTCCGTGGATGAGCTGGCGCAAGCGCTCACCAGGGTGCTGACGGATCCGGGGTTCGCGAATGACCTCAGCGAGCGAACAGCGTTGTCGGCCGAGCGATTCGACCAGTCCACTACCGCACAGCGTTCGATCGACTGCTACTCCTCGCTGGTGCCCGCGCTCGCTCATCGTGCGGCGGCGTCGACATGAGCCCGACTGGAGAACCTGCCACCAGGGTCCGACCCCAGGGGCATGTCATCAGGGACCTGCGCCGCCTGGGCGGTGACGCCGGCCTGGTCAGCCTCGGGCAGATCGTCTCCTATGCGTACCCGATCGTCTCGATCCCGTTGCTGAGTCGGGTCTTGGGCATCGACGGCCTGGGTGTTTTCATTGCCACGCTTGCAGTGATCCAGATGCTGCTGGTGTGGACCGATTTCGGGTTCGGCTTCAGCGCCCTGCGCAGAACGGCGGTCGCCGACACTGCTGTTGAGCGCCAGGCGGTTGCTTCGGCGACGATCACCGCCAAGCTCGCTCTCTGGGCGGTCGGATCCACAGTGCTGCTCCTGATAGTGCTCGCCATTCCGTCGATGCGGCAGTATCTCGGCCTCTATCTGGTGGGTGTGCTGCTGTCGATCGGGTCCGCCCTGTATCCCATGTGGTACTTGCAGGCGACCGGTCGATTGCAGTTGTACGCCGTGCTGACGGGCGGAACACGAGTAGTAGCGCTCGCCGGTCTCGTCCTCACCGTTCGATCAGCGGACCAGCTCAGCTTGGCCGTCTTCTGGCAATTCCTGCCATACCTGCTCTCCGCCGCCGTCTGTTGGATCATCATGACCGCGCAGAAAGAGGTTGCGCTGCGGTTGAGCAGTCCGGCGGCCGCTATCGAGGCGCTGCGCAGCAGCCTACCGTTGTTCGTCAGCCTGATCAGCGGACAGGTCATCATCAACAGTTCGGCCATTTTGTTGGGCCAGTTCGCGGGCTATCGACAGGTCGGACTGTTCGGTCCGGCCGACCGCCTGACCAGCGCCATCCATGGGGTCCTCGTGGCCGTCGAGCAGGCGATGATGCCTCGGGTCGCAACGTCCGACGAGCGCCAGCACGCCAATCAGCGAAGGCTGATCCTCGGTAGCCTGATGGGCTGCTACAGCCTCGCGGGCCTCCTGCTCGCGGTTGCCGCCCCAGTGCTTATTCCATGGTATCTCGGGGCGGATTTCGCAGACGCCGTGCCGGTCGTCCAGTTGATGGGCGTGGCTACCATCATCACTGGTGTCACCAGGGCATTCGCCACCGACCTTATCGCCGCCAATCGATTCGGGGTCTCCTCGATCGTGACGGCCATCGGTGCCGGCTGGCACCTGGGCACCGCGACGCTCGGCGCTTTGATCGCGGGAGCCGAAGGGGTCGCCGTGGCGATCTGCGGTACGCAATTGTTGATGGGCGCGGCAATGGGTTGGGCGATTCGGCACGGCCCGGTGCACCGGCTGCGCGCCGAAACCGGTCGCGCGGTTCAGCGAACTAGCGAGCAGCGACGATGAGCGCCGCCTTCGCCATCCGCGCGCTGCAACGACACATCGTCCTGATCCTCATCACCGCTGTTGTGGTCACCGGCGCCGGCCTCGTGCTCGGTTCATACCTGCCGAAGACCTACAGCTCGAACGCGCAGATATTGCTCGGCCTGGACACCACACCAGATCGGCGGGCCCCCAAGCTCCAGCGCGCGCCCATCGACCCGCAGACTGCGACGCTCTATCTCAAGGAGCGGGCGATGACCTATGCCCAGCTGATGACCGCAGACGACGTCATCATGCCAGTCGCAACCGCCGCCGCCGTCGATCCGGAAGCTCTCCGCGGACGGGTTGAGGCGGCGGTCGTGCCCGAGACCGTAATTCTGGATCTGCAGGTGAGCGGCTCGTCGCCGGAGGAGGCGGTAAGACTCGCCGAGGCCCTGAGCGTTCGATTCCAAGTCCAGGTGTCCGCGCTCAATGTCCGAACCGGTGGTCCCGTGATCGTGCCAGCCCAGGTGTCGGCCCCCCGACCACCCGCCGGCCCCGACCAACTGCACGGCAAGACACTGGCCGCCGTGTCCTCGCTGACCGGGCTAGTCGTCGCCGTGCTCCTGGCCCTGCTGGTTGCGGTGATCAAGAGAAACCGGGCGGCGGCGTCGCCTACTCCATCTACGAGATCCGGGGATGCAAGCGCCGACCGGAATCGAGTGGCGGTCGCGAAGTCGATGACCTCCAGCATGATCCGCAACAACGCCCTGCTTCGGGCTATGGACTCGACCCGACGGCGCCTCCGCGTGCGCACACCGTTTAGAACCACCGGCTTGACGAAGAAGCGCCTCCGCGCCATCTACAGAGCGAAGGGAACCGGCCAATGAACGAGGCACCGTCGATCAGACGAACTTCACCCGGCACTCCCGACAGCCGGGTTCCCACCATCGATGACGTCGAGGTGGTGATGGTTTCGTACCGGAGTAGGCATCACGTGGAGTCCCTTCTTTCCGTCTGGCCACCCAATCTGGCCGTGGCGGTGGTGGACAACTCGCCTGATTTCGATGGCACAGCTGCGCTGGTTGGCCGGTTCCCGAACGTGCGCTACCTGTCCGGGGGTGGCCAGGGCTTCGCTCGGGCGGCGAACCTGGGGGCTCTCACCAGCGAGAAGCCGTACGTCGTGTTCGTGAATCCCGATTGCCGACCCAGCCCGGAACAGCTGGTCGCGCTCGTCCGTGGAATCGCCGACGATGTCGAAGCGATCTCTCATGCGGCCACGCCGATCACACACCACGGTCGGATCGAGATCGGTGTCGGTGGGTGGGAGCCTTCAGTCGGCCGGGCGTTTGTGCACGCCTCAGGTCTGCACCGGTTCTTTCCGCGGTCCGGTCTCTATGCGCATCCGCGAATCGGTGAGCAGGTGAACGTGGACTGGGTCACGGGCACATGTTTGGCAGTCCGCAGTGGACCCTTCCGCGAGCTCGGTGGGTTCGACGAGGCCTTTTTCGTCTACTCCGAGGACGTCGCCTTCGGCCACAGCGCACGAAAGAACGGCTGGCATGTTCGGCTTCGTGAGGACGTCTTGGTACCTCACGGTGCAGGCGGTTCTGGCGCCCCCTCGTCCGAGATGCGCCGCCTGCAGGGCGCCTCTTTCACGACATACACCCGCCGCTACAGCGGTTCGGCGGTGCGCGGAGTCGCAATTCGAGGGCTCTATGTCTTGGGTGCCAGCTGGCGAGTCGTCGTCCTCACGCTTGCCGGGCGTCGCGAGCGGGCCATCGCGACACGCAACATCATCCGAGGTGTAGTTACACACAAGGCGTTCGTGGGCGGCGCGGAGGTGGCTCGCGTGCGGGCGAATGCGGCGGACCGCGTCGTCCCGGCCTGACCTAGGTGGCGTCTCAGAGCCTGGCGAGGCGTCGGGTTCAGCCGATATCGGTGGCACCACAACCTTCATGGAGCCTGAGTGGGCGGCCGGACAGATCCGTTGGGCCGCGACATGGTTCGTTCGCTCCTGTCGATGACTCGGGTTCCATCCGACGTCATCGAGTTAGACGCTGGTGACGTGTCCTCCGTGGTGAGCGGGCGAGACTTTCGTGCTGGAGTACCCAAATAGATCCAGTTGGGGTCACACGTGCGGATGACGAGCGACCCTGCGCCGATCACACAGCCCTCCCCGATGTCGACGCCCGGCAACACCGTTGACCTGGCGCCGATCCAGCTGCCACTGCCGACGCGAATCGGCCGGGCAAGGTCGCGACCCGCACGACGGGAGGTCACCTCTGAGACCTCGTGACTGGCGGTTGCAAACATCGACCACATCCCGATCTGAGCGCCTGCTTCGACGCGGATGTCTGCGTTCCCATCGAAATAACAACCCACGTTGGCGAATGAATCGGCTTCGAAGGTGACGCGGCGCGACCCGATGTAGCAGCGCTCCGCGATGCAGGCCGTCTGGTGGACCTCGTAGCCCAGGGCGCGGAGCACGTACTTCCGTATCGGCCGAGGAACCAGGGGCGATGCCAGCGGTCCGTTCACGAAGCCACGGTCGAGCTGCTCGATGATCTTGCGAAGGATGCCCACCCCAACACTCCAATCTGGCCACGCTGATTTCCCCATGCAGTGGACCATCGTGAACGAAAATCCCACCGCACCCTAACCGGCCAATCAGCGAGGAAGATGAGCGATTGCCGCCGCAGTTTCGCCGTAGAGCAACTGGCGGGTAGTGCCGGCGTCGACCAGAGGCCGCATCGTGCGTACTCCGGCGGCATGTCCCGCCGTTCCCGACGAACGGGCTGAATCATGTCGCAGGCTGCTGGGACGGCGACCTCTCGGCGTGCACATGACAGGCTGGCACTTCGCGACTTCGCCGTGCGGATGCCTGAATCCGGCTAGCATCGGTTCGTTGGATGGGGGTGTTGGTCCGGGGCCGCCCACTTCGATCACCCTTCGGTCAACGCGACATCCGAGCAACATGAGGAAGTCGCCCCCGATCATGTCATTTCGGAGAAACCCTGAATGAAGACAAGCACCAGACGCGGCTTGCTCACACTGACCGTCGCCGTCGTCGTGTTCGCCGTCGTGGTGGTCGTCATTGTGCACAGCGGACTGCTCTCGCGTACAGCATCTGAGATGGCCGGCCCAGTCACCGGCGGCCGCGTGGCGGCGGTAGGAGACAGCATCACTTTCGGGGAGGGTGTGAACCCCGACCGACGGGAAGAGGAGTCCTACCCAGGCCAGCTTCAACGGCTTCTCGGATCCGGGTATCAAGTCTTGAACTTCGGTTACATCGGGGCCACCGTGCAAGACAATGGCGACTCCCCGTACAAGGCAACCGATGCCTATACGGCGTCGCTGCGATCAAGTCCGGCCGTCGTGATCGTGATGCTCGGCGCCAACGACGCGAAGCCACAGAATTGGGACGCACGCACGTACGAGCTCCAGCTGGAGGAGCTGATAGCCCTCTACCGGCTGCTCCCTACTCAGCCGACGGTGTACGTCGCGACACCTCCTGTCGCGTTCGAGAACCCGGCGAGGATCCAGCCTAAGGTGATTGCCCAGGAGGTCGTGCCGATCGTGCGCAAGGTCGGCGCGCGGACCGGGACCCCTGTGATCAACGTGTATTCGGCTACCCGAGATCACCCCGAATACTTCCCCGACGGCGTGCATCCGAATAGCGAGGGGGCCTCGGTCATCGCCGCAACGATGAACGACGCCATCAAGCCCTGATTCCGAGCCGCAAATGCCGCGTTGTCGAGGTTCCTTGACGTTTGGGTAGTGACCAGGTTCGTGCATCGCAGGGCCGACCAGGGAGGGCCACCGAGTCGTATGACGACAAAGGAGGCAACGCTCCTGTCATGGTTACGATGAGGCCCATGCCGGGGATGCAAGGGGCGCGTCCCCGACAGAGTCGGACGCTGCCCCGATCGACGATGATCTTGGTGTCCGCCGCTGCCGGCGTCGTCGTGGTGATCGGGCTACGGGAGCTGGCCTGGCTTGCCGCCCCGGTGCTGCTGGCCCTGGTGATCGTCGTCCTGGTGCACCCGCTCCATGGTTCGATGCGGCGGCGCGGGTTGCCGGAACCGGTCGTGCTCGGCGCGCTGCTGTTGGCCATCTACGGCGTACTGATCGGGGTCGCTCTGATCATCGCCTTGTCGGTGGCCCGGCTGGCCAGCATCCTGCCCGCGTACGCCGCCGAGGCGCGTGAGCTGCTGGCCGCGCTGTCCGGCTTGCTCGCCCAGCTCGGCATCGACCGGGCAACGGCCGGCGCGATGCTGGCCGCCCTGGATCTGAACCGGCTCGCGAGGCTGCTGACGGGCGCCTTGAGCGCCGTCGTCGGGTTCGGGGCCAATGTGATCTTCCTGCTCAGCCTGTTGCTCTTCATGGGGATCGAGTCGACCGGAATCTCCGGACGGCTGGCGGCCATGCGACAGACCCGACCGCGGAGTGCCCAGGCCCTCACCGCGTTCGCCACGAAGACCCGGCGCTTCCTCGCGGTGACCACGGTGTTCGCGGTCGTGGTCGGGGTCGCGGACACGCTGTTCCTGCTCTGGCTCGGCATTCCGCTGGCTCCGCTGTGGGGGTTGCTGGCCGCGGCCTGCAACTACATCCCCTACGTCGGCTTCATCATCGGCCTGGTGCCCCCGGCGCTGCTGGCGCTGCTCGTCGGCGATGTCCGCCTGATGCTGCTGGTGATCGTCGTCTACATCCTGCTGAACTCGCTGTTCACCTCGTTGATCCCGCCGTACTTCGTGGGCGACGCGGTCGGGATGTCGATCACGCTCACGCTCATCTCGGTCATCTTCTGGGCCTGGGTGCTCGGCCCTCTCGGAGCCGTCCTGGCGATCCCGTTGACGTTGCTGGTCAAGGCGGTGCTGGTCGACTCCGACCCGGCCGCCGCGTGGGCCGAGGGCCTGATCGGGGCGAGCCGCCCGGAGCGGCCGCGCCGTCGGCTGCGGCGACGCGCGGCGGCGTGAGGGCGGCTGATGCTGGAGATCAACTGGGTAGGACTGCTGCTCATCGTGGCCGAGGTGCTGGTCGTCTCTGGCCGTCGCCATCTATGTGTCCGCCAACCGCAAGCCTTCGTCGGCCATCGCGTGGGTGATGGCCGTCATCTTCATCCCGGTGATCGGCCTGCTGTTCTTCCTGCTCGTCGGGGCCGGGCGGCTGCCCAAGAGCCGGCGGGAGAAGCAACGCATGGTCTCGGAGCGGATCATGGCGCGGACCGAGGGTGGTCTGGACAAGGTGAGCAACCGTGCCGCGTGGCCGGAGTGGCTGTCCTCGATGGTCCAGCTCAACCGCAATCTCGGCGCACTGCCGATGATCGGGGGCAACACGGCCGAGCTGATCGATGACTACGACGGCTCGATCGCGGCGATGGCCGCCGACATCGACCGGGCCGAGCGATTCGTGCATGTCGAGTTCTTCATCCTCGTGCACGACGAGACGACCGCCCCGTTCTTCGACGCGCTGCGGCGGGCCTGCGCCCGCGGCGTCACCGTGCGGGTGCTGTCGGATCACATCGCCCAGTTCTCCTACCCGAACCGCAAGGAGACGATCAAGCTCCTGGCTGAGATGGGCGCGCAGTACCGGCCGATGCTGCCCATCCAGCCGTTCAAGCGTCAGCTCCGCCGACCAGACCTGCGCAACCACCGCAAGCTGGTGGTGGTCGACGACCGGGTCGGCTACGCGGGCTCGCAGAACATGATCAAGGAGCATTACCACAAGAAGGCCGGAATCCGGCGCGGCTTGCACTGGGTGGAGTTGATGGCCCGGTTCTCCGGTCCCGTGGTTCGCGAGCTCGACGCGGTCTTCATCACCGATTGGTACAGCGAGACCGACGAGCTGTTGGACCCCGACTATCAGCCCGTCGAGCTCAGTGCGGCGCCAGGGACATGGGATGCCCAGGTCGTGCCCAGCGGACCCAGCTTTGAGAACGACAACAACCTGAAGCTGATCGCGGCGGTGATCCAGAACGCCCGGCACCGGGTGAGCGTCACCAGTCCGTACTTCGTCCCCGACGAGACGATCCAGATGGCGATGGTGACCGCCGGCTCGCGCGGTGTGGACGTCGAGCTGTTCGTCTCCGAGATCGGCGACCAGTTCATGGTCTTCCACGCGCAGCGGTCCTACTACGAACAACTGCTGCGGGCCGGGGTGAAGATCTACCTGTACGCGCCGCCCGCCGTGCTGCACGCCAAGCACCTCACCATCGACGACGACGTGACCATCATCGGCTCCTGCAACCTTGACATCCGGGCACTCAGCCTGCACATGGAGCTGATGGTGATGGTGCACAGCTCCGAGTTCGTCGACGCGATGCGAGCCGTCGAGGACGACTACCGGGCCAAGAGCCGGCTGCTGAGGTTGGAGGACTGGCAACGACGGCCGTTCCGGGACAAGGCGTTCGACAACCTCGCCCGGCTCACCTCAGCGTTGATGTGATCAACGAGAGGTCGACACATGATGAGACGTCGGCTCCTCAACGTCGCAAAACCAGGTACCTTGTTATGCATGGAACCTGGCGTGGCACGTGACAGCCTGTCGCAGCTGCGCCGAGGCACGGTCGAATACTGCGTGCTCGCTCTGCTTCGCGACGGTGAGCGGTACGGGTTCGAGCTGGTCCGCCAGCTTTCGGACAGCGCCGGGCTGGTCACCAGCGAGGGGACGATCTATCCACTGCTCACCAGGTTGCGCAAGGAGCACCTCGTCACCACGACCTGGCGTGAGTCGGATTCCGGACCGCCTCGCCGCTACTACCGCCTCACCGAGTCCGGACACACCGCGCTGGCCAGGTTCGTCACGGAGTGGACCAGATTTCGCGACTCGGTCGACGCAGTTCTTGGTGAAAGGAAAGGCGATGGACACCGTGGAAACTGACCGACTGGTCGACGACTACCTGCGCCGGCTGGAACACGCCGCCGCGCACTTGTCGCGCGCTCGCCGCAGCGAGCTGGTCGACGAGATCCGTGGCCACATCGAAACTGCGCTCGGCGAACACCGGCCGGCCGACGAGGCCGCGGTCCGTAACGTGCTCGATCGACTTGGGTCGCCGGAGGAGATCGCCGACGCCGCCGAAGCACGTCCTGCGGAGCGCCGCGCCGGCGCACTGGAGATCGTTGCGCTGATCGCCCTGATCATTCCGGTCATCGGCTGGCTGGTCGGCATGATCCTGACCTTGGCCTCACGCGTGTGGTCCCGCCGGGACAAGGGGATCGGCATCCTGTTGCTGCTGGTGCCGGTCGCGCTCTTTGGTCTGGGTTTCGCGGCCACCGGCACGAGCCGGGCCGTCGAGGCCCCGCCCCCGAGCCAGACCCAGCCGGTCGGCGGAGAGGACGAGCCCCCGGCCGGACTCGGACCGGTGGAACTGGTTCTCGTGGTTGCCGGTGTGCCGAGCGCCCTGTACCTGGGATGGCGGTTGCGTCGGGATCCGACGGCCAGTGCTGCGGTCTAGGTGGGCGAGATGTTCTGGTTGAGGCGGAAGAAGTTGTCCGGGTCGTACGTCCGCTTCAGCTCCTGGAGCCGCTCGTACTTCTGAGCTCCGTACGACTGCCGCACCCGGTCGGCACCCTCGTCGCCCAGGAAGTTCACGTAGACGCCCTGGTGCCACGGGCTGAGAGCGTCCCAGAAGCCGCGTACCCATTCGCGTTCTTCGTCGAAGCCGGCACTGGTCTCGGTGGCAGGCACCGATGTTGTAGGTGAATCCGGCCGAGCGGCCGCTGAACGCGGTCTCGTCGTCCCGACTCGGCTTACCGCGCCGCCCATCTGCCAGATCGGGAAGGCGGTGAGTGGCGATGAGATCTGCAGCGAGCGCTCAACGGTGATGTCGATGATCTCGTCGTTCAGCTCGGGGACATCGCAGGCCTTGAAGTAGTACCAGCGGCCCTGCCGGGAAGCTCGGATCGAACATCGACTGATGGGCCAGGAACGGTTTGGGGACGCACGCGATCCAGCACCGGCGAGCCGAACTCCTTCAGCGGCCGGAGGAAGCGTTCCCCCTCCTCGATGTCACCGGCCCAGCAGCAGGCGACCACGACAACCGGCTTGCCGTGCAGTTCCTGCGGGCACGAAGGGCAGCGGCGGGGCCTTTCGGTGCACCACGATCGTCATCAGCTCGTCCGGTGCATCGGCGACCCAGTCGCGATAGAAGCGCAGTACCTCCGGGGACTGTGTCATCGGCCAGAACACCGGCCCGGCGACCACGACCTGGGTTCCCAGCGGCACGCAGCGGAACTCGAACTCGGTGACGATCCCGAAGTTGCCGCCGCCGCCGCGTACGCCCCAGAAGAGATCGGCGTTCTCCTCCGCGCTCGCCTGGACGAACTCGCCGTCGGCCGTCACCAGATCAACGGAGACCAGCTGGTCGATCGACAGCCCGTGCTTGCGCATGATCCAGCCGATGCCGCCACCGAGCGTGAGGCCGGCCACGCCCGGTGGTGGTGACGATGCCCGACGGCACCGCGAGGCCGAACGCCTGGGTCTCCCGGTCGAGCTCTCCGAGCAGCACACCGGCCTGCACCCGCGCCGTCAGCCGCTCGGGGTCGACCCGGACTCCTTTCATCAACGAGAGGTCGAGAACGACGCCGTTCGTCGACCGAGGAGAATCCCGGGAAGGAGTGGCCACCACTCCGTACGGCGACCGGCAGACCGCTGGCCCGGCCGAACTTCACGGCGGCGATGACATCCGAGACGCCGGCGCAGCGGATGATCACCGCCGGGTGCCGGTCGAACGAGCCGTTCCAGATCTGGCGATCCACCTCGTAGCGGGGATCGCCAGGACGGCTGGCGTATCCGCGGAGCGCTAGTTGATCAATCTCGGTCGCCACGCTCGCGAGACTCATCCTCAAAGTGTCTCAGTCAGCCCGCGTCCGAGTCCAGGAAGGTTCGGACCGCATCGAGAACCATCCCGGTACGCGCCAGACCGAAGAAGTGGGTGGTGCCCGGGAACACGACCAGCTGGGAGGCCGGGACGCCGGTGAAGTCGCCGTTGACGTCACCGCCGCGCAGCTGGAGGAACTTCACCATGTGATCAAGCTGGACCGCGTCGCAGTCCCCGACCGTGATGAGCGTCGGTGCGGCGATTCCCCGGATGTCGTCGTCAGACCAGCCGGGAAAGCCCTGGTCGTAGGTGCCGAGCTTGTTCAGCAGCTCCTGCAGCCGGTCGGGATGCGGCGACTTGGCCAGGTACTCCTGCTCCATCGGCGTACCGGCGATCATGTCGACCGTCATCTCACCGACCGCCTCGCTGTTCTCCGGCCGGTCGCCGTCGGGATGGAAGGACGCCGACGACACGATCAGCTTGCGGACCAGCTCGGGATGCCGGATCGCCAGGTGGAGCGCGACGGCGCCGCCGACGCTGAACCCGAAGATGTCGGCTTGGGAGACCTCGAGATGCTGCAGCAGGCCGACGACGTCGGAGGCCAGGTCGGCGCAGGTGAGCAGTCGGTCGATGTCGTTGGTGCGTCCGTGGCCCTGGAAGTCGGTGGCGATCACCTGTCGACTCGCCGCCAGGCTCGGCAGCAGCTCGCCGAACTGCAGATCGATGTTGAACAGACCGCCGTGCAGCAGGAGCAACGGGGTGCCACCGGAGCCGTGGATCTCGTAGTACATCTGCAGGCCGTTGACCGGGGCGTAATCCGGTCTGCGGCGCGGGTGCTGACTTCGTGAGGGCTGGCATGTTCCCAGCGTGCCATCCGGCTCAGCGGTGCGACCGGCGTGCCCGCGGCATTCCCGCCAGCACGTGGCGCCGGAACAGCTCCGCCGAGGGCAGCAGGCGCCGGTTCTTCGACCAGGCCAGGCCGACCTCGCGGAACGCTCCTTGATCGGTCAGGCGGACCAGTCGCTCGGCGCCGCTGCCGGCCTGCCGGACCTCCGCGGTGAGCGCCGGCACGATCGCCACGCCGAGTCCGGCCGCGACGAAGCCGCGCACCACGGGAATGTCGTCCTCCTCGAAAGCGACCCGCGGCACGAATCCCGCCTGCGCGCACAGCTCCTCGGACAGGGTCCGCAGCTCCCAGGCCGGGCCTCAGCATCACGAAGTCCTCCTTCGCGGCCTCGGCGAGGGCCACCTCGTCGCGGTCGGCCAGGCGATGGCCGGGCGGAACGGCGAGGTGCAGCGGCTGTTGGAAGAGCCACTCCCACACCACGTCCGGGTTCCGTGGCCGACGAGCGGTGAACTCCAGGTCGGTACGCCCACCGGCGACGAGCGAGGAACCCAGAGCGTCGTGGGAGTGCTCGAAGCGGAAGCTGATCCGAGGGTGCTCCTCGCGGAACGCGGCGATGACGTCCGGCACGAACCAGGTGCCCAAGGAGAGCTGGAAGGCAACGCGCACGGTGCCGGTCTCGGGATCGATCAGCTCCTCGGTGGCGGCCAGGCCGTCGTCGAGGGCGTGCAGCACGGCGTCGACGTGACGCTTGAAGACGCTGCCGGCGTACGTGGTCTTCAAGAGCCTGCCCGAGCGCAGCAGCAGCGGGGTGCCGACCTCTCGCTCGAGCCGTTGCAGACCGCGGGAGACTCCGGGCTGGCTGACCTGGTAGAGCTCGGCGACCTCGGTGACGGTGGCACCGTCCGCTACCTGCTGGAAGTAGCGCAGCGCTTCGGTGTCCATGATCTATGACGATAGTGCATGGCTTACTCGATCAGAATGTTATTGGACGTATGGATCGAAGTTCTTCAGACTTGAAGCATGTCAATTGCAATCACATCCAGTACGCGGGTTCGTCAGCACGATCCGCGACGAACTGCGCGAGCGCCGTGAGGCGCGCGCCCGATATGACGAGCCTGAAGCAGGAGCTCGCCAGCTACCGCACCCCGGGCGAGGTCGAACGACCTTCTCGGCGTCGTCATGAACCAAGAGGGTCCCGCGGCCGATGAGATCCGCGACATCCTCCTCGACAACCTGCGCCAGCCCACGTCCCGCTGCACCGCATCGCTGACGGGCGCAGACCACCAACTCGGCTGCGGACGGCATGATTGAGCATGCCGTCCGTCGCCGAGGGGAACATCCGCTCCCTGATCGGTGAACGCGGCCCTGATGCGCGCGTTCCGCCGGTCGCCGATGGACTTCCTCGACGTGCTGGTGGCCAATGGTGCCCGCACGCGTCCCGCTGCGGGTGGGATCGGAGCGCGTGCTGTTGATCGACGACGCCGCGCAGGTCTGGGAGCTGTTGACGACCCACGCCCGGCGTACGGGTAAGGGTCGCGGGCTGGTACGCGCGCGGCTCCTGCTCGGCGACGGGCTGCTCACCAGTGAGGGCGACACGCATCGGCGACACCGGCGAGCCCTGCAGCCGGCGTTCCACCCGCAGCGCATTCTCGACTACCAAGCTTCTTTCGCGCTGGCCGCGCGACGTGCCGCCGATCGGTGGACCGACGGTGGTGAGATCGACCTCGTTGCCGAGATGTCGGCGATGACGCTCGACGGTGCGGGGACGGCGCTGTTCGGTGCCGATCTACGCGGGCCGACACCCCGGATCACCGGTGCGCTGACCGATCTGCTGGCCGGCTTCCGGCTCGCCATGGCTCCCGGCGGTCGTCGGCTGCTCCGCTCCCGGCTGCCCGTCGCCGTCCGCGTGCGCTCGGCCAAGAGCCGAGCTCGAGAACGTCGTCGACGACCTGGTACGCGGGCGCTGGGCAGACCGATCCCGGTCTGCACCGGTGTTGGACCTGCTGGCGGCTGACGCCGGAGCTCACTGATCGGCAGGTGCGGGACCAGGTGATGACCTTGCTGCTGGCCGGGCACGAGACGACGGCCATGGCGTTGACGTGGGCGGTCGCCGCGATCGACCAGGCGCCGGCGGTACGCGCCGACCTCGAAGCGGAGTGGGCCGCCAACCAGGTCGATCTTCCTCTGACGATGGCCGTCCTCGCCGAGACGCTGCGGCTCTGGCCGCCGTCCTGGATGTTCAGCCGTCGGGTGCTCGAGCCGGTGGTGCTCGGTGGGCGCCCGATTCCGGCGGGGACGATGTGCCTGGTCAGCCCGGCGTTGCTGCATCGCGACCCGAGGTGGTGGACAGAGCCCGATCAGTTCCGGCCGGACCGCTGGCTGCGTCGCGTACCGGGAGAGACAGATCGCTTCGACCCCAAGGCTCCCAGGCCAGCCGCGCGGCGCGTACCTGCCCTTCGGCGCCGGACCCCGGATGTGCATCGGGGAGCAGTTCGCCTGGTCGGAGGCCGCCGTCGTGCTGGCCGAGCTGGGTCGCACCTGGCGCATTCGGGTCGAGAACGCTCCGCTGACTCCCGGCCGATCGTCGATGACCTTGCGGCCGAACGGACCCGTCCGGGCGACGACGCTGCGTCGCTGAGGCTAACTGGTGAGCTGTCGCATCAGGGAGGCATCGTCACGGACGGCCCAGTGCTCGACGCCCTTGCCGTTCCGGATGCGGATGATGTGCATCTGCTTGTAGGCGAAGCGGCGGCCGGTGGCCGGGACGCCGAAGAAGCTGCCGGTGTGTCTGCCGGAGTGCGTGCAGCGGAGGACCACCTTGTCGTCCTCGGCCAGCACGTCGTGGATCTCCCATCGCTGGTCGCTGAAGGCCTCGTTGAGGATGCTCATGAACATCGTGATGGCGCCCAGGCCTGGCGGCGTACCGGCCGGAGCCTCGTGATTCACGAACTCCTCGTCGACCACCTCCCGGAGGGCCTCGACGTCGTTCGCCGGGAAGATCTCCTCCAGGACTCGTCGGGCGACGGCCTTGTTGGCAGCGATGCTGTTCGTTTCCACTTCGCTCGGCGTGGCGAAGGATGTCACAGTATTCATGGAAGTATCATTCTACTGAATGTCTGAGAACACAAGGCCCAAGCGCACATACGACCGCTCTGGTCGCCTTCGCCGAGCCGAGGCCACGCGCGCCAAGGTCATCACTGCGGCCGCTCGAGTGTTCCTCGAGCACGGCTACGCCGGTGCGACGATCCCGGCGATCGCCAAAGAGGCGGGCGTTGCCCTGCAAACGGTGTACCGGGCGGCGCCGGGCAAGGCCGGCCTGCTGGCCGCGGCGGTGACCGCCGCAGTGGCCGGTGGCGTCGAGCGTTCGCTGGTCCCGGTCGAGCAGCGGCCAGCAATCCGGGCCGTGATCGAGGAGCCGGACCCGCGTCGGCAGCTGGCGCTGTATGCCCACACCCAGCCGGGCATCTGGTCCCGGGTTGGACCACTGTGGCGGGTCCTCGAGGTTGCGGCAGCTTCAGAGCCTGAGCTGCGCCGGCTGCAGGAGGATCAGGAAGCGCAGCGTCTCGAGGGACTGACTCGGTTCGCGCGAGCCCTGCAGCAGTGCGGCGCGCTCCGTGAGGACCTGACTCGGGAGCATGCCGCCGACATCATCGTGACCCTTGGTTCCTACCCGACCTACAACAGCCTGGTGATCAAGAGAGGCTGGACCGACAGCGAGTACGAGACCTGGCTGGCCGAGACCTTGCAGCGTTCCTTGCTGGCCTGAGCCGGTAGCTCGGGATCGTGCCCGACCTGAGCTGGTCGAAGAGCTCAAGGCGGCCTTGGCCCAGGCGTCGTCAGGGGTCCGGATGATCGCCACGGCGCAGTAGCCGAAGCCGACCATCATCAGCAGCCAGGCCACCATGTCCACGCACGGGCATCTGCAGGACCACGAACGCCGACGACGTGGGCCGGAGTGGTGAGCAGCATCGCCAGCCAGCCGATCGTGGCGATGCTGCCGCGGAGGGCGAGGCCCATCAGGATCGCGCCGAGGATGTGGCCAACACGAACAGGTTGGTGCTGACACCGGCGAGACCGCTCGACGACATCCGGTCGATGACCGTCGCGGCGACGTCGCGCTGCTCCGGCGGAAGCAGGCCGCCGACGAGATAGAGATTGTTCGATCGCGCTGATCGCGAAGGCTCCGAGGAGAGGCCGCGTGGTTCAGAGCGAGCGCAGATCATCGTGAGCGCCGGCCGACGGCGACGGCAGAGCCGGGCGACGGCCAGGAAGGCGGGCAGCGCGCGGTGAAGCAGGCCGAGATAGCCCAGCAGGGCGAAGGTGAGCTGGCGGTCCGGATTCGCCGCGATCAGGTCGAGGGTCGCCCGGGTGTTCGGAGCCGTCGGTCTGGAACAGCCGCCCGAGGGCAACGCAGGTCGCCGGGAGCAACACGATCACTGCGGCCAGCGTACCGCCGGTACCGCCGAGGATCGCGGACCGGAACACCGGGGGCGACATCCGCCGCCGTCGTGGCGCGATCTGCACTGAGAATGGTCATGGTTCCTTCACCGGTCCTGCCTCGAGCGCTGCGGCCTCGAGACCGGCGAAGTCAGCGTAACCGGCGGATCCGAGGCCCACTGCCATGGATCAGTACCTCCGTCAGCGTCGATAGAGTACTCATCGGGTAGGCAGGACACCAGACACGACCGACGAAGGAGCATCCTGATGACCACTGTCAGTCCGCACGGGTTGCATCACGTCACCGCGATCGCCACCGACCCGCAGGCCAACGTCGACTTCTACACCCGCGCGCTCGGCCTGCGGCTGGTCAAGCAGACGGTCAACTTCGACGCGCCGGACACCTACCACCTCTACTACGGCGACGAGCAGGGGAGCCCGTCGAGCCTGCTGACCTTCTTTCCGTGGCCGGGCGTCTCGCCGGGGCGCCAGGGCGCCGGGATGACGACGGCGACGGCGTTCAGCGTTCCGGGGTCGTCGCTGGGCTGGTGGCACGAGCGGTTCACGGCTCTGGGGATCGACGTCGACCCGCCGACCGAGCGGGACGACGAGGAGGTGCTCACCTTCCGCGACCCCGACGGCATGATGCATCGACCTGGTCGCCTCCGACGGTGATCACCGCTCGGGCTGGGACGGGGTCGCCGACATCCCGGCCGACCACGCCGTCCGCGGCCTGCACGCGATCACCCTGTCGGAGCAGCAGCTCGACCCGAGCGCCGGCATGCTGACCGACCTGCTCGGGATGAACCTCGCCGGTCAGGAGGGCGAGCGCACCCGCTTCGGCATGGCCGAGAGCGGTTCCGGCGCCCTGGTCGACGTGCTACGCCGGCGTACGCGACCGCGGCCTGCAGGCCGGCGGCACGGTGCACCACGTCGCCTTCCGGGCGCCGGACCTGGAGACCATGACGGTCTGGCAGCAGGAGCTGATCGAGCGCGGCGTCCGGGTCACCCAGATCCTGGACCGGCAGTACTTCAAGTCGATCTACTTCCGCGAGCCGGGCGGCGTGCTGTTCGAGATCGCCACCGACGCTCCGGGCTTCGCCGTCGACGAGCCGCTGCTCGAGCTCGGCCGCAGCCTCAAGCTGCCGCCGTGGCTGGAGCCCAACCGGGAGCAGATCGCCGCCGCCCTGCCGCCGCTGCAGCTCGACGTGGACATTCCGTGAGCGAGACCGGCCTGGACCGGCCGCACGTCTTCCTGCCCGCCGATCCCTCGTCGGCCGGATCGCCACTGCTGCTGCTGCACGGCACCGGCGGCGACGAGCACTCCCTGCTGCCGCTGCGCGATCACCTCTCGCCGGGCGCTGCGGTGCTCTCGGTCCGCGGGACGCGTGCTGGAGAACGGCATGCCGCGGTTCTTCCGGCGGATCCGCGAGGGAGTGTTCGACGAGGACGACCTACGCCGACAGGCCGCCGACCTGGCCGACGTTCGTGCAGGCCGCGAGCGCCGCGTACGGGATCGAGGAGCGCTCGCTGATCGCCGTCGGGTTCTCCAACGGCGCGAACATCGCCTCGGCCATGCTGCTGGAGCGGCCGGGCGTTCTCGCCGGCGCGGTGCTGCTCGCCGCCATGATGCCCTTCGCCGATCCACCCGACGCGGACCTGACCGGCACGTGGTCGTGATCTCCAACGGCGAGCGGGACCCGATGATCCCGGCCGAGATGACCCGAGAGCTCGTCGCGGCAGTTTCGAGACCGGCGCGCGGAGGTCGTGGAACTGCCACACCCCGGCGGGCACCAGATCGACTCCGCGGTGCTGCGCTCAGATCGCCAACGTCATCGCTCGCCCCGAGCGGCCACGCGTCGACCAGAGGAAAGGAGTCGCAATGAGGATGTATCAGGTCGGCTACTTCGTCGGAAGCCTCTCGTCCACCTCCATCAACCGGATCCTGTCCAAGGCACTGATCAAGCTGGCGCCGGAGGATCTGGAGTTCACCGAGATCCCGATCAACAACCTGCCGCTCTACAGCCCGGACTTCGACGACAACTACCCGCCCGAGGCCACGGCGCTGAAGGACGCGATCAACCGGGCGGAGGCGGTGCTCTTCGTGACTCCGGAGTACAACCGGTCGATCCCTGGTGCGCTGAAGAACGCGATCGACTGGGCGTCACGACCCTGGGGTACGAATGCCTTCGACCACATCCCGGCGGCGGTCATCGGCGCGTCGATGGGACAGATCGGCACCGCGCTGGCGCAGCAGAGCCTGCGGCACGTGCTCAGCTTCTGCAATGCCCGGCAGATGACGGCACCGGAGGCGTACATCCAGTACTCCCCGGAGATCTTCCAGCCGGACGGGACGGTCACGAACGAGTCGACCGCCGCGTTCCTGACGCGGCTACATGGCCGACTTCCGCGAGCACATCGCCCGGGTGCTGACGGTCATCCCGCGAACGAGTCAAACGTGAGAGACGGCCGGGCGGCGAACTCCATGGACAGCCGCCGCCCGGCCGATCGTGCCCCCCGCTCAGAGGACGCGGGTACGACGCGACCGCCCGGTGAGGGCGGAGCCGCCATGACGAGGACCACGGCCACGGCGATCGCGATGAGCCAGCGGACCCAGTCGATTCCTGGGCTGCCGTTGCCGCCGAAGGCGGTGTAGATGAACCAGCCGATGAGTACGCCGCCGATCCCGCACAGGATCGTCAGCCAGATCGGAATGTTGTCCCGGTCCCCCGGCGCGACGAACTTGCCCAGCAGGCCGATGATGATCCCGGCAACCAAGACGCCGATGATTTCCAGCTCCATGGGTGTTCCCCTCTCTGAATCTGATTGGCTCGACCGTTTCGCGGCGGGCCGGTTTGGCAACCCTGCCGCGGATGCAACTGAACCACCTTCAGGGATGTGGCAACACACCCTAAAGTAGGTAAAGATGACCCCCATGAGTGCAGATCGACCCGCAACCGTCCGATCACGGTCGCGCTGGTGGACGACTACGACGTGGTGGTGATGGGGGTCGCCAACATGCTGGGGCAGTACGGCGACCGCATCGTGGTGGCCGAGCTGGACACGAACACCTCGGTCAAGGACCCGGTCGACATCGCGCTGTACGACTCGTTCGCGCAGCCGGAGTCCGACCACGACGAGATCAGGGTGCTGGTGGAGAACGCCCGAGCTGCTCGAGTCGTGGTCTACACCTGGAACTTCCATCCGGATCTGATCGACAGCGCGCGCCGTCAGGGAGCCGACGGCTATCTGTCCAAGGCGTTGCCGGCGCGAGAGCTGGTGGCGGCGCTCGAGGCGATCTATGCCGGCGAGATGGTGGTCAGCGAATCGCCGGGACGGATGCGAAGCGCCAGCGGCCTGGACTGGCCCGGACGGGTCGAGGGCCTGACCGACCGGGAGTCCGAGATCCTCGCGCTGATCACCCAGGGCAAGAGCAACGCCGAGGTCGCCGCCCTGACCTTCCTCAGCCCGAACACGGTGAAGTCCTACATCCGCTCCATCTATCGCAAGATCAACGCCGGCAGCCGGACCCAGGCCGTGCTCTGGGGCGTACGCCATGGGTTCACGCCGGATCACAATCGGATCGATCACTGGCGTGGCGGCCCCTGAGTCCTGGATCTGCACCGTTATCCTACCGTCTGCACCGCCTGCAGACGGTGCAGATCGTAGGAGGGGGTGCAGCCGTGTTCACAAGGCGAGCAGGTCGATCATGATCCCCTCACCGTCCGCCGCCGGGTACAGGGTCCGGTAACCCCACTGCGTCTGCAGCGTGGCATCCTCCCACATCTCGGTCCGCTTGTTCCGGTAGTTGAACGCCAGCACCCGGTCCCCGGCCGAGTTGATGATCACCCGCGCCACGGCGGGGTCGTTCGGATGCTGAGAGCGGCCCTGCCCGCTGGAGGAGAACACATAGCACTTCGCGCGTACGCGCTTGGTCAACGCGTCGGTGACGTTGGCCTTGCTGCCGTGATGCGGCAGCTTGAACAGGTCGACCTCGAGCGTCCCGGTCGGGCCGAGCCAGCGATCCAGCGTCTCCAGCAGTACGTCGGAGTGGGCATCGCCGGTGAGCAGCGCCGTCCGCCCGGCCCAGGTCGCGAGAATCGCGATGCTGCTGCCGTTCGCCTCCTTGTTGTCCTCCGGCGTCCGGTCCGCGGCCAACCCGACCAGGTCGGGCGCGCCCATCCGCTCCAGTCGGCCGGGCGGCCGCGGCTCCTCTTCGGCCACCGGTGCCGCCGGGTCGAGATCGGCCTCCCGCACGGCGGGCGCCCACTTCGGCCGGAGCTTCGACAGCTGCTGCCGACCGGGCGAGAGTACGCGGCAGGACAGCCCGCCGGGCAGTGTCGCGACCAGCGGCTCATCACCGGTTCCCCTGGTCACCGCTCCGCCGGCGAAGGCCGGGTTCGCGTTCCAGGGGATCGAGTGATCAAGGAGAAAGGTGGTCAGCCGTTCGCCCTCGACCGGTCCCATCTGCTCCAACCCGGACTCCGGCAGGTGCCGGAAGCCGTTGAACCAGAAGTCGCCGATCGTGGCCTGGGTCAGCCCGGTCTCGAGCATCTTGAGCAGACCGGCGATGTGGTCGTTGTCGACGTGGCTGATCATCATCATCTCGACCTGCGGGGTCGGCCCGAGGAAGTCGGCCAGCGGCTGCGCGATCCGGCCCACGCCGCCGTCGATCACCACTCGATGGACGTCTGCTTCGGTGCCGTAGTCCAGCACCAGGGCGTCGCCCACCCCGGCGGGCAGCACGTGCAGCCGGAACACCTCACCGCTCACGGCTCCCGCCAGAAGTCCCGCGGATCCTCGGGCATCCCGGCCCGGACGAACTGCCGCCAGCCCGTGTCGGACGTCACCTCACCGGGATCCGGATCGATCCGCAGGGTGCTGGTGAGGGCGCCGAACTCCGCCATCGGCGACAGCGACAGCACCGGCTGAGCAGCAACCAGCAACCGCTCCCGCGCATCGGCAGCAAGGTCATCATCGACCAGCAGCCGGGGAACGAGATTGCCGAGGATCGACAATCCCTCGGAGAACAAGGGAATCCCGCGGCGGACCGCGGTCAGGGCCAGCTCCTGTGCGTGATCATCGTCAGCGCGCCGGCCGGCGGTGGCGGCGGCGATCACCGCTCCGTCCGGCAGCCACTCGAACCAACGGCACAGGTTGTCGGCCCAGTCGTGGACCCGCTCGAGCTCGTTCAGCATCAGCAGCGCGTACCCGCCGATCGTGGCACCGATCGGGTCCTGCATCTTGCTCATCAGCAGCTCCTCGGCCGAGGGCGCCAGCTGCACCACATGATCCGGCCGCCCGCCGGTCAGATAGCCGGCGAAGGTGTCCATGGCCGGATCCTGCAGACGCACCGCCGCACCGAGGGCGGTCTCGGATACCCGGACGTGCAGCCAGCAGGTCCGCGCCGAGCCCGCGTACGCGTTGATCGGCAGCGCCACCACGAGGGACCGGCCGTCGGCGGTCCGCAGCTGTGCGTACTGGGCGACATCGCCATGAGCGTGCAGGATGATCGCCACGGTGCCGTCGTCGGAGGTGTCGTCCACCTCGACGGCCGGTGGGGTGTTCTCCGGGCGGTAGCGCAGTCCCTCGGGGGTCCAGGACAGGAAGCGCAGGTACCAGCGTGCGTCCGCACCGCCGGGCGGTCCGAGCAGCCGGCCGGGTCGCGGCGCCTCGGTCATCTCCCTGGGCTGCTGGGCAGCAACATGGAGCCACATGTCCATCGGCGTACTGCCCTCGGGCACGTCGACGTCGACCTGCGCGGCGCCGCCCCAGGGCTGATCAACGCTGACGGTGTAGGAACCGGGATCGAGCTCGATTGCCGTTCCGGTGGTGGTCTCCACCACGACATCGGTGCCGCGAATGGTGATGCCGCGGGCGTCCGCCCCTTCGATGCGGACCGTCACCGCCCGGGTCGGCTCCGGGCTTCTCGGGACCTCCGCCCTCGGGGGGCTCGGGGGTCGGGTCGCCGGCCGTAGGTAGATCGGGGTCCGTACTGGCCCGGCACCGCCGGGCACCACCGTCTGCTGCTCCTCGGCCTCCGCGGCCAGTTCGTCGACCGCGGTCTCCAGCTCCATCTGGAACAGCCCGAACCGGACCGTGCGGCCGTCGGTGTCCACCGGCGCCCGCGACTCCAGGGTGAGCAGCAACGCCTTGGAGAACAGGGTGGTACGGGTCTCGGGATCGGCCAGTGCGTAGTCCCGCGAGCGACTGCCCCACAGCACCCAGGACATGTCCGGCGCGAGCCCGCGCGGTACGTCGAAGGTCAACCCCGCCTGCAGCTCATCGAAGCTCATCACTCCCGGAGGCTGCACCCGGCAGGCATCGTAGAAGTAGTACTGCACGGGTGGGGTGGAGGTCTCCGGATCGGTCGGGTCGCCGACCATGCCGCGGCGGATCGACGACACGTCCAGGGCGCGGTCGAGAGCCGGGTAGTCCGGGTGGCCGGCGTCCTGCAGCAGCAGGATGCCGCCCTCGTTGCTGGTCTGGATGCCGTGGCCGGCTACGTAGAGGAGCGTGATGTTTCCCGGCGTCTCCCGCGCATCGGCCCGCCACGCGAAGAGCGCCCGGCGCACCTCGTCATAGGTGGCGGGCGGGGGAGTGACGCCGCCCGGCAGTGGCAGCTCGGACTCGACCGGTGAGGCCAGCAGCCGGACACTGCCCAGCCGCACGTCGGGATAGTCGAAGTTGTCGCGGAGCCAGCTCGCGACCCGCGCCGCCGCCGTCGCGGCGGCGCTGAGCTGGCTGAGGCCGGCCAGCAGTGACTTCGTGGTCGTCGGGCCCGTGCCGCCCGGCAGGTAGTCGTAGCGGCTGACCCCGATGACCAGGGCATGCACGGTCGCGACGTCGGCCGGGAGGTCCGGCCGGCTCCAGAGCAGTTCCGCCGTCGTCATCACAGCCCGCCGGGGTAGGGGAAGGTGCCGCGCGGGCCAGGCTCGGCGTACGCGCGGATGGCGGCGTCGCAACCGGCGTAGCCCCAGTTGATCAAGCGCTGCTGCTGGGGCCGTGCCAGCGCCTTCAGCCGGGTCGAGATCGAGATCATCTCGTCGCGGCCCGCCTCGGTGACCTCGAGCGGGGTGAAGTCGGGGTCGCGCGTGCGGCCCGCCGACACGTAGTCGTTCAGTGTGCTGTTCAGGGCCCAGTACGCCACCTGGCGGCTCTCCGGGTCGGCGGAGCCGATCAGCTCCTCACGGCGCAGCTTGCGCACTTGCAGATCGACGACCTTGAGCACGTGCACGGTGCCCCAGAGATAGTCCAACGGCGGCTTGTCCTTGCGCTTGAAGGGCGCGCCGCCGTCGCTGCTCAGCACGATCCGGTGCGCCTCGGTGTTCAGCGGCTCCAGCCCGAGGTTGTCGTAGATCCCTCCGTCAGTCAGGTAGACCGTGCGTTGCGCGCCGCGTGAGTCCGAGTGCTCGAAGGCGTGGAAGATGCACGGCGACAGGATCGGCGGGAACGCCGACGAGGCGGCGACGGCCAAGGTCAGAGGCACCGTCGGCGCCTGGAAGAAGCCGGTCGAGGTGTCCTCGCGACGGAAGTCACCCACCGCGCGGCGACTGAACCGGAACAGGCCGCCGGTGCTCAGGTTGCACGCGGTGATCACGAAGTCCGGGCCGGTCGGGTCGGGGAAGTCGGCCAGCGTGGCCTCGCCGAACAGATCCCGGTACCGCTTCTGCACCCGTCGGCTGATCAGACCCGGGATGAACGCGCTGGTCAGCACGGCGGCGACGTCCAGGCCCTCGCCCGGTGAACTCCAGCACGGGATCGATGATCACCTCCGGCAGGTTGCCGGCTCGGCCGTCGGGGCCGAACTGCAACTAGGTCCCACCGCAGGCCGAGGAAGGCCGCGATGATCGAGCCGCCGGAGACGCTGGAGACCGTACGCAGCCGC
>CAVQCQ010000023.1:0-113524 GCA_963711015.1 uncultured Actinomycetota bacterium
AAAATAGGGACGCTGACGCCAGGCAAGGAGGCCGACGTCGTCCTGCTCGACGCCGAGGCAATCAATGTGGCGCCGCTCAACGTCGTGCCGGGAGCTGTCGTGTCGCTGATGGAGCGCTCCAACGTCGAAACCGTGATGATTGTCGCGGGCGAGGTGCGCAAGTGGCGGGGGCGCCTGCTCGACGTCAATCTGCGCCGGCTGCATCAGGCAGCTGGAGAGCTCGCGACTATCTGTTTGATGAATCGGCAGGAATCGAGCAGGAGCTGTTCCGGAATCCCTAGTCCCTTATCCCTGATCCCCGAATCCTTTATCCCGGATCCCGAATCCCGATCCCGGATCGAAGAGTCGGGAATCTGGGATTTCGGGTCTAGGGATTGGGGAGTCGGGAACTAGCGATCGGGGTTTTCGGGATGCGTTTCAATGCCTGGGACCCGGCTCAGCATTACCAGCCGCCAGATGCCGTTCGGGTTGATGCTTTCGGCCAGGTAGTCCTTGTCCGTCAGGTTCCTCGCCCAGATCGAGAACTCCCAGGCCGTGGGCCGTAACGCGCCTATTAGGTTCAACAGGCTGAGGGGATAACGCCGAGTCGCGCAAAGTTTTCGGGATCGAACGCCGTGCGACCCAGGCGTTCGTAATCGAGCCGGACGAAGCCCTGCCATCCATCGACGCCCCGACGGGGAGAAGCTGACACCAGCATTGATCGTCGACTCGGGTTGTACCGCAGCCGCTTGCCGGTGATGTCGACGCCACCTGCCCAGCCACGCGCTGCTCAGGATGTCGGTGTCGAGCAGCCCGACCGCGGAATCGAGCTGCAGCCCGCTCACAGGCAGCCACGGGCACGTCGGCCTCCCAGCCGGCTGCCCTCGCCTCGTCGATGTTGCGGATGATCCTCGTTGAACGGCGCCACGAAGGAGAAGGTGAACGCGTGAGATCGACGCGGGTGAAGCCGGACGCGTTGAACATCGCCGCGCCGCCAAGCAGATTCGACTTGAAACCGGCTCGACGCTCGGGTGTCTTCCTGGTTGCCAGGAATCCGCGTACGCCTTCCAGCATACCGGGCACGCCTGCGGATCGAGCGCATTGACGCCGGACGCGACGCCAGCTCAGGGTCAATCCGCCGCTCCGGAACCCCCCGGCGAGCGGATGTACCCCATCCTCCCCTGCCCCGACATCGACGAGGCGATCGCGTTCTACGCGTCGCTCGGGTTCGAGCGGACGTATCGCCAGGTCCGGCCCAACCCGCACGCGGTGGTCGAGCGCGACGACATGGGGATCCACCTCGCGGGCATCGACGGGTTCGATCCCGAGCAGTCGTACGCCAGCGTGATCATCGTGGTCCCGGATCCCGATGCGCTGTACGCGTCGTTCGCGGCGGGCCTCCGCGAGGCCTACGGCCGGCTGCCGGTCGCCGGGATCCCGCGCATGGTCCGGCCGCGCAGGCGCTGGGGCACCGTGTACGGGTTCAGCGTCGTCGACGTCGGCGGGAACTGGCTCCGGTTCTCGCGTCTGGGCGACACGGAAGAGGCCGCAGCGGACGAGGCGCCCGAGGCCGGGCTCGCGCGGGTGACCGAGGTGGCGGCCCGGCTGGCCGACGCCAAGGGCGACACTGAGGGCGCGCTCCGGACGCTCGCGGCGGCGCTGGAGCGCTACCCCGACGCGCCGGCGATCGATCGGTCGCGCGCGCTCCTGTATCGCGCCGAGCTGGCGCTCCGGCTGGGCGATCGGTCCCGAGCGGCGGCGTCGCTGGACGAGGCCCGCGCGGTCGACCTCGCCGCAGACGACCGGGCGGCGATCGCTGCGGAGCTGGAGCACGTCGAGGATCGTCCGGGAGGCCGGCGACACCTGATCGGCGCTGGCGGCGAGGCGCCCTCAGCGGGCGCGGCGGACCTCCGGCGCCTCCCGCTGCCGTTCGACGGGCGCTCCCCCGGTCGCCGCCAGCCACGGACCCACCAGGCCCTCGTACACCGGCGGCGGGAACGCGTGGCGAAGCGCGGTGACATGCCCGACCCGCGCGGCGAGCCGCTGTGCCCGCGCCGCCACGGCCGGGCCGGCCCTCCACCGGCACCGCGGCGCTGACGTCGCGGGCGGCGAGCAGGGCGGAGATCCGGAGCGCCTCGTCTTCGTCGCGGTCGAGGGCGGCAGGCCACGGCCGGTCGTCGCCGGCGATCCCCTGCGAGGCGCGCAGGAACGCGGCGAGCTCGTCGCGGGTGAGGCTCGCGGCGCGGCCACGGACCGCCTCCACGCCGGCACCGTTCGGCCCGTACCTCGGCTGGTCGATCGAGGCCTCCCACGCCCGCAGCAGCCGGTCGCGTGCCCGCCCCGGAACGGCTCCGCGAGCATGTCGTCGAGGAAGGCCGCCAGCACCAGCTCCGCCGCGACGCCCAGGAGGCCCTCGCGCAGCCCGATCACCGCCCATTGCTCGTGCGGGACGCGCCGGGCGAGCTGGCGCTCGGCCTCGGCGTATGCGCGGCGTGCGTCCGGCGTGAGGAAGCGCTGGACCGTGGCGAGGAACGCGATCGGCGGCGGCTCCGCGGTGGCGAGCCGGTCCAGCTCGTCGGGCGTGAGCCGCTCGACGCGGTCGAGGAACCGCTGCAGGCGCTCGGTCGGGTCGCCGCGGACGAGGTCGGGGCGCGCGGACCGAGCGGGCCGGGCCCGCGCGGCGGTCCGCGGCGCGGTCGCGTGGGCGCGGGTGCCACGAGGCACGCCTCGGGCGGCCGGGGCTCGCGGGCGCGAGGCCGAGGCGCTCGGCGTCGTAGCGCGCGCGCAGGTCGGCATCGGACAGCCAGTCGTGCGCGACGTTGATCCGCTTGGCGCGGTCCAGCGCGGCAGCGCCCTCGCCCGCGACGTCTGGGTGGTGGCGCTTGAGCAGCGCCCGCCACGCGAGGTCGATCGCCTCGGGCGACGCGTCCGGCGTCAGCTGGAGGGTGGCGTAGAGGTCGTCGTCCGGGAGGACCTGGCCGGGCACGTGCGACCCCGGGGCGCCAGGGCGCTGCGGGTCAGGCCGGCGTCGCGACGCGCCCGACCAGGAACGCCTCGACGTCGTCCAGCGGCCGGACCTGCTTCTCGCCGGACGCCCGGTTGGTCACCTCGACGCCGCCCGCGGCGAGCGACCGCGGGCTGACGGTGAGGATCCAGGGCATGCCGAGGAGCTCGGCGTCCGTGAACTTCACGCCCGGCGACTCGTCGCGATCGTCGTACAGGATCTCGTGCTCCGGCCCGGCGGCCTTCGCGGCGTCGTGGAGGCGCTCGGCGATCGCCGAGACCTGCGGATCCTTGTTCGCGCCGATGGCCACGAGGTGCGCCGCGTAGGGAGCGACCTCCGCGGGCCAGGCGATGCCCTTGTCGTCGTGGTGCGCCTCGACGATGCAGGCGACGTTGCGCCCGAGGCCGATGCCGTACGAGCCCATGACGATCGGGCGGCGCTCGCCGTCCTCGCCCAGGTACTCGGCGCCGAGGGCCTTCGTGTACTTCGTGCCCAGCTTGAAGATGTTCCCGACCTCGATCCCGTTGCGCAGGATCACGGTCCCGCCGCACTGGGGGCAGGGGTCGCCCTCGCGCACGCTCGCGATGTCGGCGATGACGTCGGGCGTGTAGTCGCGTGGGACGTTCACGTTCCGGAGGTGGAACCCGGGCTTGTTCGCGCCGGCGACGAGGTTGGGGCTCAGGGCCGCCAGCTCGTCGACCACCACGACCGCGTCGCGGGCACCGATCGGCGACCCGTAGCCGGGCTCCATGCCGCGCGCCTTGATCTCCTCGACGGTGGCGGGACGGAGGCCGCGCGGCGCCTGGATCGCGTTCATGAGCTTGGTCTCGTTCACGTCGTCGTCGCCGCGGACGATCGCCACGACGAACCGGTCGTCGCCCGTGACGAAGAACGCTGCCTTCGCCGTGCGGCTGGTCTCGATCCCCAGGAACCGCGCGAGGGCGTCGATGGTCGTCGCGTCGGGGGTGGCGACCTCCTCGACGGGCAGCGGGTCCTCGGCGGCGGGCTCGGGCGCACTCGAGGGCGCGACCTGCTGGTTCGCCGCGTAGCCGCAGGCCTCGCACAGGACGAGGCGGTCCTCGCCGAACGCGTTGAGGACCATGAACTCGTGCGCGAGGCTGCCGCCCATCATCCCGACGTCGGAGCTGACCGCGATCGCCTGGAGGCCGAGCCGCTCGAAGATCCGCGTGTAGGCGCGGTGATGGGCCCAGTACGCCTCGTCGAGGCCGGCCTCGTCGCGGTCGCAGCTGTACGAGTCCTTCATCACGAACTCGCGGACCCGGATGAGGCCGCCGCGGGACCTGGGCTCGTCGCGGAACTTGGTCTGGAAGTGGTAGACGACCATCGGCAGCTGGCGATAGCTCTTCACGATGTCGCGCAGCAGGTCGGCGACGACCTCCTCGTGGGTCATCGCGATCACCATGTCGCGGCCGGCGCGGTCCTTGAACCGGGCCATCTCCGGGCCGATCGCGTCGTAGCGCCCCGACTCCCGCCACAGGTCGGCGGGGTGGTTGACGGGCATCTCCATCTCCTGCCCGCCGATCGCGTTGATCTCCTCGCGGATCACCTGCTCGACGCGCTTGTTGACCCGGAAGCCGAGCGGCAGCAGCGAGTACAGGCCGGCGCCGAGCTGGCGCACGTACCCGGCGCGGAGCAGGAGCCGGTGGCTCGGCATCTCGGCGTCGGCGGGGTCGTCGCGGAGCGTGGTGAAGAACAGCTGCGAGAGGCGCATGGCGCGAAGGATACCGGGCGGGAACCTCGAGCCGGGACCGCGCGCCCCGGACCCGAGTGAGGCGCTCCGGACCCCTGCCAGTGGTCCACGGATCTGCCGTCGGCGTCAGACTGCGCCGCGTCAGGGACCGTTCCGACGCGATTCGGGCCCCGAGGAGGTCGAAACGGCACCTGTGCGGGACCGATCGGACGCGTCGCCGGCGTGCTCGGACCACTGCCAGGGGCCGCCCGGCGGCGTGGCCGTCGTTGAGTGCCACGTAAGCGGCGCGATTCAAAGTCAGGCCATGTCGATCGCCGAGGTCGAGGCCGCCGCGGATGCTCGAGCGCGCGACCTCCAAGCGAAGCTCGTCGATGAGCTCAAGCAGCTCATGGCGGACGCCGGGGTGTCACAACGGACCCTCGCCGCGGCGAGCGGCATCCCGCGCTCGTACCTGTCCAGGATCCTGGCCGGGAAGGCATCGCCATCCCCGCGGACGTACGCCCAGCTCGGCACGATCCTTGGCGCGGACTTCTCGATGCGGTTCTTTCCCAACACCGGGGCGACGATCCACGATCGCCACCAGGCGCCAATGCTCGAACACTTGCTGGAAGTCAGGCATCCACGATGGGATGCGATCACGGAGGTCGCGGTGCGCCGGCCGAGTCGTGGCTGGATCGACGTCGTCTTCCACGAGCCACGCGAGCGAGTACTCCTTGCCTCGGAGCTCCAGTCCGAGCTCCGGCGGCTCGAGCAGCTCGTCCGGTGGCACGCCGCAAAGGCCGACTCGCTCCCATCGTGGAAGGGGTTCACGCATCTCGGCGGCGACCCCGCGATCGGACGCCTGCTCGTCGTGAGGCGGACGCGCGCGAGCCGTCGAGTCGCGTCGGACTACGCGCGGCAGCTCCGGATCGCCTACCCGGCGCATCCTGATGACGCGATCGGCGCCCTGACGAGCACGGACCCCTGGCCGGGCGACGCCATGATCTGGATGGTGCTCGAGCGCGGCGAAGCGCGGATGGTCACGGGGAGATAGACGTCCGGCCTGCCCGCCCGAGCGGAGGAGCTGCTCGGGCGGGGGCGCGGACCTGGGAGGGCCGAGGTCGCGCCGGCCGCGGGACACGTCGACCGCGGGCCGGGCGCCGTTCGGCGTGGGACGCACGATGCCCGCGGGAGGTCACGGCCGCGTCAACACCGCGTTAACACCCGATATGCTGGCCCTCGCGCCCGCGGCCCCATTCCCGGCTCGGCGCCCATCCGAGGTCTGTTCCATCGAAGGGTTCACGCTGGGCCTGCTGGCGGTCATCGCGCTGGCGGTCATCTTCGACTACATCAACGGGTTCCACGACACCGCGAACGCGATCGCCACGTCGGTCGCGACCCGGGCCCTCCGCCCCCAGCACGCGCTGCTCATGGCCGCCGCGTTCAACTTCATCGGCGCGTTCGCCGGCACGGCCGTCGCCAAGACGATCGGCGCCGGGCTCGTCGACGAGCAGACGACCACCCAGCTGGTCGTCGCCGCCGCGCTGCTCGGCGCGATCGCCTGGAACCTGCTCACCTGGTGGTTGGGCCTCCCCAGCTCGAGCTCGCACGCGCTCATCGGCGGCCTCCTGGGCGCGACGATCGCCGCGGTCGGGACGGGTGCCGTCAAGTGGGACGGCGTCGTGACGAAGGTGCTGATCCCGCTCGTCACCTCGCCGATGATCGGCTTCACGGGCGCCTTCGTGCTGATGATCAGCCTGCTGTGGATCTTCCGGAACTCGGCGCGCAAGCCACTGGCCGCGAGGTTCCGGCGTCTCCAGGTCTTCTCGGCCGGCGTACATGGCGTTCGCCCACGGCAGCAACGACGCCCAGAAGACGATGGGCATCATCACGCTCGCCCTGTTCTCGGCCGGCGTGATCCCGACCATCGAGGTCCCGGTCTGGGTCATCGTGATCTCCGCGACGGCCCTCTCGCTCGGCACCGCCATCGGCGGCTGGCGGATCATGCACACGATGGGGCACCGGGTCGTCGAGCTCGAGCCGATCCACGGGTTCGCCGCCGAGACGACCGCCGCGACGGTCCTCGTCGGCACCGCCAGCCTCGGCATGCCGGTCTCGACGACCCAGATCATCTCGAGCGCCATCATCGGCGTCGGCGCCAGCAAGGGCCGGCATGGCGTCCGCTGGGGCGTCGCCCGCCAGATCCTGTTCGCCTGGCTCCTGACCCTCCCGGCCGCCGGCATCGCCGGCGGCGTCACCTGGATCGTCCTCAACGCCATCGGAGGCCACACATGGTTCGGCTGATCCCCCGCGACGAGAAGTTCTTCGACCTGTTCGTCGAGGACGGCCGGATCATCGTCGAGGCGGCACGCGCCCTCGACGCGATGGTCCGCGAGTACGACCGCCTCGACGAGCGCGTCGCCGAGATCCAGGCGCTCGAGAAGCAGGGCGACCAGGTCGACCACGAGGTGGCCGCCCGCCTCGAGCGCAGCTTCGTGACCCCCTTCGACCGCGAGGACATCCACGAGCTCACCGTCCACCTCGACGACGTCCTCGACGGCATCCAGGCGACGGCGGAGACGTTCGTGATCTACAAGGTCGACGACGCCCTCGGAGGAGGCCCGCAAGATGACCGGGATCCTCGCCGCCCAGGCGGTCCAGCTGCAGGAGGCCATGACGAAGCTGGAACGCGGCAAGGACATCACGCCGCACCTCCAGACGATCCACGACCTGGAGCACGAGGCCGACGGGATCTCGCGGGCGGCGATCGGGCGGCTGTTCGAGGCCGGCAACGACCCGCTCGAGGTCATCAAGCTGCGCGACATCTACCGCAGCCTCGAGGACACGATCGACGCGGCCGAGGACGCGGCCGAGGTGGTCGAGCGGATCCTCGCCAAGAGCTGAGCGCGGGGGTTGCCGACCCGGGCATCATGCTCGCAAGGCCGGACGCCAGACCCCGGCCACCAGCCAGGTGCCGCCGTGGAGAGCCTGCCCCGGACCGAAGCCCCGATCCCGGCCGCCGAGGCCGCGCCGCCGCCCGATCGCGCCGACGCCGACGGCCCGCCGCATCCTCGCGGACCCTCGCGCTCTCACGATCCTGACCACCGAGCACTGGGGGCAGCTGACCGCGCGGTCGCTCGTCTACAACGAGAACTTCGCGCGAGGCTCGATGTTCCTCACGTTCCTGTCCGCCTCGCTGGTCGCCCTCGGGTTCGTGTACCAGGGCAGCGGCCCGGACTTCGTGTACATCCTGATCGCCATCCTCGCCCTCGACCTGTTCGTGGGGCTGACGACCCTGGGCCGTCTCGCAACGCGCGGGCATGGAGGAGATGCGGTCGACTCCAGGCGATGAACCGGATCCGGCACGCCTACCTCGAGATGGTCCCGGCGCTCGACGCCGTACCTGTCGGACAGCCCGTACGACGACATGGAGTCGGTGCTGTCCGTCTACGGGGTCGAACCCTCGGCCCGGAGCACGAGCCCGCTGATGGCGATCGCACACGGGTTCACCACGATGCCCGGGATGATCGGCGTGCTCGAACTCTGCGCTCGTCGGGGCGCTCGTGGCAGCGATCATCGCCGCCGCCGGGGGCGAGGTCCGCGCGGCCGCGCTCGGGGGCATCGTGGGCGGCCTGATCACGGCGGTGGCCATGACCGTGCTCATGATGCGCACGTTCGGCGCCATGGAGGGCCGCGTGACTGTCGTCCGCTTCCCCGCCCGGCGCGGCGTCGCGCCGCCTCAGCCGCCGGGTCGCCGGAACACGTAGCCCACGCCGCGCACCGTGTGCAGGTACTGCGGCGTGCGACGGGTCCTCCTCGAGCTCCGAGCGCAGCCAGTGGACGTGGACGTCGACCGTCCGGGTCTCGCCGGCGTAGTCGTAGCCCCAGACGTGCTCGAGGAGCTGGTCGCGGGTGAACACCTGGCCCGGGTGGCGGACGAGGAAGGCGAGCAGCTCGAACGCCTTGGGCTTGATCGGCAGCGGCTGGCCGTCGCGCAGGACGCGGTGGCCGGCGAGGTCGACCTGGACGCGGCCGAGGTCGACGACCGGCGGCGCCTGCGTGGCGGCGGCCTGCTCGGCGCGCCGGAAGATCGCCCGGATCCGCGCGGTGAGCTCGCGCAGGCTGAACGGCTTGGTGACGTAGTCGTCGGCGCCGAGCTCGAGGCCGACCACCTTGTCGACCTCGCCGTCGCGGGCGGTCAGCATGATGATCGGCACGGACGACTCGGCCCGCAGGATCCGGCACACCTCGACGCCCGACAGCTCGGGCAGCATCAGGTCGAGGAGGACGAGGTCCGGGTGCTCCGATCGGAACAGGAGCGAGGGCCTCGCGACCGTCGGCGGCGGGGATGGCCCGGTAGCCCTCGAGCTCGAGCGCGTCGACGAGGGTTTCCCGGTGGGTGGTCTCGTCGTCCACGACGAGGATCGTGCGGGCCATCCGCGCCGCATCGTCGGCAGGGCCTGTTAACGTCTCGTTCACGTCCGTGTGCAGGTTCGCCCCGGCGCGCGTCGCGAGGTCGCCGCGAGCGTCGAGCCGGGCCAGCGTCCGCTCGCGACCCAGGGCCACGAGCGTGTCGAACAGGGGCGGCGTCGCGGGCTGCCCGGTCGTCGCGACGCGGATCGCCATGAACAGGTCGCCGGCCTTCCAGCCGCGGGCCTCGGCGAGCGCGCGCAGCGGCGGCTCCAGCTCGTCGGCCTCCCAGGTGGTCTCGGGATCGCGCCGAGAGACGTCTCGCGGGCGGCCTCGAGGCCGTCCGCGGTCGTCGCCGGCGTCCCAGCGCTTCGGGACGAGTCGCGCCGGATCGACCGCGCAGGTCGTCGACCCACAGGAAGCCGACGACGTCGACGATCGCGGCGAGGGTCGGCAGCCGCTCGCGGACGAACGGCAGCAGCGCCCGGACCTCGTCCTCCGACGGCGACCCGGTCGATCTGCCCGGCGACCGCCGCGGCCTCGAGGAACGGCAGCAGCCGCTCGACGAGGTCGCTGGTCGTCCAGCCGCCGGATCCACTGCCCGTTGAGCCACTCGAGCCGCTCGCGGTCGAACCGGGCGCCGCCCTTCTGGACCTTCTCGAGGTCGAACCGCTCGACGATCTCGTCGAGCGAGAGCACGTCCTCCTCCGTCCCCGGCGACCAGCCCAGGAACGCGAAGTAGTTGACGAGCGCCTCGCGCAGGAAGCCCTGGGCGACGTAGTCGGCGACCGCGGTCTGGCTCTTGCGCTTGCTCATCTTGGTCCCGTCGGCGTTGAGGATCAGCGGCAGGTGCGCGAAGACGGGCAGCGGGTAGCCGAGCGCCTCGAACAGCAGGATGTGCTTGGGGGTGTTGCTGACGTGGTCCTCGCCCCGGATCACGTGGCTGATCCGCATCGCCATGTCGTCGACGACGACCGTGAAGTGGTAGAGCGGCGTGCCGTCGGCACGGACGATGACGAAGTCGCCGCCGAGGTTGGCCGTGTCGATCTCGACCCGGTCGCGGACGAGGTCGTCCCAGCCGACGACGCCGGGCCGCACCCGGAACCGGAGCGCCCCGCGACGACCCTCCGCCTCGCGGGCGGCCCGCTCCTCGGCGGTCAGCGCCGCGCAGCGCCCGACGTACCGCGGCGCCTCCTTCGCGGCCTCCTGGGCCCGGCGGTCGGCGTCGAGCTCCTCGGGCGAGCAGTAGCAGGGGTACGCCGAGTCCGTCGCGAGCAGCGACTTCGGCCGCCGCGGCGTAGTCGGGGAGGCGCGCCATCTGGCGGTACGGCGCGTAGGGCCCGATCTCGCCCCGCTCCCCCGACCGCCGGGCCCTCGTCCCAGTCGATGCCCAGCCAGTGGAGCCCGTCGAGGATGTCCTTCTCGAACTCGGGCGTGCTGCGGGCGACGTCGGTGTCCTCGAGGCGCAGGACGAACGTGCCGCCGGTGCGGCGCGCGAACAGGTAGTTGAACAGCGCGGTGCGCGCGGTCCCGATGTGGAGGGGGCCCGTCGGGCTCGGGGCGATGCGGACGCGGATGTCGGGGGCCATGCGGCCGATGTAGGCTCAGCCGCCGAGCGGCGCCGGGACCTTGTGGAACAGCGCCCGGGTCGGCCTCGCCGGGCAGCACGCGGATCAGCGCCGCCGGCCGCAGCCCCAGCGTCGCGCGGCCGCGCGGGCCCTCGAGCGTCAGCGAGTCGAGCGACTCGGACCGGGCCAGCACCGTGACGTGGGCGCCCGGGACGAGCGCTCGGGCCTCCAGGTACGACAGCAGGCCCGCGTCTTCCTCGGCCTCCTCGGTGATCCGGAGGACCGTCGCCTTCGTGCCCGACTCGAGCTCCGACAGCGGCGACGCCCGGCGGGCCGGCGACGGGTGGTCTCGAGGTCGATCGGGTTGCCGTGCGGGCACGTCTCCGGGTGGCCCAGCAGCTCGTCCAGCTTCGCCTCGACCCGCGGCGAGAGGGCGCCCTGGAGGCGCATCGCCTCGACGTCGCTCTCGGCCCAGGTGAGGCCGACGACGGAGGTCAGGAGCCACTCGAGCAGCGCGTGGCGGCGGAAGATCGCGTCGGCGGCGGCGCGGCCGGCGGTGGTGAGGACGAGGCCGCGGCCCGTCGCCGGCTCGAGCAGGCCCTCGCCGGCGAGGCGCTTGCACATCTCGCTCGCCGCCTGGGTGGACACGCCGACGTGGCGCCCGAGCTCCGCCGCCGTCGCGACGCGCCCCTCCGAGCCCATCACGCGCAGGGCGAGCAGGTACTCCTGGGCGGCCGCGGAGATGTCGGCGGGGTCGGTGCGACGCATGGCCTGAGTCTACGGGAGGCCGATACGCGGCCGGGCCGGGGGCGCGTGCGGCCGGACCAGCCGCGACGCGGCGCCGGCGAAGGCGGCGAGGTACGCGACGACGACCGCGATCCGAGCAGCGTGCGTCTCCGGCCCGCGCGGGCGACCCGACCGAGAGCACGGCCGCGACCGGGAGGGCGATCGCGAGCGCCGCGAGCGTCGCGAAGGCGGCGATCGCGGCCAGGATCGGCAGGGCGTAGAGCGCGGCGAGGATGACGAGATCGAGGGCCAGGAGCAGCCGGGGGACCTCGTCGGGGCACGAGGCGGCGTAGCGCGAGCAGCCGGTGGCGTCGGACACCGGCGGTGCCGATGGCATAGCCGATGGCGGCCAGCCGAGTGAGGGCGATCAGGAACCGCGTGACCCGGTCACGCCGCGCGTACCGCGAGCAGGCTCGCGGGCGACGCCCTGCGGGCGATGGACTCGAGGTCGGGCAGGGCAGGCGTCGTCGAGTGGCGGGGCCGCGCGCGGCGGCGGGCTGCGGCGTCTCGCCCTCCGGGCGTCCACGTCGCGCCGCCGGGTCGCGCGTGTCGTACGTCCACGCGCGCGCGGCCCAGTCGGCGGTGTCGCCGCCGGTGGTCGTGGACCCGTGCCCGTCCATGCCAGCCCTGCGCCTCGGGCTCGTCCGAGGCGGCGGCCGTCCGGTCCTCGGGCGGCGACGCCGCGGGTCCCGCGTCCGCCCGCCCGGGCGGCCGATCGCCCCTGCTCGCTCCGCCGTCGGCGGCGCGCTCGCGCCCGGGCGAGGTACTCCGGGCCGTGCTTGCGCGGGTCCGCGTACTCGCGCGGGTTGATCGTCCAGAACGTGCCCGATCGATGGCCGTACCAGGCCCCGCCGTCCCAGGCCGGATCGAACGGGCGTCTCGGCGGCCTCGTCGTAGGTCGTGGACCCGGGCGTGGCCTTGCGGGTTCGCGGCGCCGCGGCCGCTCGCCGCCCGGGCCCGGCGTGCCCGGTCGCCCGCGCCGGCCCCGGCGCGCCGTCCCGGTCCCGGCCGTCGGGTCGCGCGGCGCTGGTCCGCGACGCCCGACGCCGGCCTCGAGCCGGAGCGCCGCGCCCGCCACGCGTCCCGCGACGCCCGTGCCGGCGACGGATCGGCCCGCCACGGGTCACCGCCCCGCGGACCGCAGCCGTCCCTCGCCGTCGACCAGCCGCTCGTAGGCCGCCTGGATGGCGAGGAACCGGGGCAGGGCCCGCTCGCCGGCCGTGTCGGGGTGGTACTGCTTCGCGAGCCGCCGGTACGCCGACTTGATCTCGTTGAGCGACGCCTCGGGCGCGACGCCGAGGGTGCGGAACGGGTCGCCCGTGAAGTCCATGCGGCGGCGGCGGTCAGCCCGTCAGCTCGCCGACCGGCGCGAGCTCGAACGACGGGATCGCCTCGCCCGCGACCCGGCCGTGCGGGTCCAGCAGCGGCGGACGGTGGAACCGCGACAGGACGCGCAGCGCCTGGCCCTCGAGCACGCCGGCCTGCCGGAGCGCCTCGACGCTCGCGGCCCACGCCAAGGAGGTCTCGCATCCAGACAACTAAGACATACTTCAGGGTGGACCATTTCAATGGGGGTGGATCAAATTCGCTTGAACTTGAGGCCGTTAGCGAAAACTTGCTCCCGCTTGGGCATCTTCAACTTGTTCGTACAGCCAGCCGCTTTGCAACGTGTATGTCGCAGCCAGCGCGCTTCGCGAGGCTTGGTATTCTTCCTCAAAGCCGTCCCCGGCTTCGGCGCGCCACTGTACGGACAGGTAGGACAGCACGTCCGGCGGGAGCCGATATGAACCATCCCCGAGCGGCTCTAGGAGGCCAACACGTGCCGCTTCACGCATTGCTGAGGACCATTGACTTGACGGCACTCCAGCAAACCGCTGCGGAAGCAACTGTGTCCTGGAAAGGTCGGTAACGATGCTTTCGTTAACAACTCTGCCGAACAACGGCAGCACCATAAGCAATTGCTGTGTCGCTGCATCAAGGTGATCGATAGAGTATTTAACGCTTGCAATGGGCGACCCTAGTCGACCACCTTTAGATCCCAACTCAGGTGGAAACTCTATTTCACCATGTAAGCTTGCAAGGATTTTTCCCGCTGTCCACTGGTCTAGATAAGGTAAAATGTTGCGCAAACTTCTAGGATGACCGTCGAGATAATTAAGTAGTTCCGCGTATGCCTTATCCCCTCGACGCGCTCGCCCCTTAGGGTAAGGCGCGAGCGGAGGATACTCAGCAAACTCTGCTGCTTTCACTTCGCCTCAAGCCGTGCAACTCAAATCGCCTTATAGCACCGAGCCAACTTTCCTCGCTTCGGCTAGTGAGGATCAGGCCAGATTTTCCAGTTGAAGCTAACACGTCAATAAATTTGCGGATCGCTTCAAGCTGTTCCACAGGGAGAGGTGGCGTAGATCCTGTCGCATCAGGCATGCTAAAAACAGTTTCGAAGTTGTCCCAAACAAGTAGCATCCGCCGTTGCTGCAACAGATGTAGAACCATATCACGTCGCTGGTCTGGACCTCTCGTAAATTTTGCGACGAAATCGTCTTCATATATTTGGCTAAGTATTTCTGATACGATCACATCGAGTGTTGCGGGAGCCTTTCCCGGTTCGAATGATGTAAAAAACAGCCAGTCTGGCTTATCAAGTCCGCCTGTTGCCTGCCACCATCTACAGAATGCTTTCGCAAGCTCCGTCTTACCCATGCCTCCGGCGCCGTGCACCAGTATTACGCGCTGCCAATGCAACGCTAACTCGAAAACATAAAATGCATCGTCACGACCAATAAATCGCGGCGTAGTCAACGTCGGAGCATTGACTCGCGACGAAGCAACGCAGAACGTTTTAATAGGTCATTTCTGCGAAGAGCCCGCGTTGGATCCTTCTTCTTAAGTTCAACTATTTTCAGATCCCGACGTGTATAGTGAACTGGAACCATCCAATCCTCAAATGTCAGTGGCCCCTTTAAACTCGTCCTCTCGTTATAAGTATAGAGCTGCTCCCGGCCGGCAGTAATTGCCTTTGACACAGCGTCTCCAGAAAGTAGAACATTATAAAATTCCTTCATGAAATCCGCTGCCGCTGAAACATAAATTGAATATGCCATCGCAACAACTGACCCGACCCCTTGCTGAATCAAGCATGTTGCTATAGCAGAATTGATTTGGTTCTTAATTGCTCCAGATTTGCATGCATTTAAAACAACTAGCGGAACCTTCCCGCCGCTTATAATTGAGGCAAATTCATTCGCCGAAACGTATTCCTTTCCGCCTTGAATTCGCTCAAACAATAAGTATGATTTTTCAGGGGAATAATCAGGGTTTTCTTGTAGTAATACCTCTAGATCAGTGGATGGTGCGGGGCGAAATTCACCATGACCGTCGAAATGCACAATGTGGTACGGTCGTTTTGCGTCCACTGCTGCCTTAATCTTTGTTTTTAGTGCACTCAAGGTGGGTGGACGCAGGACCTCGAAGTGTACTGTCCCACTCAACTCCTCGATCCTTTGGAGGAGCGGCCGTGCAATAGTTCGGTACGCTATATCCTCCAACCCATCGGGCCACGATGTCATTCATGAGGATGCGTAGGTCATCACCCTTTCGTGCGAATGAGGGACCGCCGACCGGGATCACGCGACTTAATCCAGTAAAATCCTCCAAGACTAGTGGCTTGGGTCGTTTGGGATCTCTCAGTAACTTGCAAGAGTAAAGACAGGAATTCGGCTGAGTTAGACTGGATTGCCCACTTCTGTAGACACACAATTTTCAAGGGCTCTTTCATATCGTTTATGAGCATCATGTAGACCGAAGACAGCGTCGAATAATGCTTCACCCAAGGACGGGATACGCTTGCGAATGGCTGGTCCGCGATCTTCATACACGCCATCGTTCAAATATTGCTCCAAATACCAACGGATGTCCTCGAGATCCGTTTGTGAAATCGGGCACTTGAACATGAATGTTTCACTCGCTGGCTCAGCGACGATATCCCCCTCCCAATGAAGGGCGACACTTACTTGGCCTGCGGCGACCTCCGGATGATCAGTCGGTTATTGGAGGATTCGCTCATGGGCTGGTTCTCTATTCAAGCGTACTCCGCTGACGGATACTAAGCCTACCTCCTGCACAAAGGTCAATTCGACACTGCATCTGTGGAAGCATGACGTTCGCGCCCGTAGTTCCAAGTCTCACCATGTGTTAGACCTTCCACGGTCATTATCAAACATCCGCAGGCCGCGATTGTTTGGTAGGAATTCAGGACGTATTGACGTATAGAACTGGGTAGCGGCACCCCGGTAATCCTAGCCCAAGTCGCTTCGAGCGCTCCTGTCCCTAACATCGCTGTGAGCCGCGCAAGATGGCGAGGAGCAGACTGCGTTGCAGGATGAGGAAAATCTGTAAAGAGAGCGACGCATTTCACCGTCAATCAAGAGCGGTGGATAGATTGCCCTGGGTTTCAGCAAGAAGACCGAGTTGGCCAAAGGTCAGAGCTAGTCCCGGCCGGTCGCCCAAAACTTGCTTTATCTCAAGCGACTTGAGGTAAAAATCGTCTGCAGTGACGGGGTCATTTTGCTGTAGAGCGATGTTGCCGAGCTGCTGGTACGTTGCAGCCGTCCCAGGACGGTCCCCAAGCGTCTCCTTGATCTCGAGCGACTTGCTATACCAAGCTTCGGCTGCCTCAAAATCGTGCCTTGTCTGTGCAAGGTTTCCGAGTTGATGGTATGTAACAGCCTGAATTGGCCGGTTCCTAGCAGATCTACGAGTTGAAGAGCCTTATGATACCACCCTTCGGCAACGGCACAGTTCGTACAATGATGTAATCACGCCGAGCTGGTGGTAGTTTGCAGCAAGGCCTGGCCGGTCACCAAGTGCCTCTCGGATTGCAAGAGCCTTGCCGAGCAAAGTCTCAGCTGCGCTAAGATCGCCGCGGTGCTGCGCCTACGCCGAGCTGGTGGTAGTTTGCAGCAAGGCCTGGCCGGTCACCAAGTGCCTCTCGGATTGCAAGGCCTTGCCGAGCAAAGTCTCAGCTGCGCTAAGATCGCCGCGGTGCTGCGCCACTACGCCCAACTCAAAGTAAAAGTCTGCTATTCCGGACTGGTCCCCAAGAGCATGTAGAATAGCAAGAGATCGGCGGAGCCAATTATCAGCTGCATCGAGATCACCCTTGCGTTCTGCTATCCAGCCAAGCCGATGGTACGTCAACGCTAGACGTGGTTCTGGTTGTGCTCCGCTCGACGCCTCAAGTTGGCGCCGCAAAGCATTGTAGGTCGTATAGGCGGCGTCGAGATCTCCGGTAGTAATTGCCTGATGAGCCTCACTGCCGACAGCGAATAGCCACAACGTCCCGGCTGTAGTTTCTAAATTAGGTGGCGTGCCCTGCTTGTCCTCCAATACAAGACGTATACGGTCTACCCAACCCTGTGCATCGTGTCCTAACCCCCGTGCATTCCAGAAAACGGTAAGAGGCTGCAAGATGTTATGAACTTGGTCGTATTGTCTTAGCTCTATTGCTAGCCCGAGCAGTTGCTCCATTTTGCGCCTATGTCGGTCAATGAGTTCGAATGCCTCCTCTGCCGCTCCCCCTTGGATTTGCTCATTCAACCGATACCCAAAGCGGGAATAAGATCTTCAGTAATGTGCGCTCGGCTGAGGCGCGCTCGCTCTCGAACTCGTCCCCTGCAACTTTTCGCCATTCGTCCATAAGGTAGGCTGGTACCACTGGGTGCATCGTGTAGATACCGCGCCCGAGTTCGGTCAGAATACCGACATCGCTTAACCGTCGGAGTATTGCTGCCCACTCTTCTGCCGTGACCCTAGCGAACCGTGCCGGTCTAGTTGCTTTCCTCGGAAAAAGCGGCGAGCAACTGTTCGTCGGCCACCCCCTCTAACAGCGCCAGCACAGGTAAGTGCTCGCGCATTTCCATATCAAGACATTCGAAGGAGTATTTCAGACCGGCGCTGAGTGTGGCTAGTTGGCCGATGTCAAATTCTCGCTCTGGTTCGGTGGGCAGCGCCGCCGCTCTACCTCGGAGCGCTGCAACTAGAGCATTTGCAGACATCCTTTCCAACTGCGGTAGCAGCAGCCGCAGACTGAGCGGATGGCCGTCAATCCACGTAAGCAGGTCCGCGAAGGCCCGTTCCGCGCGCCGTCCCCGAGCAATCGGGTAGGCTCGCGAAATCTGCTCGGCCATCTCAAACGCTTCGCTGGGGGTCAGTCCACCCAACTTGATACGCCGGATGGGGCCGAGCCATTCTTCAGGTGTTCGGCTGGTGATAACCACACCGCTCCGTCCCTCTCGGGCCGCCTTCGGCCAGGAACTCACGCATCTTAGTTTGCTCGGCGATATCCAGGGGCGGCGTCGCCCCGGTTGGGTCCGGCAACTCACGCACGGCCTCGAAGCCGTCCCAAATCAGTAGCATTTGGCGCTCGCGCAGCAGCATGAGGACCAATTCCTGTCGCTGCTCCGCATCTGTGGTTCAGGCCGATGAAGTCCGGGCCAAATAATTGCAACCCAATCGCAGTTATCGCTCTGTCAAGCTCTAGTGGAGCAAGTTCCAGCCTCCGAAGGAATGGAAGAACACCCAGTCTGGGTTCTCCACACCCTCACCTGTAACCAGCGCCCAAAGGCCTTAGCCAGTTCAGTTTTGCCGATGCCAGGCTGGCCCATGCACCAAGACCACGTGTTGCAATCCGACAGCCAGTTCCAAAGTGTAGAAAGCGGCATCCCGTCCGACGAAACGTCCAGATGGCGCCAGCGGTCCAGATCAACTCGATCTCATTGAGGAGGGCATCGAGGGATCTTGATGGACGAGTCCGCCTTAGATTTGGGAAGCGGACGCTGCTGCGCAGGTAGTGCACCGGCACCATCCAGTCCTTGAGCGGCAGCGGCCCCTTCGGGCTTGAGTGTTCGGTTATCGGCGGGCGAGGCGTCTGCGGCCCGGCATGTCACCGCCGCCGCTACCGCCTTGCCGCTCGAACAACGCCTCGTAGAATGCCGCCATGAACTCGGCCGCCGCCACCGCGTAGACCGAGTAGCCCATGGCCACGACCGAGGCCGCGCCCTCCTTGAGGAGACGAGCGGCGATCGAAGCCTCCCCACCCATGCCGGAGCGATCAGCATTAAGCACAACTAGCGGGACCTGTGCTCGGCCCAATATATGGGCGAACTGGTCAGCGGAGACCAAGTGATTGCCACCATGCTCAGCCTCAAAAATGAGGTAGGGCCTTCGACTGTTGGTGCCGTCAAAAGAGGTTTGCCTAGTTGCTCCTCCTTCCGTGTCGAAGGTTCCGTGGCCATCGAAGTGGACGATGTGATAGGACTTGCCCTCCTCAGTGGCTGCGGCGAGTTCACGCTGGAATGCATCGAGGGTCGGTGGGCGCAATACAGTTAGGTCTACCTGGCCGCCTATAGCCGACGAGCCAGACTCACAAGGGGCCGAGCAACCAATTGGTAGCCTATGTCATGGAGCCCCCCCGGGCGGGCGATCACTAGCAGGACACGGAGCGTTTCGCCCTGCAGGACCGGCACGGTGGAGTCGGTCATGCTCAAGGAGCGGTTGATCGCTGCTAGAGCAAGAGCTAGGGGTGTGTAGCGGGTTGGATCCTGCAGTAGCTCCCAGGGCAGGCTCAGAAACTCAGGCGAGTTCGAGACCAGCGTTAACTCGGTATCATTGTTGCGAGCCTGCAGATAGGCATCACGCCCCGGGCTGCCTGCCCTGAACACACTTTCGAACAGGAGGTTACCCCACTCGGAAAGGCGGTTTTGCACAGCCTGTCCGCGGTGCTCATACACAGCATAGGGGGCAAGTAGGTAGTCCTCGAGGTACCAGCGCAGCTCTTCTAGGTCGGAAAAACTTATCGGAGATACAAAGTGAAAAGGCTCTGGAGTGAAAGTTTGATTGCTCCCAGCTAATGATACTCGAATGCTCTCTGCATTATGATCATGGGAGATGATCAATCGGCGTGGATCTTGGACCATGAGCCGCTCTCCCATCGATCGGGTTCGACCGCCGCGGCGGTGGGCCGGAGCACGAGGATCGTGTCGAGCAGGCCCTCGCCGGCGAGCGCCAGCCCAGTGGTCCAGGTGTCCGGCGCGAGGTCGGGCCCGGCGGTGACCAGCACGCGGGCACCGGAGCGGCGGAGGAGTTCGGCGAGGTGTGGCCGCGATAGGCCACTGCCGAGGGGGGCGGCGATTCCGGCGAGCTCGGCAGCGAGTGTCGCGGTGATCAGCTCGGCGCAGTTGGGGGCCATCAGGGCAACCGCGTCTCCCCGCCGGATCCCGAGCTGGTGGAAAAGGTTCGCGTAGTGGTGGACGTCGGCCAGGAGCTGGGCGAAGGTGTGCTGCTCCGGTTCCCGCCAGCGGGCGGCGTCCGGCAGCACGCTGATCGCGGTGCGGTTCGGCCACCGGGTCGCCGCCCTGGCGAGCAGCGCATAGGTCGATTCGGGCAGGCCGCGTTTCTCCAGCGGTACGGCCTCGATTGCGGCCAGGTCGTCGGGCGTGGCGTAGTCCGGCCACAGTAGGTCCTCGGTCATCACTGGTGCCTCATATCTTGCGGGGTTTCGGCCGGGTTGATGCCGGCGGCGCGCAGCTGGCGCCGCCAGGCGCGCAGGTCGGGGGTGTCGCCGGCGGCGGCGACGATGCGGTCCGGGCGCAGCAGCAGGGCGTCGGCCCGGGCGCTGTCCAGCAGGCGGGCGAGTGCGCCGCCGTCGGGGAGGTCGTCGACGCGGACCACGGTGGTGCCGAGCCGGTCGAAGAACTCCCGGGTCGGCGGGTCGTAGGCGGCGATCCGGTCCGGGCCGCGGTACACGATGGCGAAGCCCTTGCCGATCAGGTCGTCGAGCAACGCCCCGCCGACCCGTGGCTGCGGGCACAGGCGGCCGACGATGCGATCCCGCCTGCGGGGCTGCACGAGTGGACCCTCGCAGAAGGCAGGCCACATGGTGTCCATCGTGCGCGTCGCGCTGCCGGGGATGCGAGTGGCCTGGCGCAGGGCCGCCCGACGGATCGCGGCCGTGCGGGCGGTGCCGCCGGTCATCAGCCAGCCGATGACGATGGCGAGCTGGACCACCCGCCGGGCGTACGGGCGGCGCTCGGCCTCGTAGGTGTCCAGGAGCCGATCGTCCGCGTCGCCCTGTACGACGAGGGCGAGCTTCCAGGCGAGGTTGGCCGCGTCGCGGATGCCGGCGCACATGCCCTGTCCGATGAACGGCGGGGTCAGGTGGGCGGCGTCGCCGAGCAGAAACACCCGGCCGTTGCGCCAGCGGTCGGCCACGACGCCCCGGAAGGTGTAGGTGGCCTGCCGCAGGAAGGTCAGCTTGTCGATGTCCACCCCGGACAGCCACGGCCGGATCAGCTCGAGCACCTTGGCGTGGTCGAAGTCCTCGGGCCGCTCACCGGGGCGCAGCCGGAACTCCCAGCGGTACCGGCCGGGCACCACCGGCATGAACGTGGCGGCCCGGTCGGGGTCGCAGACCTGCTGCGCCCCGTCGTACACGGCGAACGGCTCCGGGCTCTCCACGTCGACGACCAGCCACTGCTGCTGGAAGCGGAGATCCTCCATGGTCGCGCCCACGGCCGCGCGGGTGCGGCTGTTCGCCCCGTCGGCGCCGAGCACGTAGTCGGCCCACACCTCCCGCACCGGGCCGGTACCGGCGCCGGTGACCGGGTCGGCGGCGCGGTAGCGGACCCGCACCGGGCCGGGCCCGCCGGCCACCTCGGCGATCTCGGCCACGTCGACCCCGGCGCGCAACTCGACCGACGGGTACCTGCTCAGCGCGGTGCGCAGCACCCGCTCCAGCTCGGGCTGGTCGAACATGTTGGACTGGGGATAGCCGTGGTGGGTGGCTTCGCGGTTCAACTCGGCCAGCACCCCGTGTTCGGGGTCGGTGAGCCGCATGCCGATAATCGGCCGGGAGATCTGGGCCACCTCGTCGGCGAGGCCCATGTCGGCGAAGATGCGGTACACCTCGTCGTCGAAGTGCACCGCGCGGGGCAGCGGGTAGATCTCGGCCCAGCGGTCCAGCACCAGACAGGGGATGCCGCGCTGGCCGAGCATGATGGCGGTGCTGCCGCCGGTGGGGCCGGCGCCGATCACGACGACCGGGATGTGCTCTTGTTCCATGGTGATCATCTGACTGTGTTGTGCTGGGTGCCGAGGTCCAGCGCGCCGTCGGCGGTGCGGATGGACGCAGTGACCCGGTCGCCGGGCTTGAGGTAGGCGCTGCTCTTGGCCTGGCCGCGGACGAACAGCTGCCACTTCTTCGCCTCGGGTAGCAGGCCGACGATGCGTTGCGCGACGGCCTTGGGCGGCCGCAGGGCGACGCCGCCGGGGGTGCCGGTGAGCAGCAGGTCACCGACCTGGAAGTGCTCCAGCTGGGAGAACTCGGTCAGCGTCGCGGCGGGCTGGAAGACCATGTCGTCGGCGAGCGCGTCCTGCCGCGGCTCGCCGTTGACCGACAGGGTGAGCCGCAGCTCCCGCCAGCGGGACACCTCAGCGGGGTCGGGGATGCACAGGTACGGGCCGACCGGGCAGAAGGTGCGGTAGCTCTTGCCCTTGTACCACTGCCCCTGGGGTAGCTGGACGTCGCGCGCGCTGACGTCGTTGGCCAGGACGAACGCCCCGACGTGGTCGGCGAGGTCGGCGTCGGTGACGGTGACCGGGCCGGTGATCGGCTTGCCGATCACGATGCCGAGCTCGACCTCGTAGTCCAGCAGTCTCACGTGCGGCGGGGTGACGATGTCGTCGTCCGGGCCGGTCAGCGACGCGGTCGACTTGGTGAACAGCATGTTGAACGCCCGGTCCGGGTCCATCCCGGACTCGACCATGTGCGACCGGTAGTTGGCGCCCTGGCAGTACACCCGGGCCTCGGGCACCGGGTGCAGCACCTTCACGGCCGCCGGGTCGAGGGCCTCGGCGTCCGCGTCGGCCACCAGGCTCCGCGCCAGCTTGGCCCCCTCGCCGAGGACGTCGGCCGTGGTGGTGTACTCGCCGGGCAGCGGCACGATCCCGCCGGGGCCGACGACGCCCCAGGCGGGGCCGGCGCCGGCGGCGTAACGGATCAGGTTGATGCTCATGACGTGGCCACCTTCAGCAGGCCGTAGACGCGGTTGAGGTCGAACTCGTTGGTCGGGTCGGCCAGCGCCGACACCAGGTGACGGATCGTCTGCAGCGGCGGGGTGCTGCCGGACAGGAAGTCCTTGGTCGCCGGCCGGCCCCACTGGTTGAGGTGGCTGGCCGACATCTGCGCCCACCCGGTCTCGACGGTGTTGTCGAACCTGTCGCCGTCGGCGAAGTGCTCCACCAGGAACCCGTCCGGGTCGCGCCAGTAGTCGAAGATCTGGCTGCCCTCGATGTGCCGCCCGATACCCCACGAATGGTTGTAGCGGTGCTCCCGCAGGTACTCGTTGCCCGCCGCCAGCGCATCCAGGTCGGCCACCTCGTAGGCCGAGTGCACGTAGCGGCGACCAGGACCCAGCACCATCGCGAGCGTGTGGTGATCGGCCGCGGTCGCGCCCCGGTCGCAGCGGATGAACGCCATCGTCGGGCCGCGGTCGCGCTGACCCGGCCAGTACAGGAAGTCGCTGACGATCAGGCCGAGGTTGTCCAGGTACCAATCCAGGGCGCGCTGGAAGGACGCCGTCTCCAGCACCACGTGCCCCAGCCGCTCGACCCGGGCCGGCTCCCGCGGCGGCCGCTGCGTCGCGTTCGTCCGGTTCACCTGCCCACCGACAGTTGAACACCAGCGGCCGCTGCCGAGGCAGCTCCGGCAGCTCCTCGACGCCGGCCACCACCCGCAGCGGAATCCCGGACGGATCAAGCAGGTCCACGCCGACGCCCCCACCGGGGCCGCGCAGCTCACGCACCGAGGCGTTGTTCGCCGTCGCCAGCTTCTTCACGTCGGCGCGGTCGGACGCCGTGAACGCCGGGGCCACGAACCGCGACCTGGCGCCCTTACGGATCACCACGCCGCCGTGCCCACCCGGGCGCCGCGCAGGTACAAGGTGTCGGCCGTGCGCGCGGCAGTGACAAACCCGAAGTCGTGCGCGAACCGCTCCGCCCCGTCCAGGTCCGGCTTCTCGAACTCCAGCCACGCCAGGTCCTCAACCTTGATCACCGGGTTCTTCGCCCGGCCCGGACGGTCGCCGCGCTCGGCGCCCTGCTCGCTGTGCAGGTCCTCGTGCGCAGTCTTCTCGTCACTCATCATTGATCCTTTCACCAGTTCTGATGAAAGTATCCAAGAAATCGCAGAGTAAGTCAAGCCACCATCACAACTGATGATTCATGACAACTCGTCGGACGAGCCGGCAAGGGCGGTCACGTCGCAACTCGCCACGTGACCGGGTCGAAGCGCTCCCCGCCAGCGACACGTCGCGAACTGCGACGTGTTGAATCGCTACGCCTCGGGCAGCGGCCGACCGGCGATCTCGCGGGCCTCGTCGCGCGGCAGGCCAAACATCTGGAGCAGATTGACCGCAAGCTCATCGGCGGAGGCGTCGATCGCGTCCGGATCGGGATTGGTGGCGGTGAGGGCCAGCACGCCAACCAGGGAACCGCCAGCGCAGGCCAGCGCAACCATCGGATCATCGATGTCGAACCGGCCGCTTTCCTTGCCCCGGCGCAGATCGCGCAAGGCACGCGGGGCCAGGCCACTCGACGCGTCGAGGTAGCGCAGTCCAGTCCGCTGGAAGATCTTTGTGACCTGCGGGTGCGTCTTAGTCATCCGCACGGTCATCCGCACCGAGCTGGCGAATACCTCCGCCGGGTCCTCCATCTCGGCGGTGAGGGCGTCGAACAGCGCACCCTGCTCCTCGAACACCTCCTCGATCGCCGCGTCGAACAGCTCCACCTTGCTCTCGAAGTGGTTGTAGAACGACCCGAAACCGACGTCGGCCGTGTCGGTGATCTCCTGGATGCTCACCTCAGCCGGGTCCCGTGACGCGAGCAGCTCACGCGCCGCAGCCACCAGGGCCGCACGGGTGCGGACCTTTCGTCGGTCGAGGCGGTTCACGGCGGCGGTCTCAGTCATGGCGGTCAGGATATCAGTAGTCTGTGTCAGAAGTGATGAATCAATCAGCAACCAGCGGCTCGGTAGCAGCCACGCAGGTCACCCGGTTCCTGACGGAGCTGCGCGGCGCCGACTCTTTGGCCTAAACATGCGGGCCACGTCAGGGACGAAGAATGCGCATGCCAAGATTCCAAGGGTCTGAGCCTGCAACCTTGACGGGAGGAGGCCCGCTGGCGCCGCACACGCCGGGAACTGTGTCCGCGGGCGTTCGGCTCGGCCTCAACGGCCCGGATCGGCCCGTGGCTCTAGGATCACCACTGCGGTCTCAGACGAGCGTAGAGCCGCGTAGCCATCTACAGTCGGCTCGACTTCACGCCACTTGGCCCACAGGCGGGACCGCTCCGCTCCAGCTGCTGCGCGTGCTTTGACTGAACGTGACCCGTCGGCGAGGGCGACTCGGGCGTTCGGATGCGCTTGCAGGTTAAGCCACCAAGCCGGCTCGCCGTCGGCCCAACCGTTCATCGCCATGGTGACCAGATTCGGGCCGTCTTCGAGATAGCCGAGGATCACGCTGCGCTCCTGGTTGGTGCGCCGCCCAGTCGTCGTGAGGCGCAGGGTGCCCCAGCGGTTGGACCTCGCCCGCCATAGTCCGACTCGACCACCGGTGACGCGGTACAAGGCACGGTGCGCGTACCAGGCAAGACGGACGAACCAGCGCGGAGGAACCCGCGGCACCCGCTCGCCTTCAGACGACATGGACACCTCACTGATGCGGCTGTCGCGAGCCTACGTCTCAGACGTAAGCCGCGTCCATGATCATGAACGGAAGCCTGACAGTGGTCTGGTTCAACCGCTTGCCTAGCCTGGAGGAACCGGCCCTTGACACACAGGGAAGCATCGACGGCACCACGACAACACGCCTCCGTCCCACGGGCTTTACATGCCGGTCCGCGGGGATGGGAGGTCGCGGGCCTTTGTGCGACCATCACCTTCCGGACATGCTTCGGTCAGCGCGCTCATGCTGATGCGCGGACCTGCGGGCCCGGACGGGTTCAGAGTGGGTCAGGAGAGGACGACTACCACTTTGCCGGAGGCGCGTCCCTCACCGACTTCAGCAAGCGCGGCGGCAACCTCGTCGAGCGCGAACGTGCGGTGGATGTGGATCCTGACCTCCCTGGTAGCGCAAAGGGCGGCAAGCGGCTCGAAGTGGGCCGGCCCCTCTTCGACAGGAAGGATTCCGATTGCGCGGCCGGTGAGCCGTCCAACCAGTCGGCCGACGGTAAGCAGGCGCAGCAGCGTGGACACCGACCCACCCACGCACCGATACGTGCCGCCGGGTGCCAGCGCACGCCGGTAGGCAAACACGGACCGGTGCGCGGCCAGGTCCAGGATCAGGTCGTACGGCTGGGAGGTCCGGGTGAAGTCGTCTCGGCGATAGTCGATCACGCGATCCGCGCCGACCGACTGCATGAAGTCCAGCTTGGAGGCGTTGTCGACACCGGTGACGTGAGCACCCAGCCGCTTCGCGAGCTGGATCGCGAATGATCCTGACCCTCCGCCAGCGCCGTTGATCAGCACCCGGCGACCCGTCCCGGCCCTCTGCGTGCCCTGCAGGGCGATCGCGCCCGCTTGCGGGATGGTCGACGCCTCAACGAAGGTGAGCTGGTCCGGCTTGTGGGCGAGTGCGGATTCCGGCGCGAGGGTGTATTCCGCGAAGCCCCCCTTCAGCCTGAGGTTGTCGCCATACACCTCGTCTCCGGGTCGGAACTGGGTCACCCCTTCTCCGACGTCGTCGACCAGGCCGGCGATGTCCGAACCGAGCGTCCGGCAAGCCGGGAACCGCAGCCCGTCGATCCGCGCGTACGCGGGCGATCCGCGTAGGCACTCCCAGTCGCTGAGATTGACCGAGGTCGCGGCGATCTTCACCCGCACCTGACCGGCGGCCGGTGAGGGCACCGGGACCTCCTCGACCCGCAGCACATCGGGCGACCCGTACCGGTCGTAGACGACCGCCTTCACACCCGCCCCGTGGCCCGCCTGGTCACGGCTTATGCCCCCAACGGCAAGCGCTAGTCGGGATGATCGACGGTGATGACGACATTGCCGATCTTCTGCCCTGTTTCGACGTACCGGTAGGCCTCGACGATCTGGTCCAACCGATATGTCCTGTCGATCACCGGTTTGAACTGTCCGGACTCGATCAGTTCCCTGAAGTACCTCATCATCTCCTGGTCATGCTTCGGAATGGGGAACATGACCCTTTTGCCCCGCTGGAGCGGAGCGATCAGCGCCAGGAACGGATTTTGGGCATGAGGACCGAGCTCGGACGAGATGTAGATTCCCGCCGGTTTCAGGAGCGGCCTGCACTGGCTGAAGGAGCTCTTGCCGACCGAGTCCAGGACCACGTCGTAGGTCTGATCGTCGTTGGTGAAGTCCTCGGTGGTGTAGTCGATGACCCGGTCAGCGCCCAGGCCCCTGACCAGGTTCATGTGGTCCGTGGCGCAGACGGCCGTCACGTTGACACCGAGACTCTTCAAGAGTTGGACCGCCGCCGAGCCGATGGCTCCGGTTGCGCCATAGACGAGGACGTCCTGCCCGCTGGTGATCTTCGCCCCTCTGATGGGTGCGAGGGCATAGTGCGAGCCCTCGGTGCTGGGGGCGGCCTCCACGTAGGTCAGATTCGCCGACATCGTCGTGATCGAACCGTCCTGCGGAATCGCCAGGTACTGGGCATGAGCACCGAACGGGCCCTCGTTGTATCCGAACACCTTGTCGCCGACCGAAAACGCTGTGACGCCACTGCCGACCGCCTCGACCACCCCGGCATACTCATTCCCCAGGACAGTCGCCCGTGGGCTGATGAGCCCGGTGAATAATCTCATGAAGAAGGGCTTGGCAGCCCGGCACGCGCAGTCCGTCCGATTCACCGTCGTGGCATGAACCTGGACGAGCACCTCGTTGTCCCCGATGGTCGGCTTCTCCACCTCAGCGATCCGAACCACGTCCGGTGGGCCGTATCTGGTCTGGACCGCCGCCTGCATACGGGCAGAGTAGCGGCCGGCCCGGCATCGAACCGCAACGTCGCTGATCTGAGAGCGCCGCGTGGTGGACCGACCGAGGGCTCAGCACAGGTCGACGGCGATCGCCGGACAGGACGACCAGCCGCCTGGATGATTCACTCGGCACACGGCCCGCGACCGAGGGATTATGAGGGCGAACAGAGCACGCGTGCCCTGAGGGCAAACCTCCGCTGACCAGGTTGAACCCTCCGTCGAGGGCCGCCTGCCCCTGGCGAGCTCACCGGCCTGCTCGACCTACCGGCTGGCCGCCCGGATCAGCTGGAGCGCCTCGGGGAGACCGCCTGTCATCGGCGGCCACCAACGCCGGCCTACTCAGAAGACCCACTGCTGTCCGGCAAGCTCGCGGCAGCCTACGTCCGGGGGCTGCAGGACTGCGGAGTCGGTGCCTGCCTGAAGCACCTGATCGCCAACGAATCCGAGACCGAGCGGAACACGGTCAACAGCATCCTCGACGAGGCGACTTTACGCGAGCTGTACCTACTGCCGTTCGAGATCGCCGTCGAGGAGTTCAACGCCTGGTCGATCATGGCCGCCTACAACGACATCAACGGGATCACCGCAACCGAGCAGCACCACGTGAACAACGAGATCGTCAAGGGCGAGTGGGACCACGACGGACTCATCATGTCCGACTGGTTCGCCACCAAGTCCGCGGCCGCCTCCGCCAACGGAGGCCTCGACCTGGTGATGCCCGGACCTGCTCAGTGGTGGGTCGACGGAGTGGTCGACGCGGTCGAGTCAGGCGAGGTCGACGAGGTTGTGATCGATGACCACCTGAGACGGCTGCTGCGGCTGGCCGACCGCACCGGCGCCCTCGGCACCACCCGAACCTATCCGGCAGATCTTCCCGCACCGGACAGCCCTCAGCGCAAGGAGCAGCTGCGACGGCTCGCAGCATCCGGCATGACCGTACTGACCAATCGCGGTGACCTGCTTCCATCCCCACGGGACAGTCGTGTCGCGTTGATCGGTCGTCACGCCATCGAAACGACCGACATGGGTGGGGGTTCGGCGCAGGTGAACCCGCCCTACCAGGTCAGCGTTGCCGAAGGACTCAGCGCTGTGCTGGGTGACGCCGTCGCCGTCGTCGACGGGGTCGAGGTGCGGCACCGCCAGGCCGTGGTCCGCCCCGACTTCGTCTCAGACCCGGTGACCGGCCAGCCCGGTGTGCATGTCACCGTGTTGACCGCCGATGACCAGGTGCTCGAGGAACGCGCCGGTTCGACAGCGACGGCGATGGTTGGCTTCGACGACTCCTACGGCGATTCGGCGCAGAAGGGTCCGCTTCGCCGCCAGGCTGGCGGTCGATGGATTGGTGCCAGCGGCGCAGGCAGCTGGCAGCTGAACGTCTCCGGCCAGACCGTGTCGTTCGATCTGCACGCGATCGAGGGCGGCATGGGAGACACCATGTTGTTTCCACCTGCAGACGCCGGCGTGATTCAGTGAGTTGCAAGGACCTGACATCCTTACCTGATGACTGTCGGCGGAGTTCGGTTCGGGCGCAGCATCGCCACGGTACGGCGGGAGGAGATCATCGATGCCGCCATCGAGGTCTTCGGTCGGCTCGGTTTCCGACAGGGGTCGGTACGCGAGGTGGCTGCTGGGGTCGGATTGACGGTGCAAGGGGTGCTGTACCACTTTCCTACGAAAGAGCAGCTGTTGATGGCGACGCTGGACCGTCGTTCAGAGCTCCGCTTGTCGCGGTCGGAGGAGATCCAACGAGACCGTGGCGTGGTGGCGATGATGCGTTTCCACCTCGAGGCGGGACTGGCCAGGCCGGGCATGATGCGACTGTTCGTCACCCTAGCGGCTGAGGCAACTGATCCGGACCATCCAGCGCACAACTACTTCCTTCACCGCTACCAGGCACTCCATGATCATCTGTGCGCGGGGTTCGCGGCCGACATCGAGTCTGGTAGGACGCCAAGGACCGTCGATCCGGCTGATGCGGCAGTCAAGGTCATCGCGTTGTGCGATGGCCTGCAGCTGCAGTACCTGCTCAGACCGGCGTTGGACTTGCTGATGGCTTACGACCGCAACACCGCTGACCTGATCCTGCAGTAGCACTGTTACGCGACCGCCGTTGACTTACTGGATACTCAGTCAGTACGTTGCCACTGATCCGGTTGACCGATGTCGGCTGCTGGCAGATTCTCGGGCGTCCGGTGGCCGAGAGAGGGGTTCGCGAACCTCGCGTACTTCACCTCGCATCAACGTCGCAGGAGCCCAAACAACCGCGCAGAGCGCAAACAAGGAGTGACGATGAAGGCAGGTTGGAGGGCCGTAGGCACCGCGGCCGTCGCGACAGCGGCGCTCATGCTGGCTGGCTGTGGAGGTGGTGGCGGTGGTGGCGCGGGAGGCCAAGCTGGGAGCAGTGGTGGCGCTGCGCTGGTACTGGGCACCGTGAATGAGCCGCAGTCGCTCGATCCTGGTCAGGCTCACGTTGGCCACTCCCTGCCCTTCTTCCAGGTGACTTACGACACGCTGCTGAAGCGGGAGCCCGACGGCACGCTCACCCCGATGCTGGCCACCAAGTGGAGCTACGACGCGAAGCGGACCGCCCTCACCCTCGATCTTCGTACCGATGTGACCTTCAGCGACGGCGAGAAGTTCAACGCCGAGGCGGTCAAGGCGAACGTCGAGCACTTCAAGGCCGACAACGGCTCGCAGCAGGCCCAGTTGGCTGCCGTGAAGGACGTGACCGTTGTCGACGACGACACCGTCACGATCAACCTGTCCGAGCAGGATCCGGCGATGGAGTACTACTTGAGCCAGGCCGCCGGCTTTATGGGCAGCCCGAAGGCCCTGGCGGGCCCTGATATTGACCGGACGCCGGTGGGCAGCGGTCCGTATGTGATCGATCCGGCTGCGACGGTGGTCGGCTCGCAGTATGTGTTCAAGAAGCGAGACGGTTACTGGAACCCTGAGCTCCAGAAGTTTGACACGATCACTATGAAGGTGCTGCTCGACCTCACGGCCCGGGTCAACGCGCTGGTGTCGGGCCAGGTTGATGCGACCTTGCTGGACCCGAAGACCGGCAAGCAGGCCGAGGGCGCCAGCATGAAGCTCAACGCCAGCCAGGTCGACTGGCAGGGACTGCTCCTCTACGACCGTGACGGCAAGATCAATCCGGCCCTCAAGGACGTCCGGGTTCGACAGGCCATCAACCATGCCTTCGACCGGAAGACCATCCTGGAGCAGCAGCAGCTGGGTCGGGGCACGGTGACCAACCAGGTCTTCGGCCCGGAAAGCGGCTCCTACGTCGAGGAGCTGGACAGCCTCTATCCCTATGACCCGGCGAAGGCTAAGCAGCTGCTCGCCGATGCCGGGCACGCTGATGGGCTGACCATCAAGGCGCCGACCATCGCGGGCTTCGACCCGATTTACGCCGTGATGAAGCAGCAGTTGAGCGATATCGGCATCGAGCTGCAAACTGAGTCGATTCCTCCGGCCAACTACGTGACCGACATGGCGGCCGGCAAGTACGCCGTGGCGGCCTTCAACCTTTTCCAGGGCGAGCCCTGGGTCGCCATCAATCAGATGATCTCCACCAACGCGCTGTACAACCCGTTCGACAGCAGTACGCCGGAGCTGCAGAAGATGATCGATGCCGTGCAGACCGGCGGCGACCAGAGCGCGGAGCTGGCCAAGGACGTGAACCGCTACGTCACCGAGCAGGCCTGGTTCGCACCGCTGTATCGGTTGGACCAGAACTACTACACCAACCCCAAGAAGGTCACTGTGGTGCCGCAGACCCAGCAGGCCGTTCCGTCCATCTACAACTACACACCCGTCAGCTAACGGGTCCCGTCGCTGGGAAGCGGAGCACATCCGCTTCCCAGCTGACACCTTCGCCCTCCGCCATTCGCACTGGAGCGAGTGATCATGCTTTCGTTTGTTCTCAAACGCATCGGCGCCGGTATTGTCGTCCTGGTCGCCGTCGCCTTCCTAACCTACGTCCTGCTGTTTTTTTCCAGCGCAAACATTGCCCGCAACATTCTGGGCGAGTTCGCCACGGAGGAGGCCGTGGCGGCAAAAGAGGCCGAGCTGGGTCTTGACCAGCCGCTTATTCCGAGGTTCCTCGAGTGGGCGGGAAATGCGATCACCGGCGATCTCGGCCAGTCCTGGTTCAACCGCGAGCCAGTGGTCCAAGCGATCGCCAACCGGCTTCCCGTGACGTTGGCCCTGGTCATCGTGTCGATCCTCCTGATCGCCATCTTCGGCACCATCCTCGGCATGGCCGCGGCCGTGAAACGGGGCTGGATCGACCGGGTCGTGCAGGTCGGGGCCGTCATCGCCGACGCCATTCCAAGCTTTGTGCTGGCCATCATCTTGGTCACCGTGTTAGCCATCCAGATGGGGCTGTTCCCAGCCACCAGCACGATTGCACCCGGGGCTGGCGTATCGGCTTGGACCTCATCTCTCACCCTCGCGGCGATCGCACTGGTCTTGGGCGGGGTCACCAGCAGCGCCTCACAGATTCGCAGCGCGGTCATCAAGCAGCTGGAACGTGACTACGTGCGTACGCTGCGGAGCCGAGGCCTCAGTGAACGCGAGATCTTGTTCAAGCACGTGCTCCGCAGTGCCGCTCCGGCGGGCCTCACGGTGCTCAGCCTGCAGTTCATCGGCATGCTCGGGGGTGTGGTGATCCTCGAGCAGATCTTCGCCTTGCCGGGCATGGGACAACTAGCCGTGTCCTCTACCACATTGGGTGATCTGCCGGTGGTGATGGGGGTCGTGCTGTACACCGTGGTGATCGTCATCATCGTCAACCTCCTTGTCGACCTGATGAATGGTTGGCTCAATCCAAAGGTGCGCGTCTCATGACCGACGTGGCAGCAGTAGAAACTCAAGTTGAAGGCCAGGTCGGAACCGTCGTCCGGGCTCATTTGGTCAAACGAATCCTCACGAATCCGATGGGCCTCGTCGCTATCGTGATTCTGACCGTGATGGTGCTGGTGGCCATCCTTGCCGACGTGCTGGCTCCGTTCGACGTCAACTACGCCAACATCGGCAAGACCCTGGCGCCACCGGACTCGGTCAACTATCTCGGCACCGACAGCGTCGGCCGCGACACTTGGAGCCGGCTGGTCTTCGGCGCTCGTATCACACTGTTGTCCGCGGTGCTGTGCGCCGCAGTTGCCATCTGCATCGGGCTGCCGGCCGGGCTTATCGCCGGCTACTACGGGGGGCCGTTTGACAACGTCGCCGGCTGGTTGGTGAACGTGCTGATGGCGCTGCCCGGCATCATCGTCTTGCTGACCGTTCGTGCCGCTTTTGGGCCGTCGGTCTGGATTTCGATGATCGCATTCGGAATCCTGATCAGCCCGGGCTATTTCCGGCTGACCCGAACCGCCGTCCAGTCGGTGCGCAACGAGCTCTACGTGGACGCTGCCCGGGTGGCGGGGCTTAGCGATGCGAGGATCATCGCGCGGCACATATTTTCGGTGGTGCGCGCGCCGATCATCATTCAGACCGCCCTGGTGTGTGGGGTTGCTATTGCCATCCAGTCCGGCCTGGAGTTCCTGGGCCTGGGTGATCCAACGGTCGCCACCTGGGGTGTGATGCTGAGCGAGGGTTTCCGCAACGTCTACCTCGCTCCGATGCTGGTGTTTTGGCCTGCTTTGGCGATCGGGCTGACCATTGGCGGGTTGGTACTGCTGGGCAATGCCGTCCGTGATGCTCTCGAAGACGCCCCGAAGCACAAGCAGCGCAAGCAGCTGGCGCAGGCCGAGGAGAGTGCCCGGCGTGCGGCTCGGAATAGCGCGGCTGCGGTGGAGGCCGGGACGGAGCACCACCTGCTCAAGGTCACTCACCTGGCCCTGGGCTACCCACAGGCCGACGGTTCGATGAAGAAGGTCGTCGACGACGTGACCTTCCACGTGGACCGCGGTGAGATCCTTGGCATCGTCGGGGAGTCTGGGTCGGGTAAGTCACAGACCGCCTTCTCCATCCTGGGGTTGCTGCCCGACAACGCCCACATCATGGCCGGCAGCATCCAGTTCGACGGCAACTACACCGTCGCGCCTGGTGAGGACCGGGTGGACCAATCCAAGGTCGGACCGCTCCGCGGCAAGCGGATCTCCTACATCCCGCAGGAGCCGATGAGCAACCTGGATCCGGCGTTCACTATCGGTTACCAACTGGTACGGCCGATGGTGAAGGTGCTTGGCATCAGTAAAGAGGAGGCCAAGGGCCGCGCGCTGAAACTCCTTGCCTCGGTAGGAATCGACAACCCTCAGCGCACGTTCAAAGCCTATCCGCACGAGGTGTCTGGCGGTATGGCTCAGCGGGTGCTCATCGCCGGCGCTATCAGCTGCGAGCCGGACCTGATCATCGCCGATGAGCCGACCACGGCGTTGGACGTGACTGTTCAGGCCGACGTGTTGGATCTCATCCGCGACCTCCAGAAAGACCTGGGCGTGGGAGTGATGATGGTGACGCACAACTTCGGCATCGTCTCCGACCTTTGCGATCGAGTCGTTGTGATGCAGAACGGTCGGCTGGTTGAAGAGGGGCCGGTTCGCACCATTCTGCAGAGTCCTTCCGACCCATACACCCAGTCCCTGCTGGGCTCGATGCTGGAAGGCAAAGAACCGATGACCATGCTGCTCCCTGCCGAGAAGGAACTGGAGCCGACGCCATGACCGAGGAGGATCGAGCGACCACGCCAGCATCGCTGGATGTGGACACAGAGCAGGATCGACTGCTCAGTGTCGAAGGTCTGGTGGTCGAGTATCCGACCAAGGGATTCCGGGCCAAGCCGTTCCGCGCCCTGACCGACATCGATGTGCACATCAAGGAGGGAGAGACCCTCGGGCTGGTCGGCGAATCAGGGTCGGGTAAGACCACCCTGGGCCGAGCGGTTCTCGGACTGGCCCCAGTCACCGCAGGAAAGATCATCTTCGAAGGCAACGACATCGGGCACGCGTCGCGGAAGCAGCGGAGAGTCCTGAGCCGCGATCTCCAGGTGGTGTTTCAGGATCCTTACACTTCGCTGAACCCGGCCATGGAAATTGGTGCCATCCTTGCTGAGCCGCTTGGTATCCAAGGCAAGACGGCAGCCGAGGCTAGGCAACGGATCCAGGAACTGCTGGACGAAGTGAGACTGCCGCCGGACAGCATTCATCGGCTACCTCGGGAGTTCAGTGGTGGCCAGCGGCAGCGGATCGCCATCGCCCGGGCGCTCGCGCTGTCCCCGAAGTTGATCGTGTGTGACGAGCCGGTCAGCGCTTTGGACCTGTCCACCCAGGCACGGGTGCTCGACCTGTTCCTGGAGATCCAGCGGGACACCGGCGTTGCGTACCTGTTCGTCTCACATGACCTCGATGTGGTCCGGCATATCAGCCACCGGGTCGCCGTGATGTATCGCGGCGAGATCGTGGAGCAGGGGCCCGCCGAGAAGGTGACCCGGTACCCGGACCACCCCTACACCAAACGTCTGCTGCTGGCCTCGCCCGTCCCAGATCCGGATCGGCAAGCCCAGCGGCGACTGGATCGACACCGTTTGCGGGACCAGCAGCGGCAGGCGAACGACCAAGGTGTCGTCGCGGCCTAACGATCCGGGCTAGGAGAACGAAGCAATGCGAAGCGCCGAGGCCACTCGTGCCGCCAGGCAATCTTTCCCACCAGGGGCGGAATTACCCTTCACCACGACTCGCTGTCCGCGTCGGACCTCAGGCAGACCGTTCGTCGCGCCCTGCCGTGAGTCGCCCGCGACGTTTGCGACTGCGAGTTCTCCGCCCACAGCTGCCGGATCAGACTCCACGTCTCGTCGAACTGGGTTTCGACCAGTAGTGGCAATCCTTGGAACCCGTGATCACTCCTTCCACGGCACAGGTCCCAACAACGAGGACGCTCAGGAAGGAGCGCACGCCCATGTGGACGCTTTCCGGATTTTCCGACGAAATCTCACCCGATCTTGAGGAGCAGTGCGTGCTTCTGCGCACGCTCGGGATGTCCCACCTGGAGTTCCGCAGCGCTTGGGGCACGAACGTGCTCGACCTGGACCGTGAGCAACTCGCCCGTGCGAGACAGATCTTCAGCACCCACGGTCTGCGGGTCTCGAGCATCGGTTCCCCGGTCGGCAAGATCTTCATCGACGAGGACTTCGACACCCACTTCGACCGTGCCCGTCATGCCGTGGGCGTCGCCCACCAGTTCGGCGCTCGCTACATACGCATCTTCTCCTTCTTCATCCGCAACGGCGAGAACCCGGACGACCACCGTGACGAGGTACTCCGTCGGATGAGCGCTCTGGCGGGAGTCGCCGAAGAGGGCGACGTGATCCTGCTACACGAGAATGAGAAAGAGATCTACGGCGACATTCCACGCCGCTGCGTCGACATCCTGGAAGCGGTCGGATCGCCGAACCTGCGTGCAGCCTGGGACGCCGGTCTTCTGAAGACAGAAAACATTCCCTACCGGTGAGCCCAGCCGGTAGCCCACCGACCGAGCCACACCCCAGCACGAACCACCAACGGGAGGAGCAAGCATGCCCACAATCGGCGTTCAGATGATGATGCTGAAAAGCAAGGTCGAGGACATCGGCCCCTACGAGGTCTTGCGGCGTCTGGAGACCATCGGCTTCTCCGCCGTCGAGGTGTCCCAGATTCCCATGACACCGGCGAATATGGCGGAGATGCGCCGCGCCAGGGACGAGCTCGGCACAGACTTCGGTGCCCTGTCCGCTGCTCTTGACGCAGGTCCCAACGACTCACTGGTCGAGGACTACCTCAAGATCGTCGACGACGCTCAGACGCTGGGCGCCTCACGGCTACGGATCGGGATGATGCCGCTTGCCGCCATGGCGTCGCACGAGGCGTTGCTGGGGTTCTGCCGGCAGGCCGAGCAGGTCGCTGCCCGCCTCGCCGATAACGGACTCACGCTCTACTACCACAATCACCACCTCGAGTTCGCCAAGCGCGGGAACCGCACCATCCTGGACATCATCCGCGCCGAGGCACCCACCATGCGGCTAGAGATCGACGTGCACTGGGTGCAACGCGGTGGCCGGGATCCCGTGAGGACCCTGCAGAAGTACGCCGGTCTCGTCGATCTCGTTCACCTCAAGGACTATCGAATCGGAGAGCTGCCGGCGACCGCCGTCGAGGCGCTGCAGGCCGGCGACCACGCCACCTTCAGGCAGGCCTTCACCAATGTCGTGCAGTTCGGCGAGGTCGGAGAAGGCAATCTCGAATGGACCGAGATCATCGACCAAGCGATCTCATCCGGCGCGGAGTACCTGCTTATTGAGCAGGACGAACAGTATGGGCGCGACCCTTTCGACTGCCTGCAGACGTCCCGAGACAACCTCGTGGCTCTGGGCTACGAAAACCTCTTCTGACACGAGAAGGAGAACAAATCACATGTCCGACAAGGTCAGGCTCGGCATTATCGGGCTGGGTGCACAAGGATCGATGTACGCGAAGTTCATCGCCGACGGCATGGTGCCCAACATGAGCATCGGCGGGCTCAGCGATCACGACCCGGCCAAGGCCGAGAGGGCCGGCGCATTATATCCGGGGGTTCCGTTCTACGCCGACTACCTCGCCATGCTGGACAGCGGAGACGTAGACGCGGTGGTGACCTGTGTGCCGCACTATCTGCATCCGGAGATGGGCATCGCCGCACTGCGCCACGGCATCCATGCCTTGGTCGAGAAGCCGGCAGGTGTGTACACCAAGCAGGTCAAGGAGCTCAACGCATTCGCCGCGACTAAACCCGAGCTGACTTTTGCCATCATGTTCAACCAGCGCAACAACCCGCTGTACCAGGAAATCAAGAAGGTCGTCAACAACGGAGACATCGGTAAGATCCGGCGGACCAACTGGATCATCACCACCTGGTGGCGGCCCCAGGGCTACTACGACCAGAGCACCTGGCGAGCCACCTGGGGTGGGGAGGGCGGCGGCGTCCTGGTCAACCAGGCGCCCCATCAGCTGGACCTGTTGCAGTGGATCTGCGGTATCCCGCAGTCGGTCTACGCCAAGGTTGCCTATGGGTTCCGCCGCAACATCGCCGTCGAGGACGAGGTGACCGCCGTCCTCGACTACGGAGACGGAGCGACCGGGGTGTTCGTCACCGCCGTGCACGACCTCGTCGGCACCGACCGGTTCGAGATCCTGGGCGACAACGGCAAGATCGTCGTCGAGAACAGTAGGACGGCCACCGTGACTCGACTGACCAAGCCGGAACGGGAGCTCAGTGACGGCCTCGGCGCGGACGATGTGAAGAGGCTCTTCACCGGAGAGCTCCATCTCGCCGACTACTACACCTCTGAGGTGATCGAGTTCGAGTCAGTTTGGGGTGGCCAGCACGCCGGGGTCCTGGAGAACTTCGCCGCGAACATCCTGGACGGCACCCCCCTGATCGCACCCGGATCGGACGGCATCAACGGCGTCCGGCTGGCCAACGCCATCCACCTCTCGAGCTGGACCGGCGCCGAGGTCCCGCTGAACTTCGACGAGGACACCTACCTGGACGAGCTCAACAAGCGGATCCGCGCCGAGGCCATGTTCACCGAGAAATGATCCCTGTACCCTACCAACCGTCGTGCCATTGAGGAGCTTCGATGTTACGTCCGCAGGACACCAGCACCCGTGAGCGCAAGAGTCTGAACGGTCTGTGGGACTTCAGACTGGACCAGGCCGGTGAGGGTCGATCCGGCCGATGGTTCGCCGACCGGCTGCCCGGCGCTCGGGAGATGGCGGTGCCGGCCAGCTTCAACGACATCGCCACCGACGCATCGGTGCGTGACTACTTCGGGGATGTCTGGTACCAGCGCACGGTGTGGGTACCCCGCGGCTGGCAGGAGCGTCGGATCGTGCTGCACTTCGAGTCCGCGACCCACCGGGCCACGGTGTGGGTGAACGACGTCGAGGTGGTCAGCCACGAAGGCGGGTACACCCCGTTCGAAGCCGACATCACCGAACACGTCGCCCCGGGCGAACAGGTGCGGATCACGGCCTGCGTCAACAACACCCTCAACTTCCAGTCCATCCCGCCCGGGGTCATCGAGGACACCCCCGCGGGGAAGCGGCAGCGCTACTGGCACGATTTCTTCAACTACGCAGGCATCCACCGGACCGTCTGGCTGTACGCCACCGACCCGGCCCACCTGACCGACATCACGGTGGTCACCGACCTGGACGGTACGACGGGCCTGGTCGACTACACGACCCAGGCGGCCGGCGACGGCGAGGCGGAGACCCGGGTCGTCCTCCGCGACGCCGGCGGCTCGGAAGTGGCGACGGGCAGCGGAGCCGACGGGCGCCTCGTCCTCCCTGACGCGCACAAGTGGGCGCCGGGTGACGGCTATCTCTACGACCTCGAGATCCAGCTGGTCCGCGACGGCCAGGTGGTCGACAGCTACCACCAAAGCGTCGGCGTACGCACGGTGAAAGTGGACGGCATCAAGTTCCTGATCAACGGCGAGCCGTTCTCGTTCACCGGCTTCGGCAAGCACGAGGACATCCCGGTGATCGGCAAGGGTCACAGCGACCCGTTCCTGCTGCACGACTTCGAGCTCCTGAAATGGATCGGCGCCAACTCCTTCCGCACCTCCCACTACCCCTACGCCGAGGACGTTCTGGACTACGCCGACCGGCAAGGCATGGTGGTCATCGACGAGACTGCTGCGGTCGGCTTGAACATGGGCCTGGGTGGCGGCATCTTCGGTGGCCAGGGCTACAAGACCTTCTCTCCGGAAACGGTCAACGACGAGACCCGGCAGGTTCACGCTCAGGCGATCCGTGAGCTGATTGCTCGGGACAAGAACCATCCCAGCGTGGTCTTGTGGAGCATCGCGAACGAGCCGGAGTCGGAGACGCCCGAGGCCGAGGAGTACTTCCGTCCCTTGTTCGACGTGGCCCGCGAAGCCGACCCGACCCGCCCCGTCGGCTTCGTCAACGTGGGCCTTGCACCACACGGCAGGTGTCGGGTGTCACAGTTCGGGGACGTCCTGATGCTGAACCGCTACTACGGGTGGTACCAACAAACCGGTGACCTCGAGGCCGCCGAGCTGGCCTGGGAGGAGGAACTGACCGCGTGGGCCGGTGAGGGCAAGCCGATCATCATCACCGAGTACGGCGCCGACACGTACCCGGGCTTGCACTCGGTGGTTGCGGGAAACCCCTGGAGCGAGGAATACCAGGTCGATTACCTGGACATGAACCACCGGGTCTTCGACCGGATCGACGCCGTCGTGGGCGAGCAGGTGTGGAACTTCGCCGACTTCACCACCACGTCCGGGATCATGCGCGTCGGCGGCAACAAGAAGGGCGCCTTCACCCGGGACCGCCAACCGAAGGCGGCAGCTCACGCGCTGAGGCGCCGATGGCGCAAGAACCCCTGATTACAGTCTGTTGACCAACCGGACCGAAGACCACGCGCCGATCACCGTCGGCAGACACGGCTGGACGACCCGGTCGTGAGACGATTCCCCGCTCAGGGCTATGCGGTCAACAGATCCCTCAGCGCGCTCTGCTGTCTACACAGATGCGAAGTCTGTATTGGCTGCCGTCGAGTCTCTTCTCCGTTCCATGACCAAACGGCATAGATCGTGTCTGTCGTAGGCATTGGACGAATGGGTACCTTGACGGCGACAGTGGATGTGTGCCGATCAACCAGGGCACCCAACGTTGATCTCAGAGAAAGAGCAACCTGTTCATGATCAGTCGAATCATGCGGATCGCGATGAAAGCCAATGCTCGCAGGCGTGATCGGGAGTACGTCACAAGCATCCTTCGTGGACCGGACACCACGTTTCGGTCGGAGCTGATCGAGGTGATGTCTAACACCCGATAATCGAGCCGCCTTCCCACTATCTGCGTACCGCCGTGTCAACGGCAGCCGAAATTTGACCCTGGCGACAAGGCGGGTTCTAGGGCGTGGCTCCCGAATCTCATAGGCGGTACTGGAGGGCGGCGACCAGCAGGACTGCGCCAAGAAATGTGAGAGCGTACTTGTCGTAGCGAGTGGCGATCCCGCGCGATTGCTTCAGCCGGCCGAACCCACGGTCGATGGTATTGCGCTGGGCGTAGCGGACGGGATCGAAACAGCGCTGCGTGAGGTCGCGCCCGAAGACGCCGCCGCGGCCTGCGCTCCCGCCTTCGGAGGGCTGGTAGCTAAGGGGCTGTTCTCCCTGGTCAGACCGGTTTTCTAGGCTCTGTCGACTCGGAGTTGCGCACGTATTTGGCACAGCGGCGTTGCTGAGGTTTGGGGGCTCTACGAACTTGAGCGGGGTGTGACCTCTTCAAGCTGCTGATTTCTGCGGTCGGGTGACCGCAATGTGGCTGAGGATACGACGCTGGTAGTTGTCCATGTTGCGGTAGCCGCAGCCGGCCCGCTTGACCTGTTTGATGATTCGGTTGAAACCCTCGGTGCGGGCGTTGGTGACGTCGTGAGTCAGAGCGACCAGCACGGCCGGCCACCAGGTGGAGATGGTGCCGACGAGCCGGTTCGCTTCGGGCAGCTGGGCCTCGATCGCCGCTTCGTAGAAGTCGGCCAGCCGCCGCCGGATCCGGCTCGGCTCGGTTTCGGCGAGCAGCATCCGGAGGCGTTCCTTGACCGCCCATGCCGCCTGCACCTCCCGGGTCGGGTCGCAGTACTCGAACGAGCGCCACAACCGCTGCCACTGCTTGGCCGACAGGTGCTCGGCGCCGGTGAGCAGGAGTCGCCGGTTGACCCAGATCGGGTCGCGGGTGGTGCCGCGGCGGCCGAGCAGGGTGCGGGTGACACGTTGCCGGACCTCGGTGACCATCGCGTTGGCCAACGCGACCAGATGCCATTTGTCGACCGCGATCTTCACATCTGGGAGGGCGGCCCGGACCCCGGAGGCGTAGGGCGCCGACGGGTCAATGACGACGATCTCGACCTCTCGGCGGAACGCGTCGGACTGCACGGCCAGCCACTCCCGGACACAGGCTCCGGTGCGGCCCGGCGCGAGGCCGAGCAGCCCGCCGGGACGGCCGGGCGTGCAGTCGACAAAGCTGGTCAGCCACGGATCCGACCGCCGCCACGTGATCCCGTCGAGGATCCAGCGCACCGACCGGAACCGGGTCTCATCGATCCCGAGGATCGTGGTCGGTTCGGGCTCGGGCAGCCATCGGGCCGCCGCCGCGACCAGCGCCTTGTGCGCGGTCGGCCACGACACCCCATACTCGCCAGCCACGTCGGTCACCGACCGGTTGCTGGACGCGATCGCCGACGCCACCTTGTCCCGGAGCCGCTCCGTAACCCTGGCCCGTGGCCGCACCGCCTCCGCCACCTGGGTGAACGACCGACGGGGACACAACGGCTCGCCGCAGACCAGCCGCCGTTTGCGCCACCACAGCTCGACCGCCTGCCCGGACGCGGGCAGGTCCTTCACCCGTCTCAACGATCGATCCTTGACCGCCGAGCTGAGCACGCCGCAGTCCGGGCACGGTCCCTCCCGAGCCGCCTGCTCAACGACCACCTTGACCGCGAACGGCGCCGTCCGCGAGACGCTGAGAACGCTGAACTCTGCCTCCAGACCGAACAACACCGCGGTCGGGTCGGACAACACCCCAGACAACATCTGGGTGGGGTCGATTGACGTAGCATCCGTCATGCTCGTGGCTCCGCTGCTGGACGTTGTGAGAGACCAACAGCATTCCGGGGCCACGAGCCCACCAGCGGCTACGACACGAGCCGAGTGCCAGCGGCTACCCCGCTAAAGATCGGAGAGCCGGTTTGGGGTCAGAACGACGGGGTCTGTAGGACAACGCTTGGGAGATCTAGCAGTTCCGATGGACCGCCTCGTCAAGCTGGGTGCCGTCGGCGCCTGCAATTGGGGGAGTTGACCTCTTCGCCAGGGGTGCCGTCCTAGCCTTCCTGTAAATCGAGGTGGCCTGCTCGATCATGTCGGGTGATGAGGACCGACAAGATGAAGGAGCAGGCCGATGAGAAGGGTAGCCCCGTCTGTGATCGCTCGCGAGCAGCTGCACCAGCCGCTGGCAGGTGGGCTGGACCGTGAGACCAACATTGTCTCCGCGTTGGTGGAGACGGTGACCCGACAGGTGGTTCAGCAGTTGCTGGAGGTTGAGCAGCAGGACTTCCTCGGCGGCCGGGGCCGCTACGACCGCCGCGGCGAGGAGCAGGTCGGATCCCGGAATGGCTATGAGCGGGGTCGGCTGCGCACCGCCGAGGGCTTCATCGACGTGGCGGTGCCGCAGGTCCGCGGCGCCGCGGAGCCGTTCCGGTCCTCGCTGATGGGGTTCTTGGACGGCAATAGTGACGTGTTGGAGTCGCTGGTGAATGAGATGTTTGCCCGCGGGCTGTCCACCCGGGACGTGGAGGACGCCTTCCGGGATGCGACTGGGGAGTTGTTGATCTCCAAGTCGGCGGTCAGCGAGATCACCGACCGGCTGTGGGAGGACTACCAGGCCTTCATCGCCCGGGACTTGTCCGGCATCGAGGTGGAGTATCTGTTCGTGGATGCGGTGTTTGAGTCGTTGCGCCGGCACGGGGCCAAGGATGCGCTGCTGGTCGGCTGGGCGATCGACTCCGACGGCGCCAAGCATCTGCTGCACCTGGCCGTGGGCAACAAGGAGTCCGAGGCCTGTTGGACCGAGTTCTTCCGTTCGATGCTGGGCCGGGGGCTGCGGCTGCCCACCACGGTGACCTCCGACGGCGCACCCGGCCTGGTCAAGGCGATCGAGGTGTGCTTCCCCGCCTCGATCAGGATCCGGTGTTGGTTCCACCGGCTGGCCAACATCCGGGCCAAACTCCCCGATGAGGCGGCCGCTGAGGTGATGGCGCATGTCTACGCGGTCCGCGACGCCCCCACCCTGGACGCCGCGAGGGCGGCCGCGGACCGGCTGATCGCTGGCTACCAGCGCACCTTCCCGGCCGCGGTGGCCTGTTTCGCCGACGATCTCGACGCCTTGCTGGCGATCCACCGAGTGCCGGTCCGGCACCGCATCCGGGTCCGCACCACGAACTTGGCCGAACGCTCCTTCGTCGAGGAACGCCGGCGGACCAAGGTGATCGGCCGGTTCAGCGACGAACGCTCGGCGATGAAGCTGGTCTTCGCCACCATGATCCGCGCCGCCGACCGGTGGTGCCGGGTCTCGATCACCGACCTCGAACGCCACCAACTGAACCTGCTCCGGGCCCAGCTCGGCCTCGACCCGCCACCAGCAGGAACCGACAACAGCAAGACCGACCGACGCAGAAGCGCCGCCGCATGATCAACAGGCCACCCGATTTACAGGACGCTCAGGACTTGACCTTTCGCCAGGAGCGAAGTGAAGTCCACTGACGTCCACCGGCGTGGTTACTCAATGGTTACTCAGGTCAGCGGACGGGAATCATGACTCGGCTAAGTACCGGTCCTGACAAGGGTAAACACTGGTCGGGGTGACAGGATTTGAACCTGCGACCTCTTCGTCCCGAACGAAGCGCGCTACCAAGCTGCGCCACACCCCGTGCTCGCTGAGCCTCGGTGAGTCTAGCCCATCGGTGGCCGGCGCTCAGCCGAGTTCTCGGCCCGCCTCATTGAACGAAATGAGGCGTAGTCGCCGCAGATTCGTTCAAGCTGCCGGAACCAGGGTGAGCAGGGTCGCCTCCGGCGGGCAGGCGAAGCGGACCGGGGCGAACGGGGAAGTGCCGAGACCGGCGGACACGTGCAACCAGCTGGTCCGGCCGCCGGCGGTGTGCCGGGAGAGGCCCTTGGCCCGCTTGGGGTCCAGGTCGCAGTTGGTGACCAGGGCGCCGATCCCGGGGACGCAGACCTGGCCGCCATGGGTGTGGCCGGCCAAGATCAGGTCGTGGCCGTCGGATGTCATCGCATCGATCACCCGGCGGTACGGCGCATGGGTCACTCCGAGGGCCAGGTCGACCGCCGAGCGGTCCACGGGCCCGGCCACCAGCGCGTAGTGATCTTGACCGAGGTGCGCGTCGTCGGTGCCGCGGAACCCGATCCGCACACCGAGCATCTCGATGCTCGCGCGTGCGTTGGTCAACTCGATCCAGCCGCGCTCGGCAAAGGCTGCGCCGAGTTCGGCCCAGGGCAGCTTGTTCCTGCTGGGCTCGGCGGTCCGGCCCTTCTCGGTCAGATAGCGGAACGGGTTCTTCAGCGTCGGCGCGTAGTAGTCGTTCGACCCCCAGACGAAGACTCCAGGCAAGTCGAGTAACCGTCCGAGGCTCTGCAGCACAAAGTCCACGGCATTCACGTGTGCGAGATTGTCGCCGGTGTTGATCACCAGGTCCGGCTCCAACGCTGCGAGCCCGGAGACCCAGCGCTGCCGGGCGGTTGCCCCTGGCGTCATGTGCAGGTCGGAGATGTGGAGCACCCGCAGCGCCGGCGCACCAGCGGGCAGCACCGGCACCTCGACTCGGCGTAACCGGAAGGCGTTCCTCTCGTACAGACCCGCGTACGCCAGCACGCCGATACCCGCCGCGGCGGTGCCCGCCAGGATCTTCGAGACCGTGGCCGCCGGCTGGGGGGTCGCAGACATAACCAGAAGGCTACAAGTGGTCGCTGCTGACAGACTGGTTCCCGTGTCCACCTCACCGGCTCCCCTCAAGGCTCGGCTCCGCGCCGACCTGACCTCCGCGATCAAGGAACGTGACAAGGTCCGATCCGGCACCATCCGGATGGTCCTGTCAGCGATCAGCGAGGCCGAGGTGGCCGGCGCCGAGGCGATCGAGCTCTCCGACCAGCAGGTGCTCGACGTGGTGATCCGCGAAGCGAAGAAGCGTCGGGAGGCCGAGGAGGCGTACGCGGCTGCGGGTCGCACTGAGCTCGCCGAGAAGGAGCACGCCGAGTCGGAGGTACTGGCCGACTATCTTCCGCAGCAGTTGAGCTCGGAGGAGATCAGCGCCATTGTTCGTGAGGCGATTGCCGGCACGGGCGCGGCCGATCTCGGGATGAAGGGTATGGGAAAGGTCATGGCCGTCGTCACACCGCAGACGAAGGGCAAGGCCGATGGCTCAATGGTGGCCGCCGAGGTTCGACGCCAGCTCGCGCCTTAGCGCCGGTAGCGGCTACCTGTTCTCCTCTTCTTCTTCTTCCTCCTCTTCTTCTTCTTCTTCCTCTTCCTCTTCGTCCTCGTCCTTGGGCTCGGGGCCACGCGAGAACTGGGCGTAGACGGTGCCGAACTCCGAGACCGACGAACCCGGACCCGGTGACCAGCCCACCAGGCTGCCTCGAGGCACGTCGTCGCTGTAGACGAAGCGTCGCACGACCGTGAAGCCTGCTCTCTCCAGCTTCCGCCTCGCAGCCGTGTAGCTCTGCGGGAGGTCGGGCACCCGGACCTGCTTACCGACGTCGATCCGGCGCGGCGGGTCCTTGAAGCCGGTGTTCGGCACCTTCTGCAGGTACTTCTGCATCACCGGCAGCCAGATCTTGGCGCCGGCATCTCCGCTTCCCGAGCCATTCAGGTAGAACTTCGTCGAGGGGACGGTGTAGCCCTTGATGCCTTTGCGACTCTTGTTGACGAACGGCCTTCTCCGCTTGTCATAGGAGATCATCGACACCGCGGCGATCTCCGGGGTGTAGCCGGCGAACCACACGGCCTTGTTGTCCTGCGTGGTGCCCGTCTTGCCCGCGATGTCGCCTTCGCCGGAGATCCGGACCGGCCGGCCGGTGCCCTTGTCGACGACGGACTTGAGCACCTTGTTGACGCCGTCGGCCACGTCCTTGCTGACCACCCGGCGGCACTTGGCATCGGGGATGTCGAGGGTCTTGCCGCTGCGCGTCGTGATCTTGGAGACGATGATCGGGTTGCAGTGGACGCCACGGGCAGCGAAGGTCGCGTACGCCTCCGCCATCGAGAGCGGGCTCACCTCGACCGTCCCCAGGGTGAAGGACGGGACGGTCTGGTAGTAGTCGACCAGGTCGCGGCCCCGCGTACCCAGCTTCACCCCCACCTTCTTGGTCATCTTCGTGACCCGGCACATCCCCGCCGCCAGCTCGAGCTGGACGAAGTAGGTGTTGACCGACCACTGCGCGGCCTCGAGCATCCCGATCGTCTTGCTGTGCCCGACCGCGTTGCGCACCACCCAACGGCCGTAGACCCGTGCCTTTCCGCGGCAGCTTTCATACTGGCGACCGGAGAAGTTGAAGGGCGACCGGGCGTTGAACTTCTTGTTGATCGGGATGCCCTTCTCCAGCGCCGCCGCGATCGTGTACGCCTTGAAGGTCGATCCGGCCTGGAAGCCCTCGAGCCCGCCCATCGACGGCTCCACCGACAGGTTCCAGAAGGTCTCGCCCTTCTTCGCCCGTGGGCCCATCACCGGCCGGCTCTGCGCCATGGCGATGATCAAACCGGTGCCCGGCTGGATCATGTTCATGGTCGAGATCAGTGGGTCCTTAGGCCCTACGACGGCGCTGACCCGGCGCTGGGCCAGGTTCTGGATCTTCGGGTCGATGGCGGTGTCGATCACCAGCCCGCCCCGCTTGACCATGTTCTTCCGCTCCTGCACCGTCTTGCCGAGGCTCGGAGTCCGCAGCAGCGAGCGGTAGACGTAGTCGCAGAGGAAGGGATACTTGGTGCCTACGCAACCGTTGCGGGTGGGCGTGACCTTCTTCTTGTTGAACTTGGTCGCTTTGGCCGACTTGACCTGGTCTGGAGTGATCAGCCCCAGCTCGGCCATCCGGTTGATCACCACATCGCGGCGATCAAGGGCGGCCGCCGGGTTGTCCACCGGGTTGTGGGAGTCGGGGTTCTGAACCAAGCCGGCCAGCATCGCCGCCTGGGGGAGCGTCAGCTTGTCGGCGTGGGTGGAGAAGTAGTGCCGAGCTGCCGCCTCGACCCCGTACGCGCCCTCGCCGTAGTAGGCGATGTTGAGGTAGCGCTCGAGGATCTCGTCCTTGGTGAACTTCCGTTCCATGGCGATCGCGTAGCGCAGCTCACGGATCTTGCGTTCCATGGTCGTCTCGGTCACCGCCTTGACGCAGGCGGCGTCGCCCTTCGCCTGGCAGGCCTCAACCTGGACCATCTTCACGTACTGCTGCGTCATCGACGAGCCACCCTGGACGTCATCGGTGGTGGTGTTGCGGACCAGCGCGCGCAAGGTGCCCTTGAGGTCCATCGCGCCGTGCTCGTAGAAGCGGTGATCCTCGATGGCGATCTGCGCCTGCCGCATCACCGGCGCGATGTCGGCCAGCTTCACCGGGACCCGGTTCTCGTCGTAGAAGTACGCCAGCGTCTTGCCGTTGGCCATCAACACCCGGGACCGGGTCGGCGGTGCCGGCGTCGCCAGCTCGGCCGGTAGGTTGTCGAGCTCGCCGGCCGCCCGGCTGCTGGTCACCCCCGCCATCCCGGCGAACGGAACGAACAGACCGGCGATCAACACCCCCGCGAGCACGCTGACGATGACGAACATCACCAGCGAGTACGCAACGCTCCCCATGCGTTTGGGCGTGAACGGCATGGGCAACAGGTTACGGGAGGCGGCTGACCATTCCGAATCACGCGTAGATATCAGATTGTGATCGAATGTGTACCTTCAGCGGGAGGTTGATCACCCGTTAGGTCACAATACGGAAAATATCGCACGCCGAAGGCTAGTCAGCCTTGAAGCGGTGTTCGTACCATGTGGAACGGCCGTGCCCACGAGGGGCCGGGGAATGCCCGGGCACGACGACACTTGTCAGTACAAGGGGAGTAGCAGCGTGACCGCAGTGCAACATGAAGACTGGACCATGCGCGCGAAATGCCGGGGAATGCAGGACGCGCTCTTTCCAGAAGCATCCGATCAGAAGCGGGCCCGCCTGGTGTGCAGCGGCTGCCCGGTCCGCTTCGAGTGCCTGGCCGAGGCGTTGGACAACCGCATCGAGTGGGGTGTCTGGGGCGGCATGACCGAGCGTGAGCGCCGACTGCTGCTGCGGCAGCGGTCCGACGTGACCTCGTGGGCCTCACTGTTGATCGGCAAGGGAGGACAGTCGGCGAACGCCACTCAGTCCTTGTCGGCCAGGAGGTCTCCGACCCGTCGCAACGAGTCGAGGTCGGTCACGTCGGTCGGCAAAGACTGAACTTGCGTCTGCGCGACCGTTGGTCGCGAGGCCGAGAACCGCTTGATCAGCCGCCGCTCGGCGGCGATCACCCGCATCAGTCCGGCATGTCGGCGTAACGCCTCGACCTCCAACGGGTAACCGTCGGTGTCGAGGTCCTCCGCCAGCGCCATCGCGCGCTCGGCGGAGATGTCGAGAGTCGTGCTGTGCACACGGTTGATCACCATCCCGGACAGCGGCATCCGCTCCTCAGTGAGCCGGTCCACGAAGTACGCGGCCTCGCGCAGGGCGTCGCGCTGCGGGATGGCGACCACCAGGAAGGTGGTCTGCCGGGACGCGAGCAACGCGAACGTCGACTCGGCGCGTTGTCGGAACCCGCCGAACAACGCCTCGAACGCCGTGACGAAGGTCTGCACGTCGGAGATCACCGCCGCGCCGAGGATCTTGGTCATGGCGGAAGAGACGAGGTTGAACCCGACGCTCATCAGCCGCAACGGTCCGCGGGCCGGGGCCAGCAGCAACCGGAGGAAGCGCCCGTCAAGGAGCGCGCTGAGATGCTCCGGGGCATCCAGGAAGTCAAGTGCCGAGCGTGCCGGCGGAGTGTCGACGACGATCAGGTCCCAGTGGCCGTTCGTCTCGGCATGGAGTTGGCCGAGCTTCTCCATCGCCATGTACTCCTGCGTGCCGGCGAAACTGGACGACAGTGCTTGGTAGAAGGGGTTCGCCAAGATCGCCGCGGCCTTGTCGGGCGGGGAATGGGCGATCACCACGTCGTCGAAGGTGCGCTTCATGTCGAGCATCATCGCGTCCAGCGAACCGCCGGCCTCGGTGCTGATCTCGGGCACCGGCCGCGGGGTGTTGTCCAGCGCGTGCAGGCCGAGGGACTGGGCGAGCCGGCGAGCCGGGTCGATGGTCAGGACCACGGTCTTCCGGCCCGCCTCGGCGGCCCGCACCGCGAGCGCCGCCGACGTCGTGGTCTTGCCCACCCCGCCGGAGCCGCAACAAATGATGATCTTGATCTGCCGGTCGTCGATGATCGTGTCGATGTCGGCGAACGGCGGACTCACGCGACCTCCAGACTGAGCTGGTCGGTCAGCTGGTCGGCCATGGCGAAGATCGCGCCCTCGTCGATCTCGCCCGGATCGAAGTCGATCTGGATCAGCGGCAGCCCGAGCTCGGTCAGCTCATCGTGCCGCTCCTGCTGGGAGATCTCGCGGGCCGCCTCGATTGCGAACTCCTCGGCCAAGGCGACGTTCTGAGCGGCCGTCAGCGCCGGCACTTTCATGATCACTCTTCCGGCGGCCGCCCGATCGAGCTGCGCGGCACCCAGCGGTGAGGCGATCACCATGTTCTCGATCACCGTGCCGACCCGGATCTGGGTCGGCCGCAGCGCCGCAACCGCCTCCTCGGTCTCGGTGACCGGCATGTCCTCCAGCAGAGTCACCAGGTGGACCACGGTGGTCGCCGAGCGCAGCACCCGCATGATCGAATCCGCCTGGTTGCGGATCGGCCCGACCTTGGCCAGTCCGGACACCGCTTCGTGAACGTTGAGGAACTGGGCGATCCGCCCGGTCGGCGGCGCGTCCAGGACGACCGCGTCGTACGCGTTCGGCTTCTGCTTGGCGCCCCGCCGCACCGACTCGTACACCTTGCCGGTCAGCAGCACGTCGCGAAGCCCCGGAGCGATCGAGGTCGCGAAGTCGACGGCCCCGAAGCGGTCCAGCGCCTTGCCGGCCAGACCCAGGTGATAGAAGGTGTCGAGGTACTCCATGAGAGCGTCCTCGGCGTCGATGGACAGGCCGTAGACCGCGCCCCCGGCCGGCGTACGACTGATCCGCCGCTCCTCGGCGCCGACCAGGTGGGGCACATCGAACAGTTCGGCGATCCCGTTGCGGCCCTCGACCTCGCAGAGCAGGACGCGACGACCGCGGCTGGCCAGCGCACATGCCAGGGCCGCGGCGATCGTCGTCTTGCCAGTACCGCCCTTGCCGCTGACGATGTGCAAGGTGTGCCGCGGCGGCCGCGTCATGTGCCCTGAGCCGGTCGAAGGGCCGAGCCGCTCACGGCAGGTCCGTGATCATGATGCTGGAGTGCGCCTTGTAGCGGCGGTTGATCGCGATCAGGTTGGCGGTGAGCGCCTCGACCTGGCCGGCATTGCGCAGCCGGCCGGCGTAGACCCCGCGGGCCCCCGGGATCGCGGTGGCCAGCTCGCAGACCTGCTCCACGGCATTGCGGTCCTCGCCCAGCACCAGCACATCTCCGTCGATCGTGGTGACGGCGGGATCGTCGAGCAGCACCGCGCTGACGTGGTGAAAGGCGCCGATCACCGTCGACCGGGTCAAGATCTCCTGCGCCTCCTGAGCGGCCGATCCGGCGGTGACCGGCAGCGGGTATGGCCCCTGCTTGTCGAAACCGAGCGGATTCACGCAGTCGATCACAATCTTGTCGGCGAGCTCTCGGGTCAGTGACCGGAGCAGGTCGGCGTGGCCGTCGTAGGGGACGGTGACGATCACCAGGTCGGCCCCGGCCGCCTCCGCGTTGCTGCCCCCGCGGACGTCGCCGACCTCCGCGTACTCGGCGGCGACGGACTGGGCGCGCTCGGCGGACCGGCTGCCGATGAGAACGCAGTGGCCGGCCGCGGCCAGCCGGCGGGTCAGCCCTCGCCCCTGCGGACCGGTGCCGCCGATGATGCCGACCACCGCCATGGGCTCGATAGTAGTGACCGGACCTCGCGGTCCCGCGACTGTCAGAGTTGTGCGGTATCCCTGTCCCTATGACAGATCCACCTGCGCCCACGACCCGCGCAATGCCCGAGATCTCGTTGAAGTCGGTCGTTCTCGACACCGACGACCCAGCGGGCCTGGCGCGGTTCTACATCGATCTGCTCGGCTGGCACATCCGGTGGGCCGAGGACGACTGGGTGTCGATCATCGGCGACGGGGATGTCGCCATCGCGTTCCAGCTCGTGTTGAACTATCGGCCGCCGACCTGGCCGGACGGCGCGGTGCCGCAGCAACTGCATTGCGATCTCAGGGTTCATGACCTGCCGGCCGCCGCGGCGTACGCGGAGTCGATCGGGGCGCAGCCGGTGGATGGCCCGACCATGGGCGAGGGTTTCCGGGTGTTCCTGGACCCGAGCGGGCATCCGTTCTGCCTGACCGTGAATGAGGTGGTGGATAGCCTGAGCGCATGACGAACTGGGAGTACGTAACGGTGCCACTGCTGGTGCACGCGACCAAGCAGATCCTGGACAACTGGGGTCAGGACGGCTGGGAGCTGGTGCAGGTGGTACCGGGCCTCAACCCGGAGAACCTGGTGGCCTACCTCAAGCGCCCGATTCGCGCGACGAACGACACCGAGTGAGACGCGCATCCGAGCGGCTCGCCGGCCTGGGTCTGACCCTGCCGGCGGTACCGCTCCCGGTGGCCGCATATCTTCCGGCCACCCGGTTCGACGATCTCATCTTCACCTCCGGCCAGCTGCCGACGGTCGACGGTGTCCTGCTCGCCACCGGCCGCGTCGGGGCCGAGGTGAGCCCGGAGGAGGCGTACGCGTGTGCGCGAACGGCCGCACTGAACGGGTTGGCGGCCGTGGTCGACCACACCGGGGACCTGGACGTCATCGTCCGTGTGATCAAGGTCGTGGTGTTTGTGGCCAGCGCACCGGGATTCACGGGTCAGCCGCAGGTGGCCAACGGGGCGAGTGAGTTCCTGGCCGAGGTGTTCGGCCCCGCGGGCCGGCATGCGAGGAGCGCGGTCGGTGTGCTGAGTCTGCCGTTGAACGCGCCGGTGGAGGTGGAGTTGGTCGTCGAGGTCGGCACGATGCCGATCATCCGACCGGCGTAGCCGACGGCGGAACCGGTGGGGTCACACTCGCTCGACGTGCTCAGCCGGCTCGAGCCGCGGCTGTCCGAGGCGTTGATCGAGCGAGCGACGAGGTGGAACTCCGGCGCGGTTGCCGCCCCGCGGCGGGCGGCGAGTGTGATCTTGCTGCGGGACGGCACCTCCGGCATCGAGACCTATCTGCTGCATCGGCACGCCCGGATGCGTTTCGCGGCGTCGATGGTCGTCTTTCCGGGCGGCGGCCTCGAACCGGCCGACGAGAACTGGGCGGACCCGATCCGGCGCTGTGCGGTGCGAGAAACCGAAGAGGAGACCGGGGTCGTTCTGGACCCGGATGAGCTGCGGCCGTGGGCGCACTGGATCACCCCGGAGTTCGAGCCACGGCGCTACGACACCCACTTCTACATCGGGGAACTGCCCTCGGGACAACTGGCCCGTGATCTGTCCGGGGAGACCGACCGAGCCGAATGGACGACGCCCGAAGCCGCACTTGCCGCCGAGCGAGCCGGCCAGATCGCACTGATGCCGCCGACGCTGTCCATCCTGCTCGAGCTGGCCGACTGCGCATCGATCGCCGAGGTTCGGCGGCTCGCCGAGGACCGCGTGATCTCGGTGGTGCTGCCCGAGCTGCGGCGGACCGACGACGGTTGGCGGTTCAGCTATCCGCGGCGGGGTTGTTGATCTTGGCCGAGCTGCCGTCCTCGCTGCAGCTGGTCCGGGCGCCGAATCCCGGACCGATGACGCTGGAGGGCACCAACACCTGGATCCTCGGCGATCCGACCGCCGGCCCACCGGCGGTGCTCGACCCGGGGCCGGCAGTCGCGAGTCACGTCGAGGCGGTCCTGGCCGCCTGCGCCGGCCGAATCTCGGTCATCCTGCTGACCCATCGACATCGTGATCATTCCGAGGTGGCGGCGCAGCTGGCTGAGCGGGCCGGGTGCGGCGTACGGGCGGCCGACCCGGGATTACGAGTCGGCCCGGTCGGACTGGCCGACGGTGATCGGCTGGAGCTGCCCGGAATTTCGGTGGAGGTGGTGGCCACACCCGGGCACACCAGCGACTCGTTGTCGTTATTGGTGGTCGGCGAGGGACGCCCCCGGCTGCTCACCGGAGACATGGTGCTCGGTCGGGGCACGACGGTGATCACCCATCCCGACGGCGACCTCGGGGCCTACCTCGCCTCACTGGATCGGCTGGAGGCACTGGTCACCGAGCGCGACGTGGTCGAGATCCTGCCGGGCCACGGACCGGTGGTGGCTGACCCGGCCGGATGGCTGGCCTTCTACCGCACCCATCGGCTCGAACGGCTGAACCAGGTGCGCGCGGCACTGGCCGGCGGGGCGCGCTCGCCGGCGCAGATCGTGGCCGCGGTGTATGCCGACGTCGACCGGAGCGTCTGGCCCGCCGCGGAGCAGTCGGTGCGCGCGCAACTGGACTATCTGAAGACTCAGGGACCTCAGGTGTAGCGCACAGGCCGCTCACAGCGTCGGGCGTCACTCTCGAGGGCGTGAACACAGACGAGCAAGCAAGATTGAACACTCCGCCCTTCGGGGGAACGAACACCGACGGCCGCACCGTGATCGACGGTCAGGTCGGCGGCTACACCGCGGCCGACTTCCCGGCCCCGGCCGGCGTACCCCCGGTCAATGACTTCCGGCCGGTTCCGGTCGCCGGCAAGTCCAAGCGCGGCGCCGGAACGATTCTCGTTGCGGCCGCGCTGGCCGCGGTGGTCGGTGCCGGTGCCGGCATCGGCTCATACGCCACGCTGGTCGCCGACCGCGGCTTCGTCGTGTCACCGATCGGCGTCACGAATCAGCCCGCCGCTCAGACTCCGGTGCTCGACGGTACCGTCGCGGCTGCGGCCGCGAAGATCGAGCCCTCGGTCGTCACGATCACCGTGGCGTCGGGCAACAGTGGCGGGGTCGGCACTGGCGTGGTGTTGGACGCCTCAGGGCACATCCTGACCAACGACCACGTGGTCCAGACCGCTGAGCAAGGCGGCACGGTGACGGTGACGTTCGGTGACGGCCAGACCGCCGACGCGACGATCGTCGGGACCTCGCCGACCAACGACCTGGCCGTGCTGAAGGTCAGCGGCGTCGAGAACCTGGTGCCGGCGACCTTCGCACCGTCGTCCTCGCTCACGGTGGGGCAGGCCGTGGTCGCGGCGGGCGCGCCCCTCGGACTGTCCGAGTCGGTGACCAGCGGCATCGTGTCCAACACAGCACGGCCGGTTCGCTCCGGCAGCAATGCCGACGCGGTGTACCTGGCGGTCCAGACCGATGCGGCGATCAACCCGGGCAACTCCGGTGGCCCGTTGGTCGACCTGAACGGCGCGGTGGTGGGGATCAACTCCTCGATCGCCGGCACCGGATCGGGCAGTGGGCAGTCGGGCAACATCGGGATCGGCTTCGCCATCCCGTCCGACGTGGCCACCCGTGTCGCCAGTGAGCTGATCACGACCGGTTCCTCGCACAACGCGGCGCTCGGGGTCACCGTGGGTGGCACCGACTCCCCGCTGTCGACCACGACCGGTGTTCCGCTGCAGACGGTCGCCGCGGACGGCGCGGCCGCGAAGGCCGGGCTGCAGGCGGGTGATGTGGTCCGCAAGCTCAACGACTTCGAGACCACCACCCCCGACGGCCTGATCGCCGCCACCCGGTTCTACGCCCCCGGCACCGAGGTGACGATCACCTACACCCGTGGCGACGGCTCGGTGCAGACGGCCCAGGTCACCCTCGGCACCCAGTAGTCCCCAGGGCTCGGGCCCGGGCCCGACCTGCCCCGGGCTCGGGGCCCTGTCAGAATCGAACGCTGCGTTCGAATCTCGCGCGTGCTCTGGTTAACTCCGGCGTACAGCGTGAAGATCGGACGTAGCGTTCGATTCTGCAGTTGATGGGCGAGCGCGAGGCAGAGGGGTCGGCGGGCTCAGCGGGCGCGGCGCTCGACGCGCTCGACGTCGAGGATGGTGACCGAGCGGGGCTCGAGCCGGATCCAGCCTCGAGCGGCGAAGTCGGCGAGCGCCTTGTTGACGGTCTCGCGGGAGGCGCCGACCAACTGGGCCAGCTCCTCCTGGGTCAGGTCGTGGTGCACGTGGATGCCGTCCTCGCGCCGGTCGCCGAAGCGCTGAGCAAGCTCGAGCAGCTGCTTCGCGACCCGGCCGGGCACGTCGGAGAAGACCAGGTCGGCGACCACGTCATTGGCGCGGCGCAGTCGAGCGGCGAGCTGGGCAAGGAGCCCTTGGGCTACCTCGGGCCGGCCGGTCAGCCAACCCATCAGCTCCTCGTGCTCCAGGGTGCGCAGCTCAGAGGCGGTCACCGCAGTGGCCGTCGTGGAGCGCGGACCTGGGTCGAAGAGCGACAGTTCGCCGAACATCTGGCCCGGCCCGAGCACGGCCAGCAGGTTCTCCCGGCCGGCCGACCCGCTCCGGCCGAGCTTGATCTTGCCGCTGACCACGACATACAGCCGGTCTTCGGCGTCGCCCTCGTGGAAGAGCACCTCACCCTTGTTCAGCTTGATGGTGCCCATCGCCGAGGAGAGAGCGGTGGCAGCCTCGTCCTCCAGGCGGGCGAACAGCGGAGCCTTCTTCAAGACCTCAGGATCCACCCGCGCCCTCCTTGATCATTCAATCCCCGCCGGTGGTAAGGCTACTCTCCGATCCTGTGTCCTGGTGGCGGCTTCGGATTGCCGCGAATGAATAGGGTGGCAGGCATGGTGACAGCCGGCGCCGGCTTCGACCGATCGCGGACCGCGCTGGTGCGCCGCGCTCGGGCGATGAACCGCACGCTGGCCGCGACCTATCCCGACGCCCACATCGAACTGGACTTCAGAAACCCGCTGGAGCTCCTGGTCGCCACCATCCTGTCCGCCCAGACCACCGACAAGCGGGTCAACCTGGTCACCCCCGAGCTCTTCGCGCGCTATCCCAGTGCCGCCGCGTACGCCGCCGCGGACCGGGTGGAGCTGGAGGAGATGATCAAGCCCACCGGCTTCTTCCGGGCCAAGAGCGACACGTTGATCAAGCTGGGCGCCGCCCTGGCCGAACAGTTCGATGGCGAGGTGCCGCACACGCTGGCGGAGCTGGTGACCTTGCCCGGCGTCGGCCGGAAGACCGCCAATGTGGTGCTGGGCAACGGGTTCGACGTCCCCGGCATCACGGTGGACACCCATTTCGGGCGGCTGGTCCGGCGGTTCGGCTGGACGACCGAGAGCGAGCCGGACAAGATCGAGGCCGCGGTCGGCGCCCTGTTCCCACCTCGCGACTGGACCCAGCTCTGCCACAACGTGATCTGGCACGGCCGCCGGCGCTGCCACGCTCGTAACCCCGCCTGCGGCGCCTGCCCGGTCGCCCGCTCCTGCCCCTCCTTCGGTGAGGGCGAGACCAACCCGGTCAAGGCGGCCAAGCTGGTTCGCGAGCCGCGAGGATGAGATTGCGTTCGGTTCTGGCGGTCGCGTGCGCCCTGCTGCTCGCGGCCTGCGTCGCCCCGCCGGAGCGAACGGTGCCGACCGAGCCGCCGTCGGCGACCGCGACGTACGATCTTCCGGCCCTCAAACGCGGGGCCGGCATCGAGGACTGCCCACGCTCCGATCCCGAAGTCCCTGCCGTGACCGACGGGCTACCGGACGTCGTGCTGGGTTGTCTCGGCGGCGGCCGGGAAGTGCGACTGGCCGGCCTGCGTGGCCGTCCGATGATGATCAACATCTGGGCACAGTGGTGCCCGCCGTGCCGGGCTGAGGCCCCGCACCTGGCCGAGATCGCCAACGCCAACCGGACCGATCTGATGATCATGGGCATCGACATCGAGGACCCACGGCCGGAGTGGGCGATCGAGTTCGCCGATCTGTCGGGCTGGACGTATCCGCAGCTGGTCGATCAGGAGAAGGTGATCGCCGGACCGCTGCAGCTGACCGGGCCGCCGGTGACGCTGTTCGTCCGCGCCGACGGCACCCTCGCCTACCGGCATGCCGGCGCCTTCGGCTCCGCCGACCAGATCCGCTCGCTGGTGCGCCAGCATCTCGGGGTGTCGCTCTGAACACCGACCGACCCGTACGCCCGGCGTGGCTCGCGCCGCTCGTCAGGGGGTTGGCCGACGAGATCCGACTGGCGGCCGCGGTCGCCGTGCGGCCGGGAGTAGGTGCCCGGGCCGCCGCAGTGTTGATCTTGATCGCCGATGGAGCGGGGGGACCGGAGATCTTGTTCGTCGAGCGGCCGACGACGATGCGTACGCACGCGGCCCAGATCGCCTTTCCGGGCGGAGCGGCCGACCCGGAGGACGGGGACCTGGCCGACACCGCGCTCCGCGAGGCGTACGAGGAGACGGGCGTCGACCGCGACGGCATCGAGGTGCTCGGAGTGCTGCCGCCGGCGCATGTCGCGGTCAGCGGGTTCGACGTGAGCGGAGTCGTCGCCTGGTGGCGGCAGCCGAGTCCGGTACTCGCCGTCGATCCACAGGAGGTGGCGTCGGTGCTGGTGGTGCCGGTCGCCCGCCTGGTGGATCCGGCCAACCGGTTCCGGGTGCGGCATCCGCTGGGCTATGTCGGTCCGGCGTTCCAGATCGATGATCATCTGATCTGGGGGCTGACCGCTCATCTGCTGGACGGCATCCTCGACCTGGCCGACTGGCAGCGGCCCTGGGACGAGCGCCGCACTCGAGAGATCCCGGAGCGCTACCTGACGTCCCGGCGAGACGGAGGAGGGCCCGATGCCCATTGATCATGCTGAGCTGATGGACCGCTGGAACGCCACGTTGCCCCGCCAGCCGGTGATCGGGGCCGACCTGATCCGGCGTTACTCCGAGCCGCACCGGCGCTACCACACCGCCGAGCATCTGCGGCAGGTGCTGGTGATGATCGACGAACTGGCCGACGACAGTCATGACACCTTCCTGGTCCGGCTGGCCGCGTGGTTCCACGACGCGGTCTACGCCATCCCGCCGGGCCAGGTCAGCAACGAGGAGGCATCCGCGCGGCTCGCCCTTCGGGAGCTCGCCCGGACCGGCCTGGAGCAGGAGGAACTGAGCCAGGTGGCCCGTCTGGTGCGGCTCACCGAGACCCACCTGCCCGGCTCCCGCGACCCGGAGGGTGAGCTGCTCTGCGACGCTGACCTGGCGATCCTGGCCGCCGCGCCGGAGGCGTACGCGCGCTACGTCGAGCAGGTGCGCGAGGAGTACGCGAGCGTGCCGGACGACGTTTTTGCCGCGGGTCGGCTCGAGGTGCTGACCCGACTGGCCGAGCGCGAGCTCTTCCGGACGAGCAAGGGACGCCGGCTGGTCGGAGCCGCCCGGCGCAACCTCGAAGCCGAGATGGCTGCGCTTCTCGACCGACTGGGAATGGAAGGATCGATCCCGTGACCGAGACGTCGACGAAGCCCTTCGGAGTTCAGATCGACCGGCCCGACGATTGGTGGCGGACGGCCGTGGTCTACCAGATCTACCCGCGCTCCTTCGCCGACAGCAACGGCGACGGGACCGGCGACATCCCCGGCATCACGAGCCGGCTGGACTACCTGGCCGAGCTCGGGGTGGACGTGGTCTGGCTCTCCCCGATCTACCGATCGCCGATGGACGACAACGGCTACGACATCAGCGACTACACCGACGTCGACCCGCTGTTCGGCACGCTGGACGAGCTCGACACCTTGATCGCCGGACTGCACGAGCGCGGGATCAAGATCATGATGGATCTGGTGGTCAATCACACCTCCGATGAGCACCCGTGGTTCGTCGAGTCCCGCGACCCGGCTTCGCCGAAGCGCGACTGGTACTGGTGGCGCCCGGCCCGCGAAGGGTTCGAGCCCGGCACCGAGGGTGCCGAACCGACCAACTGGGAGGCGGCCTTCTCCGGCTCGGCGTGGACCTTCGACGAGCGCAGCGGCGAGTACTACCTGCACCTGTTCTCCGCCAAGCAGCCCGACCTCAACTGGGAGAATCCGGAGGTCCGGCAGGCGATCTACGCCATGATGAACTGGTGGGTCGACCGCGGTGTCGACGGTTTCCGGATGGACGTGATCAATCTGATCTCCAAGTCCGAACTCGCCGACGGCGAGGTGCCGCCGGGGCACACCAGGGCGTCCGCCTTCGCCTACACGGCCAACGGCCCCCGGCTGGATGAGTTCCTGGCCGAGATGAACCGGGAGGTCGGCCTGGACGCGCGCCACCTGCTCACTGTCGGTGAGATGCCCGGTTCGAGCATCGCCACCGCGCGCGCCGCGACGGATCCGGCGCGGCACGAGCTCACCATGGTCTTCACCTTTGAGCACGTCATTCTCGACCAACTGCCGGGGGGACGTAAGTGGGATCTGGCGCCGCTGGCCTTGCCGGTGCTCAAACAGAACCTCGCCGCCTGGCAGGAGGGGCTGGCCGAGGTGGGCTGGAACTCCCTCTACTGGGACAACCACGACCAGCCGCGGGCGGTCTCCCGGTACGGCGACGACAGCCCCGAGCACCGGGTCAACTCGGCCAAGACACTGGCCACCGTGCAGCACATGCACAAGGGCACGCCATACGTCTACCAGGGCGAGGAGCTCGGGATGACGAACACCTACTTCTCCCGGATCGAGGACTACCGCGACATCGAGTCGATCAACTATCACGCGGACGCGGTCAGTCTCGGCCTGGAGGTGGAGACCGTGCTGCACTCGCTGTCGATCAAGAGCCGGGACAATGCGCGTACGCCGATGCACTGGGACGACACGCCGCACGCCGGTTTCAGCGCGGGGATCCCGTGGCTGCCGGTCAACCCGAACTACGTGACGATCAACGCGGCGGCACAGCTCAACGACCCCGGCTCGGTGTTCCACCACTTCCGTAAGCTGATCAACCTCCGCCATGATCATCCGGTGGTGGCGGAAGGGCGCTTCGCGCTGCTGCTGCCGGATCATGATCAGATCTGGGCGCTGACCCGAACGCTGGAGGATCAGCTGTTGATCATGGTCGCCAACTGCTCGTCGAGCGCCGTGGCCTTCCCGGTCGCTGAGCTACCCGACCTCAAGGACGCCACGATCCTGCTGGCCACCCATCCCAGCACGAGTACCGAGCAGCTGCGGCCCTGGGAGTCACGCATCTACCTCCGTGGCTGAGGGTGCGGGCCCTGAGCCTGTCGAAGGGTCCTCGGTCGGTGTCGTCGTCTCGCGGTCGGCGGGGGCGTTGGCCGCACGCGCCCGGATCAGGAACGGCAGGGCCAGCGCCGAGCCGATGGCCGCCCACAGGTAGGAGACCCGGTAGCTGTAGACGTCGGCGACCCGGCCGAGGGCCGGTTGGGCGACGATGCCGCCGGCGCTGTTGACCAGCGAGTCGAAGGACAGGATCGTCGCCCGTTGCTGGGACGGGATCATCCCGTTCAGGTAGGCGCGACGAACCGGCTCGGCCGCCGCGTCGGCCAGGCTGGACAGCACGATGAACACCAGCACCAGCCAGAAGTTGGCCGCCAGCCCGACTCCGGCCAGGAACGCTACGGAGATCGCGGTCATGACGATCAGCACCGAGGTCCGCCGGGTGAACCAGCGGCGGATCAGCGGAGTGATCAGCCCGCCGACGATCGTGGCACCGGCGACGATCGCGGCGACCAGACCGGCGATCCCGTACGCCTCCGGGTCGCCCCACAGCTGCAGCAGGTAGGGCTGCAGCGCGTAGAAGACATAGACGCCGATGCCACCGAGGAAGAAGCCGGACAGCATGGTGGCCCGGATGGCCGGGACCTTGAGCCCGTACTGCACCGAGTTGCTCACGATGGTCTTGATCTCGGCACCGACGGTCTTGCCGCGCTCGGGGGTGAAACCGAGGTCGCGCATCAGGACCAACGCGACCACGAACATCACCACCAAGATCGCCGCGCGGACCACGTAGGGCACGCCGAGGTTGGTGAGCTGGGCGAGGTACCCCCCGGCTACCGAGCCCAGCAGCATGAAGACCCCCCCGACCACCTGGCCGCGGGCGAAGACCGCCTCCAGCATCCCGTCGAACTTGGTGGCGGTCAGTGCGTCCACCAGCCACGCCTCGGTGGCGCCGGAGAAGAAGGTGTAACCGAGCCCGAGCAGCACCGAGACGATGGCCCACCAGACGAACGGCGAGCCCAGCTGCCAGAGCAGCACATAGAGCGCGGTGGCCCCGGCCAGGGTCAGGGTGCCCAACAGGAACGACGTACGACGACCGCGGGAGTCGGCCACGATGCCGGTCGGGATCTCGAACAGCATCATGCCGGCGGTGTAGAAGGCGTTGGCGGCGAAGGCCTCGAAGTTCGACAACCCGGCATCGAGCAGGAAGATCGTGTTGATGCCCCAGATCAGCGACGCCGCGAGGGTGTTGCCGGCGGTGAGGAGATAGTAGGTCCGACGAACGCTCCTCGAGGTCTGAGCGGGCACGGACGCAGCGTAACTAGGTCACCGGCTTGTTCCGGTAGCGACCGATCAACTCGCGAGTGGCGACCTGCATCCGCACTGGAGGAAGGCCCCGGACGATCTGGCCAAGATCGTCAAGCACCATGTCGCCGATCGCGCTGAACGCCTCCGGAATCCCTCCTGCCCGGTGGGCTGAGAGAACCAGACCCTCCAGCGTTCGCCCGGGGTGATCGGGTGGCACCGGCTCCTCCGGCCAGACGTCGACCGCGGCCAGGAATCGTGCGGCGGACACCGCAGCGAGCAAGGCGTCGTAGTCGACCACGGCCGCCCTGCTCACCAGGACCACCCGCGCGCCGGGCCGAATCAGCCCGATCCGCGACTCGTCCAGCAGGTGCTCACTCTCGGCCGTCACGGTGGCGAGCACGAAGAGGAAGGTGCTGCTCGACAGCAGCTCGTCGAGATCGGTGGGAACAACCCCGGCCTCGGCCAACGCCCGTTCCGGCAGCCACGGGTCGAACACCCGGATCGCGCATCGAAACGGCGCGAGCAGCCGGTGCAGGGCCCGGCCGAGGTTGCCGTAGCCGATCAGTCCGACGTCGGCGCCGGTCAGCAGGATCGAGTCCTGCGTCGAGGCGGAGACATAGCGCTCCCGACCGGCGCGAAAGGCCCGGTCCTCCCGGCTGATCCCGCGGGCGAGGTCGAGAGCCAGCCCCATCGCGTACTCAGCCACGGCCACCGCGTACGCCGGACCGCACCCCAGCACAAGCACGCCGCGGGCGAAGCAGGCGGCGTAGTCGACATTGGGGAAGAAGTTGCCCTCGACGTTGACCAGCGCACGCAAACGTCCGGCCCGCTCCAGCCGCTCAGTCGGCAATGTCGGCTGCCCCACGATCGCGAAGGCCTGCGGTAGCAGCCCGTCGAACCGCGCCTCCACCTCCGGATCGGTCTCATCCAGCAGGTGCACCGCGTAGCGCTGTTGAAGCTCGGCCCACGCCTGCGGTGTGAAGATGCGCTCCACGTTCTGCGGCGCGGGCCGCACGATCACCAGCGGACGGTCGCTCATGTTTGCGGCACTTCGGTGCGCCTGCGCCCTCTATATCCGGCGCAAACGCACCGAAAGGGCGCAAACACCGACAAAGAGGCTCAGCGGATGGCCCGCTGGTTGACGACCTTGCCCTCGATCTGCGGTGCCTTGGCGGCGGCCAGGGCGTGCTGGGCGGCGGTCTTGACCTCAGCCACCGTCTCGTTGACCTGAGCGATGGTGCGCTCCGGCGCCTTGACCTTCTTGACCAGGGTGTATCCGATGCCGCCGCACACGCCCGCGACGAGGAACAGCAAGACCCCGACCACCAAGAAGCCGAGCCAGAGGGGCCAGTCGAACAGGGCGGAGAGCCCGAAGGCGAGGGCGAAGTAGAGCACCGACAAAGCGCTGACGGCGAAGTAGGCGGCGCCCATGAACAGTCCGGCCCCCATGCCACCGTTCTTGGCGGCGGGCATCAGCTCCGACTTGGCCAGCTCCATCGTGTCGCTGGCCAGCAGCTTTCCGCTGTCGGTGATGTTCTTGATGATCTCGCCCACGGGGCTGTCGGCCATGGCCTGCTCCTTCTCGTCGCTGCTAGAGAGCCTAATCCTCGCTGGACTTGCTGGTCGCCAAGTTCTCCTTGATCAAATCCATCACTTTCGAGTCGGTCAGGGTGGTCACATCGCCCAGCTCGCGATTCTCGGCGATGTCGCGCAGCAGCCGCCGCATGATCTTGCCCGACCGGGTCTTGGGCAGCTCTTCGACGACCATGATCTGGCGGGGCTTGGCGATGGGGCCGATCTCGTTGGCCACATGCGCGCGCAGCTCCGCGACCACGTCCTCGCCGCCGTCACCGGCCTCTGTCCGCAAGATCACGAAGGCGACGATCGCCTGCCCGGTCGTCGCGTCGGTCGCGCCGACCACGGCCGCCTCGGCGACCTTGGGATGGGAGACCAGGGCGGACTCGACCTCGGTCGTCGACATCCGGTGCCCCGACACGTTCATCACGTCGTCGACCCGGCCGAGCAGCCAGATGTCGCCGTCCTCGTCCTTCTTGGCCCCGTCGCCGGCGAAGTAGTTGCCCTCGAACCGGGACCAGTAGGTGTCGACGTAACGCTGGTCGTCACCCCAGATGGTGCGCAGCATCGCGGGCCACGGCTTGGTGATCACCAGATAGCCGCCGGAGCCGTTCTCCACCGGCTGGGCCTCGTCGTTGACCACCTCGACCGAGACGCCGGGCACCGCGATCATCGCTGCCCCCGGCTTGCCGTGGGTCACTCCGGGCATCGGGGAGATCATGTGCATCCCGGTCTCGGTCTGCCACCAGGTGTCGACCACCGGCGTACGGTCCCGTCCGATGTAGTGCCGATACCAGACGTAGGCCTCCGGGTTGATCGGCTCGCCCACCGAGCCGAGAATGCGCAGGCTCGACATGTCGAACTTCTCCGGGATGTCCGAGCCCCACTTCATGAAGGTCCGGATCGCCGTCGGCGCGCAGTAGAGGATCGTCACCTGGTACTTGTCGATGATCTCCCACCAGCGGCCTTTGTGCGGGGTGTCCGGAGTGCCCTCGTACATCACCGACGTGGCGCCGTTGGCCAGCGGTCCGTAGACCAGGTAGGAGTGCCCGGTCACCCAGCCGATGTCGGCCGCGGTCCAGAAGACGTCGGTCTCGGCCTTCAGATCGAAGGTGGCCCAGTGGGTGTAGGAGGTGCCGACCAGATATCCCCCCGTGGTGTGCAGGATGCCCTTCGGCTTCCCGGTGCTGCCGGAGGTGTACATGATGTAGAGCGGGTGCTCGGCCGGGAAGAACTCGCACTCGTGATCGTCCGACTGTTTCTCGACGAACTCGTCCCACCACAGGTCGCGGCCCTCGGTCATCGCGGTGTCCTGGCCGGTGCGCTTGATCACCAGGACATGGCGTACGCCGGAGCAGCGCTCCAACGCCTTGTCCACCGCGGACTTGAGCGCGGACTGCGCGCCGCGCCGGAACCCGCCGTCAGCGGTGATCACGACCTCGACCCCGCAGTCTTGGATCCGCGAGGCCAGCGCATCGGCCGAGAAGCCGCCGAAGACCACGGTATGCGGGGCACCGATCCGGGCGCAGGCCAGCATCGCCACGACGGCCTCGGGGATCATCGGCAGGTAGATCGCCACCCGGTCGCCGCGGCCGACGCCGAGCTCGGTGAGTGCGTTGGCCGCCTGCTTGACCTGCTTGGTCAGCTCGGCGTAGGTGAGAGTGCGGGTGTCGCCCGGCTCGCCCTCGAAGTGGTAGGCGACGCGATCGCCGAGGCCGGCCTCGACGTGCCGGTCCAGGCAGTTGTACGCCGCGTTGAGCGTGCCGTCGGCGTACCACTTGGCGAACGGCGGATTGCTCCAGTCGAGGATCTGGCTGGGTTCGGTGTCCCAGCTGATGCGCTTGGCCTGCTCGGCCCAGAAGGCGTCGACGTCGGCTGCCGCTTGCTCGTAGGTCGCCTCGGTGACGTTGGCGGAGGCGGCGAGATCCTCCGGTGGCGGAAAGCGTCGATCCTCGTGGAGCAGGTTTTCCAGAGCCTCGTCACTCATGTCGCCACCCTATCCGCGCGGATTCTCTGAGCATCCGGACCCGGCTCGTTGGAGGAAGCCTGTGGTGGGTAAGGATCCAGACACAATCAACTGCTACCGACTCCAGAAGGGAATCTCACCATGGCCGACTCCGACGGCATCGCCAAGCTCGTCGATCTGACCAAGGACATCAAGATCACCATGTTCACCACGGTCGACGCCGAAGGGCACTTCGTCAGCCGGCCGATGGCCCAGCACCTGGTCGAGCCGGACGGAGACCTGTGGTTCTTCGCGCTGCGGGACTCTGATCTCGTCGCGCAGATCACCGCCAACCCGCACATTGGGTTGACCCTGACCTCCAACAGCACCTGGATCTCCATCGACGGCACTGCCGAGGTGGTCGAGGACCGTGACAAGGCCCGATCGCTGTGGAACGCCTGGGTGGAGGCCTGGTTGCCCGAGGGCCCGGACGACCCGAACGTGGTCCTGATCAAGGTCGACCCGCACACCGCCGAGTACTGGGACACTCCGGGCGGTCGGGTGGCCTCGCTGCTCAGCTTCGTCAAGGCCAAGGTGACCAAAGAGCCCTACGACGGCGCCGACCGAGGATCGGTGACGCTCTGACATGGGCGACTTCAACCCGCAGTACGCCATCGTCACCGCCTCGGACTCCGGCATCGGCAAGGCCACGGCCGTCGCGCTCGCCAAGATGGGAATGGACATCGGCATCACCTGGCACACCGATTCCGACGGCGCCGAAGCGACCGCCGAGGAGGTGCGCTCGCTCGGCCGCAAGGCGGTCGTCACCCACCTCGACACCAGCGAGCCACCCTCCTGCGGGGTGTCGGTCGACCACCTGGCCGACGAGCTGGGTGGTCTCGACGTCTTCGTCAACAACGCCGGCGTCGGCGGGTCCGAGCTGCTCGTGGACACCGACTACGACGAGTGGCGGAAGATCATGACCGTCAACCTGGACGGAGCCTTCGTCGTGCTCCGCCAGGCCGCTCGCCGGATGATCAAGGCCGGCAACGGCGGGCGGCTGATCGCCGTGACCAGCGTGCACGAGCATCAGCCCCGCGTCGGCTCCGGCCCGTACGACGCGGCCAAGCACGGCTTGGGCGGCCTGATGAAGACCTTCGCGCTCGAGCTCGGTCGCTACCAGATCACCGCCAACTGCGTCGCGCCGGGGGAGATCTCCACCCCGATGACCGGCCAGGAGGACGTCGACCCGCATACCGAGGAGCGGCCGGGCATCCCGCTGGGCCGACCCGGCGATGCTCGCGAGATCGCCGCGGTGATCGCCTTCCTGGCCAGTCCGGAGGCGGCGTACGTCACCGGCGCGTCCTGGGTCGCCGACGGCGGGATGCTGCAGATGGGCCCGCAGGCGGGGTCACATCTCAAGTCCGACGACTGGAATACGCCGTAAGCCGCTGAGGGCCGGGGTTAAGCGCGATCTCGCGCGAAGCGACTATGAAATATTGCGGCGCGCGCGGCGTTCATGCCGCAGGCGCCGTGCACGCTGCCGCCCGGATGGGCTGAGGCCGAGGCCAGGTAGAGGCCGCGGATCGGGGTCTCCGCCCGGCCCAGTCCGGGGATGGGCCGAAAGACCAGCTGCTGGTCGAGGGCGGAGGTCCCGCCGTTCAGCGACCCGCCGACCAGGTTGGCGTTGCGGGCCTCGAGGTCGGCCGGGGTGAGGATGCGTCGGGCCAGGATCCGCTCGGCGAACCCGGGTGCGTGGGTCTCGATCAACGCCTGCATCCGGTCGGCGAAACGTTCGGCCTCACTTGCGTCCCAGGAGCCGGTCAGCTCACCGCCCGCGTCGGCCCGCACCTGCTGGGGAACGTGGGTATAGACCCACATCGACTCCGTGCCGGCCGGCGATCGGGTCGGGTCCGTCGTCGTCATCTGACCGCCCAACAGGAATGGCCGATCCGGGATCACACCCGCAGCCAGATGACCGAAATAGGTGATCATGTCGTCGTAGGAGTCGGCGATGTGCACCGTGCCCGGCGCGTACGGCGGCGACGAGGTCCACGGAACCGGCCCGGACAGCGCGTAGTCGATCTTGAAGGTGGCCGGGTCACGGCGGAACTTCCGCATCCGGGTGACCGTCCGCCGCGGGAGCTCGTCCGCGCTCACCAGCCCCCCGTAGAGCTGTTCGGCACCGACGCTGGCCAGCACGGCGCGGCGTACCGTGATCTGCTGGTCCAGGCAGGCCACACCGACCGCCCGTCCCCCCGTCGTCATGATCTTGGTGACCGGAGCGCCGCAGACCACTCGGCCGCCGTGGGCGTCCAGCCGGCGACGCAGCGCCTCGGACAGTGCCCCGGCCCCGCCCACCGGTGCCGGATACCCGATGGTCTGCCCGAGCATGGTCAACAGCAGTCCGATGAAGCCCGATCCGGCCGCGTCGAGGGGAATGTCGGCATGGCAGGCGTTCCCGGCCACCAGCAGCCGAGCCGCGTCGCCGCCGAACTCGTCGAACAGCTCCACCGCCGGCGTCAGCATGCTCCGGACGAACGACAGCCCGCCGACCCGGGGTAGCCGGATGGCGGCCCGCAGCCCGGCCCGCAAAGGCGGCATCGGAGCGGTCAGCGCATCGACGATCTGGCGGCCGATCACGTCCCACCGGCCGCACCACGCCAGCCAGGCCTCGCCGTCGCCCGGGTGCGCGTCCTCCATCCAGCCGGCCGTCAGCTCGCGATCGCGGTGCAGCATCGCCCAGCTGCCGTCGCGCCGCGGATGGCCGAGCACGGCGGGGGCTCGCGCCCAGGTCAGCCCGTACGCCTCCAACCCCAGCCCGCGAAGCACCGGTGACGCGTAGCCCATCGGGTAGAAGGCACTGAACGTGTCGCTGACGAAGTCCGGATACACCTCACGATCGCTCCGCGTCGCACCGCCGACCTCGTGCTCAGCCTCCAGCAGCAGCACGTCCCAGCCTGCCTCGGCCAGCCGGTTGGCGGCGACCAGGCCGTTGTGTCCGGCGCCGATCACCACCGCGTCGACCTCAGCGGGCAGAGTCACGGGTCGACCTTATGCGGCCGGACCCGGTCGGGCCCTCCGACAGGCTCAGGGCAGCTGCGCAGTCAGTGGCTGACCGCCTTCTCCGCCCCCGCTCCGGTGAGCGAGCGCACCTCGAGCTCGTTGTAGCGGAGTTGGCTGGGGTCGTCCTTGCTGATCAAGGTGCCGATCACGCCGCAGAGGAAGCCGAAGGGGATCGACACGATGCCGGGGTTGTTGAGCGGGAACCAGGCGAAGTCGGCGTTCGGGGGCCAGCGAGGTCGGTGTTCCCGACACCACCGGCGAGAAGAACGACCAGCAGCACCGCACAGATCAGCCCGCCGTAGATGCTGAAGGTGGCTCCCACGGTGTTGAACCGCCGCCAGAACAGGTTGAACAGCAGGCCGGCAGGTTGGCCGACGCCGCCACCGCGAACGCCAGCGCCACCAGGAAGGCGATGTTCAGTCGCTGCGCCGGGATGGCCAGCAGGATGGCCACCGCGCCGATGCCGAACGCGGCGATCCGGACCACGACCAGCTCCTGCTTCTCGGTGGCCTGCCCCTTCTTGAACACGTTGGCGTACAGGTCATGGGCCACCGACGACGCGGAGGTCAGGGTCAGCCCGGCGACCACGGCCAGGATGGTGGCGAAGGCGACGGCCGCGATGACGGCCAGGAGCACCGAGCCGCCGAGGGTGCCCTCGCCGCCGCCGACCGCCTGGGCCAGCAGGGGCGAGGCGGCGTTGCCGGCGGAGGTGCGTACCTGGCTGCCGTCCCCGGTGTCGAGCAGGGCTGCCGCGCCGAAGCCCAGCACCAGGGTCATCAGGTAGAAGCTGCCGATCAGTCCGATCGCCCAGAGCACCGACTTGCGCGCCGCGCGGGCGGTCGGTGTGGTGTAGAAGCGGATCAGGATGTGCGGCAGCCCGGCGGTGCCGAGCACCAGGGCCAGGCCGAGGGACAGGAAGTCGATCTTGCCGACCAGGTCGGTGCCGTAGCGCAGGCCTGGCTGAGGAAGGCTTCGCCTTTGCCGGAACGCTCAGCCGCCGCCCCCAGCAGCTCGGACAGGTTGAAGCCGAACTGGGCCAGCACCAGGATCGTGATCAGCAGGCTGCCGAGCATCAGCAGCACGGCCTTGACGATCTGCACCCAGGTGGTGCCCTTCATCCCGCCCAGGGTCACGTAGATGATCATCAGAGCACCGACGGCCACGATCGTGACGGCCTTCAGCCCTTCGCTGGTCACACCGAGCAGCAGCCCGACCAGGCTGCCCGCGCCGACCATCTGGGCCAGCAGGTAGAAGATCGACACCACGATGGTCGACGTGGCCGCGGCGCTGCGGACCGGCACCTGGCGCATCCGGTACGCCAGCTGGTCGGCCATGGTGTAGCGGCCCGAGTTGCGCAGCAGCTCGGCGACCAGCAACAGGGCGACCAGCCAGGCGACCAGGAAGCCGATGGAGTAGAGGAAGCCGTCGTAGCCGTAGAGGGCGATCAAACCGGAGATGCCAAGGAAGGACGCGGCGGACATGTAGTCACCGCTGATCGCCAGGCCGTTCTGGAATCCACTGAAGTTCCGGCCCCCGGCGTAGTACTGGGTCGTCGTGCGGCTCTGCCGGGAGGCCCAGAAGGTGATCCCGAGGGTCAGCGCGACGACGGCCAGGAACAGGGCGATGGTCAGGTTCATCGGCCGACCTCACTCTCGAACTCGTTCCGGAGCTTGTCGGCCAGCGGGTCCAGGTTCTTGGTCGAGTAGCGGGAGTAGAGGTAGGCGATGAGGAAGGTGGAGACGAACTGCAGCAGCCCGAACACCATGGCGACGTTGATGTTGCCGACGACCGGGGTGCTCATGAAGTCGCGGGCCCACAGGTTGCAGCAGACGTAGGTGATGTACCAGACCATGAAGGCGACCGTGGCCGGGAAGGCGAACCGGCGGTAGCGGCTGCGCAGGTCGGCGAAGTCGGACTCGCTGGCGATCCGCTCGTAGACCGCGTGCTCGTCGGTCTCGGATCTGCCGGACGTGGTGCGCCGGGCACGCCGTTTGGCCATGGTCGTCTCCCTCTCCTCACTCGTCAGCCGAAGTTGAGGCGAACCATAACTCCCACTGGTCTGGTAGGTGAAGGCAGGCTATGGATTTGCTGTGGTTCCTCATGGGGCGCGTCATCGAGCTCATTGGACGCGTCGCGCCCCGCGGGGGGTTCAAGGGGGGTCGTCCCCCTCGGTTGTTACAGGGAGATATGGAGCACGTCGTTCAGATCGTCGTCGATCGCCATCTTCGAGTGATCGACCTGGGCCCGCCAGCAGGAAGTCTGGAAGGGCAACAACAACGGGTCGGGCACCCGGGCCGACGTGTCATAGAGCCGCCCGACATCGGCCAGCAGCTGATCGCGTACGCCCGCCTCCAGCCGGGCGACCGCCGGCCGACGCTGGACCATGGTGAGCAGGGCCGGTCGGGTGATCGGCACCCAGTTGCGGAAGTTCTTGCGTTCGGCGGGGCCGAAATAGGCGCTTTCCTCGACCGTCGTCATCGAGTCGGCGCCGAACTCGCCACGCATGGCCTGCGGGTCGACCTCCTGCAGCATCGCGGCCAGCCGCCGGACCCAGGGCACGGTGTCGTCGCGGGTGGTGTAGACCACCGCGAGGTACCCGCCCGGCTTGAGCACGCGGGCGATCTCGGTGAGCGCGAGCCCTGGCGCGAAGTGGTGGAGGGTGGCGGCCGCCGTGACCAGGTCGAAATGGCAGGACAGGTACGGCAGGGACTCGACCTGACCGACCACGTGCAGCCGGGTGCCGAGCCGCTCGGGCAGGCCGGCCACCAGGTCGACGTCGCGGTCCAGGCAGAAGACCTCGTGCCCGAGCTGGTGCAGCTGGGTGGCGAAAGACCCGTCGCCCGAGCCCAGGTCGAGAATCCGCTGCCGTTCGACACCGGCGAGCCAGGCGGCAGCGGCTTCGGGGTATGGCGCTCGACGCCCGCCGCTCATGCACAAGACTCTAAGCCGTGCCTGAAGCGCCCGGCCGCAGGCCACGCCTGGCCGCCGACCCGCTGGTCGATCTCGCCCAGCTGCCCGGAGTACCCACCGCCGTGGCGGCCGCGATGGCCGCCATCGACGTGGTGCTGCGCGACCGCGGCCTGCGGACGGTTTCCCCGGCGGTCCGCACCGCGGCACTCCGGGCGAGCGCCGAGGCGTCGGCGGCCCTCACCGATGATCCGCAGCGGTGGGCACTCGGCGCGTTTCGGCTGGCGACGGAGCTGCCGCAGCTCGCCTCCGTGGTTCGAACTGCCCCGGCGCAGGCGCTGGCCCGGGCGCATCTGCTCGCGGCGCGTGGCGAGGTGCCGGAAGAGAAGCTGGGCCGGATGAGCGGTGACTTTGCCGCCGGTAACCGGATGCGGGCGGTCAGTGACCTGCTGACCCAGCCGACGACCGCACCGGCCATCGTGCTGGGCGCCCTGGTGCACGCCGAGATCGCCGTGGTGGCGCCGTTCGGACCGGCGAGTGGACTGGTGGCTCGAGCGGCCGAGCATCTCGTGCTGATGTCCGCCGGGGTCGACCCGCTCGGCGTGATCGTGGTGGAGGCCGGGCATCGCGACCGGCCGGGCTACCGGGCCGGACTGGACGCGTACGCCGAGGGCAGCGTGCGTGGCGTCGGCGGGTGGATCATCCGGTGTGCCGAGGCGGTCAGCCGCGGCGCCGAGCACTCACCGGTGAGGTGAGGAACCACTCGGTGAGAGCCGGCGCGAGCACGTCGTCGGCCACGCCGTGCCACTCACCGGGCAGCCGGCAATGCGTCGCGGAGGGCAGTGCGTCGGCGACGGTCGCCGCCATCTCGGCGAGGTCGTCGGTGCTTCCGGTGCTGCTCAGCACCAGGGTCGGAACGCGAACGGTGTCGAGCAGGTCGAAGGTCATCGCCTCGCTGACCCGGCAGTCGTGAACCAGGGTCGGCGCCACGGAGGCCATGGCCGTCCACGACGGGGTGCCGCGCATGCCGGTGACCATCTCCTCGGGTACGCCGATCCCAGTGAGGTAGAACTCGACCGCGGCGTCGGCCCCGTGGATGTCCAGTGTGCGGATCAGCTCAGCCGTGAAGGCCTGCTGAGCAGTGCGGTCCTCGTCCGGCTCGATCGGCGGTTCCAGGATCGCCAGCTTGGGGATGCTCAGCCCGGCGCTGGCGGCGTGCAGCGCGAGCAGGGCGCCGGAGGAGAAGCCGTAGAGGTACGCCGATCCGCCCGCCCGATCGATCAGTGCGGCGATGTCGTCGATCTCGTGCTGGACGGCGTACGGCTCGGTGTCGGTGCTCTCACCACGACCGCGCCGGTCGACGTGGAAGACGGTGAAGTCGTTCGCCAGCCGGTCGACCAGCCCGGCGAACGAGCTGAAGCCGCGGTAGTGGCCGGCGGCGTCGACCAAGATCAACCTCGGGCCGCTGCCGACCTCGTCGTAGGCGATCGTCGTGCCGTCCGCGGAGATCACCGAACTGCTCATGATCGCTCCTTAACTGTACCTTTGCGTTCAGTTGAGGCTACCGATTGTTATCTGTACTGTCCAGTACAGTTAGGTACGTGACGACGACCCGCCCCGGCCGATCGGCGCCGAAGCGCCGGGCCATCCTCGCCGCTGCTCGGAAGGTCTTCGGTGAGCACGGCTACGCCGGCACGAGCATGGACCTGGTCGCCGCCCGGGCGGGGGCCTCGAAGGTGACGGTCTACAGCCACTTCGCCGACAAACAGCGCCTGTTCCGCGCCGTGCTGGCAGCCGCGATCGAGGAAACGGCCGAGTCGACCAGCGCCATGGTCGGACGGCTCGGCACCAGCACCGACCTGGAGGCCGACCTCCGTGCCTTCGCCCGGCGGCACGTCGTCGACGTGACTCGCCCGGATCTGATTCAGCTGCGCCGGATGGTCATCGCCGAGGCCGGGCGTTTTCCCGAGCTCGCCCGGGCGTGGTACCGCGCCGGACCCGACCAGGCCCACCGCACGCTCGCGGAGCAGATCGGCCGGCTCGCGGAGCGCGGGCTGCTGCGGGCGCCGGACCCATTGGTCGCCGCGGAGCACCTGAACTACCTGATCTTGTCCGTGCCCGTGAGCGAGGCCACCTTCGCCGTCGCCGCATGGCGGAGCGGCCGGAAGGTCTGGCGACACGCGGACGAGGCGGTGCGGATCTTTCTTGCTGCCTATGGGCCCTGAACTGGTCGAGGGGCGTGGTGGCGGCCGAAGAAACCGGTCCGCACGTGACGCGGCGCCCACCGGTGGTGGGCGCCGTGCCTGGCACGACATCGGCAAGTGACCAAGCGTGCTCTTGTTAGCGTTGGCCCAGGCAAGCCTGTGGCACAACTTCCCGTTTGGGATGGGTGATCGCCGCGTGGGTGCTTGTATGCCGTGCGAGGATCGCCCGATTCGGTCGATAACGACTACGCATCAGAGGTCCTGACGCGCACTCAACATCGTCGATTCGGACTTTTCCTTGCAGTCCTTTGTACGCCACTAACGCCCGCTTGGAAAGACCTTCGCCTTCGTCAGTTTCGAACGCTGCGTCCGATGTTCTCGCTGCACTCCGGAAGCTTCCGGAGTGCAGCGCGAAGAACCGGCGCACAGTGCCACCGCTTGGCGCTCGATGTCCACAAGCAAAGAGACCGGTGGATGACGATCCACAGATTCTCCTGAGGCCGGTACGTCGCGGCCCGCGGTCCGCAAACTCCCGGTATGGACCCCAGCGCGTACGCCGACCCGGGCATCGTTGTCGTGACGGCGGATCCTGAGCTGCTCGACCAGGCGTTGTCGATCATGGCGGCGGCCGGCGTCGAGGCCACCGTGGTCAGCGATCCCGGCCTCCTGCGGGCCGGTTGGAGCTCGGCGTCGATGGTCCTCATCGGGTGCGACCAGGCGGCAGCGGCCGCAGCATTGCCGCTGCCCCGCCGGGCCGAGGTCTATCTGCTGGCGGAAGCCCAGGCCAGCGCCGACGCGTTCCGCTGGTCAGTGGCGCTCGGCGCGGCAGTCGTCGTGCTGCCGGAGGGCGCCAGCTGGCTGTCCCGCGCCGTGACCGATCTGGCTGGCCGCCCCAGCGGCTCCGGCAGGGTGGTCGCGGTGGTCGGCGGATCCGGCGGCGTCGGAGTCTCCACCCTGGCTGCTGGACTTGCGTTCACCGCGGCCCGGCAGGCTCGTCGAAGCCTGCTCATCGACGCCGATCGGCTCGGCGGCGGCCTCGATCTCCTGATCGGTGCGGAACGGGTGTCGGGCTGGCGCTGGTCGCGGTTGGCCGGGGTTCGTGGGCACCTGGGTGAGCTGGCCGGGCAGCTGCCGCAGCTCGACGGGGTCGAGGTGCTCGCGATGGACCGCGGAGACCAGGCCGCGGACTGGGAGCCCAGCGCCGAGGAGCTGCGGGCGGTGCTCCAGTCGGCGGTGTCCAGCCACCCGGTCAGTGTGGTCGATCTTCCTCGAGCCGATCGGTCCCTGCTGATCGAGGCGGCGGCCCGCGCAGATCTGCTCGTCGTCGTGGTCCGCGAGGATGTGCGCGGCCTGGCCTCGGGACAACAGTTGCTGGACGAAATCGGCCCGGCGCATGGACCGCGCGGCGTCGTCGTCCGCCAGAGTCGCGCCCGGCTGATGAGTGCCGAGACCATGGCCGAAGCCCTCGGGCTCCCTCTGCTCGGCACGCTTGTCGACGAGCAGGCCCTGCCGGTCGCGGCCGAACGCGGTGACCCACCGGCGCGATCGTCCCGCAGCCCGCTGGCCCAGCTCTGCCGGAGGGTGCTGCAGGACGTCCTCATCGAGGCGCCGGACAATCCGGTCCGGGTCCGGGCATGACTGTCCGGATCGAGCCGGAGCCGGCCATCCTCGAGCCGCTGCGGGACCGGCTCGCCGGGTTGGGTCGGTCGCCGACGCCGGCCGACGTGGCTGCGGCGATGCGTGCCGACGGGCAGATGGTGAGCGACACGTCGGTGATCGAAACGGTCGAGGCGCTGCGCCGGAACAGCGCCGGCGCCGGGCCGCTGGAACCCCTGCTGCGTGAGTCGGGCGTCACCGACGTCCTGGTGAACGGGCCGGACCAGGTGTTCGTGGACCGGGGCACCGGCCTTGAATCGGCCGGCGTCCGGTTCGGTGACGACGGTCAGGTGCGCCGGCTGGCGCAACGACTGGCGGCCTCGGTGGGCCGTCGGCTGGATGACGCCGTGCCCTTCGTCGATGCGCGGTTGGCCGACGGCACCCGCGTGCACGCGGTCCTCGGCTCGGTCGCCGCGCCGGGGACCTGCATCTCGCTTCGCGTCCCGGCTCGTCGATCGTTCAGCCTGGACGACTGCGTCGCCTCCGGCTCACTCAGCCAAGGTGCGGCTGAGCTGCTGGAGCAGATCGTGGCCGCCCGGCTGGCCTTTCTCATCTGCGGCGGCACCGGTTCCGGCAAGACCACCCTGCTCGCGGCGCTGCTCGGTCTCGTCCCCCGCCGGGAACGGATCGTCATCGTCGAGGACTCTCGCGAGCTCGCCCCGGACCATCCGCACGTCGTACGCCTCGAAGGCCGCCCCGCGAACGCCGAGCTCGCCGGGGCGATCACACTGACCGACCTGGTGCGGCAGTCGCTCCGGATGCGGCCGGACCGACTGGTCGTGGGAGAGGTACGCGGCCCGGAGATCTGCGACCTGCTGACCGCCATGAACACCGGCCACGAGGGTGGCTGCGGCACGGTGCACGCGAACTCGCCGGCCGATGTGCCGGCCCGGCTGGAAGCACTGGCTGCCCTCGGCGGCCTGCCGAGATCGGCGCTGCACGCCCAGCTGGCGTCGGCCCTGCATCTGGTCGTGTACGTCAGTCGCAGCCAGCAGGGCGTGCGCCGGGTCGGCGAGGTCTCGGTCCTGGTTCGCGATCCCGCGTCCGGACTGGTCCAGGTAGAGCGAGCCGTGGAGTTCACCATTGCCGGCCGCATCCTTCGCGGTCCGGGTGCGAACCAGCTGGAGGGACTGCTGCACCGATGTTGATCAGCGTCTGTCTCGCGTGCGTGCTGCTCGCCGTGTGGTGGGGCATTCCGCCGCCGCCCGATCGGAAGCGGCGTGCCCGCACTGGACCGGCCCGGCTGGCCAACCGGTCCCGGATCGGTGGGGTGACGCGCTGGGTCGGTCTGCTGGCGGTCGTCACCGGCGGGATCATCGGAGCCGGAGTCCTCGGTGGACCGCGGGCAGCAGTGCTGGCGACGGCCGCGGCGGCCGTCGGCCTCACCGTGCGCGGGCTTCTCCGACAACGCGCGGCCCGACGATCGGAGCGGCGGGCCGCTCAACAGGTGGCCCGGGGCTGCTCGTTGCTGGCCTCGCACCTGCGGGTCGGCCTGGTGCCCTCCGAGGCCCTGGCGGCCGCTGCGGGCGAGGTGCCGGTGCTGCGCGAGGGAGCGAACGTGCTCGAGCTCGGCGGTGACCCGATCCGGATCTGGCAGCAGCAGGCGAAGCGGGGTGGACACGGCGGACTGCGCGAGCTGGCCCAGGCCTGGCAGGTCTCGACCCAGACCGGGGCGCCGATGTCGGCCATGCTCGACCAGGTCGCGGCCGGGTTGACGGCTGACGAGAGCCTCGGAGCAGTAGTCGCCAGCGAGCTGTCGGCACCCCGAGCGACCGGCAAGGTGATGGCCGCACTGCCGCTCCTCGGCATCGTTCTCGGCTATCTCCTCGGTGGCGACCCGATCACCTGGCTGCTCGAACAACCGGTCGGCTGGGGCTGCCTGGTGGGCGGTGCCGTGCTGGCCTGCCTGGGCGTGCTCTGGATCGAGGCCCTGGCCCGGCGCGCGGCGCGATAGGAGGCCGGAGATGACAACCCTGATAGCGCTACTCGGCGGACTCGGACCGATGGGTCTCGCGTGCGCCGGGTTCACGGCGCTGGTGGCGTACGCGCTGGTGGGAGCCGCGCCGGTCCGCTCGCGCGACTCGCCGGATCCACCCGTCCGGGAGCGGCTGGGGCTGATCCGCCTGGTCCGCGGCCGACCCGATGCACCTCGGCTCGCCCGTCGGCTGCTGATCGGGGTGATCGCTTCGGCGGCCCTCAGCCTGCTGGCCGCGCGGCTAGCCCTCGGCCCGGCCATCGTGGGGTTCGCCGCGCCGCTCATCGCGCTTCTCTGTGCCATTGCGCTGGGCTGGCTCGAGCCACTCGGTGCCCGGCGCCGACGAGAACGGTTGCTGTTGGAGACGCCGCAGGCCCTGGAGCTCCTGGCGGCCTGCTTGGCTGCCGGAATGCCACTGCGAATGGCAACGGCGGCGATTGTGGCCGCCTGCGACGGACCGGTGGCAGAAGATCTCGGTCGGGTGAACGCGATGACCGCGTTGGGCACTGCGGAGGCGGACGCGTGGCGCGTCCTGAGCGATCATCCGCAGTTCGGCCCGGCCGCACAGGACGTGGCGCGGTCGGTGGAGTCGGGAACTCGTCTGACCGAGTGCCTGCGGCAGCACGCCGAGGCCGCGCGAGAGCACCGGCGAGCAGCGCTGCAAGTCCGGGCCCGCAGCGTCGGCGTGCGCAGTGTGCTGCCGTTGATGCTCTGCTTCATTCCGTCGTTCCTGCTGCTCGGGGTGGTGCCGACGGTCGCCTCAGCGCTGGCTCATGCCCTCGGCTGACCGCTCGCCGGCCGACATATCCACAGCCGAAGGCGAACACGGAGCGTCATCAACAGATCTCTCGTCACCCCGGTCGATTCCCGTTCGCATCCGGAGACTCCAGATGCATCCCGCGGATGCCGCACCGGAAACCCGGTGCGAGTTACGTCAAGGAGGAAGCATGGGCAATCACATCAGCGCGGCGGGCGACCTGTTGGTCCCCGCCGTCCCCGGGGACGCGGAGGCGGCGGCTTGTCTCCAGCCGAGTCCCGGGCGCGATCAGCGTGGCATGGTGAGCGCGGAGTGGGCGGTGGGCATCGTGGCTGCGGTCGCGATCGCCGGCGTGCTGCTGGCGGTGATCACCAGCGGACCGGTGGAGGACAACCTGCTGAAGTTCATCCTCAAAGTGATCAAGCACTTCGTCACCGTCGCCGGGATCTGATCCTTCGGATCGATGAAGCGACGCACCGAGCGGGGAATGGTGACGGCCGAGCTGGCCGTCACCATCCTCACCGCCTTCACATTGTTGATCATGATGAGCTGGGGGGTGTATCTGGTGGTGCTGCAGCTGCGCTGTACCGACGTGGCCGCCGCGGTGGCCCGGCAGATCGCCCGTGATGACCAGGCGGCGGCGGACCGGGCCCGGGCCCAGGCGCCGGCCGGCGCGACGGTGCAGGTTAGCCGCAAGCCGCGACTGGTCACCGTGACGGTCCGGGTCCGGGCGAAGCCGTTGTCCGGCTGGCTCGTCACCGTCCCGCTGCAGGCTCGAGCGCAGGTCGTCCCCGAGCCGACGGGTGCGGGGTGAGTCGCGTGCGGGAGGAGCGAGGTAGTGCTTCGGTGCTGATGATCGGGATCATGGCCGTTGTCGCCCTGCTCATTGGCGCGGCCTTGCTGATCGCCGGCTACCTGGTGGCCCACCATCGCGCCCGGGCTGCGGCCGACCTTGCCGCGCTGAGCGGGGCGACCGCGTACGCGGCCGGCACCGATGCCTGCACCGAGGCCCGCCGGACCGCATCGGCGAACGGCGCTCGGGTCACTCGATGCGACCTGGCCGGTGACCCGGTGGACTTCGTGGTCACCGTGCGCACCAGCGTCGCGGTGGGCGTGCGGATCAGCGGGCTACCACGATCGGTCGCCGCCGAGGCCCACGCCGGTCGAGTGAGTGCCTCGTGATTCCGCCCGGACTTCTCAACCCCGCTCGTCGGTGGCGGCCGAGGAGGGCGGGTGCGGTGGCAGGGCGAGCCGCGCCGTGCCGGCATCGAGGTCGATACCCAACGGCGGGCCATCTCCGGTTCGGGGCCGGACCACCATGATCTTCTGCCGGTCCCGCTCCTCACGCAGGTGTCGCAGGTCCGGCTGGAAGATCTCCAGGAAGCTCATGACTTCGGTTCGTCGCGGGGGTGATCGTCGCTCTTCTTCAGATCGAGCGAGGAGTCGGACGCAGCAGCCGGTGCCGGTTCGATCGCCTCGGGCGGCGCCTCGGCCGCCTTCAACCGGTTGCGCTGCGCGCGGCGTCGCTTGATGCCCGAGCGAAGCAACCACAGGGCCAGCACGGTGAGTAGACACGCCCCGACCCCGGTGAAGTAGACGCCGGCACTGGTGACCGGGATCAGCACCCGGAAGATCGAGAGCTCGTACACCCCCGGGTTGCTCACCACGATGGCTACGCTGAAGACCACAACCAGCACGAGTAGCACCACGGCGAGTACGATCATGCGGCCATTATGGCCTTGCGCGAACGACGCGCCGGGCCTTCCGCGGGGGACGGCCAGGTGTCCGCGACCGTGCGCGCATGAGCAAACCAGTGCTCCATGTGGTTAGACTGCGCGCGGTCAACGACGTGCCGTGGCGTACGCAGCAGCGAGCTTTCAGGAGGACCACTACATGTCTGTACTTCCAACCCCCTTGGAAGTCACTGCCGTCACGCTGTCGGGCTCCAACCTGACCTTCGTCGCCATCGTCGGTGTCATCGCCTTGGTGGCGTTGGTGATGGCCATGGTCTTCCGGCGCGAGGTCCTGCGGGCCAGCGACGGCACGACGAACATGCAGGTGATCGCCCGCGCAGTCCAGGAGGGGGCCAGCGCCTACCTCACTCGACAGTTCCGCACCTTGAGCGTCTTCGCCGTTGCGGCCTTCTTCTTGCTCCTGCTGCTGCCGGTCTACGCGAGCGAGGACTTCAGCTCGCTAACGCTGCGCATCGCCCGCTCCATCGCTTTCCTCGCCGGTGCGGTCTTCTCGGCCCTGATCGGCTTCCTGGGGATGTGGCTAGCGGTACGGGCCAACGTCCGGGTGGCCTCCGCTGCGCGCTCGGACGGCCGCGACCCGGCCATGCGGATCGCCTTCCGCACCGGCGCTCACGTCGGCATGGCGACGGTCGGCCTCGGCCTGCTCGGCGCATCGATCGTTGTGTTCACCTTCCGCGGCGACGCACCGACCATCCTCGAGGGCTTCGGCTTCGGCGCGGCCATGCTGGCGATGTTCATGCGGGTCGGCGGCGGCATCTTCACCAAGGCCGCCGACGTCGGCGCCGACCTGGTCGGCAAGGTGGAGCAGAACATCCCCGAGGACGACCCCCGCAACGCAGCGACCATCGCCGACAACGTCGGTGACAACGTGGGCGACTGCGCGGGGATGGCGGCCGACCTGTTCGAGTCGTACGCGGTGACCCTGGTCGCCTCGCTGATCCTCGGCCGGGCCGCCTTCGGTGAGGCCGGTCTGGTCTTCCCACTGATCGTGCCGGCCATCGGCGTGATCACCGCCATCATCGGGGTGTTCCTGACCAAGCCGCGCTCCGGCGAGAACGGCTTGAAGACCATCAACCGCTCCTTCTACATCTCGGCGGCGATCTCGGCCGCGCTCTGCGCCGTCGCGGCGTTCGCCTACCTGCCGTCGAGCTTCGCGGCGCTGGACATCGAGGGCGCCGGTCCCTTCACCGGCCCGATCGACGATCCGCGGATCGTGGCCATCGGCTCGGTCGTGATCGGGATCGTGCTTGCGGTGATCATCCTGTCGCTGACCGGCTACTACACCGGCACCGAGGACCGGCCGGTACGCGACGTGGGCAAGACCTCGCTGACGGGCGCGGCCACGGTGGTGCTGGCCGGCATCTCGGTCGGACTCGAGTCGGCGGTCTACACCGCGCTCGTGATCGCTGGCGCGGTCTACGGGGCCTTCCTGCTCGGCGGCTCGGGCGTGGTCGGGTTGTTCGCCATCGCCCTGGCCGGCTGCGGTCTGCTGACCACGGTGGGAGTGATCGTGGCGATGGACACCTTTGGCCCGGTCTCGGACAACGCGCAGGGCATCGCGGAGATGTCGGGCGACGTGCACGGCGAGGGCTCCCAGATCCTGACCGAGCTGGACGCGGTCGGCAACACCACCAAGGCGATCACCAAGGGCATCGCGATCGCGACGGCCGTGCTGGCCGCCACCGCACTGTTCGGCTCCTACACCGACTCGATCCGTACCGTGCTCGGCGACGCGTATGGCACCTTCATCGAGCAGTCCGTGGTCTTCGCGCCGCAGACGCTGGTCGGACTGATCATCGGCGCAGCGGTGGTCTTCCTGTTCTCTGGGCTGGCGATCAGCGCCGTCGGCCGGGCCGCCGGCGCGGTGGTGTTCGAGGTCCGCCGACAGTTCCGCGAGATCCCCGGGATCATGGAGGGCACCGGCAAACCCGAGTACGGCAAGGTCGTCGACATCTGCACCCGCGACTCGTTGCGCGAGCTGGCCACGCCGGGGTTGCTGGCGCTCAGTGCGCCGATCGCCGTCGGCTTCGGTCTGGGCGCCCCGGCACTGGCCGGTTACCTGGCCGGGGCCATTGCCGCCGGCACCCTGATGGCGGTCTTCCTGGCCAACTCCGGCGGCGCCTGGGACAACGCCAAGAAGCTGGTCGAGGACGGTCACCACGGCGGCAAGGGTTCCGATGCGCACGCCGCGACGGTGATCGGCGACACTGTCGGCGACCCGTTCAAGGACACCGCCGGCCCGGCGATCAACCCGTTGATCAAGGTGATGAACCTGGTCGCGCTGCTGATCGCGCCGGCGGTCGTGGGCATGTCGGCGCTGAGCGTTGACGAGACTCCGCTGCGCTACCTGATCGCCGGAGTCGCGCTGGCCGTGGTCATCGTCGCGGTCACCATCAGCACCCGCCGCCCGGTCGCCATCGCCGAGACCGACCAGGATCCTCGCGCCATCACCCCGCCGGCGACCGAGCCGGGCGGGGCCGTCGAGGACACCATCGAGGTCGAGGTCAACCAGCCCGAAGCCAACCCGACCAACTCCGGCCGCCACTAACTCCGCATTTCGGCTTCCTGGCAGTTCGGACGTATACGTTCGAAACTGCGATGCCGCTAGCGACGGCCCGAGGCGATCAGCGCCAGCCCGGGGAAGTCCAAGCCGTCGGCCGTCTCGTACGCGCGGGCCGCCTCCCGCGCACGCTGCTCCACGGCAGCGCGTTGCTGCTCGGTCATCGCCGCGAGCCGTTCGGTGAGCGGTCCGGCCAGGGAGCAGGTGCGGGTCCACCACGCCGCGAACGACTCGTCCCGCATCGGACAGGACTGCTCGGTCACCCGCACGTCGCAGAACCCGGCACCGCCGAGCAGCCGCTCCAGGCGATCCGGGTCGGCCAGCGCGAACGGCCCGCGGATGCCGGGCGGCGGCACCGGCCGGCCGGTTTCGGCGGTGACCGCGTCGAAGACCACACCGAGCCAGGGGTTGCGCTCCCGCGGACCCCAGACGGCCACGGCCAGCCGGCCTCCGGGGCGCAGGACGCGACGGATCTCGGTGACCGCGGCAGCCGGGTCGGGCGCGAACATCAGACCTTCCCGGCAGAGCACGACATCGAAGGACTTATCGGGCTCATCGATCTGCTGCAAGTCGAGCGAGCGCGCAGTCACGTTCCCCAACCCCAGCTCTGCGGCGCGGTCCCGAGCGATGTCGGTCATCTCCGGTGCGAGGTCGCTGAGCACCACCTGGCCATGAGGACCGACCCGGTGAGCCGCCGCCAACCCGGTTCCGCCGGCGCCACAGGCCAGCTCGAGTACCCGGTCGCCGGAGCCGACCTCTCCGCGGTCGAGCAGCTGCTGGGTCACCGCTGCGGCCCGCGCGTCGGCGTACTCGGCGTAGATCCGCCAGGTCGGCGCCACCCGCCCCCACATCTGGGCCATCGGTGCAGTGTCGACACTCATCGACTGCCTCCTAATTGACTACTCGTAAAGAGTAACTAATAGTTGGATACGGTAGCGGAATGGCGGAGTCTGTCAAGCCCCGACGGGCCTATCACTCGCCGCTGCGCGAAGCCCAGGCGGCGGCGACGCGGTTGGCGGTGCTCGGCGCAGCCCAGCGGCTGTTCGAGGCGCAGGGTTATCCGGCGACGACCATGGAGGCGATCGCCGCAGAGGCCGGAGTCAGCCTCAAGACCGCGTACCTGACCTATGCCACCAAACCCAAGCTGTTGCGGGCGGTCTGGGACCTGCTCCTGAAGGGCGACACCGGCGACGCACCGGTCGCCGCTCGGGCGTTCTACACCGAGGTCATGGCCGAGCCCGACCCGCAGCGCCGGCTCCGGCTCAACGCCCGCAACGCCACCGTGGTCAAGCAGCGGATCGGCGGCATCCTGCGGGTGATTCGCAGCGCCGCGCCGGTCGAGACGGAGATGGCCTCCCTGTGGGCACTGATCCAGTCCGACTTCTACGGCAACCAGAAGGCGATCCTGGTCCCCGTCGCGGCGGCCGGACAGCTGCGGGCCGGGCTGAGCCTGGAGCGGGCCGCCGACACGCTCTGGACTTTGAACCATCCGGACGTGTGGCTGCTGTTGCACGACGAACGGGGCTGGACCCCGGCCGAGTTCGAGACCTGGTTGGGCGACACCAGCTGCGCACTGCTGTTACCCGCCCAGTCCTAGGGTCCGATGGCACACTGGCAGTCTGATGTCCAGCCACCCGTATGCCCCCGACCAGCCGCCGGTGAACCCAGAGCCCGAGCCGTCGCTGGCCGGTCATCCGGGCCCGTCGGTGGAGGCGTGGTACTCGCCCGTACCCGGCCAGGGCCAGGTCGTTGGGTCGACCGCTGCGGCGTATCCCGGGTACGCGCCGGCGCCACCCTGGCCGGCCCCGGCCGTCGCGGTGGGTCCGGTCAGCGCGATGCCGACCGAGCCCCGGGTCTACCACCAGATGCTTCGCGGTCCGCGCTTCCGCTGGTGGAAGCCGATCGTCACGCTGCTGCTCGCCGTGGCGATGGCGATCCCGCTGATCACCCTGTCGTTCCTGCCGCTCGTCGTCGTCGGCTTGGTCAGCGGCGCGCCCGACCTCGAGTCGTACGTGTTCGGCCTCGACCCGAAGAACCTGTCCCCGACGATGTTCGTCTCGGTCAACCTCAGTCTGATCGTGCTGATCCCGGTCGCCGGCCTGAGTATCTGGGCTGTGCACCGAATCCGCCCGGGCTATCTGTCCTCAGTCGCCGGGCGGCTCCGCTGGCGCTGGCTGGGCCGGTGTGTGCTGGTCATCTTGCCCATCTGGCTGGTGTACATGGGACTCGGGTTCCTGGTCGATCTGCCGTCCTCGCCCCGTCCGGAGCAGTGGCTGGCGCTGTTGATCATCACATTGATCATGACGCCGTTCCAGTCCGCGGCTGAGGAGTACTTCTTCCGAGGCTGGATCATGCAGAACGTCGGCGCCTGGTTCCGTCACCCGATCGTCGGTCTGGTGGTGTCCTTGACCATCTCCACGACCGTCTTCTCCGTCGCGCACGGCAGCCCTGACCCCTGGATCCTGGGGAGTATCGGCTGCCTCGCGGTCGCGGCCGGAATAGCCGCCTGGCGCACCGGCGGGCTGGAGGCCGGGATCGTGATGCACGCGATCAACAACCTGCTCGCCTTCGGGGCGGTGCTGACCTTCGGCGGCTGGGAGGAGGCCTTCGTCAGCCCGGAGACCGAAGGCACGCCGGCGATCTTCTTGCTCTCCGTCGGCGTACACGCCATCGCCCTGTCGCTGATCCTCTGGCAGGCCCGGCGGATCGGCCTGGAGCGGCGCTACCTTCCGCAGCTGCCGGCAACTCCGGTCTCACCCACCCCTGCCTCGCCAGAAAACTGGTCACCAGCTGCAGCCATCGGGCCGAATTCTCGCAACTGGTGACCACCTTCGGAGTGGGCTGATGCCGTTCACCGTCAGCCACGCCGCAGCCGTGCTGCCGCTCGCGACCGGTCGCCCGGGCCGCGTCCTGGTCCCCGCGGCGCTGGTCATCGGCTCGATGGTGCCGGACCTGCCCTACTTCATACCGCCGTACCGCGGCGGGAGCTGGTCGCATGCGGCATCCGGTCCGGTGACGATCGACCTGATCATGGGCCTGGTCGTGCTGGTGGTCTGGCAGCTCCTTCTCTACCGGCCGCTGGTCGACTTCGCTCCCCGTTGGGTGGGAGAACGACTGCCGGAACCACGACCGATTCGGCGAGTCGGCTGGCTCTGGGCCGCAGTGTCGGTGGTGATCGGCGCCGGCACTCACGTCCTGCTCGACTCCTTCACCCATCCCGACCGCTGGGGAACCATCCGGCTGGCTGCGCTCAACGCGTACGCCGGGCCGCTGCCGGTCTACGAGTGGCTGCAGTTCGCCCTCGGAGTGCTGGGTTTGATCATCCTCGCCGGCTGGGCCACCTCCCGCTTGCGCGCCGCCCAGCCGCGGCCACTGGTCAGCATGATCAGCACCGGTCAGCGTCGGCTCGCGTGGTTGCTGACCGCCACCGTGTTCCTCGGCGCGATGGCGGTGAACGCAATTCTCGGGCTGCTCCAGGGGCTGCGACTGGAATACGTCGCCTTTCAGGCGGTCACCGGCGCGATGAGTCTGGCCGCGGCCACCGGCATCGTGCTCTGCCTCATTTGGCAGCTGGCCGCGCGAACCTCAGTCGCCCGCCCCAGCGAGCGCCCAGCGGATCGTGTTGAGCACGGTCCGGGTTAGCGGCCTGGTCAGCAGCCGGTCGGTGGCCGGCAAGGCCGGCAGGGACAGTGCCGTACGCGCCCACACCGGCAGCGTCGAGACCGCGCCCGCGGCCAGGACCGCATAACCCGCCTTGCCCGGGCCGCTCAGCGGCGGGTCCCGGAGCAGTAGGTCGGCCGCCTCCCGCGCCGCCGGCGAGATCTTCAGCTCGGGCCGATACCGCTCGAGCAGACCCTCCAGCTCGGCGACAGTCTGCGGCGGGTCGACGACACCGAGCTTCTCGGAGATGAAGCCGGACTGCGCGACGTAGGCATCCGCGATCTCCGCCGTCAGCGGCTCGCGGCCGAAGCAGCGGTAGGTCGCCAGGAAGCTGTCCACTTCGGCGGCGTGGATCCAGCCCAGCAGATGGGGATCGTCGGCGCGGTACTCCCGGCCCTCGGGGGTCGTGCCGCGGACCCGGCGATGAATCGCCCGGACGATCTTGATGCTGCGCTCGGCGTCGGCAATGGTGCCGTACGTCGTCGTGGCGAGGAACCGGCTGGTCCGGTGCAGCCGTCCCCATGGATCACCGCGGAAGCCGGAGTGCTCGCTCACCCCGAGCATGGCCACCGGGTGCAACGACTGCAGCAGGAGTGCCCGGATGCCGCCGGCGAACATCGAGGTGTCGGCGTGGATCCGCCAGATGGCGTCCTCGGCGGTGAACCATCGCGGGCCGGGGGTGTACCAGATCTGGCGATGCGCCGACTCGAACTCCGGTCCGGCGATCCGCATCCGGACTGCCCCGGCGAGGGTGGCTCGGCTGCGATCCACGAGATCGGTGGCGAGCGACATGCCTCGACTTTATGCGCGACACCGAGGGGCAGACTGGGGCGAGTGTTGAGCCGATCGGCCTGCCGCGACCTGGCGGCGGCCCTCGCCGCGGCCGGCTACCACGTCGACGCGGTCATCGAGGCGCTCGGGTCGGAGGCGCACCGGGCGCTCGAGCGCAACAGCACGATCCCCGGCGTACGCGCACTCGCCGGCCGGGACGACCCCGTCGCCACCCTGACCCGGCTGTGGCCGCTGCAGCAACCGGTGTCGAGCGCCGTCCTCGAGTCGGCGCTACCGGGGTTGGTGGGGCCGCTGACCGAGTCCGGGATCTTGGCCAACCACGACGGCGAGGTCCGGGCCTCGATCGACATCCGCCCGTACGCCAGCGACGACGGGGACTACTGGGTGGTCTCGGACCTGACGCCCAACCTGGACACCTTCGTGGCTCCCATGCGTCCGGACCTGGTGCTCGGCATATCGGACGCCTCGGCCACACTGGCCCAGCTGACGATCCGCCGACCGGTCGGCCGCGCGCTCGACCTCGGCACCGGCTGCGGCGTGCAGAGTCTGCATCTGGCCGGTCACGCCGAGCGGGTGATCGCCACCGACCTCAACCCGCGCGCGATCATGCTGGCTCGCCTGACGACGATGATCAACTCAGTCGAGGTCGATCTTCGGCTCGGCGATCTCTATACGCCGGTCGCCGGGGAGTCGTTCGATCTGATCACCAGCAACCCGCCGTACGTGATCTCGCCGCCGACCGGAGCCCGGCTGACCTACCGCGAGGGGTCGGTGCCGGGTGATCAACTCGTGCAGCAGGTGCTGAGCCGGGGCGCGGAGCTGCTCAACCCCGGCGGGGTGCTCCAGGTTCTGGCCAACTGGGCGCACGTCCGCGGTCAGGACTGGGCCGACCGGGTCCGCGGCTGGCTCGAGCCCACGGGCTGCGACGCCCACGTCGTGCAGCGCGAGGTGCTCGACCCGTATGCCTACATCGAGATCTGGCTGGCCGACGCCGGACTGGCCGGATCGCCCGGCTACGCGTCGGCGTACGCGGAATGGCTCGACTATTTCGAGAGGTTGCAGATCGAGGCCGTCGGACTGGGTTGGCTGGTGCTGCACCGGGCCGGCCGGGATGAGCCGGTGATTCGGGTCGAGGACTGGCCGCATCCGCTCGAGCAGCCGATCGGTCCGGCACTGGAGGAGGAGCTGCGGGCGGTCGATCTGGTGCAACGGCTCACGAACGACCAGCAGCTCGACCGGCGCTGGACACTGGCCGACCGGGTGATCGCCGAGACTGTGGGCCAGCCGGGCGCCGCGGACCCCGAGCACCTGATCTTTCGCCAGCAAGGCGGGTTCCGGCGGGCGATCGCGCTGGACACCTCGCTCGCCGCAGTCCTCGGCGCCTGCGACGGCGAGCTGACTCTCGGGCAGATCATTCGTTCGGTCGCTCAGCTGCTGGCGGTTGAGGAGAGTGCGCTGACCGAACGGGTGCTGGAACGCCTCGGATCGCTTGTCGTCGATGGTTTCCTGGGCTGCGCTTGGTGCCAGCGGGCAATGTAGACCGAAACAACCGTGTTGCGGTTGCTAGCTTGACCCGGCCGTTAGAGTAAGCGCCGCTGCGACCGGGCCGCCGGACGCACATTGTCAACACCGATAGTGAGGTGCACCGCCGTGGCCGTGAAGGAAGGGGGCCGGCGACTCGTCATCGTCGAGTCGCCGACCAAAGCGACCAAGATCGCCAGTTTCCTCGGCGACGGTTACATCGTCGAGTCCAGCCGAGGTCACGTGCGTGACCTGCCGACCGGCGCCGCGGAGGTGCCGGCGAAGTACAAGGGTGAGAAGTGGGCCCGCACCGGCGTCAATGTGGACAACGGCTTCGAAGCGCTCTACGTCGTCAACCCCGACAAGCGGGCGACGCTGCGGTCTCTGAAGGACGCCCTGGCCAAGGCCGATGAGCTGCTGCTGGCGACCGACGGCGACCGGGAGGGTGAGGCGATCGCCTGGCACCTGCTGCAGGAGCTCAAGCCCAAGGTGCCGGCACGGCGGATGGTCTTCCACGAGATCACCCCGCATGCGATCGCGGAGGCGGTGGCCAATCCGCGCGACCTGGACGCCGATCTGGTCGATGCCCAGGAGACCCGGCGCATCTTGGACCGGCTCTACGGCTACGAGGTCTCGCCCGTGCTGTGGAAGAAGGTCATGCCGCGGCTGTCGGCCGGCCGGGTGCAGTCCGTCGCCACCCGGCTGGTGGTCGATCGCGAGCGGGAGCGGATCGCGTTCCGCTCCGCGTCGTACTGGGACCTCGATGCCGTACTGGACGCCGGCGAGGGCGCTGATCCGCCGCTGTTCGGCGCTCGGCTGACCCGGGTCGGTGAGCGCCGGGTGGCCCAGGGCCGCGACTTCGACAGCTCGGGCTCGCTGGTCAACCGCGGATCTGAGCCGCTGCTGCACCTGGACCAGGCACAGGCCGAGGCGCTCGCCGCCTCCCTGCGCACGGCCGCGTACGCGGTGGGCAGCGTGGAGTCCAAGCCCTACACCCGCCGTCCGTACGCGCCGTTCCGGACCACGACACTGCAGCAGGAAGCGGGCCGCAAGCTCGGCTTCACCGCCCAGCGGGCGATGTCGGTGGCCCAGGACCTGTACGAGGCCGGATACATCACCTATATGCGGACCGACTCGGTCACGCTGTCGGATACCGCGATCGCCGCGGCGCGGGCGCAGGTGCGGCAGCTCTTCGGCCCGAACTACCTGCCCGACCAGCCACGGATCTACACCTCGAAGGTCAAGAACGCCCAGGAGGCGCACGAGGCGATCCGTCCCGCGGGGGAGACGTTCCTGACCCCGGCCCAGACCGGACTCACCGGCGACCAGTTCCGGCTCTACGAACTGATCTGGATGCGGACCGTCGCCTCGCAGATGAAGGACGCCGAGGGCCGCTCGATCACGGTGCGGATCGACGCCCGGCCGCAGAGCGGCGAGCCCTGTGTCTTCACCGCGTCGGGTCGCACCATCACCTTCTACGGCTTCCTCAAGGCCTATGTCGAGTCCTACGACGACGCCGACCACGCAGCTGACGATGCGCAGACCAGGCTTCCGAACCTGACCGAGGGACAGTCGTTGCGGCCGGAGTCGGTGACCGCCTCCGGACACGAGACCCGCCCGCCCGCCCGCTACACCGAGCCGTCGCTGGTGGCCAAGCTGGAGGAGCTGGAGATCGGCCGGCCCTCCACCTACGCGACGATCCTGCGCACCATCACCGCCCGCGACTACGTGTTCAAGAAGGGCAATGCGCTGGTGCCCACATGGCTGGCCTTCGCGGTCACCCGGCTTCTCGAGGAGCATTTCCCGAAGCTGGTCGACTACGCGTTCACCGCCGAGATGGAGGAAGACCTCGACGAGATCGCCAGCGGGAACATGCAGCGGATCGCGGTGCTGACTGAGTTCTACTTCGGGGCCCCTAGCCCGGAGGGCGCCTCCGGCGCAGGTGATCGCGAGGGCCTGCAGCGCCTCGTTTCCGAGCTCGGCGAGATCGACGCCCGCAAGCTCTCCACCTTCCCGATCGGTGATCTTGAATCGACCGGCGACAACCCGATCGTCGTGCGGGTCGGGCGCTACGGGACCTACGTCGAGGATGATGAGGGCCGGCGGGCCAACGTCGCCGATGATCTTCCGCCGGACGAGCTCACCGTTGATCTTGCTCGGGAGCTGCTGGCCAGGCCGTTGAACGAAGAGCGTGAGCTTGGTCTCGATCCCGACTCGGGCACCATGATCGTGGCCCGGAACGGCCGCTACGGGCCGTACGTGACCGAGATCCTGGACGAGAACGCGCCCAAGAACCTCAAGCCGCGAACGGGGTCCCTGCTCAGCTCGATGAGCGTCGACGCGGTCACTCTCGATCAGGCGCTACGACTGATGAGCCTGCCCCGGGTCGTCGGCATCGACGATGACGGCGTGGAGATCACCGCCCAGAACGGCCGCTACGGTCCGTATCTGAAGAAGGGCTCCGACTCGCGATCACTGGAGTCGGAGGAGGCGATCTTCGACATCACGCTGGACGAGGCGAAGGCGATCTACGCCCAGCCCAAGCAGCGCGGTCGGGCGGCGGCCAAACCTCCGTTGCGAGAGCTGGGGCCGGACCCGGTCTCCGGTCGGCCTCTGATCATCAAGGACGGCCGGTTCGGCGCGTACGTGACCGACGGCGAGACGAACGCCACGCTGCGCCGCGGCGATGACATCGCCTCGATCACCTCGGAACGGGCGGCCGAGCTGCTGGCCGAGAAGCGGGCCAAGGGCCCGGCGCCGAAGAAGAAGGCCGCAGCGCGCAAGACCTCGAGCGCGGCCAAGAAGGCGACCGCCAACGGATCGGGTACGACGCGCCGGACTGCTGCGAAGAAAGCCGCCGTCCGGCAGCGCTGAGCGCGCGCGTGACGCCGAGGTGCGGGTTTGCCGATCACTGTCGGAAAAGCGCACACTCAGAGCAGGCGACTCGTCCGGAGGTGGGAGGATTCCGCCATGGCCAAGGGCAAGAAGCGCAAACGCGGCAAGTCGCCGGCCGCCGTGCCACCGCCCACGCCGGCCAAGCAGCAGCGGACGCCCCCGGCCAACCGCCCACAAAGCCAGCGGTTCTACGACCTGCCCTACAGCGCAGCGGCGCCGCGGTTGATCAATCCCGATCTTGGTCTGCACAACCTTGTCGCCCGCGCCGGCCACAACGCCGCGTACCTGATCGACGTCACGCTGCTGGACGCACCTGATCACCGGCTGATCCGCTCCGGCGTGCTGCTGGCTCATCGGGTGCTCGACGGCCGCGGCGAGTGGTACATGACCGCGCCGGACTGGGAACCTCTGCTGCCCAAGGATCGAATCGAGCTGATGGGCCACGCGGACCTGCCCGACGACTTCGCCGACCTCCTTCGTCCGCTCCGCCGGAGGGGCACTCTCGGCCCGGTCGCGGCGCTCAACTGCGACCGGCGGGAGTTCGCGCTGCGCGATGACAACGGCAAGACGTTGGCTCTGCTCCGCGACGACAAGGTGACGGTACGCCGTGGCGGCCTGACCACCGCCCGCTATCGCGAGGTGATGATCACTCCCATCGGACCGGGCCTCAACGACGAGCAGGCGGCCTGGCTGGATCGCGCCTTCATCCAAGCCGGGGCAACGTACGTGCCGCGCTTTCCTCGCCTGGTCACCCGGCTCGGCGCGCCGGCGACCGGTCCGACCGACCTGCCGGTCCCGGAGCCGTTCGACGCCGACGGTTCGTTCAAGAAGTTTGTCTCCCAGCTGGTTGCGCTGCGGCTGCGCCGGATCGTCGAGGCCGACCTGGCGTTCCGAGGCCATGACCAGGGCGCGATCGGACGGTTGGCCGACGAGGCCGCCCGGCTGCGCGACGAGCTGCGGGGGATGTCAGCCATGCTGGATGCGGAGTGGGTCGAGGACCTCTACGACGAGCTCGGCTGGATCAGTCTCGACTCGGCGCTGTCCGACAGCGAGGGCCGGGAGCGTCTCGCCGCCCGGTTGCACAGCGAGCGCTATCTCACCGTGCTGGAACGCCTCGTCGGTGCGGTACGCGTCCCCAAGCTCGCGGACCAACGGGCCGAGCCCGCCCGCGAGGTGCTGACCGAGCTGATCGCCACCAGCCTCGGCCGGCTCCGGCGCGCCGCGGACGCGTTGACGACCGAATCGGCGGCGGAGGAGTGGACGGAGGCCTGGCAGGAGATGGGCCGGCTGCACTTGGTGCTCGATGTGGCTGGCCAGGTACTGCCCGACGAGCCGGCCCGGCTGGAGAGCACGTTGGAGTCGGCCTCTCGACTACTGGCCCAGGTGCACGACGATCGGACCAGCGAGTCGACCGCTTTGCTCTTGGTGGCCGACATGCCGCCGGAGCTGGCGTTCCTGGCCGGGCGGGACTTCGAGCGGGAGACCGACAAGGCCCGGCGGAACCGCCGCGACTTCGTACGCGAGTGGTCCAAGGTCGCCAAGAAGCTGCGCGGGTGAGGAGCGACCGCGGCGTCTTCGTGGTCTTCGAGGGGGGCGACGGAGTCGGCAAGACCACGCAGGTCGACCGGCTGTGTGGCTGGCTGACCGCGCACGGGTATGAGGCGGTGCAGACCTTCGAGCCGGGCGACACCCCGGCCGGCGCGGCCATCCGCCGGATCGTCCTCGACCCGGCGACCGGAGACCTGTCGCCGCGCGCCGAGGCGCTGCTGTACGCCGCGGACAAGGCACACCATGTGTACGCGGTGGTCCGACCGGCGTTGGACCGGGGCGCAGTGGTGGTGTGCGACCGCTATGTCGACTCGATGCTGGCCTACCAGGGCGCGGGCCGGGTGCTCACCGCAGCCGAGGTCGAGCAGGTTGCCCGGTGGGCGACCGAGGACCTGCGGCCGCACCTGACCGTGGTGCTCGACGTCGAGCCCGGTCGAGCGGTGGCGGAGAAGGCCGAGAAGGACCGCTTGGAGTCCGCCGGCGACGGGTTGCACGAGCGGGCTCGGCAGCACTTCTTGGACATCGCGGCTCGGGAGCCGGACCACTACCTGGTGCTCGACGCCCGGCAGACCCGCGAAGCGATCACCGACCAGATCCTGAACCGGCTGCGGCCACTGCTGTCAGCGGCGGATGGCAGCATCGAGTCGTGACCGCGGGGGTGTGGGCCGAGCTGGTCGGCCAGGAGGCGACGGTCGAGATCCTGCGCCGCGCCGTTGGCGGCGAGCCGCACGCGATGAGTCATGCGTGGCTGTTCACCGGACCGCCCGGCTCCGGACGCTCGAACGCGGCCCGCGCCTTCGCGGCGGCGCTGCAATGCGAGGACGGAGGGTGTGGCCAGTGCACCAACTGCCGGTCGTCGCTGACCGGGGCCCATCCCGACGTGACTCTGGTGCACACCGAGCTGTTGTCGATCGGGGTCGACGAGGTCCGCGAACTCGTCCGCCGGGCGGCGATGAGCCCCACGCTGGGACACTGGCAGGTGATCGTGGTCGAGGATGCCGACCGGGTGACCGAGCGGGGTGCCGACGCCCTGCTGAAGAGCATCGAGGAGCCCGCCCCGCGTACGGTGTGGATCCTCTGTGCCCCGACGACGGACGACGTCGTGGCGACGATTCGGTCACGATGCCGACTGCTCACCCTGCAGACGCCGAGCATCGAGGCGGTCAGCCGGCTGCTGCAGACCCGGGACGGTGCCGATCCGGCGCTCGCGGCGTACGCGGCCCGGGTCGCGCAGGGCCACGTGGGCCGGGCGCGCGTGCTAGCGCGCGACTCCGGGGCCCGCGAACGGCGGGACCAGGTGTTGCAGATCCCGCTGCGGTTGACCGGGCTCGGGGCGTGCCTCAGTGCCGCCGCCCAGCTGGTCGACGGCAGCGCCGCGGAGGCGAGCGCCGCCACCGTCGACGTGGATGCGCGCGAGCGGGCCGAGCTCACCGAAGCCTTGGGCTTCGGGACGAAGGGGGCAAGGCCCCGCCAGGCCCAGGCTGCGGTGAAGGATCTCGAGGAGGTGCAGCGGGCCCGGGCCAAGCGGTTCCAGCGCGACGCGATCGATCGGGCACTGACCGAGCTGACCGGTTTCTACCGCGATGTGCTGAGCATCCAGACCGGGTCGGGTGCGCCACTGGTCAACGCTGAGCTGCAACCCCAGATCGCTGTGCTGGCACGGAAATCCAGCCCTGAGTCGACGCTGCGCCGGATCGATGCACTCCTCGGTTGCCGGACCGCCCTGGAGGGCAATGTCGCCCCCTTGTTGGCGGTCGAGGCGACCATGATCGCGTTGGTCGAAGGGTGATCGGAGGCCTGAAGGAGACTTTCGACACCCTCTAAGGGATCGGGGTTCAATTCAGGCGGGATCTGCAGTAACGTGTCCCCCGGGTTGCCGGAGGGGACGAACCCCCGAGCGTTCTCTCCGACAACCTTCCAAGCTCGGTCCTCGGATCGGGCTTTCGTGTTGCTGCCGTCGGACTCCAGAAGCGGGGGATTTTCGCGTAGCAGATCGGTTGCGTCCCCAAAATCTTCGAGTTTGGACTAACGGCCCTCGGGAGTTGCGCTGGCGCGGACTTGGCTCTAGGTTTGACCACGGCCTCGTTTCCATTCCGTTATCAGAAATGGTGACGATCGGCTAACAGGGGTAGGACCGTATGGCACCGGATGTGCCGTCGGGGGTCGTGTGTCCGTTGCGCCGAGCTTCGCTGGGCGGGCACCTTGCCGAGATCGTCTCGGGCGCAGCGAAGGTGGAGGAACCAACCGAGGTCTCCGTCGGGAAATGCGGAGACCTCACGGGGTGAGGTACCGGGCAACCGGTGCGGGGCACCTGACCGCCCTAACCCGTCAGCTCACTTCACAGGCGTCACGTCAGGAAGGAACGGCGTTCGGTGACGTTCGTCATCAACAGACATGCTCTCGGGGATCGGGGCGGCGCTCGCCCGGCGACCCTCAGCGATACAGCCCAAATTCTGAGCACGCACTAGACGTGTAATGGCGCGGGTGGGTCCCTGCCCCCCAGTATGCCCACCCGTGGAAGCCCGGCAGACCCGCATCTGCCGGGCTTCCGGCTTGCTGCAGCCCAGCTACTTCGCGACCGCCCCCCGGCTTCCGACTCCCTGCCGACCCCCTGCCGACCCCCTCCCGACCCCCGCTGCAGTTTCGGACGCTGCGTCCGAATTCCGCGCTGGACTCCGGTTATGTCCGGCGTGCAGCGCGAAGAACCGGCGCACAGTGGGGGCGGCGTACGCGGCGGCACGCGACAGCGGCGCGCTCCGGACCTAGGCTGACGACATGGCACGCGTTATGGCGGTGTCCTTCGAGCGGTACGGCCGGCTGTACTACCTCGATCCTGGCGACGGTGCCTACCGGGTCGGCGACAAGGTGCTGGTGCCCACGGACGCCGGACCCGAGGTGGCCGAGTGTGTCTGGGCGCCGGAGTGGGTCGAGGATGAGCAGGGCTTCGTCGACCTGCCCCTCTGCCAGGGACTGGCGGGCGTCGAGCAGCTGGACCGGGACGCCGCCAACCGACGGCGTCGAGCGGAGGCCAAGCTCGTCGCCAAGCGGTTGATCAAGAAGAACGATCTGCCGATGAAGGTCGTCGGGGTCGACTACCTCGACTCCGGTGACACCTTCGACCAGCTGGTCGTCATCTACTTCACCGCTCCACAGCGGGTCGACTTCCGGGTGCTGGTCGGCGAGCTGGCCCGCACTCTTCGATCGCGGATCGACCTGCGCCAGATCGGGTCCCGCGACGCAGCGCGGCTGACCGGCGGCCTGGGCAGCTGCGGCCGCGACCTCTGCTGTGCCACCTTCCTCAAGGACTTCGAACCGGTCAGCCTGCGCATGGCGAAGGTGCAAGACCTGCCACCGAACCCGCTGAAGATCTCCGGAGCCTGCGGCCGACTGCTGTGCTGCCTGAAGTACGAGCACCCGCTCTACGCCGAGTTCGCCCGCGAGGTGCCCGCGGTAGGGGAGAAGGTGGCCCTGCCGGAGGGCGATGCGGTCGTCGTCGCCCATCAGGTGCCCGCCGACTCGGTACTGGTCCGGATGAACGCGGGTGGAGCGATCACGCCCTGTACGCGCGCCGCGGTGTGCGGGGCGCGCCAGGCGTACGAGGCCCGTCCCGTGCCTGCTGACGTCGCCGAGACCGGACGTCGGCCGCGGCTGCGTCGACGACGGCGGGACGAGGCCCCCGAATGAGCGATCGTTGTTGATCTTGACCCTCACATAGGCTCGACGCGTGCGCACTGCTCCTCGTCGCCGTCGTCGCCTGGTGCGGCCGGCGCTCGTCGGAGCCGTGCTCCTGCTGACCTCTGCGTGCGGGCTCCCCTTCGGGCGGCTGGGCGGCGACCCAGCCCCCTCAGCCGAAGGGAGCTCTCCGACGGCCGCCACCTCCACTGTGTCCCCCACGCCGAGCGGCACCCCGACGCTGCCGCCTGACGGGCGCCCGATCCAGCCGATTCCGGACGTCAAGCCGGCCGGCTTCGCCGACCCGCCGCCGGGGAAAGGCATGCAGCGGTACGCGGAGCAGGAGCTGGAGTGGCGTCCGTGCCTGGAGCAGCTGACCTGCGCCAAGGCGCTGGTTCCGCTGGACTATGGCAAGCCCGACGAAGCGGCGATCACCTTGGTCCTGGCGCGCCGGGCGGCGACGGGGCCCCGCCGGCTGGGGACGCTGTTCATCAATCCGGGCGGTCCCGGCGGGTCGGGCATCGAGTACGCGACCTACTTCAGCAACCGCGGGCTGGAGAACTACGACATCGTCGGTTGGGATCCCCGCGGGGTCGGGGCGTCCACCCCGGTCGAGTGCTTCGGCGAGAATGATCTTGACCGCTACTACGCGATGGATGCCTCGCCCGACGACGGGAGCGAGCTGACTGCCCGGATCGAGGCCGTACGCGCGTTCGGCCAGTCCTGCCTGGAGCGCTCAGGGAAGCTGCTGGAACACATCTCGACGGTGGAGACGGTCCGTGATCTTGATCTGCTGCGGGGCCTCGTCGGTGACAACAAGCTCAATTACTACGGGGTCTCCTACGGGACGCGGATCGGATCGTTGTACGCCGAGCTCTATGGAAACCGGGTCGGCCGAATGGTGCTGGACGCGTCGATCAACATCGGCAAGGACGACAAGATCACGCAGATCGAAGGCTTTGAGCGAGCCTTGGACCACTACGCACGCTGGTGTGCCGAGCAACAATGCGCACTGGGCGACACCAAGGACACGGTCAAGGATGCGATCAAGGAATTCCTTGATCAATTGGATCAGAAGCCGCTGGATCGCGGCGGGCGGACCTTGACCCAGCAGATGGGGGTCGAGTCGGTCCTTCACCCCACGTATTACGGCGTCGAAGGCTGGGGCCCGCTGACCGAAGGACTGGTCGCGGCGATTCAGGATCAGGATCCGCGTCGGCTGCTCGAGCTTTCCGATCTCTCCAACCGGCGGCGGGTGGACGGAAGCTACGGGCAGCTCAACTACTCGTTCCCGGCGGTGCGTTGCCTGGACAGCCAGGACGACAGCGTCCGGGAGGCGCAGCAGCGCTACCGCAAAGCGTCAGATGCAGCGCCGGTGCTCGGGCGGGTCAACGGTCCGGACCTGGTGTGCCCGCTCTGGCCGGTCGCGTCAGCACCGCCCCAGCCGACGATCGACGGAAAGGGCGCGCCGCCCATCGTGGTGATCGGCACGACGGGAGATCCGGCCACGCCGTATGAGTACGCGGTCAGCATGGCCGAGCAACTGGAGTCCGGAGTCTTGGTGACGTTCAACGGTGAGGGTCACGGCGCCTACGGGCAGAGCGAGTGTGTGCAGCGGCTCGTCGTCGCGTACCTGGTCGATCACCGGGTCCCGCCGGATCGGAGTCGCTGCTAGCGCGCCGATTTACGCCTCGGCAACCGGTTCGGTCGCTCGCTATAGTGATCGATCGTGCGCGTGCGGCCCAGCCGCGATGTGCACCAGCCGCCTTAGCTCAGTCGGTAGAGCGACGCACTCGTAATGCGTAGGTCTGGAGTTCGAATCTCCAAGGCGGCTCCGCTGTGATGTCTCGGGACACCGTTGACAGGTGTCTCGGGACATCGTTGCATTTCTGGGGGTGTTTCGGCATCCCGGCTTCGATGGTGGCGCCGTCCTCGCCGGGGTCAAGGCCGGGGCCCTGCGGCCAGCCTTGACCACGGCTGCGAGCGGCGCGTCTGGCCGGGATCGGGATGCCGGCCGGGGTGTGGTTGCGGTCTTCTTGGGCGGGCCGGGCGGTAGTCCGCGGGGCTGGTAGTCCCGGGTCGGGTTGAGGGTCAGTTCGCGGATCGGCTGGCCGGTGTGGCGGTGGATCACGCGGATGTGCAGGTCGTCGACGAGCAGGGTGACCGGGGTGCCGCCCAATCGGGCGCCGAGGCCGATGTGGTGGAGCCGGCTGTTGTGGCGCAGGGTGACTGAGCCGTGGCGGTCGATCCGGTCGGTCCGGACCCGGTAGTGGGCAGCGATGATCGGCCCGGTGGGGACGGCTTTGGGTCGGCCGGCGTAGGCCTGGGCGGGGGTGCGGCGACGCAGCGCCCGGTGCGGCCGGACGGTGTTGTAGTACCGGGCGAACCGGTTCAGCTGCCGTTGCAGCCCGGCGATCGTGGCCGCCAACGGTTGCGCGCGGAGCCACTTCTTCAACGTCTGGTGGAACCGTTCGACCTTGCCGCAGGTCTGGGGATGATAGGGCCGGGAGTGGGAGACCCGGACACCTCGCAGCCCGCACTGTACCTCCAGCGCAACCCGGCCCTGACCTCGTTGTTTGCCGGCGAACACCGCTCCGTTGTCGGTCAGCACCTCGGCGGGTTCCCCCCAGCGGCCGATCGCGGCCAAGAACACCCGCCACACCTGGGTGCCGGTGAAGGTCAGCCGGGCGATGGAGGCAATGCAGACCCGGGAGTGGTCGTCAAGGATGTTGCAGATCTCGACCTCGGTGCTGTCGACGAGGCGCCAGTGGGTGATGTCGGCCTGCCAGCGTTCGTTGGGCTGGTCGGCGCAGAACGTCTTCCACGATGAGCGGGGCCGTTTCTGCGGCTGCGGCACCACGAAGCCGCGGCGCACCAGGATCCGCCAGATCGTGGAGACCGCTGGGACCGGGTCAACACCGGCGGTCTGCAGATGGGCAGCGATCGTCTCTGCGCCAGCGTCGACACCTTTGATGGTCAGTGCTTTGCGCAGCCGCACGATCTGGTCCTCCACCTCCAGGCTGACCGTGCGGGGGTTGGAGTGCGGGCGCCGGGAGCGGGGCTCGAACGCCACCTCCCCCTCGGCCTGGAAGCGTTTGACCAGAACTCCCTCGGCGCGGGTGACTTGGCCATTTTTGACGTGATTTGGCTCGTCATCGCGGTGGTCTTTCTGGTCTTTGCGTATGGCGCGTGGAGGGCCAAGACTTGGGCATGGCCCCTCGGTGTTGGGTTGACTGCAGGTTCGATCCTTCTCGAAGTCTTTGGAATGCTCGCTGAAGGTCAGCCACTCGTAGGGACGCTCGTCGGCATGACGATCTCGGCGGTCATACTCTTTTTTTTCTGTTCCAGCGCAACGTGAAGGAGACGCTCGGGCGCGGCTGAACCGTGTCCCCGAGATGTCCACCCCGGCAGAGCCAGTCCGAGAGCGGCATGCGGTTCACGAGTCAGACTGGCCAGCACCACCACGAGACGCTAGGCCAACCACGCCCAAATCCCGCGTACCCATACAAGTCAGCGGTTCAATCTGGGAGAGTATCCAGAGTTGAAACCGGGAGGGCTGATCCAGTTTTGAAGGCGTTCGGGATCTGGACCATCGCCGGTCCGACCGACGGCGGACGGTGCAGGACCGAAGCTTTCCGTGGTCACGGCGTGCCGGCAACTGCGGCGATGGCGAGGAATGTGTAGATCGCGGCGTCGGCGCTGAAATGGAGCGCCCAGGGCACGCCAAGTCCGCGGGTGTCGATCATCGCCTTCCCCCAGAGCAGCCCGAGCAAGCCGGCCATGACGAACCCCATCAGTCCTGATGGGATGCCCCCGTAGACGTGGCCGAGACCAAACCAGACGGCGAGGATCCAGATACCGGCCCTCGGCCCGACAGCCCGGGCCAGCGGTCCGAGCGGCCCAGCCCGATACAGGACCTCCTCTGCGAACGCGTTGCATGCCGCCGCCAGCCAGGCGATCGGAAGCAACGGGAGTGCCCGCGACCACAGTTCGGCGGTTGGTCTTGCCAGCGAGGTGGCGAACGCCGCAGTGGCCGCGACGAGGAGGATCGGCGACGATCGGTCCGACCACGGCCCAGGACAGGGCCCGTCGCCCGATGCGCAGGCCCGATGGCGCCCTGAGCTTGCCGAGGGCGAGATACGCCTCACGGCCGCGGTACCCGAGCGCCGCCAGCACAGGGATGATCGCGAGCGCCTCGACGACGAGCAGGACCCGCTCAGCGAACAGGCGCCGCAACTGGGGATCGGTGCCGCCCGGTGCGATATTGCCGAACAGGGCGCCACGAACAAGCGGATCGACAACTGTCGTCAGGACGAGAACGGTGAGCATAACAACGAAGTAGTCGCGGAGGGGTCGCATCACCGGCACTGCCGACGCCGCCACAATCAATCCTGCGGCGGCGACGATCCAGACGATGTTGATCCACGGCACATCCCAGCCGACCACCTCGCGCAGGATGATCTCGGGCAGCCGGCTGAGGAGGAGGGTCGCGCCCCAGGCGACGAGCAGAGCCGTGGACGGCGCACGACCGGTGGATCTGGCATCGGCGGAAGCCACGATGCGGGTCACCTTAGCCTCGTTGCTGCGGTCTCGGCCGCGGTGAGCGTCGCGCGGACTGCGTCAACGGTGGCTCGGGAGTGCTCGCGATCGGTCAGCGAGCGAGAGGTGGGTCGCCTCCGCCACGCTCGTGTGGCTGCCACGGCTGGACAGTGCGGCGAGTTCCTCGTGAAGTTGGTGCCACCCGTCGAGGCTGCCTGTTCCGGCGGTAAGGACGGTCAGGGGAAGGTCGCCGAGCGGTTGGGCATGTTCGAGCTGGGTTGCGATGTCGCTCCAGGCGGCAAGCTCGAGCTCTACCGCCGACCATTGCCCAGGCTGAACAAAGAGCGCGGCCGCCTCGTCGACCTGCCGCTCGGGCAGATCACCGATCCTGTCGTCGAACAGGCCGGTCGCCACGCCGAGTCGCAACACGCCGATATGGGCGAGTGGAGCCATGAACCACATGGAGCCGGAGGGATTTCCGACTCCCAGACGGCTGCCCTGGTCGGGGTGCGAGGGATCGACCAGCACCAGGCCGCTGATCTCTGCTGGGTATGCGGCGGCGAACACTCGACTGGTCAGCCCACCGTAGGAGTGCCCGACCAGGAGGTAGGGGCCAGGCAGGCCTAGTTTCTGCAGGGCGGCGTGCAGACGGTCGGCCGTGTCCCGAGGGTCGAAGGGGTCCTCGTCGCGCCGGGGGTCGCTCCAGCCGAGCCCGGGACGATCGTAGGAAACGACGGTGGCGAACTCGGCGATGGCCGGCTGAATCCAGCCCCATTGGGCGGAGAAGCCGGGAGTACCGGAGTCGAGCAGGACCACGGGGCTGTCCGGGTTGTCCTTGCGGTGGTGACGGCCCTGAGTGTGCAGATGCAGCCGGGCCCCGTCGTCGTCGATGGTGACAAGCTCACCCGGTGGGGGGTACCGCCGGTGGTCTCGGGCTGTGGCGAGGCGTTGCCAGCCTGCCCCGACCAGCGGCAACGCGGCGAGGACGAGCAGGACGATGAGAATGCGACGGCGGTTCATGGCGGTCCCAACGGTGTACGGAGCGGAGAGGGATTGACGGGAGCGGATAGACAGTCCGCACTTCTCACTTAGGCGAGTGGCCTGCTCGGCTGGCTCCCGAGCCCTTCCGGTTTCGAATCAGGTATCGGTGGTGGGGTGTCTGTTCTGGACGGCTGGCGCCGGCGATCCCACCGGTAAATTTGCCGTCAGCGTCAGCCACCCGGTGGCCAACCCGGCCACTGCGTCGGTGGCGGAGAAGAACACCAGGAAAATCGGCAGCGCAGCTCGAGCTGTCTGGGCCGCGGCTCCTCGGATGCCATCCAGAATCCACCAGACGCAGTACGCCAGCCACACGCTCAGGACGAGCTGCAGCGAGTGCACGCCAATCCACCGGGTGATGCCTTCGCCAAGCTGACTCGGAGAGGTGTGCGAGTGCAACAGAGTCAGGGCGGCGAAGGCCAGCGGTCCGCTGAGCATTCCCACCCGCTTGATCACCTGGTTGTTGTCCATCGAGTTCACGACTCCTGGTACGGATGGTGTCGAAGCCACCTGCGCAGCCAGAACGCGGCCACGATGGTGGTCAGCAGAATGAACAAGCCGGTGTCGCCCGCGAGATACTCGTTGACCAGCACCGGTGAACTGGTGACCGTCAGCGCTGCCAGTGCACCCCACGAGGCGTTGTGCACGCCGTGCGCGATCGCAGCCGGCCAGATGCTTCCGGTGGCGATCCGAAGGTCGCCGTAGACGAATCCGGCCGCGACGATCGTGCCGATGAACAGCGGCAGAATGATCAACAGGTTGCCGTCGGAGTGATAGAGCGAGGTGAGCAGGACCAGCGGCAGATGCCATGCGGCGTGCACCAGCCCGGTGATCGCCAACGCTTTGTTCCGACCGAGCGGCAGCAGCCGGGGCAGCAGGTACCCGCGGAAGGCGACCTCCTCGACCAGAGCGAAGGTGAGGATCGTCACGATCGCGTTGACCGCGAAGTTCAGCACCGTGTCGATCGGGCTGGCCGGCGCCGCGAAGGAGGCGAAGCGGGTGGCCCAGGTCAAGCCCGGTGGCGAGCAGGCTGATCAGGAAGGTTCCCAGGATCGCGATCCACCAGACGCGTACTCCCAGCCGATGCAACCCGAGACGCTCCGGCCCGCACGCGTACGGCCGTCATCGGTGATCAGGAACATCATGATCAGGACGGCGACCAGGGGCGTGGAGCCCCAGATGATGTACGCGACCAGTTGGGGAGGGTCGAGAGCTCTGATCACCAGCGCGGCCGCCAGCGCGAGCGTCAGCAACATCGCACTGAAGACGACCGCCTTGCTGGTCTCAGACAGACGTCGAGACTCCGTCGGCGCTGGCCGGGCCAGTTGCCTCCTCATGGGATCTCGACCTTGCTGACCTTTGTCGCCATGGTTCGCTCGGCGACGTAGAACGGGAGGAGCGCGAGCGCGTCGTCCTCAGAGTCGGCCTCCACGGTCCACCAGATCGCGTGCCCGCCGGAACGACATGAGGCGAGCGTCTCGCGGCGGCGAAGCGGGCTCTCATGGCCTTTGAAGGCGGCGAACACCACGCCGCACTCCCGCGGCTCGTGGCGGTGGTGGAGCAGGTAGCAGGCCATACAGCGAACCTGCTCTCCCGACGGCCACCAGGACATCGGGGGAACACCCTTAAGTGCGCGGCCGAGTTCCGCCCTTCGGGCTGGCCCCGGTCGATTTATCCTCTCCACGAAGGGAAGTGGCTTCGCTTGCCAAGCACCATCGTTGGGCGCACCGAGGAACTCCTCGCGATTGATCACACTCTCGCCGAGCTCGGCCAGGGTGGGTCGGCCGCGCTGGAGGTGAGGGGCGAACTCGGGATCGGCAAGACCCGCCTCCTCGCCGAGCTGGCGGCTCGCGCCGATGCGCTTGGATACCTCGTGCTGTCGGGATCCGCGTCGGAGCTGGAAGCCGACCTGCCGTTCTGGGTCCTGGTGGATGCGCTCGACGAATACGTCGCGGCTCTCGAACCGCATCGCCTTGACGCGCTGGGTGAAGATGTCCTGGCCGAGCTCGCCACGATCTTTCCGGCCCTGTCTCGGTTCGCGACGGCCCGTGTCACCGTGTCCCCGCATCCGCGGTACCGCACCTATCGGGCGGTGCGGGAGCTACTGGAACGGCTCACGGCGACCAAGCCGCTCGTGCTCGTACTCGACGACGTGCACTGGGCAGACCCCGCATCTGCGGAGCTGCTGGGCACGCTGCTGCGTCGGCCACCGGATGCGGCGGTGCTCATCGCGCTGGCCGTTCGGCCCCGTCAAGTGCCGGACCGGCTGTCAAGCGCGTTTGAACGTGCGCATCGCGTAGGCACTCTTCACCGTCTCGCCATCGGCCCTCTGACGCGCGACGAGGCTGGAGACCTCCTGGGTGAGGCCGTCGGAGACGCCGCAGCAGGCGCAGCTCTATGACGAGAGCGGTGGCAATCCGTTCTATCTCGAGCAGCTCGCCCGCTCGCTCGGTCGAGTCCCTGGATCAGTCTCCGCCACTCCATACTCTTCGTTGGCCGGTCTCGACGTGCCTGCTGCCGTCGCTGGTGCATTGGCCGAGGAGTTCGCGCTCCTCTCAGATGAAGCACGCCTCGTGCTTCAAGGAGCCGCCGTGGCGGGTGACCCATTCGAACCCGAGCTTGCGGCGGCCGCCGCGGCCGTCCCTGAGGCGGTAGCGCTCGAGGCTCTGGACGCCCTCCTCAGGCTGGACCTCATTCGCGAGACCGACGTGCCCCGCCGGTTTCGCTTCCGGCACCCGCTGGTCCGACGGGCCGTCGATGAGTCGACGCCCGCAGGCTGGCGCTTGGGCGCGCATGAACGGTGCGCCGCCGCGCTCGAGACCCTCGGTGCCCCGGCGGCAGAACGCGCCCATCACGTTGCGCGTTCCGCGCGGCAGGGCGACTCAGCTGCTGTCGCGGTCTTACGCGAGGCCGGCGAGGCGGCCGCACTGCGGGCGCCCGCGAGCGCGGCAGTCTGGTTCAATCACGCGCTGAGGCTCCTCCCCAATGCGGCTCCGGCTGAGATGCGGGTCGAGCTGTTGCTCGCCCGCGCCAGGGCACTTGGCCGCGACCGGGCAGTTTGCCGAAGGGCACGCTGCGCTTCTCGAGAGCCTCCAGCTGGTCCCGCCGAACGCACTGGCATTACGGGTGCGGCTCACGACGGCGTGCGCCGGGGTCGAGCACCTGCTCGGCCGGCATGACCAGGCCCACGCCCGGCTGGTCAGCGCCATGGAAAGCCTCCAGGACCCGGCGTCGCCGGCCGCGGCCGAGCTGATGATCGCGCTCGCGATGGACGGCTTCCATCTCATGGACTACGCGCGGATGTGCGAGTGGGCCGAAAGAGCGTTGACGACGGCGCAAGGGCTCGACGACCGGCCGTTGGCGGCGGCCGCCGCCGCGGTGCTGGCGTTTGCGAACGCGGCCAACGGAGCCATCGCCGTGGCTGAGACACGCTGCAGCCAGGCGGCAGCTCTGGTCGCGGACCTGTCTGATGACCAACTCGCCATCCGTCTCGACGCCGCGGTCCACCTGGCCGGCGCCGAGCTCTATCTGGACCGCTATCCGAGAGACGGAGGCCCACGCCGAGCGAGCGATGGCGATTGGACTGGCGACAGGTCAAAGCGAACTTGTCCCGCTCGCCTACTCGATTCTCGGTCAGGTCAAGATGCTGCGCGGGCGGCTGACCGAAGCAAGCGACATGCTCGACAACGCCGTCGAGGGCGCGCGACTATCCGGCAACGTGCAGGCCCTCGCAGGAAACCTGGTCAACCGATCTCTCACCGCGGTTGCCGCGGGTGACCTCGACATGGCACTGAGCACAGCGCAGGAGAACGCCGAACTGACCGATGGGCTGGACCAGAGCCTCGTCTGCGCAGCCGGTGTGGCGCTGGCCACCGCGCTCCTCGAGACCGGAAGCCCACGTCGCGCCGTCGACGCCCTCGTCCAGTCTTCCGGCGGCGACGAACTCCCGCTCATCCCGGGCGTATGGAGGGCCAGGTCGCTTGAGCTGCTCACCCGCTGCTGGCTCGCCCTCAGCCGCCAGGAGGAGGCCGCCAAGGCAGCCGCACTGGCTCAGAGCGTCGCCGAAGACCTGACGCTACGCGTGGCCCGCTCCATGGCAGACCGAGCCCGTCGCGGCTGTCGAGCTGACCACCGGCAGTCCCGATACCGCCGCCCAGCACGCGCTCGCCTCCGCCGCAGCCGCGGACGAGGTCGGAATGCCCGTCGACGCCGCGTTGTCGCGCACCCTCGCCGGCCGCGCCTTCGCGCAAGCCGATCAGCCCCAGCGCGCCGTCACCGAACTGCGGCGCGCCGCCCAGGACCTTGACGCCTGCGGTGCCCTCAGATACCGAGCTGCCGCCGAGTTCGAGCTGCGCAGGCTCGGCCAACACATCCATCGGCGCACGAAGCCAGGCAAACCCCACGGATCCGGCATCGAGTCGTTGACGTCGCGCGAACTTCAGATCGCCCGACTCGTTGTGGACCGCAAGACGAACCCAGAAATCGCCGAGACCCTCTTCCTCAGCCCCAAGACGGTCGAGACGCACATGCGCACCCTATTTCACAAACTCGGTGTCTCCTCCCGCGTCGAGGTCGCGCGCGCCGTCGAGCGATCCGATGCTTCAAAGGATTCACCACAGTGAGGTGACCCGACCGTCGGAACTTTAAGGGTGTTCCCCTGATGTCCTGGTGACCGTCGGAGAGCAGGTTGGCTGTATGACCTCCCAGGGCACCGCGCACCAGCCAGTGGACCTCACCTGGCGGATGCCGACTATCCCTTCGCCGGCTGCTGCTCCTCACCCCGCCCTTGCTGCTCGCCGTGCTCGAGATCTTCCATCCCCATCCGGCGTTCAACGTCCAGGCCCTGTTGGCTGCCTCGACCTGGTTCGCCACCTTCCACGTCATTCAGCTCGTGCTGACCGGATTGGTGGCCCTGTCGGTGCTGCTGCTGGCCGACGACTTCGGTCGGGCAGACGCGTGGACCACCCGCCTCGGCGTCGGCGTCTTTCTGCTCTTCTTCGGCGCGTACGACACGCTGGCCGGCATCGGCACCGGTCTGGCGATGCGCAGCGCACGAGACCTGCCGGCCGCACAGCAAGAGGGCGTCTTCGCAGTTGTCAAGGACTGGCCGGGTATAAGCGCGCACATTCGCCCTCAGCATCGTCGGAACCCTCGGGTGGGTAGTCGCCGTCGGTGCGCTCGCGTTCGCCGCCCGCCGCCAAGGAGCTCCGCTACCCGAGTGGATTGCGCTGGCTCTGGCCGCACTGTTCCTGATGGGTGGACACCCCTTCCCAGGGGGAACGCTCGCGTTCGGCTGCTTCTTCCTAGCCGGCTCTGCTCCACACCTGGCGATCAGCCCGGGCCAATGCCACCCGACCCGACACGACAGCAACAGGGGAAAGGGGATTCCGGTGATGGAACGAAAGAAGCACGTCAAGAACTCAGCGTTGACGCAGTTGGACTCCTGGGGCGTGGTGTTGCGCCGCCGTACGCCGTGGCGGGAGCTCACCACGCGGCAGCGCCGGGGGATGATCATTCGAGGAACCCTGCAGGTCGGACTGCTCGCGGCTGCCCTGAACGATCTTCGCCGCCGACCCGCTACCGAGGTCAAGGGCCCGAAGCCTCTCTGGGTGGCGATCGCCTGCACCAACTACCTCGGAATCGGCCCCGTCGTCTACTTCCTGTTCGGCCGCCGTAGCCGCTCAAGCGAGCCGGCGGGGTCGGGCTGATGGTTGAATCGGCTGCGCCATCTCCGGGCCGGATCTTTATCAGCTACCGGCGCGAGGAGACCGCGTACCCAGCTGGCTGGCTGTACGACCGGCTGGCTGGCCGCGACGGCGACGGCCAGATCTTCAAGGACGTTGACTCAATCGAACTGGGCGACGACTTCGTCGAGCCTCACCAACACTCTCGCGCGTTCCAGGAGGTGCCGAGGGCCTACCAACTCGACTCCTGCATCCCGTAGCTCTTGGACGGCCCGCGTCAGGTCAGTGACGGCGAAGCCCACCACGGGGCCGGTGTCGAAGTGTTCTTTGCCCGGGTATTGCCGTCCGAAGACTTCGACGTGATTTCCGTCCGGCAGTTCGAAGACCCAGAAGTGCGGCTCGGTGTGGACCAGTCTCAACCCGAGCACATCCTGGTAGAACCGCTCCAGGCCAGTTGTTGGACATCCATAGCCCAGTATGGCGTCGGCGAAGCAGTCCCGTGCGACCATCAGTCGAGCGTCAGGCTGATGCTTGTAGTCCCTCCAACTGATCGGTGAACACATGCGTCTCGCCGCTGGGATCGCGGCCGGTGCCGCGGTCGTGGACCTGCTTGTGCTCGGACTCCTTCACCTGGTGTCGCCGGAGGTTGACCCAGTAGCACGTGCCGTGAGCGAGTATGCCTTGGGAGACTTCGGCTGGTTGGCCACGGTGCGGACGGTTGCTCAAGCCGTCGGGCCTATCGCGCTCGCTGTGGCGCTGCGGCGCGAACGGGTGGGAGCTCTGTTACTGCTGGTGTTCGGACTCTTGAAGTTGGCCATGCTGTTCTTTCCGGTCGATGCGCTGGGGGCTCCTGTGACGAGCGCCGGTCAGATGCACAACCTGTTTGGCACTCTGACGTTCTTCCTGTTCCCGGTGGCGGCTCTGGTGTTGTTCCGGCCGTTGAGGCGGAGGGGTAGCCGGCTGGCTCCGCTCGTTGCTGTGGCGTTGGCGATCGCGACGGCAGGAGTTCTAGCCGCGGATGCCGTCGGAGGCTTCGGCTTAGCCCAACGCGCCTACCTGACTCTGTGTGCAGTCTGGCTGCTCCTCGCCGCTCTGGCAGTACTACGTGACAGCCGCACCCGAACCTAGGAGTCTCTTGCAGTTTCGCGCGGGCGCGCCACCGGCAGCCAGGACCGCCGCACCAGAGGGCGTAGCCTCAGCGCTCGGCGTCGCTGGCGCCTCAATGCGTGACGATTCGAGTGACAATGTGGCCGCCGCAAACCGGACCAGTGGGACGATCTCGGACGTCCATCCGCCGGGCTGAGCCGATCTCAGGTGGGACGATCTCGGACGTCCATCCGCCGGGCTGAGCCGATCTCAGGCCTACGGAGCCCGGCTGACACGGAAGCGGTCATACCAGTGTTGCCTTACGCCTGCGGCTGATCTCGCGTGTTCCGACATCCAGGGCTTGTCGGGCGTCCGTTGCGAGGCGGACGACGAGGTCGGCGGCCCGTAGGGGTCGGGCCAGGGCATGGGCTTGGCCGGCCCAAAGGTGGAAGCCGTCAGCGTCGTGGCGCCATTCGTGGTGCGAACTGGAGTCAACTAGCGTGCCTGCGGCCGTCTAGAGATGCCGACCATGCAACCAAAGTGCCTGGTCAGAGCGAGAGTCAACACGGGAAGGGGTTCTCGTAATGTGTGGCTCGGGGCCTTCGGCCCACCTGGCCATCGTGAGTAAGGTCTTCCTCGGTAAAGCGACTCGCCGGGCTAAGCCGGCCGCGCGTTTCCTCGCTCGCTGCAGGCTGCACTGCCGCCACTGGCTCTCGGAGAATCTGTTGAGCGTCACCATCTCGGTCATACTCGGTGACACTTCTGAAGTGTTCGATTCTGGCGTCGGGCCGGACCCTGGTGAACCAATCCACCGGCGTCCCGCAAGAGGACCGTGAACTGAGACGTCGTCAGCTTCTGGACTCCTGGCTTGTTGAGTCGGGTGTCGCCGACCCTGGTCTCGACGTCGCGTGGGGCGTTGGCGACACAATGCATGCATGGATATCGAGGGTTTGAACCGCACGGCCTGGGACAAGGCGGTCGAGATCGGTGAGAACCCCTATACGCACGTGGTTTCGAGTCAGCAGGTCGCCGATGCGCGGGCCGGCTCGTGGACCATCCAGCTGAGTGAGCAGCGCACGGTTCCAGCCGAGTGGTTTCCTCCGCTGGCGGGAACTCGGGTTTTGTGCCTGGCGGGTGGCGGCGGACAGCAGGCACCGATCCTCGCCGCGGCCGGCGCTGAGGTCACGCTGCTCGACGGGTCGGCTAGTCAGCTCGGCCAGGACGCGTTCGTGGCGGAACGCGACGGGCTCGAGCTGCGACTCGTGCAAGGCGACATGGCCGATCTGTCGGCGTTCAGCGACGCGACCTTCGACTTGGTGGTCAACCCCGTCTCCACGCTCTTCGTACCCGATGTCGGTCGGGTGTGGCGTGAGTGCCGCCGGGTGCTGGTCAGCCATGGTGTGTTGATCGCCGGCTTCATGAATCCGGACGAGTTTGTTTTTGACTCGGACGCGCTCGACGAGCGAGGTGAGTTCGTGGTGAGGTATCCGCTGCCCTACGTCGAGCACGAGACTCTCGACACCGCCGCCCTGGAAGCCCGGATCGCCGCCAAGGAGATGTTCCACTTCAGTCACACCTTGGAGGCCCAGATCGGCGGCATGATCAACGCAGGTTTCGTCCTGGCGGGGTTCTATGAAGACCGCCGGACTGAAGCGGACGGCAACCCAATCCGCGCCTACATGCCGAGCCAGTTCGTCGTACGGGCGCTCGCCACCGACCCCTGAACAATCACCGATAGCCGTCCCTTCTACGAAAGAGCGGATGCAGCCAAAACTGTCAACCATCGCACAGTCAACTCGATCTGCGTAAGCCCGCCCGAGAAAGTGCCCGGTCGCCGAGGGCTATGCGGCGACACTCGCGGCCACTTGACGGCGCCAGCCGCGACGATGAACATTCGAATACTCCCCACTCGGCGCGGCCGCGCGGCTTGTCGGGTGCTGAGACGGAGCCGACGTGACACCAGTCGTGACACGAACTGGCGGCTACTAGACGTGTTGGATGCGGCTGAAGGGGGCCGCGGCGCTACTCCTGTCGCCTGAAGTGTCTGCGATGGCAAGGACGATCGCACTTTTAATCCGCGGGCCACTACCGACGGCTTCGCATTCACCAGAAGCTGGGATCGTGGCGGGGTGGGCCTTCCCGGCCGGGCAGAACGGTCGCCTGTGCCAAAGGCGCCGTCCATTGCCCTCAGCTGGAACTGTCCAGCACACACGCTGAAGGGTTCAACCGGCGGCTAGGACTACCAGCGACTTGAGTTTTCTGGCAGTCACTCGTCAATCCTCGCCCTCATCCAGTTGTTCGAGTTGTGGAAGTCGCTGACGGCGTTCCCGGGACCGACGAGCTCATCGAGGCGGGCGCGGTCTTGATCGGCGAGTCGCGTCTCGAGCACCTGAAGGGCGTCGTCGAGCTGTTCCATGGTGCGCGGACCGATGATCGGCGAGGTGACCCCGGGCTGGTCCTTGCACCAGACAAGCGCAAACTGGCTTTGCGTCAGACCACGCTCCTGCGCCAGCGGCGCGAGCGCGCGGGCCACCTCGACGGCCCCAAAGCAGTGCTCCACGTCACAGTCCGCGTAGGTCGAGGTCGCCGCCGGCCCGCACGGCCTCCTCTAGCGCCGCCCGGTCGTGCACGTAGAAGTGGCCGCCGCGGTGACTGACCACGCCCTCGGTCAGCAGGGCGGCCAGCGCACGGTTGACGCTCTCCCGGGACGCGGCGACGTACGCCGCGAGCTCGCCTTGAGAGAGCCGGAGCCTGAGCCGGACTCCGTCCGGGGTGCTCTCACCGTGCTCGTCGGCGAGGTAGAGGATCAGGCTGGCGACCCGGCTGCCGATGTCGTCGAACGCCACCCCGCTGAAGGAGTACGCCGCCTGCACAGCGGCCATGCTGAGCTGCTCGAGCATCCGCTGCATGGCGGCCGGATGTCGCGACAGGAAGCCGAGCAGCGGCGCACGTCGAAGCATCAGGCACCGCGCCTCCGTCATCGCATTGAGGCTCAGCCACCGGATGCCGACCGGGTGGAACAACCCCACCTCGCCGGTGACCGCGATGCCCCGATACACGCCCACGATCACCTCGCGGCCATCGCGGCTCACCCGGTGCGCCTTGAGCTGGCCCTCGGCGAGCACAACGATCACCTCCGCGCGGTCGCCCTCGATCCAGACCGTCTGACCGCGGGCGTACCTGCGCTCCCGCAGATCGGGCAACAGCTCTTCAACGTCTGGGACCGAGAGGTCGCGGAAAATCGGGGTCTGGAGAAGGATCCCGGCAGGGTCCATGCAGGGAGCATCCCACGGCGCCGCCGAGGCGTCAGCCGGCTGCGAGATCGCCACCCCGCCGATCTCCACAGACCTGGCCGCAAGCCGACCAGACTGGTCGTAGTCGCTGGGCGAGAATCGGCGCTAAGCCCTCGATCGTGAGTCATCCGAGAGCGAGTCATCCGAGTTTGCCTTCGAGGATGGATGAGCGGGCGACCGGATGACCGACCTCGATTACGCGGTCTCACCCCCCCCGTTCTGGCGCCACGTCGCGTCCTAAGGCGAAGTCGGGCTTCGACATGACCAAGCGGCTGACGTTGTCTACGCCGACCTGAGGGATCCGAACGGCGACACGTTGGCACAACTGTGCGCCGGTGGATACGCCACCCTCCGGAGCGAAGCCGCAGAGCGCTTTCGCGGGGCAGCTTTCGTGAGTTTCGCCGGGCGCTGGTGATCTCGGCATTCCTGTGCTTCGCTGACTGCTTCCCGTGGATGCTCCGATCCGCGCACCACTGGGGTTTAGCCGCTGCACGGTCCTTCGCTCGAACCCTTGGAGGTATGGGGATGTCGACCTCGATGCACAGTTGGGTCTTCGTCAGGCACGCCCATCCCATCAGCGCCTGGAGCAGGTGGGCCTCAACACCTCTGGTCGTCCTCCCACTCTGGTTCCGACGTAGCTGGACTGCACTGCCTATCGCGGCATGGATGATCCTCAACCCGATCATCACACCCCCAGTGACCGACGATCGCGCCTTCGCAACCCGCGCGATCCTTGGAGAGGAACAATGGATCGCTGACCCCATCAAGCGTCGAGACATCATCGCCCTCAACGCGGTGGGCGCGGTCTGCCTGTCCGTAGCCGGCGTCGCCGCCTGGCGGCGTCGCCCACTGCCTATGGCCGTCGCCATCGCCGGATCGATGGCGGTCATATTGATGACGTGGCGCAGTTACGCTGACCTCTACGACCCCGGCTCATCCAACGTTGGAGGCGCTTGAGTCCATGGCGGCGCTTCATTGGAGAGATGGCCGAGTGCGTGACGAGCAAAATGGAGCTACTCACCGCACTCGACGCTGCGACCGAGGAGTTCAGGCAACGCCTTGCACTGGTCGGCCCTTCCGATTGGGTGAGATCTACCCCGTGTCCGGGCTGGAACGTCGCGTACCTGGCTGCCCATGTCGTTGGAGGCAACCGGTTCGCTGTGTCGATCCTGGGTGGACTGAACGTATCCGACGCCATCGACGGGGTCATGTCTGCTCCGCAGCTCGGCGACGATGCTCTCGGCGCGTGGGTCACGACTTCCGCTGCGCAACGCGCCGCGTTCCGGGCTGACGGAGCGCTTGAGCGGCGAGTCGACCATCCTCTCGGTTACATCACAGGCCGCAGGTTCTTGGAGTTCAGGGTCTTCGACATGACGCTCCATGCGTGGGACATGGCCCGCGCGCTCGGAGCCGACGAGGACATCGGACCAGAACTTGTCGACGAGGTACTTGCCATCGTCGACAACGGCCCGCCCGGTATGGGCTTCGGCATTACGGCCCTAGGAATCGCAGAGGTAAGTTCACCTCCACAGGTAAGGCTTCTCGACCTGACCGGTCGCACGGCGAAACGTGAGGTCATCTGACAGCCGTTGTGACAGCAACGCGGCTGCGACACCTGCGCAATGGCACTACCCAATCGGGCTATGGGTGCCGCGCTCGGACTGTCACGGGCTCCCCGGCAGGGCCGCCCGGGCCTG
>CAVQCQ010000024.1:0-20187 GCA_963711015.1 uncultured Actinomycetota bacterium
CCACCAAGGGAACTGCCGGACCTCCAGCCAGAGCTGGCTGGCGACCAGCGCATCCGTCTCTGGACCCGCCGGCGCCCGTCGCGCCACCGCAATCGCGCCGGGCAGCAACGCCCAAGCCACGACCCACGCCGCCGACCGGCAATCCCCTCCGGAAGGCGAGCCGATCTGGACCAACGCATGCAGCACCTCGTCCGCGGCGTCGATGCCGACCACCATCAACCAGTCCCGAAGCCCGTCGACCGCTGGCGCCGACGCTAGCCGTGAGTCCTGCTGCAACCCAGTCCGGCCACAGCTGCCGGGCCTCTGCCAATCCCCGCGCCAGGTCCGCCACCCCGAGTTGTTCCACCACGCTCAACGCTCCTGCTCCTTCCGCGCGTTGCGCCGAAGGTCGCAGGGCTACGTCACCCGAACCGTGCCCCCAAGATCGATCTGTGGGGGTACGTCTGGGGTTGCAACGACATCACCCCCGCAGAAACCGACGTACCCCCGAAAGCCGAGGACGTCGAGACCGCCACGGGCCATCGCCGTGTCTTTCAGGAGGTATGAGGTCGAGCCAACTCCCTGCGGATGAGCCGCGCCCGCCGCCCCAGCATCGACCGCTGATGACGATCGACGAGGCCGCGACGTACCTCAACGTGCCCGCACGCTGGGTCGCCGATGCGGTCCGGCAGCGCAAGGTCCGCTGCACCAGGATCGGCAAGCACGTCCGGTTCCGCGTCGAGCATCTGGACGAGTTGGTCGCCGCCGGCGAACAGCCGGTGACGTCGGAGGTGATCCCGATCCAACGCAGCCGCACCCGATCGAAGCTGTAAGCCGTCACGGCGATCGACGTCGGCCGGATGGTGCCACCGGTCAGCGCCGTGTCGATGATCCGCGAGATCAACTCGTCGCCCGCCGGCAGCAGGTGACCGTAGGTGTCGATCGTCGTGGTGATCGACTCGTGGCCGAGCCTGGCCTGGATGTGCGGCAGCGGCGCACCGCCGGCGATCAACCACGCGACATGGGTGTGCCGCAGATCGTGGAACCGGAACGGCGCGAGGCCCTCGGCCGCCAGCGCGGTCATCAGCTTCCGCCACACGTGGGTGTAGAAGTCGCCGTTGTGCAGCGGCAGACCGGTGCGGCTGGTGAACACGAAGTCGTCAGCCGCTCGGCCGTCGATCCTCTTCTCGAGCAGCTCGACCACGGTCGGGGCGATCGTGATCGTCCGCCGCGACCGCGGTGTCTTCGGATTGCCGAGATGGTGGTCACGCATCGGGTGTTTCGGCCGCAGCTGCCGAGACAGCCAGCCCGGGGTGTCGGTCGCGTCATCCTCACCGTTGCGCTTCCACGCCTTGTTGACCCGGATGGTGCCGCGATCCAGGTCGACGTCACCGACCCACAACGCGCTGAGCTCACCGAACCGCAAGCCCGTCCCGACCGTCACGGCCAGCACGTCCCCGTGTCTCTTGGCCAGCCGCACGGCCGTCTCCAATTCCCGCTCGGTCAGGAACCGCAGCTCCGGCCGCGACTGCTTCACCCGCGACTGCTTCGGCGCCGTGCCGATCGCCGGGTTCGCGGCCAGCCAGCCACGCTTCACCGCGTACGCGAACACGCCGTAGATCAGACCGTGGTAGTTCGCCTTGGTCTTCAGCGACCGGTCCCATTCGATCAGCCACGTCTTCAGCTGCGCCTCACCGATCGCGGTGACCGGGCCCGCGAACACCAGCGAGCCCCGCACCGGTGTGCGCGCCAGCACCTGCAGCTGACCGAGGTAGCGCTTGCGCTGCCCCGGCGACAGGTCGACGATCTGACGGACATACTCCTCGCCGATCTCGTCGAAGCTCGGCGGAGGCGTCAGGGATCGGCGACGTCCGGCGGCCGGACGAAGCCCTCACCCTTCACCCAGCCGTCGGGCCATCGCTGGCCGGCGGCCTCGACCATCCGCTTGAAACCGTCCGCGCGCGCGAGGTTCTGCGCGTCCGAGCCGACGCTGAACGTCTCCCACACGCGGGTGGCGTCACGGCGCGCCGCCGGGCCGCCAGATACACCCGTGCCGTCAGGCCGCCATCGGCGCGCCGTCGCTGTTCAATCCATGCCATGCCAGGGCCTCCGAACTGAGTCGGTGCCACCCTGGTGCCACCATGGGCTCTGAGGACCTGCCGCGGATTCCATATAACCCCAGGTCAGCCCGGGGTTCCTACTGGTGCGCGAGGGGGGATTTGAACCCCCACGTCCTTGCGGACACTGGCACCTGAAGCCAGCGCGTCTGCCGTTCCGCCACTCGCGCAAGTCCGGCCCCGCGTACGCGCAGACCAGCCGAGAAAGGCTAGCACGGAGCCGCGTGCGCCTTCCCGGGCTTTCGTCGAGCTACCGCTCGCGGAGCCCGGTCGGGCCAGGTCCCGGCGGATACCATCTAGGTTGGTCCGTCGGAAAGGAGGGACATGGGCATCTTCGAGCGCCTGGAGCGCAAGGTCGAGGGCGCGGTCAGCACCGCGTTCGCGCGAGCGTTCAAGGGCGACGTGCAGCCGGTCGAGATCACCGCGCGGCTGCAGCGGGAGCTGGACAGCGAGGCCAAGCTCATGTCCCGCGACAAGCGGCTGGTGCCCAACGACTTCGCGGTCCAGCTGTCCCAGCACGACCACGACAAGCTCGGCCCGTACGCCAAGACGCTGACCGCCGAACTGGCCGGTGAGCTGCGCAAACATGCCCGGGAGATGGGCTACGTCTTCAACGGACCGATCAAGATCGACTTCGAGCTCGACACCCGGCTGCCGACCGGCCGGTTCACCGTCACCTCCAAGGCGGTCGCCGGCATCGCCGAACGCGGCGGTCCCGCGGGCGACACCACCATCAACCGGGCCAAGCTGGTGCTGGAGGTCAACGGCACTCGCCATCCGCTGCAGCCACCGGGTCTGGTGATCGGCCGGGGCAGCGACGCGGACCTGCGGATCAACGACCCCGGCATCTCGCGGATGCACGCCCAGATCCGGGTGAACTCGAGCGGTCAGGGACTGCAGATCGACATCGTCGACCTCGGATCGACCAACGGCATCGTCGTCAACGGGCAGAAGGTGCGCCAGGCCGTCCTGTACGAGGGGTCAAGGATCGAGATCGGGTCGACCCGGATGCTCGTCCACGCTCCCGCCGGCCGGGTAGTCGGCCATGTCTGAGATCGCGCTCACCATCATCAAGGTGCTCTTCTTGGCGCTGCTGTGGCTGTTCATCCTGTCGGCGGTCTCGGTGATCCGCAGCGACCTGTTCGGCCGCACCGTGCCGGCCCCGGACCAGCCGCCGGCCCAGGAGCTGGAGTCTCCGCCACCACCACCGAAGAAGGCGAAACGGCAGCGCGGCGAACCGCGTATCTTCTCCATCACCCAGGGAAACCAAGCTGGTCAGTCCGCGGAGCTGGCGGCCGGAGTGATCATGATCGGACGCGGAGCCGATTGTCAGGTGATCCTGGACGACGACTACGTCTCGACCCGGCACGCCCGGGTGGTCGGCGGCGAGACCGGCGTCTACGTCGAGGATCTCGGCTCGACCAACGGGACCTACGTCAACGGTCAGCGGATCACCGCGCCGACCACGATCACGCTGTCCGACACCGTGCGGATCGGCAAGACGATCTTGAAGCTGGAGCCCTGAGCCGATGACGCTCCAGCTGCGCTATGTCACGCATTCCGAGATCGGCCTGATCCGCAAGAACAACCAGGACTCCGGCTTCGCCAGCCCGCATCTGCTGGTGGTCGCCGACGGGATGGGCGGCGCTGCGGCCGGCGACCTGGCCTCGGCGGTCGCGATCGACACGATCCGGCGGATCGAGGACGCGACCGACGGCCAGCAGATGCTGGAGGTGCTGGCCGGGGCGATCCACCAGGCCAACGACCGGATCGCGGACCTGGTGGAGGCGGATTCCTCGCTGGACGGGATGGGCACCACGGTGACCGGCGCGATGTTCGACGGGACGAGCTCGGACTGGCCCACATCGGCGACAGCCGGGCCTACCGGCTCCGCGACGGCGAGCTCGCCCGGCTGACCCACGACCACAGCTGGGTGCAGTCACTGGTCGACGAGGGCAAGATCAGCGACGCCGAGGCCGCGATCCACCCGCACCGCTCGCTGTTGCTGAAGGTGCTCAACGGGCAGCCGGCCAACGATCCCGATCTGGCCATCGTGCCGGTCCAGGCCGGCGATCGGTTGATGTTCTGCAGCGACGGCGTCTGCGGTCTGATCGACGACGACGAGATCGAGGCCGCGCTGCGGATGCCCGACCTGGACGCGGCGCTCGATCAGCTGGTCTCGGAGGCGCTGGCCGAGGGCGGCATCGACAACATCACGGCGATCGTCGCCGACGTCGTCGAGGACGGCGGCACCGACGACGCCGCTGGTGCTCGGCGCCGCCGACGAGCGGAGATCCCCGACCGGCAGCGCCGGATCGGGACCGCCGAGCCGGCGACGACGACGCGACACCCTGATCACCGATCGCCGGTCGTCGTCGAGGACGACGAGGCCCGCTACAGCCCGCGGGCGCCGAACAAGCGGCGGATGATGCGTCCGCTGGTCGGCCTGCTGGTGCTGCTGCTGATCGCCGGCGCCGGGCTGGCGGCCGCGTACGCGTGGACCCGGACCCAGTACTACGTCGGAGCAGCCGGGGACAAGGTGGCGATCTATCAGGGTCTGTCCGACGGGCTGCCCGGGGTGCAGCTGTCGCGGGTCTTCGAGGTCCAGCCGTTGGCCATCGCCGACCTGCCGCCGTACTACCAGGAGCAGGTGCGGGCCAACATCGACGTGCCGACCCTGGAGTCCGCCCGCGAGACGATCATGGAGCTGACCGCGGCCGCGGAGCGCTGCGCGGAGCAGCGCGAGCGACCACGACTCCGAAGCCCACAGCCAGCGGTACACCGAAGCCGAGCCAACAGCCACCGGTACGCCGACCCCGAGGCCCACCACCAGCCGCACGCCGACCGCGACGATCAGTCGTACGCCGACGGTTTCCGCGACCCCCAACGGCACCCCCAGCGGGCCGGTGGAGCAGGACTGCTGCGCATGCCCCCCTCCTCGGCCGTGACGGTCATTCCCCGCAAGCGGCGGGGGGTGGAACTGGTGCTGATCATCTTCGCGTTGCTGATCACGATCAGCGCGTACGCCCAGGTCGACTACAACGTCACCGGCGAGCTCTCGGTCAACTTCCCTTATGTGGCAGGGATCTGCACCGTCCTGGCGCTGGCCGCCCACTTCGCCGTGCGCTGGCGGCTGCCCTACGCCGACCCGGTCATCCTGCCCTGCGTGATCGTGCTCAACGGGCTCGGGCTGACCATGATCCACCGGATCGACCTGATCAACGACCCGCCGCTGAACGGCGCCCGGCAGCAGTTGATCTGGACCGCGCTCGGGGTGATCTTGTTCATCGCCGTGGTGGTGTTTCTCCGCGACCACAAGCCGCTGCGGCGGTTCACCTACACCATCGGCCTGTCCGGCATCGTGCTGCTGCTGCTGCCGCTGGTGCCCGGACTCGGCACCGAGAAGTTCGGGGCACGGATCTGGATCGAGGTCGCCGGGTACAGCTTCCAGCCGGCCGAGGCGGCCAAGGTGCTGCTGTCCATCGCCTTCGCCGGCTACCTGGTGGAGAAGCGCGAGGTGCTGGCGCTGGCCGGATACCGGGTTCTCGGCCTGGACCTGCCCCGGGCCCGCGACCTGGGTCCGATCGGGGTGATCTGGGCGCTCAGCCTGGCCATCTTGGTGCTGCAGCGCGACCTGGGCACTTCGCTGCTGTTCTTCGGGTTGTTCGTGATGATGCTCTACGTCGCGACCGAGCGCCCCGGCTGGGCGGTGCTGGGCACCCTGCTCTTTGCCGGCGGGAGCGTACTTCGGCTATCTCACCTTCAGCCATGTCCGGGTCCGGGTCGGCGCCTGGCTGGACCCGTTCGCCGACTACGACGCCTACTTCCAGGTGATCAACGCGCAGTTCGGGATGGCGTGGGGCGGGCTGCTCGGCACCGGGCTCGGGCTGGGCCGTCCGGGACTGACCCCGCTGGCCCGCAGCGACTTCATCGCGGCGGCGATCGGTGAGGAGCTCGGGATGACCGGGCTGATGGCGGTGATCATGATCTACGGGCTGATCGTCGCCCGCGGCCTGCGCACCGCCCTGCAGTGCCGGGAACCCTTCGGCAAGCTGCTCGCCGCCGGCTTGTCGTTCGCCTTCGCGCTCCAGGTGTTCACCATCATCGGCGGGGTGACCCGGCTGCTGCCGCTGACCGGGCTGACCACGCCGTTCATGTCCCAGGGCGGGTCGTCGCTGATCTGCAACTGGATCGTGGCCGCCCTGCTGCTGGTGATCAGCCACCAGGTCCGCAAGCCGGTGGTGACCGTGAACGCGCCGGACCCCGACATCGAGACCACCCAGTTGATCAAGGTTGGTTCCACCCCATGAATAAACCGATCCGCCGGGTGGCCTTCGTCGCCATGATGATGTTCGCGCTGCTGCTGGCGAACGGAACCTACATGATGATCTTCCGGCAGAGCTCGCTCGCGGCCGAGCCGCAGAACCGCCGGGTCCGCGACGCCGAGTTCGCCCAGGACCGGGGGGACATCCTGGCGACAGGCAAGAAGCGGATCGCGGAGACCAAGCCGGTCGACGACACCTTCAAGTACCAGCGGATCTATCCCGACGGCGAGCTGTACGCGCCGATCACCGGCTTCTACTCCTACGACCACGGCCGGACGGCGCTGGAGAACAGCTACAACTCCTCCCTGGCCGGCACCGACGATGCGCTGTTCGTGCGCCGGCTGGTCGATCTGGCCACCAACCGGACGCCGGAGGGGGCCAGCGTGCAGACCACGATCGTGCCCAAGGTGCAAAAGGCTGCGGCCGACGCGCTCGGCAACCAGAAGGGGGCCGTGGTCGCGCTCGAACCTCGCACCGGCGCCGTGCTGGCCATGGTGACCAGCCCGAGCTACGACCCGAACCTGATCGCCAGCCACGACATCGACGCGGCCGACAAGGCCTACCACCGACTCGCCGACGACCCCGATCGGCCGCTGTCCAACCGCGCGGCGCGGGAGATCTACCCGCCGGGGTCGACCTTCAAGCTGGTGACCGCGGCGGCGGGACTGGCCGACGGCATGACCCCGGAGACCAAGGTCGAGTCCCCGGCCCGGCTGAGGCTGCCCGGCACCACCGTCTTCCTGCCCAACTCCAGTCCGTGCGGCGGCGACGAGGTGACCATGACCCAGGCACTGAAGGTCTCCTGCAACACCGCGTTCGCCAATATCGGGCTGGATGTGGGCGAGGACAAGCTGCGCGAGCAGGCGCGCAAGTTCGGCTTCGACAGCCGGCATCTGGATGACCTGGGCGGGGCGGCGAGCAAGTTCCCCGACAAGCTGGACGACGCGCAGCTGGCGCTCAGCGCGATCGGGCAGTATCGACGTCGCGGCGAGTCCGCTGCAGATGGCCATGGTGTCGGCGGCGATCGCCAACGACGGCGTACTGATGGATCCCTATCTCGTCAGCATGGTGCAGGCACCGGACCTCAAGCCGTTGCAGACCCACAAGCCTGAGGTGCTGTCGACGGCGATGACGCCGGAGAACGCCGCCGAGCTGCAGCAGATGATGGAAGTCGTGGTCAGCGAGGGAACCGGGCGCAACGCCCAGATCCCCGGTGTCGCGGTCGGGGGCAAGACCGGCACCGCGCAGTCGGATCCCAAGCGCAAGCCGTTCGCGTGGTTCACCTCGTTCGCGCCGGTGGAGGACGCCGAGGTGGCGGTCGCGGTGATCATCGAGGACGCCGACGTGCCGCGTACCGACATCGGTGGCGGGCGGCTGGCTGCTCCGGTCGCGCGGGCAGTTATGGAGGCGGCTCTTGAGTGAGATCATTCGCCCGCGGACGAAATCGCGCTCCGGCCCGCGATGCCCGACAATGGCTCGGGGTTGAGAAAGGACCGCGATGACTGGCAACCCGACGACGGTCGGTGGCCGCTACGAGCTCGGAGAGCTGCTCGGTCGCGGTGGCATGGCCGAGGTCCGTCGAGCGGTCGACCGCCGGCTGGGCCGCCCGGTCGCGGTCAAACAACTCCGCGCCGACCTAGCGATCGACCCCACCTTCCAGGCCCGTTTTCGCCGCGAGGCGCAGTCGGCCGCCGGGCTCAACCACCCCACGATCGTCGCGGTCTACGACACCGGCGAGGAGACCGATCCGCTCACCGGGACCTCGATCCCCTACATCGTGATGGAGCTGGTCGAGGGTCCGACGCTGCGCGACGTGCTGCGCGACGGCCGCAAGATCCTGCCGGAGCGGGCGCTCGAGCTGACCCAGGGCGTACTCGATGCGCTCAGCTACAGCCACAAGGCCGGCATCATCCACCGCGACATCAAGCCGGCCAACGTGATGCTCACCCAGTCCGGCGCGGTCAAGGTGATGGACTTCGGCATCGCCCGGGCGGTGGCCGACACCAGCGCCACCATGACTCAGACGGCGGCGGTGATCGGCACCGCGCAGTACCTCTCCCCCGAGCAGGCGCGCGGCGAGACCGTCGACGCCCGTTCCGACATCTACTCGGCCGGCTGCCTGCTCTACGAGCTGCTGGTCGGCCGGCCGCCGTTCGTCGGCGAGTCGCCGGTCAGCGTGGCCTACCAGCACGTACGCGAGGCGCCGGTGCCGCCGAGCCAGCTGGACCCGGTGATCACTCCGGACATCGACGCCGTGACCCTCAAGGCGCTGGCCAAGGATCCGGCCGACCGCTACCAGTCGGCGCGGGAGATGAAGGCCGACCTCGCGCGGGTGCTGGCGGGGCAGCAGGCGACCGCTGTCGTGCCTCTGGTCGGCGATACGGCCGCGACCCGGGTCGCCGCCGGTGGACTCGCCGACGCGGGTCGTGCCAGCGCGGCGATGTCGCCAGCCACGACGAGATCTCGAGGATCGAGGAGGAACCCAAGAGCCGCGTCGGGCTGGCCGTCTTGATCACCGTGGCGATCCTGGCTGTGCTCGGCATCGCCTCGTTCGCGCTCTATCAGATCCTCACTCCGGAGACCGCGGCCGTGCAGCGGGTCGACGTGCCGAACGTGCTCACCTACACCGAGGCGCAGGCGCGCGACCAGCTCGAGTCGCGCGGGCTGAAGGTCGTGGTCGTCAAGGAGAACGGCGAGGAGGAGACCAAGGGTCAGATCACGGCACAGGACCCGGTGGCCGGCACCTCGGTCGAGGTCAACAGCACGGTGACGATCACCCTGAACGAGGGACCGAAGACCGCGGTGATCCCCGACGGGTTGGTCGGCAAGGACGTCGACGACGTGGAGAAGACACTGGAGGACGAACTCGACTTCACCAACGTCAAGACGGTCGCCGCCAAGTCCGAGGACCCGGACACCAAACCCAACGAGGTGGTCAAGATCTCGCCCAAGGAAGGGTCGACGGTCGCGCTGGACGCGGAGATCACCGTGACGTACGCGACCGGCGAGTCGGAGGTGCCGAACTTCGTCGGGCTGACCGCGTCGCGGGCCCGGGATCTCGCCGACCAGGCCGGATTCGCGCGATCCGAGCTTCACCGACCGGGAGAGTGACCAGCCGGAGGGAACGGTGATCGACCAGAGTCCGAACGCCGGGAAGAAGGTCGACCGGGACACCGACGATCAAGCTCATCCTGGCCAAGGAACCCGAACCCGAACCTCCGGAGCCCACCGAGACCGAGACTCCGACACCCACCGCGACTCCGCCGACACCGACCGCGACTCCGAGCTAGATTCGATTCGAAAGCATTATCGAATTCGTGCTAGGCTTGGCCCATGAACAGTGCGGTGCAGACGTCATTGTTCGATCTGGGGGAACCGGGTAGCTCGCGAAGGTCTCGGGCTCGGCCCGCTGGGCGGGATGATCACCCGACAGGTGCTCGGCCGGGGCGCCTGGGTCGACCTGCTGCCCGGCTGGTTGAGCGGGGCGGACGCGCTGTTCGACGACCTGCTGGAGCAGGTGCCGTGGCGGGCCGAGCAGCGGCAGATGTACGAGCGGGTGGTCGATGTCCCGCGGCTGCTCTGCTTCTACGGCGAGGACGAGCCGCTGCCGCATCCGGACCTCGTGTCGGCGCGGGAGGCGCTGAACGCCCACTATGCCGATGAACTCGGTGAGCGGTTCGTCACGGCAGGACTGTGCCTCTATCGCGACGGCCGGGACTCGGTGGCCTGGCACGGGGACACCATCGGGCGCGGCAAGGCCGAGGACACGATGGTGGCGATCGTCTCGCTCGGATCGGCGCGCACCTTCGCGCTGCGGCCGCGGGGCGGCGGGGTCACCATCCGGCACCGGCTCGGTCACGGCGACCTGATCGTGATGGGCGGATCCTGCCAGCGCACCTGGGAGCACGCGATCCCGAAGACGAGCCGGCCCGTCGGCCCGCGGATCAGCATCCAGTTCCGCCCTCGCGGCGTGCGCTGAACTCTGGTGCCCCAAGGCCTCTTTGCACCCCCTCGGTCTGTTTGCACCCGATATTGAGGGCGCAAGAGCACCGAAAGGGTGCAGACCAGGGTGAGGGCCGCTGAGCTCAGGAAGTCTGGGCGGACATCAGCGGCGCCATGCCGACGGCGCGGGCGGGCGCCTCGGGGTCACCGCAGACGGCCAGCCAGTTGGCGAGCATCTGGTAGCCCCACTCGGTCAGCACCGACTCCGGGTGGAACTGCACCGCCTCGACCGGCAGCTCGCGGTGCCGGACGGCCATGATCACTCCGCTGGGCGTGGTGGCGGTGATCTCCAGCACCTCGGGCATGGTGTCCGGCTCGATCGCCAGCGAGTGGTAGCGGGTCGCGGTGAACGGTGACGGGCAGCCCGGCCAGCACACCGACCCCGTCATGCATGATCAGGGAGGTCTTGCCGTGCAGCAGCTCCGGCGCCCGGTCGACCAGCCCGCCGTAGGCGACGCCGATCGCCTGCAGTCCAAGACAGACTCCGAAGATCGGCAGCCGACCGGCCTGGCTCCGGACCACGTCGACGCAGACCCCAGCCTCCTCCGGGATGCCCGGACCCGGGGAGAGCAGAATCCCGTCGAACTCCCGCGAGAACTCCGGATCGGCGAACCGCGGGTCGTCATTGCGCCAGACCTCGACGTCGGCGCCGATCTGGGCCAGGTACTGGACCAGGTTGTAGACGAACGAGTCGTAGTTGTCGATCACCAGGATCCGCGCCGCCATGGCCGTCATTCTCCCGTACTCGGGCCCGACTGGTTCCGCATACTGCAGGTCCACGGACCCTTCGTACGCCTGCAGGGTCACCTCCGCCGGCGACCGCTCGCGGTAGACCAGCCCGTACGCCTCGACGTACTGGCGATAGATCTGGACCGGCTCGGAGGACGCCAGCGCCTCCCGCAACCGCTGCTGGTCACCGATCGCGGTGATCACGTACGGCGGCGCGTACGGCACCCCGTGCAGCACCACCGTGTTGCCGACGCACTTGATGCCGGTGGTGGACACCACGCGCTGGTCCTGGATGGTCATCGCCTCCGCCCCGCCGCGCCACAGCGCGTTGACCACGGCCTGGATGTCCTGCTGGTGCACCACCAGCAGGTCGGGGTCGACGCCGGTTCCGATCACCGTCTCCGGGGCGTCGTCCAGCGTCACCCTGACCGCGGGACCGCTCACCGCGGTCAGTCCAGCCACATCCTGTCGCTCGCCGAGTCGGGGCCCGAGATCGGTCTGATCGCTCTGTCCGGCGCTCAGTGCGTCGACATCGGCACGTAGCGCGGTGACCTGATCGGTCAGCTCGGCGTTCCGACGGGACTGGGCCTGAAGCAGGCTGACCAGGTCGGTGTTGCGAGCCGGCCGCAGGTCGGTGCCGCGGGCGTTCAGGGCACTCGCGACCAGCAGCATGCCGGCCAACACGCACAGCGCGACCGTCAGGAACCGGCCCGCGAACGCGGGGAGAGCTGGTCGCACTCGACTACGCTACCTACGGAACGACAAGGAGAAGGTGTGCCAGAGTCCCGTACGCGAAAGTCCACGGCCGAGAAGCAGAAGCTCAAGGCCCAGCACGCGTCCAAGCCCCAGAAGATCAAGAAGCCGTCCAACCGGCGTTGGGTACCGCCCACCTTCATCACGGTGGGCTTGCTCGGCGTGGCCTGGCTGATCGTCTACTACGTGGCCGGCGACATGCATCCCCTTCATGAGTGAGCTGGGCAACTGGAACATCCTGATCGGAATGGGCGGCATGGCTGCTGCCTTCATCATCGCGACGCTCTGGAAGTAACGACAGCCGTGTAGTTCGTCCACACTGGGGATAACTCCTGTGGACAACCACTCCCCCTCTTCCGACTTGTCAGCGTGGGTGGTCGCTATGGCGACCACCCACGCTGACAAGTCGGAAAAGAGAGTCAGGGTTGGACGACGTCCGGGCGTTCCCAGAACCAGGTGCTGACCAGCCGCTTCTTGGCGTTCGTCCCGCCGAGCAGCATGAGAATCCCGGCCACCAGCGTCGGCAGCCAGGCGATCCCGAGCAGGGCCGGAATCCCCGCGTTGTTGAGTAGCAGGTAGCCCATCACCGTGGTCGACGCAGCCCATCACCAGCGTCACGCCCGAGAACATGACCAGCCGCCGCATCCAACGCCCGACGTCCTCGCTCACCAGCACCCAGACCGACACCACGCCGGCCAGCAGTCCGATCTGTTGCAGCGCCAGGCCGAAGTAGCTGACGTTGATCGCGAACGCCACGGCCGGGATGCTGACGCCGCCGGCGAAGCCCTCAGCGTCCGCCTGGGCCAGCAGGAAGAACCGGCTGGCCGGAATCAGCGAACGCCCGGCGATCTCTGTGGCGGCCACGACCATCAGGTGCGGCGTGACGACGCTGAGGATCATCAGCAGCACGACGAGCCCGGCCATCACCCCGCGGAAGATGTAGCCTCTTCGCCGGTTGTCGAGCCCGTCCAGGCTGGTGCTGGCCACGGGCCGTGGGGTCAGGCCTTGACGACGGTCAGCGGCACGTGCGCAGTCACCGCATCGTGCAGTTTGATGCCGACGGTGTGCGGACCGAGGTTCTTGATCGGCTTGGCGATCTCCACCGCGCGCTTGTCGACGGCCGGGCCGCCGGCCTTCTTGATCGCGCCGACCACGTCGACCGGAGTCACCGCGCCGAACAGCTTGCCGGTCTCGCCGGCGCGTACGCCGAGCTCGATGGTCAACCCCTCGAGCTGGGTGCGCACCTCCTGGGCGTGGTCGATGCCACGGATCTCACGCGCGTCGCGGCTGCGCTTGATGCCGTCGATCTGCTTCTCGCCGCCCCGGGTCCAGCGGATGGCGAAGCCGCGCGGCACGAGGTAGTTCCGGCCGTAGCCGTCCTTGACCTCGACCACGTCACCGGCCACTCCGAGCTTGTCGACGGCGGCCGTCAGGATGAGCTTCATTCGAAACGTCCTCCTGGCTCAGCGAGCCGTCGACGCGTACGGCAGCAGGGCCACCTCGCGGGCGTTCTTGATGGCGATCGCGACCCGGCGCTGCTCCTGGACGGACAGCCCGGTGACCCGGCGGGCGCGGATCTTGCCGCGTTCGGAGATGAACTTCCGCAGCGTGGCGGTGTCCTTGTAGTCGATGTGCTGACCCGCGCGCAACGGGTTGGACTTCTTCTTCGGGATGCGCTTGGGCGGTGGCGTGTTAGCCATGATCTGAATTCTCCTGATGGAACAAAGTCGGAAGGGTTTAGAAGGGGGGCTCGTCGCTCTGCGGCGTGGCCCACGGATCAGACGCGGCCGGTTGCTGCCGGTTCGCGCCGGCGCTGGCGCCGCCGGTGGCCCACGGGTCCTCGCCGTAGTTGCCGCCGCTGCTGCTCTGCGCCGGGCGACTGCTCTGGCCACCGCCGCCGCTGGGGTTGCGTGACACCTTGGCCGTCGCGTACCGCAGCGCCGGGCCGATCTCGTCGACGTCGATCTCGAAGACCGTGCGCCGCTCGCCCTCGCGGGTCTCGTAGCTGCGCGAGCGCAGCCGACCCTGGACGATCACGCGCATGCCCTTCTGCAGCGACTCGGCGACGTTCTCCGCCGCCTGCCGCCAGACGGCGCAGTTGAGGAACATCGCGTCCCCGTCGCGCCACTCGTTGGTCTGCCGGTCGAAGGTACGCGGGGTCGAGGCGACGGTGAAGTTCGCGACGGCCGCCCCGGACGGGGTGAAGCGCAGCTCGGGGTCAGCGGTGAGGTTGCCAACCAGGGTGATAGTGGTTTCGCCTGCCATGGGGATCTCCGGTGATTCTCTTAGGTCCGTGGATGTGATCGAGCCAGCGTGCCAGTCGGGACTGACAACGTCAGCGCGTGTCCGGCCGGATCACTTTCGTCCGCATGATCGACTCGTTGATCGTGAACTGGCGGTCCAGCTCCTTCACATCGGCCGGCTCGGCGGTCAGGTTGATCACGGCGTAGATCCCCTCGGACTTCTTGCGGATCTCGTACGCCAAGCGGCGCTTCCCCCAGATGTCCAGGTTGTCCACGGTGCCACCACCTTTGGTGATGACCTTCAAATATTGCTGAAGCGTCGGCTCGACCGACCGCTCCTCGGTGTCCGGGTCGAAGATGACCATGACCTCGTAAGGGCGCATGCGCGAACTCCACCTCCTCTGGTCTCGAGCGGCTACGGGACGGCCCCGTAGCAGGAGGGCGAATGCATCGGGCGCGTACGCGTCGGGCGCCGCGCACCAACGGAGTAGGTTACCCGGCCGAACGGGGCCGAGGCGAATCGGAGCCGCGAAGCTCGAGCTCGACGTTGTGCAGGGTGAACTTCACCCGCATCCCCAGCCGGAGATAGAGGTCCAGCGCGCCGGTTCGGGTGTCGGTGCTGAGCCCGGCGTGCGGAACCCCGCGCTGCCGGGCGGCCGCGTACGTCTCGGCGAGGAGCTGCTGCGCCACCCCGCGGTGCCGATGGGCCCGGGCGACGGCGAGCTGGGCCACCCAGGCCTCGCCGGCGGAGTCGTAGACGATCGCCGCGCCGATCACCTCGCCTCGATACGTCGCCACCCGGAAGGCCGACGGGTCGACGTTCGGCCGATCGAGGGTCGCCGCCCGCCAGACCTCGAACGACTGAGGCTTGTGGTCCCACTCCCCGAAGGCCTCGGTGATCACCCGATAGGTCGGCTCCGCGTCCGCCGCGGTGAACGGGCGCACCGCGTACCCCTCGGGCAGCGCCCGACCGGCGATCGGCGTCTCCGGATCGAGACCGAGGATCCAGGAGGTGTGATGCCGCGTGTAGCCGCGCTCGGCGAAGAAGTGCGGCGCCGTCGGTGTCGCCGTCGGCAACGAACGTCGAGATCGAGTCCATCCCCCGCTCCCGGGCCAGCTGCTCCCCGAAGTCGACGAGCTGGCCCTTGAGGTCCGGCGTGTCCCAGCCGTCGGCGAACTGCACGTCCAGGTGGCCGCGAGGGCTCAGGAAGACGGTGGCGACCAGTTCGCCGGTCGAGGTCCAGTAACCGCGAGATGACGTCGTCAGGTCGATATCGGGCGCGCTGAACTCCGTTGCGATGTCCTCGGCATCCATCAACGGCTCACCGAAGAACTGCTGGTCGTATCGGTGGAAGAGCTCGATCACGTCGCCGACGTCGTCGAGAGTGAGCGGCCGCGTCCGCAGATCGTCCAGGATGGTCACGGCGATATCCTGCCCGCTCAGGAGTGGGAGACGGCAATGCTCGAGTGGATGACCTTCGCCGCCGCGGCGCTGGCCGCGATCGGGACCTTCGCGGGGCCACTGATCGCCTATCGCAGCGCCATGCGGACGATCGCGGCCAACCAGGACGCCGCGCGCGCCTCGGCCCAGCAGACCAGGGTCGACCGCTACGTCGGCCAGGCCGTCGGGCCGAATCCGGTCGCCGCCTCCTTCGCCGTCGCCCAGCTGGACTACCTCCTGAGCACCGGTGAGCTCACCGTCGAGCAGACGCGGGCGGTGCAGAACGCCATCCGGGCGGCGGTGGAGCGGCTGCGCGTCCAGGTGGAGAGCTCCCGCCAGGTTGACCTGGTGGAGGACAATGGGAGCAGCGGTTCGAGCACCCAGGGAGGGGCGACGGGATGAACGGCCGAGTCACGGTGTCACCGGTTGATGTGCAGCGAGCCCGCCTGCTGGTCCGCCTCAACGCCGCGCTGAACGAGCCGACGCCGGCGTACGTGCACAAGATCGCCGAAGCCAAGCCGCCGCCGAACAATCACTCGTAGACGAACATCTGCTCGCCCGGGAAGACCCAGCTCAGCCCGTCGCGCAGCCGGTCCCGCCAGGACTCCCAGTTGTGCCCGTCGCGTGACTCCACGTAGTTGACCTCCATCCCGGCCTCGCCGAACACCGGCAGCATCGACCGGTTCCGCATGATGAGCTCCTCGTAGACCCCGCAGGAGATGAAGAGCCGGTCGGCCACCCGGACCGGGCGGGCGCGGAAGCGGTTGACGAACCTGACCACCGGATCGAACACTGGTCCCCCGCCATGATCGGCGCCGATGTCGGTGAACACGAACGATCCGGACTGCAGCAGCAACGACCCGAAGGTCTGGGGGTAGCGCACCGCCGTCGACAGTGTGGCCACCGCACCGAAGCTGGAGCCCATCAGGCAGCGCGCACTCGGTGAGTCGATCAACGGCAGCCTTTCCTGGAGCTCGCCGAGCAGCTCGTGAGCGATCCAGCGGGCGTGGGGGGCGGAGTTGGGGTACTCGGTCAGACGCTCGCCGGGGTAGGTGAAGGCCACCACCGTCTCGGCCATCTCCAGCCGGTGGATCAGGTTGTCGAGCACGATCTTCATGGCGGAGTACTCCAGATAGTCACCGCCGTCGTGGACGATCAGCAGGGGGTACGCCGAGCGGGCCGTGAAGCGTGCCGGCAGGTAGACCGTGACCCGGTTGTCCCGCCGCTGGGCCTGGCTGTGCACCGTCCACTCGACCAGCTCACCGGGCCGCGCCTCGGCGTCGTAGAGCGCCCAGTCGGGAACCCGGTAGCCCTGGCTGAAGCAGATCGAGGACTCGCCCATCGGGCTGCGGGCGATCCGCGGGTTCGCCGGGTCGTTGAACCGGTGCCACTGGCCGTTGCGGCGCAGCTCGAACTGGTACTCCACCCGAGAGTCAGCGGGAATCTCGATCACGACGTACCACAGGTCAGTGTCCGGAATCCTCCGCATCGGCAGGTCAACCGGCAACCCGACCACCCGGTGACGCAGGTAGACGCCCTCAACATCGGCGACCCGGACGGCAAACGTGCAGCGTCTTCCTTCCACGAGGGGGAAGTCGTGCCGGGCGAAGAACCGCTCGATCGCGCCTTCTGTCGAAAGACCTTCGACGGCCAGCGCCCGGAGCCGGGTCCGGAGCCGGTTGATCGCCAGCTTGCGTCGACGCGCCTTGCCCCCGCCCCTCACGACCCGCCCCCGAGAACCACGGCGGTGGACGGCAGCGGTTCTTGGTCGACCAGGTCCAGCCGACTGCCGTTGTCCAAGATCAGCCCCGGACGCGGGGCGAGCCGGGCCTTCACGAGCCTGATCTGATCAAGATCGTTGAGGGGTAGCCGACGGCGCGCATGCGGGAGGCAGACCCCGTGGTCGAAGACACCCAGGCCGTCGGCGTACACCTCGACCTCGCACGGTCGCTGCGGGGTCGGTTCGCCGAACAGGAAGACCCGCTCCGACAACGCCATCGCGCCGGCCGACCAGGTGATCAACGGCGAGACGATCATGCTGGCCAGGTCGAAGACCTGGAGCAGGTGCAGCAGCAGGCCGACGTGACCACCGGCGACCACCATGCCGGCACTGGGCTCGACCAGGCGCCGGATCGCCCGGCGATGATCAGCAACGGAGTCCCGGACGTCCAACCGGACCTCGGCGAAGAAGCTGGAACGCAGCTCGGCGCCGGAACTCAGATGCCATTGATCCAAAGCCCGGATGGCCTGCACCGCATCGGCGCTCGCCGCGGCGAGGATCTCCGACTGCCGGATTCGTTGGGCGACGGCGCGTTCGGCAGCGAGCGCGTGGTGCAGCCGCAGCTGGTACGCGATGCGCAGGGCATCCAGGTTCGCGTTCAGCCGGAGCTCGGCCGCGGCGTACTCCTGATCGTCCTCGGTCAGCTGCTGCCAGCGCCGGTACAGCTGGAGGTTGACCATCCGGCCGCCGAGCACCGCATCGAGTTCCCCGTCGGCCGGCTCGCGGTCCCGCCAACCAGCGTTGACGGTGGCGATCGGACCGGTGGGGATGAGCTCGGCGACTGCTGCTCTCGCCCCGGAGACCTGTCGCTGAGGCCCGAGCAGGGTGATGTTCATCGTGGCGATGGTACCGACGTGAATTGGATAACGGTCGGGCCAATGGCTCACCCCGGACCCCGACAGGCGCTACGCTCGCTCCCCGTACTGCAAGCCCACCGCACGAGGAGTTACCTGTCATGGCCAACTACCAGGCCGCCCCTGCCCCCACGGCCGAGGATCCGGGCAAGACGCTCGGCATCGTCGGCCTCGTGCTCGCGATCGTCGCCCCAGTCATCGGCATCGTCGTCAGCGCGATCGCCCGCAGCCAGTCCCAGAAGGCCGGCTTCCAGAACCAGTTCGCCAAGATCGGCCTGATTGTCGGGATCGTCCTGACCGTTCTGTGGCTGATCGGCGGCATCCTGTACGCGGTGTTCATCGCCTCGGTCATCGGCTCGAGCGTCTGACCATCGGGTCCTGAACCATCGTCACTGCGGGGGTGGGAGCTGCGGCTCCGCCCCCGCGGTGCTGTTCTCGACCGGCTAGTCGACGTTCTCCTTCAGCCAGGCGATGTCGGCCGCCTGACCGTCGCGACCGCCGGGTGTCTCCACCACCACGGGGACACCGGCGGTCCGTACCACCTCCGCCAGAGCGTCCGTGCCGACCTGGCCTTCACCGAAGTTGGCGTGACGATCCGCACCCGAGTCGAACGAGTCGCGTGAGTCGTTGGCGTGCACCAGATCGATCCGGCCGGTGATCGCCTTGACCCGGTCGACCAGGCCGACCAGCTCCTCACCGCCCGCGTGCGCGTGACAGGTGTCCAAGCAGAAGCCGACCGTGTCACCGCCCTTGGCCTGACCGACCGCATCCCAGAGCATGGCGATCCGCTCCAGCCGGCGAGCCATGGCGTTGTCACCGCCGGCGGTGTTCTCGATCAGCAACTGGACCTTCATGTCCAGTCCGTCGATGCACTTGCGCCAGTTGTCGAAGCCGGTCGCCGGGTCGTCGTTCTTCAGCACGTGTCCGCCGTGCACGATCACCGCGGCGGCACCCACCTCGGCGGCCGCATCCAGGTACTGCTGAAGAAACTTCCGGCTCGGGATCCGGATCCGGTTGTTGGTGGTCGCCACGTTGAGCACGTAGGGCGCATGCACATAGAGGGTGACGCCCGCCTCGTCGGCTGCCGCCTTGAGCCCGGCCGCTCCCCCGGCGTACGCGATCTCCGGGCCCTTCCACGCCTGCGGGTCGCCCAGGAAGAACTGGGCGAGCGTGGCCTTGCGGGCGACCGCCTCCGCGATCGGGTCGACCTGGTCGCCGTGACCGCCGATGGCCAAAGTCGTCATGGATCCGACCCTAGCCAACCCCGACTTGTCAGCGTGGGTGGTCGCTATGGCGACCACCCACGCTGACAAGTCGGTGAGAAGGGGTCAGCTGGTGCTGCGTTCGACCTGGCGTACGCCGACCCAGAGGCCGATCACGCAGGTGAGCACCGCCGCGACGATCGACCAGCCGATCGCCGGGTCGTCGAACGTGCCGGCGAAGAGCGCCCGCTCCGCGTCGACGATCCAGGTCAGCGGGTTGAACCGGCTCAGCACCTGGATCCACTGCGGCCCGGCTTCCAGCGGCAGCAGCATCCCGGACAGGATGAGCAGCGGGAAGAGCAGCGACTGCTGCACCGCCCAGAACATCCACTCGCGCTTGCGCACGGCGACGGCGAGCGCGTTGGAGAAGGCGCCCATGCCGATCCCGAAGATGCCGAGGATCAGCAACCCCACCAGCACGTGCAGCGGGTAGAGCACGAACCCGAACGGGATGCAAACCACGGTGACCAGGGCTGCCTGGACCACCAGCGGAGCCAGCTCCTTGAGCGACTTGCCGATCAAGATCGACGATCGGCGCAGCGGTGTGGCCAGCACCCGCTCATAGCTGCCGAGGGTGATCTCGAACAGCAGGTTGGAACCGGCGACTCCGGTCCCGAACAGGCAGATCATGACGATCACGCCCGGCAGGAACCACTGAAGCGGGTTGGCACCGCCGATCGCCGCGCTGTCGATCGAGCCGGC
>CAVQCQ010000025.1:0-21054 GCA_963711015.1 uncultured Actinomycetota bacterium
CCGACCGGAGTCGGAGCCCGAGGTCGACGGCGACGCGACAGTTCTGGTCTCCCCGTCGGAGCTTCCGGCCGGAACCGAACACCTGACCAGTCAGAACGCCAAGTCGAACTGATCGTCGCGGGGCGTCCACTTGGTACGACCCGCCCCGGGCGACTAGCCTGATCAGTCTCGGGGGTGACCAACCGTGCGATGTGGGAGCAGACGTGACGACACCCCGACCCCAGGACCAGCAGCAGACGACTGACCGATTCCCCGTCGTTCGGCGGGGCTATGACCGCGAGGCGGTCGACCGCTTCGCCCGGGATGCACTGGCCCAGCTCGAGAAGGTGCTCGCCAAGTGCGCGTCGCTCGAGGCGGACCGAGAGCGGATGTCGGCCGAGCTGGCCGAGGCATCCGGACGGTCAGGAACGCTCGACTACTCCAGCCTCGGCGTCCGTGCCCAGGAGATCCTGCGGATCGCCGAGGAGCAGGCCCGCGAGGTGACCCAGCGGGCGGAGCGCGACGCCGACAAGATGATCGAGCAGACGCAGACCGAGGCCGACCGCCTCCGTGAGGAGATGACCGAGGAACTGGCCCGGATCCGCAAGACCGAACTGGCTGAGCTGGAGGCGCTGCGGGACCGGGGCGAGCAGGACGCCGCCGATCTGTGGCAGCGCACCCGTACGGAGACCGAGCAGCTCCTCGCCGCCTCCCGACTGGAGGCCGACGCGATCCGCACCGAGGCCCAGGCCGAGGCCGAGGGGCTGGTCAAGACAGCGACGTTCGAGACGCAAGCGCTGCGGGCAACCGCGGAGCGCGATCTGGGCGCGCAGCGGCAGAAGTTCGCTGAGGAGAAGGCGCGGCAGCTGACCGAGCTGCGGTCCGCTCAGAAGGAGGCCAGTGCGGCGTCTCAGGCCGTGCTCGCGGACGCCACAGAGCACCAGCGCTCGGCGGCCGAGCATCTGGCGAGCGAGACCGAGCACGCCGCCCGGCTGCGACGTGAGTCGACGGCCGAGGCGGAGCAGGTGAAGATTGCCGCTACGGGTGAGGCCGAGCAGATCATCGCCCGCGCTCAGGAGCTGGCGGCCACGATCGACGAACGCGCCCGTCAGGAGTTCGCCTGGCGACGGCGCCAGATGCGGCACGAGCAGGATCTGCTGGCCCGCCGCAAGCAGGCCATGCTGAGCCAGCTGACCTCGCTCAGCGCGCTGGCGGTCGAGACGGCGGAGAACCTACCCGAGGTGCCTGAGCTGCAGCTCAGCGACCTGGGCGACCTGCCCGAGGACCCGCTCGAGCTCACCGAGACCGCAGAGGTCGAGGAACGGGAGCTGGAACCCGCCCGGGCTCGCTAGCCCTCGGCTCAGAACAAGCGGTCGTCGACGTTGTCCAGGCCGCGCAGCAGGTCGTAGTCGACCAGCACGCAGCTGATACCGCGGTCGGTCGCCAGCACCCGCGCTTGAGGCTTGATCTGCTGAGCGGCGAAGACACCCTTCACCGGACCGAGCTGCGGGTCTCGGCGGAGCAGATCCAGGTAACGGCTGAGCTGCTCGACGCCGTCGATCTCGCCACGGCGCTTGACCTCCACCGCGACGTAGCCTCCCGACCCGTCCCGGCAGAGCAGGTCGACCGGCCCGATCGGGGTGGGATGTTCGCGGCGTACCAGAGACCATCCCGTCCCGAGGGTTTCCGGATGCTCGGCGAGCAAGGCCTGCAGATGGGCCTCGACCCCATCCTTGACCAGGCCCGGATCGTGTCCGAGGTCATGGGAGGAGTCGTGGAAGACCTCGCCGATGGAGATCTGGAGGGTGTCGCCGTCGCGGCCGCGTACCTCCCAAAGGGCCGTCACCGGTTCGGTTCCGATCCCTAGGTCCGGCGGTGGTGGCAGCTCAGCCATACTGCAGGGCGGGCTCATCCAGTTCAGCGGCTTGTACGCCCGGTCGTCGGCGTGGATGGAGACCGAGCCGTCGGCCTTGAGGAGGATCAGCCGGGTGGCCATCGGCAGGTGGGCGGTCAGCCGGCCGGCGTAGTCGACCTGGCAGCGGGCGATCACCAAGCGCACCGGCACAACCTACCGGCCGGGGCGTACGACCGCATCGGCCTGTCGCGGTTACGTGCGAAACCGCAGGCCGCGACAGCGTGAAAGACTCGCATTCGTGGCGCGCCGACCGAGCAAGCATCTGCGCGCCCCGCGCCCGCTCAGCTCGAGTCACCCGAGCGCGGTCACCAAGTCCGACGGACGCTGGTTGGTGCGGACGGTCGCTGGAGCGGCCGCGACCAAGACGTACCGCTGCCCCGGCTGCCAGCAGCCGGTTCCGGTCGGTGTCCCGCACCTCGTGACCTGGCCAGAGCAGCCCGGCCTGCTGTCCAGCTCGGGGGTGGCCGAGCGTCGACACTGGCACACCGCGTGCTGGCAGCGGCGCCCGTGAAGCCGCCCGGTGAGCTCTATGCGACCGAGCTGGGTACCCGCGGACCGCGAGTGGTCTTCCTGCACGGGCTGTTCGGCCAGGGCCGGAACTGGACGACCGTCGCGAAGGCGCTGAGCGACTCCGCCCGGGTGCGACTGGTCGACCTCCCCAACCATGGCCGTTCGGCCTGGACCGAGGAATTCTCCTATCTCGACATGGCGGACCGGGTGGCCGACCTGCTGCGCGCCGACGTCACGGAGGCGTACGCGGTGGTCGGGCACTCGATGGGCGGCAAGGTCGCGATGGCCCTCGCCTTGCAGCACCGGCAGCTGGTGGACCGGCTGTGCGTCTCCGACGTGTCCCCGGTGGCCCGGCCCGCATCCGGATTCGAGCGCTACGTCGAGGGCCTTCGGTCCATCGATCTCGCCACACTGTCCGACCGCGCTGCCGCCGATGCCCAGCTTGCGCCCTACGTGCCGGAGGAAGCCATCCGCGGCTTCCTGTTGCAGAACTTGCGCCGGGACAACCCGGGCGGCGGCTGGCGCTGGCAGATGAACCTGCAGCTGCTTGGTGATCACCTGGCCGAGATGGGTGACTGGCCCGACCTCAGCACCGAGCCCTACCCGGGCCCGGTGCTGTGGCTGGCCGGCGAGCGGTCGTCGTACATCCAGCCCGAGTACGCGCCGGTGATGCGCGGCCTGTTCCCCCGAGTCCAGCTGGTAACGGTCAAGGACGCCGGACATTGGGTGCACAGCGACCAGCCCGCGGTCTTCGAGGCGATCATGCGCCGCTTCCTGCACCTGGAAGCGGTCGAGCCCGGACATGGTGGAGGATGAACCCATGTTCAAGACGGCCCTGGACATCGCGCCGGAACCGTTCTCGTTCGCGCCGGTGTTGATCATCGTCGGGCTCGCGGTGGTGGCGGCGATCGTGGTTCTGTTCCTGCTCCGCCACCTCCGCAAGGGCCGCGGTTAGCCCGTGCTGGAGCTGATCCTCGGCCTGCTTCCGCTCGACGTCCCGCCGCCGGCCTCGCCCAGCGCCGGTGGACCGGATACGCCGGTCTATCCGGTTCGCGGCAGCGGCTTCGCCGCCTACCTCGTCGGTGGGTTCTTCGCTCTCGGCTTGATCATCCTGGCGGGAGTGCTGATCGGCCTCAAGCCCAAGAGGGCGCAACCACCAGAGATCAACGACTGATCATGAGCGGCAGCACCAGCAGGCCGATCATCAGCGAGAGCATGTTCACCCCGGCGGCGGACAGCATCGCCCAGCCGAATCGGTTCCCGACCGTGTCGAACCCCGGTCGCCGCACCACCACGGCGAAGATCAACAAGCCCTCGATCAGTGCCACGCCGAGCTCGGCGATGATCAGAGTGCCAGTGCTGTCCAGCTCTTGCGCGATCGTCCAGAACACCGGGTGGGAGATCAGGTTCACCGCCAGCGCGAGGGCCAGAGCGGTACGGGTGGTCAGCGGGCGCCGCGGACTGGGCCGACTCCGCGACCAGCCCAGTGCCGCGAACGCCATCAGGTAGGCCGGCAGCTCGATGAGGCAGGTCAGCGCGAACGCGATCGGGAACCCCTCCCACCACAGCAGTGGGGACCCAGGGGACAGCACGCCGCCCATCCTGCCGCAGGTCGGTACGGATCGGCCGGGTTCACCGGCCAGTCGGCTCATCGTGATCATGGCAGGCGCCGCCGCGCTCGCCCTGGCGCTGGCGCTGCGAGCTCCGCTCAGCCTCACGGTGCTCGGCTTGCTGCTTTTCGGCGCCCTGCACAACGTGCTGGAGATCCGCTACGTCGCCGGCCGCTTCGCCGCGTTGCTCACCGGTCGCTTCCTGTTGCTGCTGCTGGCCTTGACCTCAGGCATCGCCCTGTGCCGGCTGACCGGCCAGTTCTGGCCGGTCGGCGCACGTTACGCGGAGGTGGCCATCGGCTACCTGATCTTGGCCGCCGGGTGCTGGATCGGGTTACGCGGCCTGCCGCTGGCGGCCGGGCTCGGCGTGCTGGCCGTCGCGGCGTACGCGTCGTTCTCCTACCCCGCGTACCACTTCGTGATGCTGGCGCATCTGCACAATCTGGTGCCGTTGATCTTCCTCTGGGACTGGGCCACCCGGATCCGCGAGCCGGCGGTCCGACTCGCCTTCCGGCTCACCCAGGTCGGCTGGATCCTGGTGCTGCCGCTGATCATCCTGGCCGGCCTCACCGATCGCTGGATCGCTGCCGGACCCGGGGTCGTGGCTCGGTTCGTCGGCGACGGCGGCCGGGTGCTGGCCGCCACCGCACCTCCGGCCGCCTCGGTGGAGATCGGGCTGCGGTTCCTGGTGGTCTTCGCGTTCCTGCAGACGATGCACTACGTGGTCTGGGTCGGCTTCCTGCCCCGGTACGCGCCGGAGGCCGCCGCCGCGTTCGATGCCCGAGTGCCGTGGCTGCGGGGACGACGGGCCTGGATCGCCGGTCTGGTCGCCGGCGGGTTCCTCGCGATGCTGTTCGTCAGCGACTACTTCGCGGGCCGGGCGCTCTACGGCGCCCTGGCCACCTACCACGCCTATCTGGAGTTTCCGGTCCTGCTGGCGCTGCTGTTAGGAGCGAGGGGGGACGACCCCCTGAACCCCCGCGCCGCGCCGATAACACACGGGCGCGCGGCAATGGGAGCGCAGCGCGCCGTCAGGCCTTCGACACCGCCGTGATCTCCGACGGGTTGTTCGGTCGACCGGTGCCGTCCTGGTTGCTGCCGTCCTGGCCCTCCGCCGCCATCGAGGCGACCACGTCGCGGGAGGCGGTGTCCATCCGGCCGAAGATCGTGTAGTTCGGAATCTGGTCCAGCAGCGTCGAGTCGTCCCAGACCATGAAGAACTGCGAGCCGTTGCTGGCTGGGCCGCCGGAGTTGGCCATGGCGACGACTCCCCTGAGGTAGGACTCCGAGCCGTCGGTCTCGTTGGCGAACTGGTAGCCCGGACCCCCGCTGCCCGAACCGGTCGGGTCGCCGCACTGCAGCACGAAGATCCTCGAGTCGGCAAGCCGATGGCAACGCGTGTCGTTGTAGAAGCCCTGCTCGGCCAACCAGACGAAGGAGTTGACGGTGCACGGCGCCTTGGCCCGGTCCAGGGTGAGTGTCACCTTGCCGTTGGTCATGGTCAGCGCGTACTTGACCGTGCCCTGGTCGGGAACGCCGGACGTGGGCGGTAGGTCGACCGGCTTGACCGGGACGCCGCTGCGCTCGTACTCACAGGTCACGCCGGAGGCGGGCGGGACGGAGGTCCCCGCCGTCGTGGGGGTGGTATCGGGGCTGGCAGTCAACGAGACTGAGGGACTCGCGCTGGCTGCTGGTCGCGGGGGAGGTACCCGACCGCAGCCGGCGAGCAGGGACAGCAGGGACAACAGGGCAAGCAGGGCGATGGCAGGCGTGGCCACGGTTCGGGGAAGCGGCACCGCCCCACTGTGCCACAGCCGGTACACCGTTCCGGGGAGGCGACTGCGTAGTGTGGGCCCGTCATGGTGAGACTGACCCGCATCTACACCCGCACCGGCGATGGTGGCCGGACCCGGCTGACCGACATGTCGTTGACCGACAAGACCGATCCACGGGTGGAGGCGTACGGGGACGTCGACGAGGCCAATTCGGCGCTCGGCGTCGCGCTCGCCCAACACGACCTGCCCGGTGACGTGGTCACCGTGCTACGCAGGATTCAGAACGAGATGTTCGACCTCGGGGCCGATCTGTCCACGCCGTTGCGGACCACCGACGAGGAGCACCCGGATCTGCGGGTCACCCAGGCGTACGTCGATCGTCTCGAGCACTGGTGCGACGAGTTCTCCGAGCAGCTGCCGACGCTGAACTCCTTCATCCTGCCCGGCGGCTCACCTGGCGCGGCCCAGCTGCACGTGGCCCGGACCATCGCCCGGCGGGCCGAGCGCGCGGCCTGGGCCGCGGCCGCCGAGTACGGCACCGAGCCGGTCAGCGACCCCGACCAGCCCGGCGGGGTGAGCCCACTCGCCATGACCTACCTCAACCGGCTGTCCGACCTGCTGTTCATCCTGACCCGGGTGGTCAACGGCAGCGACGGCGACGTTCTCTGGATCCCGGGGGGCGATCGCCCCTAAGCCCGTCTCAGGGCGAGTACTTCCAGACGAAGGCGAGGTACACGCTATAGCTCGCGGAGACCAGGGTCAGCACGGCCAGGACGATCACCGCGGTCGTCTGTCTAGCCCGGGCGAGGGCGTACGCGATCGGCAGCAGCAGGGGAAACGCCGGCATCAGCAGTCGCGCTTTGGCGTGGTAGTACCCCTCGCCGACCAGCACCATCGCCAGGACCGTCAGGGCGAACACCCACAGCGGCCACGGCACCTTCAGCGTGATCAGCATCGCCAACAGAGCGAGGGCGAGGAGCAAGACGAGTGTGGTGACGTACAAGGCCGGCAGGGACGGCTTCAGCAGCAGCCCGTACGCGGTGCGGAGGGTGTACCGGCCGGCGTCGAAGGACATCTTCCAGGCGTCCTTCTGGACGTGGAAGTAGCCGTCGGCTCGACCCAGCCGAACGCCGACGAAGGTGAGAAACCCGACGAAACCCAACGGGGCCACCAGGCCGGCCACCCATGGCCGCCAACCGTCCTGCCGCCGGACGACGGCGAACAGTGCCGCCAGCCCGACCGCGACAGCCAGGGCCGCGCCCGTTGGCCGGGTCAGACCCGCCAGCACGCAGAGCAGCGCAGCGGTCATCCAATGGCGGCGCAGCAACGCGAACAGCGACCAGGCACAGAGCGCCGTGAACAACGTCTCGGAGTAACCCATCGACTGGACCAGAGCGTGCGGCAGGACCGCCCAGAGTCCGGCGAGCAGCACTCCGGTGCGCCGATCCCGCAACTGAGCGCCGATCGCGAACAAGCCCCAGGCCGCCGCCAGCCCGGCCAGCCAGGAGACGAGGACACCGGCCACCTGCGGTCCTCCCGGCACCACCGGGTCGACGAGGGCGGTGATCTGCGGGAAGAGCGGGAAGAACGCCAGATTCGTGGTGGCCAGGCTGCCGTCGGGCTTCAGCGGGATGGCCTGGTCGTAGCCGCGCTGCACGATGTCGGCGTACCACACGGCGTCATACCGGATGAGCGGTTCGAGCAGGCTCTCGCCCTGCTTGGCGGCGAAGTACCACAGGAGGAGAAGGCTGACCGCACGCAGCCCGGCATACAACGCGATGGCCGGCCACGCGGCACGCAATCCGAACCGGCGTACTGCTTCGGCCGGACCGCTGTCGACGCCTGGCAAGGCCTCTTGAGGAACCGCCGGAGCCGCCAGAAGTGGCCTCGTGACGGCTGGTTCCGATTGGTCTACCACTCGAGGGTGCGTACGCCCGGCGGAGCGGCCTCCAGCCAGGAGAGTAGGCCGGTGAGTGACTCCGGACTCATGGCGAGCTCCCACTCCCAACCGACCGCATGGGATACCTCGGTCGACTCGAGCAAGACGATGCGCTGGTCCGCATTCAGAGCCAGGGCCTCGACAGCGGTGGGTTCACGGGTGTCCAGCACATCAAAGGTGCCCCGCCGGAAGACGACCCGGGGGCGCAGTGAGAAGGAGAAGAAGCGGAACCACTCCAGGGTCCGCTCGCTGTAGCGAGCGACGCCGAGGACGTAGCCCGCACCGGGCGTGCTCACCCGCAACCGGACGCTGCATTCGAAGGTCCCGCCCAGGCGGTCAAGCCAGCGACGTCGGGCCGCCAGCAGCACCAACGTCAGCGTAATCACCACGATGACGATGAGCAGAAGGCTCAGGACAACCTGTAGCCAGCCCGGCATCACACGTCCTCAGTATTTGTCCCCGATCGCAACTAGTTGCAGCGTGAACCTTACTGCGCTTTCTGCGCTGCCCGAAGTTGGGCCGTCGCGCGCTGGAAGTGCTTGCGGTCCTCATCGTCCCCGTCGCCCGTGTCCAGCACACGCTGGGCTTCGGCCAGTTCCTTCTCGGCTTGGGCCACCGTGATTTCGTCGGCCATCCGTGCGTACTCGCTGAGGATCGACACCCGGCCCTGGGAGACCGAGATGAAGCCTCCGTCCACCGCGACCACCTCGCGAGGCCCGTCCTCGCAGAAGATCACCACCGCACTCGGCTCGAGCACCCCGAGCACCGGCTCGTGGCCGGGCAGGATGCCGATCTCGCCCTCGACCGTCTTCGCGATGATGTTGGACGACTTGCCCGACCAGACGACCCGATCGGCCGACACGACCTCGACCTGCATGGGTTCAGCCATGTTTCATCGACCTCCTAGCCCTTCTGCAGCTCGGACCACTTCGCCTCGACGTCATCCATACTGCCCACGTTGAAGAAGGCCTGCTCGGCAATGTGGTCGACCTTGCCCTCGCAGATCATCTGGAACGACTCGATGGTGTCGGCCAGGGGCACCGAGGAGCCCGGGATGTTGGTGAACTTGGTAGCCATGTAGGTGTTCTGGGACAGGAACTGCTGGATCCGTCGGGCTCGGTTGACCACGATCTTGTCCTCCTCGGACAGCTCGTCGACACCGAGAATGGCGATGATGTCCTGCAACTCCTTGTTGCGCTGCAGGATCTGCTTGACCCGAACCGCCACGTCATAGTGCTCCTGCCCGACGAACTGCGGGTCGAGGATCCGCGACGTCGAGGTGAGCGGGTCGACCGCCGGGTACAGACCGCGGGAGGCGATCTCCCGGGACAACTCAGTGGTGGCATCCAGGTGCGCGAATGTCGTCGCCGGAGCCGGGTCGGTGTAGTCGTCGGCCGGCACGTAGATCGCCTGCATCGAGGTGATCGAGTGGCCGCGGGTGGAGGTGATCCGCTCCTGCAGCTGGCCCATCTCGTCGGCCAGGTTGGGCTGGTAGCCCACGGCCGAGGGCATCCGGCCCAGCAGCGTCGACACTTCCGAGCCCGCCTGGGTGAACCGGAAGATGTTGTCGATGAACAACAACACGTCCTGGTTCTGCACGTCACGGAAGTACTCCGCCATGGTCAGCGCCGACAGTGCCACCCGCAGCCGGGTCCCCGGCGGCTCGTCCATCTGGCCGAAGACCAGGGCGGTGTCCTTGAAGACCCCGGCTTCCTCCATCTCGTGGATCAGGTCGTTGCCCTCGCGGGTCCGCTCCCCCACCCCGGCGAACACCGAGGTGCCACCGAAGTTGTGCGCGATCCGGTAGATCATCTCCTGGATCAGCACCGTCTTGCCGACACCGGCGCCGCCGAACAGGCCGATCTTGCCGCCCGTCACGTACGGGGTGAGCAGATCCAGCACCTTGATGCCGGTCTCCAGCATCTCCGTCTTGGACTCGAGCTGGTCGAACTTCGGGGCCGACCGATGGATCGGCCAACGCCCGTTGGGAGCGCCCTCGATCGCGACGATCTCAATGGTCGAGGCGTCGACGTCGAGCACGTCGCCGGTCACGTTCCAGACGTGACCCTTGGTGATGTCACCCACCGGTACCGAGATCGGCGCTCCTGTGTCGCGCACCTCGGTCCCCCGCTGCATGCCGTCGGTCGGCTTGAGGGCGATTGCCCGGACCAGGTTGTCGCCGATGTGCAGCGCCACCTCCATGGTCATCGTCCGGGTTTCCCCACCGACGATCGTGTCGACCAGCAGCGCGTTGTAGATATCCGGCATCTGGTCGACCGGGAACTCCACGTCGACCACCGGGCCGATCACCCGGGACACCCGGCCCACGCCGCCGGCGGGGGCGTCGGTCTTCTCAACTTCAACGGTGGCAGTCATCTCGTCCTCACTCCTGGGTCTACTCGGCGGCCGCAGTGGCTTCGGCGAGCGCCGAGGCGCCGCCGACGATCTCGGAAATCTCCTGGGTGATCTCGGCCTGCCGGGCCTGGTTGGCCTCGCGGGTCAGCCGCTCGATCAACTGCTGGGCGTTGTCGGTGGCCGCCTTCATCGCCTTCTGCCGGCTGGCCAGCTCCGACGCCGCCGCCTGCAGCAGACAGAACTGGATCCGGCTGGCGACGTACAGCGGCAACAGCTCGTTCAGCACCGTCTCCGCGTCCGGCTCGAACTCGTACAGCGGCAGGATCTCGTCCTGCTCTGGCGGCTCGGTGCCCTCGACGACCTCTAGCGGCAGCATCCGGATCACGTCGACCCGCTGGGTGAGCATCGAGACGAACCGGGTGAAGACGACGTGGATCTCATCCACCCCGCCCTCGGAGGTCGGCGTCAGGAATGACTCGATCAGCGCGTCGGCGATCTCCCGGGCGTGCGCGTAGGTCGGGGCGTCGGAGAAACCCTCCCACTTCGCCGCGACCTCGCGGCGCCGGAAGTTGTAGAACGCCACGGCCTTGCGGCCGGTCAGAAACGGTACGGCCTCCTTGCCGTTGTCCCGCAGCAGCCGGGTGAGCTGCTCCCCCTCCTTGATCACCGAGGAGGAGTACGCGCCGGCCAGACCGCGGTCGGAGGTGATCAGCAGCACTGCCGCCCGGGTCGGGTTCTCCGGCTCTACGGTCAGCGGGTGCTCGACGTTGGAGAAGGTCGCCACCGCCGAGACAGCGCGGGTCAGCTCCCGGGCGTACGGCGCCGCGGACTGGGCGCGCTGCTGCGCCTTGATGATGCGGGAGGCTGCGATCAGCTCCATCGCCCGGGTGACCTTCTTGACGGTGGTCACCGAGCGGCGGCGCTGCCGCAGCTCACGGAGACTCGCTGGCATGAGGGACTAGCCCCTCTTCTGCCGGACGATCTGCTCCTGCTCGACCTCGTCCTGCGGAAGCGCCTCGTGCTCCTCCCGGCCGGCCAGCAGCCGGCCCTCGCCGGTCGTGAAGCCCTTCTTGAACTCCGCGATCTGCTCCCGCAGTCCGGCGGCGGTGTCGTCGTCGAAGTTCTTCGTCTCGCGGATGTTCTGCAGTGCGCTGCCGTTGTGCCGCAGGTGGTCCAGCAGCTCACGCTCGAAGCGCAGCACGTCGTCGACCGGAACCTCGTCCATCAGGCCCTGCAGGCCGGCCCAGACCGAGACGACCTGCTCCTCGACCGGGTACGGCGAGTACTGCGGCTGACGCAGCAGCTCGACCAGCCGACCGCCGCGGTCCAGCTGCCGACGGGTGGTGGCGTCCAGGTCGGAGGCGAACATCGCGAAGGCCTGCATGTCGCGGAACTGGGCCAGCTCGAGCTTCAGACGAGCCGGACACGTTCTTCATCGCCTTGATCTGGGCCGCGCCGCCGACCCGGGAGACCGACACGCCGACGTCGATGGCCGGCCGCTGATTGGCGTTGAACAGGTCGGACTGCAGGAAGATCTGGCCGTCGGTGATCGAGATGACGTTGGTCGGGATGTAGGCCGACACGTCGTTGGCCTTGGTCTCGATGATCGGCAGTCCGGTCATCGAGCCGGCGCCGAGGTCGTCGGAGAGCTTGGCGCAGCGTTCCAGCAGCCGGCTGTGCAGGTAGAAGACGTCACCCGGGTACGCCTCCCGGCCCGGCGGCCGGCGCAGCAGCAGCGACATCGAACGGTAGGCCTCGGCCTGCTTGGTCAGGTCGTCGAAGACGATCAGCACGTGTTTGCCCTGGTACATCCAGTGCTGGCCGATGGCCGAGCCGGTGTAGGGAGCGACGTACTTGTATCCGGCCGGATCCGAGGCCGGCGCGTTGATGATCGTGGTGTACGGCAGAGCCCCGGCCGCCTCGAGCTGGCCGCGGATGGCGGCGATCGTCGAGGCCTTCTGGCCGATCGCGACATAGATGCAGCGCACCTGCTGTTCCTCGTCGCCGGATTCCCAGGCCGCCTTCTGGTTCATGATCGTGTCGATGGCGATGGCGGTCTTGCCGGTCTTGCGGTCGCCGATGATCAACTGTCGCTGACCCCGACCGATCGGAATCATCGCGTCGATGGCCTTGATCCCCGTCTGCAAGGGCTGCCGGACCTCCTGGCGGTCCATCACCCCGGCGGCCTGCAGCTCCAGCGGACGCCGCTCGTCGACGTCGGTGAGGTCGCCGAGACCGTCGATCGGGTTGCCCAGCGCGTCGACGGTCCGGCCGAGGTAGCCGTCGCCCACCGGCACGGAGAGGACGTCCCCGGTCCGCTTCACGACCTGACCTTCCTCGATGCCTCCGGAGTCACCCATCACGACGACGCCGATCTCGCGGACGTCGAGGTTCAGGGCGATGCCCAACGTGCCGTTCTCGAACTCCAGCAGCTCGTTCGCCATCGCTGACGGCAGGCCCTCGACCCGGGCGATGCCGTCACCGGAGGTGACGACCGTGCCCACCTCCTCGCGGCTGGACGTCTCCGGGGTGTAGTCCTTGACAAAGCGGTCCAGAGCGTCCCGGATCTCCTCGGGACGGATCGTGAGTTCTGCCATCGCGGTCGCTTCCTTGCTCTCGTGTCTGATGCGGAGTTGGTACGCGTTTCTTGCCTAGCCGAAGAGCCTTCGGGCCTGCTCGAGCCGGCCGGCCACGGTTCCTTCGATGACCTCGTCACCCAGCTCGACCCGAACCCCACCCAGCACGTCCGGGTCGACGACTTCCTGCACTGCGACCTGCCGACCGAGCTGCCGGCTCAGCGAGGTTCGCAGCTGGTCGCGCTGCTCGGCGGTCAGCGGCTGGGCCACCCGCACGGTGGCCACGACCCGGTTCTGCTGCGCCGCGGCCAGGGTGACGAATCCCTCGATGGTGTGCGCGAAGGTGCGCTCGCGCGCGCGCGACCGCCCGCTTGGCCAGCACCACCGTCGTGTCCGTCGCCCGTCCTGCGAGCAGCTCGCCAACCAGTTCCTCGGCGTCGGTCCGAGCGCCGATCGAGCGATCGCCCAGCGCGTCGCGTAGCTCCGGGCTTGGCCTCGACGATCCGGGCGAAGCCGGAAGAGCTCGTCCTCGGCGTTCTCCAGCTCGCCCGGCGCGGTCGGCGACCATCAGCTGGGCCCGCACGGCCTGCCGTTCCAGCGCACGGCGAAGGCCCGACCACCGGACCAGCGCAGCGTCGCCGCCTCGGCCACCAGGTCGACGACCGCCTGGACGACCTTTCCGTCCAGCAGGTCGTGCACCAGATCCTTGCGGGCCGACTCCGGTGCTCCGAGGTACTCGGGTCGGTCATCGCCCGGCGGAGCGAACCGAGGACTCCAGGGCGTCGACCACCCGAAACAGGTCGCCGGCAGGTTGGTCAGATCGGACTCGCGGCGTCCGGGACGCGCATCGTCGAGCAGTGCTCTGGTCGAGCTCGTCCCCATCCAGCGTGCTCGGGTGGCTCCGCGCTCATGGGGTCCTCGCGGGTGATTCCTGTCGACTGGCCCTCCAGATCAGCGAGGAACCGGTCGACCGTACGCCGGGCGCGCTCGTCGTCCTCCAGCGACTCGCCGACGATCCGGCTCGCCAATGTGGTGGCCAGTCCACCGATCTCACTGCGCAGCTGGGCCAGTACCTGAGCCCGTTCGGCATCCAGCTGGGCCTCGCCCTGGCTCTTGATCCGGGCCGCCTCGGACTGGGCCTGCTCGCGCAGCTCGACGAGGATCTGGGTGCCTTGGGTCTTGGCGTCCTCGCGGATCTTTGCCGCCTCGGTCCGGGCCTCGGCGAGCTGGGCGTTGTACTCCGCCAGTGCCGCCTCGGCTGCCTCCTGTGCCTTCTCGGCCTTCTCGATCCCGCCCTGGATCGCTGCCGTGCGCTCGGCGTAGGTGGCCTCGAACCGCGGCACCACGAACTTGGCGATCACCACGGTCAGCAGCAGCACGAAGACGACCGCGAGGATGATCTCGATCGGCGCCGGCAGCAGCGGGTTGTGCGCCGCCGACAGCGGGAGGAGCAGGCCCATTACAACCCGCCGAAGACGAAGGCCAGGGCGATGCCGATGATGCGCCAGCGCCTCGGTCACGGCGAAGCCGATCCAGGCCGTACCCATCATGGCGCCGCGGGCCTCAGGCTGCCGGGCGGTGCCCTGGATGACCGAGGCGAAGATCAAACCGACGCCGATGCCGGGGCCGATGGCGCCCAGACCGTAGCCGACGATTCCGAGCGATCCGACGAGCTCCAGAGGAGTCATGTACTGCTTCCTTTCACGGGTTCCGCAACGAGGCGTTGAGGGTGGTCAGTGCTCCTCGGCGGCAGCCGAGGCAATGTAGTTGGCGGTCAGGACGGTGAAGATGAAGGCCTGCAGCGACTGAACGAACAGCTCGAGTCCGAAGATCGCCATGCTGAAGATCCAGGCCACGGCCCCGGCGAGCTTGTTCACGATGGAGTCGGTATGCAGCAGCAGGAACTCCCCGCCCAGCACGAAGACCAGCACCAGCAGGTGGCCGGCGAACATGTTGGCGAAGAGTCGCAAGGACAGGGTCACGGGCCGCACGATGATGTTGGAGAAGAACTCCAGCGGAATGATGATCGGCCACATCGCCTTCGGCACCCCGGAAGGCAGCGTGGTGTGCTTCAGGTAGCCCCACGGACCGTGCTTGGCGATGCCGACCCCGTTGTAGAGCACCCAGACCATGAGGGCCAGGCCGTACGCCCAGCCCACATGGGAGGCCGTCGGGATCAAGGTGAGCGGGAAGATGCCCCAGAGGTTGTTGACCAGGATGAAGGAGAAGAGCGCGATCAGGAACGGCAGGTAGCGGCGGAAGTCGTGCCCGATCATGTCCCGGGCGATGCCGTTGCGGATGAAGAAGTAGGCGGTCTCGCCGATGAACTGACCCTTGCCCGGCACCAGGCTGTTCTTGCGAGCCATGATCACCCAGAAGAGGATGACCAAGATCACCGAGACGATGGCCATCAACAGGTACTTGTCGAGCCACGGCACCGTACTCGAACAGCGGAGGGAGGTCGAAGCTCTCCACGCCAGGAGCCTGGAAGCCCTCGGTCTCCTCGCCGCCGGTCTCCAACGGCATCAGGCCCAAGATCACCCCGCTCACCTCGCCCTCGTGTCGGTCTCGCTGGACTGAGTCGTGATCATCGCCTCACCATCCGAGCCCGCCGGCATCTCCTCGACGCGCCCGAACCGACGGATGATCACGAAGCAGCCAAGAGCGGCGCCGAGCACGATCCCGACCGGCAGCAGGAAAGCAGTACCCAGCAGCCGGTCCCCTTGCCAGCCCAGGAACCCGTAGAGCGCGACCCCGGCGATCAAGATACGACAGCACCCGCATGCCGAGGTTCATGCCGTCCAACTTCACGCCGCCGGGTCGCGGCTGGTCCTGCATCGGCTCACCGTGTCCGTTCATGGCGGGAGTAACGCTAGCAGTCAATAAGGTGTGGGTCACGGCTCGGATACCGCTCCGGCCGGTGGGCTGTACTCGGTGTCGTAGACACCGATTCTCAACCGGGAAAAGACGAAAACCTCGACCGTGAGCCAGCCGGCGACGACCGCGATCGTCGTCACGAAGATCACCATCGGGACCAGTGTCGGCCAGCTCTCGCGGTTTCGCTGGTAGGCCAGCAGGACCATTCCGAGCACCACCACGCGGGTGCTGTAGCTGCACAGCGAGACGATCAGCAGGGTGCGCGCACCGGCGTCGGCGAACTGCACCATGACCAGCTGGCCGACACCGTAGAAGAACAGCACCATGGCTGATGCGAGGCCGGCCGAGACCAGCCCTCGGCCGCCGTAGCCGATCCCGAAGCCGACCAGGCAGAGCAGGCTCGCGGCGACGCCGCCGACCGCGCCACCGAGCAGCAGCTTGCGGGCCCGGATGACGTGGATGCTCGGACCCTCCGCGGCGGGACGGCTGTGCTCTGGTCGGCTGTCCACGGTCATCGGGGGGCTCGGCAGTCCTTGTCGTGATCGGTAGTCGGCCAGGTCGGGTGCACAACACGTTCACCAAGGAGGACGCCCCCCTTGAAACCCCGCGCAACGTCGGTTGCGCGGGCTGCATCGGAAACGTAACACAACCGCTCGCAACCCAGCCGGGTCAGCGCAGCGACTCGCCCCGGGCCGCCATCTTGTGCCGGACCGGCCGGCCGAGAGTGATCAACAACAAGATCAACGCGCAGACGGCGACCACCGCGACGACGGTCCACTGCCGCTCGGTGCGCACCAGCGCGAGGATGATCACGCCGAACGACACCAGAGCCGACCAGACGTACATCAGCAGCACGGCTCGGCGCTGGCTGTGGCCGCGTTCCAGCAGCCGGTGGTGCAGGTGCTGCTTGTCGGGCAGGAACCACCACTTGCCCGGCGTACGTGCGCCGGATGAAGGCCAGGGTGAGGTCGAGGAACGGCAGCGCCAGGATCGCCAGCGGCAGCACCAGCGGAAGCACGGTGGGTACCAGTCCGGCGGTTGTCGGCCAGCTCGAAGGTGTCGATCTGCCCGGTCAGGCTGATCGCCGAGGTGGCCAGCAACAGGCCGAGCAGCATGGCCCCGGAGTCGCCCATGAACATCCGGGCGGGGAAGAAGTTGTGGGGCAGGAAGCCGAGACAGGCCCCGGCGATCGCCACGGTGATCAAGCTGGAGGTGGTCGCCCGGGTGAGACCCTCGACGACGGTCAGCAGGTAGGAGTAGGCGAAGAACGCGCCCGCGCCGATGCCGACCACGCCGGTGGCCAGCCCGTCGAGTCCGTCGACGAAGTTCACGGCGTTGGAGCACAGGACGATGAAGAACACCGTGATGGCGACCGAGAGCCGAGGCGTTCAGCGCGATGATCGACCCCGGCAACGGGATCCAGAGCATCTTGACGCCGAGGGCGACGGCGATACCGGCGGCGAGCACCTGGCCGGCGAACTTGGCCAGCGGCGGCAGCTCGAAGACGTCGTCCAGCACGCCGACCAGACAGATCACCGCGGCCGCGACCAGTACGGCGCGCGGAGTCCTGCTGCACCGTCGCCTGACCGCCGAGGAACGGCAGCTGCCAGGAGAACAGGATCGCCGCCGCCACGCCGGCGAGCATCGCCACGCCGCCGAAGTAGGGCATCTCGATGGTGTGCACGTCGCGATCCCGGACCCGGGCGAGCGCCCCGGTGCGCAACGCGAGCCGGCGGCACAGGCCGCTGGTCAGGTAGGTGACGGCGAAGGCGATGCTCATCACGAGCAGGTACTCACGCATCAGTCGCTACAGTCGCTGTCGCGACTGACTGAAGGCGTGGAGGGCGCAGGCGCTCCGCGCTCGTTTTTCCATCTGAGACCAAGCCCTCCTGCGTCGGGCGGTCCTGATGGTTCGTCGGGGCGGTGTCTGAGCTGGTCGAGGAGCCTTCGTCCGCGGACTCCGGCTCGGCTCGCAGGTCGGGCAGCGTCTTGCGCAGCACGTCCAGGCTCAGCGCACCGAGCCGCAGCACCTCGCCGTCGTCGTACTGGGTGAAGTCGACAATGGTCGACGCGGCGCCTTCGTACGCGGTCAGCGGACCGCCGTCGAGGTAGACCGCCACCGCGTCGCCGAGCTGCTCGATCGCCTCGTCGCAGGTCAGCGCGGCCGGCTGGCCACTCCGGTTGGCACTGCTGACCGCCATCGGGCCGGTTCGGCGCAGGATCTCCCGGGTGAGGGGGTGATCGGGCACCCGGAGCGCGATCGTGTCCTTCGAGTCGCCGAGGTCCATCCTCAGGCTGGGCTGGATCTGGCAGATCACCGTCAGCGGGCCGGGCCAGTGCTCGGCGATCAGGTCCTTCGTCTCCTGGGGGACCTGGGTGGCCAGCGCCCGGATCAGGCTGGACTCGGCGATCAGCACCGGCGGCGGCATGTCGCGGCCGCGGTGCTTGGCGTCCAGCAGGCGCTGCACGGCAGTCGGGCTGAACGCATCGGCGCCGATCCCGTAGACGGTGTCGGTCGGCAGCACGATGCAGGCGCCGTCCTCGATAGCCTTCCGGGCCGCCTCGATGGCCTCGGCGTACGCCTCCGGCTCCGGGCCGCTGCAGTCGAACCGCTGGTAGCCGGCGGGCTCGGGCTGCTCGGCGGGCGTGCTCACCGGGCCATCCTGCCAGGTGGGACGCCGCTCAGCGGTGCACCGCGGACACGAACCGCGGCCGGCCGGCCAGGTCGGGGTGATCGCGTACGCCGCGGAACGCGCCGTCGCGGACCAGCACCTCCACCGCCGCATCGCCCTGGATGTCGGCGTGCTCCACGCAGACGAAGCCGGCCGGGCGCAGCAGTCGCGCGGCCGTGGCGGCGACCACGCGAATCGCGTCCAGGCCGTCCGGCCCCGAGAACAGTGACTCGACCGGATCGTGGTCACGAACCTCGGGCGGGACGGAGGCGTACGCCTCCAGCGGAATGTAAGGCGGATTGGCGATCACCAGGTCGACCGTGCCGTCCAGCTCGGGCAGCGCGGTCGCCATGTCGGCAACATGCAGCTCGACCAGGGTGTCGGCGAGGTTGCGCCGGGCGTACGCGGCGGCGGTCTCCGATCGCTCGACCGCGTGGACGTCGACCCGGGTCAGCTCGGTGGCGATGGCCTTGGCGATGGCGCCGGACCCGGCGCACAGCTCCACCACCAGCGGTCGGTGGGCCAGGGTGGTCATGGCGGCGATCCGCTCGATCGCCCAGCCGGTCATCACCTCGGTCTCCGGCCGGGGGACGAACACCCCGGGACCCACCTCCACCGTGACGTGGCGGAAGTGCGCTCGCCCGGTCAGGTGCTGCAGCGGCACCCGCGCGGCGCGCTCGGCGACCAGGCGGCGGAACCGCCGGACATGATCATCGTCCAGCTCGGTGAGCAGCGGCAGCCGGACCAGCTCGACGCCGGAGACGAAGGCCAGCAGGATCCGCGCGTCCTGGGCGGCGGAGTCGATCCCGGCCGCGCGTAGCTGGTCGGCGGCCGCGACCAGCAGCGGCCGGACCGGGTGGCTCAACGGGCCGCGCCGCCGACGGTGGCCAGCCGCTCCGCGACGTCGGCCTGCTGCAGGGCGGTGATCACTGCGGCCAGGTCACCGTTCAGCACCTGGTCAAGGTTGTAGGCCTTGAAACCGATCCGGTGGTCGGAGATCCGGTTCTCCGGGAAGTTGTAGGTGCGGATCCGCTCTGACCGGTCGACGGTGCGTACCTGGCTGCGTCGGGCGGCCGAGGCGGCGTCGGCAGCCTGTTCGTCAGCCAAGGCGGTCAGCCGGGCCCGGAGCATCCGCATCGCCTGCTCGCGGTTCTGCAGCTGGGAACGCTCGTTCTGGCAGGAGACCACGATGCCGCTGGGCAGGTGGGTGATCCGGACGGCGGAGTCGGTGGTGTTGACCCCCTGACCGCCGGGGCCCGAGGACCGGTAGACGTCGATCCGCAGGTCGTTCTCATCGATCTCGACCTCGGCCTCCTCGACGTCCGGCATCACCAGGACGCCCGCGGCGGAGGTGTGGACCCGGCCCTGGGACTCGGTGACCGGTACCCGCTGCACGCGGTGCACGCCGCCCTCGAACTTGAGTACGGCATAGGGCATCTGGTCCGGCTCGGCCGACGCCGACGCCTTGATCGCGACGGTCACCGACTTGTACCCGCCGAGGTCGGTCTCCTGGGCGTCCAGCACCTCGACCTTCCAGCCGCGAGACTCGGCGTAGCGGGTGTACATCTTCAGCAGATCAGCGGCGAACAACGCGGACTCCTCGCCGCCCTCGCCGGACTTGACCTCCACCAAGGCGTCGGCCGAGTCGTTGGGATCCCGCGGGGCCAACAGCCGGGTGAGCCGTTCGGTGACGATATCGAGGCGGGCAGACAGCTCCTCGGCCTCGACCGCGAAGCCGGGATCGACCTGGGCGAGCTCTCGCGCGGCCTCCAGGTCGGCGGCCAGCCGCTCGTACTCGTCCATTCCCTTGACGATCGGCGTCAGCTCGGCGTAGCGCCGGCCGACCTTACGGGCCCTGGCCAGGTCGGCGTGGGTGTCGGGATCGGCGAGCGCACCCTCGAGCGCGGCGAACTCCGCGCGCAGCCCTGCTGCCGCCTCGAACATGCGCCCCTCCCCTCCCCGACTTGTCAGCGTCTGAGCTGGCCATGGCCCGCTCAGACGCTGACAAGTCGCTGGAGGGTTGGGCGCGAACGTGCGCTACTTCTTCTTGGCGGTGGCCTGCTTGGCCGCGTACCGCTTCTCGAAACGGGCCACCCGGCCGCCGGTGTCGAGGATCTTCTGCTTGCCGGTATAGAAGGGATGGCAGGCCGAGCAGACGTCGGCGTGCAGCACACCATTCGGCGCAGTGCTCCGCGTGGTGAAGGTGTTTCCGCAGGTACAGGTCACCTGGGTCTCCACGTACGCAGGGTGGATGTCGGGCTTCATGGGATATCTCCTTGTCTGAGGCACCGGGTCGCCCACTGGACGTGAACCGGCACCAAGGATCGATTCTGCCTCAACCGCGCAGGCCTCAGCAAAATTCCGCTACCAGAGCGACGCGAGCGGTCAGGCCGGTATCGACTTGGTGATGGCCAGCAGGAACTCGGTGTTGCTCTGCGTCTTCCGCAAGCGGTCGAGCAGCATCTCCAGGCCCTGCAGGTTGCTCCAGAGCCCACCCAGGACCCGGCGCAGCTTCCAGACGATGTTCAGCTCCTCGCGGCTCATCAGCAGCTCCTCGCGCCGGGTGCTCGACGCGTCCACGTCGATGGCTGGGAAGATCCGCTTGTCGGCGAACTCCCGGCGCAGCCGCAGCTCCATGTTGCCGGTGCCCTTGAACTCCTCGAAGATCACCTCGTCCATCTTCGAGCCGGTCTCGATCAGCGCCGTGGCCAGGATGGTCAGCGAGCCGCCGCCCTCGATGTTGCGCGCCGCACCGAAGAACTTCTTCGGCGGGTAGAGCGCCGCGGAGTCCACACCACCGGACAGGATCCGGCCGGAGGCCGGTGCGGCGAGGTTGTACGCGCGAC
>CAVQCQ010000026.1:0-33208 GCA_963711015.1 uncultured Actinomycetota bacterium
GCAGCAGCCCCGCCTCGTTGAGCCGGATGAGCGAGCCGAGATGGAAGACGGCCGCGCGATAGCCGCCACCGGAGAGGCAGAGCCCGACGTCGCGTTTCGGTGCTGCGGCCGGGACGCTGCTCACGGGCACATCCTGGCATCCGGGCGAGTTGGGTGGAAGGCAGACTGGAGTCGTGCCGGATGGACGAGACCCGACCCGGATCGACGTCCGATCGAGTGACGGTGTATCGCTGGCCGTATGGGTCGGCGGAAGCCGGCCGCCGATCGTGCTCGTGCACGGCTCGATCGCCGACCACACCACGTTGGACCCGTTCGTCGTGGTCCTGCAGGAGCGGATGACCACATACGCGATGGACCGGCGCGGATTCGGCGGTAGCGGTGACGCCGCTCCATACTCGATCGAGCAGGAGTTCGACGATGTCGCGAAGGTGGTCGCTTCCATCGCCGCACGGCACGGCAGGCCAGTGACGCTGTTCGGCCACTCCTACGGTGCCAACGTCGCCCTCGGAGGCGCGGGGCTATCGGCCGATGTCGGTCATCTCGTGCTCTACGAACCGAGCTTCGGGCTGCAGTACCCGCCGGGATCGATCGACTCGATCGAGGCGAAGCTGGCCGTCGGCGACGCTGACGGCGCTATCGCCGTGGTCTTCACCGAGATACTCGACATGACGACGGACGAGATCGACGCCTTTCGGGCCAACCCGCTGTGGCCGACCCGGCTGGCCGCCGCCGGGACGATGCCGCGCGAGTGCCGGGTTGAGAAGGACTGGCGTCTGCGGCCAGGTCAGTTCGACACCGTCACGGCGCCGACGCTGATGCTGACCGGCTCCGATAGCACTCCGGCGATCATCGAGATCACCGAGCGGCTGGTGGGCATCCTCCCTGACGCCCGGATCGAGGTGCTCGAGGGACACGGCCACTTTGCCCACAAGACGGATCCGTTGCTGGTGGTGGATCTGATCACCAGTTTCATCGGTTGAGTGATGCGCGATGTCGTCATCGGCCGGGTGGCCGACCAGCTGATCGCGGCACGTCCCCAAGACCGGCCGATGCGGGTCGGCGTGGACGGGATCACCGCGGCGGGCAAGTCGACTCTGGCCGCCGAGCTCACCGCCGCTGTCCAGGCTCGTGGCTGTCCGGCCCGGCACCTGTCGACCGACGACTTTCATCAGCTCCGGGCCCGCCGGCACCAGCGGGGGCGGGAGTCGGCCCGGGGCTACTACGAGGATGCGTATGACTTTCAGGCGCTGATCGATCTGGTGCTCCGTCCCCTCGGACCGGGAGGAGACCGCCACATCCGGCCGCGGTCTCATGATCTTGCCACGGATGCCGTGCTCGACGTCGAGCCCGAGCTGGTGCCGGCCGAGATGATGATCATCATCGACGGAACCTTCCTGCAGAAGCCCGAGCTCGCCGGCCACTGGGACGAGATGATCTTCATCCGGACCAGTCACCGGATCGCCCGAGATCGCGCAGCCCGGCGCGATGCCGCGCTCTTCGGCAGTCCGGCAGAGGTGCACCGGATGTATGCCGTCCGTTACCACCCGGCCTGCGATCTCTACCTCGCCGAAGCCGATCCGGTCGCCCGGGCCGGCATCGTGATCAACAACGACGACCTGGAGTATCCGGTGCTCATCCAGCACTAGGGTTGGCCCATGCCAAGTGCCACCCGAATCTGCCTCGCCGCGGTGTCCGTCCTCGCCCTGGCGACCGCCTGCGCCCCCGAGGACGCCGCCCCACCAGCAGCCTCGGCCAGCGGCACGGCGAGCGGCAGCGCGACGGCCGATGCGTGCGCCAAGGATCAGCTCGAGCTCGTCACCGCCGGCACCTTCACGATCGGCACGGACAAGCCCGCGTACCCGCCGTGGTTCGTCGACGACGACCCGACCAACGGCCAGGGCTTCGAGTCCGCTGTGGCGTACGCCGTGGCCGACAAGCTGGGCTTCAGCAGCTCGGAGGTCACCTGGATCACCGTGCCGTTCACCAACGCGTACGCGCCGGGGCCGAAGAAGTTCGACATCGACATCAACCAGGTCTCGATCTCCGAGAAGCGGAAGCAGGCGGTCGACTTCTCCAGCGGCTACTACGAGGTGGCGCAGACGGTGATCAGCATCAAGGGCTCCAAGATCGACGGCGCGACCTCGATCGCGGCGCTCAAGGAGGCCACCCTCGGCGCCCAGGTGGGCACCACGTCCTATACCGCGATCACCGACCAGATCCAGCCGTCGGCCAAGCCGCGGGTCTACGACACCAACGACCTGGCGGTGCAGGCCTTGCAGAACAAGCAGGTGGACGGCATCGTTGTGGACCTACCGACGGCGTTCTACATCACCGCGGCCCAGCTCGATGACGGTGTGATCGTCGGCCAGCTTCCGGCGGGTTCGGCGGCCCAGGACGAGTTCGGACTGGTGCTGGCCAAGGACAGCCCGCTCACGTCCTGCGTCAGCCAGGCCGTCGACGCGCTGAAGACTGACGGCACGCTGGAGAAGCTGGAGACCGAGTGGCTCGCCGGGACGGACGGGGCGCCCGTCCTGTCGTGACCAGCGGCTGGCAGCCGTCCGCGCTCGAGCAGGAGCGGATGGCCTATCGCCGGCGTCAGGCGACCCGGTCCACGTTGATCGCCGTGATCAGCTCGGTCGTCGTTGTGGTGGGTCTCAGTCTCGGCGTCGTCTCCACGCCCGGCTGGCCTCGGGTTCAGGAGACCTTCTTCGACCCGGCTCGGGCTCGCGAGGCGCTGCCGTCAGTCGCCATCGGGCTCTGGCTCAACATCCGGGTGATGCTGGTCTGCGGGGTGCTGATCGCGATCTTCGGCCTGCTCATCGCCGTGCTGCGCACCCTGCGCGGACCGATCTTCTTCCCGGTCCGGGTGTTCGCGGCCGCGTACACCGACCTGTTCCGTGGGCTGCCACTGCTGCTGGTGATCTTCCTGCTCGGCTTCGGCGTGCCCGCGTTGCGACTGAGCGGGATGCCGAACAACCCGGTGATCTACGGCGGCGCCGCGCTGGTGCTGACCTACACGGCCTACGTCGCCGAGGTGTTTCGAGCGGGGATCGAGTCGGTGCATCCGTCGCAGCGCGCGGCGGCCCGGTCGCTCGGGCTGTCGTACGCGCAGTCGATGCGCTTCGTGGTGCTCCCGCAGGCCGGACGGCGGGTGCTGCCGCCGCTGCTGAACGACCTGGTCAGCCTGCAGAAGGACTCGGGACTGATCGCCGTGCTCGGGGTGATCGACGCCATCCGGTCGGCGCAGATCGAGACGGCGACCGACTTCAACTTCACCCCGTACGTCGTCGCCGGGGTCCTGTTCGTGGCGCTGACCATCCCACTGACTCGGTTCACCGATTGGGTGGCCCGTCGGCAGGGTTGGTACGGCTCCGTCGTTGGGCCTGCGCTGTGAGCCTGTTGGAGGCGCGCGGTATTCGGAAGGCCTTCGGTCCCCGGCTGGTGCTGGATGATCTCGACCTCACCGTCGACCGGGGTCAGTGTGTGGTCCTGATCGGCGGGTCGGGATCGGGGAAGTCGACCTTGCTGCGCTGCTTCAACCGGCTCGAGGTGATCGACGACGGCCAGATCATCCTGGATGGGGTGGACATCAGCGATCCGCGGATCGACGTGGATGCCGTCCGGGCTCGGGTGGGCATCGTCTTCCAGGCGTTCAACCTGTTCCCTCATCTGACGGTGCTGCAGAACATCACCTTGGCCCCGATCCGGGTGCACAAGATCGATCCGGCCGAAGCCCGGCGCCGCGCGTACGCGATCTTGGAACGGGTCGGCCTCGCCGACCGCGCCGCGATGCATCCTGATCAGCTGTCGGGTGGTCAACAGCAGCGGGTGGCGATCGCCCGGGCGCTGGTCAACGCGCCCTTGCTGATGCTGCTCGACGAGGTGACGTCGGCGCTCGACCCCGAGCTGGTCTGGGAAGTGCTCAGCCTGCTGCGGGAGCTTCGCGACGAGGGGATGACCATGGTGTTGGCCACCCACGAGATGGGCTTCGCCCGCCAGGTCGCCGACGAGGTCTGCTTCCTGTCCGGCGGCCGCATTCTCGAGCAGGGTCGGCCAGAGATGATCTTCGACCAGCCTCAGCAGCCGGCGACCCGGGACTTCCTCGCCCGCCTCCACTCCGACTGACTGACCCCCCTGTCAGAATCGGACGCAGCGTCCGAAACTGACGAGGGGGAGAGGGGGTCAGCGGCGACGGCCGACGGCCAGGACTGCCACCAGCCCGGCGATGAACACCACGCCGAGAACGGTGCCTTCGACCCCATGCTCGGTGGCGATCAAGAACACGCACGCGGCCAGGAAGGCCACCGTGACAATCACGCCGTAGGTCAGCCCGAGCGAGTTCAGCTGCAGGTCACGCCGGTCCAACTGGTCGATCCGCTCGAGCTCCTTCTCGATCACCCCGCGCGTCTGCTCGTCGGCCTCCGCGTACACCTGCAACGGATCCTTGTAGCGATCCGCGCCGGGCGTGCGTTCATTCATGGCTTGATCCTCGGGGTTCGTCCCAAGGCTCGTCGGTCGCCACGCCGGTCGGCTCCGCTTCGTCCGGCAGTTCGGTCTCCTCCGGCAGGTCCGCCTCGTCGACCAGTCCGGCGACCACCATCGCCTCGCCGATCCGGCGCTGGGCGTCGTACGGATCGACGGTGTCGATACGGGTCATCGCCCGGTCGAACCGGAGGCCAACGCTGTCCGTGCGCCGACGCGGCCGGCGGCGGGAGGCGAACATGTAGCCGAAGCCCTTGATCAGCGATCCGGCGTAAGAGTTGGGCCGCCGGACCCCAGGCGGCGGTGGTTCGGCGGTACGCGAGCGACCGCGGCTCCGGCCGCGGAGGTCGGCGAGGGCGGGGGCGAACATCAGCATCACGCTGGCCAGGACCACCACGATGATGCCGATTCCCACGACCAGCCAGGGGCCACCCGTCATCGTCCACCTCTCCAGGGGCAACCCTAGTCAGCCGAAACGCTCTTCGTGCAACTGGCGGCGGGGGTGTCCGGCCCAGAGCAGTGAGTCCCGGATCTCGGTGGTCATCCGCGGCGGGCCACAGAGGTAGATGTCGTAGTCGGCAAGGTCACCGACCAGCTTGCTGAGTGAGTTGGCGGTCAGCCGATTGACCATGGTGGTCGGCCCGAGCAGGTAGATCACCCGGGCTCCCTTGCGGGCCGCGATCTCGTCCAGCTCGGCACGCAGCACCAGGTCCCGCTCGGTGGCCGCGCGGTAGATCAGGGTCAGATCCTCCCCGGGCAGCTCGAGCGTCTCGAACAGCGTGCGCATCGGCGTGATGCCCACACCACCCGCGATCAGCAGCACCCGGAGCCGGCGCCGCCGCCGGCTGGTCAGCACTCCGTACGGGCCCTCGGCCAGCACGATCGTGCCCGGGTGCAGCTGCCGGAGGGACTTCGACCCCGACCCCAAGGCCTTGACGGTGATCCGCAGCTGGTCGTTGGTCGGCACCGCGGACAGCGAGAAGGGGTACGCCGAGTGCCACATGGACCGGGTCAGGAACCGCCACCGGAAGAACTGGCCAGGCTCGGCTCGCAGCTCGTCCAGGTGTCGGCCGGTCATGCGAACGCTGATCACGTCGTGCGACTCCCGAGTCACCTGCGCGACCCGCAGCCGGTGCCGCAGCAGCTGGTGCAGCGGCTGGAGCACCCGGTAGCGCAGCACCAGCGCAAAGGCGTACGCGTACAGCAGGCTCCAGCCGATCTGCGCCGCGCGGCTGCCGACCAGGTTGGGCCCGGCCAGCTGGTGGGTGAAGGCCAGGGCGGCCGCCAGGTAGGTGAGCAGATGAGTCAGCTGCCACTGCTCGTGGCTGAGCTGGCGGCGGATCACCCGCACCGAGACCACGCCGATCACCGCGAGCAGCAGCAGGCCGAACGTGGCCGCGATCAGTCCCGGCCAGGTGAGCACCTCGGCCAAGGCGGCGGGCGCGCCCTGACCGCGGACCTCGGCCCACGCCCGCACCGCCGCGAAGGCGTGGACCGCGACCAGGAGAATGATCACCGGTCCGAACCGGGAGTGCCACCGCGCCAGCGCATCCGCCCCGATGGCCCGCTCGATCATCGGCGCCCGGGACATCAGGGCCAGCATCACGGCGATGCCGTAGCCGGCCAGCATTCCGCTGACGTGCGCGACCAGCGCGGGACCGAAGACGATCGGCGCCGGGGGATGGAAGAGCGCGAGACCGACGGCGACCAGCGCTCCAACCGTGATCATCAGCCCGATCACGGGCCCACCCGATACCCGACGAACGGTCGCCGGTTCAGCGATGATCTTGGTCACCGACCACCGATCCAGCCGTTGCCCTGCCGCCTGGGATCTAGCCGGCGGATCCGGCGGGCGCGGCGGGTGTGACCTGCGGTGCGTCGAGAGCCAGCTCGACACCCGCCCAGGTCGCAACCACGAAGATCAACAACGTGATCAGTCGGAGCGCCCAGCCGACGACGGCGGACGGCATCGTGCCGGTGGCGCCGGGAGCGCGAGGAAGGCGGATCAGGGCGGCGACGTCTGGGATCGACATCTCAGGCTCCTTCTCTTCGAGCCTTCGACCAGACGATGATCGGCGCAGCGAGCGGCACCACCGAGCGCAGCGCGCGCATCCCCCGAGGCCCCCCTCTTGTTGTTCGCCGTTGCAGTGTTGTTATAAAACCCCACCTTTCGAGGCCGACGCAAGTCGTGACCCGGTCCCGACCACGGTCGCGAGTTATCTTTGCCGCCGTCCTAAATCCGGCAGCTGCTCGTCGGGGTACGGGACGCCAGTTGTGCTCAGTTCGGGCGATAGGTGAAGTAGCGTTCCAGGTCGCCCAAAGTCGCAAATCCGGTTCGGCAGAGCTGGCGCTCGTCGGTCGCCGGCGCCAACGGCGCCTCGACGTCCATCGGCTGGTTGGCGTCGCACTTCGCCTGCAGCTGGGCGATCATCGCGTTGTCCAGGGCGGTGATGCTGGCCCCCGACAGGACCCAGCCCAGTGGAGCGCCGATCTCCGGCTGGGTGACCCGGTCGATCACGACCACCCGGCTCGGGAAGTGCCGATCGAGCGCTGTGCAGACCGCCTGCTCCGGCACGATCGGGCAGAAGCCGTCCAGAGCGACCGCCCGCTGCGCGCGGGCGAGCTGCGCGGCGTTGCCGTCCAACGCCGAGCCGCCGCGGAGGAACGTGGCCGGCGGCACGGCGAGCTCGGAGGTCGGCGAGGCGCCGAGGGCAGGCTGGGTCGCATCCCGGTCGCCGTTGGCGAGATAGATGATGATCGGCACGACTAGCGCAGGCTTGGGGCCAGCGGCATCGAAGGCCCGCCGGTTGTTCTCTCGGACCAGCGCCAGCCACTGCTCAGACAGATCCGTGATCGTGGCCAGCCCGGAGTTCTCGATGTAGCCGCCGTCGACCAGCTGGGTGGCCGGCCAGTAGGGCTTGGTCTGCTGGCCGGGCCTGACCTCGAGGTCGGGGCAGGGACCGACCGTGCCACTCGGCGTCACGTACGGGAACCGGGCGGTGAGCAGGGCCGCGGTGGCCGCGGAGATCATCCCGAGGCAGGACTCCGCGCGGTCGGTGACGTAGGGCCCGTACGCGCGGAACAGGTCGATCGTGCGCGGTCCTGGTCCCGGGTTCTTGTCGCAGTCCTTCTCCGGATCGAAGCTCTCGGTCAGGTCGCCGCCGGGCTCGCCCAGCTGGATCTGGGATATCCAGACCCGACAGTTGTGCTTGACACTGGTGGAGTTCAAGATCAGCTCTCCGGTCGCCGGCGACAACGCGCGGCTGCTGCCGAGATAGCGCTGGCCGCCCCAGCCGCCGGAGGCGACCCAGCCGTCCTCGATCAGCCGGCCGCGGTCACGCCAGTCCCAGCCGCCGGTTTCGGCGGCCCGCGGCACCGGGATGCCGGTCGCGCCGTAGAGCAGGTCGCGGACGAACGTGCCATCGGCCGCCCGGGACAGGATCTCCGACTCGGCCATCTCCTTGACCGCGTCCACGGCCTCCCGGCTGCCCACGTCGTACGCGGTGCCGCTGAAGCGGGCCACGGTGAGCCCGACGGAGCCGCCGCTGGCGCCGCCGGAGAACAGCGTCGAGTACTCCCCGCAGGTGCGGTCGGCGATGGCCTGCAGTCCGCGAACGGTCCAGTAGCTGGCACGGATGCCGCCGCCCTCGGCGGCGATCATCAGCATCGGGCGGACCGGGTAGTCGCCCACCTGGATCTCGCACTGGGCCGCGTTCTCGTACCAGTTCTCGAACGCCGCGGTCAGCGTCGGGCGGGTATCGCCGGCATCCAGGGCGGGCGTCGCGCCGCGGTCGACGTCGTGGATGCTGCGGCCGCCGGCGATGCTGACCAGCAGCACCGTGATCACCATCAGGGTGATCAACGGCGTACGCCGGAACCCGACCAGGCGGAAGACCTCCGCGACCGGCCGGTCCTGGATCACCAGGCCGGCCGCGGACACCATCCCGGCCAGCGCGCCCAGGGTGATGGTCGCTGTCGCCGAGAGGCCGATCCAGGCGGCGAATCGGGGGAAGATGCCCATGGCGATGAAGACGGCGACGACCAGGATCAACAAGACCCAGGACTTGTTGCGCCAGACCACCCGGACCGGGGCGTACAGCCGGACTCGGCGCAGGGCCGTCAGCAGCGCCCGGCCGGGTCGCGTCCGTTGCCATCCGGTCGCGCCGCGGGTTGGGCCGCCGTACCGGCGACTGAACATGATCATGACCAGCCAGGGCACGATGACCGCGCAACAGCCGATGGTCACCAGCAGGATCACGCGGCTGCGGATGCCGGTGGGATCGACGTCGGCCGGGACGTAGTCCGTGGCCGGCAGGATGATCAGAGGGGTGTACGCGCGGAGCAGGCTGAGTCCGCCGACCACGATCGCGGCGATCCCGGCGACCGAGCCCGCGATGCCGACCGCGCAGGCGTCGTCGGGGTCGAACTCGGGAGGCTGGTCGGGGCGGGTCCACGCCGGTCGGGCCTTCCAGGCCCGGCGGGTGATCGCCGAGCCGAGCACCACCAGCAACAGCGGGACCCCGACGAAGATCGACAGCCGGGTCCTCCGGATCAGCTCCGGATCGCTGAACACCAGCGTCACGATCACACCGAGCAGCGCCGCGATCGGCGGGATCAGCCAAATGCCGAAGTAGGCGTTGCCCTTGATCATGTTCAGCCCGGCCCGACGTCGGGTCGGGGCGGCGGGATTCGGCAGGGGCCGATCCCTGCCCGCGGCGTACGCGTGCGCGGGAACCCGGCTGTCCCGCGCGGGATGGCGGAGCGCGTACAGGGTGCGCCGTCGGCCGACCGCCAGCAGGTAGCCGGCGAGCAGCAGCGTGGCGGCCATCGCGGCAACCGCGTGCCGGGCGCCCGTCGCGCCGTCGAACACCCAGCGGCGTTGCACGTCCGGCAGCTGTTCCAAGATCGCGGCGCCGGCCGGGATGGAGAGGATGAAGATCGCCACCACCGGCAGGTAGGAGAAGCGCTGGTGGACCACCGCCTTGATGGCCCGCCGGAGCTTCCGGCGCGGGCTGTTGTGGTGGCCGGCCGATCGCGGAACGACCAGGCTGAGGACGAGGACCGCCGCCACCACCCCGACCAGCACCCACTTGATCGTGGTCGCCGCCAGCAGGGCGGGCAGGCCTGTGCCGCCGAAGGTGACCACGGAGGCGAGCAGGTTCTCGGCCAGATCGGTCAGCAGCAGAGCGGCGGCAGCGACCAGGGCCACGGCACGCCACCGGCCGGCCGGCGTGACGGCGCGGATGACGATGATCAGCAGCAGCGTGTAGACCAGTGCGAAGGCGGCGTCGACCGAGACGTGGGCGACCAGCAGGTCCTGGAACCGTTGGACGGCGTCCGGGGTCAGCTCGCCGGGGTAGGTCAGGACGGTCCAGCCCTGCTTGTTCAGGCCGCTGCCGAAGTCCGGCCCGAACAACCGACCGAACGACCAGCCGTGACCCTCCGAGTCGGGGATCCGAGCCGACTGGATGTCGATCGCGGTCAAGATCACCACCAGGGCGATGGCGAGGGAGACCACCAGCCCGACGACGGAGGCCCAGATGGCGGTGCGGGTGGCCGGCTCGAGCTCGGTCGCGGCCGACGTCGTCTCCGCCTCGACCGCGACGGGCCGTGGATCAGTGCTCTCGCGACTCACACTGCCTCCCGTCGCTGGGGTCGGGCCCACTCCGGCGATGTGTGACGTCATACCACTCCCGGAGCCACGGGACGGCTGAAAAGTACATCCCCGGTCACCCCCGCCATCCCCGAGCCCTCGGCCCCCTCCGCAGTTTCGAACGCTACGTCCGATCTTCGCGCTGTACGCCTGTTGCTTCTTGCGCACAGTGCGAGTTTCGGACGCTGCGTTCGAAACCGCGGGGAAGTGGGGCGCGGGCGCGGGCGAAGGGGGTCAGCGGTCGCGACTGAGGTTGTCCGAGACGCGGGCCAACAGGGCCATCAGCTGCTGGCGTTCGGCAGCGTTGAGTCCGGCACCGGTACGCCGGGACAGCTCCCGCCAGGCGGCCTCGACCTTCGGCTGCAAGGCCTGGCCTTGTCTGGTCAGGCACACGGTGACCGCGCGCCGGTCGGTGGTGGAGGTCCTTCGGGTCAGCAGGCCGGCGCGCTCCAGGCTGGCGAGCGTCCGACTCATGGTGCCCGGCTCGACGCAGGCCCCGGCGGCGAGCTCGGTCGCCGTTCGCCCGTCGCCGCACCAGAGCTGCGTGAGCACCATCTCTTGCCCCGGGTGGACGCCGAGCTCGCCGAGCAGCTCGGCGGCCAGCTGGCGGTGAGCGCGGGCCGCCCGGATGATCGCGTAGTTCAGGTCAGGTGCATCGGCCAACGGATCTCCTGTCGATTTTTGTGAGCATGCTTAGTATATAGTGAGCCTGCTCATCAAACGAAAGTGACGTGATCAACCATGACAGTTCTGGTCGTCGGTGGTACGGGCCAGCTGGGTCGCCAGGTGGTGACCGAGCTCCAGGCCAAGGGTAAGCCGGTACGCGCCCTGGTCAGGCCCGGAAGCGACGCGAGTGCTCTCGAGTCGAGCGGAGTCGAGATCGTCCGCGGCGACATGCTGGACCCGGCCTCGCTGCCGGCGGCGTACGCGGGGATCGACGCGGTGATCACCACCGCCGCGGGCTACACCAAGCGGCGCAAGACCGACACCGGCGAGACCGACGTGGTCGGCAACCGCAACCTCGCCGAGGCGGCCCGCATTGCTGGCGTACGCCGCTTCGTCTTCACCGGGATCTTGCGCAGCGACGCCGCTCCCGATGTGCCGCACTTCTGGAACAAGGCCCTGGCCGAGCGCGACCTCGCCGAACTCGGCGTGCCGTACGTCTCGCTCCGCCCGGGCGCCTTCTTCGAGATGGTGGACATGCTGCCGGGCGGCGGGCCGCGGCGCGGCCGACTGCTCAGTGTGGTGCCGAGCGATGTCCGGCAGGGCTATGTGCTCACGCCGGACGTGGCCAAGGCGCTGGTGGCTTTGGTGGATGCGCCGGTGCCCGACGGAACCCATGTGGACCTGTCCTGGGACCGGCCGGTCAGCATGCGCGACGTCGCTGCGCTGACGAGCGACGCCCTCGGCCGCCGGGTTCGGCTGACGACGCTGCCTCAGCCGCTGGTCCGTGGTCTCGGCCGCGTGTTCGGCCGCAACGAGCAGGTCGCCGACATGATGGCGATGTTCCGGTTCTTCGCGACCGGGGCGTACGTCGCGGACACCACGCTGGCTGCTCAGATCTTCGGTGACGTACCCACTCCCGAGGAGGCGGTAAGCCGTTGGGCCTCCTCGCCGCCACTCAGCCGCGGCTGACTACATCCGAAGGTCGGCGAGCCGCTCAGGGTCGGTGAGGACATCGACGGTCCGCTCGAGGTCGGCGAAGTCCCCGGCGCTGAGAATGACGGCCACTCGACGGCCATCACGGGTGACCACGATCCGCTCGTGCTCGTGCTCGACCTGGTCGACGTAGTCGGACAGGTGGTCGTGCAGGTCGCGGAGTGGAACCGGGGTCATGCCACCAGTGTGAACCCATTGCCGGGCCGAGGTCGGCGTTACGCGCCGAAGACCTGCGCGGCATACCACCGTCCGTCCGCACTCTGCGCTGCGCCGACCCCGAGCAGCCGGTAGCCGCTGTTCAGGATGTTGTTGCGGTGTCCGGTCGAGCCCATCCAGCCGGCCATCACCGCCGCGCCGCTCGGATAGCCGTAGGCCACGTTCTCACCAACCGTGCGCAGGTTGCAGGCCCCGAGGATCGGCCCGAGATCTTGGTGATACATCCGCCGCTCGGACGCCATCCGCGCGGCCTGCTGCTCGGCGTAGCGGTCGACGCAGGCCTGGGTGCTGAGCGGCCGCAGACCGCGCTTCGTCCGCTCGGCGTTGGTTCCCGACACCACGTCAGCCTCGTAGCGATCGCTGGTCGAGGTGCCCCCACCACCGCCGCCACCGGTCGTGCCGCTGCTGCCCGGCTGGGTGAAGGTGACGGAGCAGCCGCTGTGCCCATCCCCGTCGACACCGAGGCTGATCTTGACCTTGGCGCGGCCGGGTGCGCTCGCCGGGTTGAGCGGATTGCGGACCCGGTACGCGGCGCCGCCCCGGTAGTCGTAGACGCCGGTCCAGGACAGGGTCTGGATCCGGGTGCCGTTGCCGGCGTAGGTACGCACGGCGGAGTCGGTCGGCACCGCCCGGCCGTTGGTGGTCCAACCGGCGTAGTTGATCGAGATCTTGCGGACGCCGCCGGAGGTGTAGGTGCCACCCCAGATGGCTTTCGCCGTCCAGCGGATGCCGCCGCCGTCGACGCACGAGCCGGTCTGGGTGATGGCCGCATCGGCGGTCGCGGCGCCGAACAAGGTGGCGGCGCCGATCAGGCCGGTCGCGGTGACGACGGCAAGACCTTTGCGGATCGAACTGGAGAGCCGTGGGGGCATGACGAAATCTCCTCCGAGATTGCGAGAGGGGGCAAGGCGCTGGGCGCTGTCGCAACGAAGCGGAGGTGACGTTACCTCACCGTTATCTTTCTTGCACGCCCCGGCTCAGATGCTGGGCAAGTCGCCGCGTCGCGCCAGTGTGATCGGCGGCGCTCTACCGTACTGGCCGGGCGTCACGCCACTCTTTGAGACATGGAGGACGGTTGGGGCCTGGCCCGCGGCTTGGCGCTGGCGGCGATGGTCTTCGCCGCTATCGGAACGTGGCCTGTGTGTGCGCTGCTGTTGGCCCTGTACCGACGCGCGGTCCATCGCGGCATGCAGGTTCAGCTGCAGTCGTGGTGGCCCGGCCACGCGATGAGTACGCCAGCGCCGCCGCTGCCTCACGTCGAGCACTACGGCAGTGCGAGCACGATCACGGTGGTGGAGGCGACTGCCGCCGACGCCGAGACGGCGCACTGGCTGACGGAGCTGCGTCGCCGCAGCGCACGTACGCGCTGGGCGTTCGGCCTGGCGGCCTTGGGCTACGGACTCGCCGCGGTGGTGGTCACGACCGTCGTCTCAGACTGGGAATGGCGACCGGTGCGCAGTCTGGCGTTTCTGGTCCTACTGGCCTGGCCGGCTTTGCCCACCGCGTTGAGCCTCAGCACCCACGGGCGCCGGGTCCGAGGGTTGCTCGTTCTCGGTTGGGTGGGTGTTGTCGTCGCACTGCTGATGGTCGGCGGGCTACCTCCGGGCCAGGTCGTCCTTCTGATCCTGCTGCAGATCGGGATTCCCGTCGCCTACGTCGTCCTGACCACCGGCGTGCGCTATCTGCGCGGCGCCGCCTGGCTCGTCGCGCCCGGTCTTGCGGTACTCGGCCTGGTGGTGATGGACCTCGCTCTCGCCGGCTACTCGATCTTCCTTGGTCTCGGCCTCGACCCGCAGATCCGGCCGGGCCTGGTCAGGTCGGCCGTCCTGCTGGTCGTGCTGCTGGTCTACGCCTGGGCCATCGGCCGGGCCTACGTCGCCAAGTGGGTCAGCGAGGAGTCGCTCCTCGTGCTGCAGTGGTGGGTGGTCGCCGCCCTCTGGTCGGCGGCTGACGCCGCCATGGTCGGGCTCCTCCCGGCGCTGCTCGGTCTGACCCCACTGGTCGTCCTCGTGCTCATCCTGCTCGTCGCCGCGCAGATAGGCCCCGGACGACGGGGCCGGCCGACTCGGCTTCTGCTGCTGCGCACGTTCGGCGCCCGGCATCGCAGCACCCGGCTGCTGCGCGAGCTCACCAGGCGGTGGCGGTGGATCGGCAGTGTCGAGCTGATCACCGCGCCCGACGTGGCAACCGAGACGCTGGAGCCCGATGAGTTCCTCGACTTCATCCGTGGCGACCTGGCTCGACGATTCGTCCGCGAGCCGGCTGCGGTGCCGTTGAGGCTGGCGAGCCTGGATCTCGAGCCGGACGCGGACGGGCGTTATCGCATCAACGAGCTGATGTGCACCGACGACACCTGGCGGCCGACGGTCGAGGGCCTGATCGGGTCCGTGGATGTGATCATGATCGATCTCCGGGGATTCACCGCGCGGCGACTGGGCGTCATCGAGGAGCTGCAGCGGCTGACCGCCGGGGTATCACTGCGCCGGGTCGTCGCGTTGGTCGACTCGACCACCGATCTGTCCGCCCTGCGTGCCGCACTTGATCGTGCGGCCGCGCTGGCGCCGGTCAACGGCCCGCTGTCGGCTGATCCAACCCCTCGGCTGAGCATCGTGAGCGATCCGGACCGACCGGACGGGTCGCGGCGCCTGTTCGCCGCGCTGATGCACGCGTCGGCGTAGCACTCCCAGCCGTCAATCGAGCGGTACTGTCCAGCGGACCCGAGTACCCGTCGGCCTCCGCCGGCCGACCACCAGCTCCCCGCCGCGGCGCTCCGCACGGTGTCTCAGGTTGGCCAGGCCGCTTCACGGACCACCGCTCCGGCGTCGGCGACGGTCGCCGGGTCGACCAGGGAGTCAAGTGCTCCGCTGAGCCCTGGCTCCTCGGTCAGCCGCGCGGCAACCTGCACGCTCAAGCCGGTGGCGAAGAGGCGCTGGATCACGTGATCGTGAAGGTCCTGGGCGATCCGGTCCCGGTCCTCCAGGACCGCCAGCCGCTCCTGATCGGTCCGAGCGTCGGACAGCTCCAGCGCGATCGTGCCGTCATGGCGGGTGCGTCCGGCTACCTGCTGAAGCAGATCCGGGGCTCGAGTCTGGTCGACGGCATCCGGCAGGTCGCCGCGGGCCGGTCGCTGCTCGATCCCGCCATGACCAAGTCGCTCCTGGATCGGCTCAGTGAACCCCTCCGGGAAGACTCGGCCGCCCGTTCACTGACCGCCCGGGAGCGCGACATCCTGGACCTGATCGCCGAGGGCTGCACCAATCGGGAGATCGGACAGCGGTTGTTCCTCGCCGAGAAGACGGTCAAGAACTACGTGTCGAGCCTGCTGGCCAAGCTCGGCATGCAGCGGCGTACCCAGGCTGCGGTCTACGGGTCGACCCTTCGGAAGGGGATTTCGGGTTCCGACTGAATAATGCGACCAGCGGACCTCAGCGCCCCCCGAACTCGCGCACCTGCTTGTAGACCAGGTGCCCGTTCGCCAAGATCTTGGCCTCGAGGTCCAGCGCGGCCTCTTTGTCTCCTGCCGAGGTGACGAAGCGGCAGTCGGGGTAGTAGCCCGGTTTGGCCCGGCAGTACGCCTCCTCCACCGCCTTGGCCACGTCGACCAGTTCCAGCATCCGCTCGCGGGACAGCACCGGCTCGGTTCGCTCCGGCGCGTCCGGCGTCGGCTTGGCGAACCGGGTCACGGTCAGGCTGGTCGGCTCGTCGTCACCGATGAAGGCGGCGATGGTGACCTCGGAGTGGGTGCCCGGGTCCGGGTTGGTGACGAGGTTGTTTCCTTCCTGTACCGACAGCGAGTAGCCGAAGACGTCGGAGGTGTTCAGCACCCGGGTGACGACGACGGTGTTGGCGGCGATCTCTGATTCGAGGTCGTACGCGGGCACGATCGCCAGGCCCATCGCGATATTGGTCTGGTCGATCCGGGCGAAGAACCGTTCCTCGACCGCCCGCTTGTTCCACAGGCTGGCGTACACGCCCTTGACCGCGCAGCCGACCGACTTCGGCTTGACCTTGCGCTTGACCTCCCCGCCCTCCTCGTCGTCCTCCTCGATCAGGCAGGCCCCGATCGGCCGGTCGCGCTTGTCGGTGTCGGCGGCGAAGCTGTCGTGCAGCCCGGCGCCATCGAAGTTGGGGATGTCCTCGGCGTTGGCACTGGACCGGACCTTGATCTTCTCCACGCCCGGCAGCACCTCGTCCAGCTTGGCCCGGATCCGCTCCAGCGCGCCGGGCGGGAAGGAGCCGGCCATGATCGCGTGCTGCACCTCCTCGGAGCGCTTCGCCAGGTCCTTCGGGGACAGCTGACCACCCTGGACGTCGGACACCAGCTTCTCGATCAAGGCGCGGATGTCGGAGTTCGGCGGGTGCTGGACGAAGTCCGCGTACGCCTGCAGCGGCACCCCGAAGCCGGCCGGCACCAGGTTGTAGCCGCGCTCCGCGCTCGGACTACCAAGATCATCCACAGTGCCCAGCACGTCGCGGTGGGTGAGGAAGCCGAGGTTGGCGGCCTTGCCGCCGTACTTGGCGTTGAAGGTCAGGGTCTCGCGCGCGCTCCCGGCAGCCATCTCGGCGTAGGAACGCAGCTCGGTCTCGGATTGCCAGACCAGCTCGGTGAGCGGCCGGCTGAGCTTCTCGGCCAGCTTCTGAGCAACGATCTCCTCGGTGGTCGGCTCGATCGAGAAGTCGTCGCGGCCGACGACGAGGTGCACCGGCTGGTCGGCGAACGGCGCCAGCCGCGGGTGATCAGATCCGGCGTCGCGCAGCACCGCGTTGGGCGTACCGCGCTCCTTGGACTTCAGGTTCACGTGGGAGTTGGTGTCCTGGACCGCCTTGGTCATCGTGCCCGCGACCACGGACAGGTCGAGCGGCAGCTCATTGAAGATCGGGATGTCGGTGGCTCGCAGCTCGTCGTTGTCGGTGGGGAAGATCCGCAGGTGGCCCCAGGCCTCGCCGACGTTCAGCGGAAGGTAGACGATCGAGCCCAGGATCCGGTCCAGCGGCACCACCTCGACACCGAGGGCATCGAGGTCGCCGGTCACCTCAGCGACCGTCTGCTGCGTCCCGCTGGGGACGAAGGCCAGCCGAGCGTCGGGAATGGTGATCTTGTCAGCCACGATCCGCACCGCCTCGAGCACGGTCTGCTCGCGCGCGACGTCTTGGGGATAGAACTGCACGCCGTAGATCGGCTCGGTGGACCCGTCCAAGAAGTAGGTGTGCACCGACCCGGCGATGTAGCGCTTGTCCTGCACGAAGTAGGTCACCTGGTTGAACTCGCCCAGCGACTCCGGCACCTTGAACGCGGCCCGCCCGAAGAAGAAGTGGAACTTCGCCTGGTCCGGCACCTCACCGGAGCTGTCGGTGAAGTTCCCGTTCACGAATCTGATCACGGGCGCTGCCGGCTGCCTTCGGTCGATGAGGAACTTGGCGATCCGGCCGTTGGCGACCAGGTCGCTGGCGGGCGTGGAGATCGCCTCGAACGTCTCGGCCGAGTCGACCTCCTCGACGGCCAGCGGCAGGGCGCGGGGCGGCGCGAGGGCCGAGGTCCGGGCGAGTAGCCGGGATACGCCGGCCGTCGGGCGGGTTTGAGGTATCCGGGGAAGGAATCCGAGCATGATCGAGCCTTTCGTAGCGTGGGGTCTAGAGAAAGGTGAGCAGGATGAGCTCGGCGTGATACGGCCGATCCGCTAAGCCCTAGCCAGCCGGCTTCTCCCACACCGAGACGTGCGCCTCACTGGTCGAGGTGAACGGCGTCCGCGTCCAGTCCGACCAGCGTTCGCGCAGGTGGAGTCCGGCGAGGCGGGCCATCAAGTCGAGCTCGGCCGGCCAGGTGTAACGGAACGGCAGTGACCGCCGGTGGTACGACCCGTCAGCCCGACGAAAGTAGTGGTGGGTGGACATCTGCTGGGTCGCCGGGTCGTACTCGTCGATGCCCACGTGGTCGTCGCCGTGGTGGTACACGCGGAACGACTCGGTCGGTGGGAGCCAGCGCACGCCCGGTACCTCGGTCTCGATCACGAAGGCACCTCCGGGCCGCAGGTGGGTCGCTGCGTTGGCGAAGCACGCCACCTGGGCGTCCTGCTCGGTCAGGTTCCCGATGGTGTTGAAGACCAGGTAGACCAGGTCGAACAATCCATCGACCCGGGTCGAGGTCATGTCGCCGATCACGACTGGCACCGCCTCCCCACCCGGTTTGGCCCGCAGCTGGTCGACCATGGCCGCCGAGAGATCGATGCCGTGGACGTCGATGCCCGCGGCGGCGTAGTGGGAGGGCAATCCGGCCGGTGCCGATGGCCAGCTCGAGCGCTCGGCCGCCCGGTCCGGCGAGTTCGGCGAGGAAGGTCGTCTCGACCTCGAGCCGCTCGCCGGTCCACCGAGGGTCGCTCGGGTCGTCGTACTCGGCGGCGACCTCAGGGCCGAAGTGGTCGGGTGGGGTCATGACCCGATCTTCCCAGGTGGGCCATCGCCTGACGTCAGGCGAAGGGGTGGTCAACGGAACGTGCAAAGACACCAATCTGAGACCGTTATCCATCGGATGTCGGCCTACGGGAGGAATCTCAAGATGCGCAAGATCATCGTTTCGATCCTGATCTCTGCTGACGGCTACCACGAAGGGCCGGACCAGAACGTCATGGCGCTGCCGTTCGACGAAGGATTCAGCGCGTACAACCTGCAGCGTCTCCGGTCCGCGGGCACGCTGCTGCTCGGCCGCACGAGTTACGAGGGGTTCCGGGACTACTGGCCGGACGTGGCGGAGGACGAGAGCCAGGATGCCGTCGAGCGAGAGATCTCCCGCCGTAACAGCGCGATCGAGAAGGTCGTGGTGTCCGACACGCTCACTCCGGCCCAGACCGAGCCGTGGCAGGACACGACCCGCATCGTGCCTCGTGCCGAGGCGCGGTCCGTGGCAACGGATCTTCGAAACGGTGACGGCGAGGACGTCCTGGTCTTCGGCAGCCGCACCATGTGGAACCACCTACTCGTTGCCGGGCTGGTGGACGAGTTACATCTGATGGTCGGTCCTTCGCTCCTGGGCGGCGGAACTCCGGTCTTCAAAGGTTCATCACCGGCTCCGCTCCGGTTGCTGGAGTCGCGCGTTCTCGACGGATCACAACTGGTGCTGAATCGGTACGCGGCCACCGGCAACTGACAGCTTGGGAGTGAGACCTGACCTGCTCGGCCGAACTCGTAGCATCGTTTTGTGGCGCTGCTCGAACGGGAAGTGCAGCTGCAGACCATCGCCGGCTATCTGGCCGAGGCGGCCGACGGGCACGGTCGTCTGGTTTTCGTGGCCGGCGCTGCCGGCATCGGCAAGACCACCTTCGTCAACCAGGTGCTCGCCGACGCGACCCGGGCGGCGACGGTGGCTTCCGGAACGTGCGATGGATCGGCGACTCCGGCACCGCTCGGCCCGCTGGTGGAGATGCAACGTGGCCCAGCTGCGGATGCTCGCCGCCGACCTGGATGGAACCCGAACCTGGAGCGCCCAGACCCTTGCCGTCCTCGAGCACTTGCCTCAGGATCTGCGGCGTACTGAGGTGTCGGTGCACGCGTTGAACAATTTGGGCACCGCCGAGCTCGATCTGGGCGAGGCGGACACCGGTCTGCGGATGCTCACCAGCAGCCTGGAGCAGGCGCGCACGGCTGACCTGCACGAGCACGCTGCCCGGGCCTACACGAACCTCGCTTCGAGTGCTGTCGTGCAGCGTCGGCATGCTGACGCCGAGACCTGGCTCGCCGCGGGGTTGGAGTACTGCTCTGACCGGGACCTTGACTCATGGACGCTGTATCTGCTGGGAATGCAGGCCCAGATGGCCCTCGACCAAGGCGACCTCGCAGCTGCGGAACAGCATGCCGCAGCGGTGTTGGGGCACGTCGGACTCCCGCCAGTCGCTCAGATCCAGCCCCTGACCGTGTTGGCCCGGGTGCGGGCAAGATCCGGACGCCCGGCCTGGGACGAGCCGCTCGCCCGCGCGACCACCTTGGCTGCCGGTACTCAAGAGCTGCAGCGGGTCTCTCCCGCCGCCGCCTCCGGATGCGAGATCGCGTGGATTGCCGGCGACATCGAGACCGCCCACCGGACCGCGGCGTCGGCGTGGCTGCTGGCGAAGACCAGCGATTGCCCCTGGAACCGCGGCGCCATCGCCACCTGGCTCGATGGTGACCTCGGGGTTGAGGCCGCCGGGCTCGCACCGCCGTTCGCGCTGGAGGTGTCCGGGCGCTGGCGGGAAGCCGCTGAGATCTGGCGCCAATCGGGGTGCCCGTACGATCAGGCACTGGCGCTGGCCCGCAGTGGCGAGCGTGCCGCGCTCACCGACGCGGTCGAGCTGTTTGACTCCCTCGGCGCTTTGGCAGCTGGGGCGCGGGCTCGCTCTCTGTTGCGAGCACATGGCTGGGCGGCGCCGCGGCTCGTTCGAGCGGACCGGCGACGGGATGCGGCAGGGCTGACCGTACGCGAGGCCGAGGTGCTGTCGCTGGTGTCGGAGGGTCTGTCGAACGCTGACATCGCTGGGCGTCTGGTGATCTCGCAGCGCACGGTCGAGCACCACGTTGCGTCGATCCTGAGCAAGCTCGGAGTGCCGTCCCGGCAGGCCGCCGTAGCCGCCAGGTCCGTGGCGGCGGGTTCGGAATAGGTGGCGGAAGCGGTCCGAATAGGTACCGCGTACCCATGATCATCCGCCGGGTAACCCGTTGACTGTGAGGCATCCCGCACAACTCCTCAGAAAGGATGCTTCAGATGGCACTCTTCATGGACGTCCACTCGATCGCCGGCGGAGTCACCATGGACGATGTCGCAAAAGCCCACCAGGCTGATCTGGCGACGCAGGGCAAGTACGACGTGAACTACCTCCGGTACTGGGTCGACGAGAGCAACGGCAAGGTCTTCTGCCTGGTCGAGGCGCCGCAGGTCGACGCCGCTCACACGGTGCACCGCGAGGCGCACGGCCTGGTCGCGGACGAGATCTACGCCGTACACGAAGGGTCGTAGCCCATCGCCCTCGGGGTCGGGCCGGGCGCTCCGGGCTACCTTTGACGGCATGCCCGAGGTCCCCGGTACGCCGATCCTGCTCGAGCTCGACCTGACCGAGACGCCGGTCGAGCCCGACACCGACGACCCGGTGGCCAGGCTTCGCTATCGCAACCGGCGGCTGCTGCGGCCGATGCTGCGGGCGCTCTACGAGGCGGGGGATGACCGGCGGGTCGTCGGCCTGATCATCAAGGTCGGTGGCGCCCTGCCCTACGCATCGATGCAGCAGCTCCGGCTCGGTGTGAAGAAGTTCGCGGCCAGCGGCAAGCCGACCGTGGCCTGGGCGGAGTCCTTCGAGGGCGGAGTCAATCTGGCCGCGTACACCCTGGCCACGGCCTGCGCGGAGGTCTGGCTGCAGCCGGGGGGCGACATCGGCCCGCTCGGGGTCGGGGTCGAGACCACGTTCGTACGCGGCACGCTGGACAAGCTGGGGGTGGAGCCGCAGATCGAGCAGCGGCACGAGTACAAGAACGCGGCCGACGTGCTCACCCGCACCGAGATGACCCCGGCGCACCGGGAGGCGCTGGAACGGCTGACCGCTTCGGTGTTCGACGACGCGGTCGCTGAGATCGCTGCCGACCGCAAACTGGACGTCGGTCGGGTCCGGGAGCTGATTGATGCTGCGCCGCTGCTGGCGAACGAGGCCCGCGAGGCTGGCCTGGTGGACCGGCTCGGTTACCGGGACGAGGCGTACGCGGCCCTGCGGGCCCGGGTGCCCGCCAAGGCTGCGCTGCTGTTCGCCGACCGGTGGCATCCGCGCCGGCGGCCGCACTGGCCGCGGCGGCGGCAAGGACACGTGGCCCTGATCCAGGCCCGGGGCGGGATCGCCTCGGGTCGCAGCCGGCGCGGCGCGTTCGGTCGCCAGATCGGCAGCGACTCCGTTGGCGCGCAGCTGCGGGCGGCGCTGGCCGACGAGCAGGCCAAGGCCCTGGTGATGCACGTCGACTCGTCCGGCGGCTCGGCCGTTGCCTCGGAGGTGATCTGGCGCGAGGTCTCCCGGGTGCGAGACGCGGGCAAGCCGGTGATCGTCTCGATGGGCGATGTCGCCGCCTCCGGCGGCTACTACATCTCCTGCGGCGCGGATGTGATCATCGCCCTGCCGGCGACGGTGACCGGGTCCATCGGTGTGCTCAGCGGGAAGTTCGTCACCGCGGAGCTGATGGAGCGGCTGGGGCTGACGACCGGGACCGTCGCCCAGGGGGACCGGGCGCTGATGTACTCGACCCGGCGCCGCTTCGACGAGGGGGAACAGGCCAGGCTCGCGGCGACGGTCGACGCGATCTACCGCGACTTCGTGGGCAAGGTGGCGCATGGCCGGGGCCGGTCGTACGAGGAGATCGAGCCGCTGGCCCGCGGCCGGGTCTGGACCGGTCGGGATGCGCTGGAACGGGGCCTGGTTGATCAACTGGGTGGCTTGCGTGAGGCGGTCGATGTCGCTCGGAGCCGGGCCGGACTGCGAGACGATGCTCCGGTCGTTCCGGCGCTGCACCTGCCCTGGTTCGCCCGGCTCGGTCGGCCCCGCAACAGTGAGGATCCGCGGGCGCTGGCCGCCACGACCTTGCCCGGAGTGGGCGATCTTGCCTCGGCGCTCGGCGGGCTCGACGCGTACGCGCTTCGGATGCCGTCACTGCGCCTCCGCTAGCCCCTCCACGTCCCCCTGCAGAATCGGACGCTGCGTCCGATGTTCGCGCTGCGCTCCGGAAGTAACGGGAGTGCAGCGTGAAGAACGAACGCAGCGTCCGATTTGCCAGGAGCGGGTGAGCGGGTCGCTAGGGCGCGTGTACGTCGGGGTCGTTGCGGAGCACGTCCAGCAGCAGGGTGGTCACCGCATCGGGCCGCTCCAGTGAGGGAAGGTGCCCGGCCCAGGGCAGGCTGACCAGTTCGGCGCCGGGTATCTCCGCGGCCAACGTCCGGGCGACCGTCCGGAAGTGGTCCATGTCCAGCGCACCCTCGATCACGACGGTTGGCACGGCGATCGCGGCCGGCGCCACCTCGACGAGCCGCTGCTCCGGCCCGGGACTCGCCGCTTCGGCAGCCAGCTGGACCTCGAAGGCATGCCGCTGCATGATCGCGACCGCGGCCCGGACCTCGTCGGTGGCCTCGGGACCGAGCCAGGTCTCGACGTTGAGGCGCACCGCACCGTCGAGGTCACCCGCCTCGATCAGCTGATCCTCGTCCTCGCCGAAGTCCATTGCGGTCTGGCTGGGCGGGACACCGCGGTACGCCGGGCAGAGCAACACCAGCTCGCGGACCCGGTCCGGGTGCCGGGTGGCCAGCTCGAGGGCGATGCGGCCGCCGAACGAGGAGCCGACCACCGCGGCATCGGCGATCCCGAGGTGGTCCAGCAGGGTTACGGCGTCGTCGGCGTCGGCGTACGGCTCCGGGGGCAGTGGACTGTCCCCGAAGCCGCGGAGGTCCGGCCGGATGATCAAGAACCGATGGGCCAGCTCGGGCAGCAGGGGGTCCCACATCCGCCGGTCGCACACGCCGGCGTGCAGCAGCAGCACCGGCGGACCGGATCCGGTGAGCTCATGGGCCAGCAGCACACGTTCAGGCTAGAAGATCAACGGCAAACTGCGGAGTCTCCCCGCCTCCCCGGAGGCTATGCAGCCGGCGCGACGTACGGTTTGATCGAGGGAATGCAGCATCCGATCGACCCGAAAGGACCGCAGAGATGAGCAGCGCAGCAACCGAGGGTCGTCGCGGCGATCCGGAGGAGATCGCCGAATGGGTCGAGTCGTTCGACCAGCTGGTCGCCGCGGGCGGGCATGACCGGGCCAGCGCGGTCTGGCAGGCACTCAAGATGCGCGCGTCGGAGGCCGGCGTGGCGAGTGCGCCCGGCACCGAGGGCGGCCTGCCGCTGACCACCGACTACGTCAACACCATTCCGATCTCCGAGGAGCCTCCGTTCAAGGGCAACGAGGAGCTGGAACGCCGTTTCCGGCGTCTGCTGCGCTGGAACGCCGCTGTGCTGGTGCACCGCGCGCAACGTCCCGAGATCGGTGTCGGTGGGCACATCTCGACCTACGCGGGCGCCTCGACGCTCTACGAGGTCGGTCTCAACCACTTCTTCCGCGGGCCGGACCACCCGGGTGGCGGGGACCAGATCTTCTTCCAGGGGCATGCCTCTCCGGGCATGTACGCGCGGGCCTACCTCGAGGGTCGGCTCAGCGAGGACGACCTCAACGGCTTCCGGCAGGAGAAGTCCAAGGCCCCGCACGGCCTTTCCTCCTACCCGCACCCACGGCTGATGCCGCACTTCTGGCAGTTCCCGACGGTGTCGATGGGCATCGGTCCGATGAACGCGATCTACCAGGCGCAGTTCAACCGCTATCTGCGCGACCGGGGGATCGCCGACACCTCCGACCGGCGAATCTGGGCCTTCGTCGGCGACGGCGAGATGGACGAACCCGAGTCCCGCGGGATGCTGCAACTGGCGGCCAACGACGGCCTGGACAACCTCTGCTTCGTGATCAACTGCAACCTGCAGCGGCTGGACGGCCCGGTCCGCGGCAACGGCAAGATCATCCAGGAGCTGGAAGCGTTCTTCCGCGGTGCCGGCTGGAACGTGATCAAGGTCCTCTGGGGCCGGGAGTGGGATGCGCTGCTGGCGGCGGACACCACCGGCGACCTGGTCAAGATCATGAACGAGACCCCCGACGGCGACTACCAGACCTACAAGGGCGAGTCGGGCGGCTACATCCGGGAGAACTTCTTCGGCAAGTCCACGGCGACGAAGCGGTTGGTCGAGAAGATGAGCGACGCCGAGATCTGGAGCCTGAAGCGCGGCGGCCACGACTACCGCAAGGTGTACGCGGCGTATCACGCGGCTACGGTCCGCAATGGCAAGCCGACGGTCGTGCTCGCCAAGACCGTCAAGGGCTACGGTCTGGGCGCCAACTTCGAGGCGCGCAACGCCACGCACCAGATGAAGAAGCTGACCGCCGACGATCTCAAGGCGTTCCGGACCCTGATGGACATCCCGGTCACCGACGCGCAGATCGACGAGGACTCCTACGGGGTGCCTTACTACCATCCGGGACCGGACGCCCCGGAGATCGCCTACATGCTGGAGCGGCGCAAGGAGCTGGGCGGCTTCGTACCGGAGCGGCGCAGCGCGTACCGGCCGATCGCCCTGCCGGACGACAAGGCGTACGCGGGCGGGGCCCGGGGCTCCGGCAAGCAGATGGCGGCGACCACGATGGCCTTCGTCCGGCTGCTTCGCGACCTGATGCGCGACCCCGAGTTCGGTCCGCGGATCGTGCCGATCGTGCCGGACGAGGCGCGCACCTTCGGCATGGACTCGTTCTTCCCGACGGCCAAGATCTACAACCCGAAGGGACAGAAGTACACCGCGGTGGACCGGGCGCTTTTCCTGGCGTACAAGGAATCCGAGCACGGCCAGATCCTGCACGCGGGGATCAACGAGGCCGGCTCGATGGCTGCCTTCACCGCCGCCGGGACCAGCTACTCCACGCACGGCGAGCCGATGGTGCCGGTCTACATCTTCTACTCGATGTTCGGGTTCCAGCGGACCGGCGACTCGATGTGGGCGGCGATGGACCAGATGGCCAGAGGCTTCATCATCGGAGCGACCGCAGGACGCACCACACTGACCGGCGAGGGTCTGCAGCACGCTGACGGACACTCCCCGACGCTGGCCTCGACCAACCCGGCGATGAAGGTCTACGACCCGGCTTACTCCTACGAGATCGCCCACATCGTGCGCACCGGGATCGAGCAGATGTACGGGCCGGACTCGGAGGACCCGAACGTCATGTACTACCTGACCGTCTACAACGAGCCGATCTCCCAGCCGGCCGAGCCCGAGGGGGTTGACGTCGAAGGCATCGTTCGCGGGATCCATCGGGTGGCAACCGGTAACGGCGACGGTCCGAAGGCCCAGCTGCTGGCCTCCGGGGTGGCGGTGCCCTGGGCGGTGGACGCGTCGCGGATCCTGGCCGAGGAGTGGGGGGTCAGTGCTGACGTCTGGTCGGTGACCTCGTGGACCGAGCTGCGCCGAGACGGCCTGGCCGCGGAGAAGCACAACTTCCTGCAGCCGGGCGAGGAACCGCAGATCCCGTACCTGACCGGCAAGCTCGCCGACGCGCAGGGGCCGATCGTCGCCGCCAGCGACTACGAGTCGGCGGTCGCGGACGGCATCCGGCAGTTCCTGCCGAATCGGTTCGCGACGCTGGGGGCGGACGGGCACGGCTTCTCCGACACCCGGGCCGCGGCGCGGCGGTACTTCCACATCGACACCCACTCGATCGTGGTCAAGGCCCTGCAGCTGCTGGCCGCGAACGGTGAGGTGCCCGAGTCGGCGCCGAAGGAGGCGGCCGACCGTTACCAGCTGATGGACGTCAACGCGGGAACCACCGGCAACGCCGGAGGCGATGCGTAGTTGAGCAAGGGGGGACGACCCCCCTTGAACCCCCCGCCGCGCGCACAACAACACACGGGAGCGCGCGTAGTTGAGCGCGCGAGGTTGAGCGCGCGTAACTCCTTCTCAGCCGACTTCTGACAAGTCGGGTATCGGAGGGCCACCCGAGGACTCTGGCTTCCCATGAGTCGGCCTACGGAGGTCCCTGGCCCGCGCGGGTCACTGCTGATGGGCATGGGTGGGCAACTGCAGCGCGACCAGCTCGGCACCTACGAGCGGGTCATGGCCGAGTACGGCGGTGTCGCCCGCCTGGTGGTCGGGCCGCCTGGGCTGCGCCGGGTGCTCTACTTCGTCACCCATCCCGACGGCGTGCAGCAGGTTCTGGCGGGAAGCCCTGACGGCTACACGAAGAACACACCGTTCTACGAAGAGATCGGCGCGTACCTCGGCAACGGCCTGCTGACCAGCGGTGGTCAGCAGTGGCGTCAACAGCGGCGCACGGTCGCTCCGCTGTTCACCCGGCGGCGGATCGACGGGTGCGTCGGCGTCATGGCCGACGAGGCCGGCCGGGTGGCCGAGCAGCTGGGCCGCGGCGGCTCGGCAGGGAACGCCGGTCGACCTCGCCGCCTCGATGGTCGACTATGCCCTGCGCACGGTCGGCCGGGTGCTCTTCGGGTCCGACGTCGACGACGTCATTCCGGTGATCCGCACGACGTTCCCGGTTCTCAGCGAGCATGTACGGCGGCGAGGGCTCACCCCGCTACGCCTGCCGCGGCAGTGGCCGACGCGAGCCCAGCGGCGTGCGGCCGCCGCCCAGCGAACGCTCTACGACGTGGTGGACTCCATCGTTGAGCGCCGTTCCGCGGCCCCACAGGGTCAGGACCTGATCTCCGCGCTCCTCGCCGCGCGCGACCCCGAGACCGGCACCCAGCTGAGCCGTCAGGAGATCCGCGACCAGGTGTTGATCTTCCTGCTGGCCGGTCACGAGACCACCTCGACCGCCCTGACCTTCACCCTGTTCCTGTTGGGGCGCCACGCCGACGTACAGGAAGCCGTGCACCGTGAGATCGCCGAAGTGCTGGCCGGTCGGATGCCGGAGGCCGCCGACATTCCCCAGCTCACCCTGACCACGATGGCGCTGAAGGAGGCGATGCGGCTCTATCCGCCGGCGTACTCGCTCGGCCGGGTCGCCGAGAACGAGGTGACGATCGAAGGCCATCGAATCCCGGCCGGCTCGCTCGTGCTGCTCAGCCCGTGGGCCACGCACCGGCACCCGGGCTTCTGGCCGGAGCCGGAGCGGTTCGACCCGTGGCGTTTCGAACCCGCTGCTGAGGCCGACCGGCCGCGGTACGCCTATTTCCCCTTCGCCGGCGGACTTCGTGGCTGCATCGGATCGCACTTCGCGATGACCGAGGCGGCGGTCGCGATCGCCACGCTGGTGGGCCGGTACGCGCTGACCATCGAGTCGAACGACGTTGATCTGAGCACCGACATCACGCTGCGGCCGGCGGCACCGGTCCGGTGCCGGGTGAGTCTTCGGCAGCCAGTGAGCTGACCTGTCGGGGCTCGGGCGGCCGACCCGAGACAAATCAGAAACACCACACGAAGGGGTTGCCGACGATCAATTCTGCCCGTTAGGTTGCCAAGGTTGCTGCTTTCTTGTTGCCCCCGGGGGAAGCTCATGAATCGTCGCCTTGCCAAGTTCGCGCTCCTGCCCGCAGCCCTGTTGGTCTGCACTCCGCTCTACGCGCAGGCGGACCCAGGCGGTCCACCGCTGCCGATTCGCCGACGTCGCGAAGCCGCTGTGGCAGGCCGACCGTGACTACTACGTCAACAACGTCGCCGCCCAGGTCGAGTCGCCGAGCGTCGTCGGACCGGCAGCTGGATGCCAAGGGCCGGGTGAAGGCCAAGAAGCCCGAGGCCAGCCAGGCCAAGGAGACCGGCGACGGCACCACGACCGGCTTCCCGCCGGCGGCCAAGGAACTGGGCAAGCGCGAGGCGCTGGCCACCACCAAGGGCATCAGCCCGCGCAAGACGGCGAAGCAAGGCGGGCCAGCAGAACGTGCAGCGGGCCAAGCTGCTCACCCTGCTGGTCGAGTTCAACCCGAGCGCCAACGACGACTTCTCCGGCTTCGAGCGGCCGAACGACTCCCTCAACCCGACCGGGTGCGTGACCGAGCCGGACGGCACGCTGCTCAACGGCCCGCTGCACAACGAGATGCCCGACCCGGCCACGATCGGGCGGGGCACGGACAACAACACCTTCTGGGTGCCCGACTTCACGCCGGACTTCTACCAGCAGATGATCTACTCCACGCGCGGAGTCACCCAGCGGATCCGCCCGGACCTCAACGGCGGGATCAGCATCAAGGGCAAGACGGTCCGCAACTACTACACCGAGGTGTCCAAGGGCCGCTACCTGATCACCGGCGAGGTCTCACCCTGGCTGATGCTGCCGCACTCGGAGGCCTGGTACTCCGCGGACACCTGCGAGGCCGGTCGGGCGAGCGACATCGGTCATCCCGACAACGAGCTGCGGCACCGGACAGATGGCCATCGACGCGGTCGAGCGCACTGGCCGCCGCTGACCCGGACTTCCCGTGGGCCGACTACGACATCGAGGATCAGGGCGACTTCGACGACGACGGCAACCTGTACGAACCCGACGGCGCACTGGACCACGTGATCGTGCTGCACGCGGGCAACGACCAGGCCGACGGCGGAGGCGCGCAGGGCGCGTACGCGGAGTGGTCGTCGAGCAACGTCGTCGACGCCGCCACCGGCGGGTACACCGTCCCGGAGGCCGACAACCTGCGGGTCTTCAACTACACCACCCAGCCCGAGGATGCCGGCATCGGCGTGATCGCGCACGAGTACGGCCATGACCTCGGTCTGCCCGATCTCTACGACTCGGTCGGCCCGGCACCGACACCGATGTCGGCTGGTGGGACCTGATGAGCACCGGATCGCACAGCGGCCGGCTCTTCCAGACCCTGCCCACCCACATGGGCGCGTGGAGCAAGTACGTGCTCGGCTGGCTCGAGCCGGAGGTGCTCGAGTACGGCAGCAAGCGCGCCGAGTTCGTACTCGGACAGGCCTCCCGGCCGCCGAAGGGCACCGACGCCGCGGTACGGGTCAACCTGCCGGCCAAGCATGTCGAGGTCGGCGAGCCGCACTCCGGTGAGCACGGCCTGGTGGAGCTCGAACGACCAGAGCTGGGCCGATGTCCGGCTGACCCGTAGCATCGACGTGCCCGACCGGCAGCGACGTCCGGTTCTGGAGCTGGAACGACTACCTCATCGAGGAGCTCTGGGACTACGGCTTCATCGAGGTGTCCACCGACGACGGCACGACCTGGACCCAGCTCGAGGTGTTCGACGAGGCGGGCACCTGGTCTCCACCGACGAGGATCCGAACGGCAACCGGCTGGTCGACTTCGGCGGCCTGGAGAACGGGCTGACCGGGAGACACGGACGGCTACCGGCACGACTACGTCGACCTGACCCCGTACGCCGGGACACACGATCCAGCTGCGGCTGCGCTACGTCACCGATGCGGCGTTCGAGGAGCGCGGCTGGTTCGCCGACGACTTCTCGGTCACCGCGGACGGGACCGAGGTCTGGACCGACGACGTGGAGAGCGGGCTCAACGGCTGGACGGCCGAGGTGCGGCACGCTTCACCAACACCAGCGGCGCCGGCTGGGTCCAGACCTCCGGCGACGTTCGACTACGAGCAGTACTACCTGGCCGAGTGGCGCAACTTCGACGGCTACGACAAGGGCCTGAAGACTCCGTACGTCACCAACTACAAGGTCGGCTCGGAGTGGAACGTGTCAGCCGGACCCCGTACAACGCACCGGGTCTGCTGATCTGGCACCGAGACCAGTCGCACTCGATGAACGACCTGGCGAACAACCTGTTCGACCCGCCGAGCATCGGGTCCAAGGGAACCGTGCTGCTGGTCGACGCGCACTACGAACCGGCCCGGTTCCGGGGGGCGGCGGCCGCGGCCAACCCGAGCCTGCTGGACAACCTCGGCTCGCGGCAGCAGGCCATGACGTGGCCTTCGGCAAGGTCGGCCGCTACCCGTTCACCGCCTGCGTACCGGACGATCCCGACGGGGATGCGTACGCGCGTGATCTGCAACCACTTCGGCACCCGCAATGCGGTCAAGCGGTTCACCGACGCCAAGACCTGGTACCCGGGTATCGAGTACCGGCCTGATCTCGATCCGGAGGATCCGCTGTTCTACCGCGACGTCGACGCCTCCACCGTCGTGCCGTCGAAGGACAACGAGATCTACTCGACCCGGATCGTCGATCGCGACGGCAGACTGCTGCCCGAGCTGTACGGCACCGACATCGGTGGCGGGCACGTGCTCGGCACCGGCAACCCGGCGGACGGTCGCCCGGCGATCGAGGGCGGCGATCCGGGCACCACGGCCGATCTGTCGCTCGGCGTGCGGATCCGGGTGCTCAAGGTCGGGAAGGGCAACAAGCGGGTGCGGATCGCGGTCAGCCCGGGCACAAGGCCAGCGCGGCGCCGACCCTGACCAAGACCGGACAGCGCTAGAGTGAACTGTGGCTCTAGCGCCGTTACGCGGACGTTACCTCTTGGGTGTCGATTGTTAGCGATATATCGTTGACCTATCGCATCGACACGAAGGGGTAGGTGGTCAGGATGACCGGGACGTACGCGATGGGCGCGCCGTGGCTGCGGTTCGCGACCGACTGCGGGCCCGGCGCCCGGAAGGATCTGGGCGACTTTCTCGCCTGGATGACCGGAACACGGACCAAGCGCGCGCAGACCGCGTGGGGACAGTGGACGATGTTCGGAGGGCCGTCGCCGTTTCGGCCGCCGTGGGGTGAGAGCGGCCCTGGCTGGCGCGGGATGAAGGCGCGCCGGGGTGACGTCCGCGCCGCGATCCTCGCGGTGCTCAGCGAGAGCTGCGATGAACGGCTACCAGATCATCCAGGAGATCGCCGAGCGCAGCGGCGGCGTGTGGAAGCCGAGCCCGGGCTCGATCTATCCGACGCTGCAGCAACTGGAGGACGAGGGTCTGGTGCGACAGGAGACCGAGGGCGGCAAGCGGACCTTCACGCTGACCGACGAGGGCAGGGCGTACGTCGCCGAGCACGCCGACGAGGTCGCCGCGCCGTGGCAGGCGATGTCCGAGGCAAGCAGTGACGACGACGGGCTGAAGCCGTTGATCGGGCAGGTCGCCGCGGCGGTCTGGCAGATCGTGGCGGTGGGTACGCCGGAGCAGCAGGCGCAGGGCCGCGAGGCGTTGATCGAGCTGCGGAAGCGGCTGTACACGATTCTCGCCGAGGACGACGAGCGGGCCGGGGCGCAGCGATGACCTACCCCGGCCAGCGCTGGCCGGGCGATCCCGGTGGCCAGGTCCAGGTCTGGACCTGGCCGGGAGCTGGGTTCGTCGAGCGGGTCGGGCACCGACCTGCGCCGCCCGCCGTACCGGTGCGGATCGGCGACGTCGAGCGGGATCGCGCGATCTCCGCGCTCAGTGATCATTTCGCCGCCGGCCGGCTGACTCGCGAGGAACTGGACGAGCGGGTCGATCAGGCGATGCAGGCACGATTCGATGCTGATCTTCGTCCGCTGTTCGCCGACCTGCCGCGCCCGGAGCCGACCGCCTCAGGTCCGGCCGGGGCCCGCGTACCCGTCCGGAGTGGCGGTCGCCTTCGCCACGCTGTTCTGGCTGTTGCCGCTGCTGCTGGTCGTCGGCTTCTCGCCGCCGTCGTCGACGGTGCTCCGTGACTCCTCTGGGGCTTGCTCTGGGTGTTGATCCTGATCAAGATCTTCGGCCGCCGGCGCCACTACTCCTCACATCGTCCGCGCCACGGTAGACCCTTCTAGACGGTATGAGCAGAGGGCTGAGGCCTCGCTCGTAAGTGTGCGTGGGTTGCCGACAGGCTTCGCCTTGTCGGTAGAGCCACAGTTACGGGAGGCCTCAGTGAGTAGTGAGCGTACGTTCGTTGGGTTGGATGTGCACGCCTGGTCGACGACCGCGCATGCGTTGGATGCGGTGACCGGGAGGGTGTGGCGGCAGAAGCTGGCGCCGGACCCGTCCGGGGTGGCAGCCGGCGCTGGCTGCGCACGCTGCCGCGGCCGGTCGCGGTCACCTATGAGGCGGGTCCGACCGGGTTCGGCCTGGCCCGGCATCTGCGCAATGCCGGGTTCCGCTGTCTGGTCGCCGCGCCGTCGAAGCTGTCGCGACCTGGGGTGATCGGTCAGACCGACGCTGGTGATGCGGAGCTGTTGGCCTGGGTGTTGAAGTTGGACGAGATCGTCGAGGTTGTCGTGCCGCCGGTGGAGCAAGCGCCGCCGGCGGCCCGGGCCCGCGGCCATGACGGGAACCGCCGGTTGCACCAGCGCTGGCAGACCTTCACCGCCCGCCGCAAGAAGCCGGTGATCGCCAATATCGCCATCGCCCGCGAGCTCGCCGGCTGGGCCTGGTCGCTGGCCGTACTCGAGTAGCCAAACGCCTCAGACTTCCTTGGCCTCAACGATCTTTGGTTGCAGCGCGAGGGAGGATCCGCAACCTGACTATGAACAACCACCCTCGTGATCATCGAGAGGTGGCCACGTTCGCTTCTAGACCAGCGACGCCTCCCAGCCGAGCAGCCCGTCCTGCGGTAACCAACCCGCGCATATCAGTCTGACCGCGCGTCGTCACGACACGCTGACCAAGATCAAAAAGACGCCGAAGAAGACGGGCTGGTCGCCACGCAACAGCGAGGCCGACCGGCCCACCCACGCCCTCTTGACAAGAGATGAC
>CAVQCQ010000027.1:0-180980 GCA_963711015.1 uncultured Actinomycetota bacterium
GCTTCGACCGTGCGGGCGATCCGGCCGACGACATCACCGACCTCGACCGGGTTCGCGCAGCGATCAACGGTTGTGACGCAGTGGTGCATCTGGCGGCCAAGGTGGGTCTGGGAGTCGATCTTGGCGATCTCGACGGCTACGCGCGGGACAACGATCTCGGCACGGCGATCGTGCTCCGGGTGGCGGCGGAAGCCGGAGTCCGGCGGCTGGTGTTCGCCTCGTCGATGGTGGTCTACGGCGAGGGCGCGTACGCCTGTCCCCGGCACGGCCCGCTGCGGCCGGCTCCGCGGGCCGCCACCGATCTCGACGCCGGCCGGTTCGAGCCGCGATGTCCCCGTTGTGCCTGCGCCCTCGTCGCCGGGCTGGTGGCCGAGGACGCCCCGCTCGACCCGCGGAACGCGTACGCGGCGACCAAGGTGCACGGTGAGCATCTCGGTGCGGTCTGGGCGCGCGAGACCGGCGGCGTGTTCGCCGCGCTGCGCTTCCACAACGTCTATGGGCCCGGCATGCCTCCGGACACCCCGTACGCCGGGGTCGCGGCGATCTTCGCCAGCAGCCTGCGTCGCGGCGAGTCGCCACAGGTCTTCGAGGACGGCCGGCAGCGCCGGAACTTCGTGCACGTGGACGACGTCGCGCGGGCCGTGGTCGCCGCGCTGACCGCGGACCTTCCGGCCGCGCAGCTCACGCCGGTCAACATCGGCTCCCCCTGGATCACGACGGTCGGTGAGCTCGCCGAGCGACTGAGTGCGGCGCTCGCGGGACCCGCTCCGACGATCACCGGCCGCTACCGGCTCGGCGACGTCCGGCACGTCACGGCGGACTGCCGGGCCGCGGAGAGCCTGCTCGGCTGGCGCGCCCGGATCCCGTTGGCCACCGGCCTCGACGTTCGCCTTCTGTAAGGAACAATCCGGCCGGTCCGCGCCGAGACTGAGGTCATGGCTGCGCCGACGACTTCGACCCGCCCGCGCTGGTGGCCGCGGTTCCGCAGCCCGCTCCGGTCAACCGCGCTGACCGCCCGGCTGGGCGCGGTGATCGGCGTCGCCGTGATCGTCTGCATGATCACCGGACTGCTCAGTCACTACCAGTACCGGCCGTGGTCCTGGCTGCCACCGCCGGCCAGTCCCGTGTGGGGCTATCGGCTCACCCAGGGCGTGCACGTCGCGACGGGCACGGCCACCATTCCGCTGGTGCTGGTCAAGCTGTGGTCGGTCTATCCGAACCTGTTCCGCTGGCCGCCGGTGCGTTCGCTCCGCAAGGCGGTCGAGCGGGTGAGCGTGGCGATTCTGGTCTCGGCGACCCTGGTGCAGCTGGCCACCGGCTTCTTCAACACGCTCGGCTGGTATCCCTTCCGCTGGGACTTCGTGCCGGTGCACTTCGCCCTCGGCCTCGTCGTGGTCGGCTCCGTGTTGCTGCACGTCGGGGTGAAGCTGCCCGACATCGTCTACGGGCTGCAGACCCGGGTGGCCGACGGCGACGTGCTGACCGAGATCCCGTGGAACGAGAACCCGGTCTCGCACAGCAACGCCGGGCAGGTGCCGCCGCCCGCGACCCCGGCCCTGACCCGCCGTGGCGTGCTCGACCGCCACCGGCGCCGGCGTCGGCCTGGTGCTGGTGACCTCGGTCGGCCAGACGGTCAGCCCGCTGGAGAGGGTCGGCCTCCTCGCCACCCGGCAGCCGAGCACCGGCCCTCAAGGTCTCGCGGTCAACCGCACCGCCGAGCAGGCCGAGGTGCAGTCGTCCGCGACGGCCGCCGACTGGCGTTTGGTCGTCGAAGGGCCGCAGGCGTACCAGATCGCCCTGGCCGAGCTGGAGGAGCTGGCCGAGGCCGAGGCCCGGTATCCGATCAACTGCGTTGAGGGCTGGAGCCGGCAGGCGGCCTGGCGCGGGCTGCGGCTGCTCGACCTGGTCGAGCGCGCCGGGGGCCATGCCGGCTCCCGCGTGCGGGTCGTCTCGCTGGAGTCGGCCGGCTGGCCGTTCAGCCAGTCCATGATCACCGGGCCGCAGCTGGACCGGGCCCTGCTGGCCACTCACCTGAACGGCGAACGGCTCGACCTCGACCACGGCTACCCGCTGCGGCTGATCGCCCCGAGCAGGCCGGGCGTCCTCAACACCAAGTGGCTCGCCCGGATCGAGGTGCGCTGATGGGACGGTGGCGGCTGCTGCTGGCCGTGGCGGGGATCGGGCTCGGCCTGTACGGGGCCGGGCGGCTCTTCACCGGCGTGCCCTGGTCGAGTCTGGTGCTCGTCGGACTCTGGCTGATCCTCGCGCTGATCATCCACGACGGCCTGCTGTCCCCGGCGGTGGTGGCCGTCACCGCGCTGCTCGGCCGGATCCCGCCCCGGGCCCGGCGCTACCTGCAGTTCGGGTTGATCATGGCCGCCCTGATCACCGTGATCGCCCTGCCGATGATCTACCAGCAAGGTCGACAGCCGCCGGCCAAGACCTTGCTGCAACAGGACTTCCAGGTCAACCTGATGATCTTGCTGGCGATCATCGCCGCCGGCTGCCTGGCCGCGTACGCGGTGCGGGTCGCCCGGGACCGACGGTCTAGTTCTTAGCGGACAGGCTGGACAGCTCCCAGCGCCCCTCACCGGTCAGTCTGAGCTCGTCGCCGTGCAGCGCCTCGAGCGAGCTGCGGTGGCCGACGCTGACGATCGTGCACTGCGGGTTCCGGAAGCGGATCAGGTCGTACATCGCCTTCTCCATCCCCTCGTCCAGCGCTGCCGAGGTCTCGTCGAGGAAGACCAGAGCCGGTCGGGCCAGCGCGATCCGGCCGAACGCCAGTCGCTGCTGCTCGCCGGGCGACAACGTCTTGGACCACTCGATCTCCTCGTCCAGCCGATCGACGAGATGGCCGAGCTGAACGGCTCGCAGCGCCTCCTGGGCGGTGTCGTCGGCGAGCGCCCCGGCCGGCACCGGGTACGCCAGCGCGCCGCGCAGCGTGCCCAGCGGCAGGTAGGGCTGCTGGGAGCAGAACATCACCAGGTCGTCGGGCGGCCGATTGATCGCACCCGAGACATGCGGCCAGAGTCCGGCGAGGCTGCGCAGCAGGGTGGTCTTGCCGCTGCCCGAGGGGCCCTTGACGAGCAGTGAGGAGCCCGGCGCCAGATCCAGCTCGAGGTCGGTGAGCAGCGGACGTCCGTCGGGCAGCTTGATGTCCAGGTCACGGATGCCCAGCCCGGAGCCGGTCTCGTCGGTGTCCGGGGTCGGCAGCTCGCGGGCCTGCTCGTTGGAGTCGAGCAGCCCGGTGAGCCGGTTCAGGGCGGCCTTGTAGGAGGCGAAGTCGTCGTAGGCCAACCGGAAGAACGACAGGGCACCCTGCACGTTGCCGAACGCCTGCGCGGTCTGCGTCACGTCGCCGAGGCTGATCTGCCCGGCGAAGTAGCGCGGGGCCTGGATGATGTAGGGGAAGACCACCGCGGCCTGGTTGACCACGAAGTTGAAGCCCTGGAACTTGAGGCTGCGGAACACGATGGCCCAGGTGTTGCGGATCACCGCACCGAAGCGGGCCATCAGGCCGGCGTTCTCCACCTGCTCACCGCCGTAGAACGCGATGTTCTCCGAGTTCTCCCGGACCCGGACCAGCGAGTAGCGGTAGGACGCAGTCAGCAGCTCGTTGAGGAAGTTGAGCCGGATCAGCGGCCGGCCGATCCAGAACGCGACCACCGTCGCGATGATCACGTAGAGATAGGCGATGAACACCATCGCCCGCGGGATGGTCACCCCGCCGATCTCCAGCGGACCGGACAGGCCCCACAGGATGATCGTGAAGGAGACCAGGGTGATCATCGACGACACCATGCCCAGCGCCAGATCCTGGGAGTCACCGGCGAAGGAGGTGACGTCCTGCTGGATGCGCTGGTCCGGGTTGTCGATCGGCTGGGCGACGAACCGGCCGCGGTGGTACGCCGACCCGTTCAGCCAGTCCCCCACCATCCGCTGGTTCAACCACAGGCGCCAGTGGATGATCTGCGCCTGCGCGATGTAGAAGTTGACCAGGACCAGCACCAGGTTGAAGGTCACGATGATGCTGAACCGCAGGATCGAGGCCCAGAAGGTCGGCTGGTCCTGCTCCTGCAACGCCGTGATCAGGGCGTTGCCGTTGAAGGAGAGGATGACGTCGATCCGGACCGAGATCACGGTGAAGAGCAGCAGCAACGCGACGGTCAGGATCGGCCGCCAGGCTGAGCCAGTCGCGGCGGTACGGGATGAAGTACATGCCCGACAGCCGCCAGAACTGTCGTCCCCACTTGGTCCGGGTGGCCAGCAGCCAGCCCACCACGACGAAGATCACGAGGGTCAGCCCGTAGACCTTCGCGACCCACAGCAAGCTGGTCAGCCACTCCCGTGACCAGTCGATCGGTTCCACGGCGCCTCCTCGCTGGCCGACCCAGAATGCGCTCACCCTAGCCGGACGGTGCCGAGGAGCGGGACGGTCTTGACGTAACGAGTTCGCGACGCGTTTCCGTCGCCCGGACTTCAGGCGAGCAGCTGGACGACGCCGATAATTGCACCGAGTGCCGCGCAGGCGCCGATGGTGCGCAACGGACTCCAGCGCCGCCAGAAGATCAGGACGAGCGCGACCGCCGTGATGATCACCGAGAGCAGGTCGAGACTGGTCAGCACCGGAATCTCGAACGCCAGCGGACCGGCCGCGACGGGGACCGTCGTGGTGAAGAGCGTGTGCAGGGCGAAGTAGAGGGCGAGGCTGGCGATCACGCCGACGACGGCAGCCGTGATGCCGTTCAGAGCGGCGGTGAGGTGCCGGTTGTGGCGAAGCCGCTCGACATAGGGGGCACCCAGGAAGATGAACAGGAAGCAGGGCACGAACGTGACCCAGACGGTCAGCAGCGAGGCCAGCACCGCCGCCAGCCACGGGTCCAGCGCGCCGGGGTTGCGGTAGGCGCCGACGAAGGCCACGAACTGGACGACCATGATCAACGGACCGGGGGTGGTCTCCGCCAGGGCCAGGCCACGCACCATCTCCCCGGGCGCCAGCCAGCCGTAGACCTCCACCGCCTGCTGGGCGACGTAGGCCAGCACCGCGTACGCGCCGCCGAAGGTCACCAGGGCGGCGCCGGAGAAGAACAACCCTTGGTCGAGGAACACCGGCGTCGAGTCCGCCACGAGCGCCGCCCCCAGCCAGCGGGATCGTCCAGAGGATCAGACCGATCCCGAGCACGAGAAGGAACCGGCGGGCGGACGGAAGGTCGTGGTGCAGGGCGTCGTCGCTGATGAGCGGCGGCGGGCCCGGCGGATTGCCCGGCGTGCCCGGCAGTGCGCCGCAGAGCGGCGATCCGTCGACTGCCGAGCCAACCCAGCAGGCCGGCGCCGAGCACCACGACCGGGAAGGGCACCGCGAAGAAGCTGATCGCGACGAAGGCCACCACGGCGAGCCCGATCAGGAACGGATGGGTCAGCGAGCGTTTGGCCACCCGGTGCACGGCCTGGATCACGACCGCGATCACCGCCGGCGCCAGACCGGCGAAGATCGAGGTGACCAGGGTCGTGTCGCCGAAGCCGATGTAGATCGCCGACAACGCGAGCAGCGCGAGGAATCCCGGCAGCACGAACAGCGAGCCGGCGATCAGCCCGCCCCGGAGTGCCGTTGAGCAGCCACCCGGTGTAGATCGCCAGCTGCTGCGCCTCCGGACCGGGCAGCAGCATGCAGTAGTTCAGCGCGTGCAGGAACCGCTGCTGGCTCAGCCAGCGCTTCTGCTCCACCAGCTTGTGCTGCATCACCGCGATCTGCCCCGCCGGACCGCCGAAGGTCTGCAGCGAGATCGCGAACCACGTCCGCGTCGCCTCGGCGAGCGGCACCACGTCGCGCAGCTCGCTGCTGGCATGGCGATCGCGGCCAGATAGCGTCGCGCTCGACATGACGGACACCTTCACCACCGACCGGGTCGGTCTCACTGCTCGCAACGCGGTCTACGTGGCGTTCGTCGGCAGCGGCTTCTCCTTCGCCAGCTGGGCGTCCCGGATCCCGCAGATCCGCGATGCGCTGTCGGCGAGCCCGTCGCAGCTGGGGCTGATCCTGCTCTCGGTGGCCGCTGGTTCGATCATCGCGATGCCGCTGGCCGGCATCGTGGTGAATCGCATCGGGGCCGCGCGCGTGCACCGCGATCATGGCCGGCCTGCTCTGCGTCGGCCTGGTCGTGCTCGCCCTCGGCTACCGGGTCGGGGTGACGCCGGTGGTGGCCGGGCTGTTCCTGATCGGGTTCGGCAACGGCACCTGGGACGTGGCGATGAACGTCGAGGGCGCGGCGGTCGAGCAGCGGCTGGGCCGGGCGATCATGCCGAAGTTCCATGCGGGCTTCAGCGTCGGCACGGTCGCGGGCGCCCTCGGCGGCGCCGGCGATGGTCGCCCTCGACCTGCCGGTGACGGTGCATCTGCTGGTGGTGGCGGCGATCGCGGCGGCGGTCGTCCCGGCCAGCGCGCTGCGCGGTTTCCTGCCGCGCACCGCCGAGAAGCACCAGGAAGCCGCCGACCCGGCCGATCGGCCGCCGCACCCGCTGACCGCCTGGAAAGAGCCGCGCACGCTGCTGATCGGGCTGTTCGTGCTCTGCATGGCGTTCACCGAGGGCACGGGGAACGACTGGCTCGCCATCGCCATGATCGATGGTTACGCAGCGGCTGCGGTGATCGGACCGCTGACCTTCGCGATCTTCCTCGCCGCGATGACCCTGGGCCGGTGGTTCGGGCCGGGTCTGATCGACCGGTTCGGCCGGGTCTCGGTGGTGCGGGCCTCGGCGCTGGTCGCGCTGGTCGGCCTGCTGCTGGTGGTCTTCGGCCAGTTCATCGGGGTCGCGATGGCCGGCGCGGCGCTCTGGGGCCTCGGCACGGCCCTCGGGTTCCCGGTCGGGATGAGCGCCGCCGCCGACGAACCGCAGATGTCCGCGGCCCGGGTCAGCGTGGTCGCCTCGATCGGCTACACGGCCTTCCTCGCCGGACCGCCGCTGGTCGGCTTTCTGGGCGACGAGCTCGGCGTGCTCCGCGCTCTCACGGTCACCGCCGGCCTGCTGGCTCTCGCCGCCATGATCGCCGGCACTGTCCGCCCACTCGGCGAGCGCGAGGCAGGCGCATCGTCGGCGGGCGTCGCTGACTAGCGCGGGATGTGAGCGAACTCGTCCGGGTTCGCGCCCGTACGGCCCTCCTCGCCCTTGTCCAGCGCACTGATGGCGGTCATGTCGTCGTCGTCCAGCTCGACGTCGAAGATCTCGAAGTTCTCCTGCGATCCGCGACGGCGTGACCGACTTCGGGAAGACGATGTCGCCGCGCTGGATGTGCCAGCGCAGCGTGACCTGGGCCGGGCTCTTGCCCACCCGCTCCGCGATGGCGGTGATCGTCGGGTCGTCCAGCACCCGGCCCTGGGCGATCGGCGACCAGGCCTCGGTCAGGATCCCGTGCTCGGCGCCGTACGCACGTACCTCGTCGTTGGTGAAGTACGGGTGCACCTCGATCTGGTTGACCGCAGGAACTACCTCGGTCTCGGCCGCCAGCCGGCGCAGGTGCGGCGACCTGGAAGTTCGACACGCCGATCGAGCGGGCCCGTCCGTCGCGGTAGAACTCCTCCAGCGTCTGCCAGGTCGAGACGAAGTCGCCGTCGTAGAGCGTCGGCAGCGGCCAGTGGATCAAGAACAGGTCGACGTAGTCGGACCCAAGCGCGGCCAGCGTGCCGTCGAAGGCCGCGCGCGCATCGTCGGGCCGGTGTGCGGCGTTGCTGCAGCTTGCTGGTGATGAAGACCTCGCTGCGGTCCAGCCCGGAGGCGCGTACGCCCTCGCCGACGCCCTTCTCGTTCCGGTACATCTCAGCGGTGTCGATGTGCCGGTAGCCGACCTCCAGCGCGCGCTGCACGGCTTCCGCTGTTTCGTCCGGGTCGATCTGGAACACCCCGAAGCCGAGCTGCGGGATGGTCTGGCCGTTGTTCAGGGCAAGATCAGGAACTGTGGTCACGACAGGGACTCTAGCTCTGGGAGGACTTCACCGTCGTCGTGATCGCCTGCATCGCGCGCGACTCCGCCGCCTGCCGCTCCTCCTCGGGGACCACCGTGGTGGACAGCACCACCATCGAGTGACCCGGGACCGCGTGCTTGCTCCGGCCCGCCACGGCTTCGCGCCGACGGGATCGACCGCTCCGGTCGCGGTGTCCAGCCGGATCTGCCAGTCGTTGCCGAACGCCTTCGGCGGCATGGTGAACGTGATCGCGTCGAAGTGGGCGTTGAACAGCATCAGGAAATGATCATCGACCACCCGCCGGCCGATCAGGTCGAGCTCGGGGATGGCGTCGCCGTTGAGGAAGACCATCAGACTGCGGACGAAGCCGGAGTTCCAGGTGTTCTCGTCCATCAACGAGCCGTCCGTCTTCAGCCACTCGATGTCACCGACCGGGCTGCGGCCCCCGTGCGCGGGCGTCGCCGGCGAAGAACCGGCGCCGGCGCAGCACCGGGTGGGCCTTGCGCAGCGCGATGGCGGCCGAGGTGAAGGCGAGCAGCTCCTTCGCGTCGGCGTCGAGATCCCAGTTGACCCAGGACAGCTCGTTGTCCTGGGCATAGACGTTGTTGTTGCCCTGCTGGGTGCGGCCGAGCTCGTCGCCGTGGGCCAGCATCGGTACGCCCTGGCTGACCATCAGCGTGGTGATGAAGTTCCGCTGCTGCTGCAGCCGGAGGGCATTGATCGCCGGGTCGTCGGTCTCCCCTTCGACGCCGCAGTTCCAGGACCGGTTGTGGCTCTCGCCGTCGTTGTTGTTCTCGCCGTTGGCCTCGTTGTGCTTGGACTCGTAGGAGACCAGGTCGCGCAGGGTGAAGCCGTCGTGCGCGACCACGAAGTTGACTGAGGCGGTCGGGCGCCGGTCGGAGTGCGCGTACAGGTCGCTCGAGCCGCTGATCCGTGACGCGAACTCGGCCAGCGATGCCGGCTCGCCGCGCCAGTAGTCGCGCACCGTGTCGCGGTACTTGCCGTTCCACTCCGTCCACAGCGGCGGGAAGTTGCCCACCTGGTAGCCGCCGTCACCGAGGTCCCAGGGCTCGGCGATGAGCTTGACCTGGGAGATCACCGGGTCCTGCTGGATGATGTCGAAGAACGCCGACAGCTTGTCGACCTCGTGGAACTGGCGGGCCAGCGTCGCCGCGAGGTCGAACCGGAACCCGTCGACGTGCATGTCCAGCACCCAGTAGCGCAGCGAGTCCATGATCAGCTGCAGCACGTGCGGGTGGCGCATCAGCAGGCTGTTGCCGGTGCCGGTCGTGTCGTAGTAGTGCTGCTTGTTGGAGTCGACCAGCCGGTAGTACGCCGCGTTGTCGATGCCCCGGAAGGACAGCGTCGGTCCCATCTCGTTGCCCTCGGCCGTGTGGTTGTAGACCACATCCAAGATCACCTCGATGTTGGCGGCGTGCAGCGCCTTCACCATGGCCTTGAACTCGAGCATGTGCTGACCGGCCGCCAGGTTGCTGGCGTAGCCGTTGTGCGGGGCCAGGAAGCCGATGGTGTTGTAGCCCCAGTAGTTGGACAGGCCCTGGTCGACCAGGTGGGGGTCGTTGACGAACTGGTGCACCGGCAGCAGCTCGACGGCGGTGACGCCGAGCGAGGTGAGGTGGTCGAGGATCGCCGGGTGGGCGACCGCGGCGTACGTCCCGCGCAGCTCCTCGGGGATACCCGGGTGGGTCATGGTCAGGCCCTTGACGTGCATCTCGTAGATGACGCTCTCGTGGTACTGATGGCCGGGCGGCCGGTCCTGGCCCCAGTCGAAGAAGGGGGTGGTGACCACGGACATCATCGTGTGCCCGAGCGAGTCGTCGTCATTGAACCGGGTGCCGTCGCCGAAGCGGTAGGAGTACAGCGACTCGTCGACCGTCGATCTGCCCGTCGATCGCCTTGGCGTACGGGTCGAGCAGCAGCTTGGCCGGGTTGCACCGATGCCCGGAGGCCGGGTCGTACGGGCCGTGCACCCGGTAGCCGTACCGCTGGCCGGGCTGGATCCGGGGCAGGTACGCGTGCCAGACGTAGCCGTCGACCTCGAGCAGCTCGAGCCGGGTCTCCTGGCCGTTGTCGTCGATCAAGCAGAGCTCGACGCAGTCGGCGATCTCGGAGAACAGCGCGAAGTTGACCCCCGCGCCGTCGTATGTCGCCCCCAAGCGGGTACGGCCGGCCCGGCCACATCTCCATGAACACCTCAGCTGTTTCACTCACGTCGTCCCTCGTACCCCGATTTCTCCGCTCGGCACCGAGCCCCGAAGTACCAAACCTAGCCGGATCGGGTTGCGCCGTCGGCCGCACCCGGTGATACTGCCCAGCTCGGGGCTGATACGAAGGACGACCATGACACTGGCCCCGCCGCGGCGTTTCGCCCGCGCCCTGATGCTGATCCTGCTCATCGTCGGCCTGGCGCTGGCCGTGCCGACGAGCCCGGCGGACGCGGCCAGCTATCCGAAGTACGGCCAGAGCGGCAGCAAGGTCCGGGCGGTACAGAACAAGCTGATCGCGGCGGGCTACCTCAAGGCGGAGCTGAACGGCGGCAGCTTCGGGCAGCCAGACCAAGGCCGCGATCAAGCGGGTGCAGCGCAAGTACGACCTGTCCGACACCGGCAAGCTCAACGCCAAGACGATGAGCCGCGATCGACAAGGCGGTGAAGGCGGCGACGGGCCCCCGGACCTGGTACCACAAGGAGACCATCGGTCGGTCGGCCGGCGACCGGGCGATCGTGGCCTATCGGGCCGGCGAGCCCGGCAAGCCGGTGGTGATGGTGGTGGCCACCATGCATGGCGAGGAGAACTTCGGCCAGTACGTCGCCCGTGGCCTGCTGGAGGGCCGCAAGATCACCGGCGTCGACCTGTGGGTGGTGCCGGTCCTCAACCCCGACGGGCTGGCCAAGGACCGGCGCTGGCTGTCCGGGCACGTCGACCTGAACCGCAACTTCCCGACCAGCTGGGTTCGCCGGGCCAACTCCGGGCCGAAGGCGGCCTCGGCCAAGGAGACCCGGGTGATCATGAAGTTCCTGGACCGGGTGGATCCGGAGTATCTGGTCTCCTGGCACCAGCCGCTCAACGCCGTGGACTCCGACGGTGTCAAGGACAAAGGCCTGATGAACCGGCTGGCGGACGGCCTCGACCTGCCGAAGAAGCCGCTGACCTGCGGTGGAGACCTGCCACGGCACCATGACCCAGTGGTTCAACGCCAACCACGACGGCGCGGCGATCACCGTGGAGTACTCCTCGGTGGCTCGCTCGATGACTCGGATGAAGGGCCGTGACGCCGACGCAGTGCTGGCCGCGATCGGCGGGCGACGCGCGACCACTGCGCCCTGAGCCCGTCGAAGGGCCCAGCAGAATGGGGCGGTGCGACGTGAGGCTTCGATCCTGCACCTGGATCTCGACGCCTTCTACGCCTCGGTGGAGCAGCGGGACAAGCCGTCGTTACGCGGCAAACCCGTCGTCGTCGGCGGTATCGGTGCCCGCGGCGTGGTGGCGACCGCGTCGTACGAGGCTCGGGTCTTCGGCGTGCGCTCGGCGATGCCGGCGTCGGAGGCGCGCCGCCGGTGCCCGCACGCTGCGTTCCTGGCCGGCCGGTTCGGGGCGTATCGGATCGCCAGTACGCAGGTCATGACGATCCTGCGAGAGCTGTCGCCACTGGTCGAGCCGCTGTCGCTGGACGAGGCGTTCCTCGACCTGAAGGCGGCGCGGCGGCCGGTCGACGTCTCGCCCGGCCGGGCTGCGGACACTGATCGGAGACCTCAAGGCCGACGTCGCGGCGGCGACCGGCGGGCTCACCGCGTCCGTCGGCGCGGCGACGTCGAAGTTCATGGCCAAGGTGGCCAGTGAGCTCGGCAAGCCCGACGGCAGTGTGGTGGTCGAGCCGGGCTCGGAGGTCGCTCTCCTCGGTCCGATGAGCGTGGGCGTCATTCCCGGCGTGGGCCCCGTGACCCGCGAGCGGCTGCTGCGGATCGGCATCCGCACCGTCGCCGACCTGCAGGGCTTCTCGCTGGACGAGCTCGCGCAGCTGATCGGCCGGGCGCACGCTTCGGCCTTGGTCGAGCTCGCGTACGCGCGGGACGACCGGCCCGTCGAGCCGGATCGGGAGACCAAGTCGATCTCGGTGGAGGACACCTTCGAGCACGACGTCACCGATCGGGCGGAGCTGACCGCCATCCTGCGACGGGACGCGGTCCAGGTCGCGGGGCGGCTCGCCGCCGCCGGCCTGTTCGCGCGTACAGTCTCGATCAAGGTCCGGCTGCCGGACTTCTCCACCTTCACCCGCTCGCGGACCCTGCGCAGCGCCACCGACGGCGCGGAGCTGATCGGCTCGGTGGCAACCTCCTTGCTGACGGCGGTCAACGTGGCGGGCGGCGTACGCCTGCTCGGGGTGGGGGTGTCGGGACTGACCGAGCTCCGGCAGGAGGAGCTGTTCGGCGACGAGTCCGAGGTGGAGACGCCGGACGACGTGGTGGTCCATGATCATCTCGAGTCGACGCCGGCCGGACCGCCGACCTGGCGCCCGGGCGCCGATGTCGTCCATGATGATCATGGTCGCGGCTGGGTCTGGGGTTCCGGCCTCGGGCGCGTCACCGTACGCTTCGAGACTCGCGACACCCCGCCCGGCCCGGTCCGGACCTTCGCGGTCGACGACCCCGCGCTCCGGCTCGTCGATCCGGAGGAATCACTCTGAGGGAGTCTGGTCAGACGCATACGACCAGCGCTGCGACCTCACGCGTCGAGAGCAGGAAACTAAGATCAGCGGAATCGCTCGTGAAGACTTGATCTCCAGGAAGAACACACTCAGCCAAGAGGGCATCAACCACGTCATTGCTGCCCGACTCACCCAGCAACACACCGGCCGTCTGCGCATCAGTCAGGCTTGTCGGCCGCACATCGATCATGGGAAGCTTTCGGGCGAGCCTGGCCTGCCGCGATCCGCCGCGCCACACCTGGCCGACGACCGGGGCGACCGTGATCAGACTGGCGCCCGCGCGGCGGCCCAACTCGATCAGACCGGCAACCTTACGGTCATCGCGCTCGATCCCGATCAATGCGCCGGCGTCGAGAACGAGCCTCATGCGGCGGGCCGGCTTGATCGTGGTGGCACGTACGGCACTCCGGTCTCCTTGGCCAGCGCCCGCAGCTCTTCCTCGTCGAACTCGCCGTGAGCTGCCTGATGCTCGGCCAACCACTCGTCGACCAGCCGGCCCCGGGTCCAAGCGGACAGAGCTTCGGCAACCACCGTCGAGAACGGCAGCCCAGCCGCCTCTGCCGCCTGCTGTGCGGTGGCATGAAGATCCTCCGGCAGTGTGATCGTCACTCGCGCGGTCGTCATACTCTGCAGTGTAGCGGAGTATGACGACCGCTGAGTCGCCCAAGTATCATGCCTGCACGTCGGCGGCATGGTTGACCGCGGCCACAACCCTGGCGTAGCTGATCCGCTCTTGCTCAAGACGAACATGGTGTCCGTACCGGTCCTCGACCAGGTCTCGATACAGCTCAGCCTCGATCATGGTCAGGTGCGGCAGGACTTGGTCGGTCGGCTTCTCCTCGTCCACCCACTGCTCACGGTGGGCGAGCATGGTCTCAGTGTCCATCAGCATTGACCGCACATGGGGATAGTTCGCTCGCAGCCGGTTCAGGATTGAAAATCCGTAGGTGTCGATGTCTCCCCAGTAGATGATCGTCTTACCGGGTAGCCAGGTCAGCCCGGCCACTGAGCCGAGGGCAAACCCGGCCCCAAAGATCGCCACCGCATCCGGACGGTCGGGCAGGGCGAGGAAGCTGATGTCGTTCTCGACCATGATCACCTCACCGACGGGCATGTCGAGCCGGGCCAGATCCTCGGTGCGCATGGTCAGCTCCGACAGCCCGCCAGGGAGCAGACCGGGATCGCCGAGGCTGCGGAGCCGCGTGTACGCGGGCCGCCGGCGAAATCGGTAACGCGCCGCGAAGTCGCTTGCGGTGAACCGGTCGTCAATCCGCGCGGCCGGCAGCACCTGGTCCAGCAGGCGACCCAGCAGCAGCCGGTTCCGCTCGATGAACTTGGTGTCCACGCCCGGCACGTCCACCTGCCGCAGATACAGATGTTGATCATGAGCGTGGATCCAGGCGACCGTGGCCAGCAACCGTGGCCAGATCGCCGCCTGCTCCAACACGAGTCGCGGATGCGCCGCCGCCCAGTCCGCCAGTCCGGGGGCCATCGCCCGGGCCAGCTCCAGCAGCCGGTCCAGCTCGACCACCTCGTCGGCCACTCCGAGCCAGCCGGTGAGCGCGGACAGGGAATCTACCCAGACCCGGCGTGGAAGCTCGTTGCGGCCCACCCGCCGGCCGGTCACCGGGGTCGACTCGATCCGCAACCCCGAGCGGCGAGCCGTGCCCACGCAGGCCTGGTTCAGGGAGCGCAACCAGGCGTTGACCTCGTCCCGCCGCTCCAGCAGGTCAACGTCCCGCGGCCGGGTGATCGGCAGCGCGAAGGGCGAGAAGGGCGCCCCCTCGGCGTACGCGGTCAAGATCGTCCCAGTACGCCATCGGCGGGCCAGCACGGTGCGCAGATCAGCGGCGGTCGTCCACCCGCTCACGGAACCGCACCGGACGTCCGGCCACCCGCGCGGTGCTCGGCGAGGCTGCGCCGGAACTCGGTGATCGTCAGCCCTTGCAGTCGGGACCGCGCGCCGCTGGGGTTGTCCACGAACCCGACCGTGGACACGTGCGGCTCGATCACGTGGATCTTCTGCAGCGGGGTGACGATCATCAGTTGCAGCCCGAGCTTTGTGAACAGCCGCAGGGCGTAACGGGTCGACTCCTCCGAGCCCCGGCTAAACGCCTCGTCGATCACCACGAACCGGAACGCGCGGGACTGGCCGACGCCCCAGTCGAGGCGAAACTGGTACGCCAGCGACGCGGCCAGGATCGTGTAGGCGAGCTTCTCCTTCTGGCCGCCCGGACTTGCCGCCGGAATCCGTGTAGCTCTCATGCTCGGAGTCGTCGTGCCGCCAGCGCTCCGACGCGGAGAAGACGAACCAGTTGCGGACGTCGGTCACCCGCCGGGTCCAGGCGCGGTCGGCCTCGACCAGGCCCTCCCGACCCTTGAACCGGTCGACCAGCCGCTTGACCTGCAGGAACCGCTGCTCCGAGTACTGCTCGGCGGCGACCCCGATGACGTGGTCGGTGCAGGCGCGGAGGTCGTTCTGAAAGTCGCGGATCTCGGTGTTCGGGCTTCGCTCGGCGAGCAGCCGAATGTAGCGGTCCCGGTTGTAGTCGATGGCCGTCAGTGAGTCATTGATCGACGCCACCCGGCTCTGGATCAGCTCGCGCTGCTTGTTCAACTGTGCGGCGAAGGTCGCGATATCGTTGATCGTGTTGGTGTTGAGGTACTCCTTGAACTGGACCTCAAACCGCGGCAGGTCGTCCCGGCGTACCCGTTCGTGCAGGTTGCGGTACTCCCGACCGGAGCCGAGGGAGTCGTCGAGCTCGGCCGTCTCCGCGGGATGCGCGGCGCGGAACTCGGCCATCTTCTTGATCGCCCGCTGCTCCGTCCCGTGCCGTCGCGAGCCCAGCTGCTCGATCCGGCGGGTCCAGTCCTGCGTGAGCCCGGCGGCCATGCGCTCGACCTCAGCCGCCGTACGCACACCGGCGAGCGCGTCCGCGGCCCGTTCGGCGATGGCCTCGAACCAGCCCCGGGCCGACGGGTCCTCCGGCCGGTCGGCCAGCATGGCCGCGATCTCGGCCAGGGCGGCCTGAGCCTGATCACGCAGCGTCTCGATCTTGCCGAGGTCGCGTTCCAGCCCGGCGCGGATCTCGTCCGACGCCCGGAGCTTCGCCCGGGTGGCCTCCCGCTGCGCGGCAAGCGCGCGCAGCACATCCGACGACGCCTCGATCTCCCGCTGGTCGGCCTCGGCGGCAGCGATCTGGCGGACGCTGAGCCGCCAGTCCAGGTCGGTCCCCTGGCGATATTCGCGCAGCCCGGTGAGGGCAGCGCGGCGCGCCTCGAGAGACCGCAGCGTTTGCTGTCCCTGGTCGACCTTGGCCACCGCAGCGTCCAGCCGGCGCTTCAGCCGGCCGACCTCGTCCAGCAGCACGTCGATCTTGGCCTGGTTCGACCAGCCCAGGACGAAGAAGCGCCGGTCGTCCACCCGACGCCGGTCGTCCTTCTCGTGCCGGTCCACGTCCTTGACCTGGCCGGCCCGGGTTACCGCCCGCCGCGCGATGGCGAAGCCAGTGACGTCCTCGACGCAGCGGTGGTCGGCCCGGCGCTCCAACTCGGCGCGCAGCCACCCCGCGTACGCCGCGTCCTCGGCGATCTCCAGGCAGTCGACCAGGTGCAGGCCGGGCTCGCGCGCCCTGGACGGCCGGGGGGCCACCCGCTCCGGCACCCGGAAGTAGACGATCTTGGTCCCCAGGTGGCGCGCGTCCACCCAGCGCCGGACGGCGTCGTAGGCGCCGTTCGGAACCAGCAGCGACAGGCCGAAGCCCCGCAGCACGCGTTCGGCGGCGCCCTCCCACTCCTGACGGTCGGCTGCCACCTGGATCAGCTCGCCGGCGAACGGCAGGTCATCCGCAGAGCGTCCGAGGTCCCGGCAGAGGGCGTCCCGCACCCGCACCACCTGCTCGGGCAGGTTGGAGGTCCGACCCTGCAGGCTGCGCAGCTCGGCCTCGATGTCGTCCTTCTCCTGGCCGACATCGCGCAGCCCGACCCGGAGCTCGGTCAGGGCATTCTGGGCCTCGGCCTGGGCAAGCTCGGTCTGCGCAGTGGCCGCGTCGGCGTCCCGGTGGGCGCGGGGCAACTCCGCGACGTCATCGATCCGGTCGAGGCGGGCGGCCACCAACAGCTCGTTGAGGCGGGCGAAGCGCTGCCGCCGGTCGTCGCGCTGCTGCTCGAGCCGTTCGATTTCCCTGGCCAGCGCCTCGATCCGATCACCGCCGTGCCCAGAGATCTGCCGACCGAGGTCCATTTCGGCCTCCCTCAGCCGATCACACTCGGCCTCTGCGCGCTGCCGGTCGGCCTCGAGGCCGCGTACCTGCTCGTCGATCGCGACCAGCTCGACCTCCAGCAGGCCGCGGCGCCGATCGGCGAGGAAGAACGGCAGCGCGTCGCGCTGGGCTATCAGGTCGGAGAGCTGGCGGGAGAGGGCCGCGTGCTCGTCGAGATCGCCGATCAGCGGCTGCAGCATGTCGAGCTGCGCCCGGGCCCGGAGCACCGCCTCGTGCGCGCGGACCAGGTCCTCGAAGTGGCCGACCAACGCATCCAGCCGGGCCCGTACGTCGAACGGCTCCAGCATGTGCTGGCGGACGAAGCCGTTGAGGTTGTCGACCGCCTTCATCGAGACCGTCTGGCCGAACAGCTCCATCGCCTGCTCGGTGTCGATGCCGAGGCGGCGGCGGAACGCCTTGCCGTAGTCGGGGAACCCGTCGAATACCTCCGCGCCCTGGGCGCGGAGTCGCTTGCGCAGCTGCGCCGGGTCAGGACCGAAGTCGCTGAAGTGCTCGGCGATCGACAGCGACCCCTCGGCCACGACGAAGAACCGGACCGGCTGGCCGGCATTGACGTCGCGGCTCCAGAAGACCTGGGCCAGCGTGACGGTCGTGTTGAAGTCGGCGTTGTGGAACACGCCGAGCAGGACCGAATAGTCGCGTACGCCGCGGAGGGCGACCGGTTTAGTCGCACCCGTGGTCTCGTTGCGCTCGGACTTGTAGAAGCCGAGCACGTACGAGCGGAGGTCCCGTTCCCGGGTGTCGGCGCCGGAAGCCTTGTTGTAGGCGATCTTGTGCGCCGGCAGAAGCAGGGTGGTCAGGGCATCGACCAGCGTCGACTTGCCCGATCCGATGTCACCGGTCAGCAAGGTATTGCGGCCGCCGAGGTCGAGCGCCCAGACCCGATCGCCGAAGGTGCCCCAGTTCCACACCTCAGTGCGTTGCAGCCGGGTCCCGGGCAGCCGGTCGCCGAGCTGGTCATTCACCTCGACGGCGGAGAACAGGCCGTCCGTCATGAGCTGTCCTCCCGATCGGTGAGTTCGGCGCGGTAAGTCGCCAGCCGCTGCTCGAAGTCGGCCAGCCACTGGCCGTCCACGAAGGCCTTGATGATCCTGCGCACCTCGTACTGGTCGTCGCTGCCGCGCAGCCGGCGCAGGAAGCCGAGGTCGACGACCTTGCTGAGATGGGTGTCGATCTGGGCGATCAGTCGGGTCTGGTTACTCGACTCGGGAAGGAAGATGCGGACCATCTCGACGATTTGCTCGCGGCTCAGCACCAGCCGGGTCTCGGCGCTGACCGCGTCGAACTCGGCCAGCTTCTTGCGTAGCAGGGCGAGCAGGAGGCTGACCGGGAAGGAGAGGGAGCGCCGGGCCACCAGCCGCGGCAGCTCGGGCTGGTCGGGGTCGTCGCGGCTGCGCAGGAACGCGTACCCCTCGGTCTCGTCCACCACCAGGCTGAGACCGAGCACCGCCACGTAGTCGCTGACCGGCACCCGGAGGGCGAGGAGGTACGCCCAGACGGCCTCCGCGGTATCGCGGTAGACCACGCCCTTCAGCAGAGCGACCAGTACGGGGGAAAGCTCGGTGCGCTCCGGACTGAGGCTGGTCACGGCGCACTCTCTCCGGACCGGGCGAAGCTCACCGTGGGGAGGTCGGCCGTACGCCGTACCGTCTCGTCGGCCTCGTCGTCCCAGCCGATCTCGGTCCGGTGCTGCTCGTCGAAGACCACCGCGTACGCGGGGTCGGTCAGCGAGAGGTAGCCGATGAGCTCCGCCAGGCCCTGCTCTAGGGGACGGTCCTCGACCAGCTCGGTCAACCCGACCTGGTCGTGGTCGAGGAGTGCCCCGCGTACGGTCCGGCCCAGCTCGTCCAGGTCGACGTGGATCTGCCCGTAGAGGATGTCGGTGTCCAGACCTTCTTCGCCGAGGGTTACGTCGCGGGACTCAATCATGGGCGGCGACTGCGGGGTGTAGAGCGGCCGCTCGAACGGCAAGCCGAGCTCGATGGAAGCGGTGTCGATCTCCATGCCCGGTTTGGTTCGGTCATCGCCGTGGTCGCGGACGGCCAGGGCGTGCGCCTCGATGCCACGCAGGAGCTCGAACACCCGGCGGTTGTCCAGCCAGACCTGGTCGTCGAGGAACCGGCGCAGCTGCTCGGAGAGGAGTCGGACGGTCTGCTGGGTCCGCTCCCCCGCCTCGATCCAGTCGTAGTGCACGGTGGCGAGCCGACGGTCCGGGGCGGAGATCGCCTCGATCCGGCACAGCCGGGCGAGCAGATCGGTCAGCTCGGCCTGGCGCTCCGCCGAGAGCAGGAAGTCGTTGAGCGCCTGGAAGCTGCGGCCCTGGTCCGACTCGCCGATCGAGCGCCGGTTGTCGACTACGTCGTCCAGCAGCTCGCCCTTCGAGCCGGTCCAGCCGGCGATCTGCTCGCGGAGGCTGCGGTCGAGGGCGCGGAAGTTGTCCTCGACCTGGCGGAAGTCGGCGAGCAGCTCGCGGGCGTTGCGGGCGAACTGGTAGTAGCGATCACGCTGCTGCAGTGGGTCCAGCAGGTCGACCTCACCCCGCTCGGCCCGCTCGATCTCCGCGTCCAGCTCAGCCCGGCGACGGCGGAGGTCGGACAGCCGGCGCTCCGGGTCCTCATCGGCACCGAACACCATCTGCCGAAGCAGCTCGAACAGCGTGCCCAGTCGGGACTCGGTGCCAACCACCTCGCGCTGACGCAGGTCCTGCAGCCAGAGCAGCGCCTTTTCCACCGGCGGCGTCAGGTCGAAGTGCGGCTCGTCGGTGCCGGCCGGGTAGTACTTGCGCAGCCAGCCGCGCTCGGGTGCCGCCCAGTCATCGAGATAGGCCTGCGCCAGGCGGGGGAAAGTCTCGGAGCCGAGGCGCTGATTGAGTGCATAGAGCTCGTCGTCGAGCAGATTGACCAGCTCGGCGGCCGGCCGCGCGCCCGAGTTGGCCTCGAGGAAGACCCGACTGATGAAGGACAGGATCAAGGCCGCGTGGCGAGAGCGCAGCAGTGCCCAGGACGGGTGCTGCTCCTGGAGCCTGGCGATCTCGTCGTATTGCATGGTCGCGGTTCCTTCCACGGTCGCGGCAATGCTAAGACGTGCCACTGACATAAGACCCCCGAACGCCCTTCTTCCGACCTGTCAGCGTCTGAGCCGGCCCTAGCCAGCAGAGACGCTGACAAGTCGGGTCAGGCGTCGACGCGGTCCTGGGCGGCGGCCTCGACCAGACCCAGGAAGAGCCCGTGGTCGTCCCCGCTCTCCGGGTGCCACTGCACACCCAGCCAGAAAGGCCGCTCCGGGTCCTCCATGGCCTCGATGGTGCCGTCGGCGGCGCGGGCGGTGACCAGAAAGCCTGGATGCCGCAACACGGCCTGGTGGTGGTGGCAGCTCACCTGCAGGTTGTCCCCGACCAGCCGTCGGACCAGGGAGTTCTTCGCCGTCCGGATCGCCGTCCAGCCGTAGGAGCTCGAGTCCGGTGCATGCTCGTCGTGTCCGACCACGTCGGGCAGATGCTGCTCGAGTGTCCCGCCGGCGCGCACCGCCATCAGCTGCATGCCGCGGCAGATGCCCAGCGTTGGCAGGCCGGCCTCGTCCGCGGCATCGAGCAGGGCGATCTCCCAGGCGTCCCGGTCCCGCCGCACCCGGACCGTACGCGGGTCGGGTCGCTGGCCGTAGCGATCGGGATCGACATCGGCGCCGCCGGTGATGATCATGCCGTCCAGCCGGGAGACCAGCTGCGCGGCGCCGTCGGTCTGCGGGGGGAGCAGCACCACGGTCGCCCCGGCCGCCTCCACCGAGCGGGTGTAGACCGATGGCAGCAGGTCGGCCGGCATCTGCCAGACCGTCCACGCCGCCTGCTCACGGTAGGTGCTCAGTCCGATCACCGGCCGAGATCCCTGAGCCCGGGTCGCCGTCATGTCGGCCAGTTTTTCACAGTGGGGTGACGTAGGCGCCGCTGATTCCACCGTCGACCAGGAAGGTGCTCGCGGTGATGAAGCTCGACTCATCGGAGGCGAGGAAAAGCACGGCATCGGCGATCTCCTCCGGTTCGCCGAACCGGCCCATCGGAATGTGCACCAGCCGGCGCTCGGCCCGCTCCGGGTCGGTGGCGAACAGCTCAGCCAGCAGGGGCGTGTTCACCGGTCCCGGGCAGAGCGCATTGACGCGTACGCCTTGGCGCGCGAACTGCACCCCGAGCTCCCGACTGAGGCTCAGCACGCCGCCCTTCGAGGCGGTGTACGAGATCTGGGACGTAGCCGCGCCGAGCACCGCGACGAAGGAGGCAGTGTTGATGATCGAGCCTCGGCCTTGGTCCAGCATCAAGGGCAGGGCTGCCCGACAGCAGAGATAGACACTGGTCAGGTTGACCTCCTGCACCCGGCGCCAGGCGTCCAGCTCGGTGAGCAGGATGGAGTCGTCCTCGGGCGGGGAGATGCCGGCGTTGTTGAAGGCGACATCGACCGACCCGTACGTCGCCTGGGCGGCGGCGAAGAGCTTGCGTACGTCGTCCTCACACGTGACGTCGGTGCGCACGAACAAACCGTCGAGCTCCGCAGCGACCCCGGGCCCATGGGCTTCGTCCACGTCGCCGATCACGACGCGGGCCCCCTCCGTGGCCAGCCGCCGTGCGCTGGCCAGGCCGATTCCGGAGCAGCCCCCGGTGATCACCGCCACCCGGTCCTGCATCCGCGAGCTCACGTCCCACCTCCGGCGTCAGAGAAGAACACGTTCTTCTCCTCGGTGAACGCGTCCGGGGCATCAGGGCCGAGCTCCCGACCGAGTCCGGATTGCTTGTACCCACCGAACGGCGTCCAGTAACGCACAGACGAGTGCGAATTCACACTGAGGTTGCCGGACTGGATGCCGCGGGCCACCCGCAGCGCCCGGCCGAGGTCGGTGGTGTAGATCGACCCGGACAGCCCGTAGTCCGTGTCGTTGGCGAGCGCGACCGCCTCGGCCTCATCGGCGAACGGCAGGACGGCGACCACCGGCCCGAACACCTCCTCGCGCCAGATCCGCTGTTCCGGACTCTCCGCCAGGACGACCGAGGGCGGCAACCAGAAGCCCGGTCCGGCCGGCGCATCGCCGGCGAAGGCGACCTCGACCTCGTCGAGATAGCTCTGGACGCTCGCCCGCTGGGCCGACGAGATCAGCGGACCCATCTCGGCGCGCTCGTCGGCCGGATCGGTCACCACCATGGCCACCACGGCTCGCTGGAGATGATCGAGGAACTCGTCCAGCACCACGTCCTGGATCAGGATCCGTGACCTGGCGCAGCAGTCCTGGCCGGCATTGTCGAACACCGCGTACGGTGCGCTCGCGGCCGCCTGGGCGATGTCGGCGTCGGCGAAGATCACATTGGCGCTCTTGCCGCCGAGCTCCAGGGTGCACCGCTTCACCTGGTCCGCGCAGCCTTTCATGATCGTCTTGCCGATTGCGGTGGAACCGGTGAAGCAGATCTTGCGGACGCTCGGATGGCGAACGAATCGCTCTCCCACCACCGATCCGCGGCCGGGGATGACGGTGAAGACACCCTCGGCCAGTCCCGCCTCCCGACCGATCTCGGCCAGCCGAAGCGCCGTCAGCGGAGTCAGCTCGGCGGGTTTGAGCACCACGGTGTTCCCAGCCGCCAGGGCCGGTGCAAAGCCCCAGCTCGCGATCATCATCGGGAAGTTCCACGGCACGATCACCCCGACCACGCCGAGCGGCTCCCGGAAGGTGATGTCCACTCCGCCCGGCACCGGGATCTGCCGCCCGAAGAGTCGTTCTGGGGCAGCGGCGTAGTAGTTCAGGACGTCGGCGACATGGCCGGCTTCCCACCGGGCGCCACCGATGGTGTGGCCTGCGTTGCGCACCTCGAGCTCGGCCAGCTCCTCACGGTGTTCCTCCACCAAGGCGGCGAAGCGGCGGACCAGCCGGGCCCGCTCACCGGGAGCCATCGCACGCCAGGCCGGAAAGGCCTGCTCGGCCACCCCGATGGCCGCGTCGGTCTGGGCTTCATCGGCCAGCTCGACCTCGGCGACCGGTTGCTCGGTCGCCGGGTTGATCACCACGGTGGTCATCGGTCACATCCGCTCGAAGCCGCGACGTAGCTCCCAGTCGGTGACCGCGGCGCCGAAGGCCGCCCGTTCGACGTCGGCCATGTTGGTGTAGTGGTCGACGACGTCGTCACCGAAGGCGGCCCGGGCGACGTCCGAGCGGGCGAAGGCCTCCCGAGCGTCGGCGAGCGTACGCGGCACCGTCGGCCGCCCGGACGTATAGGCGTTCCCGGCGAGCTCGGGCTCCAGCTCGAGATCCTGCTCGATGCCGTGCAGGCCGCCGGCGATCATCGCGGCCAGCGCCAGGTAGGGGTTGACGTCGCCGCCGGGCACCCGGTTCTCCAGCCGGGCGCTCGGCCCGTGGCCGACCAACCGCAGGGCGCAGGTGCGGTTGTCCGTGCCCCAGGCGATGGTGGTCGGTGCGAAGCTGCCGGGAGCGAACCGCTTGTAGGAGTTGATGTTCGGCGCGTACAGCAGAGTGAAGTCGTTCATCGTGGCCAGCAGCCCGGCGACGAAAGAGTCGTAGAGCGCGCTGCGCCCGTCGCCGTCCGCGAACACCAGCGAGCCGTCAGCCCCGCGCAGCGAGAGGTGGATGTGGCAGGAGCTGCCCTCGCGCTCGTTGTACTTGGCCATGAACGTGATCGAACGGCCCTGCGAGGCGGCGATCTCCTTGGCCATCGTCTTGTACACCGCGTGGTTGTCGGCGGTGGTCAGGGCGTCGGCGTACAGGAAGCCGATCTCGTGCTGGCCGAAGTTGCACTCGCCCTTGGCCGACTCGACATCCATGCCCGCGGCGTAGCAGGCGTTGCGGATCTCGCGCAGCAGTGGCTCAGCCCGGCTGCCCCCCAGGATCGAGTAGTCCACGTTGTAGGCGTTGACCGGCACCAGGTCGCGGTAGCCGCTGTTCCAGGCGTCGGCGTAGCTGGTCTCGAACGCGATGAACTCCAGCTCGGTGCCGGCCAGGGCAACCAGACCGCGGTCGGCCAGCTTGGCCAGCTGGTCCTTGAGGATCGTCCGGGGCGACTGGCGGACCGGCGAGTGGTCGAGCCAGACCAGGTCACACTGCACCATGGCTGCGCCCGGCTGGTGCGGCAGCAGCCGGATGGTCTGGGGGTCGAGCACGAACTCCAGGTCGCCGTAGCCGCGCTCCCACGAGGAGATCGCGTACCCGTCCACGGTGTTCATGTCGATGTCCACCGCGAGCAGGTAGTTGCAGCCTTCGGTACCGTGCTCGAGCACGTGGTCGGCGAAGTACGCGCCGTGCATCCGCTTGCCCTGCAGCCGGCCCTGCATGTCGGTGCAGGCGACGACGACGGTGTCGACGTCGCCCTCGTTGATCCGGCGCCGGAGGTCGAACACGCTGAGGTGGCGGTCGTTGCGCAGGTCACTCACCCCAGCAAACCTCTCAGCAACGCGGCCGTGTCGTCACAGTGGCCCTCCATCGACCGCCGGGCTCGGTCCGGGTGGCCGCCCAGGATCGCCTCCACGATGTCGGTGTGCTGCCGGTTGGAGTGCTCGATGTTGACCGCCAGGACCGGGATGGCCACCAGCATGTCGTGCAGGTCGGACTGGACCTTGCTGACCGACTCCATCAGCGACGGAGACCCGGTCAGCGAGGCGATGGCCAGATGCAACCGGGAGTCGGCCTGGCGGTGCTCGGCGGAGTCGGCCGCGCGCTCAACGGCCGCCAGAGTCGACCTCAACAGCTGGCGCTGGTCACCGGACAGCGCCATGCTCGCCGCAAGGTAGGCCGCGCCCGGCTCGACCACCCGGCGGAACACCAAGGAGTCCATCAGCTCGGCCCGTCGCCCGGCCAGGGCCTGTGGCGCGGAATCCCCCGGGGTGGTCGGCGGATGGTCGACCACCGTGCCTCCGCCCCGGCCGCGGGTGGTGCGCACCATGTGGGCCGAGCGCAGGGCGGCGATCGCCTCCCGCAGGGTGGCCCGGGAGACGCCCATCCGCACGGCGAGCTCCCGTTCCGGCGGCAGGCTGCTGCCGTAGGGATAGACGCCCAGCCGGATCGCGGTGGCCAGCCGCTCGACACAGTCCTCGAAGGCGTGCCGGCCCCGGGCCGCTCCGAGAACGGCCTCGGCCAGGTCGACGTCGACCGTCACGTCACTGCTCGTTGAGCACCTCGGACTTGGCCCGGGTGGTGTGTTCGTCCTGGGCTCCCTGCATGAAGTGGGTCTTGCCACCGGCCATCCAGGAGACCACCGCGATGAGCACCACCACGATGACCGCGACCGGAGCGTAGTTGAAGCTCGACGGCGTGATCGGAGAGAGCGGCGGCAGCACGAACAGCACACAGATGAAGGCGACCCAGATGACCGCCACCCAGCCGATCACGGCGCTGTACCGGCCGAGGTTCCACGGTCCGGGAACGAAGCTGGAGTTCAGCCGGCGTAACAGAACCGGGACGACGTAGGCGATGTAGAGGCCGATGATCGCGATGGAGGTGACCGCCAGGTAGGCCACAGGGTTCACCAGAGCCGGGCTGGCCAGCAGGATCGACAGCGCGACGCACAGCCAGATCGAGTTGGTCGGCGTACCGGTCTTGGGGTTGACCTTGGCCCAGATCCGCGAGCCCGGCAGGGCGTTGTCGCGGGAGAAGGCGTAGGTCATCCGGGAGTTCGCCGTCACCGAGGCCATGCCGCAGAAGAACTGGGCGACGCAGACGATGAACAGCAGGAACTTCGCCACGTCCGGACCCATGGAGTCGAGGAAGATCTGCGCCGGAGGCAGACCGGTCTCCGAGGCTGCGAGGGTGGTCAGGCCTTCCTCCGACCCGTCCTGGACGGCGGCGGTGATCGAGAAGAGCAGGATGAAGCCGCCGATCAGTGACACCAGCACGCTCATCACGATTCCGCGCGGTGCGGCGATCGAGGCCCTCTTGGTTTCTTCCGACACGTGGGCAGAAGCGTCGTAGCCGGTGAAGGTGTACTGCGCCATCAGCAGGCCCATCAGGAAGACGTACGGCAGGAAGGTCCAGCCGGTCTCGTTGTGGAAGCCGGTCAGCGTCCAGGACACCGACTGGTGCTTCTCCGGCAGGATCCAGAGCACCGCGACGATGATCAGCACGCCGGCAACGTGCCACCAGGCGGAGATGTTGGACAGCAAGCCGACCAGCTTGACGCCGAAGGTGTTGAGCAGGGCGTGAGCGATGATGATGAACACGAAGGTGCCGAAGATCTTGGCCGGGGTCACCTCCTCGACCCAGCCCATCAGGTTGGCGAATGCCATCCAGGTCGACGCGCAGCCGAAGTCGATCGCCGCGGTCACCGCGACCTCGCCCATGAAGTTGAACCAGCCGACGAACCAGGCCCACTGCCGCTTGTTGGACTTCGCCAGTCGGCCGGCCCAGTAGTAGAGGCCGCCGGCGGTCGGGTAGCGGGAGCACACCTCGGCCATGGCCAGGGCCACCGCAAGCACCATGACACCGACGATCAGCCAGCCGAGCGTGAGTGCGGATGGCCCGCCGGAGACGAGGGCGATCCGGTAGGAGGTGATGCAACCGGCGAGGATCGAGATGATCGAGAACGAGATCGCGAAGTTGGAGAACGCCGACATGCCGCGACGAAGCTCCTGGGTGTAACCGAGCTCGGCCAGGGCTTTGGCGTCGTCGTCGAGATGCTGGTCGGTGGTCATTGCCTCTCCTGTCCCGCCGGGCGCTGCATGGTGACGGGCAGCAGTCTGGCGGGCAGGACGGGTTGACGTCAATGGTTCGACCTCATACCAATGCTCCTCTTCTCTAGGCTCTGCCCTCGTGGCGATGTGGGTGGGAGCACTGGAGTTCGACCTGCTGTTGGGCGAGATCGGATCGCTGAAGCAGAAGCGGTCCGTGGTCCGCCCGCTGATCGCTGAGGTGCGCAAGCGGTTCGAGGTGAGCGTGGCCGAGGTCGATCACCTGGACCTCCATCGCCGCGCCGGCGTCGGAGTGGCGGCCGTCAGCCCGGACCGGGCGCATCTGGTCGAGGTGCTCGACGCCGTCGAACGGCTGGTCGCCTACCGTCCCGAGATGGAGCTGCTCTCGGTCCGACGCACGCTCCGGGCCGCGACCGACGACTGACGCCTGACCCCCTCACCTGTGGCCCCGTCAGAATCGGACGCTGCGTTCGATCCTCGCGCTGTACGCCGGAAGTAACGGACGTACAGCGCGAAGTTCCGGCGTGCAGTGCAGCGGCGCGTACGCGACGGCTCAGCCCATCCAGGGCTCGGAATGGGCGGCGAGGACCTTCGCAATGTCGGCGACCTCGTCGAGTTCCCCCGTGGCGACGGCAATGACGAAGTCGTACGCCTCGTCGTTCGTCAACGTCAGCCGCCGGCCGTTCATGCCCAGGAATGCAATCGTGCCAGCGAGCGACAGCCGCTTGTTGCCATCGACCAACGCGTGATTCCGCGCGAGGGAATGGAGCAACGCAGCAGCCTTGTGTTCGAGGTCCGGGTACGCGTCGTGTCCGAACACCGTCGTCTGCGGCCGGGCGATCGCGGACTCCAGCAGCCCGTGGTCGCGCACCAAAACTTCGCCCAAAGTCCGCTCGGCGACATGAAGCAGTTCCGTCAACGTGAGATGGATCATTCGCCGAGCCGGCGAAGCGCCTCCGCATACCGCGGAAGCTCCGAGTCGAGAACGCGATCCAGCAGATCAGCGCGGCTGTGGTTGTCGATGTACTCACGAACGGCCGCACGCGCAATCTCTTGCATCGATCTACCCTCGAGCTCTGACCGAGCCCGCAACGCCTCGACCTCGTCGTCGGTCAGCCTCAATGTCATCGCCATGCATGCATGGTATCAAGAGCGATACCACTGCGGAGCTGATCATCTATTCGCGCGCCCCCGCCGCATACGGCGGACCAAGATCGACATCGAGCACCGGCCGGCTCGGTTCCAACAAGGACGTCTCCCGCCAACAGACGTAGCGTTCGTCCGGGTCATCGCCCGAGATGGTGTTTCCGTCGCGGATCACATCACCCTCGTCGAAGACATAGACCGCCGTGGCGTACAGCAGCGCCGCGATCTCTCCCGGCTCCCGTCCGCGGAAGTGACACTGCAGGTCCGGCAGGCCGAAGAGGTGCAGCCCCAACGTATCCAGCACCATCGCGTCCTCGTCGCCGGAGACGCCGAAGAACCGGACGTTCACGATGCCGGTCAGATCGTCGACCTCGAGAAGCTCCGGATCGCAGATCCGCTGGCTGTGCGGCCAGTGCACTGCGACCGCCTTCGTCTGCTGACACAGACACGTCAGCGCTCGGGTGAGCGCTGACACCCGGTCCTGCGCCGACCATCCCTCGACCAGCATCTCGGTGACCAGCACGCTCGCCGAGCAACGCCCCACCGCCTCCTCGGCCTCGGGCCAGTCCCAGGTCTGACTGGCATCCGGCCGCTGTTTGCCCTGTTCGCCGAGCGGGGTCGCCGCCATGATCACCGTGAGCAGCGGGGGGTCGGTCGACCCGAAGGGCACCGTGATCGAGTCCTGCTGCGCCTCGGCGCCCGGCGCGATCCCCCGCAGCGCCGCCAGCAGCGACGGGTCGGTGAGCTCAGGCGCGGTCTCGTACCACACCTCCGCCACCAGGCCGGCCGTCTCAGTCACCATGCCACTCTCCCAGAATTCCCTACCTGAGCCGGGTACCCAGAACGAGCCAGCCGTACGCGGCCCGCGGCCGTTCGCCCGCCAGCCGGGCGACCACATCGGTCTCGATCTTCCGCGCGAGGGCGTGTGGGCCCATCCCCCACGCCCGGCGGGCGGTGGCACCGAGCTCCTCGGGAAGCAGGCCGAGCACGACTGACAGGTGGGCAAGGTCGTCGACCGGCAGCGAACGTACCGGCCGACCTCGTAGCCCCGCACCCAGCCGCAGGCCGACCCGGTCCAGCAACGCGTCCAGCTCTGCCTTGATCGAGGCATCGGCCGGGCTCCCGCTCCTCGGCCCAACGGCAAGCAGCTCCAGCCGGACGGCCAGATCCGTCAGTCGTGAACCGGGTGCTCCCACTGCCGCAAGTCTGGCGAGGTGGCCGAGCACCGCATCGACCGGCCGGCCGGCGACCATCCGGGCGACGCAGACCTGAGTCGCCGCAAGCCCGACGCCCTGCACCGGCGTCAGATCCAGCAGTCCGGTGGTCGCCGCATCCAACACTTCGGCCTCGCCGGTGCGCTCGAACTCGGCACAGAGATAACCGATCTCTCGCGGATCGGGAGCCGATGAGGATTCCAGCAGCCGCCCCGTGAACCGGTCGAGAGCGTCCTGTACGCCCTCCGGATCATCGATCTGCGCGAGAGCCAGCACGTGCTGCACCACCAGCGCCGCATCGACATCAGTCAGCCGCCCGGGAACCAGTGCCGCGCCGAGCTCGACCAGCACGTCCTCGGTCGACGCGACCCAGGTGAGGTCGTACGCGGTGACGCCGAGGGCCGAGCTCACCCGGACCGGTATCCGAGAGGGAGCTGTCACCGTCAGCTCCAGCTCTCCCGCCACTCGGGTCACGTCGGCCCCCCGAGCCACCACGGCCTCGTCGTCGCCGGCCGCGATCCGGGCGACCTCGGCGCTACGCAGCACGAGCTGCCGCGGAACGCTCGGAAACCGGCCACGCTCGAAGCGGTGCGGCGACGGATACCAGTCCCACTGCCACTGCACGACATAGCGCCCGAGCGCCGGCAGCTCGATGCGGCCCAGCCCCAGCCACTCGGGGTCGACCCACACCAGGGAACCCCTGGTCAGCACGCCGCCGAGAAGCGGGTCTCCGACGTCGTCCGGCAGTACCGCGTACCCACCGGTGGCACTCGCGGGGAGCGCGAAGGCTGGGCAGCTCGGTGCGACCACCCAACCCAGCTGGGCGTCCAAGGCGACCGGAGCCGCGCCCCAGTTCTCGAGCACCAGCCGTACGCCCCACCCGACCGCGAAACTGTGCCGGAGCGTGTGGCTCACGTCGCTGTCCGACCCGGCCCGCAGCTCCAGCTCGTCCACATCGACGGTCATCGTCGGCGGCGACCAGGAGATCGGTCGCCCGGCGATGGACGCTTCGACCAGTCCCCCGCCCACGACGTACGCCGGTCCGGCCGGCCTGGCCGTCGCCGACTCGATCTGTCCCGCCGAACCGAACCGCACCTCACCCGCCCCGAACGGGAAGGGCTGCGGCGCCGCCGGCATCAGCCCCGCCGCTGGCAGCGGCCGCACCAGAAGAGATTGCGACCGGCCAGCACCTCGGTCCGCACCCGGGACCCGCAGACCCAGCAGGGCATTCCGGCCCGGCGGTAGACGTACACCTCGCCGCCGTGATCATCGACACGCGGAGGACGGCCCATCGCCTCCGGAGTGTGCTCAGGCAGGACGGTGTCGATCCGGTTGTGGCGTACGCCCTCCGGCATCAGGGCCAACAGGTCCGACCAGATCCCCTGCCAGCTCCTGCGACTCAGCCGGTTGCCCGGCCGGTGCGGGCTGACCCGGTTGCGGAAGAGCACCTCGGCCCGATACACGTTGCCCACACCCGACAGGATGGTCTGATCCATCAACAGCGCGGCGATCGGACGGGTTGCCCGGTGGATCCGGCGCCAGGCCAGTTCGGGATCGGCGTCGGCCCGTAACGGGTCGGGACCGAGCTCGGCGATCACCGTCGCCACCTCCACCGGCGTCCGCACCGCACACAGCTGCGGCCCGCGAAGGTCGGCCGCAACCTCCGGCGTGGCGATCCGCACCCGGACCTCACCGACCGGCGGATCGGGCGGGCCAAGGGTGAGCTTGCCGATCAGGCCGAGGTGGATGTGCAGGACGCGGTCGTCGTCGAACGCGCAGAAGAGGTGCTTGCCGTGCGCGGTGGCCTCGAGGAACAGGGTTTGATCGAGCAGCGCCGCCGACGGGGCGAACCTGCCCTGCGGGCTGGTGACCGAGACGGTTCGACCAGCGAAGGCGTCGGTGAGGTCCAGGGCCAGGCGGTGCAGGGTGTGGCCCTCGGGCACGCAGGCTTTCCTTCCGGCAGTAACACTTCCGTTGCGATCGGGCGCGGTCCGAGCCGATCTGGCTTAGCGTGTCAGGCATGACAGGTGCGTTGCCACCTGGGGGTCGCTCCCCGGGGACGCACGGCGGAGGAACGCAGCATTCGGGGGCTGCCCACGACGCACGCGAGCTGTGGCCGCGTGATTTCGGGCGGGACGGCGCCTCCGGACTGGTGACCTTGGACCGTGCCATGCGAGCTCGGGACGTGTCGCGTCCCGATGCTGACGACGAGCGGGTCGCCGACGAGGTGATCGACGTTCTGCTGGCCCGGGTCGACGGACGGCGTACGCCGCCCCGGAACTGACTAGCCGCGCGACTCCTCGTACTCCGACATCAGCCGGATCCGGCGGGCGTGCCGCTCGTCGCCACTGAACGGGGTCGCGAGAAAGATCCGCACCAGTTCCAGCGCCTCCTCCTCACTGTGCATCCGGCCGCCGATCGAGACCACGTTGGCGTCGTTGTGCTCGCGACCGAGCTTGGCCGTCTCAACGCTGTGCGCCAACGCCGCGCGGACTCCCTTCACCTTGTTGGCGGCGATCTGCTCACCGTTGCCGGAGCCGCCGATCACGATGCAGAGCGAGCCGGGATCGGCCACCACCGCCTCGGCCGCCGGGATGCAATAGACGGGATAGTCGTCCTCGGCGTCGTACTCGTGCGGACCGTGGTCGACGATCTCGTGGCCGTCCTCGGTCAAGGCGTCGATGAGGTACCGCTTCAGGTCGAATCCGGCGTGGTCAGTGCCGATGTGTACGCGCATGGCTGCACTATCGCAGATCGGCTCAGTCGAAGACCGAGGCCCAGATTGATAGCCGCTCTAAGATTTCGCGCATGTTCCCACACAACCTGTCGCGCGCCGAAGCTCAGCATCGCGCCAGGTTGATCGAGATGCGCAGCTATGACATCGAGCTCGACCTGTCCGGAGGTTCGGAGCGAGATCCACAGCTCCACTTCGGGTCTACCACGACAGTGCGGTTCGCTGCTCGGGCACCGGGGCGTACCCACCTGGACCTGATCGCCGACGAGCTCGTCTGCGTCAGCCTCGACGACATCCCGATGGACCGGTCCGGCTACGACGGCTCCCGGATTCCGCTCGAGCTCACCGCAGGCGACCACAAGGTGACCGTGCAGGCCAGGTGCCGGTACAGCCACAGCGGGGAGGGGCTGCACCGCTTCGTCGACCCCGTGGACCAGCGGACCTACCTCTACACCCAGTTCGAGGTCGCCGACGCCCGCCGGGTGTACGCCTGCTTCGAACAACCCGACCTCAAGGCCAGGTTCAGGATCAGTGTGCTTGCGCCCGAGTCGTGGATCGTGGTGTCGAATGCCGCCGAGGTCGAGGCGATCGCCGCCGGTTGCGGGATAGGCAGGACGCGGTTCGCCGAGACGTTGCCGATGTCGACCTACCTGACCGCGGTGGTTGCCGGCGACTACCACCGGGTGACCGGGCCGAAGGTGGGCCGGGACAACGGGGTCCCGACCGCCCTGCTCTGCCGACGCTCGGTCGCCGAGCACCTGGACGCCGAGGCGATCTTCGCGGTCACCGCGAGCGGGTTCGAGGTGTTCGAGAAGCACTTCGGCCACCCGTACCCGTTCGGGAAGTACGACCAGGTGTTCGTGCCGGAGTACAACGGCGGCGCCATGGAGAACGTCGGCTGCGTCACGTTCCGGGACGACTACCTGTTCCGCAGCAAGGTGACTCAGGCGTCGCTGGACTACCGGCGGGACACGATCTTGCACGAGCTGTCGCACATGTGGTTCGGCGACCTGGTCACCATGCGTTGGTGGGACGACCTGTGGCTGAAGGAGTCCTTCGCAACCTGGGCCGCCTGCTTCGCGGTCGGCGAGCGGGCCGACGACCCGGCTGAACCGTGGGCCTCGTTCTGCAGCAGCTCGAAGACGTACGCCTACCGGCAGGACCAGCTGCCCTCGACCCACCCGGTCGCCGCCGACATCGTCGATCTGGAGGCCATCGAGTACAACTTCGACCAGATCACCTACGCCAAGGGCGCGGCCGTGCTGGTGCAGCTGGTCGCCTACGTCGGCCGCGACGCCTTCCTGCGCGGGATCTGCAGCTACTTCGCCGAGCACGCCTTCGGCAACACCTCGCTGCCCGACCTGCTGCGCAGTCTCGAGGAGGCCTCCGGCCGCGATCTGAGTGCCTGGTCCGCGCAATGGCTGGAGACCGCCGAACCGAACACGCTCCGGATGGCGATCACCGTCGATGAGACCGAGGTGATCACCTCAGCCGTGATCGAGCAGGACGCCCCGGATCGACCGCCAACGCTGCGCTCGCACCGGATCGCGGTGGGCAGCTACGCACATCGCGATGGTCGGCTGGAACGGGTGGACAGGTTCGAGCTCGATGTGTCCGGGGCGCGTACGCCCGTTCCCCAGCTGCTCGGCCGGGACCGCCCGGCGGCGATCGTGATCAACGACGACGACCTCGGCTACGCCAAGATCAGGCTGGACCAGCAGTCCAGCCAGGTCGTGCAGCAGCACCTGCCGGACATCCCGAGCGTGCTGACCCGCGCAGTGCTCTGGGGAGCACTCTGGGACGCTTGCCGCGACGCCGAGCTCGCACCCGCCCGCTATGTCGACCTGGTGCTCCGCGGCGTGGACGCCGAGACCGACGCCACCGCGGTGCGCTCGATCCTGAACCAGGGGGGTATTGCGGCCTTCAGCTACGCCGCTCCGGCCCGTCGCGTCGAGCTGACCGAGCGCTGGCAGACCGGCCTGCGCGAGCGCCTGGTCGACGCCGCCCCAGGATCGGACCTGCAGCTGGCCCTGGTCCGGGCGTTCGCCACCGCCGCGAACCCGGGCTGGGCCGCTGATCTGATCCAGAACTGGCTGACGGGAGTCGCGGTTCCGACCGGACTCAGCATCGACGCCGACCTACGTTGGCTGCTGGTGTCCAACTTGTCCCGGATGGGCCGGATGAACCTCGACGCGATCGCCGCCGAGGAACGCCGGGACAGCACGATCACCGGATGGGAACAAGCCGCCGGAGCTCGGGCCGCGCTGCCCTCGGCCGAGGCCAAGGCGGAGGCCTGGCGGCTGGCCGTCACCGAGGACGGCATTCCCAACACCGTGCAGAGCGCGATCTGCTTCGGCTTCTGGGTCCGCGGTCAGGACGAGCTGCTGATGCCGTACGTCGAGCGCTACTTCCGCGCGGCAGAGGACATCTCGGCGGTACGCGGTGTCTGGACGACCAAGGGAGATTCGTTGCGCAAGAACGTGCTGCGTCTGCTGTTCCCCTGGCCGGCGGACAAGCAGGCCCTGCTCGACCGCCTGGATCCCTGGCTCGCTGGGGCGTCGCTGTCCAGCTCTGCACGCCGGGTGATCGAGGAGCGCCGCGATGACGCAGCCCGGGCGCTGCGCTGCCAGCGAGCCGATGTCGGCTGAGCTCGACCGGGACCTCGAGTTCGTCGCGCCCTTCGACGGCGATGCGCTGCTCCGCTTCCTGGGCCGACGGTGCATCGCCGGCGTGGAGAGCTACGAAGTCCGCGCCGGGGTCAGTCGGTACACCCGGACCGCGGCGCTGGGCAGCGGCCCGGCGGTGATCGCGTTGAGCTGGGACGGTCGGCGACTTCGGCTGACGTCCCGCCTCCCACCGGACGATGAGCCGGCAGCGGTCCGGCTGGTCCGCCGGCTCGGTGACCTCGACGCCGATGCACGGGCCATTGATGATCATCTCGGGCGCGACCCGGTGCTTCGCTCTTTGGTGAGGGCGCGACCGGGCCTGCGGGTCCCGGGCTCGATCGATGTGGCCGAACTGGCCTTCCGGGCCTTGATCGGTCAGCAGGTCTCCCTGGCGGCGGCCGCAACCTGTGCCGCCAAGCTGGCTGACCGCTACGGCGAGCCGATCGACGGCCCGGGCAACCTGCGCCGGCTCTTCCCGAGCGCAGTGGCTCTGGCCGAGGTCGACCCGGCCGACCTGCCGATGCCGCGTACCCGGGGCCGGGCGTTGGTGGGGCTCGCCCGTCGGCTGGCGGACGGGACACTGGATCTCACCGACGACCAGCCCTGGCCGCAGCGCCGAGCCGCACTGCTGGCCACCCCCGGAATCGGCCCGTGGACGGCGGACTACATCGCGCTGCGCGGGCTCGGCGAACCCGATGTCCTGCTGACCACGGATCTGGTGGTCAAACGCGAACTGGTGCGTCGGGGCGCTTCCGACCCGACGCGGTGGGCACCTTGGCGCTCGTACGCCACGCTGCATCTGTGGTTCGGATCAGGCGCCTTCGCCTGAGACTGGTCACCAACAGCAGACTCCGGAGTCCGAGACATGCACGTGACCAGTTTCTGGCAGCGACCTCAGTCCAGATGCTCCGCATGAAGCGTCCGCGGCATCCGCGCGGACTCGCCCAGCTGCTGGATGCCGATCACCAGGCCGCCGACGATGTCCCCGGCGACGAACGAGGTCTGCATCGAGGCGGCTGCCAACCGGCAGTCGACATCGTCGAGTCCGCGCCGAGCCTCGAGCCCTGTCACGATCTCCAGGACGTGGAACTCCGGATCGCACAACACCAGAACCGAGTGGGCCGGATCATCCAAGGCGCCATGCAGGCGTTCGGCGTACGCGCGGGCGTCCTCCTCGGCTACGCCGACGAAGACCGAGAAGGTCAGACCGGAAACTCGCTCGGCGTTGTTGACCGCCCGGGTGATCCGATCGCGCTCCTCGCGGCTGAACGACTCACCATCGGGCACCCGCGCCACCTGTCTGGTCGGCCGTCTGGGGCGGACCGGATTCGAGTGCCCGCGCCTCGTCAGGAGTCGGCTCGATGTCGACGGGGCCATGCTTTCCGCCCACCCACATCGTCTCGATGGGCGGCAGGCCGGTGCCGCGGCTGGCGTGGATGTTGGTGACGATCTTCGAGATCGCGATCACCACCAGAAAGACCAGCAACGGGATGCCGATGAGCAGTCCGAGGGTCTGAAGCACGGTCGGCGGCGCGGCCTCCGGCCAGCCGGCCAGTGTTTCGAGAGGCACTACCATGCTCACGAGTCCGTTCACGCCCCTAACGTTAGCGCCGAAGCATCCAGAGCCGGGCGTCGACTCGGGCCGGATTAGGAGCGTAGGTGTCGGAGCACGGCCAAGCCGAAAGCGTGGCCGGTGTTCCTCCCGATCCGCGACGCGTGCTCGATGGCGAGGCCATCGCCCGGGCCTGTGCCCGGATGGCCCACCAGATCCTGGAAGCCAACCGCGGCGCCCGTGACCTCGTGCTGCTCGGCATCCCGACCCGGGGTGTGCTGCTGGCCCGCCGGCTGGCGGCGGTGATGGCCGAGGTCGAGCAGGTCACGGTTCCGGTAGGCGCGCTGGACGTGACGATGTACCGCGATGATCTTCGTCGGCAGCCCACCCGGGCGGTCGGGCACACCGACGTGCCGGTCGACATCGACGACGCCGTGGTGGTGCTGGTGGACGACGTGCTCTATTCGGGCCGCACTGTACGCGCTGCGCTGGACGCGCTCGGCGATCTCGGCCGGCCCCGGGTGGTCCGGCTCGCCGTCCTGATCGACCGAGGGCATCGCGAGCTGCCGATCCAGCCTGACCATATCGGGGTCACCATCCCGACCCGGACCGGCGAGCGGGTCGAGCTGCGGTTGACCGAGATCGACGGGATCACGGATGTGACCATCGTCGACGCCGGTCCCGACGACCGAAGGGCTGCGCGCTGATGCGACACCTGCTCTCCGCTGCCGACCTCGACGAGGGACAGATCACCACGATCCTTGACCTCGCCGAGGAGATGTCGGCGATCCAGGGGCGGACGGTGAAGAAGCTGCCCACCCTGCGCGGGCGTACGGTCGTCAACCTGTTCTTCGAGGACTCGACGCGAACCCGGTCGTCGTTCGAGATCGCCGGCAAGTGGCTGTCCGCCGACGTGATCAACATCAGCGGCAAGGGCTCGTCGGTGTCCAAGGGCGAGTCGCTGCGGGACACCGTGCTCACGGTGGCGGCGATGGGCGTGGATGCGCTGGTGATCAGGCACCACGCCTCCGGGGCTCCCTGGCTGGCCGCGCAGTGGATCGACGCGCACGTGCTGAACGCCGGCGACGGGACGCACGAGCACCCCACCCAGGCTCTGCTGGACGCGTTCACGATGCGGCGCCACCTGCGCAAGGTGCACGGCGACGACGCGGGCCTGGCCGGCCGGCGGGTCGTGATCGTCGGTGACATCACCCACTCCCGGGTGGCCCGGAGCAACGTCGCCCTGTTGCGAACCCTCGGTGCCGCGGTGTCGATCGTCGCGCCGCCGACCCTGCTGCCTTCGGGTGTCGACTGCTGGCCGGTCGACGTGCTGACCGACCTGGACCGGGCGCTGCCCGAGGCCGACATCGTGATGATGCTGCGGGTCCAGCGGGAGCGGATGTCGGGCGGCTACTTTCCCACGGCACGGGAGTACACCGTCGGCTACGGCCTGACCCGCGACCGGCTGCGGATGCTCCGGCCGGAGGCGGCGATCTGCCATCCCGGTCCGATGAACCGCGGCCTGGAGATCTCCGCCGACGCCGCTGACGCGGCCAACTCGCTGATCCTCGACCAGGTGGCGGCCGGGGTCTCGGTGCGGATGAGCGTGCTGTACGAGCTGCTCGGAGGTTCCGACGATGCCGAGTAAGGATCTTCTGATCACCGGAGCCGACCTGCTGGGCTCCGGCCCCCGCGATCTGTTGATCCGCGACGGGCTGCTCATCGACCCGGCCGACGCGGCCCCGGGAACCGAACGGCTCAGCGCCGACGGGCTGGTGGCGCTGCCGGGCTTGGTCGACCTGCACACCCACCTGCGTGAACCCGGCCGGGAGGATGCCGAGACCGTGGAGTCCGGCACTCGGGCGGCAGCGCGTGGCGGGTTCACGGCGGTGCTGGCGATGGCCAACACCAACCCGGTCACCGACACCGCCGAGGCGGCCGCACACCTGGCCGCCCTGGGCCGGTCCGCCGGCTCGGCCCAGGTCGTCCCGGTCGGTGCGGTCAGCAAGGGCCTGGCCGGGGCGGAGCTCGCCGAACTGGGGTTGATGGCCCGATCCACCGCGCAGGTCCGGGTCTTCTCCGACGACGGTCACTGCGTCGCCGACGGGCGGCTGATGCGGCGGGCTCTGGAGTACGTCCGGGCCTTCGACGGCGTGGTGGCCCAGCACGCCCAGGACCCGCGGCTCGCTGGAGCCGACGCCTGCTGCCACGAAGGCGAGATCTCCGGCCGGCTCGGACTGCCCGGCTGGCCCGCCGTGGCCGAGTCGAGCATCGTGGCCCGGGACGTGCAGCTGGCGGCGCTGACCCGCTCCCGCGTACACGTCTGCCATGTCTCCACCGCCGAGACCGTCGAGGTGCTGCGCTGGGCCAAGGCCCGCGGCATCGACGTGACGGCCGAGGTGGCGCCGCACCACCTGCTGCTGACCACCGACGAGGTGCAGGGCTACGACCCGACCTTCAAGGTGAACCCGCCACTGCGACCGGAGGAGGACGTTGTCGCGGTGCAGGACGCGCTGTCGGAGGGCACGATCGACGCGGTGGCGACCGACCACGCGCCACACGCCCGGCACGACAAGGAGCACGCCTTCGCCGAGGCGGCGTTCGGGATGCTCGGGCTGGAAACCGCACTGGCGGTGGTGCTCGAGACGATGGTCAATACCGGCCGGTTCGGCTGGCGTGAGCTGGCAACGAGGATGTCGAGCGCTCCGGCGCACATCGCCCGGCTGCTCGGACCAGGGTCGGACCCTGGACATCGGCCAGCCCGGGAACGTGACTCTGGTGGACCCGACGGCCCGGGCCCCGGTCGACCGCGACGCCTCGGCCTCGCTCTCCCGCAACAATCCCTGGCACGGCCGCGATCTCCCGGATCCTGTGGTCGCCACCGTCTGGGCCGGCCGCATCACCTACCAGCGCTGACTCCCCTTCACCCTTCGCGCCTTTAGGGTGGGGCCATGCCGGACTGGTTCCCCGACAACCTCGCCGAGGTGGGGCTCTTCATCCCGCTGCGGATCATCTTCTTGATCATCGTCGCTATCGCGGTCCGACAGATCGTCTGCCGACTGATCGACCGCTCTGTGTCCCGGGCGATCGGGCACCCGACCCGAATCAAGTTCCGAGCCGCTCAGGCGCTGGTCACTGCGACGACCTTGCCCGCCGAGCGCCGGGAGCAGCGGATCGGCGCGCTGGGCTCGCTCGCCCGCAGCACGGTGACATTCGTGATCGCCATCATCGCCGCGCTGATGATCTTGGCCGAGATGGGCTTCAACATCGCCACGATCGTGGCCGGCACCTCAGTCGTCGCGGTGGCCCTCGCGTTCGGGGTGCAGAGCTTCGTGAAGGATCTGGTGTCCGGCGTCTTCATGCTGGTCGAGGACCAGCTGGGCGTCGGCGACTTCGTCGACCTGGAAAAGGCGTCCGGCGTCGTCGAGGCCATCGGTCTGCGGATCACCCAGCTCCGAGATGACGACGGGAACGTCTGGTACGTCCGTAACGGCGAGATCCTCCGCGTCGGCAACTTCAGCCAGGGCGGCAGCGGCCGGCCGCCGGAGGCCGCTGAGGAACCCGCCTAGCTGGGCAAGCGCGGTTCGTGCGGCAGCCAACTGCGGTAAGACGCAGCTCAGAACAGCAGGAACCTGCCGCAGCCCATCACCCGGCGGGCAGATGCCTATTCGACGAACGACCCTCGGGTGACGTGAGCTTCCGGCCAGCGCTCCAGGGCCGAGTCGGTGACCCGGTCCCAGCTCGTCGCCAGTGGCCGGCTGGGGTTCGGCGAGAGGCGTAGAGCGAACAGGTCCGACAGACCGAAGGGAGCGACGACGTCCAGGTGGTCGTCCACCTCCAGCCGTACGCCGACGGCGAAGCCCGGGCACACGAATCGCGTCAGGGCCTCGTCGGCCGACCTCAGCGCGGGGTACTCCTCGCCGAACTTGTCATGGAACCACAGATGCACCCGGGCCTGGTTGCGGACCTCGACCATGTCGCGCAGGGGTGCGGGACAGGCGGCGGCGACCCGTTGGATGATGACGTCCTCGGCCTCCCAGCTGAGGTCGGGATGGTAGTAGAAGATGTCGTAGTCCTTGATCCCGTAGTTCGGGTCGCGGCCCGTGAGGCTGTTCCAGACCGTCTGATAGACGGCGCCGGACACCACCCGCCACTGCGGAATGTCCAGACGTCGGAGGCATCGGAGCAGACCCATCAAGGTGGGACTGGCCCGCAGGATCTCCCGGAGGCGCTCCGCGTCGGAACCGTCCGACGTCACGCCCGGGCCCTCGAACTCAGGAGGAGCCGAGCGAGGCCTTCACGGTGATCTCGGTGCCGGCCAGGGCCCGGCTGACCGGGCAGCTCTTCTCCGCGGCCGCGACCGCGGCGGAGAACCCGGAATCGTCGATGCCCGGCACGACCGCGCGTACCGTGAGCACGATGCCGGTGATGCCCTTGCCCGGCTGGAAGGTCACCTCGGCCCTGGTGTCGATCGAGTCCGGCGCGGAATTCCCGGCGAGCACGAGCTCGTTGGCCACCGACATCGAGAAGCAGGTGGAGTGCGCGGCGGCGATCAGCTCCTCGGGGCTGGTCTTGCCATTGGGCTGCTCGACCCGCGCCGGCCAGCTGACCTCGAAGTTGCCCAGGCCCGACGAGACCAGCTCGACCTCGCCCTGCCCCTCCTTCAGCGAGCCTTCCCAGTGGGCTTCGGCGGTCCTGACTGCGGCCATGATCATTAACTCCTCGAGGTGGTGGTGGTCCGGCTACGCGGTGCCCATCCTGCCAGGGTGTTGCGTGGCCGTCACAATGGTGGGGATGTCCACACAGCCGATCCAGCCGACGTTCTACGAGGCCGTCGGCGGCCACGAAACCTTCGTAGCGCTGGTCCGCCGGTTCTACGAGGGCGTCGCTGCCGACCCCCAGCTGCGCGCGCTCTATCCCGACGAGGACCTCGGACCGGCCGAAGAGCGGCTCCGCATGTTCCTCGAGCAGTACTGGGGCGGGCCGAGCACCTACAGCGAGCAACGGGGCCATCCGCGACTGCGGATGCGCCATGCACCCTTCGCGGTGACTCACGAGATGAAGGACCACTGGCTGACCCACATGCGCGACGCGGTGGACTCCCTCGACCTGCCACCTGACCAGCACCGCGAGCTGTGGGCCTACCTGGAGCGGGCCGCCCACTTCATGGTCAACACCTTCGATGAGCCACCCCGGCCCGCCCCTGGGCTGATCATCCAGCGCTGACGTTCAGATCCTGGCGACGGCCGGATAGACGACCGGCTTGAGGGTGTGCGGATCGGTCTTGGCGATCGAGAGGGCTTCGGCCACCTGCTCCAGCCCGAACTTCGCGGTGACCAGGCTGTCCAGGTCGACCGCCCCACTGGCGGCCAGCGCGATCGCCCCGGGGTAGCAGTTGGCGTACCGGAAGGTGCCGGTCACCGTCAGTTCCTTGATCTGGATCACCGCCACCGGTAGCTCGATCGCCGGGTTGCCGAGACCGACCAGCACGATCCGGGCGGCCGGTGCTGCCACCACGAACGCCGACTGCACGGCCGGGGTGGCGCCGCTGCACTCCAGGACGACATCGACCGGCTCGATCAGCGTGTCCAGCGGGCCGGACAGGACGTTGACCGTCTGGCTCGCGCCGCGGGTTGCGGCCACCTCCAGCCGGTGGTCGTTGGTGTCACTGACCCCCACCCAGGCGGCGCCACGGGCCCGCGCGACGTCCGCGCAGAGCAGGCCGACCGGCCCTGCCCCGACGACCAAGACCCGGTCACCCGGTTGCACGCCGGCCTTCTGGGCGGCCCATACGCCGACCGACAAGGGTTCGATCAGCGCAGCGGCTTCGTCGGACAGGCTGTCCGGCACCGGGTGCGCGCGGTGCGCCTCCAAGATCACGTACTGGGCGAAGGCACCATGGATCGGCGGGGTGGCGAAGAAGCGGACGTCGGGGCACAGGTTGTAGCGCCCGGACAGGCACTCCCGGCACCGACCGCAGGTCTCCTGAGGCTCCATGGCCACCCGCTGGCCGACGGTCCGGTCGGTGACCGCCGATCCCACGGCCCGGATGGTGCCCGACGCCTCGTGGCCCAGCACCAGTGGCTCGCGGACGACGAAGTCGGCGATGCGTCCGTGATCGAAGTAGTGCACGTCCGACCCGCAGATGCCGACCGCGGCGACCTCGACCAGCACCTGGTCCGGTCCCGGCTCCGGCACGGGAGTCTCACGCAGTTCCACCTGATGCTCCCGGATCAGGAAGCTCTGGGTCTGGGTTGGGGCGGTGTTCTCCATGGTGCTCATGATGCGTCACCGCGTCGCCCGATCTGGTCGAGGGCCTCCCGCTGCGCATCGGTCAGCGGCTGGACGCCGACCACGACTGTGCGTGCCGTGGCGTACGCGGTGCCGGACTCGGGCGCTCGGATCTCCACCGCGAGGGTGAAGGAGCGCCGTCCGATCGCGGCGACCACCGTGCTCACCTCATAGGGCTCCCGGCGGAAGTCGAGGGGCCGCAGGTACTCCAGGTCCTGCCGGGCCACCAGCCAGACGTCTTCGGCCAACCAGCCGACGGTCTGGTTGATCATGGCGATCCGGGCCTCCTGGACGTAGTCGAAGAACTTCACGTTGTTGACGTGGCCGTAGGAGTCGAGGTCCGACCACCGGACGCTGAGCGGGAAGCGATGATCACCAGCGGTCCAGCGCACCCGCGGTAGTCGGCGCAGTGGCTCGGCGGGCGCGAGGTGGCCGACGAGCACCTCGCGCTCGGCCGCGGTGAGCCGGCGCAGGGTGTCGCGAGCGAGGTCGAACGGGACCAGCGCCGTACGCGCCCGGCCGGCGAGCAGGTCCCGGTCCAGCAGGTCGTAGCCGATGACGAACCGGCTGCCGCCCACCGAATCGACCCAGAGGTTGATCGTCAAGGGCTGCTCGTCCGCTGTGACCGGCGCCAGGTACTCGACCTGGTGGCTGACCACCAGGACGCCGGACTCGAGCAGATCGTGCATCACCGGCGGGCCGCTGAGCAGGAAGTCGACGCGGGCTTCCTGGAGATAGTCCAGGTAGGCGGCGTTGTTCACGTGGCCCTGGGCGTCCATGTCGCCCCAGCGCAGCGGGCAACGGTAGACGTACGGGCTCACGCCGCCGATCCTGTCAGTCGCATCGCCGGCACTGTGCGCCGGATCTTGACGCTGTACGCCGGAAGTATCGGACGCACAGCGTGAGAATCGAACGCAGCGTCCGATTCTGACGAGGGGGTGGGAGGGGGGTCAGTCTTTGTCGTACATGGAGTCCAAGCGGTCGGCGTACTTCTTCTCGACCGCCCGGCGGCGGATCTTCTGGCTGGGGGTTACCTCACCCTCGTCGACGGTGAACTCGCTGGTCAGGATGTCGAAGCGCTTGATCGTCTCCCAGCGCTCCAGCTTGGCGTTGGCCTGGTCGACGTAGCCCTGGATGAGGTCGCGGACCTCGGCGGACCCCGCCAGCTCCTCGGCCGACGCCACGTTCAGGCTCTGCCCGCTGCCCCAGGCCGCGATGGCCTCCGGGTCCAGGGTGATCAGCGCCGTCACGTACTTGCGGCCCTCGCCGTGCACCACGACCTGGCTGATGTAGGGGCAGACCGCCTTGAGCACACCTTCGACCTTCTGCGGCGCCACGTACTTGCCGCCGGAGGTCTTGATCAGGTCCTTCTTGCGGTCGGTGATCCGCAGGTAGCCGTGGTCGTCCAGCTCGCCGATGTCGCCGGTGGCGAACCAGCCGTCCTGCAGCGCCTCAGCCGTCGCCTCGGGCTGGTTGTGGTAGCCGCGCATCACCCCGGGCCCTTGATCAGGATCTCGCCGTCCTCGCCGATCTTGACCTCCGTACCCGGGAGCGGTGGTCCGACCGTGCCGAACCGGGTCGACCGTGGGTTGTTGACACAGGTTGCGGCGCTGGTCTCGGTCAGCCCGTAGCCCTCCAGCACCAGCAGACCGGCGGCGTAGAACCACTCCTGGACCTCTCGGTTCAAGGCGGCGGACCCGGAGACGAAGAACCTGATCCGGCCGCCCATCCGGGCCTTGATCTTGCTGAACACCAGCTTGTCGGCCAGCGCGTACTGGACCTTGAGCGGTCCGCTCGGCTCCTTGCCGGCCAGCCGCAGCGGCGCGACCTGGCGGCCGACGCCGAAGGCCCAGGCGAAGATCTTGGCCTTCAGGCCGTGCGACGCGGTCGTCGTCACCCGGGCCCGCACCTTCTCGAAGATGCGCGGCGCCCCGGCCATGAAGGTCGGGTGCACTTCACCGAGGTTCTCCACGATCTTGTCGATCCGGCCGTCGACGGCGGTGGCGAAACCGATCCGCAGCTGGATGGTGATCAGCACCTTGCCGAAGACGTGGCTGAGCGGCAGCCAGAGGTACTGCAGGTCGTCGGGGCGATGATGTCGTACGCCTCGACGGCGACGCTCTCGTAGGTCCAGCTGTCCTGCACCAGGCGTACGCCCTTGGGCCGGCCGGTGGTGCCGGAGGTGTAGATCGATGGTGGCCAGGTGCTCCGGCTCGATGCCGGCGATCACGTCGTCGACCGCGGTCGAGTTGGTCGCGAGGTAGTCGGCACCGAGCTGCTCGAGGTCGGCCCAGCCGATCACCTTCTCGTGGTCGACCTTGCCGTCGATCTGCACGACCGTGACCAGTGACGGCAGCGTGTCCAGGTGGTCGATCACCTTGGCCACCTGGGCGTCGTCCTCGGCGAAGACGATCTTGGACTCGGAGTCGGCCAGGATGAAGGCGACGTCGTCGGCGGTGGTGGTCGGGTAGACGGTGGTGGTCGCACCCCCCGCACACATGATCGCCATGTCGGCGAGGATCCACTCGATCCGGGTGCTGCAGGCGATCGCGACCCGCTCCTCGGGCTCGAGGCCGAGGGACAGCAGCCCCGCCGCCAGCTGGTAGGCCTTGTTCTTGGTCTGGGTCCAGCTGAGCGATACCCAGCGATCGCCTTCGAGGTAGCGGAAGGCCTCTTTCGATCCGGAGGCGGCGACCTGCTCCTGCAACATCGCCCCCACCGACGCCGGCCGCGTTGCCAGCAGTGTCGTCTCGGTCACACGATGAGATTAGCCAACCTGGCTGAAAAATGCTTTAGATGCGTTCCAGCACCATCGCCATCCCCTGACCGCCGCCGACGCACATCGTCTCCAGGCCGAGCTGGGCGTCCCGCCGCCGCATCGCGTTGATCATCGTGGTCATGATCCGGGCGCCGGTGGCGCCGAACGGGTGGCCGAGGGCGATGGCCCCGCCGTGCACGTTCAGCCGGTCCTCATCGACGCCGAGGTCACGGGCCGACGCGATCACCTGGACGGCGAACGCCTCGTTGATCTCCACCAGGTCGATGTCGTTGATCGTCATCCCGGCGCGGGCCAGGGCGCGGCGGCTCGCCTCGACCGGGCCCAGCCCCATGATCTCCGGGCTGAGCGCGCTCACCCCGGTCGCCACGATCCGGGCCAGCGGAGTCAGGCCGAGCTCGGCCGCACGCCGGTCACTCATGATCACGACGGCGGCTGCGCCGTCGTTCAACGCACAGCAGTTGCCGGCGGTGACGGTGCCGTCGGCCCGGAACACCGGCTTGAGTGCGGCAACCGCTTCCAGTGTCGCGCCGGGCCGAGGGCCGTCGTCGGTGGTCACCATGCTGCCGTCGGGCAGGATGACCGGAGCGATCTCGGCCTCGAACACCCCGTTGGCGATCGCCGTCTCGCAGCGGTTCTGGGAACGCACACCGAACTCGTCCTGCTCGGCCCGCGAGATGCCGCGCAGGGTGGCGACGTGCTCCGCCGTCTGGCCCATCGAGATGTAGATGTCCGGCAGCTCGCCGTCGGTTCGCGGGTCGTGCCAGGTCCCGTTGCTCTCCGCGTACGCCAAGGTGCGCTGCTCGGCTTCGGCGAACACCGGGTTGTGGAGCTCGGCTGGATCGACTCCGGCGGAGCCGAAGCCGCGGTAGCGGGAGATGCACTCCACGCCGGCCGAGACGAAGGCGTCGCCCTCGCCGGCCTTGATCGCATGGCAGGCCATCCGGGCGGTCTGCAGGCTGGAGGCGCAGAACCGGTTCACCGTCACCGCAGGTAGGCCATCCAGTCCGAGCTGTACGGCCACCCGGCGGGCGAGGTTGCCGCCGTGCTCGTCGCGCGGTTCGGCGCAGCCGAGGTAGAGGTCGTCGAGTTCTGCGGGATCGAGCGCCGGCACCTGCGCGAGCGCCGCATTGATCACCCCCGCGGCCAGGTCGTCGGGACGTACGGTCCGCAGTGATCCCTTGACCGCCCGGCCGATCGGAGTTCGCGCCGCCGCGACGATGACGGCCTCGGGCCCTTCGAGAGGCTCAGGGCGCATCACAGTCCGAGATCCCGTCCGATGAGCTCCTTCATGATCTCGTTCGAGCCGGCCCAGATCTTCGCCACCCTGGCATCGGTCCAGGCCCGGGCGACGCGGTACTCGTTCATGTAGCCGTAGCCGCCCCAGAGCTGGACGCAGGCATCCAGGATCTCGTTCTGGACGTGCGCGCTCCACCACTTGGCCTTGGCGGCGTCCACCGGAGTCAGGCGGTGCTGCACCGCGGCCAGCACGCACTGGTCCACGAAGGCCTGGGTGACGTCGGCCTTGGTCACCAGCTCCGCCAGAGTGAACTTGTTCGCCTGGAACGAGCCGATCGGCTGCCCGAAAGCCCGCCGCTCCTTCACATAGGCCAGCGTCTCGTCAAGGATCTGGCGAGCGTGCGCGATGGTGTTGACGGCCGAGCCCAGACGCTCGGCGGACAAGCGCTGCATCATGTAACCGAAGCCGGCATCGACCTCCCCGATCACGTTCGCATCGGGAACGTGGACGTCGGCGAAGAACAGCTCGCAGGTGTCGGCCTCGGGCTGGCCGATCTTGTCCAGCTTGCGACCGCGCTCGAACCCGGCCATGTCGGCCTCGACGGCGAACAGCGTGATCCCCTTGGCACCCTTCTCAAGACTGGTCCGGGCTGCGACCAGGACCAGGTCGGCGGAGTAGCCGTTGGTGATGAAGGTCTTCGTGCCGTTGAGCACCCAGCCGTTCGGTTCGGGTACGGCGGTGGTCCGCAGCGCGGCGAGGTCTGAACCTCCGGACGGCTCCGTCATCGCGAGGGCGGTGACGATCTCTCCGGTGCAGAACTTGGGCAGCCAGCGCTGCTTCTGCTCCGGCGTACCCAGGTCGACCAGGTAGGGAGCGACACAGTTGGCGTGGATCCCGACGCAGGAGGAGTACGCGAAGGCCAGTTTGGACAGCTCCTCGGCCACGACCAGAGAGAACCGCGGATCCCCCACGCTGGAGCCCCCGAACTCCTCGGGGATGTTGAGGCCCAGGAAGCCCTGCTTGCCCAGCTCGAGCCAGACGTCGCGTCCGAACTCGTGGTTCGCGATGTGTTTCTCCTGGTGCGGCCGCAGCTGCCGGTCGACGAAACCGCGGCAGGTGCTCCGGAAGACCTCGTGATCCTCCTCGAAGATGGTCCGCTGCATGAAAGACCTTTCGAAGTTACCCACCAGTAACTTTACCGCAGGCCGGCGCGTGCGATCCAAAGGTCAACTATGCGTGATCTAGACTGGTTCGGTGGCCCGACGGGCGGCCCCGCGCTGGCTGAGCACCGAGCAGCAGCGAATATGGCGCTCCTACCTTCTCGGCAGTGCCCTCCTGATGGAACGGATCAATGCCGACTTGGCCCAGTACGGGCTGGACGTCGCCGAGTGGGAGATCCTGGTCAACCTGTCCGAGGTCGAAGGCCGACGGATGCGAATGTCCGATCTCGCGGACTCGGTGCATCAGTCCCGGTCTCGCCTGACCCACACCATCACCCGGATGGAGAAGGCCGACCTGGTCCAGAGGACCAGTTGCCCCGAGGACCGTCGCGGCGTCTGGGCCGAGCTCACCGACGAAGGCATGGCCCTGATCGTGCGAGCCGCACCGGGCCACGTCGAGACCGTGCGACGCAACTTCGTCGACGCGATGTCCAGTGAGGACTACGCCGCTGTCGGCCGCGCCATGGCCGCGGTGATCGAGGCTGAGAAGTAGACGGCGGCTCGGGAAACATCCGAGTTGTCAGCGTGGGTGGTCGCTATGGCGACCACCCACGCTGACAACTCGGAGCAAAGGCCACGCCACTAGCATCGTTCGATCATGCCGAACGCCATTGCGCTGCCCGACGAACTCGCCGAGCTGACGTCGCAGCTCGACCGGCAGGGACTCGGGGCGGCGATCGACGTCAGCGACCTGGCCCGGGCGCTCTACTCCTCCGACGCCTCGCTCTATCGGGTCGTGCCCCGCGCCGTGGCCCGGCCTCGCTCGGTGGACGAGGCCGGAATGATCATGGACGCCGCCCGGGCCGTCGGCCTGCCGGTCACCGCCCGGGGGGCGGGCACGTCGTGTGCCGGCAACGCCGTCGGGCCGGGACTGATTCTGGACACCTCCCGGCACCTGAACCGGATTCTCGACATCGACGCCGAGGCACGCACCGCCCGGGTCGAGCCCGGCGTGGTCCAGGCCGCGCTGCAGAGCGCGGCGGCGCCCTCCGGCCTGCGCTTCGGCCCGGACCCGTCCACTCACACCCGGTGCACCATCGGCGGCATGATCGGCAACAACGCCTGCGGGCCGCGTGCCCTGGGCTACGGCAAGACCGCCGACAACATCGTGGCACTGGACGTGATCGCCGGGTCCGGCGAGCGACTGATGCTCGGCGGCGACACCGGAAATGGCCGATCGTCCACACTCGATGCGCTCCGATCCGTGGTCGCCGACAACCTGTCCACCGTCCGGACCGAGTTCGGCCGGTTCGGCCGACAGGTCTCCGGCTACAGCCTGGAGCACCTGCTGCCGGAGCGCCGGTTCGATGTCGCCCGATTCCTGGCCGGCAGCGAGGGCACGCTCGCGATGATCGTCGGCGCGACGGTCCGGCTGGTCGCCGATCCGCCGTACAAGATCATGATCGTGCTCGGCTACCCGACCATGGCCGAGGCTGGTGACGCGACCCCGGCGATCCTGCCCCACCGGCCCACCGCGGTGGAGGGATTCGATCGGCGGATCGTCGACGTGGTCCGTCGAGCCCGTGGCGAGTCCGCTGTGCCGCCGCTCCCGCGCGGCGACGGATGGCTGTTCGTGGAGCTGACCGGGGACGACGAGGCCGATGTCCGGCGTCGGGCGGACGTGCTGGCGCGAGACGCGCAGGCGGTCGAGGCCGTGGTGATCAGCGACCCGGCCCAGTCGCTGGCCCTGTGGAAGATCCGCGAGGACGGCGCCGGGCTGGCCGGGGTCAGCCTGACCCGGGCGGCGTACGGGGGATGGGAGGACGCTGCCGTACCTCCGCAGGTGCTCGGCCGCTATCTTCGCGACTTCGACGCGCTGCTGCGCGATCACGGCCTGGACGGTCTGCCCTACGGGCACTTCGGCGACGGCTGCGTCCATGTCCGGATCGACTTCCCACTGACCGAAGCCGGCGGTCGGGCCGCGTACCGAAGTTTCGTCGAGCAGGCCGCCACGCTGGTCGCCTCCTACGGCGGGTCGATGTCGGGCGAGCACGGCGACGGCCGAGCCCGCTCGGCGCTGCTCCCGGCGATGTACTCCCCTGCCGCACTCGAGCTCTTCCGCCGGGTCAAGGCCTGCTTCGACCCGGACAACCTGCTCAACCCCGGTGTGCTGGTCGATCCCCAGCCGGTCGACGTCGACCTGCGGACCGAGGGCGTCGTCGGCCGGGTGGGCCGGTTCGCCGAGGAGGTGCACCGCTGTACCGGCGTCGGCAAGTGCGTGGCGAACAACACCCCCGCGCTCGGCGTGATGTGCCCGTCGTATCTGGCCACCGGACAGGAACAGGACTCCACCCGCGGCCGGGCCAGGGTGCTGCAGGAGATGATCAACGGCGAGCTGGTCACCGACGGCTGGCGTTCGCCCGAGGTGCACCGCGCGCTCGACCTTTGCCTGTCCTGCAAGGGCTGCGCCCGCGACTGCCCGACGGGGATCGACATGGCCGCGTACAAGGCCGAGGTGCTGCACCACACCTACCGGGGCCGGATCCGGCCCCGCAGCCATTACGCCCTCGGCTGGCTGCCGCGCTGGTCCCGACTGGTCACCCGGATCCCGGCGCTGGCCCGGCTGGCCAATCTCACCACCGGTACGCCCGGGCTGCGCCGGCTGGTGCGCTGGGCCGCCGGGGTCGACCAGCGCCGGAGCCTGCCGCGATTCGCAGAGCGGTCTGCGGCCAGGCGGGTCGTGCTGTCCGCAAAGGCCGAAGGGCAGCCGGTCGTTCTCTGGGTGGACTCGTTCTCCGACGGCTTTCTGGGCGACGGAGTAGCGGCGGCGGCCGACGTGCTGGCCGCGGCCGGGTATGCGCCGGCCTTGCTGGAGCAGCCGGCGTGCTGTGGGCTGACCTGGATCAGCACCGGGCAGCTGGACGGTGCGCGCCGCCAGCTCCGGAAGGCATTGGACGTGCTGCACCCGGTGGTGGCTGCGGGGACCCCGGTGGTCGGGCTGGAGCCGTCCTGCACCGCGGTCTGGCGAAGCGATGCCGCCCATCTGCTGCCGAACGACCCGCGCGTCGCCGAGGTTGCCCGGGGCGTCCACACCCTCGCGGAGCTACTGGTCCGGACCGAGAGCTGGTCGCCCCCCGACCTGACCGGGGTGGAGATCGTCGCCCAGCCGCACTGCCACCACGCCTCGATCCTGGGCTGGCAGGCGGACGCCGCCTTGTTGACGTCGACCGGGGCGAGCGTCACCACGGTCGGCGGCTGCTGTGGCCTGGCCGGCAACTTCGGCGTGGAGAAGGGCCACTACGAGGTGTCGGTCAAGGTGGCCGAGCACGACCTGCTGCCCGCCGTACGCGCCCACCCCGACGCGATCGTGCTGGCCGACGGGTTCTCCTGCCGCACCCAGCTGGCCGAGCTGGCCGACCGCCAGGCGATCACGCTGCCCGAGCTGCTCGCCGGCCGGCGCTAACCCCGCGGGTGCTGGGGAGCCGGCTCGTGGCCTTGCTCGCCGGGTGTGATCTCACTCTGCTTGAGCCGCGCCTCGTAGAGGTGCCGTACGCCGTCCGCCAGCTGGTGGCGTGCGTCGCGTTCGAGCTCGCGGAAGAGCGACCAGTAGTTGTCGTCGTAGTCCTCGACGATCTGGAACGTCCAGCGGTTGGCGATCACGTTGCGGCCGACCAGCTCGCGGTCGATCCGGTCGGCGACCTCGGTATGCCCCGCCTCACGAAGCGCCGACACAGCCTCACCGAGCTCGATGTCGGCCGATCCGGTCAGCTGGTGGAAGGAGTAGAGGTGACCGCGCGCCCGCTCGCAGGTCTCCAAGGCCTCAGACAGCTTCCCCAGGGCGTCCACGGTGGCGTCGCTCACCCCGTCCGGCGTGGTGTGGTCGGGATCAGGCAGGTCCTGGCTCGGCACCTTGGGTCATGAGCGGGTCAGCCGGCGATGAGTGGCGCGGTGCGGCCGGGCGGCCTCGACGCCGAGCCGGGCGATCTTGTTCGCCTCGTAGTCGGCGAAGTTGCCCTCGTACCAGAACCACTTCGCCTGGTCCTCGTCGTCGCCCTCCCAGGCCAGGATGTGGGTCGCCACCCGGTCCAGGAACCACCGGTCGTGCGAGATCACCACGGCGCAGCCGGGGAACTCCAGCAGCGCGTCCTCCAGCGACTGCAAGGTCTCGACGTCCAGGTCGTTGGTGGGCTCGTCCAGCAGCAGCAGGTTGCCGCCGATCTTGAGCGTGAGGGCCAGGTTGAGCCGGTTGCGCTCGCCGCCGGAGAGGATGCCCGCCGGCTTCTGCTGGTCGGGGCCCTTGAAGCCGAACGAGGCGACGTAAGCCCGTGATGGCATCTCGAAGTTGCCGACCTTGATGTGGTCGAGTCCGTCGGAGACCAGCTCCCAGACGTTCTTCCGCGGGTCGAGCCCGCTGCGCGCCTGGTCGACGTAGGAGACCTTGACCGTCTCGCCGATCCGGAGGGTTCCGGAGTCCGGGGTCTCCTCGCCGACGATCATCCGGAACAAGGTGGACTTGCCGACGCCGTTCGGGCCGACCACGCCGACAATGCCGGCGCGCGGCAGCGTGAAGCTGAGCCCCTCGAACAGCAGACGGTCCCCGAAGCCCTTCACCAGGTCGGTGGCCTGGAGCACCGTGCTGCCCAGCCGCGGACCGGATGGGATGTTGATCTCCTCGAAATCCAGCTTGCGGTTGCGCTCGGCCTCCGCGGCCAGTTCCTCGTAACGCTGCAGCCGGGCCTTGTTCTTGGCCTGCCGGGCCTTCGGGTTGGACCGTGCCCAGTCCAGCTCCCGCTCCAGGATCTTGGCCCGCTTGGCGTCCCGCTTGCCCTCGATCTGCAGCCGGGCCTTCTTGGTGTCCAGGTAGGTGGAGTAGTTGCCCTCGTACGGGTGCGTCTTGCCGCGGTCGATCTCGAGGATCCACTGCGCCACGTTGTCGAGGAAGTAGCGGTCGTGGGTCACCGCCAGCACGGCTCCCGGATAGGCCTTGAGGTGACCCTCCAGCCATTGCACCGACTCGGCGTCAAGATGGTTCGTCGGCTCGTCCAGCAGCAGCAGATCGGGCTGCGAGAGCAGCAGCTTGCAGAGCGCGACCCGGCGGCGCTCGCCACCGGAGAGAACGTCCACCATGGCGTCCGGCGGCGGACAGCGCAGGGCATCCATCGCCTGCTCGAGCTGGGTGTCGATGTCCCAGGCGTTGCGGTGGTCGAGCTCGGTCTGCACCTCGCCCATCTCGGCCATCAGCGCGTCGAAGTCAGCATCGGGCTCCGCCATCGCCATCCCGAGCTCGTCCATCCGGGCCTGCAGCGCCTTGATGTCGGCGACTGCCTCTTCGACGTTCTCCAGGACCGTCTTGCCCTCGGTCAGCGGCGGCTCCTGCAGCAGGATGCCGACGCTGGCGTCCTTGGCCAGCATGGCGTCGCCGTTGTTGGGCTTCTCGATGCCGGCCATCAGCTTGAGCAAGGTCGACTTGCCCGTGCCGTTCGGACCGACGACGCCGATCTTGGCGCCGGGGTAGAAGGAGAGCGTGATGTTGTCCAGCACGACCTTGTCGCCCAGGGCCTTGCGGACGTTGTGCATCGAATAGATGAACTCGGGCATGTGGTGTGCGGACCTCTGGCTCGAACGGGCTCGGAAGCCGGCCGTCCCCGGCGGGGTCGGCTCAGGCGCCGGTCAAGTATGCCATCGTCGCTCGCCGCGGATCTGCACCGTTTCCTATCGTCTGCACGGCCCGCAGACGGTGCAGATCGGAGGAGAGCGTGCAGATCCTTCCGGCGGTGGCGCACCATCGGCGGTCTGGGGAACCGCCTGCATGGCGCGCCACCTGTCCGGCCACCCCCCGGTCGCGGCCGGGGCGGGCCTCGCCTGAGCTCCCCACAACCCGCCTGACGCCGGCCCAGCAGAGCCGGCCGGGCTGGACTCAGGCGGCCTCGGCGGTCCGAGCCTCGCGCTCCTCCGCGCTCGGCCCGGCCTCGTCCATCTCGTCAGGTTCGCGGTCCTGTGGTTCGGGAACCGCCTTGGGTGTGCGGCGGAACATCGCCGTTCCTCGGCTGAGGTCATGGCCGATCGTGTCTGCCTCCAAGGTCAGCCGCTCCTGGGTCTGGCCGTCCTTCTCCCATACGTTCGTCCGCAGCTTGCCGCTGACGATCACGGCATCTCCCTTGCGGATGCTCGCGGCCACATTGGCCGCCAGCCCGCGGAAGCAGCTCACGTTGATCCACGTCGTGTGGCCGTCACCCCACTCACCACCCTTGAGCCTGACCCGCGGCGTGCACGCGAGCCGGAATGCCGACACCGTCCCGCCGCCGCGCTGCTCCACCTCGGTGCCGGCGTACCCGGTCATCTGCACCCATGCCTCCATGACTCCTCCTTCGTCTCGCGCCCGATGGCGTACGCCGTTAGCATGCGGACGCGACGGGCCGATCGACCGGGGTCGCGGGAATCTGTGGATGACGCTTCGTCAAAGCCGAAGCTTGTGGAAAAGCAGCCCTCAGGCGGTCGCGCGCTCCAGGGCCAACCGGGCCTGCTCGTAACGCTCCTGCTCCGCGCGTACCGGTCCGACAACCAGCTCACTGGTCACCTTGGCGATCGAGGAGCGCAGCGCCTGGCGGGCCTGGGCAACCCGGCGGCGCGCGCCGATCTCGACGCCGATTCGGGCCAGGCCGGCCAGCAGGAGCCCGGCGAGCACGCCGCCGACCGCGAGCACGGTCGGCGCCGGCAGTCCCCACCAGGTGACGGGGGGCAGCGGTGGCAGCTGCAGATAGGCCAGCACTGCCGCCGACGCCAGCCACCCCAGACCAGCCAGCACGGCCGCCACCAGCACCCACTGCAGGACCCGGATCAGCTGCCACCAGCGCCGGTGCCTGGCCAGGTCGAGATCGGTCGTCGCGATGGCTCGGTCCACCCGGTCGGGCAGCACGTCCTCGGCCGAGCGGGCCGCCCGCTTGATCGAGTCGGACCAGCCTCGGGGAAGGCCGGCCGCCGCCTGGTCCGCCAAGGCTCGCAGTGCGGTCTCCACTCGAGCGCGTTGCACTCCCGAGGTGGCGGGCAGCGACGTACGCCCCACCCCAGCAGGATCGATCTCCTTGCGCTTTCGCCCGGCTCCCAGTCGGTCGAGATGGAGCCGTCGCAACGGATCGGGCTTGAACTTCGCGATCCAGGCCAGCACCGGCCAGCCGGTCGCCAACCCGCCGCGGAGCCGCCAGGCCCGGCCCACCGCCTCGGTGACCACCGGCACCCCAGCCGCTTCGGCGACCTGAGTGGTCAGCCGGCTGATGCTGGCGCGATCCAGCGGCGTGATCTTCGTCATGCCGGAGGCCTGGCCGAGCGCCTCGGCGGCGACGGTGACGTCAGCCGACAACCGACGGGCCGCGACCTTCTTGTCCGCGATCTGCCGGGCGAGCCGAGAGCGCAGCGCCTCCATCCCCTCGCCGGTGACGGCGGAGGCCGCCAGCACCTCCACCCGGCCCAGCCCTTCGGACTCCAGCAGCCGCCGCAGGTCCGCCAGGCATCGATCCCGATCGGCCGAGCTGAGCCGGTCGGCCTGGTTCAGGATGATCATCATGACCTCGGCGTGCGCGGCCAGCGGAATCAGATAACGCTGGTGCAAGGCTGCGTCCGCGTACTTCTGCGGGTCGACCACCCAGATCAGCATGTCGACGAGCTGCACCAGCCGGTCGACCTCCATCCGGTGCGCCACCTCGGTCGAGTCGTGGTCCGGCAGGTCCAGCAGCACGAGACCGTCCAGGACGGCACTCGGATCGGGGTCGGTCTCCAGCGACGTGCCGGCGTGGGATCTTCAGCCAGTCCAGCAGGTCCTCGGCATCCTCCTCGTGCCAGACCGCGGCCATCGCGTGCGCCGTCGTGGGCCGGCGTACGCCGACGGCAGCCAGCTCGGTGCCGGTCAAGGCATTGAACGTGCTGGACTTGCCCGAGCCAGTCGCTCCGGCCAGGGCCACCACGGTCGCACTGCCGGAGAGGGCCAGCCGCCGGTCGGCCTGTGCCACGACCCGCCGCGCCTCGGCCAGCACATCCTCCGGTACGCGGCCGGTGCACAGCTCGACCGCCTCGGTCAGCGCCTTCAGGTGCTCCACCAGGTCGGCGCTGCGGTCCTTGCGGGTCAGCAGCGCAATGCCTCGGCCGGCCATCAGCGGCGCTCCTCACGGGGCGAGTCGACCAGCTCGGCTTCGACGATGTCCTCGTCGGGCCCGGCCTCCAGCATCGGGATCTGGCTCACCGCGGGCGGTTCCAGGGCGGGCCGCTCATCGGCTGCCTCCAGTGCCGTTCCAGCCACCTCACCAAGACCCTCGGCTCGGGCGGTCTGCACAGCGGCCGCGGCCGTCCGTAGCTGCTGCGCCCGCTCCGCATCGACGCCGAGCCCGTCCAGGATCCGGTGGTAGCGCAGCAGCTCGTCGGCCATCAGAGCCTGCACGCGGGCGTCGAGGTCGTCCTTCGCGGTCTGCGCCAGGCGCCGGATCGCCTGGTCCCCGAACACCGCCTCCAGCACCCGCTGGGCCAGCACCGCGGTTCCGCCCGCCACCCCGACCTCGGCGCCGACCAGTCCGCCCGTGTGTGCGAAGACCACGATCATCAACGCCACGCCGACCCCGTTGACCCCCAGGGCGAGGAACCGGGCCCGAGATCGTTTGCCCATGCCTTCGTCGGCGACCAGGTCGAGGACCGCACCCTGCCAGTCGCGGATCGCCCGCTCGGCCGCCCGCGCGAATCCCGGAGAGCTGCGGGTCAGGTCCTCTCCGCTCTCCGCCAGGAGCTGGCGGCCGGCCGCGTGAGCCTGCCACGAGGCCTCGGCGCGCTCGGCGGCGGCATCGGCCTCTTGGTTCAGCAGCGACTCCAGCCCTGACTCGACCGCCACCTTGAGGTTGCTCGCCTCCGGCGGTTCGCCGCGGAAAGCGGCAACCACCCGGTCCCGCAGCCAGCTCACCTTCCGCTCCAGCGCGCGGAAGAACTCGCCCGTCCCGACGAACTCGTGCCAGCGAGCCAAGACCTCGCCGCGGAGCAGGGTGCCGTCGGCCGACTGCACCGAGACGGTCCGAACCGCCTCGGCGTAGGAGTGGTCGGCCTCGGCCCGCAGTCCGGCGATCACCTCGCGCTGCTCGTCGATGGCCCGCGCCAGCTCCGGCGCCTTCGTCACCAGCGCACCGATGGCCCCGTCCAGGGTCTGGTGCACAATGCGCGCCCGGCTCACCCGGTCGTACGCCAAGGCGGCCAGCCAGCTGCGGATCGGCTGCACCGCCGCGGCGGGCAGCAGCCCCTCGGCATCGACGGTGGTCTCGGGCACGGCGAACAGCACCGACTCGCCGAGCCCGCGCTCGCTCATCATCTGCCCGAGATGCGCCGGCACGTCGGCCATCGCCCGCGGCGGCACTCGATCCAGCACCACCGCCACCGCGGCACTGCGTTCCGCCGCCGCGAGCAGATACTCCCAGGGCACGGCGTCGGCGTACCGCGCCGCTGAGGTGACGAACAGCCACAGGTCGGCAGCCGCCAACAGCTGCGCCGCCAGCTCGCGATTCTCCGTCACCACCGAGTCGATGTCGGGAGCATCGAGCAACGCCAGGCCGGGCGGGATCGAGTCGTCGACCACCAGCTGCAGCGACCGCGCCGAACCCGCCGCCCCCGTCGAGCGGGCCAGCCCCGGCAGGATCCGATCATCGGCGAACCAGCGGGCGTCGCTGGCGTGGTGGACCAGGACCGGTGCCCGAGTGGTCGGCCGGATCACGCCGGGCGCGGTGACCCGCCGCCCGACCAGGGAGTTCACCAGCGTCGACTTGCCGGCCCCGGTCGAGCCGCCCACCACGGCGAGCAGCGGGGCATCGATGGTGGCCAGCCGAGGCAGCACGTAGTCGTCGAGCTGGGCAGTGATCTCGCGGACGGCGCGGCGCTGCTGGTCCGCTCCGGGCAGGGGAAGCGGCAGGGCCACCGGCGCGACCGCGGCGCGAAGGTCGACCAGCGCAGACTCGAGCAGCGTTATCGTGCCCGGATCACCGGACATCCATCTCCTACGCGTTGGGCGGTTTCCAGCTGGGATCGACTTCTGAGTACTGGGTAGCAGTTTGCCCGAGGGGTACGTCCACCGGGTGAGGGGTCGGTGCCGGATAGTTGCCGCCGATGCCGGCAGGGCCGGGGAACGAGGGCGGCGCATAACCGGTGATCGACGCTGGGCGTCGTCGGAACGACGGGTACGCCGCCCGGCCCTCCGGCTGCACGATGGCCCTGCCGCGTACCGATCGAACCTTGGCGAGCACCTCCCGCTCGCGGGCCAGGCCGGCGTCGTCGACCAGGCCGCGGGTCATGGCGTCGCGCAGGTAGGCCAGCTCGGTGGCCGCCCGCTGCATCCGGATGGTGGCGAGGAAAGCGTCGGGGCCGAGGAACACCGCGTGCCAGAGAGCACGCATCCGGGTCCGCAGCCGGGACAGCGCTTCCGGGTCGGATTCCGGCAGCCAGCCCAGGCGTACGTAGTCCCCCAGCCGCTCGCGAATCAGCCGGCCCTCGCGGATGAGCTGCCGGACGACGAACACGATCAGTCCGATGACCAGCGGGAGCGCCACGCCGATGTACATGAACAGCAGGCTGGGACCCGAGACCAGGGTGGCCGTCGCGTTGAAGGCCATGTGCAGGAAGGCCGCGACACAGAAGCCGGCGAGCGGTGCGACCACCCGGACGATCTTGCTCTTGGAACGCAGCGCGACCGCGAGGCCGATGCCGGTCATCGCCGTGAAGAGCGGGTGGCCGAAGAAGGTCATCACTCCACGTAGGAAGAACAGGTCCTGCAGCGCCTCGAGCGGAGGCACCTGGCCGAAGGTCCGCGCGGCGTACCGGTACACCCGGCCGTAGTAGAGGATGTTCTCGGTGAAGGCGAAGGCTGCGCCGGACAGGCCGGCCAGCACGATCCCGCTGAGCCGGCTGACCCACTGGTAGCGCATCAGCATGGCCAGCCAGAACAGCACCGTGGCCTTGGCCGCCTCCTCGACGAACGGCGCGACATAGATCGCGGCCCGCGGGCCGGTGGCGGGGTCGCCGTCACCGGCGATGCTGAGGTGTTGCGCGGCCCAGGTGTTGATCTCCGCCGAGATGTAGGTGGCCACGCAGGCACCCCAACCGAAGGTCATCAACCAGACCCAGAACCGCTGCGGGCGGAACCGGTCGGCCCACAAGAACACCAGGGACAGCGGGATCGCGGTGATCGCGGCGTACTTCGCGGCGATCGGGATGGCCTCGGTGCCGAGGCCCGGAAGGACGCCACCCGGCACCTCGCGATCGGGCACCACCTGCCAGTAGAGCAACACCAGGCAGACGGCGTACACGATCAACATGACCACGGTCAGCCAGAACAGCCGCTTCCTGATCAGCCGCTTGGGCAGCGGCTGGGAGAGGTCAGGATCCCGCGGAATGCCGTTGCGGGCATACGCCTTGCGCAGACCGCCCTTCGGCTCGGACCGCGCCACAGCCGACGGGGTGGCGGACATGGCACCCAGGATAGGTGGCGATGCACGTTCCTACTTGGCGAAGTAGGAGATGAAGGGCTCGAGCACCTTGAGGAACTCGCTGGGCCGTTCCACGTGGCAGCAGTGATCACGCTCGATCGCGCGAAAGCTGGCGTGCGGCATCCGGCGCACCAGGTCTTGGATCCGGTGGTTGTCGAGGTTGCTCTGCGTTCCGCCGACCACGAGCGTCCGCGCCGCGACATCGCCGGCGAGGTCGGACCAGCTGCGCGGCGGGTCGTTGCGCCAGCGGCGTACCGCGATCACGGCATGCCAGTCGTGGTCGGCGCCCGGTTCGGACTGCCGGGGCAACGGCAGCGGCGGCTGGCACGGGATCGGGCGGCGGCATGTCCTCCAGCACCAGCAGCCGGACCAGTTCCGGGTGGGTCGCCGCCAGCAGGTACGCGGTGAGGGCGCCCATCGCGTGGCCGACGACGATCGCGCCCAGGACGCCGACGGCCTCCATCAGGCGTACCACGTCGTCCCGCATCAGCTCGAGCGAGTACTCACTGGTCCACTCGCTGTCGCCGTGGCCGCGAGCATCCGGCGCGATGACCCGGAAGCGATCACCGATGGCCCTGCCGACATGCCGCCAGCTCGCGCTGGAGGAACCCAGGTCGTGCAACATGAGCACGACGGCGCCGTCCGGCCGGCCCCACTCCGCATAGCTCAGCGCCGGCCCGCCCGAAAGCCTCACCGTCGCCATGGTCGAAGGCTATCGGTAAGGCGACTACGCAGTCTGAGCAAGGGGGACGACCCCCTTGAACCCCCGCAGGCTCAGTCGTTCCGGACCGTCAGGGGCGGCTCGACGAGCTCGTTGCCGGGGGTCAGCGCCGTCATGACATGGAGCCGGCCATCGGTCAGGAGGCCGGCGACCGGGATCAGCCGCGCCTCGGATCCGTCGACCTCGATGAGCAGCAGGTGAGCCTGCGCCCCCCAGGCCGTGGTGTGGGCGTCGGCGAAGCCCTTCGGCACCCTCTCGTCGAGCTGGCCCGCCGCGCCGGACACGACGTAGGTCCGCCCCGCCACCTCGCTGACCTGGAAGTTGTGCTCATGACCGGCGAGGACGAGGCGTACGTCGGCGGCGTCGAAGAACGGTTCGAGCGCCTCCTGCATCTCCTCGTCGTTCTCGTGGTCGGGTCCGGCGGTGTAGACGGGATGGTGGGAGAACGGGATGAGCCAGCGATCCTTCTGCCGGCCGAACGTCGAGCGCAACCACTCCTGATGTTTCGGTGCCTGGAAGTAGCGGTGGATCTCCTCCTGCTCGCTGTCGAGCGAGGTGTCCAGGCAGGCGAGCTCGAGCCCGGCGCCGTACCGCAGCCGATAGAAGAGCCCGGGCATGACCGACGCCGTCTCCAGGCCGCGATGGAAGCGCTCGTGGATGTGGAAGTTGTCCTCCATCTGGGCCCGGTCGTCGCTGCTCTCGGAGTCGGCACTGTCGTGGTTGCCGATGGCCGGAAAGATCGGCACGCGCGCGATGGCGAGGCGATAGGGCTGGAAGAAGCTGGAGTACCAGTCGTCGTCCTCTCCCCCACCCTCCTGGTCCACGCGTCCCTGCTCGCCCTGGTAGATGTTGTCGCCGAGCGACAGCACGAAGCGGACGTCGTGGTCGGCGACGAGGCGTTCGAGGACGTCGGCGATGCGTCGCTGGCGGCGACTGGACTCCGCATCCGCGCGCATACCGACGCCGTAGTCGCCCATCGCCACGAACCGGACGGGCGGCGTGGTGTCGTCGGGGTGGGGCCAGGTACGAAACCGCCGATCGTAACGGCGCCCGGCGGGCGCGAGGTCGTAGCCACCGCGCTCACTGGGGACCCAGTCCCACAGCTCGTCCGCAGCCCAATCGGCTCCATCCACCTCGACGCGATAGCGGTAGTCCGTCTCGGGCTCGAGACCCTCGACCCAGACCCAGGCACGCTCGTCGGTGGAGACCTCGGCCGCGACCTTTCCGTCGGTGGTGGTCACCTGGACCCTCGCGTGACCGAACGGCTCCGCGCCCGCTCCGATGCACGTGTGGCGCCCGACCCGGACCGGCAGCTGCTCGTCGTCGATGATCTCCCAGCGGCCCTGCTCGGTGCGCTCGAAGTAGAACGTGCCCCACGCGATGAGGACGCGATCATGCGCCAGATCGACGAGGTGGAGAAAGGGCTCGCGGTGGATCTTGGCGGAGCTCATGCTGCCTAGCATGCCCTCTGGCCGCTGCTGCGCCCCCGAGAGGAAGCGAATCCAGGCACGACGACGAGAAATCAAGCCATGATCAACAATGAACCTGCGTGTCCATGATTTCCTGGTGAAACCCCGCCGATCTCAGGAAGGCATCCGATGGCTGACTCGGACAAGCCCAGAAGTGGCACGCCCTCCGAAGCGAGCCACCATGCCGCACCGGCTGCCGGCATACCACCAGCCGCCGTTGATCTGCGCGCTGCGATCCGGTCGAAGGCCTACCTCGGAGCACTGGTGTTCGCGGCGATCTTGGGCATCCCGATCTCGGCCATCGCGTACGGCTTCCTGGCCCTGGTCGCGACGATCCAGCACTATCTGTTCTTCGATCTGCCGAATCAGGTGTTCGGAAACCCGTCGCCCGCGTGGTGGCCGGTGCCCTGGCTGGTGCTGTGCGGACTGCTGACCGCCTTGACCATCCGTTACCTGCCGGGCAACGGGGGTCACTCACCGGCATTCGGATTCGTCACCGGCGCCGGTCCAGCCACGGGACCCCAGCTTCCGGGTATCGCCCTCGCCGCGCTGACCACACTCAGCCTGGGCGCGGTGCTCGGCCCCGAAGCACCGCTCATCGCGATCGGCGGCGGACTGGCGGCGCTGACGGTACGGCTGGTGAAGAAGGATTCACCGCCGACCGCTGTGACGATGATGGCGTCAGCCGGAAGCTTCGCTGCTGTCAGCACCTTGCTCGGCTCGCCGGTCCTCGGTGCATTTCTGATCATGGAGGTCGCCGGGATCAGCGGTGCGACGCTGACCCTGGTGGCGTTGCCGGGCTTGCTGGCCTCGGGCATCGGCGCACTCGTCTTCGTTGGACTCAACCACTGGACCGGCTTCGGCACGTTTTCGCTCGCCTTGCCCTCCGTCCCGCCCGCGGTGCCTCCCACGCTGGAGGTCTTTGCTTGGGCGATCGTCATCGGAGTTGCCGGCGCGCTCTTCGGGTGGTTGATCCGCTCGCTTGCCCTACGGCTCCGTCCACTCGTGCACATGAACCGCGTGTTGGTGACGTCGGCGCTTGGCTTGTTGATCGGCTTGATCGCGATGGGATATCAGCTGATCTCGGGCCGCAGCTTCACCCAGGTGCTCTTCTCTGGCCAAGATGCCCTGCCTGAGCTCGTTGAAAAGGCGGCGGACTACTCCGTTCCCATCATGATCTTGCTCATCGTGGGCAAAGCGTTGGCCTACGGATTCTCGTTGAGCGCGTTTCGCGGGGGACCGGTCTTCCCGTCGATGTTCATCGGGGCGGCGATCGGCATCGCCGTGAGCGGTCTGCCCGGCATGGATCTGGCATCAGGGATCGGGATGGGCATCGGAGCCATGTGCGCGGCCATGCTGCGGCTGCCGCTGACCTCGACGCTGCTCGCGGTGGTCCTGATGGGCATTGACGGCGTGATGGTGACACCACAGGTCGTCGTGGCGGTCGTGGTGGCGTTCGTGATCACCACAGTGCTCCCGGAGCCGGGTCCGAGGACGCCGGAGCCGGCATCGCGCCCCCGGTAGGAATCGAACCTACGCGCGACAGATTAGAAGGCTGCTGCTCTATCCTCTGAGCTACGGGGGCCCGCCGCGATCCTAGCGCCGGTCGAAGCAGGCCCCCGCACGATCAGAACGAGAGCAGGCGGTCGAAGAAGGAGCGGTAGCGGCCGAGCGCCTGCCGCAGATCCTCGGTCGAGGTCTGCTCGCTGTCCAAGCCCTGTTCGAGATCGGCACGTTGGCTACGGAACAGCTCTTCCAGCTCGTCGAGCACCTCACCGACCAGTTCGTTCGCCCGGCGTACGGCCCCGCGCGGCTCGTCGACGAACTCACCCTTGAGCTCGTTCCAACGGTGGTGGTAGCTCTCGGCCCGGTCGGCCGGAATCAACGTCGCGCGCGCTTCGTCGTGAGTCTCAGGTCGAGCGGCCGCGTCGGTCTCGGGCGCGTCTTCGGTTCCCAGTCTCGCGTCCCGCTCGGTGGGCCCGCCCAGTCGTTCGGCTGCGCTGCCAGCAGGGCCGGTGTCGGTGCGTTCGTCGTCGCTGGTGCCGCTGATCTCCGTCGCTACGTCATTCCTGGTCTCGCGAGTCTCCATCGTCCTGTCGCCTCTGGCCGTGGCCTCGGTGCTGCTCATGCCCTTGTCTCCCGTTCCGTCGTGTGCTGGTTGTTCTGCTGCTGGGTGTGCGTGTCCCCGTCCCGGCTGGTGTCCAGCAATGCGTGGACCAGCGCCCGGTATGACGTCACCGCCTGCCGGAGCTCCTCGGTGTCCGCCCTGCCGTCCTTGTTGGCCCGGGCGATCTGGCGAGCCTCCCGGTAGCGCTGGGTGACTTCGGGATGGTCCACCGACAGGTCGTCGGCACGCTGGTCGAAGTCGTCGACGGGGTAGCCGCGGGCCGACATGACGTCGACGACGAGCCGATCCGCGTGGCGCACCGCGCTGCTGGGGTCATCGACGAACTCGCGTTGGACGTCCGACCAACGCCTCTCGAAGTCCTCACGCTCAGTCGGGTCGAGAGTGCGCAGCTCGAGCTTCTCATGACGACGGGAGCGGTCCAACAGCTCGGACTCCGCTTCCCGTTGGTCATCCGCTCGATCGAGAACGCGGTCGTACTCGGGTCCGTACTGCCCACGGAGCCGCTCGGTCCGCTTCCGCCGGGCCAGTTGCAAGCCGACGACGACCGCGAGAACCGCGACAACGGCGATAACGATCACGATGATCAGAGTGCTGGTGCTCATAGCTCAGGATGACCCCCCAAAGGGCCAGCGCGAACCACCCCCAGGGGTGGTATTTGCCCTTCGAGCGCGTTCTTGACGCTCATGGCAGCATCAGAGCCGTGACTGTCATCAAGATCAACGCCATCACCGTGCCGCGTGAGCACGGCGACGAGCTGGCGCACCGCTTCGCGGCGCGGGCCGGTGCGGTGGACGATGCGGAAGGGTTCGAGGGTTTCGAGCTGCTGAAACCGACCGATGACCGCGAGCAGTGGCTCGTGGTGACGCGGTGGCGAGACGAAGCGGCCTTCCAGGCGTGGTTGGGTTCGGAGTCCTTCGCGCACGGCCACCGGTCGGCGACCGAGCGCACGGGAGGGCCGGCGCCCCAACCGGTTGCCTCCCACAGCGAGGTCTGGTCCTACGTCGTGGCCGGCGGGTCACGCGCCGACTGACCGCTCAGGCAGCCGGGTTCGACGAGATCGTGGGCTAGGTTCGCCCGGGTGGCGACCGATCGCAACTGGCGCGGGATCATCGTCCCCGCGTACGGACCGACCATGCTGGTCTCGATCGGCCACGGTGCGATGCTGCCGTTGGTCGCGCTGTCGGCCCGCGAGCTGGGGGCGAGTGTGGCCGCCGCCGCATTCGTGGTCTCGCTCATCGGGATCGGCCAGCTGATCGGTGACCTGCCGGCCGGCGCGCTCGCCGCCCGGATCGGCGAGCAGCGCGCTCTGATGCTTGCCTGCCTGCTCGAGGCGGGAGCGTTGATCGGTGCCTGGCAGGCCCGCTCGCTGGTGCTGCTCGCGATCTGCGTGCTGCTGGTCGGAACCAGCTCCGCCGTGTTCAACCTGGCCCGGCTGGCTTACCTGGCCGAGGCCATACCGTTCCGGCTTCGAGCTCGCGCGCTGTCGACACTCGGCGGCACGTTGCGGTTCGGCCTGTTCGTCGGGCCGTTCATCGGAGCCGCGCTGGTGTCACGGTGGAGCATCGGGACCGCGTACGCCTTCGCGGCCGGCATGAGCCTGGTGGCCGCCGCGGTGACAGCCTTGCTGCCCGACGTGACCCGGGACCGGCGTGCGGCAGTGGTCCGCCACGGGCAGCGGCATCGCTCGGTGCTCACGGTGCTCGCCGCCCACCGGCGGGTGCTGTCCACCCTCGGCACCGGCGTGCTGATGATCTCGGCGGCGCGGGCGACCCGGCAGTCGATCATCCCGCTGTGGGCCGATGCCCAGGGTCTGGACGCGGCAACGATCAGCGTGATCTTCGGCTTGTCGGCCGGAGTGGACATGCTGCTGTTCTACCCGGGCGGCGCGATCATGGACCGCTACGGCCGGGCCTTCGTCGCGGTGCCGGCCATGATCGTGCTCGGCACCGGTTTCGCCCTGCTGCCGCTGGCCCACGATGTCGTGGGCATCGCGGCTGTGGCCGGCCTGATGGGACTGGGCAACGGCATCTCCGCCGGAATCGTGATGACCCTCGGGGCCGATGCCGCGCCAGAAGCCGCCCGGGCTCAGTTCCTCAGCGGGTGGCGGCTGGCCAGTGATGTCGGCCACGCCGGCGGGCCGTTGGTGATCACTGCCGTCAGTGCCGTCGCGTCGCTGGCTGCGGCGGCGCTGGTCATGGGAGTGATCACCTGGGCCGGCGCGGGTTGGCTGGCTCGCTGGGTCCCGGCGTACGCGGTGCGGACGCCGCGCTCCCTCTAGAGTGGCGGGGTGCGCGAGATGTTGGTCTGGGTCGACTGCGAGATGACTGGTCTCGACCTCACCAGCGATGCGCTGATCGAGGTTGCGGCCTTGGTCACCGACGCCGACCTGAACGTCCTCGGCGACGGGGTCGACCTGGTGATCAAACCGCCCGCCACCGCCCTGGAGTCGATGAGCGACTTCGTCCGCACCATGCATCAAGGATCCGGACTGCTGGAGCAGCTGGACAACGGGCTGACCATGGCCGAGGCCGAACAGCGGGTGTTGGACTACGTACGAAGCTACGTTCCCGAGCCGCGCAAGGCGCCGCTGGCCGGCAACACCATCGGCACCGACCGGTCCTTCCTGATCCGCGACATGCCCACCTTCGAGTCCCATGTGCACTACCGCAGCGTGGATGTCTCCAGCATCAAGGAACTGGTCCGCCGCTGGTACCCGCGGGTCTACTACCAGGCCCCGGCCAAGTCCGGCAACCATCGCGCACTGGCCGACGTGCAGGAGTCGATCGAGGAGCTGCGCTACTACCGCGACGTGATTTTCGTCGCGCCACCCGGGCCGGACAGTGCGACAGCGCAGCTCCTGGCCAGGCGTCATCAGGGCGCGCTGACGGGAGCCGTGGCCAGCCAAAACGAGATTTCCTCACCCGAAACGTGACCGGTACACTGCACGAGCCGATGGTGGGTGTAGCTCAGCTGGTAGAGCACCTGGTTGTGGTCCAGGAAGTCGCGGGTTCGAGTCCCGTCACTCACCCCAACCCTTTCGCATACCACGGATGAGATTGGCCGGTTCTGCCAAGTTGAGGTCATAAAGGCCGACGACTTGGGAGAATGGCGCGGTGCCCGACAAGGTGAAGGTGTTCCTCAGCTATCGCCGCGCTGACACCCAACACGTTGCGGGCCGCGCCGGCGACCGGCTGAGTGAGATGTTCGACCTTTTCATGGACATCGACACCATCCCACCTGGCGTCGACTTCACCGACTATGTCCGCCGTGCCGTCGGAAGCTGCGACGTCTTGCTGGCTTTTATCGGCGATCAGTGGGTAAAGCTGACCGACGAGCAAGGCCGCCGCCGCATCGACGACCCGAATGACTTCGTTGCCGAAGAGATTCAAGTTGCGCTCACCCGCGATGTACGGGTCATTCCTGTCCTGGTCGAGGGCGCGACATTGCCGCTCCCCGAACAGCTGCCGGAGCGGTTGCGCCCGCTGATCAATCGGCAATCCCTTCCACTGCGGCACAGTTCGTTCTCTGCTGACATGACCCGGCTGATCGCCGGGATTGAGCACGCCGGCGCTCACCGTTCGGGGGCGGCATCCACCGACGACGTTCGGTATCCCGTCCGATCTACGCCGCCACCGAATGACGAGTTCGCCGAGCGGTGGGAGAGCGAGGCGCGACCGCCCGCCCCACCGGTCGTCCCGATCCGCATCCCGGCCCGTCGGACGTGGCATCGTCCGGTGATTGTCGGGGTAGCGGTCCTGCTGGTTGCGACACTTGCCGGAGTCGTTTGGAGCGGTTGCTCGGCCTGAGGGCGGTGACCCAACCAGTACTACCAGCACACCTGCCGAGGGAACGACAGCCGGATCGACAACGCCCTCACCGACTCGGACGATCAGGCCCGCCGCGACCCTCCGCCAACTGAACGCCCGAATTCCCCACGCAATCCGGCAGACCTGCGAAGACTTTGTTCCGACGTCGACGGCGCTCCGTGCGTCTCTGCTGATCGCTGCTCAGTGCGTGCCGGCACCGGACGACAGCGGTCGGACGCCGGTCTACTCTTTTTACTTCTCCTACGCCAGTACCGAAGCCGCGACGACGGCATATCGCAGCTACTACGCACCGAAGAGTTTGCCGTCCGGGAACTGCACGCAGTGAACCTGCTGAAATGCCATACCGCCGCGGCAGCATTAGTGGGACGCTGCGCTGCTACGAGGACTCCGCCGGCTATCGGGTCTTTGCCTGGACTGCCGATGAGCTTTCCATGGTTGTCTCCGCGGCGGACCAAAACATGAGCTACGCCGAGATGCTTCGTTGGTACACGCACGCTGGTCCGCTGGCTTGACCGTGAAGGCGGCCGTGAATATTCGTCGATTCAGCAGCGGATGGCCAGCAGTGCTGTTAGCATCCTGACGGCGGTATCACACCGTCCAATTCAGGACGGAATATTGTGGACCTCAGTCGTTTCATATTGGTCAGTCAGCTCGGCGATGGTCGATATGGCACCGTCTGGAAAGCGCAGGATCCCGAGCGACGCCAAGACGTAGCCCTCAAACAGCTTGCGTTGGCAGGGCCGGAACAGCGACAGCAGATCCTGGCCGATACCCGTACGGCGGGCCGACTTGACCATCCCAACATCGCCAAGACATTCGAACCTGCCGAGGACGCCAGCGGCATCTGGCTGGTCGAGGAATGGATCGAGGGCGCCAGCCTCGCCAGGCTGATCGCCGCCCCAGGTCGAGCTGACTCGTCCAGCAGAGCCTCGGCGTGCTGCACGGTGCGCTGGAGGGGCTCGCCCACGCGCACCGACATGGGGTGGTGCACGGCAGCGTGTCACCGCGCACCATCGTGGTCGACCGAGAAGGTACGCCGAAGCTGGTCGAGTTCGCTGCCTGGCGGGGCCATCCGGACGCGGCCGGGATCGGCGCGTACGCCAGCCCGGAAGGGGTCCGTGGCGAGGACCTCACTCCGGCCGCCGACGTGTACTCGGCGGGAACCGTGATCAACGAGATCCTTCAGGCTCATGCCGCTGCCGACCATGCTCGGAGCGATCGGATCGCCGCCGACATTCAGCCCGTCCTCGATCGGGCCATGGCAGTCGACCCGACGCAGCGTCAGCCCGATGCGCAACATCTCCTCGACGAACTGGACAAGGCTGCTACGCGTGCTTTCGGAGCCGGCCTGGTGGACCACCGAGGGCCTGGGCGCACTCGCGGCCTCAGCCTCCGGCGCCGGCCTGGCCGGCGTGGGCGGAGCTGCCGCCGGAGGCGCCGGTGCCCTCGCCGGGACAGCTGGTAGCGGATTGGCAGCGTCTCCGGCAGCATCAACTCTGCAAGGCGGCGGAGTCGTCGCGGGATCGTCGCACCGCATTCCGGCCCGGGTGTCTTGCCGGAAGCGTGAAGCGGTGCCACAGGACTGGGAAAAAAGGCGTTGATCGCCATCGTTGCCGGCGTTGTGGCTGTGGCGGTGGTGGCCGTCGGCGTCGTCATCGCCGCAACGCGAGATTCACCGACCACCGCCGAGCCCGCCTCTGGTGGTCCGTACCAGTCAGTCAGCGACGGTCCCATCGAGCCCCGCGCCGAGCCCAAGTCCCAGCAGCCCGCTCACCGGATTCCAGGGGACATATCGGTACGACCGAACCGTGACGAGCAGCAACCGAGATTCAATTCCCGTCGGCCAGAAAACCAGCGCAACCTTTGAAGTCTCGACCACCTGCGCGGCCACCTGCAAGAGCGAGATGACATGGGAGAACGGAGCCAACTCCACGCTCAACTTCGGTGCCTCGGGGGAATTCCAGGAAACCAAACCGACGATCATCACTGAATGTAAGAAGACAGTCGACGGCAAGGCCGTTGAGTCTGACAAAGTCCCTGGGACCTACACACGCACCATCACGGTTGCCGAAGTGGTCGATGGTCGGGTAGAGAAGTTGACCGGCAAGGAAACCGCGCGCGACTCCCGCAAGTGCAAAACGTCTTCGGCACCTCCAGCAAAGATCGACTACCGGATCGTGATCGCGCGAGTGGGGTGAGCGTGGCGACGTAGCCGCCGATAGCCTCGTAGGCATGCACAGCCGCCAACTCGGACCCTTCACCGTCTCCGCCATCGGCCTCGGCGCCATGCCCATGTCGATGAACAACGACAAGGTCTATCCCGACGAGCGCGACGCCATCGCCACCATCCAGGCCGCGCTGGACGCCGGTATCACCTTGATCGACACCGCGGACATCTACGCCCCGAGCTGGGACACCATGGGCCACAACGAGAATCTGGTGCGCAAGGCGCTGGCCTCCTACGGCGACAGCACCGACGGCGTGGTGATCGCCACCAAGGGCGGGATCACCAGAAGTGAAGGCGAACCGATTCGGCCGCGACGGGTCACTGCGATATCTGCGCTCAGCGGTCGAGAAGTCGCTGACCGCACTCGGTGTCGACGTGATCGACCTCTACCAGTGGCACCGGCCGGACCGGTCGATGGTCTACGCCGACGTGATCGAGAACTTCAAGACACTGCAGGACGAAGGCAAGATCAAAGCCATCGGGATCTCCAACGCCAACGTGGAGGAGATCGAGGTCGCCGTGCAGGTGCTCGGCGAAGATGGCCTGGTCAGCGTGCAGAACGAGTTCTCGCCGCGGTTCCGGTGTAGTGAGGACGAGCTGGAGTACTGCGCCGATCGGGGTGTCGCCTTCCTCCCGTGGAGCCCGCTGGGCGGGACCGGCGGAGGCGCCCGCAACGTCGGCGAGCGCTTCGGCGCGTTCGCCGAGATCGGCCGTGATCATGGCGTCAGCCCGCAGCAGGTGGTGCTGGCCTGGGAGCTTTCCCTCGGTGAGAACGTCATTCCGATCCCAGGAGCCCGGCGGCCGGAGTCGATACTCGACTCGGCGAAGGCGGCGGACCTGCAGCTGAGCGCCGAGGAGCTGGAGCGGTGCAGCGCGACCGGTGGGAGCCGATGAGTCGTCCGTCTGACCAGTTCCGATGTTGTCATCGTCGGCGGCGGTCACAACGGCCTGACCGCCGCGGCGTACCTGGGTCGGGCCGGCCGATCGGTCACGGTGCTGGAGGCGCGATCAGAGCTGGGCGGAGCGGTGGCCAGTTCCCGGGTCTTTGCCGGTGTCGATGCGCGGCTGTCCCGCTTCTCCTATCTGGTGTCGCTGCTGCCGGAGATGATCATCGACGATCTCGGGCTCGATCTGGAGCTTCGGAGCCGGGCGGTCCGGTCCTACACCCCGGACGGCGACGGCGGCGTTCTGGTCCATCGGAGCGGTGAGCTGGGTGCATTCGACGCGGCATTGACCGAGCTCGCGTCGGTGGTAGAGCCAACCCTGGTCGAGCCTCTGCCACGCGCCGCCGACCTGCGCGGCAAGATCGATCCTCAACTGTGGCGGGCGTTGGTCGAACGGCCGATCGGTGAGCTGATCGAGGCGAGCTTCCCGGACGACCTGACTCGCGGGGTGGCGCTCACCGACGCCTTGATCGGCACCTTCAGCTACGCCCATGACCCCTCCCTTCGCCAGAACCGCTGCTTCCTCTACCACGTCATCGGCAATGGCACCGGCGAGTGGCGGGTCCCGGTGGGCGGCATGGGCGCGGTGGCGACCGAGCTGACCCGAGCCGCGGAACGGGCCGGCGCTCACCTGATCACCGGCGCACCGGTCGCGGCAATCGAGCCCGGTGAGGGCGAACCTGTACGCCTGACTCTCGCCGACGGCCGCGTACACAGCGCGGAGACCGTGCTGGCCAACTGCGGTCCGACCGAGCTGGCCCGCCTGCTGGGAAAGTCCGCGGAGCCGCCGATCGGCTGCCAGCTCAAGATCAACCTCCTGGTCCGCCGACTGCCCCGGTTGCGTTCCGGCATCGACCCCGAGCTGGGCTTCGCCGGCACGTTGCATCTGGGGCAGGGGTACGCCCGGCTTCAGGAGGCGTACGCCGAGGCCGCGGCCGGGCGGCTGCCGGATCCGCTGCCCTGCGAGGTCTACTGTCACACGCTCACCGACGACTCGATCTTGAGCGAGGACCTTCGGTCGGCGGGCTATCACACGCTGACCCTGTTCGGTCTGCACGCACCGGTCGAGCTGTTCCGCGCCGACCCGGACGGGATGCGCGGACAGGCCAAGCGGGCCGCGTTGCGGTCGTTGCAGGCTGTCTTGGCGGAGCCTCTCGAGGACTGTCTGGCCGTCGACTCGTCCGGCCGGCACTGCCTGGAGGTGATGACGCCGGTCGATATCGAGACCGAGCTCGGGATGCCCGGCGGGCACATCTTCCACGGTGACCTGTCCTGGCCCTGGTTGGACGACGATGCCGCGGCCAGCACCCCGGCCGAGCGCTGGGGCGTCGCGACCAGCCACGACAGGATCCTGATGTGCGGCGCGGGCGCCCGACGCGGCGGCGCCGTCAGCGGGCTGGGCGGCCACAACGCCGCAATGGCGATGCTGGAGCGCGGCTGAGTTTGCTAGTCTTGCTCCTCGCGCGCCGCTAGCTCAATTGGCAGAGCAGCTGACTCTTAATCAGCGGGTTGGGGGTTCGATTCCCTCGCGGCGTACCAACTGCCTAGTCAAGTGCCACTTCTCTGGACAGAAACCGACAGCTGCGCCTCAATCACCACTTTTGGCCCCCGGCGCGGACGTCTTCAGACCTTTGCCAACTCTGCTGAACGGTTCAGGCGGCTCTCCATCTCGTCGCGGACGAGGGCCCGCCTGCACCGACCTCAGACTGCCAACTTGGGTTGACATGCGGTCTCTGCCAACCTAGGTTGGCAGTCGTGACGGATGCGGTCAGGCTGGCTGCAGCCGCTGGCGATGCGGATCCACGGATGGGGCTGCGAGCGGTGGCGGCGCTGCGGAAGTTGGTCGACCAGCTCGAGCGGGCGCAGGTGCGGTCTGCTCGGGCGCAGGGATGGTCGTGGGCCGAGGTGGCGGCCGAGCTGGGTGTGACGCGTCAGGCCGCCTTCAAGAAACACCACGGAGGGTGACTGATGTCGATCACACAGCCGGCTCGTGTCGTGATCGGTGACGCCGGGGTTCGCGCGGAAGTCGAGCACGCGGATCAGAGGCACCTGCTGTGGCGGGTAGATGACGCGCTGTGCCGATTGGACCATCAGGTCGATGTGGCGGGGTGTCGGCGAGTCGGGGGCCGAGGCCGATGTGGTCCAGCCTGGAGGTCGGGCCGCAGGGCTGGACGCTCTCGGCGCACCCATCGAGCTCGTCGGGCCGACCCGGTAGTCGGCGGGGCTGATCGGGCTGGTCGGGACGCGCTTGCGCCGGTGCTGGGTAGGCCGGCATCGGGGGTGCGTCGGCCCAGCGCTCGGTGCGGTCGGATGGCGGTAGTGGCCCGGATCTCTCAGTCGAGACGCACCGGTGGCGGGCGCGACAGTTCCTGTCCTACCAGGCCGGATACTACGCGCCGTACGCCACGGCACAGGTCTTACGGCCCTGGAACGTAGACGACCTGTTGGCGGCGGTGGGCCTGAACGACCAGGCCGACACACCGCTGCGGCTGCTGTCCGGTGGGCAGCGGCGGCGGTTGGATGTGGCCGTCGGTCTGGTCGGTCGCCCGGAGCTGCTGTTCCTGGACGAGCCCACCGCCGGCCTGGACCCGCAGGCCCGGCGGGACTTCCATGACCTGGTCAGCCAAACGCGGGACCTCGATACCACGATCCTGCTCACCACCCACGACCTCGACGAGGCCGAGAAGCTCGCCGACCGAATTATGATCCTGGTCGACGGCCAGATCGTGGCTGACGGCACAGCCACCGAGCTCGCCCGGCAGATCGTCGGCCTGGACGAGGTCCGCTGGGTCTGTGACGAGCACCGGTTCACCGAGTCCACCATCGATTCCACCGGGTTCACCCGGGAGCTGTTCGCCCAGCACGGGAACGCGGTCGCTGAGCTCGAGGTGCACCGGGCCTCTCTTGAGGACACCTACCTGACGTTGGTACGACAAGCCGAAGCCGGACCGGCGCCGGCCGCCACTTCGACTGCGGAGCCGGCGGCCTGATGAAGACGATTGGGACTGCCGTGCGGTGCGGCCTCGCCGGCGGTATCACCGAGCTGCGGCACTCGTTCTCGGGTGCGGACCTGATCGGTCAGCTGTTTTGGCCGGGAGTGACCCTCATCGCGTTGGTGTTCCTACGCAACCGGGACGTCGGTCTCGGAAGCCTGACGCTGGGGCCGGTGATTCTTCCGGGACTGCTGGGGATGTTTGTCGTCTTCGGCCTGATGCTGACCGTCCAGTACTTGCCGGCCGACCGGGAAGACGGCACCCTGCTGCGGGCCAAAGCCACCCCACACGGAACCGTCGGATACTTGGCCGGCAAGCTGCTCACCGCAACGGCCAGCGTGCTGATCTACCTGATCATCGTCGCGGTGCCCGGCTGGTTCCTCGTCGACGGAACGCCCCTCAGCGACATCTCCTGGACGACCCTGGCCTGGGTTCTGCTGCTCGGCTTGGTCGCCACCCAACTCCTAGGCGCAGTTGTCGGTGCGCTGCTGCCCAGTCCCCGGGCCGCCGGCTACGTCGCCCTTGTGGTCCTCGGACTCACCGGCATTTCCGGCATCTTCTACCCAATCACCGCGCTACCCGATTGGATCCAGACTCTCGCCCAAGTGTTCCCGCTGTACTGGCTCGGGTTGGGCATGCGGGCGGCGGTGCTTCCCGACACCGCGGCTCTGCTAGAGATCGCCGGCTCGTGGCGGCTCACAGCGACTGCGACAGTCCTCGGGATCTGGGCCCTCGCCGGCCTGATCCTCGCGCCGCTCGTGCTGCGCCGGATAGCCCGGCGCGAATCAGGGTCACGCCTCGCCGATCGCCAACAACAGGCTCTTCAACGAGCCGCCTGAACGCCTTCCGGGCCACGGCGGCCACCCGGAGGCCTTCCGCCCGAGCCTGCGCCTCCGCCCTCGCGGCGTACCTTGTGACTGGTGATCAGCACGGACCGACCGACCGTCGTCGTCATTGGCGGCGGCGTTCTCGGGATGTCCGCCGCCTGGCACCTGGCGCGCAGCGGCGTCTCGGCCGTCCTCGTCACCGAAGGTGAACTGACCAGTGAGGCGTCCGGCCGCTCTCTCTCCTGGCTCAATTCATTCGCAATCCGCAGTGAGTCCTACCACCGGCTGCGGATGGCTGGCATCGATCGCTACCGAACCCTCTTCGCGCGGCAGCCCGGCGCGGACTGGCTGCGCTTCGACGGTGGCCTGTCCTGGCAACCGGCGGAGCGCGCCGAGGAGCTGCAGCAACACCATGAGCATGCGGTCGCCCACGGCTACGAGAGCCACCTGCTCAGTCGTGACGAGGTCGCCGCCCATACTCCTGGCATCAACGCCGCCGCCATCCCGGACTCCGGTGCCCTTTGGAACCCAGGTGAAGGCTGGGTCGACCTGCCGAGCCTGGTGCAGTTCCTGGCGACGGACCTGACCCAGCACGGCGGGCAACTGATCACCAACGCCGGCACCGCGGCCGTTCGAGTCGAGGACGGCCGGACCACCGGCGTCCGGACAGCCGGCGGTGAGGTGATTGCCGCCGACGCTGTGGTGGTCGCCGCCGGTGCCGGGACGCCGGCCGTGCTGTCCGAGATCGGCGTTCCGGTTCCCGACGCCACGCCGATCTCGCTCATGGTCACCACCCAGCCCGTGGCGCATCGGCTGCGGGCCGTGCTGAACACCCCGCGCGCCTCCATGCGTCCCACGCCGACGCCCGGGGTGCTGGCCGTCGACTCCGACTGGTGCAGCGAGTACGTCACGCAGGCGCCGGACGGCCGCTACATCGTCCCGGATGAGATCGTCACGGTGTTGCTGGCCGAGGCGTCGACCCTGCTGGAGGGGACGCCGGCCCTGCGCCCTGCCCGCTACGCGGCGGGACCCAAGCCGATCCCCGGCGACGGAGAGCCGGTGCTGGGAGCGGTCGACCGGGTACCTGGCCTGTACGTCGGGTTCACTCACAGCGGCGCGACTCTCGGCCTGATCGCCGGGGAGCTGTTGGCGTACGAGATCGTGACCGGCCGCTCCCACCCGATGCTGGCCGACTTCAGTCTCCGCCGGTTCCGCTGACTTCGGGAGACGGCCTATCGGTCGGCAAGCAGGGCATCCACATTCGGCAGGTCCTCGAAGCTGGAGAACGTCCCGCGATCGGCGATCTCCTGTGCGGCCTGCAGGAACCCGCGCCAGGCGGTGCGCGCGAGCGTGCCGCCCACGCTGATCCGCCGTACGCCGAGGTCTGCCGCCTCGGCAACCGTCACGAACGGAGCGTTGATCAACAGGTTGACCGGCTTCGGCGACACGGCGGCGACGATTGCGGAGACCTCCTCGGAGGAACTGACGCGCGGAGCGTAGAGGCAGTCGGCCCCGACTTCCGCGTACTCCTCCAGCCGCCGAATCGTCTCGTCCAGGTCGGGACGGCCGACCACGAACCCCTCGGAACGACCGGTCAGCACCACCTGTGTGTCACTGTCGTCGATCGCCCGCCGCGCTGCCCGGATCCGCTCGACGGCCAAATCCCGCTCGAACAGCGGCTGCGCCTCGTCCCCGGTCGAATCCTCGATGGAGAGCCCCGCGATCCCGGTCGCCACCGCCTGCGTCACGTTCGCGTAGACCTGGTCGGGATCCACCGCGAAACCGCCTTCGAAGTCGGCGTTCACCGGCACGTCCACGGCAGCAGCGACGACCCGAAGATGCTCGAGCGCCTCATCGAGCGTGATGTGGTTGTCGGGGCGGCCGAGGGTCCAGGCAAACCCGGCACTCGTGGTGGCCAGTGCCGAGAACCCCATTCCCTCCAGCGCCTTGGCGCTACCGACGTCCCACGGGTTGGGCATCACAAAGCAACCGGACTCATGCAGGCGACGGAACGCTGCCACGCGGTCCTGGTGCTCGCTCATGCCCAAGCCTTTCTGTAGCGCCGAGTGTGACTCGACCCTACTGACGTGCTGCATCCAGCCTGTTGGTGAGGCACGCCCTACGGCCAGACAGCCTCCGTGACCCCGCCGCCGGTGACCTGAACAGTCAGCTCGACCGGGCCAGAGGGACGCAGGTAGAGCTCGTAGCGACCTTCGGTCAGCTCGGGGAAGACCAGCGAGTGCACGACGCCGACGTTGGTCGGCCGGGGTACGACGGCGACGTGCGGCCGGTGATGATCGTGGTCGTGATCATGGATGTCGATCCGATTGATCTCCACCTCGGCACCGGCCAGCACGGCCGGCATGGTCACGACGAGGGCTCCGACGTCACCGCCGATGTCGAGCAGCACGGAGCCTTGGCCGGCGTACGGATTCTCCCGGAACGTCATGCCTCAGACCTTGGGCGTGCCCGGCAGGCTCTGTGAGCCGCCGGCCGGTGTGCCGAGGTAGGGGAAGTTGTCCAGGAACGGCGCGTTGGTGTTGGTGGTGCCGTCCTTGATCGCGCTGGTGGCGCCGTCAGGAGTGAAGGACGGGTCGACCAGCGGGATCGTCAGCCCGGCCACGGCGCGGAGCTCGACGGTGACCACGTCGTCGATGACCCGCCGCCCGTTCGGGAAGCCCGCCGCATCCCCGGCGACCAGTCCGAGCGGGTTGGGATTGGCTGACGACGGGACAGCGACGTTCAGCCGTAGCATGTCGGCCTGGGTCGCGCCGGTGTAGTTCTGGAACCCGGGCACGACACCGCTCGGGATCCCGGTCAGCAGGATCGCGAGCAGGTCCGCGCGCGGCTTGGTGTACGCCGCGAGGTTCGGGAACACCCCGGGGTAGAGCACCGGCAGCAGACCGGCGAGCTCCGGCTTGGCGACGTACTTGGCGTACTTCTTGTCCTCGTACGGATTGTCGGCGTTCCAGCGGTCCTTCTCGGCCATCGGCACGATGACCTCGTTGAACAGCGGATTGCCCAACCGGGACACCTGCCGGAACGCGCCCGCGTAGGAGGACTTGCCGGTTTCGGAGCTGTACACCCGCACCCGCTGTCGCGAGGCGCTCGCCCACACTCCGATGGTGGCGTCCTTGCTCATCACGTCGGTCGGCCGGTCGTGCTTGCGGGTGAGGTCACTGATCGGCACCTGAATGGCGATGGTGTGCACGTTGAGGCCCTGGGTGCCGTTGACACCCGCGGCGGCCGCGGACGGGATCAGGTGGGCCATCTGGAAGGGCCGGAGCGTACCGAGGTCGAAGATGCTGCCCAGATCCACATTGAAGCCCTCGGCCCGCTGGCCGGCGAAGACCATCCGGTCGCCTTTGAGCTTGTGCACGGCGGCCGCGGTGAAGTTCTCCGCGTACGTCTTCCCGGTGCCGAGCTTGCCGGTGCTGCGCTCACCCACGTTGACCGGCGGCACGGAGAGGTTGCTGGCCAGCACGGCGGGCTGTTTGCCCGTCTCCAGACGGCGTACCGAGTAGTACTGCGGCCGGTTCCAGGCCGGGTCGTCGATCGCTGTGATCGGCCCGGTGTTGTAGAGGAACGTCTTCGGGTTCCGGATCTTGGTGTGGAACCGGAACTGGTAGGCGACGTCGGTGCGCGCGGTGCCCCGATTGCTGATGTGAATCTGGTAGAGCACATCGTCGGCGAACTCGTAGAAGTTCGGGCCACCCTGCGGGTTCTGGAACGGGATGAAGTTGGCGATCAAGGTCACCGAGTCCGGCCGGTCCGGGGAGACGAATGCGTACACGTCGGTGTTGTCGGCCACCGGGTCCTTGGAGATCTCCGGCGCTTCGCGGTGCGAGGACATGGCTCAGAGCTCCGGTCCGGCGAGGCGGGCCAGGCGGGCCGCTAGCTCGTGGTCGGTGACGGCGATCTCACGCTCCCCGCGCATCACCATCAGCTGACCGCGGGCCGGGTCGTCGATGCTCACGATGATCGAAGCGTCGCCTGTGACGCCGTCGACGTCGAGACTGCCCGAGGCCTCGGCGGCGTGCGCGAGCGCGCCCGGGACGACGCTGGCGGTACCGACGGCCACCGCCCCGGCACCGGTGGCGGCGAGGAAGCGTCGCCGCGATGTTTCGTTCATGCCAAACCCCTTGTGTCGTGGTGGAAACTCCACTGCCCGTTCGTCGGGCCGGGGCGGACCGGATTGCCCAGGGGGTCAGATGCGACGGCTTCGCATCGGCGAAGGACTGTACGCCAAGTCTTTGCGCTGCACTCCCGAAGTAACCGGAGTGCAGCGCAGAGAACGAACGCAGCGTCCGAAACTGGCGGGAGGGAAGCAGAGACAGATCTGGCGCAGTCGCTTCCTTGCGACTGCGCCAGAGCTGCAGATATCTAGCGGAACCAGGAGCTACTTCACGCCACCTGCCGTCAGGCCGGCGACGATTCGGCGCTGGAAGATCAGCACCGCGATCAGCAGCGGGACGGTCACGATCACACCGGCGGCCATGATGGTGCCGTACGGCGTGTCGAACCCGGTCACCCCGGTGAACTTGCTGATCGCCACGGTGGCGGTCTGCTTCTCCTTGCTCGGCAGGAAGGTCAGCGCGATCAGGAACTCGTTCCAGGCGCCGATGAACACGATGATCGCCGTGGTGAACACACCGGGCGCGGCCAGCGGAAGGATGACCTTCCGGAAGGCCTGGCCGGGCGAGCAGCCGTCGACCATCGCCGCCTGCTCGAGCTCGACCGGCAGCTGCCGGAAGAACGCGGTCAGGTTCCAGATGGCCAGCGGCAGCCCGAAGCTCAGCGACGGGATGATCACCGCTTGGTAGGTGTCGATCCAGTACGGGAACCAGGTGAACGGCTCCGCCGAGGAGAACATCTTCAGCAGCGGCACCAGCAGCGTGACCTGGGGGAACATCGAGCAGGCGATGATCAGACCCAGGACGAAGCCCTTGCCCTTGAACCGCAGCCGGGCCAGCGCGTACGCCGCCACGATGCCGAAGACCAGGGTGAGGATGGTGCTGCTGCCGGCGATGATCACCGAGTTGACCAGCGACCGGCCGAAGTTGTTGTTGCCCGAGAACACGCCCACGTAGTTCTCCAGCGATGCCGGGCTCGGGAATGAACTCGGTGCTCCGGCCCTCGTCCGGCGTCCGGAGCGAGGAGACCACCATCCAGTAGAACGGGATGATGCAGTAGAGCACGATGAAGATCATGCCGACGTAGGACGCGACGACTCCGAACCGGGCCATCGGGCTCTGCTTGGGCTTCGCCAGCAGCGCGATCTCGGCCGGGGTGAGGTGCGACTGGACTTCAGGAGTGGCAGTGGTGGACATCAGTGGGCCCCTCCCATCAACTCCAGGCCAGAGGCCTCCGCAGCGGTCCGGTCATCGGTCTTGTCCTTCTTCTTCTTCTTCTTCGGGGCACTGTCACCGATCACGTCGGCACCGAGCACCTTGACGAAGAGGAAGGCCACCAGCATCACGTAGATGAACAGGATGATCGAGTACGCCGCCGCCGGGCCGTAGCGCGACTGCGAGGCCTCCTGGTAGGCGAAGATCGACAGGGTCTCCACGCGGTACTTGCCGGCGCCGATCATGCCCCACGGCAGGTCGAACATGCGCATGGTGTCGAGGGTGCGGAACAGCACCGCCACCACGAGCGTCGGCTTGACCATCGGCAGCGTGATCCGGGTGAACTGCTGAATGGCCGTCGCCCCGTCCACCTTCGCCGCCTCGTAGACCTCGGCGGGAATGGTCTGCAGACCGGCCAGGGTCAGCAGCCCGATGAACGGTGCGGTCTTCCAGACGTCGGCGATCACGATGGCCCAGAAGGACGCACCCGTGTCGGCGAGCCAGAGGATCTGCTGGCCGAGGATCCGGTTCATCACGCCGGCCTCGTCGAAGATCAGCTTCCACATCAGCGCCGAGACGATCGTCGGGATCGCCCACGGCACCAGGATGCCGGCCCGGACGATGCCGCGGCCCCGGAAGGCCTTGGACATGATCAGGGCCATCGCGACACCGAGGATGGTCTCCAGGATGACGCAGACGATGGTGAACATGGTGGTGTTCCAGAACGCGTTCCAGAACCGCTCTATGGTGCCCCAGTTGCCGATGACGGGGTTACCGCCGGCGAAGACGTCGGTGAAGTTCTGCAGCCCGACGAACTGCTCACCCTGGGTGATGATGCCCGTGGTCGGGTCGGGCTGATCGTTGACCCGGAAGAAGGATTCGCGGATCGACATGAGCACCGGGATCCCGGCCACGACGAGGATGACGAGCAGGCTGGGCGCCAGCAGGATCATGGCCAGCCTGCCCTGGCCGTCGCTCAGAGCGTTCTTCTTGTGTTTGTGCCCATCTCCCTGCACCTCAGGAGACTTCTTCACAGCAGTGGCGGTATTCGCCATGCTCCTTACCTCCTCCTCTGCACCGATTCCGGCGCGACCCGAGGGGCCGCGCCGGAATCACTGCATGCGATTGGGATCAACGGCTCACTGGATCAAAGTCTCCAGCTTTGTCTGCAGTTGCGATAGTGCTGTGGCGGAGTCAGTTTGTCCCTGGAGCGCGCTGTAGGCCGCATCCTGGATGGCCAGGGTGACGTCACCGTACTTGACGGCCTTCGGCCGCGGCTTGGCGTCGTCGATCGAAGCCTTCAGCGTGGTCAGGTACGGGAACTTCGCGACCAGCTCCGCATCGGTGTAGAGCGCCTCCAGCGTGGGTGCGCTGCTGGCCTTGATGACCCGCTCCTTCTGCTGCTCGGGCGCGTTCCACCACTTGGCGAACTCCACCGCGGTGCCCTTGTTCTTGGCGTACTTCGAGATGGCCATGTTGTGTCCGCCCAGGCTGGAGACGCCGGGGCCGGTCTCGCCAGGCAGCGGGGCGACGTCGAACTTGTCCTTCACCTTGGAGTTGTCGTCGCCGGTCAGCCGGGAGTAGATGTAGGGCCACTGACGATGGAAGACCAGCTTGCCGTCCTGGAACGCGGTGCGGCCCTCCTCTTCCTGCCAGGTGATCGCACCCTCAGGAATGGTGCCGTCCTTGAACCAGTTGGCCAGCCGGTCGAGACCCTTCGCGGCCTCCGGCGTGTTCACGGCTGGCTTGCCGTCGTCGCCGAGGATGGTGCCGCCGGCGCTGTTCACCGCCTCGTCGAAGTTCACGGTCAGACCCTCGTACTTCTGGTACTGACCGGCGAAGCAGTCGATGTCGGAGTTGGCCGAGTCGGCGAGGACCTTGTCGCAGGCCGCCTTCAGCTCGTCCCAGGTCTTCGGCGGCTCGCTGATGCCGGCCGCTTCCAAGCAGATCCGTGCGGTAGTAGAGCATGCCGCCGTCGGAGTCCATCGGGAAGGCGTACAGCTTGTCGAAGTAGGTGGCGCTGTCCACGGCCGCGGGCAGGTAGAGGCTGGTGTCGACAGCCCCTTCTGGGAGCGGCGTCGACGATGCCGTTGGCAGCGAACTCCGCCGTCCACACCACGTCCATGCTCAGCAGGGTCATCTTGTCGGACTTGATCTGCGCGTTCTGGAGCATCTGCTGTCGCTGCTCGTCCGCGGCCGCGGGCAGCTCGAGGAGCGTCACCTTCTGGTCAGGATACTGCGGCATTCCACTTGTCCAGCAGGGGCTGGACGGAACCAGAGGTGTCCTTGCCCTGGGCGTAGACGATCGGACCCTTCTTGTCGTACTCGGCGTCGGCGGCAGCGGGCTGAACCGGCCGGTGGTGCTTCTTCACCTCCGCCGCCACAGGCGGCGACTACGAGCAATGCGCTCAGGGCGGCAGCCGCGACGAGGACGCGGCGCGCGGGACGAACGAAAGTCATGCAGGCCTCACTTCGTTGTAGAAGACACCCATCCGTTGGTGCCACTTGGCCAATCTAGGGGTAAACGTCACAAAAGCGCTACATCTCTCACCGAACGTTTAGATTCGTTATAGCACGATCTAACACGTCTGACCGCGGTTTGAGAAGAGCGGATTCACAGGTAAAGACCGGTCTGCCCGTCCTCCAACCGACCGGCCGCGACGGCGTGCAGGTCCCGTTCCCGGAGCAGGACGTAGTCGGTGCCGCGGACCTCGACCTCCGCTCGGTCCTCAGGGTCGAACAGCACGCGGTCACCGAGCTCGACGGTCCGGACGTTCTGGCCGACCGCGACGATCCGGCCCCAGGCGAGCCGCCGCCCGATCGCCACTGTCGCCGGAATGACGATTCCCCCGCTGCTCCGCCGCTCCCCCGGCTCGCCGTCGGTGGAGACCAGCACCCGGTCGTGCAGCATCCGGATCGGCAGGCCACCGTCAGTCGGCACCGGAGGGACGGAGCCCTCGACCTCGGCCACCGTCAGGATTTCCTCCCGCGGCGGGCGATGCCCCGCACGATCAGGACGAACGCGATCAGCCCGGCGGCGGCGCCGACCAGGATACCGACGCGGTCGGTTGCGCAGGTCGCCACGAGCGTTGAAGAGCAACGACTTGCGCGTTCTCCCTGGCGTTTCGACCCATCTGCTTGAAGGCCGCGATCTGCCGCTGCTTGATCCGGTTGGGGTGCACCTGGTCGATCAGCGCCTCGACCGAGGCCGCGAGGCGGTCCCGGCTGGCTCCCAGATCGGCCTCGATCTGGGAGCGGGTGCGACCGGAGGAGGTGTTGTCGGCCACGATGCTCCCTCGCTGTGTGCTCACGCGCCGGCCGGGCGGACGGTCGTGGGAACTCAGCGTATTGCAGAGCGCCCCTCCGGTGCGGATACGGGCGGCACAAGGAAGCGCCGGCGGCGCGATTCGGGCGTTCGGCGGTGGCGGCTAGGGTTTCCTCCATGCCCACCCGACTCGCCGACGGCGACGCCGCGCCCGCCTTCACCCTGCCCGACGCCGATGGCCATCTCGTGTCGCTGTCCGACTTCGCGGGACAGCGGGTGATCGTCTACTTCTATCCAGCGGCCATGACGCCGGGCTGTACCACCCAGGCCGTCGACTTCACCGCCGCGATGGATGACCTCAGCGCAGCAGGTCTCCAGGTGGTCGGCGTTTCGCCGGACGCTCAGGAAAAACTCATCCAGTTCCGGGAGCGACAGCAGGTGGGTTTCCCCCTCCTTTCCGACCCCGACAAGGCAACACTCGAACGCGTACGGGGCGTACGGAGAGAAGCTGCTCTACGGCAAGTTGGTCGAGGGTGTGATCCGCTCGACGTTCGTGATCGACGTCGACTCGGGTGGCTCGGGCACGGTCGCGCTCGCCCAGTACAACGTGAAGGCCACCGGCCACGTGGACAAGCTGAAGCGCGACCTCGCGCTCTAGTGCGCCACTAGGCTGGCCGTCGGGCCGGAGTGGTGGAACTGGTAGACACGCAGGATTTAGGTTCCTGTGCCCCAACGGGTGTGAGGGTTCGAGTCCCTCCTTCGGCACTCTGCTCAATGCGACGCTCCGCGTCGCGGTGGACCGCGCTCCCGAACGTCCTACCTTCCTCCCTTCCTCGCAAACGAAAGCGTGTTTGCTCGTCCGGTCGTCCAGGTAGGACGGTCCGCGCGATCCACGAGCTAACCCCACGCGACAGGCGACGCTCGGAGACCTGCGGCCGCTCCTTGTGCTGGTGGTTGTGACTATCCTCCGGCGGTCGGGCCGAGGAAGGGTCGATGCGAGACTGGCCACGACATGTGGGCCTAGCTGATCGGGAGGACGGATGAGCGAATCGACCTTTGGCGGAGACGACGAGCTGGTCGAGAGTGCGACGGTCGAGGGCGACGGCGGGACGGCCGACTCCGCGACGGCCGACCGCGAGGCGGCGTTCGACGACCCGGTGAGCAGTGCGGCCGGCAATGTCAGGGAAGAGGATGCGGTCGTTGCCAGCCCTCCGGAGGACTCGGCAGCGGATGAGACCGTTCTCGAACCCGACCGCGACACCTCACAGGCCGCCGACGTCGCGGCCGGCTACGACGAGGACACCGACCGGACCTGAGTGCCGAACGCCGGCGACCTAAGGGTTCTGAGCAATACCCTCGTCGACCTTCTGCTCGGGCTTGGTGATGGCGGCGTAGGTCGCGCCGGCGATCACTGCTCCGATGATCGGGGCGACGATGAACAGCCACACCTGGGCGAGCGCCGCGCCACCGGCGAACCAGGCGACGCCGAGTGAGCGGGCCGGGTTCACCGACAGGTTGGTCACCGGGATCCCCACCAGGTGGATCACGGTGAGGCCGAGGCCGATGGCGATCGGGGCGAAACCCTTCGGGCGCCCGGTCGTCGGTCGCGCCGAGGATGACGTAGAGGAAGATCGCCGTCAGCACGATCTCGACGATCAGCGCCGCGACCAGCCCGTAGCCGCCGGGCGAGCGATCGCCGTAGCCGTTGGAGGCGAATCCGCTCTCCACGGCGTTGAAGCCCTCCTGACCGGACGCGATCGCGAACAGCACTGCACCGGCGACCGACGCCGCCACGACCTGCACCGCGATGTACGGACCGACGCCTCTCCACTCGAACCGCTTGGCGATGGCCAGGCCGATGGTCACCGCCGGGTTGAAGTGGCCGCCGGAGACGTGACCGAAGGCGTACGCGCCGCTCAGCACGGTGAGCCCGACCGCCAGGGACACGCCGACGAACCCGACGCCGAGCTGCACGTTGCTGGTCGTCGAGGAAGACGGCGGCCAGCACTGCGCGTGCCGCAGACGCCGAAGACCAGCCAGAAGGTGCCGAGGAACTCCGCTCCGAGGCGGGCGCCAAGGGATGGTTCGCGCATGAGAAGTACTCCTGACGAGAGGATGCTGCGCCGGAGTTTAGTGCCGTTGATAGCTGACGAAGCTGAACCCGGAGCGCGCGTCGCGCGCCGTTTCCCGCCATTCCGCCGGGTCGATGTCGGGAAACGTGACGTCACCCACCGGCTCCTGGTCCACCTCGGTGATCTCCAAGCGGGTCAGCCGGGGCCAGGCCGCGCGGTAGATCTCACCGCCGCCGGCCACGAAGATCGCCGCCGGCGACAGCGCGTACGCCTGCACGAAGGCCTCCTCGAGCTGCGGCACGGCGCGTACGCCATCCCCCCGCCACATCCGGTCGCGAGTGATCACGAAGGTCGTCCGCCCCGGGCAGCGGCCGACCGATCGAGTCGTAGGTCTTCCGCCCCATGATCAGCAGATGGCCCGTGGTCAGCTGCTTTGAACCGCCGCCAGTCCTCGGGGATCCGCCACGGGATGTCGCCGTCGTTGCCGATCACGCCGTTCCGTGCGACGGCGGCGATGCCGATGATCTCGGTCATGTGCTCAGACGGCGATCGGGGCCTTGATGCCCGGATGCGGGTCGTAGCCCTCGACGGCGATGTCGGCCAGCGTGAAGTCGTCGATCGCGGTGACCGCCGGGTTGAGCACCAGTCGGGGCAGCGGGCGCGGCTCGCGGGTGAGCTGCAGGCGGGCCTGGTCGAGGTGGTTGAGGTAGAGGTGCGCGTCGCCGAGCGTGTGCACGAAGTCCCCGGGCCGCAGTCCGCACACCTGGGCGACCATGGAGGTCAGCAGCGCGTACGAGGCGATGTTGAACGGCACGCCGAGGAAGATGTCGGCCGAGCGCTGGTAGAGCTGGCAGGAGAGCTGTTGTCGGCAACGTAGAACTGGAACAGCGTGTGGCACGGCGGCAGCGCCATGTCGGCCAGGTCGCCGACGTTCCAGGCGCTGACCAGGTGGCGCCGGGAGTCGGGGTTGGCCTGATGCGCCGCGATCACCTGGCCGAGCTGGTCGACGTGGCCGCCGTCGGGAGTGGGCCATGATCGCCACTGGTAGCCGTAGATCGGGCCGAGCTCACCATCGGGATCGGCCCACTCGTCCCAGATGGTGACGCCGTTCTCGTGCAGCCACTTGATGTTGGTCGCACCGGAGATGAACCAGAGCAGCTCGGCGATCACCGACCGGGTGTGCACCCGCTTGGTGGTGAGCAGCGGGAAGCCCTGCTCCAGGTCGAAGCGCATCTGGTAGCCGAAGACGCTGAGCGTGCCGGTGCCGGTGCGGTCGGTCTTGCGGGCCCCGCTGGTCAGCACGTGGTCGAGCAGGTCCAGATAGGTCTTCACAGTTCGCCTTCCTCAGCTCGGCGACCAGCAGCGGCACGATGGCCCGGACGGCCTGGCCACGATGGCTGATCGCGTCCTTGGCCTCGGCGTCCAGGCCGGCGTTGGTCACGGTGTTCCCCTCGGCCACGAACAGCGGGTCGTAGCCGAAGCCATTCTCACCCCGAGGCGCGTCGGTGAGGTGGCCCGACATGACGCCCAGGCAGACGTGTTCGGTTCCGTCCGGGAACACCGCGGCCATGGCACAGACGAAACGCGCAGTGCGGTCCGGTTCGGGAACGTCGAGCAGCTGTCGCAGCAGCAGTTCGTTGTTGTCCGCGTCGGTGGCCTCCGGGCCGGCCCAGCGGGCGGAGCGTACGCCGGGCATGCCGTTCAACGCATCGACCTCGAGACCGGAGTCGTCGGCGAGCGCCGGGAGGCCCGTCGCGGCGACACAGGCACGGGCCTTGAGCAGCGCATTGCCGGCGAAGGTGCGCTCGGTCTCGGCCGGGACCGGGTAGGGCGCCACGTCGGCCAGTCCGAGCACCTCGACGTCAGGAGCGGCTTCGGTCATGATCCGCCGCAGCTCGTCCAGCTTCTTGCGGTTGTTTGTGGCGAGTACGACGGACCTTGGCAAGCTCTGGGACAAGCTCAGCCTGCATCCGCCGCCAGGGCTGCCCGCTGGTGGTCGGCCAGCTCGGCGCAACCCGCCTCGCCGAGGGCGAGCATCGTCTCCAGCAGGCCACGATCGAACGGTTCGCCCTCGGCGGTGCCCTGCACCTCGATGAACTTGCCGTCACCGCTCATCACGATGTTCATGTCCACCTCGGCGGTCACGTCCTCGCTGTAGCACAGGTCCAGCATCGGGGTGCCATCGACGACACCCACCGATACCGCGGCGACCGATCCGATCAGCGGCTCCGCGGCCAGCAGGTTGCGGTCCCGCAGCCAGCTGACCGCATCGCTGAGGGCGACGTACGCCCCGGTGATCGATGCGGTGCGGGTGCCGCCGTCGGCCTGGAGCACATCGCAGTCCAGCACGATGGTGTTCTCGCCCAGGGCCTTGTAGTCGATCACAGCGCGCAGGCTTCGCCCGATCAGCCGGCTGATCTCGTGGGTCCGGCCGCCGATCCGCCCCTTCACCGACTCCCGGTCGCTGCGGGTGTTCGTGGCGCGGGGCAGCATCGCGTACTCGCTGGTCACCCAGCCCTGGCCGCTGCCCTTGCGCCATCGAGGCACGCCTTCGGTCACGCTGGCCGCGACCAGCACCCGGGTCTGCCCGTACTCCACCAGTACGGAACCTTCCGCCTGGCCGAGCCAGCCACGGGTGAAGCGCACCTCGCGCAGCTGGTCCGGGCGACGTCCGTCGGCTCGTAGATCCACGGGCCTCACCCTATGTGCCAGACTCCGCCAGTCACCGCCAGGGAGACCGGTCCGTCGAAGTGGGGCGTGGCCTCGGCCAGCACCTGGTCGGGGTCGTGCCAGGGCGGGATATGGGTGAGCAGGACCGCGCCGACTCCCGCCGCCGCGCCGGCCTCGGCGGCCTGCCGCCCGGTCAGGTGCAGGCCCCGCGGGTTGTTCGAGCCGTCGAGGAACGCCGCCTCCGCCAGCAGCAGGTCGGCACCCCGGGCCAGCTCCACCAGCGCGGCACACGGGCCGGTGTCGCCGGAGAAGACCATGGCGCCTCCGCTCGGGATGTTCTCGGTGACGCGCACCGCGTACGCCTCCACGGGGTGGTCGACCAGCACGGTCTCTATGGTGAACGGGCCGACCTGTTGGCGAGGCTGCCATACGGCGAAGTCGAAGTGCTGGTCGATGCCGGGCACGGGCTCGCGACCGGCATCGGACACCAGGGCCACGTCGTACGCGCGGGCCAGCCGCTGCGGTGTGCCGGCCGGTCCGAACAGCGGGCGGCGGGGCCAGGGTGCGGTCGGCGAGTAGCAGGCGGCGACGTAGTAGCCGCACAGGTCGAGGCAATGATCCGGATGGAGGTGGCTCAGGCCGAGGGCGTCCACCTGGCTCGGATCGAGATAGCGGTAGAGGGCGCCGAAGGCACCGGGCCCCAGGTCGAGAATCAGGGAAAAGGTGCGGTCCGCGTACGGAGCCTGGAGCAGGTAGCTGGACGCGGGCGACTCCGGACCGGACATGGAGCCGCTGCAACCGACGATGGTCAGAGTGATCATTTACGCGAACTGCTCCACACCGACGACCAGACCGCCCATCAGGCGCGACCCGATCCCCTCGAAGGCGGCCGGGCTGCCGGTGGTCAGGAACCGGTGGCTGGCGTAGCGCGGCCGGTCGTGGGTGAGGCCCTGCCGGGTCAGCACGGCGAACAGCTCCTTGGCACACTCCTCGGCGCTGGAGACCAGGCTGACGGCGTCGCCGAGGACGTAGGAGATCACGCCGGTGAGCAGCGGGTAGTGGGTGCAGCCGAGGATCAGGGTGTCGATGTCGGCGTCGGCGAGTGGCCGCAGGTAGTTCTCCGCACAGGCCAACAGCTCGGGTCCACCGGTGATCCCGGCCTCGACGAACTCGACGAAGCGCGGGCAGGCGACGGTGTGCAGCTCGATGTGGGGCGCGGCGGCGAACGCGTCGTCGTAGGCCTGGGACGTCGCTGTGGCTTCGGTGCAGATCACTCCGACCCGGCCGCTGCGGGTGGCGGCGACCGCGCGCCGGGCCGCGGGCAGGATCACCTCCACCACCGGCACGGGATAGCGCTCCCGGGCGTCGCGGAGGACGGCGGCGCTGCCGGAGTTGCAGGCGATGACCAGCGCCTTGACGCCTTGGTCGAGGAGGTGGTCGAGGCACTCCAGGGCGTACTCGCGGACGCTGGCGATCGGCTGCTCCCCATAGGGGGCGCGGGCCGTGTCGCCCAGGTAGACGATGTCCTCGTTCGGCAGCTGGTCGATCACCGCCCGGGCAACGGTCAGCCCGCCGAACCCGGAGTCGAAGATCCCGATCGGCGCCTCAGTATCCACGGCGGCTCAGCCTACTTTGAGTCTGAGAGACTCCAGCTTGTGACTATCGACCTGACCCCACCCGTCGCCGAGCTGACCCGGATCGTGTCCGGCGTCCGCGACGACCAGCTCGACTCCCCGACCCCCAACTCCGGGCGCGACGTCGCTGCCCTGCTCGCCCACGTGCACGGCCTGGCGATCGCCTTCCGGGATGCCGCGCACAAGATCGAGGGGCCGACCACAACGACCGCACCCACCGATGACGACCTGCAGCTGCCCGAGGACTGGCGCACCTCGATCCCGCAGCGTCTGACCGAGCTTGCCGCCGCGTGGCAGATCCCGGAGGCGTGGGAGGGGATGAGCCAGGCCGGCGGCATCGCCATGCCCGGCGCCATCACCGGCCTGGTGGCCAACAACGAGGTGGTGCTGCACGGCTGGGACCTGGCAAAGGCGACCGGGCAGCCGTACGACGTCGTGCCGGAGAACCTCCAGGCCTCCTGGCAGATGGTCTATGACACCCCGGACGCGCCGGCCGAGGAGCGTAACGGCCTGTTCGGTCCGCGAGTCCCGGTCGCCGACGACGCTCCCCTGCTTGATCGCACCCTCGCGTACGCGGGCCGGGATGTGAACTGGTCCCCTCCGGGATAGGGCCGCGTGTTGATCACGTGTTGGCAGACGACCATGCGCCAGCGCCAGGACTGTCGCCCTGCCCGACAATGAGCTCAGCAGCTATCCGGAGAAGACCTTGGCGAGTTTCGCCAGTTGGTTCTCCATCAAGCGGGTCACCGGCCCGAAGTCCTCTCCTTCGGGGTCCTTATTCGTGCTTGGCCCGTACGAGATGTGGCTGAAGGCACGACCACTGCGAGCGACCACATAGTGATTTGTACTCAGCAGATTCTTGTGGGCCTTGTCCTGATAAAGTCGCTGAGCGTAACTGGCGACGACCTCGTCCGCACCTTTGACGGTGTCAGGACCGTCGGATGTGAGGACAAGGTAGTATCCGTCAGGGGTTTCGTACTCGGCGCAGGCCGTCAGATTTTCTCGGTAGCCAGACGTCATGATTGGCCAGTCGGCCTCATTCACAGTGAATAGACTAAACCCGGCGGGTGATCCCGCTTTCCCCTCCTTGAAGGTTTGGAAGGACGCGGCGACATACTTCACCTCGCTGGTGGCCGTGACGTGTCCGGGGCAGAACTCGTACGCACCGGCATCACCGTCTTTGGGCGTGGTGTTTCTGGGCTTTTGGTCCTGCACCCACGGTTTCCCTAGGTCCGCCGCGCTCACCTGAGCTTTCTGAAGCTTCGCGTAGTCCTCCTCCGACGTCGGTGATCTCGGGGTCGCCGAGGCCGAGGTCGACACCGAGGTCGAGGTCGCCGGCGGCGCAGGCTGAGTAGCGGTGGCCGGGGCTCCCGGGGTCGAACTCCCACCGCAGGCAGCCAATAAACTGCACATCAACAGCGCCAGCCCTGCCGGTGTCCTTTTCATGCGACAACCACATCCTCAAACAATTCAGGGGCAGGGCGACCACGCAGTCGCACTCTTTCAGTCTTGCATTTTCAATCTGGCCATACGCAGTTAATGAGAAATTAGTTCGCGCGGGTATCCTGGCGGCTCGGGGCGCTTCCGAGCGCGAGCGAAGAGGTCAAAATATCTACGCCCAGACCTGGGTGTCGAGGAAGTCTTCGCTGTCGTCCAGATCTGCGGTGTAGGCGCCGGTCGACAGGTACTTCCAGCCGGCGTCGCAGATGATCACGGCGATGTCGGCTCGCTCGCCGGCCCGCTCCGCCTTGGCCGCCTGGGCCAGCGCGGCGTGCAGGATCGCGCCGGACGACAGGCCGGCGAAGATGCCCTCGCGCTCCAGCAGCTCGCGGACCCGGCGTACGGCATCCCGCGCGCCCACCGAGAACCGGGTCGTCACGTAGCGCTCGTCGTACAGCTCAGGCACGAAGCCCTCGTCGAGGTTGCGCAGCGCGTACACCGACTCGCCGTAGCGCGGCTCGGCGGCGATGATCTTGACCTCGGGCCGGCGCTCGGCGAAGAAGCGGCCGATGCCCATCAGGGTCCCGGTGGTGCCCAGGCCGGCCACCACGTGGGTGACCTCGGGCAGGTCGGCCAGGATCTCCGGGCCAGTGCTCAGGTAGTGCGCCTCGGCGTTGGCGGGGTTGCCGTACTGGTAGAGCATGACCCAGTCCGGGTGCTCGGCGGCCAGCTCCTTGGCCACCCGCACCGCCTCGTTCGAGCCGCCGGCCGCCGCCGAGAAGATGATCTCCGCGCCCCACATGGCGAGGATCTGCCGGCGTTCCGGCGAGGTGTTCTCCGGCATCACGCAGACCAGCCGGTAGCCGGCGAGCTTGGCCGCCATGGCCAGCGAGATCCCCGTGTTGCCGCTGGTCGGCTCCAGGATGGTCGCGCCGGGCTTGAGGCTTCCGTCCGCCTCGGCCACCTTGATCATGTGAAGCGCGGCCCGGTCCTTGATAGAGCCGGTCGGGTTGCGGTCCTCCAGCTTGGCCCAGAGCCGCACCGACTCGCTCGGCGACAGGTTCGACAGCCCGACCAGCGGGGTGTGTCCGACCGAGTCCGCCAGAGATGCGTACCGGGTCACGAGCCGCCGGCGACGGCCGGCAGCACCACCACGACGTCGCCGTCGGTGGTCGGCGCGCTCAACCCGCCGCTGAACCGCACATCCTCGTCATTGACGTAGACGTTGACGAACCGGCGCAGAGTGTCGACCTCCACGATGCGTTCCTTGATGCCCGGGTTGCGGGCGTCGATGTCGTCGATCACCTGCAGCAGGGTGTCACCGTTCCCGTGCACGGCCTTCGCCCCGCCGGTGAACGTTCGCAGGATCGTGGGGATCCGCACCTCTACCGCCATGACGCCTCTCCTGAGTAGAACTTGCTCAACCTAACGCCCAACACCGGTCACCAGATCACTATTCCGTGACCTCGATGTCCTCCTCGCTGACCTGGCCGTCGAGGATTCGGAAGGAGCGGATGCTGATGGGGCCGTCGCCGCCCACGGCCTCTGCGGTGGACACCAGGACGTAGTGCGCCTGCGGCTCGGCGGCCAGTGAGACATCGGTCCGGGAGGGATACGCCTCCGTCGCCGTGTGCGAGTGGTAGACCACCACGATCTCTTCGCCCGCCTCATCCATGGCCCGGTAGAGCTGCAGCTGCTCGGCGGGGTCGAATCGGAAGAACGTGGGCGACCGGTCCGCATTGATCATCTCCACCAACCGGATCGGGTTGTCACTGCCCTCCGGCCCGACAATGACCCCGCATGCCTCGTCGGGGTGGTCGCGACGGGCATGGGCGATCATGGCGTCCACGTGATCGCGAGCGATCTTCAGCACGCCGGCCAGGTTAGGTGCTGCGGCATCGGCGCCAATCGACGCGTCGGCTGCTGAGACCGGGACGTTTCCCATCCCCAGCGGCCAAACGACCCGGCCGCGGCGGCGTACCACGGACGTTTCCCATCCCCAGCGGCCAAACGACCCGGCCGCGGCGGCGTACCACGGACGTTTCCCATCCCCAGCGGCCAAACGACCCGGCCGCGGTGGCGTACCACGGACGTTTCCCATCCCCAGCGGCCAAACGACCACGAGGCAAGTCAGGCCGGGGCGATCTCGAGGCGGTCGCAGAGGAACAAGAAGGCCTCGGCGAAGGGCAGCCCTTCGCAGGTCGATCGCAGCTCCGCCCAGTCCAGCTGCTCGCGGACGGCGCGGATCGGCGGCAGCATGGCCCCGAAATCGGCGTAGTGCTCCGAGAGCGAATGCAGCTTGGCGACCATGATCGGAGTGGCCGGCAGCACCGGGATCCGGATACCCAGTATTTCGACCTCGTCCGCGGAGGCGACCAGGTCGGGCTCCACCGGGATCCCGCGCAGCCGGTGCAGCACGTCGACCAGGCTGTCGTCCAGCCAGGCCTTGAAGAGCCAGTCCTCCGGCGGCCGCTCGATCCGGAACCCGGCCGCGGCCAGCGAGTCCGCGGCCGCTTCCACCTCGGTCTCGGCAACCACGAGGTCGACGTCGTGCTCCGGCTCCGGTGCGCCGTACACCCACAGCGCATAACCGCCACCGAGGGCGAACGGCACGCCGTCGGCCTTGAGTGCCGAGGCCGAGCGCTTCAGCGCGACCTGTAGCTCCGACTCATCCTCATCCGTCGCGGCGGCGGTCTGGCTCATGGGACTGATCGATACCTTTCTGTCCATGCGGTTGGCGACATTCAACATCCTGCACGGCCGCTCCATCACCGACGGGGTCGTCGACCTGGACCGGCTCCGCGACGCCATCCGCAGCCTGGACGCGGACATCCTCGCCTTGCAGGAAGTCGACCGCGACCAGCCGCGGTCGCACCTGGCTGACCTGACCGCCGTGGCCGCCGACGCGATGGGTGCGGTCACCCACCGGTTCGCCGCCGCGCTGGCCGGAACGCCCGGAGCGACCTGGATCGCCGCAACCGAGAACGACGTCCCGGGCACCGCGTCGTACGGCATCGCCCTGCTCTCCCGCTTTCCGGCCCGCTCCTGGCAGGTGCTGTACCTGCCACGGATCCCGTTCCGGGTCCCGCTCTATCTTCGCGAACCGCGGAAGATGGTCGTGGTCAACGAAGAGCCCCGGGCCGTGGTGATCGGGCATCTCGACACTCCGCTCGGGCCGCTCGTCGTCGCCAACACCCACCTGTCGTTCGTGCCGGGCTGGGGGCGGTGGCAGCTCCAGCGGATCCGCCGCGACCTGGCCGGAGTCGCAGGGCCGGTCGTGCTGATGGGCGACCTCAACATGCCGGGCCGCCAGGCCGCCCGGATCACCCGCTACCGCCCGCTCGGCCGAGCACGCCACCTTCCCGCTGGACGCACCGCACCGCCAGCTGGACCACATCCTGGCTCGCGGCGACCTCGGCCGGGTCATCGCCAGCGCCGCGCCGCAGCTGCCGCTGTCCGACCACCGCCCACTGGTCGTCGAGCTGGACTCAGCACCACAGGAGCGCCCGTGATCACCACCGACCACTACGTTCGTTACACCGGGTCGACTCGGTCGCCGACACCGCCACCGGGGTGTTGGCGGAACTGCACCGGGAGCAGCTGAGGATCGACGTGGTGCGACCGGACGTCGTGCGGATCAAGATCAGCCGCGGCGGAGTCTTCGACGAGACGCCGACGTACGCGGTGTGCGTCGACCCGCTGGCCGAGCCGGTCCCGTTCACCGTCGAGCATGATCACGACCGGGTCCGGGTGATCACCGAGGCCTGCACGGTCTCGCTCTGGCTCGACCCGTTCCGGCTCGACGTGCACCGCAGCGACGGTACGCCGGTGATCGAGATCGGCCGCCGACGCCGACGGGCGGTACTGGGCGTACGCGACCCTCAACGACGCCTTCACCATTCGCCGCCGCTGCCGGCAGGAGGACGCGATCTTCGGGCTGGGCGAGAAGTCCGGCCGGCACAACCGCAAGGGCCGCGACTTCACGCTCTGGAACACCGACGTGCTCAACCCGGACAGCACCGCCGAGTTCACCCGCGACCTGGACCCGGAGGACCCGCGTGCCGACCGGTTCAGCGTCGAGTTCGACCCGTTCTACGTCAGCATCCCGTTCTTCTACCACCAGGACTATCCGGCCGGCATGATGGCCGGATCCTTCGTGGACAACGGATATCGCGGCAGCTACGAGTTCAGTCCCGACCGAGGAGTACCGGATCAGCTTCGCCGGCGGGCAGTACACCGAGTACGTCTTCGCCGGCCCGGACATGCCGGCCATCCTGTCCGCGTACACCTGGCTGACCGGGCCGGATGGCGGCACCGCCGCTGTGGTCGCTCGGCTACCACCAGTGCCGCTGGTTCGACTACACCGCCGACGCGGTGGAGCAGATCGCGCAGCGTCATCGCGAGCTCGACGTGCCGTGCGATGCGCTCTGGCTCGACATCGAGTACATGGACGGCTACCGGGTCTTCACCTGGAACGCCGACCGCTTCCCGGATCCACGGGCCTTGCTGGAGCGCCTGGCCGCGCTCGGCTTCCGGGTGATCACGATCATCGACCCGGGCGTCAAGTTCGATCCCGGCTATGACGGTCTTCGACTCCGGGCTCGAGCGGGACGTCTTCTGCCGGACCGAGGGAGGGGACGTCTACCTCGGACAGGTCTGGCCGGGCAACACCGCGTTCCCCGACTTCGTCACCGAGGACGCGCGGACCTGGTGGGGCGAGCTCAACGCGGCGCACGTGAGGTTCGGACTCGCGGGCATCTGGAACGACATGAACGAGCCGGCCACCGGCGCCATCTCGCCCACGGCGATGCGCTTCGGCCGCGGCGAGTTCGCTCACGAGCGCTATCACAACCAGTACGCCCTGCTGATGGCCATGGCGACCACGGCCGGGCTGCGCGAGGCGATGCCGAAGCTGCGCACGTTCGTGCTGTCCCGCGCCGGCTCTCGCCGGGATCCAGCGGTACGCCGCGAACTGGATGGGCGACAACCTGGCCCGCTGGGACCACCTGCGGCTGAGCATCGCCATGGGTGCCGGGTTCGGGGTGTCCGGCCAGGCCTTCGTCGGCGCCGACATCGGTGGCTTCGCGGGCAACACAACCCCCGAGCTGTTCCTCCGTTGGATGCAGTACGGGGTTCTCACGCCCGTTCTGCCGCAACCACTCCGAGATCGGCAACGTCGACCAGTACGCCTGGAGCTTCGGCGAGGTCATCGGGCAGCACGTCCGCACCGCCATCCGGTTGCGTTACCGGCTGCTGCCCTACCTGTACGCGTGCTTCCTGACCGCGACCGAGACCGGCGCACCGGTGCAGCGGCCGCTGGTGTTCGACTATCAGTACGACGGCGCGGTACGGGACGTGGACAACGAGTACCTGCTCGGGCCGGACCTGCTGGTCGCCCCGGTGACCGAGCCCGGGATGACGGCCCGCCAGGTGTACCTGCCAGCCGGCGACTGGTACGACTGGCACTCCGACACACCAGTCGGCGGCGCCCGATACCTGACCGCTCCGACGCCCATGGACCAGATCCCGCTCTACGCCCGCGGTGGGGCGGTGATCCCGATGTGGCCAGAGGCTCCGGCCTCGACGCTCGGCTATCGGCCCACCTCGATCGAGCTGCACGTCTTCGTGCCGCAGGCCGACGGCGCGTACGCCTCGACGCTGGCCGAGGACGACGGCCTGACCACTGCCCTGCTGGACGGGGCCTGCTACCGGACCACCTTCGAGGTCGGGCGCGCGGGCAGCACCGTGGTGCTCCGTGCCGAGACGACGGGGAACGGTTTCGCCGAGTTCGCGCGGGAGCGCTTCGTGCTGGTGCTGCACGGCGCGCGGCCGGCAACGATCCATGTCGATGGCGCAGAGATCGCTGGGCAGGACGGCCGCTTCGAGCTGGCAAACGCCGGAGCCGGCTTCGTGGCTGAGTTCGACGTGTGAGCCTGCTTGTACGCCTGGCCCGGCCCGACGAGTACGCGGCGGTCGGCGCGATCACCGCCGCGGCGTACCGCGCCGACCGCCTGCTGGACTCGCCCGAGCACCCGGTGGAGCGCGGCTACGAGGCCCGGCTGCTCGACGCCGGGCGGCGAGCCCGGGAGGCCGAGCTCTGGGTCGCCGTCGAGGACGTGGGCGGCAAGGACGAGCTGCTCGGCACCGTCACCTGGTGCCCCGTCGGGTCACCCTGGCGGCAGCTGGCTCAGCGTGACGACCAGGCCGAGTTCCGGATGCTGGCGGTCGCTCCGGCCGGGCGACGGCGCGGGATCGGCCGGCGAGTCGTCGAGGCCTGCCTGGAGCGGGCTCATCAGGACGTCATGCGCGAAGTGGTGCTGTGGTCGCACCCGCTCATGTTCGGGGCTCACGCGCTCTACCGGGCGATGGGTTTCGACCGCGCCTACGACCTCGACGGCAGCCCCGCCCCCGGCGTCACGCTCTGGGGCTTCCGCCTCACTCTCTGACACTTGCCGCTCGCCAGGTCGACAGCCCAAGGCCTAGTCTGTGGCTTGCACGCCCCTGCACTCGCTGGTCTGTCAGTCCTCGCATCTTCCTAGCTCAAAACGCAGGAGCCCGGCCGTGGTTGCTCTCCATACCGCTATCGCGATTGTTCTGGCCGTCGGTCTGATCATCAGGTTCAAGGTCGACCCGGTCATCTCGCTGCTTCTTGCCTCGCTCTACCTCGGCTTGGCTTCCGGCGTCGGCTTCACCGGCACGATCGAGGCGATCGCCGTTGGCTTCGGCGAGATCATGGCGGAAGTCGGGCTCCTCATCGGGTTCGGTGTTCTGATTGGGGCGTTTCTCCACTCCGCCGGAGTGTTCCACAGGCTGCTGGATGTGTTCGTCCGCGTGATCGGCGCCACCCGGCTGCCCTACGCGCTCTCCTTGCTGCACTCCACGATCCTGCCGTCGATCTACGTCGACGTGCAGGTGGTGCTGGCCTCGCCAGTGGCCCGCTCGGCCGCGCCGTACATCGACCGCAACGGTCTCCCGCTCATGGCGTCCGCTCTCGGCGCCGGCATCTTCGCCGGCTACGTGTTCGTCGTACCTGGCCTGGCTGCGATCTCCATCGCCGGATTGCTCGGCGTGCCTCTCGGCCGCTGGCTGCTCTTCGGGATCGTGATCGGTCCTGTCACGGCGATCATCACCAGCATCATCATGCGCCTGCTACTGCGCGGCCGTCTTTGGAAGCCGGAGTCGGACGAGGACGTCGACGAGGCGATGGCCGAGCAAGAAGCCCACGAGATGGCTGGCGTCGATGCCAGGGCTGGTGCCGCTGCCGCCAGGCCCGGCGCCGCCGACGCCGACGTGGACGCCAAGGCGGGCGCCGCCGGCGCGGACCGATCGCTGCCACTGGCGGTGTTGCTGCTACCGATCCTCGTGCCCTTGCTCATGATCGCCTTCGGCGCCTTCGCCGAGCTCTTCGGCTTCTCCAGCTCCTTCATCGAATTCCTCGGCAACGCGAACCTGGCGCTCTTCGTCGGCCTCCTGGGTGCCTACCTGATCTTCCGCACCACCGCAGGGCTCGAGCGCACCCGCGAGACGATGGACGAGGGCTTCCACACCACTGGCGAGATTCTGCTGATCACTGGCGTCGGCGGCTCGCTGGGCGCAGTGATCGGGGAGACCGACCTGGACACCGTGCTTGCCGGTCTCTTCCAGGCCGATGTCGGCGCACCTGTGCTCGTCAGCATCCTGCTGGCATGGTTCATTGCCGCAGTGCTGCACTTGGCGATCGGATCGGTGTCGGTCGCCGCGATCACTGCGGCCGGGATCATCGCACCGATCCTCGGCTCCCTCAATGTGGCCCCGGTCGTTGTCGGACTTGCCATCGCGTCTGGTGCACTGTTCGCACTCCAGGTCAACAGCAACTTCTTCTGGATGTTCAAGGCTCTGCTCGGTCTGTCCACCAAAGGCAGCCTCAAGACCCTGACCGTTGCCACGTCGGTCGCTTCACTGGTGTCGCTGCCGATGGTCATCGTGGCGTCGCTCATCGCCTGAACCTGGTGAAGCGGGCGCCTCAGCCGGAGACGGAGTCCAGATGCTGCAGCAGGTCGTGGGCGGCGAGCTCGACCTCCTTGTGCCGCCACTCGGAGGCTCGGTAGACGCAGGCGATCAACGCGGTCCGGTGCACCCGGCGCAGGTCGCCGTAGACGAAGGCGTAGCGGGCCTTGGTCTCATCGGTAGCGCCGACGGTCAGCCCGAGGTGCCAGGCGGCGTACTCGGCCCAGGAATGCCGCTCCAGATAGGCGTTCTCGGTGTCCGCACGCGGCTGCACCTCGCCCCAGTCGCTGTCCAGCACGTACTGCCGCGCATCGATCAACCGCCGGCAGTTGGCCACCGCCTCGTCGTTCAGCTCATACTTCGCCATTGCCCTCCGATCCTCAGCGCATCGCCGTGATCATGGTCTCCTCCGCGAACCCGAGCCAGTCGTAGACACTGACCAGGAATGTCCGCGGGTCCTCGGCCGACAGCTCCGACAGCCGGTCGGCGGCCTCGGCGTCGGTGATGCCCAGCCGGGTGGCCAGAGCCAGCCGCACGCTGGTCAGCGTGCGCAGCCAGGCGTCCACCTCCTCGGGTGGAACGCGCAGCTCGTGCCGGCCCTGCTCGGTGCCGGCCAGGCGATCCAGCACGACCTGGGCATCAGCGACCTTCTTCGCCCTCAGCGAGCGCTCCGTGAACCGCCGGAAGTCTGACGAGGCCGCCGGGTCGGTCGGATACGCGCTGGGGAAGAGTCGGTTCAGCACCGGGTCCTCGGACTGCTCCGGCTCGTCCGGATTGACCTGCAGGTCGGCCACGATCGCCTCGAACGCGTCCGCCGGCACCTGCTCGGCCACCTCGAACCCGCCTGGCTCGCCGTCAGAGACCAGTTCGACCAGCTGGGAGACCAACGAGGACAACAGCTCGACCTCGTACTCGTTCAGGTGCGTGGTCAGCTGGCCGCGCCGCCGGGCGAACTTCTTCACGACGGTGCTCCCGACTGCACGCCGGTTCTTCGCGCTGTACGCCGGAAGCTTCCGGCGTACAGCGCGAGAATCGGACGCAGCGTCCGAAACTGACAGGGTGGGGTGCGGGTCATTCGTCGGCCTTGTCGAGGGTGGCCCACAGCCCGTACTCGTGCATCGCCGTCACATCCCGCTCCATCGCTTCGCGGGTGCCACTGGACACGATCGCCTTGCCCTCGTTGTGCACCTGGAGCATCAGCTTCTCGGCCTTGTTCTTCGGATAGTGGAAGTACGTGGCGAAGACGTGCGTCACGTAGGACATGAGATTCACCGGGTCGTCCCAGACGATGGTGACCCACGGCGTCTGGGCGATGATCTGCTCGGTCGGACGCTCGGCGACCGCCGTGCCACCCGCGGGCACCACCGTTTCCGTGTCCGAGTCGGGCATGAGCCTCATTCTTGCAACCGACTTGTCAGCGTGGGTGGTCGCCCGGGCCACTACCCACGCTGACAAGTCAGGGAGAGAGGCGGCACCCTAGGCTGGCCGCGTGACCGTGACCGACTTGCGGGCCGCGCCGGCAACCCCCTGGGGACCGAGCGAGGTGCCGACCACGGCACTGCTCACCGATCACTACGAGCTCACCATGGTGCGCGCGGCGCGGGAGGCCGGTACGGCGGACCGCCGCTGCGTCTTCGAGCTGTTCGCCCGCCGGCTGCCGTCGGGCCGCCGGTACGGTGTCGTCGCCGGAGTCGGCCGCGCACTCCGGGCGCTGCGGCACTTCCGGTTCGACGACGAGTCGCTCCGCTTCCTGACCGACCAGCAGATCGTCGACGGCGCGACCGCCGACTGGCTGGCCGACTACGCCTTCTCCGGCGAACATCTGGGGATATCCCGAAGGTGAGGTCTACTTCCCCGGCTCTCCGGTGGTGATCGTGGAGAGCAGCTTCGCCGAAGGCGTGGTCTTGGAGACGCTGCTGCTCAGCATCTACAACCACGACTCGGCGATCGCCTCCGCGGCCTCGCGGATGACCGCAATGGCCGGTGACCGGCCCTGCATCGAGATGGGGACGCGGCGGACCCAGGAGCTGGCGGCGGTCGCCGCGGCGCGGGCGGCCTACATCGCCGGCTTCGACGCCACCTCCAACCTGGAGGCCGGCCGCCGCTACGGGGTGCCGACCCGGGGCACCGCGGCGCACGCCTTCACCCTGCTGCACGTCGACGAGCGGCAGGCGTTCGCGGCGCAGATCGCCGCGCTGGGTGAGGACACCACGCTGCTGGTGGACACCTATGACGTCTTTGCGGCGGTCCGTATCGGGGTCGAGCTCACCGAGGGACGGCTGGGTGCGGTCCGGCTGGACTCCGGCGACCTCGGCCTGCTGGCCAGCCAGGTACGCGAACTGCTGGACTCCCTGGGCGCCGAACAGACCAAGATCATCGTGACCAGCGATCTGGACGAGTACACCATCGCCGCCCTGTCCGGCGCCCCGGTCGACGGCTACGGCGTCGGCACCGCCCTGGTCACCGGCAGCGGTCATCCGACCTGCGGCTTCGTCTACAAGCTGGTGGCCCGCGCCACCTCCGACGACCCGCAGGGACCGCTGGTCGGCGTCGCGAAGAAGAGCATCGAGAAGACCTCGATCGGGGGCCGCAAGTACGCCGCGCGCCGGCTCAGCGCCGACGGCGTCGCCGAAGCGGAGCTGATCGGTATCTCCCAGCCGGCCACTCTCGACCACGATGACCGCGAGCTACTCGTCCCGCTCGTGCGGGCCGGCACCATCGTGGGCGATCGGTCCCTGGAGGAGGCTCGGGAGCGGCACCGGCGCTCGCGCGCCGAGCTGCCGATCGAGGCACTGAAGATGTCCCGCGGCGAGCCGGTGATCGAGACGATCTATGCCGAGGTCGCTACGTAGCCTCGCGAGGCTGATCTGAGTAATCGGTGCGGGCAATATCGGTAGCCGCTGCGGATCTGCCGACCCAGCCCGCGGCCGCACCCTCGAGGTATGAACGGATCCCTTGCGGTGCTGGCCGGGTCACTGTCCACGGCCCTGTTCGTGGCCAGCGCGCTGCCGATGTTGATCAAGGCGGCGCGCACCCGGGATCTGGCGAGCTACAGCGTGGCCAACCTCGGGCTGGCCAACCTCGGCAACGTCCTCTACGCGATCTACGTCTTCAGCCTGCCCGTCGGACCGATCTGGGCGTTGCACACCTTCTACATGATCAGCAGTCTGGCGATGTTGATCATGTGGCTGGTGTTCCGGCGTCGCTGTCGGTCCGCGAGCCGGCCCTCTCGATAGCCTGGCCGGCGTGGAGCTGCTCGACGGCCTGTTGACCGATGCCGGACTGCTCCGCCCGGACGTCTCCGCACAGCAGGCTGTCGCCGCGCATCGAGAACACCGAGCCGCCGCGTACGCCGCCCTGATCGGGCCGTTGCTCGTCCCCGACGACCGGCTGGCCGAGGTCGGCCGGGCCGCCGGACCGGAGCCGGTCGCCGTGCAGGTCCTGGTCGGGGGTGGAGCGGGCGGCTTGCTGGCGTTGAGCCGCCGCACGGTCGCCGGGATCAGCGTGGTCGGAGCGGTCAGCGTGCTGCGCGATCTTGACGACCTGACCGGCAACGCGGCCCGGGTGGTCGCCGCCGCCGAGGCGCTGGACGAATCCGTTCGGGTGCTCGTCGAGCTGCCGGACGCGCCGGGCTGGCCAGCCGCGGCTGAGCTGGTCGAGGCTGCCGGCCTCGGGGCGCAACTGCGAGCAAGGGGCTCAGTGATCCCGCTGGTGGAGCAGATGGCGGCACTGGTCGAGGCCGACCTGCCGTTCTCGGTCGCGGGTGTGCTGCCCGGTCCGCTCGCTGGGCTGCTGCTAGCCGTCGACGCGCTGGTGGAGACCGGCAACGCCGAAGAGGCCGCAGCACTGCTCACCAGCGACGATCCTGACGCGGCCATCGCCGTTCGCCAGCTGTCCGCGACAAGAGTCCGCCGGCGACTGCTCGGTGTCGACGGCCCGGATGTGGCCGCGACCGCGGCTCAGCTCGGCGCGGCGCTCAGCGAACCCGGCCCTGCTGACCAGCCACGAGACACGCCGCGCCGCTGAGGATGGCCATCAGCCCGAAGAGGGGCAGCGGTGCCGGCACGCCTCCGGTACTGGAGAGCACGGTGTCGACGCGGGTGGCCGAGGCACCGCCGGGGGCTGGTGCAGCACTGAAGTTCGCCGGCGTGGTCAATCCGGCGTCGATGGTCGTGTCAGCGGGGTTGTCGTCACCGAGGACGACCACTGGGGTGAGCCCGATGGGGTCGGCGTCGGAGTCGACCGCGGTGTTGGGGCCGCTACGTTGGCTGGTGAACCGAAGCCCGGCGGGCGGCGTACCGAACTTGAGCTGGTAGGAGCCGGCTGCGAGCCCGGCGAAGGTGAACCGTCCCGTGTCGGACGTGGTGGTTGACGCCAGCACCTTCTCGTTGTCGTCCTGCAGCTCGACGGTCACGCCGGCCACCCCGCCGTCGTCGGTGTCCATCACGCCGTTGCCGTTGTGGTCCCGCCAGACGGTGTCACCCAGCGCATAGCTGCCGACCAGTCCGGCGTTCACGGTCAGGTTGACGACATCGGCATCGGGGATGCCGGCGTCCCGGGCCGGTACCTGGTCCGGCGACCCGGGACCGAGGTTGATCACCGAGCTCACTCCGGTTTTCGGGTTGACGTCGGAGTCGGCCGCCGGATCGACCCCGACCCCGGGCGCCGTGAAGGCCCGGTGCGGAGGTAGGTCGGTGAACGAGACCCGGTACTCCCCGCCCTCGAGGTCAGCGAACAGATAGCGGCCCTGGGCGTCGGTGGTGGTGGTCGCCACCACTCTTTCACCTGAGAGCAGGGAGACGGTTGCTGTCGCCGCCGGCTCACCGGCCTGCCGGGTGCCGTCCCGGTCGAGGTCGTACCAGACGTGGTTGCCGATGGCGTAGCGCAGCGGAGTGACCCCGGCGTCGATCGTGGAGTTGATGTACGCCGCCTTGACCCGATCGGCCGCCGTCGCCTCGCGGACGTTGGGCTCGCCAACGCCGAGGGTGAAGGGTGGGGTCAGACCGGCGGCGTCGGGATCGGAGTCGTTCTCGGTGTTGTCCCCCCTGGTCGCCGGCGTCAGCCGGAGGCTCTTCGGTATGCCGGCGAAGCGCACCGAGTAGGTGCCGGCCGGAAGGTCGTCGAACAGGTAGTGCCCGGCCGGGGAGCTCTTCACCGAGCCCCTCACCTTGCCGTCCGAGTTCAGCAGCAGGACGCTGATCCCGCTCACATCGCTTTCGGAGGGGGCCTGGGTGCCTGACCGGTCGTCATCTCGCCACACCGTCCCGCTGACCGCGAAACTGAGCGCACGGGCATCGTTCGGCGGCGGTTCGGACGGATCGGGCTCCGGCGTCGGCTCGGGCTCCGGCTTCACCGCGACACCCATCCGCACAGTCTGGCTGTCGGTGCTGACGTCGACCGTCGTACTCAGCGGGGAGAAGTCGTCGCTGGCCGGAACCGGAGCGAGATCGCCCAGCTCCGCCGGGATCTCGGCGACGACGAAATACCGGCCTCCGGTGAGGTACTCGGTGCCCCCCAGGACGTATCGGCCGTCCTCGTCGGTCCGGCCGGTGACCTGCTGTCCACCGGCATCGCTGACCACGATCTCGATACCCGGCTGCGGCTCGTCGACGGCGCGTCGTAGGCGCCATCGGAGTCGACGTCACGGTTCACGATCACGGTGAGGGTGCCGTCGGTCGTGTCAGCAGTCGCGGTCCGCGGCGACATCACGACCAGCGCGCTGGAGAGCGCAGCAAGTCCCACTGCCGCTGCAGCCGCGCTCAGGAGACGCGTACGCAGCACAGATACCTCATTGCACGTGTGGCCCCCGAGCCCTAAGGCTGGTCGGGTAAGAGCGCCCCGAACGCTCCGACCTCGGGTCAATATAGCGACCGGCTGCGTATGAGAGCCAAGTGGACCGCAAAATGCGAGACACGTTTGTGACCTGCCCCGCCCGAGCGCGGTCTAACGGATCTTGACCACCTGGGTTCTCGCCACCAGGTCGTGAATGGCCTGGCGCCTGGGCTGCCAGAGCGGGAAGAGGGCATCCACCAGGTTGAACAGACCCAAGGCCACCCCGAGGACGGGCAACCCGGACCCCGCGTTGGGGATGACCCAGACCCCGGCGCGGATCCCGATGGCGTTCCAGCTCAGAGGTCCGCCGAACCGACCCTGGTCGAGCGGCACCACCCGAAGGCCACAGACCAGCTTGCCGGGAGTCGCCGAGCGCCAACGCAGGAACCCGACCTGGTAGGCCATCCGGAGGCCGGCATCGAGCAGGGTCAGGATCAGCAGACTCTGGAAACCGAGCACCTGACTGGGATCGAAGGTCGGCGGCACACCGCCGGAGGGCGGGGCCGCCAGCACGGACTCGAAGTAGACGCGAAAGGCATCGGCGAGCGGTCGCAGCAGCGGGAAGCCGATGATGCCGACCAGGGCGCTGGTGATGATGCCGTCGATGACGGTGGCGAGCACCCGCCACCACCAGCCCGCCAGCGGCACGCCGTCGGCCGTGACCGCCTGCCGCAACCCCGGGGTTTGGGCGTAGCCGTAGCCGCGACCAGCCGGCGGACCCGGCTGCTGCGGGTAAGCCGGGGGGTATCCGGTCGGTTGGCTCCCTACGCCCGGACCGGGCGCGTACGCGGGTCCGGCTGCCGTTCCGGCGGGCGGCGGGACGCCGTCTCGGGGCCGGATGTTGCGCGACCACTGCCAGCCGTCCCAGTAGCGCTCCCGCACCGGGTCGACCGGATCGGCGTACCAGCCGCTCGGCGCGGCATGGCGACCGGGCGGGACCGGCGGTGAGCCTACGGGGATGTCGGACACGCGGCCCATCGTAATGTCGCCTCCCAGCGGTTTGAGGGATCCGGCCGGCTGGGAAAGAATGCGAGCGTCCCCACCGGGGGGCTTGGGTCCCCCCAAAAAGCTTGCCCAACCCGATCCGGAGTCGCACTTGTGAACTCGATCGGCCGCTATCGGCTGGAGCGGCGCATCGGCGCCGGTTCCTTCGCGACGGTGTGGCTCGGCCATGACCCCGATCTCGACGTAGCGGTGGCGGTCAAGGTGCTGGCGGAGAACTGGGCCGACAACGCCGACGTTCGCAATCGCTTCCTCACTGAGGCGCGGATCCTCCGCAAGATCCGGGACCGCCGGCTGGTGCAGGTCTATGACATCGGCACCCTGGAGGACGGGCGGCCCTACTTCGTCATGGACTACATCGACGGCGGGTCGATGAACGACCTGCGGGTGTCCGGCGTCGAGCCGGTCCGGGCGCTGCGGCTCTCGGCGGAGGCCTGCCGGGCGCTGGAGGTGCTGCACGAGAACGACATCATCCACCGCGACGTCACTCCGGGGAACCTGCTGCTGAGTCACACCGACGACGGCGAGACCCGGGTGCTGATCGCCGACCTCGGGGTGGCGAAGTCCACCGATCGACGCCGTCGGCGCGACGCTGACCGCCGGCACCCCCTCCTATATGGCCCCGGAGCAGGCCACCGGCGGGCTGCCCCTCGATCGCCGGGCCGACGTCTACTCCCTCACCGCCGTGGCGTACGCGCTGCTCACCGGGGATCCGCCGTTCCCGGTGCGGAGCATCGCCGACATCGTCGCCCGCGACCCGGCGGCCGCGCCGCCGCCGGTCGCGGCGCGGGTGGGTGCACCACCGTCGCTCGACAGTGTGATGGTGTCCGGCCTTGCGTCCGACCGGAACCGGCGGCCGCCGACCGCCCTGCTGCTGGCTCAGGGGTTCGAGACGATCGCCGACCAGATGACCGCCGCCCGCAACCGGGACCGACCGTCACCACCGGCGGCGCCGCCGCCACCGCCGGCCGAGAGAACTCTCGTGACCAACCCGATGCCGGCGAACCGGCCGCCCGACCCCGTGCCGCCACCGCCCTCGATGTCGACTCCCCCTCCGGCCTACTCGCCCGCTGCGTACGTCGCTCCCCGGCCCGTCGTCAGCCAGCCCGCCCCGTACGCGACGGGTCGGATCAGCGCGGTCGAGCAACCGACCACCGCGCCCCGGCGAGGCTTCGCGTACTACCTGCTCCTCGGGCTCGTCGCGCTGGCGGTGTTCGCCATCTCGATGTTCATCACCATCCTGGTGTTGCGCTGAACTGAGCAAGGGGGGACGACCCCCCTTGGACCCCCCGCGCCGCGCCGACAACACACGGGCGCGCGGCCAAGGCCTTACTCGAACTCGCTGCGCACCGGCCCGATCCGCAGCGAGGCGATCATGGCCAGCACGGCGACGAGCGTCATCGACCCGATCACCGCGCCGAAGGTGACCGGCTGCGGCGCGACCTCCCGCAGCGCGGCGAAGATCGTTCCCGACAGACCGACGAACAGACCGGCACCGAGCGCGTCGGCCAGGTTCAGGGAGGATCCGTTCCGGCCCTGCACGGCGGCGTCCGACAACGTCATCACCGCCAGCGAGGTGCTCGAGACGGCCAGCCCCATGCCCAGGCCCGAGAACACCCAGGCCGCACCGACCAGCCAGAAGGGCAGCCCGGGGATCAGCGCGACGAGCGCGGTTCCGGCCAGTCCCAGGGCCAGCGACAGCGCGCCGAAGGTGATCAACCGGTCCCGACGAAGCCGGAGCCACGACTGGGACTGCAGCCACGACCCGACGGTCCAGCCCACACTGCCGACCGTCAGCGCCGCCCCGGCGAGGAAGAGGGTCAGCTGGCGCTCCTCGACCAGCATCAGTGGCACGAACGCCTCGCCTCCCACGAACGCACCGGCCAGCAGGCCGCGGCTGCTGATCACGGCCGACAGGCCCCGCACCCGGGAGAAGCAGTTGGGCATCAGCCTCGGGAGGCCGATCACCAGCGCGGCGAAGCCGAGAACGAGCACCGCCAGGCCAACCCAGTCGAGCCGCTGCCCGGCCAGCTGCAGCAGCGCCGCACCGATGGCGACCAGGCCGGCGGCCCACAGCGGAGCGGCGCTCGGCGCATCCGGATCGGGCTCGGGGCGCACGTAGCCGCGGTTCAGCCGGCGCAGGGTCGGCAGGATCAGCAGGCCGCCGCCGAGCACCATGGGAATGACGAGGAAGAACACCCAGTGCCAGCTGAGCTGTTCGGTCACCCACGCCGAGACGGGCGGGCCGACCAGGGACGGCAGCACCCACGCTGTGGAGATGTAGGTGAACATCCGCGGCCGCTGAGCCACGTCGTACGCCTGGGCGACCAGGACGAAGACAGCGGTGTTCATCAGCCCGCTGCCCAGCCCCTGGATCAACCGGCCGCCGACCAGCTGAAGCATGTGCTCGGCAGTTCCGGCGACAGCCAGTCCGACGATGAAGACGGCCATGCCGATGAGCAACGGCTTCGCTGGGCCGACCCGGTCGCTGACCCGCCCGGCGACGACCGTGGCGAACAGCATGCCGATCAAGAACAGCGAGAAGGACCAGGCGTAGTAGGTCAGACCGTTCAGGTCACGCGCCGCGGCCGGCATGGCGGTGGCGACGGCAATGGTCTCGAACGCGATCGCGACGACATTGATGCAGACCCCGATGGTGAGCCGGCGCAGCGAGACGGCAGCGACCCCCGCTGCCGGCTGGACGGTCTGCGAGACGGTCATGTCCGCCAGTCCATCACCTCAAGCCGACTCGAAGTCAAACGCTCTTTGCCGGACCGATCTCGTGGTGGGGCGTGTTTAGACTGGCGCCGTGAGCCAGCAGCTGAGTCCCGGCGCCCAGACGATCGTTGACGAGCGCACCCAGGAACGGGAGCTCCCGACCGAGGAGGGTGACCACGAACGCTTCTCGCACTATGTGCCGAAGGAGAAGCTGACCGAGGCGATGGTCATGGGTACGCCGGTTGTGGCGCTCTGCGGCAAGGTGTGGGTCCCCAGCCGTGACCCGGAGCGGTTCCCGGTGTGCCCGGAGTGTCAGGAGATCTGGGAGAGCATGACTCCGGGCGGCGACGACTAGCCCCTCCTCAACGCCTGACAACTCGCCTCGGGGCTTAGCGCATCACGCCGCTTCGCTCGGTACGCGCGCGGTCAGCTCTTCCTCGACATCGCCGGTCTGGCCGGCCTGTGCCGCCCGACGGCCGAGGGTGAAGACGTAGATCAAAAAGGCCACCCAGACAAGGGCACCGATGGTCAGGCGTGCGCCGGCCGGAAGGGTCGACGGCGTGACGAAGCCTTCGACGAGTCCAGACAGCAGGAGCCAGACCGCCAGCCCGAGGGCCAGGGCTCCGACCGCGCGTCCCTCGACCGCCAGAGCCTCGCCGCGGGTTCGCTTGCCCGGAGCGATCCATGACCAGCCCAGCCGCAGCCCGGCGCCGGCGGCGACGAAGATGATCGTCAGCTCCAGCAGGCCGTGCGGGAGCAGCAGGCCGTAGAAGACGTCCGCCCGACCGGCACCGACCATGAACCCGCCGATCACCCCGAGGTTCGCGATATTGAACCAGAGCACGACCAGCACCGGAACGATCGCGATGCCGAGGACGAGGCAGATCGCGGTGACCTCGGCGTTGTTCAGCCAGACCTGGAAGGCGAAGTCGGCGGCCGGGTTCTCGGTGTAGTACTGGGCGAAGTCATGATCGACCAGCTGCTTGACCTCCTCGTCGGTGAGCAGCGTGTCGGCCAACCCAGGGGTATTGATCACCCGCCAGCCGACCAGCAGCGCCAGCGCGACGTTGATCACGCCGATCGTGATCCACCACGCTCGGGATCGATAGACCGCCGCGGGGAAGACGACGGTGAAGAAGCGGCCGATGGTCTGCCAGACCGGCAGCGTGACGCCGGTGACCACGCTGCGGGCGCTGGCGACCAGGGCCGAGAGCCTGGCCTCCAGGACCGGGTCCGACGCGGAGCTGCGGACCACTGAGAGGTGGGTCGACACCCGCTGGTAGAGGTCGACCACCTCGTCCGCCTCGGCGCCGGTCAGTGAACCCGGCTTGCGGGTCAGCTCGGTCAGCCGGTCCCACTCCGGCCCGTGCCGCAGCAGATACGAGTCCAGGTCCACGCTCTATTGTGGCTGTCGGCTGGCCCGTGTTTCGTAGGCTGGCGCCTGTGACTCAACTGGTCACCGGCGATGCGGTCCTGCTGGACCTGCGGCCGGCACGGGTGCCCAGCAGGCTGCTGGCCACCGGAATCGACCTGGCGATCATGTTCGGGGCGACGTATCTCTACGGCTACATCGTCAACGCGGTCGGCGGCTCCGACGCCCGCGTCCGGGCGGTCACCATCGCCGGTGCGATCCTGATCAACTTCGGCTACCTGATCGCCATGGAGACGCTGACCCGCGGCCGCACGGTCGGGGCGTACGCCCTCGGCCTGCGCGTGGTGCGCGACGACGGCGGGGCCATCCGGTTCCGCCAGGCACTGATGCGCGGGCTGGCGTTCTGGGGCGTCGACTTCGCCATCTGGACCGGATTCTGCGGCGGCCTGATCTGCGCTGCGGTGAACCAGCAGTCGAAGCGCCTCGGCGACCTGATGGCCGGCACGATCGTGATCCGCACCCGATCGCCTCGCCCACCGGAACCGATCCCGCCGGTGTCGGCCGAGCTCGCGCCCTGGGCCGCACAGCTCGAGCTGAGCCGGCTGCCGGACGACCTGGTGACGGCATCCCGCCATCTGGTGCAGCGCGCTGGCGGGCTGGCCGGCCATCCTCGCGACGAGCTCGCCCGAGATCTGGCGCGCCAGGTCGCGGCCCGGACGGCTCCGCCCCCGCCGGCGACGCTGCCGCCGCTGGAGTTCCTGACGGCCGTTGTCGCTGAGCGACGGCAGCGGGAGCGCACCAAGCTCACGCGCCAACAGCGGGTACCGGCCGCCGAGGAACTGCCGGCGGGCTGGCGCTGAGGCTTAGCCTCTGCCGCTCGACGGGTCCGGACCTCTACGCTCATGCCATGGACTCAGGTCGGCACACGTTGATCGCGGTCCGGCACGCCAAGTCGTCCTGGGATTTCGACCTCGAGGATCATGACCGACCGCTGTCGGGACGCGGCCGACGTGACGCGGACGCCATCGGTCGGCTGCTGACCCAGCGCTCGCTACGACCCGATCTGGTCCTCTGCTCCACGTCCGAGCGGACCCAGGAGACCTGGAACCGGGCCGCCGCGGTCGGGGCGGAGGCTGAAGAGATCCGACTGGAGCGCGGTATCTATCACGCCTGGGTGCCTGAACTGGTCCGGCTCATCCGGGGTCTACCCGAGGAGGCGTCCACTGTCCTCATGCTCGGCCACGCCCCAGGCATCCCCGATCTGGTCGAGCACCTCTGTCAGCGCACCGCCTCCGCCGACTGGGCCCAGCTCGACGCCAAGTACCCGACCAGCGGCGTCGCCATCATCTCGGTGCCCGGCCCCTGGCGCTCGATCGGGCAAGGCCGCGCCGAACTCGTGAGCTTCACCGTCCCCCGCGGCTGACTCGTCAGGCGGCAGGGGCCATGTCGACCGAGACCTCCATCTTCGACTCCTTGGCCTCGGTGAAGATCACGCCCTTGACCGGCGGCACGTCGCCGTAGTCGCGGCCCCAGGCCACCGTCGCGTGCGTCTCGCTGATCACCCGGTCGTTCGTCGGGTCGAGGTGCAGCCAGCCGGCCCCCGGCACCCAGCAGCCGACCCAGGCGTGGCTGGCGTCCGCGCCGACCAGCCGCGGCCGCCCGGGCGGTGGCCGGGTGGCCAGATACCCGCTGACGTAGCGCGCAGCCATCCCCAACGACCGCAGCGCGGAGACCATGAAGTGCGAGAAGTCCTGACACACCCCCGTCCTGGTGCGCAGCAGATCGCTGACCTTCGTGCTGACCGTGGTCGAGCCCGACTTGTACGCGAAGTCCGCGTGCACCCGGTGCATCAGGTCGATCGCTCCCTCACCGATCGGGCGGCCGGCCGGGAACGAGATCTCCGCATAGGCCCGGATCGGCGAGGGGATCTCCACATACGGGGAGGGGAAGATGAAGTCCGTCGCCTCCCACGCGTCCTCGACCTCGGGGCGCACCGCAGGACGGCCCTGCTCCCACGGTTGGTCCAGTGCTGCGGGGTCCAGATCCGGCCGGCCGACGTCGACGATGCTGATCGCGGTGACCACCAGCTCGGTGTGTGGCCGGACAACATGGAAGTACGACTGGTGGTTGCCGTACAGGTCGACGTGCCGGAACAGGTCGGCCGGCTCCGGGTCGATCTCGATCTCGTGGGCCAGGCAGGTCTGCCAGGGCAGATCCCGCGGCCGCAGATGGAACTGTCCGTAGCTGCCCGTCACCTCCGCGTCGTAGGTGTAGGTCGTCCGATGCACGATGCGGTAGCTGGTCACCGCTTTCCCCCAGCCCTCTGGTGAAACAACGGCTGCTGGGTGGGCGGCTCCTGCTGGTACTGGTCGCGGATCGACTCCGACAGCGTCCGCATCGACTGCTGCAGGGCGCTGAGCAACCGCTCGAGTCCAACCCGCCGGCCGTCGATCTCCTCGGCCAGGGCCGCCGGGTCCGCGATCCGGACCCGCTCGACCAGCCCATCCAGCAGCCGCAAGGGCCGAGCGTTCGGCGAGGTGTTGGGCACGGCACGCAGGTCGGTCCGGACCCGCTGCAGCTGGTAGGCCACCGAGCGCGGGTTCGACCCGTCGAGAACGAGCAGCTCGATCACCGACTCGATGCCGGTCCGGCCGCGGTACCGGCGCCGGAAGGTGACGATCGACTCGGCCGCGGTGAGCACGGCCTCCATGATCATCGACTCGATGTCCGGCGCGCGGACCCGGCACAGCGTGACCTTGATCAGCGCCACCACCTGCATCGCGCGCTCCAGCCCCCGGCCGGAGTCGAGCAGATACCAGCCGGGGTCGCGCACCATGTTCTCGCTCACGATCCCGCTGAGCGCGAGCAGCCCGGACAGCACCCGCTCGCTCGCCTCGGTCAGCTGCAGTCCCTGGTCGTAGGGGTTGCCGGCGAGAGCCAGCAGCGCTCGATCCATGTCGGCGAGCACGATCCAGACGTCCTCCGACAGCTGGTCGCGCACTCCTTGCGCCGCCAGCGACAGCGCGCCGATCGACTGGGCCGCGCTCCCGGCACGGTGCCGGTCCAGCAGCAGCGAGCGGAACTCGGCCATGATCTCCACGCCGGGGATGAGGAAGCCGGGGTACGCGGTACTCACGTGGCTGACCGCGTGCAACAGGGCCTCCAGGACCCCGCCCGGAGTCGTGTCGGCGTCGGTCTCGAGGACCACCGTGCGGGTAGCCAGGATCAGCCGGAGCAGATCCTCGGCGCGCTCGGCGTACCGGCCGAACCAGAACAGGTCGCTGAGGACGCGCGGCACCATGGCCACCGACGTCGAACCGACCAGCGCCGGCACGGCCTCGTCGACCGTGCGGGCCCGAGGTGCCTCGATCCGCGCCGCCGCCAGCGGCTCGCGGCCCACCACCCAGACGTCCTTGGCCAGCCCTCCGTCCGGATCGGTGACCAACGGTCCGCGCCGGCCGGACTCGTCGTCGGTGACCCGGGCCAGTCCGCCCAGCATCGCCGCGTACGAGCCGCCGCTGCGCACCGCGAACGAACGCAGCACCAGGCTGCGGCGGACCACCCGGTCGGTCTGGGTGGTCGGAACGGCCGACAGGTGCAGCACCTCCTGGCCGACGAAGCGGTGCGGGCGCTCCTTGATCCGCGCGACCAGATCGTCACGCTGCGCTGCCGTCAAGGCGGACCCGAGCACGCTGCGACCGTGCCCGCGACTGATCGGCCGGATGACGATCGAGTCCAGGTGGGTCAGCACGTGGGAGAGCGAGGCGGGGTCACCGCACCACCAGGTCTCCACCGATGGCAGCCGCAGCTGCTGCCCGAGCAGCCGATCACACAGCTCGGGCAGGTACGGCAGCAGGGCCGGGTTCTCCAAGATCCCGGAGCCGATGTCGTTCACCACGCTGACGGTGCCCTGACGTACGCACTCCAGCAGGCCCGTCACCCCGAGCCGCGACCCCGGCCGGAGCTCCAACGCATCCATCCAGGTCGAGTCGACCCGGCGCAGGATCACGTCCACCTGCTCCAACCGGCCCAGTACCCGCATCCACACCCGGCCGTCGCGGACGGTCAGGTCGCGTCCCTCGAGCAGCGGGAAGCCCAGCAGCGAGGCGACGAAAGCCTGGTCGAACGCCGTCTCGGAGTGGGTGCCCGGGCTGAGCACGACCACCCGCGGATCCTCGACGGTGCTCGGGGCGGCGTCGACCAGAGCCAGCCGCATCGCCGAGAAGAACGGGGTCAACCGGTGCAGGTTGGCCTGGTGGTAGAGCTCCGGCAGCACCCGGGAGATCACCCGCCGGTTCTGCATGGCGAATCCCGCCCCGGATGGTGCCTGGGTCCGGTCCGAGATCACCTTCCACTGCCCGGACGGATCCCGTCCCAGATCGGCGGCGATCATGAAGAGCCGTTGGCCGACGAGACTCTCGATGCCGACCACGTTGCGCAGGTACTCCTCGTGGTCGAGCACCGCTGCGGCCGGCAGCGCCCGCCGGGCCAGCAGCCGCCGCGCCCCGTAGAGGTCGCCCAGGATCGCGTCGAGCAGCTCGGCGCGCTGCACCACGCCGGCCTCCAGGCCCGACCACTCCCGGTCGTCGAGGATCAGCGGCAGTGGATCGAGCCGCCACGGCTGCGGCTCGGCGAGCGATGGCGGCAGCTTGCCGGGCGGGTCGGCGATCGAGACCGACGAGGCCGGACTGGGCGTATAAGTGACGTTGTCGTCCTCCAGCAGTCGGGCGACCTCGCGGCTGGCGTACGCCAGGTCCTCGGCGTCCAGTCCCAGCAACCCGTCGGCCAGCGACGACCAGCCATCGCGTACGACGCCGTCGGGCCCGGCGAACTCGTCGAACGCCTGGCCGTTGCCCGCTTCGGAGTGGTCTCGCGCCGCGGCCAGGTAGTGGCTGAGCACAGTCACTCGCGGCCCCAGTACCGCGGCACCCGTCGGCGCAGGTCCAAGGTGAGCGGAAACTCATCGCCCCCGGCCGCCCGCCAGGCCAGCTGGGCGTCCAGCGCCTCGACGTCCACCATCCCCGTAGTCTGGCTCATCGCCTCGAATCTCTTCCGCCGCCGAGCCTCGGCCTCGTTCGCGTTGACCGGCGGAGAGTCGTACGCGCGCCCGCCCGGATGCACCACGTGATAGGTCGCACCGCCCAGGCGGACCCGGTGGCCGCGGTCGATCACATCGAAGGAGAGCGGTGAGTTGATCTCCAGCGTGGGATGCAGCGCCGACCAGGGCTTCCAGGCCCGGTAGCGCACGCCGGCCACGTACTGGCCCGGAGTCGTCGTGGGGTGCAGCGGTACGGCGTGGCCGTTGCAGGTCACCAGGTGCCGGGCCGGGCTGAAGCCCGACACCTCCACCTGTAGCCGCTCGGTCGAGGAGTCGACATAGCGAGCCATCCCGCCGCTGGCGGACTCCTCGCCGAGCACGAGCCAAGGCTCGATCGCCGAGCGGAGTTCGAGACTGACCGAGCCCACCTCGACGCGGCCGATCCGCGGGAACCGGAACTCGGTGAAGGGCGCGAACCAACCCAGGTCGATATCGAGATCGTGGGCCCGCAGATCCGCCACGACCTCGGCCAGGTCCATTCCCACGAAGTGTGGCAACAGGTACCGCTCGTGCAGCGCTGTCCCCCAGCGGACCAGTGGTGCCGAATATGGCTCCTCCGCGAAGCGGAGCAGCAGGGCCCGCACCAGCAGCGCCTGCACCAGGGCCATGTCCGGGTGCGGCGGCATCTCGAATCCGCGCAGTTCCAGCAGGCCGAGGCGGCCGCGCATCGAGTCCGGGCTGTAGAGCTTGTCGACGCAGAACTCGCTGCGGTGGGTGTTGCCGGTGACGTCGGTGAGCAGGTGCCGCAGCGCGCGGTCGACGGCCCAGGGCCGATGGTCGCCGTCGGGCAGCTCGGCGATCTCGGCGAACGCGATCTCCAGCTCGTAGCAGATCTCGGGTCGGCCCTCGTCCACCCTCGGCGCCTGGCTGGTCGGCCCGACGAACCGGCCCGAGAACAGGTACGACAGCGCGGGATGGTGCTGCCAATAGGTGATCATGCTGACCAGCAGGTCGGGCCGGCGGAGCAGCGGGGAACGGCTCGGCTCGGCGCCACCCAGGGTGAGGTGGTTGCCACCACCGGTACCGCTGTGCCGGCCGTCGAGGCCGAACGTCTCGGTGCCCAGCCGCTGGGACCGGGCGATCGCGTACAGGGTGTGGGTGAGGCGGGACAGCTCGTTCCAGCTCGAGGTGGGATGGGCGTTGACCTCGATCACCCCGGGGTCGGGGGTCACCAGCAGGGTCTTGACCCTCGGGTCGGGCGGCGGGCCGTAGCCTTCGAGGACGATCCGCGTTGCCGTGGCCGTCGCGGCCCGGTCGATCATGCCGACCAGCTCGGCGAAGGCCTCCAGCCTCTCCAGCGGCGGCAGGTAGACGTGCACATGGCCATTCCGGGCCTCGATCACCAGCGCGGTCCGTGCCGGTGTCTCGTTCGCGTCGACCACCATCGCGCGGGCGCCGGCGTCCACTTCGGCCAGCGGCGGCTCGGCGTCGGCGTAGGAGTCCTCACCCGCATAGTCCGGATCGGTCCACGACAACGAGGCGAGCGGCAGCCGTGCCCCGGCCGGCGAGTCGCCCCGCACCAGGACGAGCCGGCCGCGCCGGGTCTGCCAGTCCGGGCTGGCCCAGATCTCACCGAACCATGAGGGCACGAGCGGCAGCGCCCAGGCCGCCGGCGTCGTCTCGTTCCGGTCGAGATCGGCGACGAGGTCACCGTCGGGCCGCTCCGGCTCACCGGTGGGCCGCGCACCCTCGGGCCGGCCGACCTCCTCGGCCAGCCGGGCCAGCGGGTCCTCGAAGCACGGCCGTAGCTGCTCGGGCGGCAACCCGAAGTCGGCGGTGATCGTCCGGGCCAGCGCCTCGGCCCGCGCCGGTGCGTCCTGATACGCCTGGTCCGGCTCGAACGGGTCGGCCAGCAGGCCCGGATCACTCCACAGCTGCTCGCCGTCGCTCCGCCAGATAAGGCCGATCTGCCAGCGCGGTAGTGCCTCACCGGGATACCACTTGCCCTGGCTGCGCTGCACCAGCCCGCCCTTGGCGAACTCCTCGGCCAGCGCCAGCGCGAGCCGGTTGGCGATCACCCGCTTCTCCGGGCCGTCCGCGGCAACGGTCCACTGGGCCGAGGTGGGATCGTCCAACGAGACGAAGGTCGGCTCGCCGCCCATGGTGAGCTCGATGCCGGCCGCTGCGAGCCGCTCGTCGACGTGCTGCCCGAGTTGTTGCAGGTGGTCGACCTGGGCCGGCGTGTACGGCCGGGTCACCCGCGGGTCCTCGAAGACCCGGCGCACCGAGTTGCCGTAAACCATCGTGGTCTCGGAGCGCTCGGTCGCCCCGGTGATCGGCGCCGCGGAGGCCGGGTGGGGTGTGGCGGCCAGCGGGATGTGGCCCTCGCCCGCGTACAGGGCCGAGGTGGGATCGAGGCCGATCCAGCCCGCGCCGGGGATGAAGACCTCGGCCCAGGCGTGCAGGTCGGTGAAGTCCTCGCTCGGACCACGGGGGCCCTCGACCGGCTCCTGGTCGGGTGCGAGCTGCACCAGGTAGCCGGACACGAACCGGGCCGCCAGGCCGAAGTGGCGGAGCGCGATGACCAGCAGCCAGGAGGAGTCGCGGCAGGAGCCGATCCCCCGGTCCAGCGTCTGGTCCGGGGTCTGCACCCCGGCCTCCATCCGGGTCGAGTACGCGATGTCGGCGTTGACCGCGGCGTTCAGCCCGCTCAGGAACGGGATGGTGAGCTGCCCCTCCGGACCTGGCGTCGGCAGGGCCGCCAGCCAGTCGGTCAGCCGAGGTCCACTCGCCGACTCGGGGATCTCCAGGTAGGGACGCAGGTCAGCGGCCAGGTCCGGCAGATAGCTGAACGGAAAGCGCTCGGCGTGGCTCTCGATGAAGAAGTCGAAAGGATTGATCACTCCCATGTCGGCCACCAGACCGACGGTGATGTCGAGCTCGGCGGCCTTGTTCGGGAAGACCACCCGGGCCAGGTAGTTGCCGAAGGGGTCCTGCTGCCAGTTGAGGAAATGCTCGGCGGGAGAGATCGTGAGCGCGTACGACTCGATCGGAGTGCGAGCGTGCGGCGCCGGCCGCAGCCGGATCACGTGCGGGCCGATCGCCACAGGGCGGTCGAACCGGTAGGTCGTGCGATGCTCGATCGCGACCTTGATGCTCATCCCCCCTGAGCCTGTCGAAGGGCGCTCAGTAGCGGTAGTGGTCGGACTTGTACGGGCCGTCCACCGAGACGCCCAGGTAGGCGGCCTGCTTCGAGGTGAGCTCGGTCAGGCGTACACCCAGGGCCTCCAGGTGCAACCGGGCCACCTCCTCGTCGAGGTGCTTGGGCAGCGTGTAGACGCTGAGCGGATACTCCTCGGGCTTGGTGAACAGCTCGATCTGGGCCATCACCTGGTTGGTGAAGGAGTTGCTCATCACGAAGCTGGGATGCCCGGTGGCGTTGCCCAGGTTCATCAGCCGGCCCTCGCTGAGCACGAGAATCGAGTGCTCTTCGGCTCCGTCCTCGCTCGGCTCGAACCGCCACTCGTCGACCTGAGGCTTGATGTTGATCTTCTTCGCACCGGGCCAGGCGGCCAGGCCGGCCATGTCGATCTCGTTGTCGAAGTGGCCGATGTTGGACACGATCGCCTGGTGCTTCATCCGGCTCATCTGGTCCGCAGTGATCACGTCCAGACAGCCGGTGGCGGTGACGTAGATGTCCGCGTACGGGAGCACGTCCTCCAGGGTGGCGACCTGGTAGCCGTCCATGGCCGCCTGCAGCGCGCAGATCGGGTCGACCTCGGTGATGATCACCCGGGCGCCCTGGCCGCGCAGCGACTCGGCGCAGCCCTTGCCGACGTCGCCGTAGCCGCAGACCACGGCGACCTTGCCGCCGATCAGCACGTCGGTGGCCCGGTTCAGCCCGTCGATCAAGGAGTGCCGGACGCCGTACTTGTTGTCGAACTTGGACTTGGTCACCGAGTCGTTGACGTTGATCGCGGGGAACAGCAGGGCATTGGCGCGCAGCATCTCGTACAGCCGGTGGACGCCGGTCGTCGTCTCCTCGGTCACGCCCTTGATGGCGTTGGCCACCTCGACCCAGGAGCGGCCCTCGGCCAGGCTCTTGCGGATCAGCTCGAGGACGACCTTCCACTCCTCGGTGTCGTCCTCGCTCGGCTCGGGCACCTCGCCGGCCTTCTCGTACTCCACTGCCTTGTGCACCAGCAGCGTGGCGTCCCCGCCGTCATCGAGGATCATGTTGGCGAACTCGCCATCCGGCCAGCTGAGGATCTGCTCGGTGCACTCCCAGTACTCCACCAGCGTCTCGCCCTTCCAGGCGAACACCGGGACTCCCTTCGGGTCGTCGAGCGTGCCGTCCGGACCGACCACCACCGCCGCGGCCGCGTGGTCCTGAGTGGAGAAGATGTTGCAGCTGGCCCAGCGCACCTCGGCACCCAGGGCCACCAGCGTCTCGATGAGCACCGCGGTCTGCACCGTCATGTGCAGCGATCCGGCGATCCTGGCTCCGGCGAGCGGCTTGGAGTCCCCGTACTGGGCCCGCATCGCCATCAGACCCGGCATCTCGTGCTCAGCCAGGCTGATCTCCTTGCGCCCGAAGTCGGCCAAGGTCAGGTCGGCAACGCGAAAATCCATGCTCCGCAGCCTAGGCGAGCCCTGCCGGTTTCGAACGCTGCGTCCGTTTCTCGCGCTGTGCTCCCGTTACTTCGGGAGCACAGCGTGAAGAACCGGAGCACAGTGCAGCGGAGTGGCGTAGGCGTCAGGCGAGGCTCACCGCGGTCGGGGCCATGGCGACGCGGTAGTACGCGACCGTCGGACGAAGGTTGTCGAGGAGGATCTCGCGGATCTGCTCCGCCTCGGGGCCTTCCTGCTCCGAGATGGCGCCGAGCAGGTCGTCGATCTCGCGCCGAGTCTGGTAGCTCGCCAGTTCTTGCTGCAGTGTCCGGTATCGGGCGCGCGCCTCGCGACGCTCACGCAAGTCGTCGCGGATCTTGGTGAGAAGCCTGCGACTCTGAGTTGTCGAATCAGTCATACCTCAAGTGTGAAGTTGACCCATTCATACGTCCAATGCAATGACATGCAGCAACTCATGCACTAGCGACATAGATCATCGACGATCCGCTCAGTGCCCGGGAGCCGCGGGGCGAGTCGGCCGGGCGGCCGGTACGTGATGCTCGTCGTAGATGTCGGGTTCGAGGTAGAGGGCGGTGACCATCGGCTCGGCGGTGCGGATGGCGTCCTCGGCGCGGTTGATGATGTCGGCCACCTCGCCCGCGCTGGCCGAGGTGCTGACGGCGATCTTGGCCGCAACCAGCACCTCCTCCGGACCGAGGTGCAGCGTCTTCATGTGGATGATTCGCTCCACGCCGGATGCCCCGGCGAGCGCGCCCTCGATCTTGTGCACCGACTCGACGCTGGCCGCCTCGCCGAGCAGCAGGCTCTTCATCTCGATCGACAGGGTGATCGCGACCAGGACCAGGAGCAGGCCGATCAGGGCAGTCCCGATCACGTCGAAGTAGCCGTTCTTGGTGATCAGGGTCATGCCGACGCCGAACAGCGCGAAGACCAGGCCCAGCAGGGCGGCGAGGTCCTCGAGCAGGATCACCGGCAGCTCCGGCGCCTTCGCGGAGCGGATGAACCGGTTCCATGGCTGCTTGTGCCGCACCTTGTTGGACTCCACGATCGCGGTGCGGAAGGAGAACGACTCGGCGATGATCGCCGCGCCCAGCACAACGAGCGGCACCCACCACCAGCGACCCTCGAGCAGCTCGTTGGGATGGCCCTCCGCGATCTCGTGATACTTGTGGTACGCCTCGTAGAGCGCGAACAGCCCGCCGACAGTGAACAGCACCACGGCGACGACGAAGGCGAAGAAATAGCGCTCGCGGCCGTAGCCGAACGGATGCTCCGGCGTCGCCTCCTTCCTGGCCCGTCTGCCGCCGATCAGCAGCAGCACCTGGTTGCCGGAGTCGGCGACGGAGTGAATGGCCTCGGCCAGCATCGACGAGGCGCCGGTCAGCAGCCAGGCGACGAACTTGGTGCACGCGATAAAAATGTTGGCCGTCAGGGCCGCGACGACGGCCTTGGTGCCCCCCTCGGTACTCACAGGCATGATCCTGCCAGAGCCGTACGCGAAGGTCAGCCCTAGTCGACCCGCCCCAAGCCCACTGAGAGGTACACCGCGGCAAACATCCCGGTCTGCAGCAGGGTCGCGTAGCGCTCCACGTCGGAGCCGGACCAGTGCGCGATCGGGCAGACGCGTACGTCGTTGCGCTCGGCCGCGGCCACCAACCGCACGTGGTCGGAGCGGATCAGGGTCTCGTTGTTGCCGTCGTCCAGCATCACCAACCCCGGCCGGCGGTCGGCACCCGTCCCGTCGGTGAAGGGATCGGCGAACGGGTCGCGCGGCTCGGTGGACTCCAGGATGGGCAGCAGCGCGTCCGCGTCGGCGGCCAGCGCCGCTCGACCGCTCGCCGCTCGCAGCGCCTCGGCGATCCGGCGGCTGGCCCGCGCGGCCAGCACGGAACCGCCCCAGACCAGCGGCTGTGCGTCGGCCAGCCCGAGCGCCAGGTCCTTGGCCGGGTTCTCCGAGACATCGGCGAACGGCGAGCAGTCCTCGGCGACCTGGTCCATCGCATCAGCGACCGCATCCGGGTGCACCTTCGGCCCCAGCTGCATCTCGTTCAGCCCGGACAGCACCACGATCGCTGCGGCCAGCGGGTCAGCGGTCGAGGTCGGCAGCTGCACGGTCGACCGGGATGCGGCGTGCTCGGCGATCGTCGAGGGTGCCGGGCAGGCGATCAGCAGCTGCGCACCCCTCCGCACCGCCTCGTGCACCGTGGCCACCAGCGTCGCCGGAGCGCCGTCGCTGGCCATCACGACCACCAGATCCAGCGCACCGACCCAGCCGGGCAGACCATGGGTCGGCCAGGCCACGAACGGCACCGGGCAGACCGGCTCCAGCATCGCCCGGATGAACCGCGCCTCGCTGCCTGCCGCGATCACCGCACGCGGCCGCGGCAGTCCGCGCAGCTGCGTGATCGGCTCACCCGCGTCCGCGGTCTCACGGCGGACCCGGGCGCCGGCCTCGGCCAGTCGCCGCAGGATCGGGTCAGCCTCGGCGAGCCGGAAATGATCCTCGAGGGCCGAGTCGTCGAAGATCGACATCACCGGCTTCGGGGACGGCGGGCCTCGTCGATCAGGAGTACGGGAATGCCCTGCCGAACCGGGTAGGCCAGGCCGCAGTCCGGCGCCAGACAGACCAGCTCGTCGCGATCATGGTCGACCGCGAGCGACCCGTGGCAGTTCGGGCAGGCCAAGATCTCCAGCAGCTCCGGCGCCAGCTCGACCGCCATCTGTCCCTCCTTCGTCCTAGCCGCGGATCAAACCTAATGCCTCGTCCCGCAGCGCGGCCATCTCCGCCTCGCCGGCGGCCTCGACGTTCAGTCGCAGCAGCGGCTCGGTGTTGCTGGGCCGGACGTTGATCCACCAGTCCGGGCCGTTCACGGTCAGCCCGTCCAGCCGATCCTGCTCGCCCCGGCCGGCGAACGCCGCCGCGACCCGGTCCATGATCATCGCCTGGTCGCTGACCAGGGTGTTGATCTCCCCGGACGCGGCGTACCGGTTGAACTCCCGGACGATCTCCGAAAGCGGCCGGTCGGTCCGACCGGCCAGCGCCAGCACGTGCAGCGCGGCGAGCATCCCGGTGTCAGCGCCCCAGAAGTCGCGGAAGTAGTAGTGCGCGGAGTGCTCGCCGCCGAAGATCGCGTTGCGCTCGGCCATGGCCGCCTTGACGAAGGTATGGCCGACCTTGGTGATCACGATCTCGCCACCCGCCTCGGTGACCACCTCGACCACCGTCCGCGAGGTGATCTTGTTGCAGACGATCACCCCACCCGGCTCGCGGCGCAGCTCCTGGCTGGCGATCATGGCGGTGACCGCCGACGGACTGACCACCACGCCCTGCTCGTCGATGAGGAAGCAGCGGTCGGCGTCGCCGTCGAAGACCAGTGCCAGGTCGGCGCCGTGTTCGAGTACCGCGCGCTGGGCATCGACCAGGTTCTCCGGCTCCAGCGGATTGGCGGGGTGGTTCGGGAAGCTTCCGTCCGGATCGGTGTAGAGCCCGATCAGCTCCAGCTCGGCCGAGCCGAGAACCGCCGGGAGGGTGTGCCCGGCCATCCCGTTCCCGGCGTCGGCGACCACCGTCAGCCGCCGGATGCCGGTCAGGTCGACGAGAGAGTGCAGGTGGTCCGCGTACGCCGGGAGCAGGTCGGTCTCCGACCGCTCGCCCCGGGCCGGGCCGGGCACCGGCGGCGATCCCATGGCGCGCTCGGCGATCTCGCGCAGCTGTGCCGGCGCGATCGGCCGCGCGGCGGCCAGGCAGAACTTGATCCCGTTGTACTCCGCGGGGTTGTGGCTGGCGGTGAACATCGCGCCCGGCAGGCCGAGCCGCCCGGAGGCGAACCACAGCTGGTCGGTACTGGCCAGCCCGATGTCGACCACATCGGAGCCTCGGCTCAGGACGCCGTCGATGAAGGCCGCGGACATCGACGGGCTGCTCAACCGCATGTCCCGGCCGACCACCAGGGCGCCTTCGGCGGCGTTCAGGTCCAGGGTGTCGACCAGCGCGGCGCCGATCGCGTACGCCCCCGCGGCGTCCCACTCGGGGCTCGACGTGTCCGATCCCGGGGGGACACCCCCCGAGGGGGAGGTCACCCCGCGGATGTCGTTGGCCTTGAAGATTCCTGGCGTGATCATCGCGGAACGATCTTAGGGGCGGTCACACTCCCGGGTCGGCCAGCACCGTCAGATGGCCCCGGCGGCCCAGCTCGACGATGCCCGTCCGCCGGATCGGCCGTTCCTCGGCCGGACCCGGCACCGGATCGTAGGACAGCCCCACCTCACGGACGGCGTCGGCGAGCGCGAGGAGGTCGTCCGCACTCGGCTGCGGCGGCTCGTCCGCAGCGAGCCTGATCACCTCCCAGCCGCGCGGGGCCGAGAGGCTGCGGGCGTGGGCCTGGCACAGGTCATACCCGTGCGGCTCGGCCCGGACGGCGAGCGGGCCGAGGACAGCGGTCGAGTCGCGGTAGACGTAGGTCAAGGTGGCCGAAGCCGGCTGCGGGCAGGCCGCACGCGAACAGCGCCGAGATCCCACCTGCCCGACGCTACCGGCGGCGCAGGATGTCACGTCGGCGCAACGCCGCGAGCTGCGCGGAAGGAGTTGCCCGGCCCGCACTAGGATCCGATCATGCCCAGCCGGACCCGAGACCGGCACGGCCGCGGCCTCCGCGGTCCCCTCGCCTTGACCAGCCCGCTGACCGGTCGCCGGGCCGCACCCCCGCATCCCTCCAGCCGGGCCGACTTCTTCAACGACAGCGTGCAGTCGGCGGTGGAGCGGATCAGTCGGCAGTGTCCGGCGGCGCTGGACCGGATCGCCGTCGGAATCGCCGACGTACCGCACTTCGACGTCGCCTGGTCCGCGGCCCAGGTTCCGCTCGCCGCCGCGCTGGAGGGGTCGCTGGACCGGCCCGCTCAGGTGGTGGTCTACCGGCGCCCGCTGGAGCATCGCGCCGCGAGTCGGCGAGGACTTCGGATCCTGGTCTATCGGACCATCGTCGAGCAGCTCTCCGCATTGACCGGACTCAGCGTGGACGAGATCGACCCGGACGGGGCCGGCGCCGAGGACTAGCCGCGGATCCTCTGCGCGCTAACTGCCGCTGGTCTAATGCCGGGCACGCGGTGTCGCCTCGGCCGGCGCTGCTGATGTTGACCATGTCCGGGATCCGGGTGAGCCGCCGATCGGCCGCCGGCGAGGTTTCGCACCGACCGGCCGGTCGCAAATGCCTGGTCAGCTCACGTTCAGCTCACCGCGACCCTGCACATACAGCGACCGGTAGACGTCTCGTGGGACACTCTCATCTCCGGATCGTCGGGAAAATCGGTCACCAGCGGTGACTAATCTGCTCGGACTGTGATTCTGCTTCAGCCGCGACTTGATCTCGGCGTGCAGCGCGGATCGGTCGCAGTTTGGCGGTTTCGGCCGCGCTAACCGGGCCTGAACCGCTGCTGGGCGATCGAGGGCGAATAGTTCGGCGGATCGGCACGGCCCTGCAGCCGGCGCTGACCCAGCGGCACCGCACGCGGTCGGCGCGGGTCGCGGCGGTTCACGTCCAGCTCCCGGGGATCGCGACGTCGGGCGACCAGAAGGGCATTTTGCGCGCAGTCAGTCGAAGAGCGCGCGCCACCGGGCATCGAGGATCGGGGTCGACCTGGATCCCCGGGCGACGAATCTGATGCGGGTGAGCGGCAACGAAGCGCAATGGTTCGGTCGGGCCGACGTCGACCCCGAACAGCTCCTACGGTGAAGGGTCCTGGCCGCAGGTGAGGCGGCAGTTCGAAGGGCATGGATCCAGCCTGATGTCATCAGATCCCCCGGAATCCCTTATCCACAGGCCCGTTACGGGGTGGGTTCTGCGCGCCAGATGCCCTCGATCGTCGCCGAACAGGGCCACAAGTGCGCAGAAGTTCGCAATGACGTCAGCGAGCGACGGCCGGGTCCGCGCGCGTCTGCGGCGCGCGACTGGCGACATCAGGAGAGACCAGCGGAAGGGTCGACAGGCCGGCGATATCCCCATCTGGCCGGGTCAGTACGACGGTGCCGACCACCGAGGATCCATCCGGAACCCGGACCACGACGTACGCCGGGGCCTGCTCGGTGAGCCGCCGAGTCGACGTGCTGTCCGGACCCAGCAGTACGTCGTCGGTGCGCAGGGTGACGCCCGCGTAGCTCAGCACCTCGAACGACACCTGGGTGTCGGCCTCCCCGCTGTTGCTCAGAATCAGCTCGCTGTCCCCCGCCCGAGTCGTCGCCAGTGCAGTGACCCCGGTTCGGATCAGTGGCCCGGTCGCGGACTGCACGGCCAGGTCGGGCTGGGCCGAATCGCGCTCGCTGGTCGAGATCACCGCTCCGGTCACGGGCTGGTCGCTGAGCAGCTTGACCGCGCCCGACTCGCCCGCCAGCCCGGTCACCAGGTCCAGGGTCGCGGTGCTCTCCGGTCCGAGCTCGAGGACCTCGGCGCCGCTCGGCGCGTACGGGCCCTGCAGTCCCAGCACCTGGATCCCGACGGTGGCCCGTGCCTCGGTCGGGTTGGTGACCACCAGCTGCCGGCCGCCCGCCCCGGCCGGAACGCCCGGAATGACGACCGAGGTGGCCGGCGAACTGGCGGGAACCTGCCAGTCTGCGCCGATCGGTGTCCGGCCGTCGGAGCGGCTCCGCTTGGCGATCGCGGTCACCCGGCCCTGGCTCGACTGCACAAGAAGGCCGAGCGGACCATCGGACCTGACCAGGCTGGTCAGCGAGACCGTACGCGTGGAGCGAGCCTCGACCACCAGCCCGGGGCTGCCCGGAACCACCACCCGGCCGTTGGGGCCGTAGAACCGCAGGTCCACCTGAGCCTGGGCGTCGTCGGCGTTGGTCAAGATCAACTCGGTCCGGTCGTCGTCGCTGGCGGCGACGCCGCTGAACCAGTGGCTGGTACCGGGCGCGAGGCACGGCGCCGCCATCAGCCCGGCGTCGACACCCGCGGTCGCGGTACCGAGTGTCGCCGCGCTGCCGGCCGTGGCCATCACGCCCTCGCCGGCGACCACGACCGAGCCGTTCTGCGCGGTCAGCGCCTCGCCCTTGCCCTGCTCGGTGATCGTGACCTGGGGCTCGTCGGAACCCAGCGTGGTCACGGTGAGCTGGCCTTCCCGGCCGGGGGCCTGTCGAGTCGCGACCGTGGCGACCTCGGTGGTCGACGACTCGCCCTCGGCCGGCGGGGTGATCGTGCAGATCGAGGTCGTCCGGCCCACCAGCGGCACCCGCGACTGTTGGAAATCAGGCGCCTCGGCCCTGACGAAGGTGCCCCCGCCGCCGATCACCAGCAGTCCGGCCAGCACCGCGCCCAGCGCGACGGCCCGGCGGGTCCGCGGGCGCACGCCGCGGATGCTCAGATCGCTCATCAGGCCAGCTCCGCGAGGGTGGCCGCACGGCGCGCGGACTTGGTCGGGTCGCGGACCTCCGGCCGGCGCACGCCAGGGGCGGCCAGCACGGAGGCGACCAGCAGCACCAGGCCCTGACCGATCATCAGCCAGCCGACCGGTGAGCGCAGCGACCAGCTCAAGGGGCCGCCGCCCGCCGGGAGGGCGAAGCCCTCCTGCCAACCGGCGTTCACCGGCTCGAGAACCTGTCCGGCGATCTCGGCGTGCCACCGGGGATCACTCGGCTCACCGACCAGGAACACCCGGCCATCGGATCCCGGCGGAACGGCGAACGGTGCCGGTCCGACGGGTATGGCGCTGCCCTGGTCGCTGATCACCGAGCGGGCGACCGCTGGTTCCAGCTGCCATACCGTCCCCAGCTCGTTCCCGCTCGCCGTCCCCAGCCCAGGGGTGTTGGTGATCCGGGACACCACGTCTTCTCCGCCTCCCGACACCCACAGGTAGCCGATGCCGAGCTCGCGCAGCTGCGGCTCGATGTCGGAGTCCGCCGTGCCCGCCACCAGCCGGATCACCAGGTCGTCGACCTGCTCCCGAGCCGCTGTCGAGCCGCCGTAGGCGAAACCACGGTCGGCATCGCCGAGCCGGACATGATCATCCGCCAGGACCGCGTACCGGGCCTCGCCGCCGGTCATGTCGATGGCGAGCAGCCGAGGCTTCTCGGGGGTGCGCATGCCGTTGAGCACGTAGGGCGGGATCGTGCTCAGCGTGGTCCGTTCGATCGGTCCACTCGCGCCGGCCAGCGCCCACCAGACGGCCCCGCCGACACTGATCAGCGCCACCACCAGGCTGACCAGCACGGTGGCGGGCTGCAGCCAGCTGAAGCTCCGCTCCTTCATCTGCCCGGACAGGCCGTCCACGCCGACCCCGCCTCCGACCAGCAGCGCCGCGAACGCGATCAGCAGGTAGCTGCCCACCCAGGGCCGGACCTCGGTGCCGACCGGCGGCACCTCCACGACCAGCCGGGACAGTCCGACGGCCATGCCCAGCGCGACCAGCGCGCAGATCCAGGCCAGCACCACCGCGCGGCGGGCCGGCCGGCGCGCCAGCCCGACGATCGCTACCAGCCAGAGCATCCCGAAGATCACCGCGCCGACCCACAGCGGCGGCAGCCCCGCACCCAGCCCCCGGCCGAGGAAGAGACCCCACACCAGTGGTGCCTCCGGCGTGCCGCCGAGCACAGCGTCGGGGCCGACGAAGAGCCGACCCGGCTGGGCGATCAGACTCGGCAGCCAGGGCAGCAGGACCAGCACGGGCACCCCGAGGGCGATGGCGATCCGCCCGACCTTCCGCGGCGTACGCCGCAGCGCGACCACACCGACCAGGCCGACCACCGTCGCAGGGATGATCAAGGAGGGCTCGAAGGCGACCAGTGCGGTCAGCACCACGGCCGCTCCCCAGCCACCGCGCCAGGCCTCCGGGATGTGCACCCGGCGCAGCACCAGGGCGCGGGCGGCCATCACCAGCAGCGGCAACCCGACGGCGAGTACGCACAGTCCGAGCCGGCCCTGGTTGGTGGCGCCGAGCAGCACCGGGAGGAGCGCGTAGGTCCCGGCGACCCAGAGCCGCAGCCGCCGGTCGTTGATCACCCGGCGGGTCACCGGGTACGCGGCGAGAAAGGCCAGCGGCACCACGCCGCAGATGGCCGAGGTGCTGAACCACTCTGGTTGGCCGGCGAACACCGTCGAGCCCAGCGCAACCAGCGCGATCCATGGTGGGCTGATCTGATCCGGGGCCCCGGGAATGGGCTGGATCGCCGCGCGCCACAGCTCGCCGAGACTCTCGTACGCCGGCAACAGGGCCGGACCGGCAAGTGAACCGAGCCCGATCAAACTGCGCGCCGCCACCAGGCTGACCACCACCGCAAGCGCCACAGTGATCACCACCGGGCTGAGCAGGACGTTTCGCGACCGTTCTTCGGACACCGAGCTGAAATCGTCACCGGTCAGCTCGTCGAGCGATGCCGCATCGACGTCTCCGGCGACTGCACGGTAGCGCTCGTACGCGGCCCCGCTGAGCGACTCGGCGGCTACCCGCAGGCTGTTCCACCACGGCGGCCGAAGCATGCTCACCATGTCATCGGTGCCGGGAGCCGGATCGATGGCCGCCGTCCGATGACGAAGGTCCCGGATCTTGCGGGGCGACGTGAGGAAGGCACCGAGAGCCAGGATCTCGTCCAAGGCCCGCCCGGGAACCTTGCCGAGCAGATAGCCGACGGCGTGCACCAGGCAGCTCCAGACCAGGCGCAACCAGACCAGGGGCAGCATCTTTCCGGGCGCGTGGCCGGCGACCACCACCATGCCGAGCTGACGATCGAGCTTGCCCGGCCGCCGACCGGTCAACCCTCTCGGTCGCAACCCGGCCCGGCCCACCTGGCGGTGCGTGATCATGGCGCTGGGGGTCGTGACCACCCGGTAGCCGTTGAGGTGCGCACGCCAGCCGAACTCGACCCCGTCGCGGAAGATCGGGATTCCGGGATCGAGCCCGTCCAGGTCGGCCCAGACCTCGGTCCGGACCAGCATTCCGCACGTCGAGACGCCGAGCCGGGCCTGCGGCTGATCCCGTTGCCCCTGGTCGATCTCCCCGGGATCGAGCTCGAGCTCGCGGCGGCCCGTCCCGGAGATGCTGACGCCGATCTCACTGATGGCCTGGCCGGCCTGCCGCCGCCGCGGCAGCAGCAGCTTCGGCCCGGTGATATCGATCGTCGGGTCGGTGATCACATGCACGAGCAACCGGTAGAGCGCGTCCGGTGCCGGCGCGGCGTCGTCGTGCAACAGCCACAGCCAGTCGTCCTCACCGATCCGCGGCAGCGTCGTGGTGGTCGGGGCGTCCTCGTCGTAGCCCTGACCGCTGGTCGCCCGGCGGTCCTGGCGAAGCGCCGACTTGACGGCCTGACCGAAGCCGTAGGTTCGCTTGCCGGGATAGACCGCGTCAACGATCCCCTGATCCACGGCCTGCTCCAGCAGGTCACGGGTGGTGTCGGTGCTGTCGTTGTCGATCGCGATCAGTCGGTTCGGCCGGTGTTTCAGCCGAGCCAGCGCATCCAGGGTGACCGGTAGCCAGCGAGCGGCGTCGAACGCGACGAGCACCGCCGTGACGTGCAGCGAGGAGACATCGAGAAGCGGCTCGTCATCCTCCTCGCTGACCCACGCCCAGGGGTCTGCGCCGTCGAGCTCGTCCGCCTCGTCGGTGTGAAGCGAGGACAGGTAGCTGTCCCGGCGGGTACGCTCGCGCGCCGCGCCCGTGGGTGCCACAACCATCCCCTCGTCACGTCCACCGGTGGGCAGATCCTCGACAACAACCCCTTCGACCGCCACGGCAGGAAGGGCCGCCCGTTTCGGGCGGCCCCTACTTTATGCCAACTTTCTTGGCCTGGCGGCTCGCGCCCGGCCGCGCGCTACAGCTACCGTCTTCCTCCCGCAGACGCGAACGGAGAAGCGTTGTTCGCGTCTTTGGTCGTCCAGACGGTACCCGCGCACGGCCTTCCCGACGCTCGCCGCCTTCCTGCCAATGCGGTGTCCGGGCTCCTACTCAGACTGCGCGCTTCTTCAGCTTGCGGCGTTCGCGCTCGCTGAGGCCGCCCCAGATGCCGAACCTCTCGTCGTTGGCCAACGCGTACTCCAAGCATTCACTTCGAACTTCGCAGGACAGGCAGACCTTTTTGGCCTCTCGGGTCGAGCCGCCCTTCTCGGGGAAGAACGCCTCCGGGTCGGTCTGCGCGCAGAGCGCACGCTCCTGCCAGCTCAGTGCACCCCCGTCGTCGAATTCCATCAGTTCGTACATCCGGTTGTGCCTCCTCGACCCAGCCGCAATCACCGCACGGTCCGCCGTGGTCACGTCTTCGCGGGACGTGGACGAACAACAATGATGAAATTACATGCCTGTCATAGATGAAAGTCAAGCGAAAACCTGATATTGAAGGGCCGGTCAGGAAATCAGTGGATGTTACAAGGGCCGGTCGAGTGACCGAGGCACCTCGCGGAGCCGTTGTTCCTGGTCAGCCCATTGATCACCAGGCGCCGCCGCTGGGCCTGGTACCGGACCCCACCAGGGGTGCCGGTCCGGGGTCGCGGGGGCTTCCGGCAGCGGGTTGGCCGGCGGCTGGGCGGGCACGCCGGCAGCGGCCTCCCCAGCGGTCCGCCAGGCGGCTCCGGTGGCCACGTCCGGTGCCCAGGTGGGTTGATGTTGGGGATCCGGCGACTCCGGCAGGGCCGCCGCGGACGACAGCTCCGGCTCGACGGACGGCGTACCTGAGGGTGCCGGCACGGGTCGGAGCAGCACGATCAGCAGGCTGAGCGCGAGCGCCGGCGGCACCAGGCCGACCAGGACGGCCAGGACGTCGGCGACGGTCGCGTACCCCACGCGCAGCCAGGTGACCAGCGCGTAGGCCATCGCCCATCCCAGCGTGATGATCGCGAGCACGACGCCGAGGACGGCGATCAGCCCGGCATGCGGCGTCCGATCGACCAGAACGCAGCTCGCCGCCAGAGCGGCAGCGATGACCAGCAACAGGGCATGGGCGCCGGCGCCCGAGACCCGAGGAGCCGCCTCGACCAGCCGGACTCCCATCAGCAGGGCGGCCGCAGCCAGCCCGATGTTGACCGCCAGCGCCGCGAGCGTGACGAACGCGGCCGGCTCGCGCCACCGCGACACGCTTTCCACCGACTCAGCCTACGACCGTGGCCGTCCGGACCGGACGGTCGGCAGATGGAACACTGGTCCGCGTGCAGATCGTGATCTTGGCCGGCGGCGTCGGTGGATCCCGGTTCATCGCGGGGGCGCTGCGGGCCTACCCCGAGGCGACGGTCACCGTGATCGGCAACACCGCCGACGACATCACCCTGCACGGGCTGCGGATCTGTCCCGATCTGGACACGATCATGTACACCTTGGGTGGCGGTGGCGACGCGGCACGCGGCTGGGGCCGGCAGGACGAGAGCTGGCGGGTGCTGGAGGAGCTGGTCGCGTACGCGGCCGAGCCGACCTGGTTCGCGATGGGCGACCGCGACCTGGCCACCCACCTGGTGCGCACCCAGCTGCTGAATGCGGGCTACCCGCTGTCCGAGGTGACCGCGGCGCTCACCCAGCGCTGGCTGGTCGCTGAGCCGCGGGTGCGGTTGCTGCCGATGACCGACGACCGGGTGGAGACCCATATCACGATCGCGGACGAGGCGGCTCCGGGCGGCCGTCGTGCGGTGCACTTCCAGGAGTACTGGGTGCGGTTACGCGCCCGGCCGCCCGCTCTGGCCGTGAACCTGGTCGGCATCGAGTCCACCCGCCCAGCGGCCGGGGTGACCGAAGCGCTCACGGCGGCCGATCTCGTCCTCCTGGCCCCGAGCAACCCGGTGGTCTCGATCGGGCCGATCCTGGCCGTACCCGGGATCCGACAGGCGTTGCGCGCCGGCTCGGCCCCGGTGGTCGGGTTCGCCGGCATCCTGGGCGGTGCACCGGTGCTCGGCATGGCCCAGCACCTGCTCCCGGCCATCGGGGTGGAGGTGGATGCGGCCGCGGTCGGCGAGCACTACGGAGCACGGAGCCGCGACGGAGTCCTCGACGTCTGGGCCATGGACGCCGCCGACGCCGGCTCGGCTGACCGGGTACGCGCGGCCGGACTGCGGCCGGTGGTCACAGGGTTGATCATGAGTGACCCCGAGGCCACCGCGGACTTCATCGCGTACGCGGTCAAGTCGGGCACGGCATGAGAGGGGGCGGGAGCGCAGCGAGAACCAGCCCCGGCGGCGAGCTGTGATGATCGAAGTCTTCGCACCGGCGGGGATCGCCGAGATCGTGGCCGGTGACGATCTTGCGGCGATCGTGATCGACGCCGTCGCTGCCGATCCGCAGGGTCCGCTGCAGGACGGCGACATCGTGGTGATCACGTCCAAGATCGTCAGCAAGGCGGAGGGCCGGGCGGTCCCGGCCGCTGACCGGGAGACGATGATCGCCGCCGAGGCGGTCCGGACGGTGGCGCAGCGCGGCACGACGGCGATCGTGCGCACCCGGACCGGGCTCACCCTGGCGGCGGCGGGCGTCGACCGGTCCAACGTCGAACCCGCCTCGGTGCTGCTGCTTCCGGTCGACCCGGACGCCTCCGCGGCCCGGCTGCGGATGGCGCTGGAGGAGCACACCGGGCTTGGCCTCGGTGTGATCATCTCCGATACCGCCGGCCGGCCGTGGCGGATCGGGCAGACCGACCAGGCGATCGGCGTCGCCGGGGTTCGGGCGGTTCGCGACTACGCGGGGGTCACCGACGGTTACGGCAACCCGCTGCGGGTGACCGTGATGGCCCTGGCTGACGAGCTGGCCGGCGCTGCCGACCTGGTGAAAGGCAAGCTCGACAGCCGCCCCGTCGCGGTGGTCCGCGGACTGGCCGGGTTGGTCGGCGATCCCGGCGGGACTGCGGCGGGGTTGGTCCGGCCCGCCGCCGAGGACCTGTTCCCGCTCGGCAGCCGGGAGGCGGTGCTCGCCGCGGCGCTCATCGCCCTGGGCCGGCCGGAGGCGTACGAGGACCTGGTCCGACTGGATGCAGCCGACCGGCCGGCCGCCGTGTTGCGGCTGGCGGGTCTCGAGGGTTCGGCGGCGGACCTGCTGGCGCGGATGCTGTCCGCCGACCTTTCGGACCCGGCCGTGCTTAGTGGACCGGGCTAGACTCGGGCGCGCTTTCGCCACGTCCATGTCCTGAGGAGTCCACCCGGTGTCGCACGCCAAGCCCAACCCGCCCACGACCCGGAGCGCGGGGAAGAGCGCGAAGGGCGCCGGCGGCACCAAGATCGCACCGCCGATGAGCCGCCGGGACAAGCTGGCCTCGTTCGAGGCAGCGCGAAAAAAGGAAGCCCGCAAACGCACCATCCGGCTGCTGGTCATCTGCCTGGTGCTCGCCACGGCGCTGCTGGCGTACCCGGTCTATCTCTTCGTCGACGACTACCGCTCGCGTAACGCCGACCTGGCGTCCCTTGGCGTCGACGTGGCGGCGGCCGGCTGCGACCAGGTCGTGGAGGCCCCGGCATCGGGCAACCAGGACCACGTCGACGTCGGAACCAAGGTCGCCTACACCCAGTTCCCCCCCGACTTCGGCCAGCACTACCCCGAGCCGGCGGCCTTCGACCGGAAGTTCTACACCATGGCCGACCGACCGCCCGTCGAACAGCTCGTGCACAACCTGGAGCATGGCTACACCATCGCCTGGTACCGCGATGGGGCACCGGACAGTGACGTCCGCGCGCTGGAGCGGATCGCCAAGACGTTCTCCGGCGAGGACTACAACCCGGAGGACAAGTTCATTGCCGCGCCGTGGGCTGAAAGCGACGGCGGACCGTTCCCGGACGCCAAGAACGTGGTGCTCACCCGCTGGACCGCCGACCCGAACGACCCGTCTGACACCACCAAGCAGTTCGGTGCGCGCCAAGCCTGTGTCTCGGTCAGTGGCCAGTCCGTCAAGGACTTCATGGTCAAGTACCCGTTCGCCAACTCCCCCGAACCCAACGGCGCCTGACTCCGCTGGCCCTTGTCGGTTTCCCATGCTGCATGGGGAACTGACCGTTTCCACAGGAAACTTCCTATGGAGAGAGCCGGTTTCCCATGCAACATGGGGAACTTGTGACAGATGGGGCTGCACCGAACGAGGGGGTCAGGCGTAGCTGCCGCCCAGCTGGTTGGTGACCTCGGCAACCAGCTCCTTGATCCGCTCGGCCTCGGTGACGGGGCAGACGAGAGTGATCTGCGGGGTCTGCACGATCACGGTGTCACTCAGCCCGACCACGGCGATCAGCCGGCCGTCCTCGCTGTTGTTGATCACCAGGTTGTCCCGCGCGTCCACCAGCACGCTGACACCGTGCCGGGCGTTGCCCTGCTCGTCGCGCGGCAGCTGCTCGCTCAGCGACGCGAACCCGCCGACGTCGTGCCAGGTGATCGGCAGCCGAACGGCCACCACGGTCGCGCTGCCGGCGCCGCGGGAGACCGGCTCCATCACCGCGTAGTCGACACTGATCTTGAGCAGCTGCGGGTAGATCTCCCCGATCCGCTCCGGAGCAGCGGCCAGCTCGGTGACCGCGGCGTGGGTCTGTGGCTGCAGCTGGGCCAGCTGGTCCAGCAGCGTTGCGGCGCGCCAGACGAACATCCCGGAGTTCCACCAGTACTCCCCCGAGGCGAGGTACGCCTCGGCCGTGGCCCGGTCCGGCTTCTCCTTGAACTCCGCGACCAGACAGGCATCCGGATGTCCGGGCAGCTCGTGGCCACGGTGCAGGTAGCCGTAGCCGGTGTGCGGCGACGTCGGCACGACGCCGAAGGTCACCAGCAGGTCGGCACGTTCCTCGGCCAGCGTGAACCCGGCCCGCAGCGCCCGCCGGAATGCGGCCACCGGATGCATGATCTGGTCGGCGGTCACCACCGCCATCACCGCGTCCGGGTCGCGTGCGGCGAGCACCGCGGCCGGCCAGGCCACGGCGTTGAGCGAGTCCCGTCCCTCCGGCTCACCCAGAATGTTGTCCGGACCGAGCTCGGGCAGCTCGGCGGCCACCACGTCGGCGTAGTCGGCGCCGGTGCAGACCAGCACCTGCTCGGGCCGCACGAGACCGGTCAGTCGGTCGTACGCGATCCGCAGCAGGCTCTTGCCGCCGACCACCTTCAACAGCTGCTTGGGCATGTCCTGCCGCGACAACGGCCAAAGTCGCTTGCCCGAGCCCCCGGCGACGATCAGGACGTAACGCATGACGGACAGATTAATCGTGGCCGCTCGTAGGATCGGCGCCGATGACCAAGCTGATCAGTCAGGCTCTCCGGCGCCGCATACGCGAGCGCGGTGGCGACCCATTGATCACCTATTACGACCTGGACTCCGGCGAGCGCACCGAGCTGTCCGGAACCACCGTCGGCAACTGGGTCGACAAGACCTCCAACCTGCTGGCCGACGAACTGCTGCTGGACCCCGGAGACCAGGTCGAGCTGGCGCTGGCGGCAAGTCATCCCGGTCACTGGGTGACGCTGATCTGGCAGCTGGCGTGCTGGCAGGTCGGGGCGGTGGTCACCCTCGAGCACGCTCCGTCCGCGGCGGTACTGGTCGCCGGGCCGGACTCGGATGAGACCGTCCGTCCGAGCACGCCGGTCCTGCGCTGCTCCCTGCACCCGCTGGGCCTCGGTCTCGCGGCACCGCCGGATCCGCCGGTCCTGGACTACGCGGTCGAGGTCCGCGGCCAGCCCGACCAGCACGCCGCTGTGCCGCAGTCGGGACTGGCGTTGGCCTGGCTGTCGCCGGGCGTACGCCGCACCCAGGCCGACCTGGTCGATCCCGCGTACGCCTCGGCGGCTCGGCGCCTGATCCGCCCGACCGACCCATGGACGACCACCAGGGACGGTCTGCTGGCACCGCTGATCGGCGGTGGCTCGTCAGTGCTGGTGGCCGGAGTCGGCGACCCTGACCGGGTGACGGCGATCGCGGAGCAGGAACGAGCGGAGACGCCCTAGCGACGCCGGCCGAGAAGGAAGCCAGTGCCCCAGGACAGATGGGTCGCCGCCAGCACCAGCGGCAGCCGTGCCCGAGCGGCCGCACTGGTCCCCTCGGGGGCGGACGCGGTCCCGACGACGATCAGGACCAGATAGCCGAGCGGCGCGAGGAAGCCGGCCCTCAGCACGCGCGATCCGATGGCCAGCCCGAGCAGTCCGAGCAGGGTGCCACCGGTCAGCCCGAGCACCGTGACCGGCGGCGCCAGATAGCGCGGACTTGCGGTCTCGGGATGCCGCCGCACCAGCTCGCGGCGCCACTGGCCGGTGTCGTACATCTGCCTCATCAGTGCACGCAACGACGAGCGCGGCCGGTAGGTCACCCGCAGGTCCGGTGAGAACCAGATCCGCCGGCCGTTCCGACGCAGCCGGTAGTTCAGCTCCCAGTCCTGGGCGCGGTGCATGGTCTCGTCGAACCCGCCCACGGCGAGCACCGCCTCCTTGCGGAACACCCCCAGGAAGACGGTCTCGGCCTCGCCGGCCGGAGCGTCGGCCAGGTGGAATGCTCCGCCGCCGAGGCCGAGCCGGGTCCGGTACGCCGTGGCCACCGCCTGCTCGAACGGCGTCACTCCCTGGGCGTCCATCACCCCGCCGACGTTGGCGGCGCCGGTCTGCTCCAGCAGCTGCACCGCCCGCTGGATGTAGCCGTCCGTGAGCTCGCCGTGTCCGTCGACCCGAACCACGATGTCGTACGCGGCCGCCGCGATGCCCAGGTTGAGCGCATGCGGCGTCCGTGCCGCGGGATTGGGCACGACCCGGATCCGCGGGTCGGCCGCCGCCAGCTCGGCGGCGAGCTGCTCGGTGCGATCGGTGCTGGGACCGACCAGCAGCAGCACCTCGAGAGGGCCGGGATAGTCCTGCAGCTGCACCCGGCCGACCGCCGCCTCAAGGTGCCGCTCCTCATTGAGCACCGGCATCACGACGCTGACCCCGGGCCAACTCTGCGCGGGGGGTTCGGGGGGTGTCCCCCCGGGATTGGACACGCGCTCAACACCCGAAATCACGCGAGACATCCTTGCAGCCGCCAGGCCGCTCGTCCGCTCAGGCAGCGCAGACCTTGGCCAGATCGTCGGTCTGGGCCGTACGCGACTGGCCGGCCTTCTTGACCTTCTTCTTCTTCTTGGGCTTGGTGCCGGCGGCGGGCGACGGGGTGACCTCGGGGTTCGCGAGACGCGCGTCGGCCGCCTCGGCGGCGGCGATCTTGTCGGCGACCGCGCTGTGCGCCACCGCGAAGTCGGGCTTGCTGGGAGAGATCAGCGGCGGCATCAAGGCCACGCTGGACAGTGGCAGCGTCTTGGCCTTCAGCGCCAGGTCGAGCAGGGTGTTCACGTCGCCGGCCGGGATGTCCGTGGCGACCACCCGCTTGCTCGCGGCGGCGATCCTGTTGAACTTGGTCAGCACGGTCACCGGGTCGAGCTGGTTGAGCATCGCCGTCATCACGCACTTCTGCCGCACGATCCGGTCGTAGTCGGAGGAGTCCGACCGCGACCGGGCGAACCAGAGCGCTTCGCGGCCATCGAGGTGCCGGTTCTTGCCGGCCTCGACGTACCCGCTGATCGGGCTCCCACCACCGCCGATCGGCACTCGGCGGTAGACGTCCATGGTGATCCCGCCGACCGCGTCGACGAGGGCCTCGAAACCCTTCAGGTCGATCAGCACCCAATAGTTGATCGGGATCCCCGTGGCGCCCTCGATCGCCTCCTTGGTCGCCTGTGCCCCAGGGTTGGCCACACCGGGGTAGAGGTTCTTGTGCGTGGTCGCGTAGGTGTAGATCGCGTTCAGCATGCAGGAGCCGTCCCGGCACTTGAAGCCCTTCGGGAACTTCCGGTGCAGCGGGGAGGACTCGGGGAACGGCGCGGCCACGAGGTTGCGGGGCAGGCTGATCAACACCGTGCGGCCGGTCTCCGCGTCGACGCTGGCGATCGTCATGCTGTCCGGTCGTAGTCCGGACCGGTCCTTCCCGGCGTCGCCGCCCATCAGCAGGATGTTGTAGCGGCCCTGCTTGGCCTGCTGGTCGCCGCCGCCCGCGAACACCGCACCCATAAAGTCGCGCTGGGCGGACACGATCGAGGCCGAGGCGACCAGGCCACCGGCAACGCTGAGCACAAGCGCCACGTTGAGAATCGAGAACGCCAGGCGGTGCCCGCGAGCGAGCTCCGGCGGACGGGAGATTCGCCAGGCGTCCAGCAGGAGCGCGATCAGGCCGAGGCCGAGCGCGATCACCAGTACCTGAACGGTGACCAAGGTCGCCGGTGAGGTGAACAGGCGCACCGCGGCCTTGGGCCAGGTCAGGGCGACCAGCCCCACCAGCACGGCGAGCACCCACAGTCCGGCCCAGATCCGTAGTGCCATCCGGCCCACCCGCCGGTTGCCCGCCGCGACCTGCGCCGAGCCGGGCAACAGCAGCGTCATGAGAAGGAAGGTCACCCCCCGGCGCAGCTTGACCCGATCGCTGCGCTGACCGGCGCTCCGGAAGGACACGGCGACAGGGCGCACATTTTTGGGCGCGGCACGTTCAGACACCTGAGGCCTCTCGGTCTGCAGTGGGGAAGAGAGTCTGAGGGTTCAGATGGAGGTCAGTATGTCCGCGCGTGACCTTGGCGGCGGCCGTGGCGCGCCGATAACGACTCAAGCTTTTCCCCGCTCGCGCCGATACCCCGCGGGTACCTTTGCCGTATGCCCCCTAGCCGCGACGAGGATCTCGAATGGCTGTACGGGCGTAGTCGCGGCGGGTCCGGACCCGAGCCGACCCGGGTGATGCCGGCCCCGTGGGAGGGCACCCCAGCTGGCTCCGGAGGTCCGCAGCCTTCGACTCCCGCCCCGCCAGGCAATCTCGGCCGACCGGCGTACGGCGATCCGCAGCCGGGCGCCGCCGGGCAACCGCCGCCCTCTGGTCCTGGACAGCCACCGCCCAGCGCCGTCCGGCCGCCGCGCCGGCGGCACCCGGTGCGCAACACCTTCCGGGTGCTCGGCATCGTGCTGGCGTTGATCATCGTCTGGCTCGTCGGAGTGCCGGTGTACGCGTGGAGCCGGGTGGAGCGGGTGGACGCGACCCCGGATGGCCAACGACCGGCCAACCAGCCGGGACAGACCTTCCTGCTCGTCGGGTCGGACTCCCGCGAGGGGTTGACCAAAGCGGAGCAGAAGCGGCTCGGCACGGGTAGCACGGCAGGGCTGCGCACCGACACGATCATGCTCGTGCACGTGCCGCCCAGCGGGAAGCCGGTGCTGATCTCGCTACCGCGTGACTCCTACCTGCCGATCCCGAAGCACAGCAGCAACAAGATCAACGCCGCGTACGCCTTCGGTGGCCCGGAGCTGCTCACCCAGACGGTGGAGGAGAACACCGGGCTGCGGGTCGATGGCTACCTGGAGATCGGTTTCGGCGGCTTCGTCAACATCATCGACGCCCTCGGCGGGATCGAGATGTGCCTGCCGAAGGCGATCAAGGACCGGGACTCCCACCTCAACCTCCCGAAGGGCTGCCAGACCCTCAGCGGAGTGAACGCTCTCGGCTACGTCCGGATGCGCAAGGCCGACCCCAGGGGTGATCTCGGCCGGGTGGAGCGGCAGCGGGAGATGCTGGCCGCCATCGCGAAGGAGGGCGCCTCGCCGTCGTCGGTGCTCAACCCGGTCCGCTACTGGCGGCTGTGCAATGCCGCGGCCCAGGCGATCAGGATCGGTGAGGACACCTCGCTCGCCCAGGTGATCACCCTCGGCCTGGCGATGCGCAAGATCTCGGGCGGTGACGGGCTGACCCTGACCGTCCCGGTCTCCAATCCGGACGCATCCACCCCGGTCGGTTCGGCGGTGCTCTGGGACGAGTCCGAGGCCCGGGCGATGTTCCGCGACATCGCCCGCGGAGACACCTCGGATCTGGAGAAGTACGCCAAGTAGGCGCCTCCCTCTCCCCTCGTTGTCACCGCCCCAAGAGCTGGCGGGCCATGACCACCCGCTGGATCTGGTTGGTGCCCTCGTAGATCTGGGTGATCTTCGCATCGCGCATCATCCGCTCGACCGGGAAGTCTTTGGTGTAGCCGTAACCGCCGAGCAGCTGCACCGCATCGGTGGTGATCTCCATCGCCACATCCGAGGCGTAACACTTGGCCGCCGCGCCGAAGTAGGTCAGATCGGCGTCGCCCCGCTCCGACTTCGCCGCGGCGGCGTAGGTCAGCTGCCGGGCCGCCTCGACCTTCATGCCCATGTCGGCGAGCATGAACTGCAGACCCTGGAACTCCGCGATCGCCTTGCCGAACTGCTTGCGCTCCTTCACATAGCCCAACGCATAGTCGAGCGCCCCCTGGGCGATGCCGAGCGCCTGCGCGGCGATGGTGATCCGGGTGTGGTCCAGGGTCCGCATCGCGGTGGCGAAGCCGGTGCCCTCCTCGCCGATCCGCCGGGACTCCGGAACCCGCACCCGGTCCAGGTAGACCTCGCACGTCGGCGAGCCCTTGATCCCCAGCTTCTTCTCCGGTGCCCCGAAGGAAACCCCTTCGTCGTCGCGCTCGACCACGAATGCGCTGATCCCCTTCGACCGCGCGTTCGGGTCGGTGACGGCGAAGACGGTGTAGAACCGCGAGACACCGGCGTTGCTGATCCAGCGCTTCACCCCGTCGAGGACGTAGTGATCACCGTCGCGCACCGCCCGGGTCCGCATGCTCACCGCGTCGGAGCCGGCCTCGGGCTCGGACAGGCAGTAGGAGGCCATCGCCTCCCCACTGGCCATCGGCGGCAGATAGGCCCGCTTGAGCTCCTCCGAGCCGGCCAGCAGCCAGGGCAGCGACGAGAGCTTGTTCACGGCGGGGATCAGCGAGGTCGACGCACACGCCCGGGCGATCTCCTCGATCACGATCACTGTCGCGAGCGCGTCGGCACCGACGCCGCCGTACGCCTCCGGCACGTGCGGGGCATGGAAGTCCGCCGCGACCAGCGCTTCGTAGCAGGCCTTGGGAAACTCGGCCAGCTCGTCGGTCTCGGCGGCGTACGGGGCGACCTTGGCGTCGCACACCTCGCGCACCGCCGCCCGGAACGCCTCGTGCTCCTCGGTCGGGCGGTAGAGGGCGTCGGCGTCGCTCATGGTCGCGAGCCTAGTTCGCTTCCGGTCGTGAACCGACCGTCCGGCAGCGGTGTAATGCCGGTATCAGCATCACCAGTGATGGGCAGCTGGTGGCCGACGTCCAGTCGGGTGACCTGGCGGCATTCGGCCACCTGGTACGTCGCCATGCCCCGATGGCGAAGCGGATGGCGGTGCTGTGGGGTGCCGGTGCGGACGCGGACGACGTGGTCCAGGACGCGTTCGTCAAGGCGTACGCGGCGCTGCCCCGGTTCCGCGCGGACGGCGAGTTCCGGGCGTGGTTGCTGACCATCGTCCGGAACGAGACCCGGAACGTGTTCCGCAGCCGGGGCCGGCGCGCGGCCCGGGAGGAGCTGGCCCAACTCGACCCGGAGAGCTTCACCCTCGATCCCGAGGCGCAGGCGCTGACCGCGGTACGCCGGGACGAGCTGCTCGCCCGGGTCCGTGCGCTGCCGGCCGAGCTGCGGGAGGTGGTGGCCTGCCGCTACCTGCTGGAGCTGAGCGAGGCCGAGACCGCGACGGCGCTGCAGCTGCCGGCGGGCACGGTGAAGTCTCGGCTGCACCGGGCACTGGCGATCTTGCGGGAGGAGGTGACCGATGCCTGAGGAGTCCGACGTCCTGGTTGCCGAGCTCCAGGCCCTTGGCCGCAGCATCGTGGTCGAGCCGCCGGCCGAGGACCTGGCGGAGCGGGTGCTGGCCCGCCTGCCGGCCACGCCGCACCGGTCGCGCACCTCGTCCTGGCGGCGGGCGCGGCGCCGGCGGCTGATCGCGGTGATCATCGCTCTGGTGATCATCGGTCTCGGCCTGACCCCTCCGGTGCGCGCCGCGGTGGTCGAATGGCTGCGGATCGGTGGTGTGCTGATCCAGACCGCCCCGCCCGCCTCGGGCCCTCCACCGACGGCCGAGCCACCGCCGACGCAGGGCGCCGCGGTCACCTTGGATGAGGCCCAGGCGCTGGTGTCGTTCCAGCTCGGCGTGCCGGCGGGCCTCGGCACGCCCGACCGGATCGAGGTCTCGGCCGACCGCCGGGTGGTCTCGATGGACTGGACCTCCGGCAAGGTTCCGATCCATCTCGACCAGTTCGACGGGTCACTGGACTGGATCTTCGTCAAGAAGGTGCGTGGGGCGTACGAGGTCACCGCCGTGGGCGGCCGGGACGCCATCTGGTTCCCCACGGCGCACGAGGTCAGCTATGTCGACCGGGACGGGCAGCAACGGACCGAGGAAGCCCGCATCGCCGCCCCGTGCCTGGTGTGGGAGCGCCCGGCGGGTACGACCCTGGCCACCTTGCGGTTGGAGGGCGACATCGGGAAGGCCCGGGCGCTGGAGATCGCACGGTCGATCCACTAGCTGCTCTTACGCTGCGCTCCCCTCGGCCGTTTCCCATCTTGAGATGGCAAAGAACCCCTTCAGGCGGCCACGGAGGGCACGTCTCCCATCTCGAGATGGCAAACGAACCATCCCCGATGCCACAGAAAGGCTTACGCCGGTCGCGCCGGAGCCGAAACGGTGGACTCCTCCAGCAGCTGACGGGCCAGCAGCGTCCCGGCCGCCGTCGCGATCGGGAACACCAGCACGCCGGCGAACGGAATCGCCAGCAGCAGGAAGCAGGGCACGCCCACCCCCAGCGCCCGCATCCGGCTACGCCGCAGGGCGGCGCGGCGGTCGGCCAACCTGACCAGTCCGCGACGCTCCAAGGTCGAACCGACCAGCTCGGTCGCCAAGATCCAGCCGCCGAAGGTGGCTGACGTGACCGGAACCAGGGTCTGCCCGATCACGGGAATGAAGCCGCAGCCGAACAGCACGATCGCGCCCAGCGCCGAGGTCGCGATCAGTGCGACGGACTGCCGCACCGCCCGGACGACTCCGACCCTCGCCGGCTCGTCCAGCTTCGGCACCTCGCCGAACTCCCGCTCGATGGACTCCGACAGCTTGTCGTACAGCGGCGACCCGAGCGCCAGGGTCAGCGTGGTGAACGAGATCACCATGATCAACACCAGTCCGCCGAGCAGGGCGATTCCCGACAGGGTACGGGTGGTCCTGGCCAGACCAGGCTCCCAGTCGTCGGCGAACGGGGTCATCGCTCGCACCAGGCCATCCAGCTGGAGAACCACGACGACCAGCACTGCGGTGAAGACCAGCGACGTGATCAACGGCGGAATCGCCCCCAGCCCGAACAACCGCGGCCGGCGGGCGATCAGGCCCAGCCCGCGCGGCAACAGCGACGCCCCAGCGAAGAACTCGCTCACCGCACCAGCCACCAGGCGAGGCTAGCGAACCTCCTGGGGCCCGGCGGTGTTCAACACAACGAGCACCAACTCCAGGAGGTCACCGATGAAGGTCCGCCGGCTCGTCGTCGCATTCGCTGCCCTGATCGCTGGGCCCACCGCCTGGGTGGCCGGCGCCGTACCGGCCCACGCCGGCGGCCCGACCAGCGTGCTGCTGTCCAACCCGTCCGAGGGGCGGGTCGGGGCGATCCACCAGAGCCAGTCCGACTACCAACGGCTGGTCGAGCTGGTCGGAGCCTACGACCCCGTCGCGGGAGACACCGCCCGGCCGGCCGCCGTCACCGACACGGCGGACACGTATCGGATGACCTGGATGATCCACGACATGTCCGTTTGGCGGATCGATCTCGTCTACGAGACCCCCGACGGGATCTGGGTCGAGACCAAAGTCGACCCGACCGGCGCGGGCGACATCTTCGCCCGCGAAGCGCGATGGACCGAGCTCCCGCGCAGTGACAAGGCGGCGCTCAGCGCGGTCTTCCGCAACGCGGGAATCCTCGATAGCTCCCCGGTGAAGGAAGCCGTGCCCGTCGAGCCGGCACCCGAGGTGGCGGCCGGAGACGTGAGCACCGCCCCGTCCGGCCCCAATGTGGGCATCGTGGCGGTCGGGGCCGGGCTGGCCGGCCTGGCGATCGGAGCCGGCGGCATGCTGCTGCTGCGCCGCGCGCGCCCGACATCGCCTCGGCCGGGCACCGTGCTGACCGGCTAGTGCCCGCGTACGGCCTCGCCCTTGGCCTCGGCCGACCGCCGCAGCTGATCCTGGAAGTCGATCATCCGCTGCCGCAGTGCGGCATCGGACGCGGCCAGGATCCGCACCGCCAGCAGCCCGGCGTTGCGCGCGTTGCCGATGGCCACGGTGGCGACCGGTACCCCGGCCGGCATCTGCACGATGGAGAGCAGTGAGTCCATCCCGTCGAGGTACTTCAGCGGCACCGGCACGCCGATCACCGGCAGCGGAGTGACCGCCGCCAGCATCCCGGGCAGGTGGGCCGCTCCTCCGGCGCCGGCGATGATCACCGCGAGACCACGCTCGGCGGCCGTCCGGCCGTAGTCGATCATCGCGTCGGGCATCCGGTGCGCCGAGACCACATCGGCCTCGTACGCCACGTCGAACTCCGACAGCGCCTCGGCCGCCGCGCTCATCACCGGCCAGTCCGAGTCGGAGCCCATCACGATCCCGACCCGGGCCTCAGGCATCGGCGTCGCCCATCAGGTACGCCGCCGCGTGCCGGGCCCGGGCGCGGACCTGGTCAAGATCATCGCCGTACGCGGTCACGTGCCCGACCTTACGGCCCGGCCGCACCTGTTTGCCGTAGATCTGCGCCCGCAGCCGCCGGTCGCGGGCGAAGCAGTGCAGCAGCGCCGACGGCAGGTCGTCGACCGAGCCGCCGAGCACGTTGGTCATGACCGTCCACCGCTCCCGGGCACCGGGGTCGCCCAGCGGCAGGTCGAGCACCGCGCGCAGATGGTTCTCGAACTGCGAGGTGTGCGCGCCGTCGATGGTCCAGTGGCCGGTGTTGTGCGGCCGCATGGCCAGCTCGTTGACCACCACCGACCCGTCGCGGCGCTGCATCAGCTCCACGGCCAACATCCCGACCACGCCGAGCTCGTGCGCGACCGTCAGGGCAAGCCGCTCGATCTCCATCGCCTGCTCAGGCTCGAGCCCGGGCGCCGGTGTGACCGTCTCGACGCAGATGCCGCCGCGCTGGACGGACTCCGAGATCGGGTACGCCGCCGCCTGGCCGGAGGGGGAACGGGCCACCAGCGCACTCAGCTCGCGCGAGAAGTCCACGTACTCCTCCGCGATCACGGCGACCTCAGGCGCGAGACCGCTGAAGGGACCCTCGACGTCCTCGGCCGAGTCCAGCCGCCACACTCCCTTGCCGTCGTAGCCGCCCCGGGAGGTCTTGGCGATCACCGGCCAGCCGTGCTCGTCCCCGAAGGCGGCCAACGCCGCCGCATCCGCCACCACGCGATAGACCGGGCAGCTGATCCCGGCCGCGCTCAGCCGGTCACGCATGATCACCTTGTCCTGCGCGTGCACCAGCGCTGCCGGACCGGGCCGCACCGCCACACCATCGGCTTCCAGCTCGCGCAGCAGGCCGGTCGGCACGTGCTCGTGATCGAAGGTCACGACATCGCAGCCCGCGGCGAAGTCCCGGACCGTCTGTCGGTCGGTGTAGTCCCCCACCGTGACCGCATGCACCACCCGGGCGGCCGAGACGTCGGCGCCCTCGGCCAGCAGGCGTATCTCGATGCCGAGACCGACCGAGGCGGCGTACATCATCCGGGCCAGCTGTCCGCCTCCGATGATGCCGACGGTGTACGCGCGGCTGTTCATCGCTGGCCGTCCAACTTGAAGATCACCGAGCGCTGGACGATGAAGTTCACCGTGGTCGCCACGCCCTGGGCGATCACGAAGCCGATCACCTGCACCGCCCGCAGGCCGAGTCCCTGCGCGGTCAGCACCGTGAAGATCACACTGAACAGCCCCACCTGCAGCGCAAAGGTGAGCGCGTACAGCAGCACCACGGCGAGGAAGCGCCGAGCCGACGGCTCGGCCCGGAAGGTCCAGCGCCGGTTGATCAGATAGGCGGTGGTGGTACCGGCGACGAACGAGATCGCCTTCGCCAGCGTGTGTCCCAGGCCCAGCTGCATCAAGATCACCAGCAGGCCGAAGTCGACGACGGCCGAGATGCCGCCGGTGATCACGAACCGCGTCAGCTGAGCCCGCAGCGGAAGCGCGCTCTCGCGCTGGTTCACCGGAAGCTCGACCGGCTGCGGCAGCTGCTGCGGATGATCATTCATCGGTTCGCTCCTGCGGCACCGGTCGCGGCCAGCGCGGTGGCCGCTTCTCGGCGAAGGCGGCGATCCCTTCGACCCGATCCGGCGAGAATGCGGCCTGGCGCCAGGCGTCGTCCTCGATCCGCAGCCCGGTGGGGAGATCGGCGTCGAACCCCTGACGCACCGCGCGTTTGGCCGCACGCAGGGCCACCGGGGACTTCGCCGCAATCTCGGTGGCCAGCGCGTACGCCGCCGTCCGGGCGGTGCCGCCCGGCACCAGCCGGTCCACCAGGCCGAGGCGGTACGCCTCGTCGGCCGGCACCCGTCGCCCGGTCAGCACCAGATCGAGTGCTCGGTTGAGCCCGGCCCGCCGGGACAACGACTGCGTGCCACCGCCGCCCGGGACAAGGCCAAGCCCGACTTCCGGCAGGGCGAAGCCGGCACCTTCGGAAGCGACGATCAGGTCACAGCAGAGCGCAAGCTCGAAACCACCGCCCAGAGCGAGGCCGTCCACCGCGGCAACCGAGGGCGCCGGGAGCTCCCGCAGCGCGCCGAAGCACTCGAGAAACACCTCGCGCTGGGCCCGGAACTCATCGTCAGTGAAGCTGTGCCGCTCCTTGAGATCGGCTCCGACGCAGAACGCCCGCTCCAGCGCGCTGGAGATGATCACCACACTGGTCTCCGGCTCACCGGCCAGCTCGCGCGCGGCCGTGATCAACCGGCTCGCCTGCTCGGTCGACAGGGCGTTCAGGGCCTCCGGCCGGTCCATGATCAGCTCGGCCAGACCCGGCGCGGGACGCTCGATCCGAACCGTCATGGCCGCGGGCCGCCGCGGCTCGACACCCGATGATCAGCCAGCAGCAGCTCGGTCATCGTCGCGTGCACCCGCTCCACGTCGGGCACGTCGGAGAGCACCATCGAGCCGTCCTCGGCGGCGGTCTGCACGTTCAGGGTGCCGCAGCCGAGCAGCCGGTCGATCAGGCTGCGTTGGTAGGACACCTCGTGAACCCGGTTCAGCGGCAGGTCCTTCCCGACCTTGTTCAGGATGCCCGCCCGCGTGATCAGCCGTTGGTTGGTGATCGTGTACGTCGTGGTCCACCAACGCAGGAACGGCAGCAGCACCCACCAGATCGCGAGCACCAGCCCGAGAACGGCGACCACAGCGGGGCCGACCGGCCGGAGCTCATCGGGCACCAGGGCCGCGCCGGCACCGGCCGCCGCGCCGAGGATGATCAACACGAGCGCCGGCCGGATCAGCGCCTTGGCGTGGGTGCGCGTCCGGATCACGGCATGCTCATCGGCCCCGAGTAGCTTGACCTGGGCAGCCACGCCGGTCAGCGTACGTGAACGACGTCGCCCGCTCCGAGAATCCGGGTACCTGAGTCCGTCCGTACCATCAGCCGCCCATCGGGGTCGATGCCGGACGCGACTCCGGTCAGGACCCGCTGGTCGCCGAGCAGCACCCGAACCGGCCGGTCCAAGGTCACACAACGGCGCCGGTAGCGCTCCACCAGTGCGGCGCTGCCGGGGTCGGCCTCCCACTCGCGCACCGCGTGCGCCAGCTCCTGCAGCACGGCGGAGACCAACGGTGTACGCCGCGGCACACCCGGCAGACCGGCCGCAGCGCGGGCGATCAGCAACGACGTGGCGGTGGGCACCGGGAGGTCCGCCTCCGCCAGCGAGACGTTGATCCCGATCCCCACCACGCAGGCCGGTCCCGAGGGGGTGTCGACCCGCTCGGCGAGGATGCCGCAGAGCTTGCGCTCGTCGACGAGCACGTCGTTGGGCCACTTGAGGCCGGTCGCCAACCCGCCGACACGGCGTACGGCCTCGCTGACGGCGAGCCCGGTGAGCAGTGGCAGCCAGGTCCATCGCGACAGGTCGACCGCCGGCGCCAGCAGGACCGACATGGCGATGCTGGTGCCCGGCGGCGCAGTCCAGGTCCGGCCCTGCCGGCCCTTTCCGGCCGACTGGAAATCGGTGACCAGGACGCGTCCCGTCGCAGCTCCCGCCCGCGCCGCAGTCACCAGGTCGGCGTTGGTCGAGCCCGTTTCGGGCACCACGTCGATATGGCGCCACAGGCTCGACGAGGTGACCAGCTCGGCGCGCAGCAGGCGGGCGTCAAGAGGGTCGTCCGAACTCACCAGGCGAAGGCTAGCCACTAGAGTCCGACTCATGGACCGCGAGGCAGCAGGCCCGGACCGGCACACCACAGCCGGCAAGCTCGCCGACCTGGAGCTGCGGATCGAAGAAGCCGTGCACGCCGGCTCCGCGGCGGCAGTCGAGAAGCAGCATGCCCGAGGCAAGAAGACGGCCCGGGAACGGCTCGAGCTGCTGCTCGACCCCGACTCCTTCACCGAGCTGGACGAGTTCGCCCGGCACCGGTCCACCTCGTTCGGGATGGAGAAGAGGCGGCCGTACGGCGACGGCGTGGTCACCGGGTTCGGCACCATCGACGAGCGCCCGGTCTGCGTCTTCAGCCAGGACGTCACGATCTTCGGCGGCAGCCTGGGGCAGGTGTACGGGGAGAAGATCGTCAAGATCATCGACTTCGCCCTTAAGACGGGCTGCCCGCTGATCGGGCTCAACGAGGGCGGCGGCGCGCGGATCCAGGAGGGTGTGGTCTCGCTCGGCCTCTACGGGGAGATCTTCCGCCGCAACACGCACGCCTCCGGGGTCATCCCGCAGATCTCGTTGATCATGGGTGCGGCCGCCGGCGGGCACGTGTACAGCCCGGCGCTGACCGACTTCGTCGTGATGGTCGACCAGACGTCGCAGATGTTCATCACCGGGCCGGACGTGATCAAGACCGTCACCGGCGAGGACGTCTCGATGGAGGAGCTGGGTGGCGGCCGGACGCACAACACCAAGTCCGGGAACGCGCACTATCTGGCGGTCGACGAGGACGATGCGATCTCCTACGTCCGTTCGCTGATCTCCTACCTGCCGCAGAACAACCTGGAGGACCCGCCCACCTTCGGCGTCGAGAACGACCTCGAGCCGCACGATGTGGACCGCGACCTCGACACGCTCATCCCCGACTCGCCCAACCAGCCCTACGACATGCACGAGGTGATCTGGCGGGTGCTCGACGACGGCGAGTTCCTCGAGGTGCACGCCCTGTTCGCGCCGAACATCGTGGTGGGTTTCGGCCGGATCGACGGACACAGCGTCGGCGTGGTCGCCAACCAGCCACTGCACTTCGCCGGCTGCCTGGACATCGACGCGTCGGAGAAAGCGGCCCGGTTCGTCCGCACCTGTGACGCGTTCAACATCCCGGTGATCACCTTCGTCGACGTGCCCGGGTTCCTGCCCGGCACCGACCAGGAGTGGAGCGGAATCATCCGGCGCGGTGCGAAGTTGATCTACGCGTACGCCGAGGCGACCGTTCCCCTGGTCACGGTGATCACCCGCAAGGCCTACGGCGGGGCGTACGACGTGATGGGTTCCAAGCACTTGGGAGCGGACTTCAACCTGGCCTGGCCGACCGCGCAGATCGCCGTGATGGGTGCGCAGGGTGCGGTCAACATCCTCTACCGCAAGGAGCTGGCCAGGTCCGACGACCCCGACGCGCTGCGGGCCCGGCTCGTGGCCGAGTACGACGACGAACTGGCCAACCCCTACATCGCCGCCGAGCGGGGCTACGTCGACGCGGTGATCAGCCCGCACGAGACCCGGGCCGAGATCACCCGGGTACTGCGGATGCTGCGGACCAAGCGCCAAACCTTGCCCCCCAAGAAGCACGGGAACATCCCGCTATGACTCTTCGCCACCGCCCGCGGCGGGATCTGCACCGTTTCCTCGCATCTGCACCGTATGCAGGCGGTGCAGATCGTAGAAGAGGGTGCAGATCCGTTCGATGAGCACCGTGCCGGAGAACCCACCGATCTTCTCGGTGATCAGGGGACACCCCACCGAGGAGGAACTGGCCGCCCTGGTCGCAGTGCTGGCGCTGCGCTCCGCCGCGGACCAGGAACGCCCGGCCACCCAGACCGGATGGTCCGCGTACTGGCGCTCGGTGCGCGCCCCGGTCCAGCCCGGTCCGGAGGCCTGGCGGATGTCCGGACGACCCGGCTGAAGACCCACTCGGCTAGAGTCCGTCCGAGGCTCTTCCTAAGACGTGCGACCAGCAGAAAGGCTCGGCGATGAGCGCAGTCGACGACATTCTCTCCGGCATTCCGATGGACCAGCTGGCCGCGCAGCTCGGCGTGGACGAGGCCACGGCCGAGTCTGCGGCGCGGGAGGCCATCCCCGCCCTGCTCGGCGGCATGCAGGCCAACGCCGAGGACCCCGCCGGCGCCGCGTCGCTGGCCGGCGCGCTGGGCGATCACCCGAGCGACCTGGTCGACGGTGGCGTCGACCTGAACCAGGTGGACGCGGACGACGGCGAGAAGATCGTGCACAACATCTTCGGCCCCAACACCGGCGAGGTGGTGCACACCCTCGGGGCCAATACCGGTCAGCAGCAGAGCTTGATCGCCAAGCTGCTCCCGCTACTCGCGCCGATCGTGCTGGCGTACCTGTCCAAGCGGATCTCGGGCAGCGGCAAGTACGGCGACCTGCTCGGCCCACTGATCGCCGGGGCCGCCGGCGGCGCCGGGGGGAATGTGCTGACCGACATCTTGGGCGGCATGCTCGGCGGCGGCCGGTCGGCGCAGCCGGCCGAGGACGAGCAGCCCGAGCAGCAGTCCGGCGGGTCGATCCTGGACATCCTCGGCAACCTGCTCGGTGCCGGCCGCCGCTAGAGAAGTCGTTCGGTCGACACGCAGGAGACCAGGCAGCGCTCCTTCGCATCGGCGCGCAGCTGCGCCGTCCAGCTGACGAAGCCGCCGTCGCCGACCTCTCGCTCCCCATCCGGCCCGGGGCGGTAGACCTTGATCGCCAACGGCGCGTAGTAGCCCCGGCCATGCCGGCGCCCGGCTTCCTCGTGCAGCCGGGGGTGGGCCGGGCCGAGCTCCTCGCGCACCCGGTCGGCCAGGACGCGGTCGTCGTAGGTCGAGAAGCTGAGCGAGAAGCCATCGGCACCCAGCACCGCGTCCACCATCGACCGCCACGCCTGCAGGTGCAGGTCCAAGAAGTCGAGCTCGGTTCGCCACGAGCCGCGGTCCCGACCGCTGGAGACCAGCGCGAACAGCGAGAAATGGGCGCCGTACCCGGGCGGGAACTGCTGCGCCCGCAACACCCGGTGGCAGGCGGCGAGGTGTACCGGCTCTGCGCTCGAGCGGCGACGCCGCGCGGTCTCCAGGGCCAGCACATTGGTGGGATCGCTGACCACCTCGCTGGTCCGGACCGTCGTCACGATCCGGTTCTGGTCGACCGGGCCAACCGCCGCGCAGGTTCCCAGCGGGGCAACCGGGGAGAGCTCGACGCCGACGAACGCATCCGGCAGTGCCTGCCACAGATCCGACTCGACCCGGGCGAGCCGGCGCGGGTCGACGCCCGCCGGCCGGACGAACCGGTCATCTCGCCAGCGCCGCGTCAGCTCGGCGGCGTCCACCCGCTCGGCGCGGACCCGGGCCAGATCGATCAACAGCGACTGCAGGTCGGTCGGCGTCAGGGCATCGAGGGCCGCCCGGGTACCCGGTGGCAGACCCGCCCAGATCCGCCTGGTCGCCGGATGCATCCGATCACTGCCCTGCATCCGTCCGACCCTATCGATCACCCGGCAGCCGCCGGGGTCGCTGCGCCTACGCTGAGGTCCATGTCGGCCAGCCCTGCGATCGAGCTCGACCGCCCGGTCGATGCCATCGCCGATGCCTTCGTCGACGAGTGCGTGCAGCGCTACCCGGAGACGGCGACCTACCTCGGCATCCACGGCCACGACGACGCGTGGAGCGACTACTCCCCCGACGGTTTCGCCGACCAGGCCGCTCACCTGCGTCGCACCATCGCTGCGCTGCACTCCGCCGCGCCCAGCGACGATCGCGAGAACACGGCGAAGGAGGCCATGCTGGAGCGGCTCGGCCTGGACGTCGAGCTCTACGAGGCGCACATCACGACCTCGCGGGTGAGCGTGATCGGCGGACAGGCACAGGAGATCCGCGCGATCTTCGACCTGATGCCTACCGAGGGCGACGACGCCTGGCGCAACATCACCGCCCGGCTGCGCACCGTCGAGACGCCACTGCTGCAAGTGCGCCAGACCCTGGCCGCCGAGGCCCGCGACGGCAACATCTCCGCCGTCCGGCAGATCCGGGCCACGATCGAGCAGATCCGCTCCTGGACGGGCCAGATCGGCGACGACGACTTCTTCTCCGGCCTGGTGGCCGCCGCCCCACGACTTCCGGACAGCCTGTACGCCGACCTCGCGTACGCGGCCGATCGGGCTCGAGAGGCCTTCGCGGACTTCGCCGACTGGTTGGGTGAGACCCTTGGACCGCTCGCCCCGAGCCTGGACGCGGTGGGTGAGGAGCGGTACGCGCTCGACTCCCGCTACTTCCTCGGCGCCCAGATCGACCTCGAGGAGACCTACCGGTGGGGCTTCGACGAGCTGCACCGGATCCAGACCGACCAGCGGGAGGTCGCCCGCGCACTGGTCGGCTCCCCGGACATCAAGGCGGCCTACGAGGCTCTGGACGCCGATCCTGCGCGTCGGCTCTCCGGCGCCGAGCAGTTCCGGTCCTGGATGCAAGACCTGGCCGACCGGGCGGTCACGGATCTGGCCGGCACCCACTTCGACATCCCGGAGCCGATCAGGTCCATCGAGTGCTGCATCGCACCCACCCACGACGGCTCGATCTACTACACCGATCCGGCCGAGGACTTCTCCCGGCCCGGCCAGATGTGGTGGGCGGTGCCCGCCGAGATCGACACCTTCGCCACCTGGAGGGAGGTGACCACGGTCTACCACGAGGGAGTGCCCGGGCATCACCTGCAGATCGGTCTGAACGCCTACCACAGCGACCTGCTGAACCGCTGGCAGCGCAAGCTCTGCTTCTGCTCCGGACACGGCGAGGGCTGGGCCCTCTACGCCGAGCAGCTGATGGATGATCTTGGATATCTCGAGCCCGGCGACCGGATGGGCATGCTGGACGCGCAGGCGTTCCGAGCCATCCGGGTGATCATCGACATCGGGATGCACCTGCAGCTGCCGATCCCGAAGGACAACGCCTGGGGATTCCGGCCGGGCGAGCGGTGGACCCCGTTGGCCGGCTACGAGTTCATGAGCGACAACTGCTCGATCGACGAGCCGACCTTGCGGTTCGAGCTGGACCGCTACCTCGGCTGGCCGGGACAAGCGCCCTCCTACAAGGTCGGTGAGCGGGTCTGGCTGGAGGCCCGCGCCGATGCGGAACGGCGCCACGGGGCGAACTTCGATCTGCGGCGGTTCCACGCCGACGCGCTGAACCTCGGCCCGCTCGGGCTCGACCCGCTCCGGGCCGCGCTGGCCCGCCTCTGAGAAGGCTCGACGATGACCGACCATCCCGTCCGGGTGATCCTGGCCTCGGCCTCACCGGCCCGGTTGCGCACGCTCCGCCAGGCGGGCCTGGACCCCGAGGTCGTCGTCTCCGGCGTGGACGAGACGCTCGTGGACGCCGCTCGGGTGCCGGACCTGACCATCGAGCTGGCCCGGCTCAAAGCCGAGGCCGTCGCCGCCCGGCTGCGGCCGGACGCGGTCTGCACGGTGGTGATCGGCTGCGACTCGCTGCTGGAGCTCGATGGCGCGGCCCTCGGCAAGCCCGCCTCGGCTACCGAGGCGGCGGAGCGCTGGCGACGGATGCGGGGCCGGACCGGCGTCCTGCACACCGGCCATCACGTGATCATGAGTCGGGACGGCGATCTCCTGGTGCGGTCCGCGGTCGCCGCCACGACGGTGCGTTTCGCGGCTCTCAGTGAAGCCGAGATCGAGGCGTACGTCGCCACCGGTGAGCCGCTGGCTGTTGCCGGTGCCTTCACCATCGACGGGCTGGGCGGAGCCTTCGTCACCGAGATCTCCGGTGATCACTCCAATGTCATCGGCATCAGCCTGCCGCTGCTCCGGATCCTGCTGGCCGACCTCGGGGTGACCTGGCCGGACCTGTGGGTGCGCCAGGGCTGAAGGGTTCCTGAAGGACCACGTGCTCGAGACCGCACTTCGGCGTAGCCGGATCCAGACTGGCCCCATGAAGACCGCAGCCAAGATCATCGCCGCCGGCGTCAGCACCGTCGCTCTCGCCGGAGGCATCGGTGCCGGCCTCGCGTACGCCGACCCCACGCCGACCCCCACTCCGTCGGCGACCGCCTCGCCCACCGCGCCCGCTTCGCCTTCCGCCAAGCCCGAGCGCAAGGCCGACCGTGCCCGGCCACACCGGCTGTTCCGCCGCGCCCTGCACGGGGAAGTCACCCTGGCCGGGAAGCAGCACCACGTGGTCGCGTTCCAGCGCGGGCCGATCACCTCGATCGAGAAGAACTCGGTCACCGTCACCAGCGCGGACGGCTTTCAGGCCACCTACGTCATCAACGACGAGACGAAGTTCCGCAAGGGCAAGGGCGTCGAGATCTCACCGAGTGACCTGAAGGCCGACGACCGGGTCTACGTCGTCGCGCTCAAGGACGGCTCGACGCTCACCGCCAAGCGCATCCGCAAGCTGGGCTAGAGCGAGGTGACGGTCAGCCCGATCAGGATCAGGTTGAGTGCGCTCACCACGCCGATCACCAGCCAGGCCACGGTCACCGTGGCCCGGCGGGTCGGCACCAGGTGCATCAGCTGCCGGTCGGCGGCGATCCGCACCAACGGGACCAGCGCGAACGGGATGCCGAACGACAAGATCACCTGGGAGATGATCAACATCCGAGTCGGATCCAACCCCACTCCCAGCAGGATCAAGGCCGGGACCGCGGTCAGCACCCGCCGCCACAAGATCGGGATCCGGCGGTGCAGTAGCCCGTCCATGATCACCGCGCCGGCATAGCCGCCGACCGAGGTGGAGGCGAGTCCGGAGGCCAGCAGGGCCAGGGCGAACAGTGTCGCGATCACGACCCCGAGCTGATCGCCGACCGCCTGGTGCGCGGCCTGGAGTCCGTCCACCTGCAGGCCGAACAAGGTGCTGGCGGCGAGGAGCAGCATGCCGACATTGACCGTCCCCGCGACCGCCATGGCCAGACCCACATCGGTGCGGATCGTCCGGAGCATGGGCTCGGCGCAGTCGGGGTCCGCGCGGCCGTGCCGGTCGCGGATCAGCGCCGAATGCAGGTAGATCGCATGCGGCATGACCGTCGCGCCGAGCATCCCCACGGCGAGCAAGGCACTGTCGACCCCCTGCAGGCGAGGCACCAGACCAGCTGCCGCGGCGGCTGCGTCGGGCGGCGACACCACGAGGCCGGCCAGGAAGCCGACGGTGACCACCGCGAGCAGGCCGGTGACCACCCGCTCGAAGGTCCGCTGCCGACGCCGGCTCTGCAGGAAGAGCAACGCCGTGGAGACCACCGTGGTGATGACCGCCCCAGCGGCCAGCGGCAGATCGAAGAGCAGGTTGAGGGCCACGGCGCCGCCGACGATCTCGGCCAGATCGGTCGCCACTGCAACCAGCTCGGCCTGGACCCAGTAGCTGATCCGCGGCACCCGCGCGTTGCGTCCGGCCACCAGCTCCGGCAGCGACTGACCGGTCAGCCAGCCGACCTTGGCCGAGAGGTACTGCACCAGCCCGGCCATCAAGGTGGCGCCGACCAGCACCCACAGCAGGAGGTAGCCGTAGGTCGCGCCGGCGGAGGTGTTGGTCGCGACGTTGCCGGGATCGACGTAGGCGACCGCCGCCACGAAGGCCGGGCCCAGCAGCCTGGTCCGCTGCAGCAAGCCTTCGCGGGCCTCCAACATCACCATGCGAGGTTAGTGCCGCGTTTAGCTCAGCGCATACCGCCGCCTGGACCACCGGTCATGCCGCCGGCTTCGCCGGCCGTTGCCGTGCTGCTGAGCGTTCCGGCGGTGACGGTGTAGTCCTCACCACTGACCAGACCGGCGGTGGAGATCACGAGGCTCGATGTCGACAAGTCCGTCACCACGGTCGCCAGCACGCTGCCGTCGGCATCGTGGATGCTGACCTCGGTGCCGGCCGCGATCGCCACCCCATCGCACGGTGACGCACTGTGCACGTACGGCTTGCGCGCTCGGTCCTCGCTCAGACAGGACACCGGCTGTCGGTGGTGTGGTAGCGGTCGGCTGCGTACCGACGGGCGTGCTCCCGACGCGCACGGGCACCGGAGGGCCTCGTGATCGCACCCAATCGCGATATAGCGCGACTCCACGCTGACTGAATGTTGCTCTCCAGGCGACGCTGTGGACTCGACCCCGGTGAGTGCCTCAAGTGCCTCAGGGCGATCCTGTCGCACAGTCGATCCATACGTGTCGGGTTCACGTTCCGGTTAATCGAGTCTCCACCAGGTCGAGCATCGCAAGCGACCATCGGTGGACGTCGTCGAGTTTCGCGGCGAACGCTGGGTTGACCTGAGCCGTGCCGGTGTACCAGAGGTCGAAGGCGATCTGCCGCAGGGCAATGAACTCGTCCAGCTGCGTGACATCGACGTCCCGCTCTGTCCGGTAGCCGGCCAGAAGCGCGTCCCGGAACGCCAGATAATCCGGACCGTCGCGCAACTCCCACAGGGCGACGGCGACCTCGTACAGCCGCGGGCCTGTACCGCAGTCGTCGAAGTCGATCAACTTGACATCGCCGTGCTGGAACAGCGCGTTGCCGAGGTGGAGGTCGGCATGGATGAGCCCGTTGTCGCCGACGCTCGGCAGCAAGGCGGCCATCCGGACCGCCACCGACTCGAAGCGGGTGCGTACCTCCGCCGGCAGGAGTGCCCAGCAGTCGGCAGCAGACGTGTCGCCGTAGATCATCACGTCCCCGAAGAATGTCTGGTAGTCCCAACGGATCCGGACGAAGTCGGGCGGCGGCCTCCACCGGTCGGCGTGATCGTGCAGGCGAGCCATCACAGCGCCGAGCCGACGCAGATGGACCGGGCGCGCAGACCCCTCCAGGATGCGCCCGTCCATCCAGCGCAGCACCGAGCAGACCCGCGATCCACCGGACGCAACTGCCTCGACAGTCGTTGCGCCGTCGCGGGCCGCGAGCGCCTCCGGGACGAACAGATCGGTGTCCGCCCTGATCGCCTGAAGCCAGCAGAGCTCCGAGCGGATGGCCGCAACTGAGTCGATGTCCCGACCGTGCCGCTGCGGCCGGTGCACTCGCACGAGGTGCCGCCCGGCTGCACTGTCGTGCCGGAACGTGGTGTTCTCTCCATGCGACACGAACGTGAGCCGACCCTCCGGTAGCGCGTAGGAGCCGAGCGCGGCCAGTGCCACCTGGCGGAGCCGCGCGATCCGCGCGCGTCGAGATGTCATTGGGTCGTTGACGGGAAAGCTCAAGGTGATCCTCACTTACCCCATAGGCGGGCCAGGCTCAGCAGCGGCGCCACTCGCCAATGAGTCCACCATCGTCCGCGGGAGCCCGGAAGGCATAGGACGTTCGGCGCTGATGGTCACGCCGCCCCTTTGCAAGCAGGGGCTCCGCCGCCCCTCACCCCCGGCCTCGGCTCAGAGATGGCCGTGGGAACGTTGCAAGTGGATCGTGGCCAGCCGTCGCGTTGTCACCCATGGGCTTAGCGGCACCTGAGCGCACTCGTCAACGCCCAGTCCGTCCGGGTGGTCTCCGTGCGTCTCCGGGTGGCTTCGCCAGAACTTGACGAGTGCGCTCAGGCACCACTGCGGGAAGGCCTGCGAGGCGAGGGGATGACACTCAATAGCCTGATCCCTGGGCTTGGGCAAGCCCAGTCGCCTGTGACTAGCTGCCTGACAATGGCCGCGCCTAAGGGTGCACCCTCCGGAAACTCCCGCTGAGGGTGAGCCGCCGCCCATGGCGTCGCCGGGCCGGGTTCGGGACAAAGCGGTCACGAATCTGACTGGACTGGATCGCCTGCTCGTTTCCAATGTCTGCGATGGCCTTGTTGAGGCCGGCCACGGCGTTTGAGAGGGCGAGGTAGCGAGGATTCTCATTGCTTTTAGATTCGCAGTAGCGATCACGGATCGTCCGGACGCGCTGCTGCATGCCGCGAAGCTCGCCGACGACATCCCTGTAGTCATTCGTCACAGGTCGATCAGATCCTGATCCAAGTCGATCTGTCGAGTGCAAGTCTGCGATGCGTGAACCGCACATCTCGTCGCTCCAGAGCCGGGTCGGTGCTCACTCGATCATTCGAACCAATCGCGACGCCGGCGGCGTCGTTGGTCTCATCTGTGGTCCTCAAGCTTGTGGGTTTGGTCAGGTCAACCCCCGCGAGGTCCACTGGCCTCCGTGACCGCAACACCTCACCGGACGGCCTCGCTCAGCCACTCGATCTCGTTTCGCCGTACGTGATGTCGCTGCGCCGCGGTGTCCCTGGCCGACGCCGAGAGATCCCCGGCCTCGACCCCGCACCGAGTTCCGCGCGTTCCGAATGGACGGCCGGTACGGTCCCCCGGACAGAGCCATCTGCACGCCGGCGGACGGACCGGGGATGCAAGTCCTGCAGTTTGGCGCTTCCGGTTTCTGAGATCCGGGCTGGACCACACCACACCCCTAGGGAAGCAGCGCGTCGATGAGGCTTGCTGACAACCACTGGCCGAACCTCTCCGGCGACCAGCCGCGGGCGTTGACGAGGAGGTCATAGAGCTCCGGCGAGTTGTGGGTCCATAGCAGGTCGCGAGCATCATCGACGGTGACGTCGTCGCGCAGATGCTCCGCGAGGCCACGGGCGAACAACGCCATGCCGTGCAGTCGTTCGGCGCAGAGCTGGTCCCAGATGGCAGCCGCCTCTGGGTCGGTGGCGGCCGCGGCGCGTGCGAGGAGTTGGATCGGCGTGTGACGTGGTGCGGTGTCGGCAATGAAGCGGCCGTAGAGGCGAAGCTTCTCGCTCGGGTCGGGTTCCTCGCGCACGCGAGTCAGCGCCTCTCGCTGCATTATCGCTAGCGGTTCGTCGTCGCCGGCCATCGCGACGTCGAAGACGGCCTTCAGCAGCCCAGGCTTGTTGCCGAAGGCCTTGTACACGTTCTGCGGCGAGACGCCGGCAGCGCGGGCCACCGCCGGCACGGTGGTGCCGCTGTAACCCCGATCCAAGAACATTCGCGTGGCCGTCGCCAGCACATGCCTGCGGGTGGCGCGAGCCTGCTCTTGACGGCTAGATGCGTCGTACGGTTTGCGACCCTTGACAACCTCAGACATTCAGAAGCGACTCCTCTATTGAATAGATCTTTCTCTCACCAAACTACTACAGCCCTCGAGGAGGAGTCATGACTTACGCGTTCTACTACGACGCCCCGGGCAATGAGCAGATGTACCGGCTGGTGAGCAAGGCGATCGGCGATGGGCGCCCAGAGGGGTTGATCGCCGCGGTGGTCACCAAGTCCGACAGCGGACTGCGGCATCTGGACGTGTGGCAGTCGCGGCAGCAATGGCTGACATTCCGGGACGGACAGGTGCGACCAGCGGTCGCCGCCGTTCTCACAGAACTGGGCATCCCGGCGCCAGCCGAGCCACCGGAGGAGTACGAGCTCGACCTCGTTGACGTGGCTCCTTGAGCGAGGGACCTTCCCCAACGAGCCCCGCGTGATCGGACTCGTTGAAGCGGTCCTGGCCGACATGCCCGATGAAGGACAGGTCTGGCGATCCGCCGCTATCTCCCCGAAGGCTCCGCGGCCGACCTCGGTTGCCGCAGCAAACCGCAGCGGCACCGTCTCGCTCCTCCCGACAATCAGGTAGACATTCAAGGCGCTCTCGCTGGCAGTCGGCGTACGGTTTCGAGTACGGGTCGATGACGATCTGCCAATTTCAGGTCCGTGACTTCGAAGCTGGCTGCCGAGGAGGCACGCGTGCGCACTGCATTGGTCGGTCGGGAGCGTGAGCTGGACGTGCTGCTCGGCTGTCTCGGCGAGTCACAGCAAGGGCGCGCGAACCTGGTCGTCTGCGTGGGCGAGCCGGGGATCGGCAAGACCCGACTGGTCGAGGAGCTCACTGGTCAGGCTCGGGACCGGGGAGTTTTGACCGCGTGGGGCCGGACCGCCTCGACGGACGGCGCACCGCCGTACTGGCCGTGGCGAGAGGTGCTGCGGGCGCTGGAAACCGCCGGGCTGGCCACGCAGGACACCCTGGCGGATGTGGTCGCCAGCGGTGTTGAGCCGTCGCTGGAGGAGCGCGTCCGGAGGTTCGACGAGGTGGCCCGGGTCGTGTTGGGGGCCGCGAGGAGTCGTCCGCTGCTCGTCGTCCTCGACGACGCAGACGGCGCGGACGAGGCGTCGCAGCTTCTGGTGCAGTACCTCGCTCGCACGGCACGCAACGACCCTCTGCTGGTGGTCGTCTGCTGCCGCGAAACGGCCGGCCCTCTCGCCGCCTTGGCCCAGGAGCCCAACACTACCCAGGTCGAGCTCCGTGGCTTGGAGCGAGCCGCCGTCGGCGAGCAGGTCGACGGCATCGTCGGGCGAGCGGCCAGCGACGCCGAGCTGGCTGCGGTGTACAACGCCACGGCGGGCAACCCCTTCTTCGTGGGCGAGCTCGCCCGCCAGCTCGCCGACGGGTCCACACGGCCAGGGGCCGTGCCCAGATCGGTGCTCGACGCGATCGGCCAGCGGATCGGGCGGCTCTCCGCCGACTGCGCGGCATCGCTGCGGGCGGCGGCGCTGCTGGGGACCCGGTTCGCGGTGACCCTCGTCGCGGCGATGACCGGGAGGAACCTGGGCGACTGCCTTACGTCGCTGGATGAGGCGGCCCGCGCCGCGCTGGTCCTCGAGGACGGGGCGCCGGGAGAGCGGCGGTTCGCCCATGACCTGGTCCGGGACGCGATCGTCGCCGGTCTGGGCAGCGCGCAGCGGGTCACGCTGCATCGCCGGGCGGCCAAGGCGATCGAGGCCCAGGTGGCGGATACCGAGGCGATGGTCTTCGACCTGGCGCACCACTGGGCGGAGGCGGCGATCGACGGTGACCGGGCCGTCGCGGTGACGTGGACGGAGCGGGCTGGCCGCAAGGCGATGCGGCTGCACGCCTACGAGGACGGCCGCCGCTGGTACGGGCGGGCGCTCGAGCTCGGCGAGGGAGTGCTGGACGAGGTCGCCCGCTGCCGGCTGATGACTGCGTACGCCGGCGCCCAGTGCCTGTCCTCGGACTTCAACGGCGCGCTCCAGACCTGCGTCCACGCGGTCGACCTGGCCGTACGGATCGGCCGTCCCGACCTGGCGGGCGAGGCTGCGCTGGTGCCCGAGCCGACCTTCGACGAGGGGATCGACCGCGTGATCCGGGCGCTGTGCGAACGCGCCCTTGCCGTCCTCGACGGCGCGCCGGCGGCGCTCCGGGCCCGGGTGCTGGCCCAGTACGCATGGGTCTGCGACTACCTCTGCGACCTCGATGCGGCCTATCCCGCTGTTGAGCAGGCGCTCGTCCTGGCCGAGGCCAGCGGCGACCCGACCGCGCTGGAGGCGGCCCTCACCGCGCACCACATGGTCCGTGCCGGCCCTGACGGGCTCGCCGAACGCGAGGACAACGCGGACCGTATGTGGGCACTCGGGATCCGTACCGGCCGGGCGAATGCCTGCCTGTCCGCGTCGGAGTGGCGCTTCGACGCGGCCAGCGAGCGCGGCGACCTGGCGCAGGCAGCACGCGAACTCGAGACCATCGGCCGCTGGGCCGCGCTGGTCGGCGGCCCGATGGCGCAGTGGCGGCTGTTGCGCTGCCGCGCGATGCTCGCTCAGGCCAGGGGGCGCTACGCCGACGCTTTCCGGCTTGGCACCCAGGCATTCGGCACGCTCTCGGCCACCGGGTTCCCGCAGGCGTACCTGCTGTGGGGCGGGCTGCTGAGCATCCATGTGCCATCACACCGGGCACACCACCGAGTCACTGGGGACCGCCGGGATCACCGCCGCCGACGCCACCCAGCAGAACTGGCCTGTGGCCGGTGTCATCCCGACCCTGGCACCGGCGAGCCTGCTGGTCGAGGTGGGTCGACTGCGGGAGGCCGCCGACATCTTCCGCCGGCTCGGCCCGGTCTCGGAGTGGCAGGAATCGCCCCACGCCATGCTCTTCACCTGGGCGGTGGGCATTGCGACCGCCCAGGCGATCGGGGCGGACGACGACGTGGCGACCTTGCGCGCCAAGCTCGGCGCCTGGCGTGGGCACCACGTCGTCAACGGCCGCTACGCGATGGCGTACGGCGGCCCCGTCGAGCTCCATCTCGGTCTCGCGGCCGCACACCTCGGGCTCGTCGACGATGCGATCGCCGAACTCGAGCAGGCGGTGAAGGCTGCACGGAGAACAGTGCGGAAGGGTTACCGCGCCGAGGCCGGGTACGAGCTCGCCTCGGCACTCGTCCGTCGCTCGGCGCCCGGTGACCTGGCCCAGCGCCCGGATCGTGGTGGTCGAGGCGCTGCGGCGGACCGACGAGCTGGGCATGCCGCCGATCCGAGCCAAGGCGAAGGACCTGCTCGACCGGATCGACACCGCCCCCGCGGTGGCGCTGACGCCTCGCGAGCGTGAGATTGCGGACCTGGTCGCGCGAGGGCCTGACGAACCGCGAGGTTGCGTCGCGGCTGTTCCTGTCCGAGCGCACCGCGCAGAACCATGTTCAGCACATTCTGGACAAGCTGGACCTGCCGAACCGGAGCCAGATCGCGCTGTGGGCGCGAGGGCGGGAACTGAGTACGTCGGTTGAGTAGATCGGTCGATGTGCTGTCGTCCCCGTACGCCTAGCGTCTTGAGGCATGACCGAAGCGAACACAACCGAAACGAAGATCATCGCCGTGGTCGGCGGCGCGGGCGCCACCGGCGGCGGGCTGGCCCGGGCGATCCTCGCCGACCCGGTGGGCGGCTACGCCTGCCGGGTGATCACGCGAACCCCTGACTCAACCGCCGCTCGGGCGCTGGTCGACCAGGGCGCCACCGTGGTGCGCGCCGACCTGGACGACGCGGACAGCCTGGTCGCTGCCTTCGAGGGAGCGTACGGCGCGTTCTGCCTGACGTCGTTCTTCGAGCATTTCGACGCCGAGCGGGAGATCACCCAGGCCGCCAACCAGGCCCGGGCCGCCGCGGCCGCCGGCGTCCGGCACGCCATCTGGTCCACTGCGGAGGACACCCGGCGACGGTACCCACTCGCCGACGACCGGATGCCGACGCTGCTGGGCCGGTTCAAAGTGCCGCAGTGGGACGCGAAGTCTGAAGGCGACGTGCACTTCGACGACGCCGGTGTCCCCACGACCTACCTGCTCACACCCTTCCACTGGGAAGCGTGGGTGTTCGGCCTCGGTGCTCCACAGCCCGGACCGGACGGCGTGCTCACCGCGACGATGCCGTTGGGCGAGGCACTGCTGCCGGGTATCGCCGCTGAGGACATCGGCCGGTGCGCGTACGCGGTGTTCCGCGGCGGCGAGGAGTTCCTCGGGAAGACCATCGGGATCGCCGGAGAACACGTCACCGGCGAGCGGCTCGCAGCCGGGCTGGCGCGAGTGTACGACGAGCCGGTTCGCTACCAGTCGCTGCCATTGGAGGTGTTCCGCTCATTGCCGGTTCCCGGCATCGAGGTCGCGGCCAACATGTTCCAGTACGTGGCCGAATGCAACGACGACTACTGCCGGCTGCGGGACGTGCGGCTCGCCAGGCGACTGAACCCGTCGCTGCTCGGATTCGACGCGTGGGTCTCCCGCACCCGGGTACCCGCCAGGACCGGGTAGGTGCCCCATGGAGCCGCACGAGCTGATCTTCTCGATCACCAACGCGGGCGTGGCCGCCCGATGCCTGCACGTCGTGGCGGAACTCGGCGTCGCCGACCACATCCAGGACCGCCCCGTCCCCGTGAGTGAACTGGCACAGCGGTGCGCCGTCGACCCGGACGGGCTGAACCGGGTGCTCCGCCTGCTGTCCGCGCACGGCGTGTTCTCCTGCGCCGGCGACGGATATCAGCACAGTCCCGCGTCCCGGCTGCTGCGCAGCGACAACCCGATGTCGATGCGCGCGTTTCCCCAGATGATGGGCCTGCCGGTGGTGCTGAAGTCCTTCGACGAACTGGCTCACTCGATCCGCACCGGTCGCCCGTCGATCGAGCTCAGCGATCCCGACGGTCTGTGGGGCTACCTCGCCTGGCGCGCCGGCGGAACGCGCGGTGTTCGGTCGAGCCATGAGCGCGAGGGCGGCGGGCGACACTGCGGCCGTCCTGGCGGCCCACGACTTCTCCTCAGCTTGCCGAATCGTCGACGTTGGCGGCGGCCGCGGCCACCTGCTGCACGCCGTGCTCGAGGTGACGCCTCAGGCACGAGGCATCCTCTTCGACCTGTCTGGGGTCGTTGAGGCAGGAGGACCGGCGCATCCCCGGCTTGTGCGGCAGGCGGGCGACTTCTTCGTCGACCCACTCCCGGCCGGGGACACCTATCTGGTCATGGACGTGCTCCACGATTGGGCCGACGCCGAGGCGCTGGCCATCCTGGCCGCGATCCGGCGAGCGGCAACGGACGACGCCAGGGTGCTCATCATCGAGGGGATCCTGCCCGAGCATCTCGACCCGGGCAGCCTGTCGATCGACGTCATCATGCTCGCCGTCACCGGTGGTCGGGAGCGGACCGCCGACGAGCTGGGGAGTCTCCTCGGCGCGGCTGGCTTACAGCTCGCGCGGGTCATCGACACCCCTGGGCGGCTCCGGATCGCCGAGGCGCACCTCACCAGGCCGGTCGGCGACGACCGGATCGGGATCAGTCCGGGCTCCACACCCCGCGCGGGGGTTCTGGCTACGTGAGGAACTGCGAGACGCGCGGCTAGCGGCCTACGCACCCGTCTGCAGCAGCAGACTGCAGCCACGCAGATGGGTTGTCAGATCGCTTTGATCTGCGACAGAACGTCTAGGTCTCGTGACCGTCCGCCGCGATCTGGCCTTGATCGTAACGGCGAGGGCTGGTGGTGGTTCGGCGGACGATATGGGGTGTCGCCGTCGCCGAGCTCCTACGAACCGCGAGTCTCACATCTGTGCGGTCGGAAAGGCGAGCTGCTTGGAGTGCGACCCCTCACGGGTTTCTGTAGTTGGGGTGGCTCAGATGTGCTGACCGTTGGCCGTCCGTTTGCGATCCGCTGAGTGTTCCGCATGCGGGCGGCCACGAAGCGGTTCGGTAAACCCGGGGCCACGTCGACGCACAGTTGGCGGGTGGCGGCGAGCAGAAGTCGTGGGGTGAAGTTGGGGGGGTCTCACGCGGCCTCCGCAAAGGGCGTCACCTGCGACCGCGCGGTGTGACCGCGCAGACGGGCAGCAAAGCTGATTGGCACAATGATGCAGTCCGGGGCGATCGGTCCGTCTGACCGTCGGAGAGGAAACCATGACGATCACCGTCAACGTCGACACCTTGTCCTTCCACTTAGTTAGGTGCTGATGGACATCGATGGGCTCGACACGGTCGTCCGCGCGTCGGGCTTCACCGGTGTCGTTGTCGTCCGTCAGGCCGGGGCGGTCGTCTTCAAGGAGGCGTATGGATACGCGACTCCGCGCTGGCAGGTGCCCAACACCGTCGACACTCGCTTCGACACGGGGTCGATCACGAAGTTGTTCACCAGCGTGGCCGTTCTTCAACAGGTTGGATTGGACCGCCTCGACTTGGACGCCTCGATTCACCGCTACGTCGACCTGTCGGGAACGACAGTTTCCAGCGCAGTCAGTCTGCGCCACCTCCTTACCCACACAAGCGGGATCGCCGACGACGCTGACGAAGACGCCGGCGAGGTCTACGCCGACCTGTTCGTGGAAACACCGTGCTACACGATCATGGAAACGGTTGACTTCCTGCCCCAGTTCGCACACAAGCCGGCGCTGGCTAAGCCCGGGTTTCAAGCCCGGTACTGCAACGTGAGTTATGTGCTGGCCGGGCTGGCGCTCGAACGGATCGTTGGGGAGTCCTACCGGTCCTACGTGACGAGAGAGATCTTCGAGCGGGCGGGCATGACCGAGGCCGGCTTCTTCGACCGTCGAGATTCTGTCCCGCGGGTGGCCGAGGGCTGGGACCTGGTCGACGGGACATGGCGCGCGAACATCTTCAGCTATCCGCCGATCGGGTCGCCGGACGGAGGGGCTCACGCGTCGGCCAAGGATCTGTTGATCTTTCTCGACGCCGTACGGAGCGGGCAGCTGCTGACGCCCAAGTTGACGGAGGAATTCCTGACTCCGCAGGTCGCTCGGGACGAGCAGGTCCGTTTTGGTTTCGGTCTGGAGTTCCGCCGATCGACGCTGTACAAGGAGGGCAGCAACGCCGGCGTCAGTGCCCTACTCACCCGGTACGGCAACGCCGACGTCGATGCCGTCGTGCTGTCCAACGCCGAGGGTGCCGCGTGGCCGGTGATGGCAGAGCTCAACCGACGCTTCGAGTCTTGAGAGGTTTGCCTCAGCCGCTCACGATCGCCCGTATGAGGATCGGCCTAGGAACCCGGCGCAAGGACCTAGATCACCGGTACGAATCGGCCGAGGAACTGGTGAACACCCCATTTGCAGACTGGCGTCGGCCGTTCGGTACGCGTCTCGGCCGTAGCGTTCGATGATGCGATCCGAGTCGCGACGAAGGCGGGCAAGCCGGAGCAGATCGCGCGATACGACCTGATCTTGCTCCTCGTCCAGCCCAGGCTGAAACCGACCACTGTCGCGCACCAACAGGCGAGCGACTGTCGCACATCACCCGTCACAGGACAGTTGCTGCTGCCCGGGCCACGGCCCACGAGTCGAGGTCCCCAGAGTCGGCCGCCTACGCCTCGACCTGCTTCGGCGAGTAGTTGGGCCCGAGCCGTCTCGCGGACAGCTGGGAGGAGATCGCCAACGACATGGGCGGCGAGCCGCAGTCTCATCGGTAGTCCCATTAGTGCCAGTTCGGCGGCGTACAGGTCGCGTGGTGTGCCTCCTGAATTCCGCGTTGGCGGACACTGGGTACCAATTCGGGCGGCGGTCAGCAATCTCGAAAACGTGTGAGGTGACTAAAGCCTCCCAGGGTTCAAATCCCTTCGCCACGCCTCCGCCAACTGTCAAGGCGAATCAGGTTCTCGCAAATCCGTCCGGGGCGATCCGCGGGCATAGGGGTCTGCTGCACGAATAGGTGACATCTGATCTGTGGTGCCGGAGGGCGCCGCTGGAAGGATGTTGCACCGTGCCCAAACCCCATCCGAAGGAGTTCCGCGACGATGTCGTGGCGGTGGCCCGCAAAGGCGAGGCGCCGATCGCGGAGATCGCGAAGGACTTCGGGATCAGCGAGTCGTGTCTGCGGAACTGGCTGGCCAAGGCCGATGTCGAGGACGGCCTGCCGGCCCGGCGCGACCACCGCCGAGTCGGCCGAGCTGCGGGAGCTGAAACGCCGGAACCGGCTGCTGGAGCAGGAGAACGAGGTGCTGCGCCGGGCCGCGGCGTATCTGTCGCAGGCGAACCTGCCGGGAAAATGATGTACCCGCTCGTCCGTGAGCTCGCCGCCGACGGGATCCCCGTCACGGTGACGTGCCGGGTCCTCAAGCTCGCCCGCCAGCCCTACTACCGCTGGCTCGCCTGCCCGGTCAGCGACCGCGAACTCGACGCAGGCCTACCTGGCCAACGCGGTCTTCGACGCCCACCGCGACGACCCGGAGTTCGGCTACCGGCTCCTGGCCGACGAGGTCCGCGACGCCGGCCAGCGACGGCTGCGACCGGACGGTGTGGCGGATCTGCGCGGCCAACCGGTGGTGGAGCGCGTTCGGCAAGAAGCGCGGCCAGCAACGGCAAGAAGCCCGGCCCGCCGGTCCACGACGACCTGGTCGAACGCGACTTCACCGCCGACGCGCCGAACCGGCTGTGGCTGACCGACATCACCGAGCACCGCACCGGCGAGGGCAAGCTCTATCTGTGCGCGATCAAGGACGTGTTCTCCAACCGGATCGTCGGCTACTCCATCGCTGACCGGATGAAGGCCCGGCTCGCCGTCGACGCGATCGCCACCGCCGTCGCCCGCCGCGGCGTCGACGGCGCCACGGTCGCCGGCTGCATGCGTCCACTCCGACCGCGGATCGCAATTCCGGTCCCGGAAGTTCCTCGCCGCACTGCGCCGCCACGACCTGGTCGGCTCGATGGGCCAGGTCGGCGCCGCCGGCGACAACGCCGCCATGGAGTCCTTCTTCGCGCTGCTGCAGAACAACGTCCTCGACCGCCGCCGCTGGACCACCCGCGACCAGCTGCGGATCGCGATCGTCACCTGGATCGAACGCACCTACCACCGCCGCCGCCGCCAACCGCGACTCGGCCGGTTGACCCCCATCGAATACGAGACGATCATGACCACACACCGACGCGCAAGCCGCCTAACCCTGCTGTCACCTACTCGTGCAGCAGTCCCAGTTGTCCCCGAGTCAGGTTCGCTCTTGCTGGATCAGCTGGGTCTGGACCTCTGTGTCGTCGAAGCCGACGGACCGATAGACCCGGATCGCCAGGTAGTCGGGGTCGGCGACCATCACCAAAGTCCGCGCGCCTCGCTCGTCGAAGGCGTACTGACCGACCCGATGGACCAGCGTCCCGGCGAGCCCGCGGCCGCGGAAGTCGGGATGTGTTTCGACGCTCTGGTAACGAGCAAGCCCGCCTCCGGCGTCGATGATCCCCATCACGCTCACGAGTCGACCGTCGATGAACGCGCCCCACCAGGCACCATGCCCGGCCTCGCAGATCGAGCGGTCGTGCGCGGCTTTGCGCACCGCGAACTCCCGGTACGCCTCCGACTCGAACTCGTCCTGGTGGACGGCCATCGCAAGGTCGACCTTTTGCTCCCAGTCGTTCCCGGAGTCGAACATTCGATACTCGGCGCTTCCCTGGGGTCGGGGCGGCGGATGCACGGCTGAGGCCGTCATCACGGTGCTGTTCTCCAGCACCAGGCCTGCGGAGATCAGCGGCCGCAGCGACGCTCGGAGGTCGGCTGTCCCGTCGACCCCGAACGCCCGATGGGTGCTGTCCGGAAAGTCCGCATCGTAGGCGGCGATGAGCCCATCGACGGCGGACGCGGTCGGCGGACGGTCCAGCAGGTAGAAGTTGCCCCAGTGGTAGGTGGGATTGGCCGGCGTACGCACCACCAGCCGCGAGCCGTGGTCCGCCAACTCGGCGCCCGCCCACTGGAGGATCGCAAGGTCGGTGCGGAAGGCCAGCGAGCGCACGTCCATGCGGAGCACCTTAAGCCGGACGCAGCAGGAGGGCCGATGTCTGCTCGCGCCCGGTGAAGCTGCCGCGCCAGCCGTACCCGGTGAAGGTGAGAGTCAGCGCTGCCCGGTCGTCTTCGGTGATCTCGAAGCCGGCCGCGGGCAGGGCGCGGCGGAGGTAGTCCGCGACCTCACCGGGCGGTGGGGCGGACAGCACGGCGGTCACGTTGTTCGCCTGGTCGACTCCCGCCGAGATCACGGACTCGCGAGGCAGCGACAGCTGCTCGACCGGCCCGAAGGTGTAGCCGAAACTCCGAAGCGTCGCGCCGTCCTGCGGGATGCTCACCGATCCGCTCGGCGTAGCTTCGGACGAGATGCTCGTGGTGGGGTCGGGCGGCGGCAGCTCGTCGCTGGCACACGCCGCACACCAGGACAGCACTGCGACCAGCACCACCGCGGCGCCGATCCGACCATGTCCCGGCGCGCGCACGCGCTCAACCGTAGTGGGCCGGATCATGCCGAACGGCGTATCGGCCGCCGCGGATCGCCTAACCTTGGCGTGCTCATGTCTGGTTCCACCGAGGTCGCAGTCCGCGCGCACCGGCTGCCCGCCACCGTTCGCGCAATGCGTCCGAAGCAGTGGGTCAAGAACGTGCTGGTCGCGGCCGCTCCGCTGGCCGCAGGCCAGCTCTTCGATCCGAACGTGATCATCAATGTCGGCCTGGCCTTCGTGTGCTTCTGCCTGGTCAGCGCGACCACCTACCTCATCAACGACGTACGCGATGTCGAGGAGGACCGGCTACACCCACGGAAGCGGTTCCGTCCGATTGCCGCTGGCGAGGTGAAGCCGACCGTCGCCCTGGCCCTCGCCGGAGTAACCGGCCTAGTTGGCCTGACCCTTGGCTTCTGGGTCTCCATGGCGCTGGGGATCACTCTGGTCGTCTACGTGGTGCTGCAGATCTTCTACTCGGCCTTCCTGAAGCACCTGCCGGTGGTCGACCTGGCCATGGTGGCCAGCGGCTTCCTGCTGCGCGCGATCGCCGGCGGCGTGGCGACCGGCATCCCGCTGAGCCAGTGGTTCCTCTTGGTGGCGGCGTTCGGCTCGTTCTTCATGGTGGCCGGCAAGCGCTACTCGGAGATGAAGGCCATCGGCGGCGAAGCCGGCACCCGCCGCTCGCTGACCCGCTACTCGGAGTCGTACCTGCGGTTCGCCTGGATGCTCGCCGCGGTCATGGTCCTGATCTCCTACAGCCTGTGGGCCTTCGAGAACCGGGGCGAAGGCGCCCTCGGGGTCCCCTGGACCGCGATCTCGATCGCCCCGTTTACGTTGGGGTTGTTGCAGTACGCGCTGGAGGTCGACGCCGGCAGTGCCGGCGAACCGGAAGATGTGGTACTTCATGATCATGTCCTGCAGGGCATCGGGGTGGTATGGCTCGTGGTGATCTCGTTGGCGGTGTTCTTCCGGTGAGCGAGGCACCGATACCGGCGATCAAGCCCTCGGGGCCCGAGGCCCAGCCGCTGATCCCGCAACCGCTGGTCGAGCTGCACGGCTGGGGCCGGGCCTCCGGCACCATGTCGCACCTGGCGCAGATCGACTCGGTCGCCGACGCCGTCTCGGCCCTGCGCACCGCAGACGGTCGCGGAGTGGTGCCCCGCGGCCTCGGGCGCAGCTACGGCGACGCGGCACAGAACGCCGGTGGCACCACCCTTGACCTGACCCGGATGAACCGGATCCTCTCCCTCGACGCAGCCAGCGAGCCGCCCACCGTGACCGTGCAGGCCGGCGTCAGCCTGGATCTGTTGATGCGGGCGGTGCTGCCCTTCGGGCTGTGGGTTCCGGTGCTGCCGGGGACCCGGCAGGTCACGATCGGTGGAGCGATCGCCGCCGACGTGCACGGGAAGAACCATCACACCCAAGGCAGCTTCGGCAACCACGTGATCTCGCTCGACCTGCTGATGGCCGACGGCGAGGTTCGCACCCTGACCCCGGGCGACGAGACCGCCGAGCTGTTCTGGGCCACCATCGGCGGCATGGGCCTCACCGGCGCCATCCTCGGCGCCACGGTCGCCCTGCAGCGGACCGAGACGGCCTACTTCCTGGTCGACACCGACCGGTGCACCGACGTCGAGGACCTGATGGCCCGGATGGCAGAAGGCGATGAGAACTACACCTACTCCGTCGCCTGGTTCGACGCCGTGACCCGCGGTCGGCACATGGGCCGGGCCGTGCTGACTCGAGGCAACAAGGCACGGCTCGCCGACCTGCCGGCCAAGCAGCGCCGCAGTGACCCGCTGAAGTTCGTGGCGCCCTCGCTCGGCACCATCCCGGAGATCTTTCCGAACCGGATGGTCAACAAGGCCACGGCCAAGGCGTTCAGCACCGCCTGGTACTACAAGGCGCCCAAGCACCGGGTCGGTGAGCTGCAGAACATCACCCAGTTCTTCCATCCCCTTGACATCGTCGCCGAGTGGAACCGGGTCTACGGACCGAACGGCTTCCTGCAGTACCAGTTCGTCGTGCCGTTCGAGGCCGCGGAGGTCTTCCTGGGCTGTCTCACCATGATCGTCGAGTCCGGCCACCTGTCCTGCCTGAACGTGCTCAAGCGGTTCGGACCGAGCAACCCCGCGCCGCTGTCCTTCCCGATGCCGGGCTGGACGCTCACCGTGGACCTGCCCATCGAGCACGGCCTGGACAAGCTCTGCGACGCCCTCGACGAGCAGGTCATCGGCGCCGGCGGTCGGGTCTATCTGGCCAAGGACTCACGGCTCAGTGCCGCCGCCTTCCGGCAGATGTACCCCCGGCTGGACGAGTTTCTTTCCGTACGCCGCCAGGTCGACCCGCAAGGCATCTTCAACTCCGACCTGGCCCGCCGACTGGAGATCAAATGATGAACGCCCTGGGCCACCCGCAGTCGATCTTGTTACTCGGCGGCACCTCCGACATCGCGCTCGCGATCGCGCGCCAGTACGCCGGCCAGGGCAGCCTGCGCGTGGTGCTGGCCGCCCGGCCTACCGAGCGGCGTACCCAGGCCGCGGCCGAGCTGGCCGACCTGGGCTGCGCGGTCGTCGAAGTCGATCTCGACGCTCGTGATCATGACTCCCACACCGCGACCATCGACGCCGCCTTCGCCGGTGGCGATCTCGACATCGCGGTGGTCGCCTTCGGACTGCTCGGCGACGCCGAGCGGGCCTGGAGCGATCCTGATCATGCCCTGGAGCTGGCTGAGGTCAACTACACCGCGCCGGTCCACCTCGGCGTGCTGCTGGCCAACCGCATGCGGGCGCAGTCCCACGGCTGCATCGTGGCGCTGTCCAGCGTCGCCGGCGAGCGGGTCCGCCGGTCCAACTTCGTCTACGGCTCCACCAAGGCCGGCTTCGACGGGTTCTTCCTGGGCCTCGGCGAGGCACTGCGGGAACACGGTGTCCGGGTGCTGGTCGTCCGCTCCGGATTCGTCCGCTCGAAGATGACCGACGGCCTGACGGAGGCGCCACTCGCTGTCACCACCGAACAGGTGGCCGAGGCGGTCGTCGATGCCGTTCGCGACAAGCGGGAGCTGATCTGGGTGCCAGGGACGATGCGGGTCGTGATGTCCGGACTGCGCCATGTGCCACGGCCGTTGTTCCGTCGCCTTCCGATCTGAGGAGATCACATGACCGACCACACCGAACGCGCCGATCTCGTCGCGAGCCTGCAGCGGCATCGCGGCTTCCTGCTGCACACCGTCGACGACATCACCGACGAAGAAGCCCGGCAGCGGACCACCGTCAGTGAGCTCACCCTGGGCGGGTTGATCAAGCACGTGGCTCAGACCGAGCAGCAATGGGCGGACTTCATGATCAACGGACCGGCGGAGGGTCCGGCGATCGACTGGGCGCAGGTGGACTGGTCGAACCCCCCGCCGGAGGTCGTCGCGTACGCGCAGAGCCACCAGATGCTTCCCCACGAGACTCTCGCCGACCTGCTGACGATCTATCAGGATGTGGCCGCCGCTACCGATGCCTTGGTCGAGACGGTCGATCTGGAGAGCGACCACGCCCTGCCTGACGCGCCGTGGTTCGAGCAAGGCGCTCGCTGGACCGCGCGACGCACCTTGCTGCACATCCTCGCCGAGACCAGCCAGCACGCCGGGCACGCCGACATCATCCGGGAAGCCCTGGACGGGCAGAAGACCATGGGCTGAGCCAGCCAGTCTCAGACGGGCGGCACTCCGTGCCGACGGGTAGAGAAGTGCCGGTCCTTGGTCGCCGCCGCGGCGAACCGGGCGATCAGCTCCTGCCGCAGATCGCCGGGCTCGACGATCGCATCCACCACCAGCTCGCTGGCCAGCCGGAGGATGTCGATGTCGGCCTCGTACGCCTTGCGCAGCCGCTCCACGTACGAGGCCCGCTCCGTCTCGTCGGCGATCTCGGCGATCTTGTTCGCGTACACGGCATTGATCGCAGCCTCCGGTCCCATCACGGCGATCTTCGCCGTCGGTAGCGCCAGGCAGGCATCCGGCCCGAAGCCTGGCCCGGCCATCGCGTACAGGCCGGCACCGTAGGCCTTGCGGACGATCACCGAGATCGTCGGTACGGTCGCCTCGGCCACGGCAGTGATCATCTTCGCTCCGTGCCGGATGATGCCCTGCCGCTCGACCGCGCTGCCGATCATGAAGCCGGGCACGTCGGCCAGGTAGAGCAGCGGGATCCCGAACGCGTCGCACTGCCAGATGAACCGGGCGCCCTTGTCCGCCGAGTCGACGAACAACACGCCACCCTTGACCGCCGGCTGGTTGGCGACGATGCCGATCACCTCGCCGTCCAGCAACCCCAGGCCGGTGACCAGCTCGGGCGCGAACAGCGGCTTCACCTCGAAGAACGACCCCTCGTCGACCAGGGCGTCGATCACGGTGTGGATGTCATAGCCGGCGGAGTCCGTAGCCGGCACAAGATCCGGACGGAACGCGACGGCGGGCGGACTCGCGTCGAACTGCGGCACGGCTGACCGCCAGTTCTGCGGCAGATAGCTGAAGTACTGCTTCGCCTGCTCGATCGCCTCCGCGTCGTCGGCGGCCAGTTGATCACCGCAGCCGGACACCTCCGCGTGCATCCGGGCGCCGCCCATCTCGTCGAGGGTGACCCGCTCCCCCACGACCATCTCGGCCATCCGCGGCGACCCGAGATACATCGACGCGTTGGCCTCGACCATGATCACCAGATCGCAGAAGGACGGGATGTACGCCCCACCGGCCGCACTCGGCCCGAACAGACAGCAGATCTGGGGCACCTTGCCGGAAAGCGCCACCTGGTTGCGGAAGATCCTGCCGGCCCCGCGCCGGCCCGGGAACAGGTCGATCTGGTCGGTGATCCGAGCACCCGCGGAGTCGACGAACCAGAAGATCGGCAGCTCGTCGCGGAGCGCCACCTCGGTCATCCGGATGATCTTCTCGACCGTCCGGGCGCCCCAGGATCCCGCCTTCACGCTCGGGTCGTTGGCGACGACGACGGCAGGCCGGCCCTGGACCAGGCCGCGTCCGGTGACCACGCCGTCAGCCGGCAGTCCGTCGGCCAGGGCGTTGCCGAGCTGGCCGTCCTCGGTGAAGGTCTCGGGATCGAAGAGCAGCTCGATCCGGTCCCGGACGAAGAGCTTGTTGGCCGCAGCCAGCTTCGCGGCCGCCCGGTCCGAGAGGGCGAGCGTCCGCTCCCGGGCGGCCTCGATCTCGGTCATCGACTCCCTTTCTCCGACTTGTCAGCGTGAGTGGTTGCTATGACGACCACCGACGCTGACAACTCGGCACTATTCAACCGGCAGCCCGAGCCGGCGCGCGATCAACAGTCGCTGCACCTCCGAGGTGCCCTCGCCGATCTCCAGCACCTTGGCGTCACGATAGAACCGCGCGATCGGGTACTCCTCCATGAACCCGTAGCCGCCGAACACCTGGGTGGCGATGCGGGTCGCGGTCACCGCCGACTCGGTCGCATAGAGCTTGGCGATCGCCGCCGCCCGGTTGAACCTGCGGGCATCGCCACCGGCGTCCCGCATGGCCGCCGCGGCGTAGACCAGCTGGTGCGCCGCTGCCGCCATCACGTCGAGGTCGGCGATCCGGAAGGCGACTCCCTGCTTGCGGCCGATCGGGGCGCCGAAGGCCACCCGCTCGCCCGCGTACGCGACGGAAAGCTCGAGACAGGCCCGGATGCAGCCCAACGCCAGCGCGGCGATCGCCACCCGACCGTCGTCGAGGGTGGACAGGAACTGAGAGTACCCATGACCGCGGACACCCAGCAGATGATCTTCAGGGACCGTCACCCCGGTCAGGGTGAGCGGATGGGTGTCCGATGCGTGCCAGCCGAGCTTGGCGTACGCCGGCTCGACCACCAGGCCCGGTGTTCCGACCGGCACGACGATGGCCGAGATCTCCGGCTTGCCGTTCTCCTTCGTGCCGGTGCGGGCCGTGACGACGCAGAGCGAGGTGATGTCGGTGCCCGAGTTGGTGATGAACTGCTTGCTGCCGTTGATCACCCACGCTCCGTCGCGGAGCTCCGCGCGGGTACGGGTCGCACCGGCGTCGGTTCCGGCCTCGGGTTCGGTCAGCCCGAACGCGGCCAGGGCGTGCCCGGCCACGAGGTCGGGCAGCCAGCGCTGCTTCTGCTCGATCGAGCCGAAGTGGGCGATCGGGTTGATACCAAGACCAACTGCGGCCTCGAGCGTGATGCCGAGCGACTGATCGACCTTGCCGATCTCCTCGATCGCGATGCACAGGCTGGTGAAGTCGCCGGCGCCGCCGTACTCCTCCGGTCCGCTCAGCCCGAACAGGCCGAGGTCGGCCATGAGCTTGATCGCCTCCAGCGGCGCCTCGTGCGCGGCGTTCCAGCGCTCGACATGAGGGGCCAGATCCCGGGCCGCGAAGTCTGCGACAACCGCCCGGAAGTCCTCGTGCTCGTCGTCGAGCGCGAAATCGCCAGGCATACGGCCTATCGTAGCCTGACGTTTACGTCAACGTAAGGTCTAGTATCGGCCCTGTGACCGATCGCACCTGGAGCATCGGCGAGCTGGCCGCTGAGTTCGACACCACTCTGCGCACCATCCGGTTCTATGAGGACCGGGGGCTGCTCGCACCGGAACGGATCGGCACGACCCGGATCTTCTCTGATCGCGAGCGGGTCCGGCTCCAGCTCATCCTGCGCGGCAAGCGGCTTGGTTTCACCCTGAGCGAGATCGCCCACGTCCTGAACCTCTACGACGAGCAGCCTGGTGAGCGGGGACAGCTGGAGTTCCTGATCGCCGACATCGAGCGGCGCCGACGGGTCTTGGAGGAGAAGCGCCGGGACTTGGACGAGGCGCTGGCCGAGCTCGCTGCTCTGGAGGAGCGCTGCCGCGCCGACCTGGCCGCCATGCCGGCCGACGCGCTAGTTACTCCAGTAGACGAGCGAGGGGGGACGACCCCCCTTGAACCCCCCGAAACTACTCGAGAGCCAGCGAGGCGGTCGCGTCCTGCTGCCCGGTCACGTCCCACAGATGGTGCACCACGTCGTGCAAGAAGTACTGCAGGAGCGTCGCCACGGTGAACTCGGAACCGTTGGAGCGCCGACCGGTGCGGGTCAGCTGCTCGGGTGTCAGCCGGTTGATCTTGTCGACGAAGCTCTGGGCAAGGGCCTCGAGCTCCGCGGCGACGACCTCGGGATCCTGCTCGCGATAGCGCTCATCGATCGCCGCCTGGTCCTGGTCCCAGTTGTCGAACGTCGGATCGTCCTCGGCCAGCATCAGGTCGAGTCGGGCCTGAAACAACCGAAGGACGTCCCGCACATGTGCGCCGTACTCCAGCGGCGACCAGACGTCGGACCGCGGCCGTTCCGCGACGGCCGGGCTGGAGTTCAGGATCTGCACCCACTCCTCAGCGGCGATGAAGACCCGGGACCCGATCTCGTCCGAGCTGAGATCCCCCGCAGACAGGCCGCACTGCTCGCAACGACGGGTCAGGGTCCACGTCCAGTCCTTGGTGTCCGGTTCCGGCTCCACGCCGTCACCCTACTGCCCGCGACGATGTCCACAATCCGACGCGACGAGCTGTGGAGAAGTTGATCATTTCGGTGCATGGCAGCGTCCAGATCTGTGGACGGATCGGTGGACAGGAAACTCCTTGGATTTCTTTTCTGTATTGGGTTGCGGGGCCTCCCAGGAGGGAGTAGAACTCTCTTACGCCCTCCCGCAAGGGAGAGCGGGATCGGGACGAACCGAGGATCCGAACGGCGAGGCAACTTGCCGCAGAGGCCGGCGATGGGCCGCTGGGATTCGCCGGGTCGCCTGGTCGGCTGGAGATGTCGCTTACTCTGGCCATCCCGTGGGCCCCCTCCAACTCATACTTGGAGGGGGTCCCGCTTATTTCCCCGGCCGCACCTTCGTCAGCCGGCCGCGCGCCCGTATGTTTTCGGCGCGGCGCGGGGGGTGCAAGGGGGGTCGTGAGGGCCCCCGACTCGTGCCTGGCGGTCGCGAGGCGCAGTGACGAGCCCGTCGTGGCGCAGCCGGTGAAGCCTCTCGGCTCGGCCGACTGCTGAGTCGGGCCTCCAGCCGCCTGATGGCGATCGCTGTCAGAGGCCTCTGAGACGATCGCTGGGTGACGAAAAGCTATCCAACGATCAGGCAGGTGGTGCTCGACACCGAGGACGCCCGCGGACTGGCCGAGTTCTACCGCGAGGTGTTCGGGTTCATGTACCGGGAAGGCGATGAGCCGCCGCCGGCCGGAGAGCCGGACCCGAACGGCAAGGACTGGCTGGTGCTCCGCAACCGAGAGGGCGGGATCGGTATCGCGTTCCAGCAGGTCGACCAGCAGCCGCGGTCGACCTGGCCCGACCAGACGATTCCGCAGATGTTGCACCTGGACACCACGGTGCCCGACGTCGAGGAACTACATCGGCAGCACGAGCGGGTGCTCGGCCTGGGCGGGACGCTGCTCTTCGACCGCTCCGACGACGAGGACGAGCCGCTGTTCGTGTACGCGGATCCCGCCGGGCATCCGTTCTGCATCTTCGTCGGCGAGTGAGCAAGCCCGTCGACCTGAACGCCGACCTCGGCGAGTCCTACGGGCGGTGGACGCTCGGCGATGACGAGGCGATGTTGACCATGATCACCAGCGCCAATGTCGCTTGCGGGTTCCACGCCGGAGATCCGCGACCCTGCTGACGACGTGCCGGCTGGCGGCAGCGGCCGGCGTGGTGATCGGCGCCCAGGTCGGCTACCCGGACCTCGCCGGCTTCGGCCGACGCTTCCTCGACATGACGCCCGCCGATCTCATGGCGGCGGTCCTCTACCAGATCGGCGCGCTTGACGGTCTGGCTCGCGCGTCCGGGTCGCGGGTGCGATACGTGAAGCCGCACGGCGCGCTCTACAACACGACAGTTGATCATGACGCCCAGGCAACCGCGGTCGTGAACGCGGTGATCGCGTACGACCCGGCTCTGCCGGTCCTCGGCCTCCCCGGATCCGCCCTGTTGCGCATCGCGGCCGACCGCGAACTGCGCCCGGTCACGGAGTACTTCGTCGACCGCGGGTACACCACGGCGGGCCGGCTGATCGACGCCGCGAGCCAGGCGCCGTGCTCGACGATCCGGCGGAGGCAGCGGAACGCGCCCTCCGCGCTGCCCGAGAAGGCGTTGCCGAGTCCTTCTGCACATGGGGACTCACCGAACGCCATGGCGATGGCCCGAGCCGTCCGCGATGCTCTCGAGGCGGCGGCCGTGACCATCGCCCCTTTCGTGGACCCACCGTGACCCGTCGGCTGCTGCCGTACGGCGCAGCGGCGGTCCTGTTGGAGTGCGACGGCACGACCGAGGCCCTGGCGCTGCGACCGGTGGTGGAGCACGAGATCGCGCAGGTGGTCGAGGTCGTTCTCGGTGCCCGGACCCTGCTGCTCCGGTTGCGCGCTCCGTTGACCGATCGTGACCGGCGCCGGCTTCTCACCCTGCCCCCTACAGACCTCGGACCGGCGGACCAGCAGCTGATCACGATTCGCGTCGACTACGACGGAGATGATCTTGCCGAGGTGTGCCGGCAGACCGGCCTCAGCACGGGACGAGGTGATCACGGCCCATACCGGCCAGCAGTGGACGGTGGCGTACTGCGGCTTCGCCCCCGGCTTCGGCTACCTCGTCGGTGAGGACGACCGACTGAGGGTGTCACGGCGCGCTGACCCGCGGACGACGGTCCCGGCCGGAGCCGTCGGGCTGGCCGGCTCGTTCTCCGGGATCTACCCGCGCGAGGGCCCCGGCGGCTGGCAGTTGAATCGGCCGGACCGCGGCGTCCGCAACTACCTGGCGATACGCGGCGGGATCAAGATCGCCAAGACGTTGGGGAGCCGCAGCTACGACGTGCTTTCGGGACTCGGCCCACCTCCGCTGGCGGCCGGCCAGGAGCTCGAGGTCGGCCGCACATCTCGGCCGTTGCCGAACGTCGAGGTGGCTCCGCCCCTCCAGCCGCGCAAGACGCTGGACCTCAGCGCCGGCCCGCGGCAGGACTGGTTCTCCGCGCGAGCATGGACCGACCTGATCACCGCCGCGAGTGGTTGGCCACGCCGGATCAGAATCGGGTGGCCGTGCGCCTCGCCGGCCCACCATTGACCCGGTCCGTTTCCGACGAGCTCCCGTCCGAGGGCCTGATCCGCGGCGCGATCCAGGTGCCGGCGTCCGGGCAGCCGCTGATCTTCCTGGCCGACCATCCGGTCACGGGCGGCTACCCGGTGATCGGGGTGCTTACTGACAAGGCCGCCGACCACGCGGCCCAGATCCGGCCCGGAGACCGGATCAGGTTCGGTCTCGCGTCGCTAGAGTGACGACCGTGCGCATCACAAAGGTGTTGGTCGCCAATCGGGGTGAGATCGCCGTTCGCGTGATCCGAGCGGCCACCGATGCCGGGCTCGGCAGTGTCGCCGTCTATGCCGAACCCGACTCCGACGCGCTGTTCGTCCGGCTGGCGGGAGAGGCGTACGCGCTGGGCGGTAGCACTCCGGCCGAGACCTACCTGGACATCGACAAGATCATCGACATCGCCCGGCGGAGCGAGGCGGACGCCATTCATCCCGGCTACGGCTTCTTGGCCGAGAACGCGAGCTTCGCCACCGCGGTGATCGATGCCGGACTGATCTGGATCGGGCCGCCGCCGGCGGCGATCGACGCGCTGGGCGACAAGGTCAAGGCTCGGCACATCGCCCAGAAGGTCGGCGCGCCGCTGGTGCCGGGCACGCCCGACCCAGTGGAGGACGCGGACGCGGTGGTCGCCTTCGCGACCGAGCACGGCCTGCCGATCGCGATCAAGGCGGCGTACGGCGGCGGCGGCCGAGGGCTCAAGGTGGCCCGGACGCTGGAGGAGATCCCGTCGCTCTTCGAGTCGGCGACCCGGGAAGCGGTGACGGCGTTCGGCCGCGGCGAGTGCTTCGTCGAGCGCTACCTGGACCGACCGCGGCACGTGGAGACCCAATGCCTGGCCGACACGCACGGCAACGTGGTGGTCGTCTCCACCCGGGACTGCTCGCTGCAGCGCCGGCACCAGAAGCTGGTGGAGGAGGCGCCCGCCCCGTTCCTGTCGACCGATCAGCAGGAGCGGCTGTACGCGTCGTCGAAGGCGATCTTGACCGAGGCGGGCTACGTCGGCGCCGGGACCTGCGAGTTCCTGGTCGGGCAGGACGGCACCATCAGCTTCCTGGAGGTGAACACCCGGCTCCAGGTGGAGCACCCGGTCTCGGAGGAGGTAACCGGACTCGATCTGGTGCGCGAGATGTTCCGCATCGCCGAAGGCGAGCCGCTGGGCTATGGGGATCCGGGGATT
>CAVQCQ010000028.1:0-53095 GCA_963711015.1 uncultured Actinomycetota bacterium
CATAGCATTACCCCTGGTCAAGACCGCTTTGCCAAGCTGCTACTCATCGAACGTCCGGACGCCCCAAGCACGGCGTGCCCAAAACGTGCCCAATATTCATGACTGGCTCTGTTCGATTAGTGCGTCGAGAGCCTCCGCGATGGCCCGGTCGCGCGTCATCGTGCGGTGCTGATAGATCAGCGCTGCCCGCATGCTCGCGTGCCCGAGACGGCCCATCAGCTCGCGGGTGCTGGCGCCCGAGGACGCGGCGAAGTGGTTTCCGGCATGTCGGAGATCATGGAAGTGCAGGTTGGACGGCACGAGGTCGCCGACCGCATTCTTCGCTCGACGCCAGATGGTTCCGAAGTTGTGACGGGACGGGGTCACCCCATGGGGCCCGACGAATAGCCGACCGTCAGGACCCGCCTCGGAATAGCGGTCGATGTGATGCTCGAGCTCGGGGATCAGGGACCGGGGCAGCGCGATGGTCCGTATCCCCGCCGCAGTCTTCGGCTGCTTGATGACCAGCGATCGGCCGACCTCTGCGACGGAGCGCTCGATGGTGACCGTCGCGTCACCGAGGTCAATGTCAGACTTCCGCAGACCCATCAGCTCACCCCAGCGCAAGGAGCCGAATGTGGCCAGCAGAATCAGCGCCCGATAGCGATCTTGTATCGCGTCCGCCAACGCGAGGACCGCATCGACGGTGATCACCGGACGCTCCGGAGTCGGCTCAAGTCCGGCGCCGTTGATTCGGCACGGGTTTTGGCTGATCACCTCGTCATCCACCGCTGTATTCATCACCGCACGGAGGAGGCGGTAGGCCTTGGCCACCGTGCTTGGACCGGTGCCGGAGTCCAGCAGATCCTGCCTCCACGTCCTGACACGTGCCGGGGTGATCCGCCCCAAATCGACATTGCCGAGTGACGGCAGCACCTGTCGCTCAAGGAGCCCAAAGTAGAGCTCCCGCGTGCGGTCGGACAGTTCGCGCTCGACGACCCATCGAAGCGCGTAGGCACCAAGCGTGTCCGTCGTGGTGCTTGGGTCACGCCACTGGCCGCGCACCATGTCGGCCTCGGTCAGTGCCAGCCAGCGACGAGCGATGGTCCTGTTGGGGAAGGTCTGCGGTGCCGTCCGGCGGCGTCCGTCCGGCCCGGTATAGCGGACCTGGATGCGTCCAGATGGCAGCTGCCGGAGGCTACCTGTATGACGCCGACCGACGCTCACTGTCGGCGAACTCCGGCATCTGTCATGACTGGAACCGAGCCGGCCTCGACAAAACGGGCCAGCGCGGATTCGGCAATCCGGACGTGTCGACCAACGTGGACGAACTCGATTCGCCGCTCCGCGATCAGACGGCGAACGAAACGAGGGCCCGTATTCAGCAGTTCTCCCGCCTGGTCCACTGTCAGAAGGCGATCCATGCCGTGTCTCCTTTCCCTAGATCGAGGTCCCGCGTGTAGATGACGTCGGGCCTCCGGTTGAAAGACGGCTCGATTGCCCACCGCTCAAACCCCGTTGGCTGGGCGGGCGACGCGCAGAAGAGGTGTCCGCCAGTGGCCACGGCTTGGGACATGCGGGTGATTCTTGGGCTGGCGTTGGACATCGGCAGGTTCATCGTGGGGGCGCGTTTCGCTCAAGATCCTGCGGGCCAGCGCCTTGCCCATACGATCGCGGCTGACGGGGCGCGGAGCCGGACCGGTCGGGCGGAGGCCTATCGCACCGATGGAGGTCACCGGCGACGGCAACTGCGTGCGTCGCTGCGGTGATCACGTCATCGGTGATGTCGACGAGTCCTCGTCGGGCCGGCTCGGGCAGCGGGATCACCTGGTTGGCGGCGATCTGTTTCGGGGTTGCCCAGGTGAGTCCTTCGTAACGAGTGTCGCCTTGCTCGGCAGCAATTTCGGCTTCGCCTAGGGCGCGGATCGCGATCACCCGGGCCGGCGCGGCCAGGCCGGGATGGTCGGCTGCCACGTCTCGGTTGACGTAGGCCAGGTCCAGGCCGGCGGCCATGCTGAGCTGGAGCGCCCGCATGGCGGCGGTCAGGTCGACGCGTTCGGCGATCTGGTCCGGCGCGGCCCAGCCGGTCCGGTTGGCCGTGGCGGCGGCGATGACGGCACGTAGTTCGGCGGCAGCGTCGGTCAGCGCGGGATCGGTGCGGCTGGCCGGGTTGGTCAGCTCGCCCCAGCGTCGGGCCGTGCGGGCCCAGCCGAGCTGGGCGGCTTCAAGAGCCGGGGTCAATCGCTCCAACAGGCGGGGATCGAGCTCGCCGCGCCGAACGGCGGCCTGGATGATGATGCCGGCGGTGGTGGCGATCAGGGCTTGGACCCGGGCTACCCGCACTAGGTCGGCAGGGTCTGGTTGCCTGGCGAGGGTGCGGTGCGCCTGCACGTCCCAGACAGCGAGGGCCGCTTCCAGTCGGGTGGTGGCGGGCCGGCCCGGGTCGGCAGGTAATGGCTGACGGGCATGTTCCTGGTGCGGGGCGACATGGCCGGTGGCGAGCTGCTCGATGACGTCGAAGCGGGCGCGCATCCCGGCGGCGGCTTCGATCTCCAGAGCGTTGGGCCGCTCCGCGTGGGGCTCCCGCCGCATGGGGGCGAGCCGCAGCGTGTGTTCGAGGTCGTGTTGGTATCCCGCCAGTGCCGTCGAAACGGCGTGCGCTGTCACGTACACCGCGTGGATCAGCTGGGTTCCGGCCAGCTGACCGCCGCCGCCGAGCTGATCGGCCAGGTCGCCCGGACCGTGGTCTGGTCGGCTGATCATGGTCGCGGCCCGGGTGAGATTGGTCGTGATCTCCTCGAGGGCCTCCGCTGCCGGTCCGGAGCCGGGCCAGTGGCCGGTTGCCACTGAGCGGCCGATGGCGGAGCCGACCTCGGCGATTCGGGCCATCGGGACAGCAGACATGCTGTCGGCATCCGGCGGCAGGACGCTGAACAGGCTGGCTGCGGCCTGGGCCAAGCTGGGCCAGGCTCGCACCATCGCGGGTGCATCGTCCGGCGTCAGGTCGAACAGCGACTGCCGGGTGAGGAGATCGCAGTCGGCGACCAGCTCGCCGATGCTGCGGCGGTCAGCCGCCGGCACCGGTGTTCGCCTCCCACACCAGATCGGCCACGCGAATCTGCAACTGATGAAGGCTGGGCGGGCTGGCCGGGGTCGTCAGCCGACGGAGCAGTTGGTCGGCGGATCGCAGCAGTCCGGTCGGGTCGTCGCCGATCGGCACTGGCCCCGCGAGATTGGCCCTGACGGGGAGCAGCGCCCGTGCCTGGTCGACAGCCTCGTCGACGCTCAGCGCGAACAGTTGGCGGGCCGAGCCTGGGCCCTCATCATCGGCCGCTGACCAGGCCAGCGCTGCCGCCTGGTGCAGCAGCCGCACCACCCCGGCCACCGTCTCCAAGGTCTCGAAGTCGAACCGTTCGGTGTCCATCAGCCCTTCCGATCTCCTGCTCATCCAGCCACCCGGATGCACCCGCAGACGAGCGGATCTGTGGAAAACGCTCGGGGCCGGCACCGATCAGTGAGCGGTCGCCCAGCCGAACTACGGATCAGAGCGAGATGCGGTTGAGGTGTACCGGTCACCGCGGCCGCTGCCAACGGTCATCCCGCACCGGATGAAGGTCCGCGGCCGCCTCCCAGGTGATCAGCACCGACCCCTCGCGGACGACCGCGACATAACCTTCCCAGCTCTCGTCGCGACGTCGCCAGGCATCACCAGACCGGGACATCGGTAACCGCCACTGACATCGACCCAGACGTGCCGCCGCCTGGGCTTGTCAGGATCCATCGACGGGTGTGGGGTCATTGATCGCGACCAGGCGGTCGGTGCTGACGGCAAGATCGCGGATCGACAGATCCTCCACCCGCCGATCCCGACGGATCGCCGCGAACAACTCCACCCCGGCCCCTCTCGATGATCAACAACAACTCTGTTGATCACCACCGTCAGGTGGGGCCAGATCGAAACCGTCACAACCGCTCCGGCGTGTCGGTCAGCCGCCGAGCCGAGCAGGATCGGCCGCAGCCAGATGGGGCCACTTCAAACCGTCACCCTGGGGCCAAATCAGACTGTCAGGATCAGGCTGGGGCTAGGTATCCCCGAACGCAGCGTCAAGATCATGCCGACCAGGCTGCTCGGCCGGCACGTAGCAGCCCGTCTGAATACTGCGAAGTTACATTGATCGCATCTTCTCGGGCAGGAGCACTTCGGTTACCGCTGAGTCACGATGCAACATCGAGCGCCGATTGATCACCACGATCACGATGGCGAGGATCGCGAACAGGTAGTTCTCCCAGGGCTGGGCGTCCGGCCATGCCGGACCGTTTACCTGGAAGTGGAAGAGCACCGGAATCAGGAGGCTGCCTCGTGCGGCGTTGAACATCGGGGTCACGATCACGCCCAGTGCCAGTACACCGATGACGTACGGGCCGAAGGACCAGCCACTCTGCGGGGTGCCGCTGAGCAGGAACGCGGGGAAATGCCACAGGCCCCAGGCAGCACCGAGAATCAGGCTGGCCCACAGTGGCGCGAACCGGCGCTGCAGCAGCGGAAGCGCCACGCCGCGCCAGCCGAGCTCCTCGACGGGTCCGATGAGCAGCACGATCAGCAGGGCCGGCAGCAGCTGGTACCAGGGCGAGAACGGGAACGGCTCGCCGAGCTTGCCATTGAGAGCAGCACCAAGGTACTTGACCGCAGGAATGCCGACGAGAAGCAGCAGCCACCAAACGGCGGGCATCCGCCAAAGGGTGAGGCGGCGGAAAAAGCGTCCAAGGCCAGCCATCCCGTAGTGCCGCCAGACCAGAAGGACACCGGCGATGGCGGGTGAGTACACCGCCAAAATGAACAGCGGGTGGGTTCCGCTCACCGGCCCAAAGATGGCCTCCATCTGCTCGGGAAAGAGAATCGGCAGAGCGGCCACACCCCACCCCAGCCCGAAGGCCAGAGCGAAGAACGGCCCAAGCGACCTCATGGTCATCTCGCTCCGCGCTGGGCCGCGCGGCCGAGCCGTCCGTGCGTCTCGCCGAGTCTCAGTCATGACGCCTCCCACGATCACGCTAGGCGCGGTGCCTTGGTCCGGTGAGGGTCCTTCGTCCCCAGCAAACTCAGCGGAGGTCCTTCAAGCAGGGTTGCTTTCGGCTCTGGCCGGGCGGTTTCGCCGCGACTGATCGTGGATTGGAGCGATACGACGGCCATCGGGAACGGTCGTAGCTCACCGTCGTGTCGCGCATGAGAGGAAGGCCGCCATGGGCAGCACGACAGTCACCGGCCCTGACCCAACGCGGAGCGACAAGCTCCCGTCCAGAGCGCTGAACAGTGGCCGGTGGCGCGTGGTAGCCGGCGTGGAGGTGGCCCTGGCCGCGGCGGCCGTACTGCTTGACCTGGCCATCCCCACCTTCGTCATCCTCGCCCTGATGGTCCTGTCCTTGCTGCTCCGGCGTGAGGGCCTGTCCACGATGGGGTTTCATCGCGTCGCCCGCCCGTGGGCCTTCACCGGGAAGATGTTGATCTTCGCTGCCGGTTGGTCTCTGGTGCAGATCGGCCTGCTGAAGCCGATCGTGAATCGCCTCAGCGGCACAACCCAGGACACGAGCCAGTTTTCTGGGCTTCAGGGCAACCTCACCATGCTGCTCATCTGGGTGGCGCTAGGTTGGACGGTTGCGGCGCTCGCAGAGGAACTGGCCTTCCGCGGGTTCGTCCAGACGCGCATGACCGAACTCGTCGGCGCTGCAGGAATCCGCCTGGTCGTCGCTTTCGTGCTGACCGCGGTCCTTTTTGGCCTGCTCCACACCGAATACGGCCCGGTGGGCGTTGTGGCAAGCGCGGTCGACTCGGTCTTCTACAGCGTCTTGCGCTACCGGTACCACACCCTGTGGGCCGCGATCCTTGCGCACGGCTTCATCAACACCATCGGCTTCGTCACGTTCTTCTTTGTCGGCCCTATCTACGGGCTGTGGTGAGCCGAGCACACGAACAGCGGATGCCGAGGCAAGGTGTGTCTCGGTTCAGGCGCGTGGCGCTGCTAGGAGTGATCGTCGTGGTGGTCTCTGCGCTGGGGCTCGCCGGTTGGCTCCGGGTTTGGAGCACCGGCGCCCCGCGGCCCTTCCGCGACGCCGACGGCCCGCTGCCCGGCAGCGTCTCGCAGAAGATCTGGGTCGACATCAACGGAGTCAAACAAGGCATGGTCATTCGCGGCATGAGTGAGCGCAACCCGGTACTGCTGTGGGTTCACGGCGGGCCGGGCATGCCGGACTACCTATTGACCGAGCACTACCCGCCCCAGCTGGAGGACATCTTCAACGTGGTCTGGTGGGATCAGCGCGGAACCGCCCTGTCCTATGACCCCGACATTCCGCCCGAGACGATGACCATCGAGCAGTTCATCTCCGACACACTCGCAGTCACCGACTATCTGCGTCAGCGCTTCAACCAGGACAAGATCTACCTGCTCGGCCACTCCTGGGGCAGTCTGATCGCCATCCAGGCCGCCGAGCGATCCCCGGAGCGCTACCACGCCTACCTGGGGATGGCGCAGGTGGTGCACCAGCTGGAGTCGGAGAAGATCGCGTACGACTACATGCTCGCGGAGTATCGCCGGCGCGGGGACACGACGATGGTGCATGACCTCGAGGCCGCTCCAGTGAGCACGACCACCGGCACCCCGGAGGCGTACCTGAAGCTGCGGGACAAGGCGATGCATCAACTCGGAGTCGGCACCACCCACGACATGAAGTCGGTGATCACCGGGATCTTCCTGCCGTCCTGGGGATTCCATGGATACAGCCTTCGGGAGAAGGTCAACCTGTGGCGGGGACGAGCGTTCTCGCGCAGCTTCGGGCTGTGGGACCAGCTGATCCGGATAGATCTGCGCAAGAGGACTCCCAAATTGGAGATCCCGGTGTACTTCCTCGAAGGCAGGTACGACTACACCTGCGCCACCGAGCTGGCTCGCGACTACTTTCGCAAGCTCGAGGCCCCGATGAAAGGTTTCTACGAGTTCGACATCTCGGCCCACAGCCCGTTGCTCGAGGAGCCCGCAGAGGCGCACCAGATCCTGCAGGAAGACGTGCTGGCCGGAACCAACGGCCTGGCTGATATCCGATAAACGCGGCTACCCGAGTTGCTGGAGGTGCCGCTACGAGGTGCGACGCGTGGTCACCATGACCGTGATGACCAGAAGCAACAGCATGATCGACACGGGGGCCCAGATGGCTCGCTCGGCAGCGCTTCTCGTGATGATGTTGAGAACGACGGTGATCATCGCCAATACCGTCGTGATCCACGCGAGCACGGTCACCACACGACCCGGAAGTCGGCGCAACGGACCCTCTCCGGCCCTCGCCAGGATCGCGCCAGCCATCAGAATCGAGAGCAGAGATGAGGCGACGGCGACCATCCGTCCCGACGCGGCAAGCGGACCGTTGGTGCCTCCGCCTTGCGTGTACTCGCCCCACGGGACCCCCAGGACAAGTGCTGCCTGAAAGGCAGCGACGAACAGGAAGCCAGCAGCCGCCAGCCACCCCGCTATACGAGCAACGCGTCTCTTGGGGTTGTCAGTGCGAGTCGTCGCCACAGCATTGTTGCTAGCACGTGGCCGATGTCTGCACAGCAGCCCATGGTCCTGACCGAGCAAGGCCCTTCGGCACTACTTCGGCACTGCACCGCATCAACCTTGCACTAGCGACCTTGGTCCCGGTGACTGGAGACTTCCGCCACTGATGCGGGCCGTCCTCCCCGAGGAAGTGTGGATCATCCCGGGTTCCTGAGGAGGCTCCGAAATGGCCACGATCGTCCAACCGTCCCCGTTCAACCCCCAAGCCCCACCGCCCGAGCAGCCGCCGGGCCGGACCGGGCATGTCCTGCTGATGGTGGCCGGTGCGCTGCTCGGTCTGCTCGGCCTGACGCTGGCCGGAGTGGCGGCTGCCGCGAGTTGGGCCGCCGTCCAGCAGCGGGACGGCGGCTTCATCACCGCTCCGACGCAGCGTTACGCCGTCAGCTCATACGCGCTGACGACAACGGACCTCAACGTCATCATCGACGACGACTGCCGTCGGCCGCGCGGCCCGACGCCGCCCGTGTCATGGTGCGTGCGACGCCGGCCGATCCCGCCAAGCCCGTCTTCGTGGGCATCGCACCGCGGGCGGAGGTCGCGGCCTACCTCACAGACGTGGAGCACAGCGAGCTGATCAGCGTCAGCTTCGCTCCGTTCCGGGCCACCTACCGGACCGTCCCGGGCTCGCGTACGCCTGAGCCTCCCGGGCGCCAGACCTTCTGGGCCGTGTCGGCGGAGGGCGCCGGCACGCAGCAGGTCGAGGCTGCACTCCAGTCCGGGAACTGGGTCGTGGTCGTGATGAACGCCGACGCCAGCCCCCAGGTCGCCGCCGATCTGACCGCCGGTGTGCGGTCCACCCTGCTGGGGCCGATCACCGCCGGGCTCATCGTCGGCACGATCGTGCTGCTCGGCGCCGGTGTGGCGTTGCTCGTCTGGGGAGCGTCCGGACTCGGACGTGGCGTGACGTCGACCGGCGAGTGCCTCGCCGTACCCGCACACCAGACCGGGCTGGCCGTGGCCGAGCCCTCCTACCCCGTCCAGCTGACGGGTGAGCTGACCGAGCCACTGTCGCGCTGGCTGTGGCTGGTCAAATGGGTCCTGGCCATCCCGCACTACGTTGTCTTGGCGTTCCTGTGGTTCGCGTTCGTGGTCACCACGATCATCGCCGGCTTCGCCATCTTGTTCACCGGCCGCTACCCACGCTCCCTGTTCGCCTTCAACGTCGGCGTGGTGCGCTGGAGCTGGCGGGTCGGCTTCTACTCCTACTCTGCGTTGGGCACCGACCGCTACCCACCGTTCAGCCTGGCCCGGACGGACTATCCCGCGGACTTCGACGTCGACTACCCCGAGCGGCTCTCCCGCGGCCTGGTTCTGGTGAAGTCCTGGCTGCTGGCCATCCCGCAGCTGATCATCGTGGGCCTGCTCACGGCCCCCTGGTACTGGGTGGCCAACGGCGCCCCGACCGAGAACTATCAGCGCTCGATCGGCATCTCGCTGCTCGGCCTCCTGGTGCTCGTCGCAGGCCTGGCGGTGCTGTTCACCGGACGCTACCCACGGTCCCTGTTCGACCTGGTGATGGGCATCAACCGCTGGGTCTACCGGGTGACCGCCTACGTCGCCCTGATGCGCGACGAATACCCGCCGTTCCGGCTCGACCAAGGTGCCACGGAGCCCGGACCGACGAGCGACGGCACCGAGAGTCGTGACCACCGGAACCGATGAACCCAGGGCCGTGGAAGCGCCTCCGACGTCAGGGCCGACTACGCGGTGACGGTGTCACCCTGCCGGCCACCAAGAGCAACTCACGGTGGGAGCTTCACGTGATGAAATCCGTGTTCGACGAGGGGACCATTCGGGCGGCGATTGCGTTAGCCTCCCGAGCACCCTCGACCCATAACACGCAGCCGTGGATCTGCCGGCTCGGCATGTCCAGCCTTCATCTCTACGCGGACCCGACCCGTTGGCTGCCCGCCACTGATGCGGATCGACGGGATCTGATCCTGAGCTGCGGCGCGATGCTGCACCACCTCGAGGTTGCGCTGAGCAGCTTCGGCGTCGACGTGACGATCCACCGTTTGCCGAATCCGGCCGAGCCGGACCACCTGGCGGCGCTTGAACTGCGGCCCGGGCGCTTTCGTGAAACGGCTGTTGACATCGCAGCAGCGATCTTCAGGCGGCGAACCGACCGCCGTCCGTTCGGCAACTTTCCACTGCCCGAGCAGTATCTTGACGAGCTCGTCAAGTGCGCAAGTGAAAGAGGTGCCGTCTTACGAGCGGTCGACCAGGAGGAACAGGGGGAGGCTCTACGTGCTCTGCTCCGGGACGCCGCTGAGATCCAGGAGGAGGACCCCGCATATCAGTCCGAGCTGGCGTTGTGGGCGGGACGGGCAGTCAGCGACGATGGCATACCGAACGCGAACCTGCTCGGACAGACTGGCCGCGGCTGGAACGGAAGCCGCAACTTCCCCATCGGTCAGGTCGAGATTCCCATCGGCGCGGCGCCGGACCAGGCTGCGTTCCTGGTCCTAGGCACAGCATCGGATGACACGCTCTCCCACCTCCGCGCGGGTGAAGCGCTGAGCGCGGTGTTGCTCCGGGCTACTGCGCTGGGACTCGCCACCTGCCCGCTGAGCCAACCGCTGGAGGTTCCTGCCACGCGCCTTCGGGTGCGTGACGAGATCCTCGACGGAACGGCATCACCCCAAGTCGTGCTACGCGTGGGATGGTCACAGTGGAGCACCCCGCTGCCTATCACCCCGCGGCGGGCGGTCGATGACTTCATCGGAGTGATGCCGCCGCCGGCGCGACCTCACGGCAAGCGTCCAACGAATGAACAGCATCTCGTGGCGGTGCCACATCGCCCGCTCGACTTCTGGCTCAAGCTGGTCGACGCCATGATCAACCTGCACTACCGGGACATGCTCGAGGAGCACGGTATCGTCCGTCGGCAATGGGAGATGATGAGGCTGCTCAGCAGAGGGAATGCCAGCGAAGAGGAGCTGGACGCCGCACTGGCCCCCTTCCTCCCCCAGGATGAGGTCGAAGCGTCCGCCGCCGCCCTCTCCGAACTCACCGACAGCGGGTGGCTGACCCGGATCAACGGTGTGTATGAGCTCACTGAACGCGGCCGGACTGTGCATCAGCGCCTCGACGAGGTGTTCTCACAAATGAACCGGGACCTCGCGGAAGGTATCAGCCCCGGCGACTACGCGCTGGTCGTGAGCGTGCTCGAACGAATGGCCAACAACCTCGGATGGCGGGATCCGGCGGCGGTGCCCTGACCGTCGAGATGACCAGAATCGACCAACTCGACGGCGTCGGTGACTACGTCGCGGTCAACACCACGACAGGCTGACCTTCCGAGGTCTGGTAGCTGGGCACCGACCCAGACCAGGAGGGTCATCAGTGCAAAACGGAACAGGCATTCTGCGATGGAGCACCATCAAGATCGTCCGCTGATCGCTGCGGCAGGTATGCCACACCTCTGCTCGCGGGCAAGTACACCGGCACGATCGCATCGGTACGCAAGGAAGGAGTACGCGCTGCATGAAGCTTGGCGTGCACATCGTCGGATTCGACTTCCCCGGTGGGGCAGCGGCGATCGGTGCTGCGCTCGCGCGGGCTGGTGAGGCCGCAGAGCAGGCGGGCATCGACAACCTGTCCGTCATGGATCACTATCTGCAGATCGCCGGCGACGCCGACGGACCGATGCTCGAGGGATACACCACGCTCGGCTACCTGGCCGCGCACACCTCGACCGTGGAGCTGCAACTGCTTGTCACCGGGGTCACCTACCGGCACCCCGGGTTGCTTGCCAAGACCGTATCGACCCTGGACGTGCTATCCGGCGGTCGTGCGCTCCTCGGGGTGGGAGCCGCCTGGTACGAGCGCGAGCATGCTGCATTGGGCGTACCGTTCCCGCCGCTGAAAGAGCGCTTCGAGCGGCTCGAGGAGACGCTGCAGATCGTCCTCCAGATGTGGGGTGAGAGCAACGCGCCGTACGACGGCAAGCATTACCAACTCGCCGAGACGCTGAACTCGCCGCAGCCGCTGAGCCGTCCGCACCCGCCCATCATGGTCGGGGGCGGTGGTGAGAAGAAGACGCTCCGCCTCGTCGCACGCTACGGCGATGCCTGCAACCTGTTTGCCGACCCGCACCGAGGTTCGCCCCAGGCCATCCGCGCAAAGCTGGACGTCCTTCGCGACCACTGCGTCTCGGAGGGCGCCGACTACGACCGGATCCGGAAGAGTGTCCTGTGGCTAGGTCCCCTCGAGACTGATCCAGATGGGGGCAAGGCATTTGTGGAGCAGATGGCTGCGTACGCCGAGACCGGTGTCGACGAAGTTCACGTCATGCCGCACGGCGATGACCCGGCGAACTTCATCAGCCGCCTCGGCGAGCATGTGACCCCGCTACTGGATGACCTCCGATGAAAGTCGGGGCTGTCAGCGCCCCAACGGCCCTGCGGGGGTGACGGCAGCGGCACGTCAACAGGGCGTCTTGATAACAGGTGGTCGTCCGTTCGGTCGGTTGGCTCTACAACAACACCATCGGCAACCTGTTGCTTGCCGTGCTGGCGCACGGAGTCTCTAACGTGTTCGGCATCTTTAGGGCGCACCGACGGCGACGGCGGACCGGTACAGCGCGATGCCTCGGCGGTTACGCCTCGAGCAGGTCGAGCTCGGCATCCCCGGAGCCGATGATGTCGGCGACGGCGCTGGCGACGGTCGTGGGCGCGATGACGTGCGGCAGCAGGTTGCCGTCGGGGTCACGCCGTAGGGCGGCCGGTTCGGTACTGGGGGTGTTCTGGCCGAAGTCGGTGTCGATGATCCCGGGATGGATGATGCTGACGGTGATGCCGTCCTTGGCGAGCTCTTCGCGCGCGGTAAGGGACAGGGTGTTCAGGGCGGACTTGGTCGAGGCGTAGCCGGCGATGAAGGGGATGTATTTCGTCGACGCCTGAGAGCTGATGTTGACGATCTGCCCCCCGCCTTGTTCGCGCATCCGCGCGATGACCAGTTGCATGAGACGCAAGGGGGCGAGGACGTTGAGCCAGAGGAGCCCGGTGTACTCGGCCAGGTCGATGTGCTCCACGGGCTTGGCCATCGCGCGGCCGGCGTTGTTGATCAGAACATCGATCCGGCCGAACCGGGCGATCGTCACCTCGACCAGGCGGGCGGCGTCGTCCGCGTCGGTCACGTCGCTGGGAACGGCGAGCGATCCCGCAGCTCCTTTTCCAGCGCGCGCAGCGTGTCGGCGTCGCGCGCCGCCAATACGAGGTTCGCGCCGAGGGCCGAGAGGTGCCGTGCGGTGGCCAGGCCGATGCCGGAGCTGGCACCGTGATGATGATGACTCGATCTGCGAGATCCATTGAGGTTCCGGTTCTGCTGGTGGGTGGATAGGGGTCAGGAGCGGTCGCGGAGGCCAGAAAGGAGCAGCGCGTACACGGCTTCCAGGTCGCGGATCAGCGTGGCCCGGTCGGCCCATTCGCCGGCCAGGGCAGAGGTGGTGGAACGGGCTATTGCCTGGAGGACGACGCGACCCATCACGACGGGGTCTCCAGGCGTGAACTCGCCGGCGGCAATTCCGTCCGCGACGATGCTGGCGATCGTGAAGCCGTGTCGAGGCCTTGCCGCGTCGTCGCACCAAATGCTCCACCGGAGCCGTGATCCGATGCAGCCAGCGCTCGGTGACCGCGTCCCGCAGCGCCGCCTTGCTCGAGAAAGGTCGATACCCGCTGCCGTGGCTCACGTTGAGTGCCCGCGCCACGTCGACCACCGACGCCTTGGCCGGCCAAAGCGCCGCAGCACCAATGCTCAGTCCCCTTGAGTGCAGGCTGCGCGTACGAGGGCTCGTGCGGCGGCCTTGGCGACCCGCGGAGCGTCGGGTCGCCCGTCCAACGAGCCGCTGGCCAGCCCGCCGTCGAGCAGGAGAGTGAGCACGCGGGCCAGATCGTCGGGGTCACGAGCGCCGGCGTCCACGGCCAGTGAGCGGACCCAGGCTCGGACGGCGTCCTTGTGGGTCAGCGTGCGGTCGTGGATCGGGGTTCCCGCCTCGTTCTCGGCGGCGGCGTTGATGAACGCGCAGCCGCGATAGCCGTCGCGGCGGCAGGCGGTCGCGAGCGCGTCGAACATGCCGACCAGCTGGTCGACGGGCGCGGTGCCGGCGGCCGCGGCCGCGGCTCGGAGCTGTCCAGTCCAGGCGTCGTCGACCTTGTCGAGGTACGCCACGACCAGGTCGTCCTTGGCCGGAAAGTGCTTGTAGAACGTCGCCTTCGCCACGCCGGACTCGGCGATGATCCGATCGACTCCGACGCCCCGGATGCCGTGGGCGTAGAACAGCCGGAACGCGGTGTCCAGGATCCGCTGGCGGGCGACGCTGACGGGTGCGGCGCGGACGGCGGTTGCGGTCATGGGAACATCGTAGCTTGCGGACAGACAGATCTGTCTGTTACGTTGGACTGTGATAGACAGACCTGTCTATTTGATAAGCGCTCGACAGCACCAACGGGAGCGCTGCGCTCGAGATGCTGGCCCTGGCCGGAGCCGACCACCTGGCCGGCAAGGCTGTCGTCGACATCGCCAACCCGCTGCGATGGCGAGCAGCGCACCGGCAGACTCACCAGGACCACGAGGAGGCAGGGCGTGAGCAGTACACGGCCGCTGGGTCGCAGTCAGTTGCAGGTGCCCCGGCTGGGCGTGGGCGCGATGACCTGGGGCGACCCATCGGGATGGGGCCGCCTCACCCCGGCGAAGCTGGCCTACGGCGGCGCAGAGGGAGCCGATGAGGAGGCGCGCGCCTTCGAGGCCAGCCTGGCTGCCGGCGTGACCTTGTTCGACACCGCGGCCATGTACAGCAACGGCGCCTCCGAGCGAAGGCTGGGCGAGCTGGCCCGCGGAACGGGCGCAGTGATCGCCACCAAGTTCCCGCCCGGGATGCGAGCGACGGCCGAGGACGTGCCGCGCGCCCTAGAGGCGAGCCTGGCGCGGTTGCAGCGACCCGTCGTGGACCTGTACCAGCACCACTTCCCCGCCAAGCGGGTCGACATCCCCCGGCTGATGGGGCTGATGGCCGACGCCGTTGACGCGGGCAAGATCCGGGCGGTGGGGGTGAGCAACTACCCGGCCGAGCTGATGCGGATCGCGCACGCGGCACTGGCTCAGCGGGGCGTCCCCCTTGCGTCCAACCAGGTGCAGTACTCGCTGCTGCACCGCCAGCCCGAGACCGACGGCGTGCTGGACATCTGCCGTGAGCTGGGTGTCACGCTCATCGCATACCAGCCCCTGGCCAGCGGCGCGCTCACCGGCAAGTACCTTGCCGAGGCCCGGCCCCGTGGGCTGCGCCGCTTCATGCCTCTCTTCCGCAGGAGCCGGCGGCAGTCGGTCGCGACGGTGGTGGCGCTCCTCCGAGAGATCGGTGCCGGTCACGGCATGAGCCCGGCTCAGGTCGCGATTCGATGGTTGATCGAGAACGACTCCGTCCTGCCGATCCCGGGCGCGAAGAGCGGGACTCAGGCCACCGCCAACGCCAAGGCCCTCACCTTCAGTCTTGCGCCGAGCGAAATCGAGGCGCTGACGCGGGCGACACTGGCCCGGCGCGAATGACGACGCCACAATCCCGGGCGTTTCGTCGGTGACGTAGCAAATGGCCGGATGGCATGGGAGGGCCGGGCAGCTGGCCGTGCGCACAGTCAATGGGTTAGCAGTGGTACCACGACGTGGAGAACGATGTCGGCGCTGAAGTGGGCCAGCATGGCGGCCAGCAGCCCCCGCTTCCAGTACAACCAGCCGAAGACGATCCCACCGATCCCGTTGAGCAGCAGCGCACGGGTGATCACCAGCGGCGTCAACGGCAGCACCGCCGCCGTGGTCGGGAGATGTCCAGCGCCGAACACCAGCGCCGTGATCAAGATCGCGGCCCACACCACGACGGGCCGAGGAGCCGAGGTCCTGGTCAACTGGGCACCGACCCAGACCAGGAGGGTCATCAGCCCAAGTCGCAACAGCAGCTCCTCGGGGATGGCCCCGTAGAACGAGGCCAGCAGCCCTTGCCAGGCCGATGGCTGAAGGTCGCCAGTGTCGCTGCCCGCCACGGCCAGCCTCGGCCCGAACACCCAGAGGTCGAGCAGCACGATGGCCACACCAGCCAGCACGCCCAGCACGACGCTGGGAAGAATCAGCGCGCGCAGTCGTACCCGGGCTTCCCGGTCGCCGCTCAGCAAGCCGTAGAGCATGGGAGCGCCGAGACCCACCTTGGGACCCAGCCACAACCCGAGCGCCGTGGCAGCACCGATCAGAACCATGCTCTGGCCGACTTGGAGCGGCAGCAGTATCCACGGCGAGGGCAGCGTGTCCTCGACACTGACAGGCAGCCGGTCGAGCAGCGTGAGTGCATAGGGGAGAATTCCGACGACGCCGACGAGGGCTCCCGCCATAAGAACCCCGAACACCCGCCATGTCGCCCGGTGGGAAGCGTTGACCATGCAGACTCCTCCTCTATGGCTGTGTTGCTAACAGGTCGGTGGAATGTCTGCACAGCGGGCCATGGTCCTGACAGCCAAGGCCTTTCGGCACTGCCGTCTCCAGCAGGGGGCCCGTTCACTAGTGATCATCGAGAAATGCCTGTGGTCACGTGCCTGAGTCCGATGCGCTCCAACTCGCGGGAGGGCGCCGAGCAGCTCGATCCGCACGGAGCGGTGACCAGGCCGACGAACACCGAGGAGAGCGTCATGACCAACCGAACCGATGACAACGAGGCCGTACCTACGTTCAGCGGAATCTCGCAGGCCCGCTGCGTGGACTTGTTGCAAGCCAGCACGGTCGGCCGCGTCGCCTGGCAGGCCACCGCCGGGCCAGAGATTCTGCCGGTGACCTATGTCTGGCAGGAGAACAGCGTGATCTTTCGGACCTCCCCGTACGGACCGCTGTCGGAGCTGAGCCAGCCAACCGATGTTGCCTTCGAGGTCGATGAAATCGATCAGCAACACCACGAGGGGTGGAGCGTCGTGGTCCATGGACGAGCCCAAGGGGTAGAAAGACCCAGCGAGGTGGTGCGCCTCTGGGCGGCGAGCGGAGTCCCTTGGGCCCCCGGAATGCGCAACCTCATGATCCAGATAACGCCCACACGGATGAGCGGTCGGATCATTGTGGCACGGCCAGATCAACATAGACAGACCTGATCGGGAGCTATCGCCTCGGGCGCACGACGGCCTGATAGGACGAAGGTCCTCACCAGCGTGCCCCATCCGTCCCTGGTTGGCCGCACCCTGCCAGACCAGGCTTGCCGTGAACGCGCCGACGTGAGGCGCGGATTCGCGGTGAGAAACCACCGGCAGGGGCGGAGAGATGACCACGACGGCTACGACGGCTCGTGAATCGGTGGCTCGGCGCCACCCGCTGATCTTCTTTTTCGTCTTGGCGTACGCCATGTCGTGGCCGTTCTGGCTGCTCGCCTCGCAGCTTGGTGGAAGCCTCCGCACTCTGGTGATCGTGATCGGAGGCTTCGGCCCGGCGATAGCTGCCGCAGTGACGCTCTGGCGCAGCGGTGGATCGCTGTCGGAGTGGGCGCGCGGCATCGTGCGTTGGCGGGTGCCGGTTCGGTATTACCTGTACGCCCTCGGGCTTCCGGTGTTGATCATGGTCGGAATGAACCTGGTGCTCGCCGTCCTCGGCCAGCAGCCCGCCTGGTCGTCGCTACCGGATCGGGTTCCTGGATACCTACAGACATTCCTCCTTACGGCGGTGATCTTCGGGGGCCAGGAGGAGCCGGGCTGGCGCGGCTTCGCACTGCCCCGTCTGCAGTCTCGGCATTCGCCGTTGATCGCCACCCTCATCCTTGGCGTGGCGTGGGGAATCTGGCACGTCCCTCTCTACGGGCCGGCCGGGTTCGTCGTGCCGTTGGTGCTCGCCTTTCTCTACACCTGGCTCTACAACAAGACCAACAGCATCCTGCTCTGCATCCTGCTGCATGCCAGCCTCACCCCAGCCCAAGATCATTTGCTGCTGACCGCGGACTCGCCGACGGTGGATGTGGTACTGCTCGGCACTTACGTCGCGGCCGCCGTCATCGTGATCGCCGCTAGCCGTGGCCGACTGGGCCAACCCCGCCGCGGAGCCCCAGCGGCCGACCACAAGGAGCCGTGATGCCATCAGGTGTGGTGCCGGATGTGATCAGTGTCCGTGGACTGGTGAAGGACTTCGGACATACCCGCGCGCTCGACGGACTGGACCTCACCGTCACCGAGGGAGAAGTTCACGGCTTCCTCGGACCGAATGGCGCCGGAAAATCCACCACCCTACGCATTCTGCTCGGACTGCTGCGGCCGACGGCCGGCACAGTCCGCCTGCTCGGCGGTGATCCGTGGGCCGATGCGACCGCCCTTCATCGCCGGCTGGCGTACATCCCCGGAGAGGTCAATCTGTGGCCTCAGCTCACCGGTGGTGAGGTGATCGACCTGCTCGGCCGGCTGCGCGGCGGCGTCGACCCCGCGCGCCGCGATGACATGCTGCAGCGTTTTGAGCTCGATCCGACCAAGAAGGGCACCGCGTACTCAAGGGGCAATCGGCAGAAGGTGGCACTCGTCGCGGCATTGGCCAGCGATGTCGAGCTCCTGATCCTCGACGAGCCGACCACCGGCCTCGACCCCTTGATGGAGGAAGTCTTCGCGGACTGCATCCATGCCGAGCGAGACCGCGGCCGGACGGTGCTGCTGAGCAGCCACATCCTGTCAGAGGTCGAGGCGCTGTGCGACCGAGTGAGCATCATCCGGCAGGGCCGAAATGTCGAGACCGGCACGCTGGCCGAGATGCGCCACGTCACCGACACCAGCGTCGACGTCACGTTGCGCGATACCCCGCCCGATGTCGCTGCCATGCCAGGGGTGTCCGAACTGGAGGTCGACGGGAACCGCGTTCGGTGCTCGGTGCCGACCGATCAGCTGGGCGCGCTGCTGAACGAACTAGGCCCGTACGGGATCAAGACGTTGACCTGCTCACCTCCCACCCTCGAGCAGCTGTTCCGGCGCCACTACGACACTCAAGAGGGCGCCCGGCCAGCGGGCGCAGCAGCAGCCGCGTCGCGATGAACGAGCTCCGAGGCACCGGGATGCTGCTCGCGACGAACCTGCGTCGGGACAAGTTCCTGCTGCCGTTGTGCGTGGCTACGTTCGCGGCGGTCGCGGCATCCAGCGCCGTGGCCACCGCCGATGTCTACCCAGACCTCGCCTCCCAGGTTCAGGGTGCGGATCTGATCAACAGCACGCCCGCCCTGGTGGCCATGTACGGGCCCATCTACGACCCGACGTCGCTGGGAGCGGTCTCGGTGTTCAAGATCATCGGACTGGGTACGGCACTGGTCGGACTGTTCGCCGCTCTCGTCGTCATCCGGCACACGCGCGCCGATGAGGAGCTCGGCCGCTACGAGCTGCTCGCCGGCGGCTCGATCGGCCGCTTCGCCTCGCTGGCGGCGGCCTTGTCGATCGCCGGCATCGGCGTCGTGGGGATCGGCCTGTTCACAGCGGTCGGCCTCGCCGCCGCTGGCCTGCCGGTCGCCGGCTCGCTGGCTTTCGGGTTGACCTGGACGGTCGCCGGGTTCGCGTTCGCCGGGGTCGGCGCGGTCGCAGCTCAGCTCACCGCGAGTGCCCGGGCCGCCCGTGGGTTGGCGGTCGGCGGGCTGGCAATCGCGTACCTCCTGCGGGCGGTTGGCGATGCCAACGGCAGGACCGAGCCGAGTTGGCCGAGCTGGCTGTCGCCGATTGGATGGGCGCAGCAGGTCCGCCCGTACGCGGGGGACCGCTGGCTGCTCGCCCTACTGCCACTGGTGTTCGGCGTCACGCTGGTTGGGCTGGCTATCTTCCTAATCCGGCACCGCGACATCGGCTCCGGCCTGCTGCCCCAGCGGCGCGGCCCGGCCCGCGCGGGCATGCTCCTCTCCACTCCGCTGGGACTGGCCTGGCGGCTACAACGGGCAGCTTTCCTTGGCTGGCTGGCGGCATTCGTGCTGCTCAGCGTCGTGGTCGCACAGATCCTCACCCGCATCGGCGACATGCTCGGCTCGCCAGTGGCCCGTCAGCTGATCATCGCGCTGGGCGGGGTGGATGAGGTCGCTGAAGCCTTCCTTGCCGTCGAGCTGAGTTTCGTCGCCGTGTTCGCCGCCGCGTACGGAATCAGCGCGACACTCCGCCTGACGAGTGAGGAATCCGCGCGCGCCGATCCGGTGCTCAGCACGCCGGTCGGCCGGATCCAGTGGGCATCCAGTCATCTCCTGATTGCCCTGGGTGGAACGGGGCTGTTGATGCTGGCTTGCGGGCTGGCGCTGGGCCTGGTCCGGATGGCGCAAACCGACGACCCGAGCACCTTCGGCTCCAACCTGCTGGCGGCCGTCGTTCGACTGCCGGCCGTCTGGGTCCTGATCGGAGTGACGATGGCTCTCTACGGGGTGGCCAGGCGCGCGGCGCCGATCGCCTGGGTGGTGTTGGTAGCGACGTTCCTGGCCAGCGAGATCGGGCCGTTGCTGGACCTTCCCCGCTGGGTACGCGACATTTCGCCGTTCACGCATGTGCCGACACTGCCTGGCGGGGAGGTGACAGCCGGACCACTACTGGGCCTGCTCGCCGCGGCGACCGCGCTGATTGCTGCCGGGCTCTGGGCGCTGCGCCGTCGCGACCTGGCCGTCGACTGACGCCGCCGCCGCCGGTACCCCAACCATGACCCGATGAGTTGCCGGTGATTGGTCCGAAGCAGACAGCCGTTGAGCCTGAGCGATGGGAGCCGGGATGGCGATACCCAGGGTTTCGAAGATCTTCAGCGACATCTACGTGTTGGCGGCGGAACGAGGCCGCGCCGAATGATCGGGAAGGAGCTGTGTCGCCAGGCATTCGACGTCAAACAAGGTGGCCTTGCATACAACACGGGACCTCCGATAGGTGAGCTTCATGGCGTTTCAGGGTGCGATGTTCGACGTGGACGGGGTGATCGTCGACTCGCCGCACGAACTGGCATGGCGCGAAGCCCTGAGGGAGCTGCTGGAGGGCGAGTGGCGTGACATTCAGGGTCGGACCAGCTGGACTGCTGAGCGGTTCACGACCCAGGTGTACCAGCAGGTGGTGGCAGGCAAGCCGCGGATGGCGGGTGCCCGGGCCGCGCTTGAGTACTTCGGCGTGCCCGATGTGGGCCGGCGGATCGAACAGTACGCGGCGGCCAAGCACCAGCACGTCCTGCAGTTCATCGACCAAGGCCGGTTTCGGGCCTTTCCCGATGCGTTGAGGTTCATCCTCGCTGTCAAGAAGAGCGGGATTCGCGTGGCGGCGGCGTCCTCGTCCAAGAACGCCAAGCTGTTCCTCGAACGGATCCGACTCGACACCTTCACCGCAGAACAACGCCTCAACTACGGCTTCGTCCGTCCTGAGATGACCTTGGAGGAGCTGTTCGATGCAGACATCTCTGGTCGTGACCTTGCCCGCGGGAAGCCCGACCCCCTGATCTTTCTGACCGCGGCGGAGGAACTCGGGCTTTCCCCGGAGGTGTGTTTCGTCGTCGAGGATGCGACAAGTGGAGTGCAGGCGGCCAAGTCCGGCGGATTCGCCGCCATCGGCGTCGCCCGGCTTGGCGACCATCAGCAGCTGGCCGATGCGGGCGCCGACCTGGTCGTGACCACTCTGGACGACGTATCCCTTCCCGCGCTCGCCAATGGCCGATTGAAGGAAGGCCAGGTCGTCGAGGAGATCCGGCGGCGATACGCTGAGCGGCCGCCCGACGTCTGGACGCTGGTGTACGAGGGCTTCGATCCGGCTCGCCAAGGGTTGCGCGAGGCGCTCTGCGCGCTGGGCAATGGGTACTTCGTGACGCGTGGTGCCGTGCCTGAGGCGAAGGCCGATGGCACCAACTATCCGGGAACCTACGTAGCCGGGCTCTACAACAGGTTGACCACCGACGTTGCCGGCCAAGAGGTGGAGAACGAGGACCTGGTCAACGTGCCCAACTGGCTACCGCTGGAATTCCGAATCGTCGAAGGGCCATGGTTCGGCATGCAACAATCCGGCGTCGAAGACCACCGCCTCGAACTGGATATGGAGCATGGAACACTGAGCCGCCGGTTCACCTGGCAGGACTCCCAAGGGCGGCGTACCAAGGTGGTGCAGCGCCGGTTCGTCAGCCGGGAAGACGAACACCTTGCCGGCTTGGAGACGTTGTTCACCGCTGAGAACTGGTCGGGCAGTATCCAGATCCGCTCCGGCCTGGACGGCAGGATCGTCAATTCCGGTGTCAAGCGCTACCGCGACCTGAACGGCCAACACTTGACGATCTTGGGCCAGGTCGACGTCGACAAGGAAACGATCCATCTTCAGGTCGAGACCAACCAGTCACAGGTACGGATCGCCATCACCGCCCGCACCAGGGTGCTACGCGACGGCGAGATTGTCGAAGTGGATCGCTCGGTCATCGAGGAGCCGGGGTTCATTGCCCACGACCTCACCCTGCAGCTCCAGCAGGAGCAGTCAGTCACGGTCGAGAAGATCGTTGCCCTCTATACCTCGCGCGACCGCGGGACCTCCGAGAGCGGCCACGACGCCCGCTTGGCGGTCGCCAGAGCTCCCGACTTCGCCGAGCTGCTCGACAGTCACCAGAACGCGTGGCGCAGCGTCTGGAACCGGTACGACATCGAGATGGACACCGCCAACGGATGGACCGCGACGGTCCTGCACCTGCACATCTTCCATCTCCTGCAAACCGTCTCGCCACGCAGCACGCACCTGGATGTCGGGGTGCCGGCGCGAGGTTGGCACGGGGAGGCGTACCGAGGTCACATCTTCTGGGATGAGCTGTTCGTCTTCCCGTATGTCAACTTCCAGCGTCCCTGGCTCGCGGCAGCTTTACTCGAGTACCGGTACGCCCGACTCGGCGCGGCTCGCGCAGCGGCACGCGAAGCGGGCTTCGCAGGTGCGATGTTTCCCTGGCAGAGCGGCTCCAACGGGCGGGAGGAGACTCAAAGGCTGCACCTCAACCCGATATCAGGGCGCTGGCTGCCTGATCGCTCCCACCTGCAGCGCCATGTCAATATCGCGATCGCACATAACGTGTGGCAGCACTACATGGTCACCGGCAGCCTCGCCTTCCTGCGCTTCACCGGCGCCGAGCTGCTCATCGAGATCGCCCGGTTCTGGTCCAGCATCGCCACCTACAACCGCGCGGCAGGTCGCTACGAGATCAACGGCGTCATGGGGCCGGACGAGTATCACGATGGCTACCCGAGTTCGGGAAACGAGGGCCTGCGCAACAACACCTACACCAACGTCATGGCCGTCTGGGTGCTCCAGCGAGCGTTGGAGGCATTACAGGAGCTTCCGCCCCACTATCGCCAAGAGTTGGTCGAAGAGCTGGCGATCGGCGACGAAGAGCTGGAACGGTGGCGGGACATCAGCCGGAAGATGACCGTCGTATTCCATGTCGACGGCGTGCTGAGTCAATTCGAGGGTTATGAGCTGCTGCTCGAATTCGACTGGGACGGTTACCGGGACAAATACGGCAATATCGCGCGATTGGACCGCGTCCTTGAAGCTGAAGGCGACAGCCCGAATCGCTACAAGGTTTCCAAACAAGCCGACGTACTGATGTTGTTGTACCTGTTGTCGCCGCACGAACTCCGGGGTCTGCTCGCTGGTCTGGGCTATGACGTGAGCGAGGAGCAGCTGGACCGGACTGTCGACTATTACCTGGCACGCACCTCCCACGGCTCCACGCTCAGCTCCGTGACGACCGCATGGACCCTGGCCCGGAACGCCCCGGAGAAGGCCTGGCGATTCCTGCAGCAGGCACTGCAGAGTGACGTCGCCGACGTCCAGGGCGGCACCACGGCGGAAGGCATCCACCTCGGAGCGATGGCCGGCACGGTGGACCTCGTACTGCGCTGCCTGACCGGCATGCGCGCCCACGGACAAGTCCTGCGCTTCGATCCGGCGATGCCGACACAGATCAAGCAGCTGCGCTTCAGCGTCCACTACCGCGGACACCGCGTCGATCTCGTGTTCTCCAAGGACCGCATCGACATCAGCTCACGCCCCGGGCCGGCAGCACCCATCACCGTCGTGGTGCGTGACCAGACGGTGGAGCTACGCCCGGGTGCGCGGCGGATATTTCCTCTGGACTCAGGCCGGGACGCCGATGGCTGAGACGCGGCTGACCGAGCACACGGCCAAAGTGGCTGCGCAGGCGCACCGCGCAGCAATTTGCCTCGATTTCGATGGCACGCTGGCGCCGATCGTGGAGAATCCGATCGAGGCACGACCGTTGCCCGGAGCGGTTGGGCTGCTCGAGCGCCTCGCCGCCCGGTTCGCCGCCGTGGCCGTGATCTCGGGTCGCCCGGTTTCATACTTGGCCAGACATCTGGCAGCCCCGCGCGTGCGCTGCCTCGGGCTGTACGGCCTCCAAGAGATCCGCGACGGACAGGTATGGATAGATCGGCGGCTGCAGGCGGCGCGCCCGGACGTGATGGCGGCGCAGCAGGAACTCCGCCATTGCCCGGTCATCCGCGACAGCGGCGCCTACCTGGAGGACAAGCAGTATGCCGTTGCCGTTCATACGCGGCGGGTCGCCGACCCGGCTCAGTGGACGACGGCCATTGATGACGCGGCTCGGCATGTCGCCGACCGGCACGGATTGGAGGTGGTACCTGGCAAGCTGGTTTGGGAGCTGCGCCCAGCTGTGCGCAGCGACAAGGGCGATGCTGTGCGGCGGGTGATCGGCGAGTCCAACGCCCGCTGCGTGGTTGTGGCCGGGGACGACCGGGGTGACCTCTCCGCGTTTGCTGCGGCGCTGGAGTTGAAGACTCGCGGGGGAGACGCGCTGCGTGTCGCGGTGGACTCCGCGGAGGCCCCACCAGCACTCATCGACCAGGCCGACGTCATCGTTGACGGGCCGCCTGGATTGTTGGAGCTCCTTCGGCGATTGCTTCCCTGAGAGATGTGCGAGGGCTAGTTCGCTGTCAGTGAGTGCGGGCGCTGCTGCGGGATGACCGCAACCGGACACCTGGCACGCTCAAGCACGGTGCGCGCGACTGAACCGATCCAGCGCGTCCAGGCGCGACCGCGGACAGGAGCACCGACAACGAGCAGCTGTGCGTCGCCCGACACCGGAGGCACTGTTGCCCGGGGTGGGCCGGCCAACAGAAGGGTTTCCACGACGAGGTCAGGATAGTCCGCCTTCCAGCCGGCCAGGATCTCAGCCAGATTGAGCCTCGCGTCCTGCTCTCCCGTGGTGAGTTCAGATAGTGGTGCCGAGTGAACGACCATGACTGGGACCTGACGGAGGCCGCCCTCGGTGAAGGCGAAATCCAGGGTGCTCGATGAGGAATGCTCCCCGTCGATGGCAACGGCTATCGGGCGGCGGTCGTTTGCTGGCGACATCCAGCCGCGAGGCACCGCCACAACTGGGTGAGGTGAGAGGCTGGCGACCGTGGTGGCGGTGTGCCCGAACGGCATGCTTCCCTTCAAGGCCCAGCGATCTTGGCCGAGCACCGTGAGCTCCGCCCGCTCCGACAGCCGGGGCAGCAGGGACTCCGGGCTGTCCATCTCGACGAGCTGGTCGAGATGCATCCTCGGTGGTATTGCCAGGCTGGATGCCACTCTGTTCAGAAGCACGTGGCCCTCCTGACGCCCGTAAGCGACGGCGGGTGCCATGTCCTGCGACGGCAGGAGCGGCACCTCGTACGCGTGGACGAGCAGGAGGTCATCCTTGCGCAGATCGGCTTCACGGACCGCCCACCTCGCGGCGGCAACAGCCTCGGCAGAGTCATCCACCCCGACGATGATCAACCGGGGCATCGGCCGTTCAGCGATGTTGTCGCGCTTGCCCGCGCGCGTGAACGTTGGCATCGGAGTCCCTTCGCAGACAGTCCCATCGTGGTCGCCGGCCGGTGTCGATCGTCATCATCGTTGGTCGTCGATCGTCAGGACTTTGGTCCCGCCCTGCTCCGACGACGTCACCGGCGTGGAGGAGCTGACCCGTACACACCTAGCCTCGTGACCCAGATGGGTGACAAAGGTCCCGGTCCTTGCGTGCTTCGGGCCCTTTGCGCGGCCCTCCACGGTCTCTAAGACTGATCTCAGATCGTCAAAGATCTCAATAATGACGTAGCGGTTCTGCTCGATGATGATGCGAAGGAGCAACCATGGACGCAGCAGTGGGTGACCGGATCGTGGTGGCAGCCGCCATGCTCAGCGGCCCTTTACGAGACGGCGAGATCATCGAGGTCGGGAGCCACGGAAAACCGCCCTACCGCGTGCGCTGGTCCGACGACGGGCGAGAGACGCTCTTCTTCCCCGGTCCCGGCGCGCAGATCAGTCACCATGAGTTGCCCGAGTCAGAGGCCGCGACCACCGCCCGGCCCACAAGCGCCGCGGTGGCGAATCCGCCGGCGCCTCGGTCTCACGTCAAGAACTGGCGTGTGGATCTGTATCTGTTCGAGCAAGATGCCACGACCACTGCTCACGCCGTCCTTCACACCGGTGCAACCACCGAGCTCGACAGCCGCGGCGAGACGCATCGAAATCCGAGGGATGCAGACGTACCCGAGATCGGCGACGAGGTTGCGGCTGCTCGGGCTCTGCGGCACCTCGCGGATCGGCTCCTGAGCGTCGCCTCCGCTGACATCGAGACAGCTGAAGGTCACGAGGTCCACCTGCGTCAATGACCACATCGCCGACAGCGGCTACCCGATCTTCTGGCGCTAGCAGGACGGGTGCGCGACGATGCCGAAGTGGATGATCGCGAAGCTGTGACGCGGTTGCGTTCACTCGTAGTCGGCGGGGACGGCGTTGGACTGGTAGCCGCCCTCAGTCATGAGCCGTGGCCGGCCGACTCCTTGCAGCTGCTCGGGGACGGCTTGCTGGCAGCGGTCCGAAGCGGCGTCCACGGATCGGCTGAACTCGCGGTGGAGTGTGTGAACGCGCTGAGCGAGCGGAGCTGGGAGGGTGACCAGGAACTGGCCCAGGCCCTCGACGCAGCGCTCGGCAACGGTCCGACCCCGCTGCTTCGCCCGTTGCCGGTGGACCTGGAGGAACTCTCCATGATCCTGGAGGGGGACCCCGTTCAGGGTGGTGGGCGCATCGATCTGACCACCAGCGAGGTGTGGCCCCAGTCCGCCCTGGAGTACGCCGAGGAGACCGGAGAGGAGGTGGACGACGATACCGATCGGTGGTTGTGGGTGCACTGCCAAGGTTCGCGGAGTGCTTACCAGGACATGGTGTCGTTCATCGAGGAGGTCGACGACCCGCACCTTGCCGACCGGCTGGTCCGCGCGATCTCGGGGCGAGGGGCCTTCCGCCGGTTCAAGGACGCCCTCTTCGATCGGCCCGATCTAATGTCGCGGTGGTATGCGTTCTGCAACGACCGCCAACGCGGGCGCGCTCGCAGCTGGTTGGCGGCCGAGGGCTATACGGCGACTCCGCCGATGCCGCCGAGCTGAGCGGGGCACGCTCGCCGACTTGCCTCGCGGCAGAACCCGTCTCAGGCTGGCGCAACTCGTCCAGACTCATGTGCCCGCCCCCCGGCACATCTGCTGCGCATCTGAGGAGTCCCAGTTGTCGCCAGCTCGCTCGCTGTTCCATGTCAGGGGCGCCCCATCCCTAGGCCGAGCGGCACAGGTGAAGGTCAGCCACCGTCCACGGATCCCTAACGACGCCCAGGCTGGAAACTGCCGACACCGTCTCAGCATGAGGAGGGAGGTGACCTCGGTCAGTAGAAGGAACCGCGAGCACCGGATCGTGCCGAGGCCGATGTGCTGGCATGCTTGGGCGCCGAACGGTCCCGCGGTCAAGAGCGGAAGAGAACGCCCGTGTTCGTGCTGCACGCCTGTTGGCTGATCGACACCGCGACGCCGCAACCCGGCCGGCTGGCGCTGTGGGCGGAGGATTCGTCCGCTCCCACAACGCCGCCACGCCGGCCCGGACGGCGACCCCGCGTGCAGGACCACCCGTACGCCGCGGCGGGCGAGACGCTCCGCACCCTGCTGCCGCCGCCGGCGGTGGCGGCCCCGCTCGGCACCGCCACCCTCACCCTGCCGACCCGCGGCGGTGCGCCAACTGGCTCGCCGGAACTGGTCCGCGACGAGATCGGTGAGGTCGCCGGTGAGGTACGGCCCGGTGCCTGGCAGGTGCCGACCGTCGACCTCGAGGCCGACGTCGCGTACGCCGTGCTGCGCCGGTGGGACCCGGACGGGCCGGTGTGCGGCGGTTCCGTGCACCACCTGAGTGAGGTGGCCGCCTTCGCCGCCGACCTGGTCGCCCGGGGACGGATCCTGCCGATCGCCCTGGACGATCCGCCGCGAGCTGGCTGGCGGCCGGTGCTCACCGGACCGGACGCCGCCTGGGCCCGGGTGCTGGCCACGTCGATGCCGCCGTCCCTCGGCGCCGCCGACCCCGGCCAGAGCATGACCGTCTGGGCCGCCGCCCTGGACTCCCTGGTCGACGCTGCCGCCCGGGCCGCGCTCGGCCCGCTCCGGCTGAGCCTCGGTCGCGCCGGCACCCCGGTCAGCCGCGCCTGGCTGGCGGCGCTGACCGGAACCGAGCGCACCTTCGCTGCGGAGCCGGCCCAGGTCGCCGCCCTCGCCAGCGCCCTCGGCCGCTGGCAGGCCGACGCGGTGGCCGGTCCGGTCCGGGCGTGCTTCCGGCTCGTCGAGCCGGACGAGGACGAGGACTGGTACGTCCAGTTCGGGCTGCAGGCCGCCGATGAGCCGAGCCTGGTCGTCGAGGCCGACACCGTCTGGCGTTCCCGCGGCAAGCTGCGCGCGCTGGCCCGCCACGTCGACGCGCCGCACGAGACCTTCCTGGCCGAGCTGGGCAAGGCCGGTCGGCTCTATCCCGAGCTGGACGGCGCCCTGCGCACCGCGCGCCCGAAGGGGCTGCCACTGGACACCGCCGGCGCCCACCACTTCCTGAGCACCGCGGCACCGACCCTGGCCACGGCCGGTTTCGGTGTCCAGCTGCCCGGCTGGTGGACCAGACCGTCCTCACGTCTCGGCCTGCGGCTGACCGCTTCGACCCCGCCCCAGCCCGGGCAGGTCGCCGCGAACGAAAGCGCCATCGGCTTCGACTCCCTCGCGGCCTTCCGCTACGACCTCGCCGTCGGAGGCGAGGTGCTGACCCAGACCGAGCTGGTCGAGCTCGCCGAGCTGAAGGCGCCGATGGTCCGGCTGCGCGGCCAGTGGATCGAACTGGACGCCCGCCGGCTGGCGACCGGCCTGAAACTCGTCGGGCATACCGGCGAGCTGAGCGTCCGCGAGGTGCTCCGACTCGGCCTGGGGGTCGCCACCCCCGAAACGGCCATCGACGCCGACGGCCTGCCGATCGAGCGGGTGGAGGCGGACGGCTGGCTCGGCGATCTGCTGTCGGGCCGGACCGAGCAGCGACTCGAGGCCGTCACCCCGCCCGAGGCGTTCGATGGTGAACTCCGCCCGTACCAGGCGCGTGGTCTGGCCTGGCTCGACTTCCTCGGCCGGGTCGGCATCGGTGGCGTGCTCGCCGACGACATGGGGCTAGGCAAGACGGTGCAGCTGCTGGCCCTGCTCGCGCACCAGCCGGACGGTCGCCCCACCCTGCTGATCTGCCCGATGTCCCTGGTCGGCAACTGGCAGCGCGAGGCCGCCCGCTTCACTCCGAAGCTGCGCGTCCATGTCCACCACGGCGCCGAGCGGACCCGCGGCGGGGCATTCGCCGAGGCGATCGCGGGTTGCGACTTGGTCATCACCACCTACGCGCTCGCCGCTCGGGACGCGGCCGACCTGCGCAAGATCGACTGGTCGCGGGTCGTGGTGGACGAGGCCCAGGCGATCAAGAACGCTGCCACCAAGCAGGCGACGGCGATCCGCTCGATCCCGGCGGGGACCCGGATCGCGGTCACCGGGACTCCGGTGGAGAACCGGCTGGCCGACCTGTGGTCCATCCTCGAGTTCGCCAACCCCGGCCTGCTCGGGCCGGCGGCGACATTCAAGAAGCGCTACGCCGAGCCGATCGAGCGGCACGGCGACGATGTCGCGGCCGACCGTCTGCGCCGGTTCACCCAGCCGTTCATCCTGCGCCGGGTCAAGACCGACCCCACGGTGATCGCCGACCTGCCCGCCAAGCTGGAGATGGACCTGCTGTGCAATCTGACCGCCGAGCAGGCCGGGCTCTACCAGGCGGTGGTCGACGACATGCTGGAGCGCATCCGGACGACGGAGGGGATCGAGCGTCGTGGCCTGGTGCTGGCCACGATGACCAAGCTGAAACAGGTCTGCAACCACCCGGCGCACTTCCTCCGAGACGGCAGCCGGCTGGCTGGGCGTTCGGGCAAGCTCGAGCGGCTGGACGAGGTATTGGACGAGGTGCTGGCGGCCGGTGAGAAGGCGCTGCTCTTCACTCAGTACGCGGAGTTCGGAACGCTTCTTCGCGGCCATCTGGCCGGGCGGTTCGGCCGCGAGGTGCTCTTCCTGCATGGCGGCGTAGCAAAGACGGCACGCGACGCGATGGTCGGTCGCTTCCAGGCCGACGACGCCACCTCCCCGCCTCTGTTCGTGCTGTCGCTGAAAGCCGGCGGCACCGGGCTGACGCTGACCGCGGCCAACCATGTGGTCCACGTGGACCGGTGGTGGAACCCGGCTGTCGAGGACCAGGCCACGGACCGCGCCTTCCGGATCGGCCAGCAGAAGGCAGTGCAGGTGCGCAAGTTCGTCTGCGCCGGCACTATCGAGGAGAAGATCGCCACGATGATCGCCGACAAGCGTGGTCTGGCCGCCCGAGATCGTCGGCACCGGCGAGCAGTGGCTGACGGAGCTGTCCACCGGTCAGCTGGCCGACCTGTTCCGGTTGGAGGAAGGGGCGGTGGTCGAGTGAGCGGCTGGTACCCGCCAACGCGGCCGCGCGAGGTCAAGGGCGGGCTGAAGGCGCGTACGGCCCGCGGCGCGATCGGGGCATCGTGGTGGTCGCGTCGGTTCCTCGACCGTGCTCGAGTCGTTCGCCATGGGCAGCCGGCTGACCCGGGGCCGGAACTACGCCCGCCGCGGCCAGGTGATCTCGCTGGAGGTGCGGCCCGGCGAGGTGCGGGCCAAGGTGCAGGGCTCGCGGGCACGTCCGTACGACGTCCGCATCGGTCTGGCGCCGTTCAGCCAGCTGGTCTGGGCCAAGGCCGAGATCGCGCTGTCCGAGCAGGCACTGCCCAGCGCCAAGCTGCTGGCCGGCGAGGTGCCGCCGGAGCTGGAGGACCTCTTCGCCGCAGCGGGCGCGCCGCTGTTCCCGGGAACGGTCAACGAACTCGACCAGCGCTGCAGCTGCCCGGACTACGAGGTGCCGTGCAAGCACCTGGCGGCGACCTTCTATCTGCTGGCCGAGGCGTTCGACGACGACCCGTTCCTGATCTTGCGCTGGCGCGGCCGGGACCGCGAGGCGCTGCTCGGCCGGTTGCGTGAGCTGCGCGCCGACGGGCCGGTCGAGGAGCCGCCCGAGCGTACGTTGCCGTCGGCCGCCGGCACCGCAACTCGCGCTCAGCGAGCTGGCCCAGCCCAGCACCGGATGTGGACCGCTTCTGGCAGCCGGCGCCCCGCTGCCACCGCAGCCGCCGGTGCTGACCGTCGAGCCGGACCTGCTGCTCCGCCAGCTGCCGCTGCCGGACGCCGCGCTGGGCGGCCAGGCGCTGGTCGCGCAGCTCCGGGCCGCGTACCAGCGCTTCGCGACGGACAGCTGACGGCTCGTCGGGGTCATCCCGAGGACCCAGGCCATCGCCGCCCGGATCGTCCTGGCCCGTGGGCGGCGCTGTGGAGATGATCGACAGCAGCGATCAGCGATGGCGTCCAGCTGCGTAGCCGAGGATTACAGTCGGAGAGTGCGAAGGACCAGCAAGTTCCTGATGGGCCTGTTGCTCTTCAACGCCATCTCGTCGGTTGGCGGCGGAATCGCCCTCATGACCGACGTCATCCCCGAGCAGGTCCAGTGGATCCAGCACAACGACTTCCCCAGTCTCTACTTCCCCGGCGTCATCCTGATGGCGATCGTGGGAGGAAGTGCAGCCCTTGCCGCGGTCGCGATGGCGAAGCGAAGCGCCGGCTGGGAGCTGGCAAGCCTGCTGTCCGGGATGATCATGGTCTTCTGGATCATCGGTGAGATCGCGTCCATCCGAGGCTTCCACTTCCTCCAGGTCGTGTACCTCGTCACCGGGGTCCTGACCATGTGGTTCACGCCGTCCACGCGCGCAGGCGGGTCTCCCTGACTCTGGCTGTGGACGAAGGTCCTCCTGAGGGACGACCAAGGGCGGTGGTGCGCGTAGGTACCGCACCCCAGGGTCGGAGGTGTGGGATGCCGACTCGGCACGGTGGAGGTCCGGAATGAGGAACGAGATCGTCGTGGACTCGACGATTCACCGTCAAGTCAGGCTGCAGGAGCCGGCCGTTCCTTCCGGTCGGCCCGCGAGCCGCGGTTGACGCATCGCTGGCAGGCGGGGCTGACACCAGGGGGTGCTGATGCGGGCGGGATGGAACGAGGTGGCGCTCAACGGCAGGCGCCAGTGGGTGTGCATCGAGGTGAGAATCGCGCGCCGGTCCTGCTCTTCCTACACGGCGGCCCAGGTGCCTCGGAGTCGCGCAGCGTCGCCGCTACCTGCGTCACCTTGAGCGTGACTGGCCGTTGTCGACTGGGACCAGCCAGGCGTCGGCCGATCCTACCGCGGGAACGAAACGTCGGAGAACCTTTCCCTCGACTCACTAGCCAACGACGGTGCGGCGCTTGTGGAACTCGTAGCCCGGACTACGGCAACCGGTCATGCTCTCGGTCCTGCTGCTGGTGGTGGGCGGAGGCTTCGGCCCGCCGCTGATCGGCCTGGTTCTCGGGATCGCCGCCCTCAGCAGTTACTCAGCCGCCCGCCGCGTTCCGGGCGCCGCCCACCGAGTGCTGGAACCGATGTGGCCGGCTGCTGGGCTTCGGCGTTGCTGGCCACCTGGGGCTGTTGCCGGGCACCGTCCTACTGTGCCCCTACGGGCGTGTGGAGGACGCCCGCCTGGTGGCCGGACTGATCGCGGTCGTTTTTCGGTGGGCTCGCCCTGGTCGCCGCCCGGGGGCAGGACCGGGTGACGCTCACGAGTCGTCCCCGCGAGGGGCGGGGCATGTGACCGGGACACACCCCGCCGAGCGGTCGCTGGCGCTGGTCGCCGGAGCCGCTTCGGCATCGGTCGCGAGCTCGCCCGGGTGGCGAGCCACGACGGCTACAACCTGATCCTGGTGGCGCGGCGGGCCGACCAGCTCGCCGCGCTGGCCGAGGAGTTGTCCGACCGGGGAACCACCTGCTGGCCGGTCGTCGCCGACCTGGCCAACGCGGCCGGCGTGCCTGCGTCCTTGCCGCGTTGCCGGATCGGCCGGTCGAGATCCTCATCAACGACGCCGGGGTGGGCGGAAGAGGCGGCTTCGCCGAGGAGCGGGAGCTGGCGGCCGACCTGGCGATGATCCAGCTGAACGTCGTCAGCATCGTGCACCTGACCGGCCGGCTGCTGCCCGGCATGGTTGCGCGGCGCCGAGGCGGCATCCTCAACGTCGCATCGATCGCCGGCTATCTGCTGGTCCCGGGTCGGCCGTGTACAACGCCCACGAAGGCGTTCGTCCGCTCCTTCAGTCTCGCCCTGTCCGATGAGACCCGGGGCACCTGTGTCCGGGTCACCGCCCTATGCCCTGGCCCAGTCCACACCGAGTTCGGCGCGGTCGCCGGATATGGTGACGCCCCACCGCGCGGCAACCCGCTCATGAAGGTGCTGCCAGCCGACAGGGTGGCCGCGGCTGGGTGGCACGGTCTGACCGCCGGCCGGACCGAAGTCGTCCCCGGTCGGGGCACCCGGCTCGGCCTGCAGACCCTGCGATTTCGTTCCGTGGCGCCTCATCGCTCGAACGGCCAGGTCCTCCGTCCCCCGGCCCCAGCGCACCTGACGTAGATCCCGGCCACAGGCACCGAGCGGTGATGCAGACGGCGGCGCCTCCCGTGCAGAGGCGGCCGGAGGCTCACCCAAGCAGTGTTCGCAGCGCACCGTAGATCAGGTAGGCCGGCCACACCACCGCCTGCAGAACCGCCAGAAGCTTGTCCCCGACCGAGTCAGCCCTAGACCAGAAGTAGACCAGAGAGCCGATGAACGCCAGGAAAAGAAAGGCTCCGCCACCGGCGGTCGTCTTGGTGACGGTTCGGGGTGTCCGGGTGTTGGTATCGGTCATCTTCTCCCCTTTGGGTCCGAGCGTCATGGCCTGCTTCCAGACTGATTCAGCCGCCGTACCGGCGAAAGGACCGAAGGACCCGGTGTGGCGGGGCACAAGGCCTCGGTTGCACGGAAGATCACGGGTGGTCGCCGTTGGGCACGAGATCCTGCCGCGACGAGATCCTGCCGCGACCCGATTCCTCTGCCCGGCTACAGGAGTCTGACCGAGCAGTCCGAGGTCGGCTGCGGCGCGAGGTCGCAAATGTCAGCGGGACTCCCCGGCAGCCATCCCCTACCCACCCACAGCCGAACATAGATCGAACCCGCTGAGCCACAGGGCTCCTGGCGCGCCCCCGCGAACTTCTTGACAGGAGCCACCGTCAGCTAGAGGACGCGCCTCACCCCATGGACGCGGCTGATGAGAAACCAGGCGAGGGCGAAGGATCCCAGATGGAAGGTGTCGTGACAGGCAGACGAACAAGGCGGCCATCGAAGCCGATACCAGCACCGGTGACGCCAGTACGGCTGCCTGCGGACACTCGTCTGGCGCACGGAAGGCGACCCCTCTGCTAGGTGCCGCTCTAAGCATGGTCTCTATGGAGTCGCCAGGCTCGAGCCAGTGCCGGGGCAAAGGCGATGCCGACCACGTCGAAGAGCCACAGTCGCCCCTGCCGGAGGTCGTAGGCATTCAGTAACGTGGCCCAGCTGTCCCCATTCACATAGCGACCGAAGCCGAACTCGAAGGCCATCGTCGCAGCGGCCCAGGACAAGCCAACTTGGGTGGCCGCCCGCCCGGTCGGCAAAGGATGGCGGCGCTCGACCCACCGAACCCAGGGCGCCAACAGGAGCAGCAGAACCACCGAGGAGACCTGGTGTGCACGAAGCTCGCCGACGGCTCCCTCATAGCCTCGACGCAACACCGCGTTGAGAAAGGCGATCACCACCATCCCGACCCAAGCCATGGCCCAAGCCCTCCACTGTGGACCTGATGTCGACAGCTGTCTGGTATCGCCGCGTCGCAGCTGATCTTGGCGCTCTGGACTTGGTGTGTCCCGGCGGGCCATGCGTTGCCTCCTGTTCTCATCGAATGCCCCTCAACCTGCCCTCTGCTCCAAGAAGGCGTCCGTCTGTCCGGGATCGGCAAAAGACGTCGTAGGCCTCATGATGTCCGACAACTCGAAATGATGGGCGAGGAAGGACGGCCCATCGAGTTTCCCGGCGGCCAGCAGCTTGATCGACGCAGGTCTGATGTGAGTGTCGACCAGCCCGGTTGTGATGGTGACATTGCGAGTAACGAAGCTTCCAGGTGCAAGGTGGCGGGCCGGCCGCGTACGACCATATTGCGATATGTCCGCCGGCCCGGATCAGTCGCGACACAACTCGAGAAGTCTCCGACATGTCGACCGCCTCCGTCGTGATGTCAGCGCCTCGGAGTAGGAGCTTCAGCCGAACATCTACGGTCTGTGATTCATTGAGCTGCTGCTGGTCGGCCTGACCCGCCGCCAGCCGGGACACTCACCAGCATCGGGCTGACCAGGTTGCCCACCGCCGGACCGCGGGCAGGACGGCGGCCGGAGACCGGCACCGTGACGGCAATCGGATCGACCGGCTCTCCCCTGCTCAATGGGTTTCTTGCGGCTCGGCTCGGCCCGCTCGAGCGACTCTTCGGGGGGTGGAACTGGCCCGCCCTCCTCGTCGCTGTCTTGGACAGCATGCTGACGGTCTTCGGAGCGGTCTGGCTGGTGCAAGGCGTTGCGTTCATCGGACTTGCTGTCGCCTTGCGGCAGGTTCCGGCATCCTTTGACGACAGCTGACGAGCCTTGGGACGAAGGTCCTCCTGAGGGACGACCAAGGGCGGTGGTGCGCGTGGTCCCGCACCAACCAGGGTCGGAAGTTAGAGATACCGACCCGGCACGGTGGAGGTGCGGAATGAGGAACGAGATCGTCGTAGGACTGGACGATTCACCGTCGAGCAAGGCTGCGTTGCACTGGGCGGCTCACCAGGCGAAGAAGATCGATGCCGTGCTGCGAGCTGTCCACGCGCTCGACTGGCCGCTGGGGCTTACAGCCGCTGGATTTCCTGCGCCGGTGGACTTCATGGAGCTGAGCCGGGCGGAGCTCGAGGACTCCTACCGGCAGAAGTACGAGGCGCTGTTTGACTCCATATCGCCTCGTCCCGACTGGATACTGCAGTTCGCCAGCGGCAACGCCGGTCAGGTTCTGGTCCAGCAATCCAACGATGCGCGGCTTCTGGTGGTGGGCACTCGCGAACACGTCGGCCTGGAACGGCTGGTGAGCGGGTCGGTGAGCCATTACTGCTTGAGCCATGCCGCCTGTCCGGTTGTCGCGGTGCCGAGATCCGCTTCTGATCGCCGCCCCGAGGAGCCTGGCACAGCCGAACCCGACAGCACCGACGGGAAGGCTCAAGGACCCATTCGGTCGCATGCCGTGTGATGAAACCGACACACTACCCGCTGCCAATCGCGCCACAAGCTACGGCGGCGCCCGGACCACATCATGCGTTGGCTCGGCAGGGCCGTGAGTGAGGTAGAGAAGCTGTGATGCAAGAGACGGGTGTGCTTGAGATCGGGGACATGGTCGACGGAATCTTGAACCGCTGGCCTGCCGTCGGCCTGGCCGTCGGCGTGGTCCGGCACGGAGGCTTGGAGTCCTTCTCCGGTCACGGCGTCGCGAACATCGAGTCGGCGACGCCGGTGACCGAGGACACGGTCTTTCGGATCGGCTCGATCACGAAGACCTTTACCGCGGTGGCGGTGATGCAGCTGCAGGAGCAGGGCCTGATCGACCTGGAGGCTCCAGCCAACGAGTACTTGCGCGGCTTCCAGCTCATGCCGGCGAAGGCGAGTTGGCGGCCGGCCACGGTGCGGCATCTGTTGACCCACACCGCCGGGGTGCCGGAGTGGCTGCACCCGTCGCGCATGATCAAGAGCGGCTGGTTCGCGGAAACCTTCGCTCTGGGCGAGCGGCTGCCGAGCCTTGCGGAGTACTACCGCGGCAGCCTGCGGCTGGCAGCCGAGCCGGGCACGATCTGGGCCTACACCGATCATGGGTTCGCCACGCTCGGTCAGATCGTGGAGGACGTCAGCGGGCAGCCTCTGCACCGCTACTTCCGCGAGCGCATCTTCGAGCCCCTCGGGATGACCGATACGGACCTGTTGCGATCGCAACGGCTGACGTCTCGGCTGGCCACCGGCTACCGGCTGCGTTCCGGCGGCGCAACGGCGGTGACTGACCGTCAGGGGGTGACGGCGGCGGCCGGCTCGATCTACTCCACACCAAGGGACATGGCGCGCTACGTCGCCGCCCTCCTCAGCGGTGGTTCAGGTGAGCATGGTTCGATCCTCAAGCCGGAAACCGTCTCGCTGATGTTCCAGCCGCACTACCGCCCGGACCCGCGGTTACCGGGCATCGGTCTCGCGTTCTGGCGGGTCGATCTCGATGGGCATCTGCGGTGGAGCACCAGGGAGTGGTGCCCGGGTTCAATTCCCAGATCTTCCTCGCGCCGGACGACCGCATCGGGGTCATCGCTTTCACCAACGGGTCCAGGAATGCTTCGGGCTGGCTGACTGGTGAGACCGAGCAGTTGCTCCGGACACTGATCGGCGCCCCGGAGCAGGGCATCCGGACCGACGTTCCGCAGCACCCGCAGATCTGGGGCGAAGCTCTGCGGCTGGTACCGGCCCCGCGCCCAGCGGACCGACATGATGGCGTTGGCCAACCTCGGCGCAGGAGTTCGGGTCACCGTTCGGCGCGGCCAGTTGATCCTGCGAACCCTGAGTCCGATACCGGCGCTGTACCGGGGCCTCCAGTTGCATCCCGACAGCAAGGAAGACCCTTACGTCTTCCGGATCGACCTCTCCCAAGTACGGCCTGGGCACGGTCAAGGTGGTGTTCAGTCGCGACCCTTCAGGAATGACGACCGGGGTCCACTTCGGCGGACTTCTGCTCTCCGCCGACAAGCACCCGGGACGACCGCTCGGGCTCCGGTACGCGAGGTCGGCGTGACCATCGCTGTGGCCACAGAACTGTGGCGCATGAGCGCCACGGAGTTGGCCCGGGCCATCCGAACTCGGCAGGTTTCCAGTCGGGAAGTGGTCGAGGCGCACCTGCGACGGATGGAGGCGGTCAACGGCTCGATCAATGCGGTCGTTCTCGTTCTGGGGAAGCAGGCGCTGAGGGCGGCCATGGCGGCAGATCGCGCGGTCGCCGCCGGCGCCGATCTGGGGCCGTTCCACGGGGTGCCCTTCACCGTGAAGGGGAACATCGACGTCGTCGGCACACCCACGACGCAGGGGTTGAAGGCGCTGGCCAACGCCTATCCTCGTCGAGACGCTCCCGTCGTTGAGCGCCTGAAGGCAGCCGGCGGCATTCCGATCGGCCGCACGAACCTCCCCAGCGGCGGCATTCGCTGGCACTGCGAGAGTGAGCTGTGGGGGGCGACGGTGAATCCCTGGAACCGGTCTCGGACTCCCGGCGCCTCGAGCGCTGGCGAGGCTGCCGCTATCGCGACCGGGATGAGTCCGTTGGGTCTTGGCAATGACGGCCTCGGATCGCTCCGCCATCCAGCGCAATGCTGCGGCGTGACCGCACTGAAGCCCACGTTGGGACGCATTCCGCAGGCAACCACGGTCGACCCGACCGACATGGCAACGATCGGCATGCAGCTGACGCAGGTCAACGGTCCGCTCGCGCGGCGCGTTGCGGACCTCCGAGAGGCCTTCGAGGCGATCGCCGGGCCAACGTGGCGGGACCCATGGACGGTGCCCGCGCCGCTCCGCGGGCCGGAACCGGCCAACCCGACCCGAGTCGCCATCGTCCTCGACCCGGCCGGCCAGGGCACCGCGAAACAGGTGCAAGACGGCGTTCGCAAGGCCGCCGACGTTCTCGACCGGGCCGGCTACGCGGTTGACGAGCTCGAGCCGCCGTCCATCGACCCGGCGGCGAAGGCGCTGGTGGCCATGCTGACGACTCCAGGGATCCGTGCGGTGTGGCAGCAGGCGATGTCGCAATCGTTGCCCGTGGCGACCCGGCGTTTCATGTCGGCGTTCTTCGAGGCGGCCGGCGATCCGGACCCGGTGGCTGCCGAGCAGAGCTTCGTCACGCGGCAGGCACTGCTGCGATCGTGGAGCGAGTTCGCCGAACATCACCCGTTGATCGTCGCCCCGATCGCCACCGAGATCCCCAGCCAGGCAGGGACCGATCTGGACGAAGGGCGGGTAGTCGAGGACCTGCGGATCATGCGCATGGCCATGGCCGTCAATGCGCTTGGGCTGCCTGCCGTGGCGCTCCCGGTCGGGATTGCGGACGGTCTTCCTCAGGCGGTGCAGGTGATCGGGCCTCGGTACCGGGAGGACCTGTGTCTGGATGCCGCGGCGGCTCTCGAGGACCGGATCGGCATTCTCACACCGATCGATCCGAGGTAGCGCCACCATGTCGTACGACCCGATTGATGACCTCGACCTCCAGGCGACGATCGCTCAGGTACTCGACCGCTGGCCGTGTGCCGGTCTGGCCGTCGCGGTGATCCGTGACGGTGAGCTGGCGTGGTTCCACGGGCACGGCCTCGCCGACGTCGCAGCGAAGACGCCGATCACCGAGGACACCGTCTTTCGCATCGCATCGATCACCAAGACCTTCACCGCAATCGCGGTGATGCAGCTGTGGGAGCAGGGCCTGGTGGACCTCGACGCGCCGGCGAACGACTACCTTCGCACCTTCCGGCTCGTCCCGACGAAGCCGAACCTGTCGGCCGGCCACCGTGCGACACCTCCTCACGCATACCGCCGGAGTCGGCTACTGGCGGCGGCTGTCCGATCTGCTTCAACCGGGCGTCGGTTCGGGCGACCGCGCGGGACGATCGGGGGCGCAGCCCCTTGCCGGACTACTACCGCCGGGGCCTGCCGGTGGAGGTCGAGCCGGGGACGAAGTGGGCGTACAGCAACCACGGGTTTGCCGCGCTCGGGCAGATCGTCGAGGACGTGAGCGGCCAGCCGTTGGATCGCTACCTGCGAGAGCGCATCTTCGATCCCTTAGGCATGGAGCACACCGACCTGATCCGATCGGAACGGGTCCAAGCCGTACCTGGCCACCGGGTATGTGCTGCGCTCCGCGCGGCCTCAAGCCGGTCGCCGACCGCGAGGTCCCGACCCCGGGCGGAGGCGGGATGTACTCCACCACCGCAGATATCGCTCGCTACGTCGCCGCCCTGCTGAGGATCGGCCGCCATCGACCACGACGGCTCGGTGCTGAGACCCGAAACCGTGGCGACCATGTTCCGACCGCACTTCCAGCCGGATCCACGCGTGCCGGGCATGGGACTGGCGTTCGAACTCGGGAAGGAGGGCGATCAGCAGGACTGTTGGCAAGACCGGCATCCTGTCGGGCTTCCATTCGGCGATTGCCTTGGCTCCCGAAGACGGGATCGGGGTCATCGTCTTCAGCAACACCGGCGGCCTCGACGGCCGCGGCGCGACAGTGCCGCTCGCCACCATGCTCCTTCGTCTCTTGCTCCGCCTTTCCGTTGACCCGATCCGCATCGAGATCCCGCCGCGCCCGGAAACCTGGAGCAAGATCTGCGGATGGTACAGCCCGCCCCCGGGCCGGTCACCAACCTGTTCTCGAGGGCGCTGATGGGGGCCGGAGCAGAGGTCGTCGTTCAGGGCGGCCACCTGATGCTGAAGCCGCTGACCCCGATCCCAGCGATGCGACGCGGCTTCCGCCTGTACCCCGACGATCCCGACGATCCCTGGGTGTTCCGCATCTACTTCCCCGAGTTCGGGATGAACCTCCGTGTGGTGTTCGACGGCGGACCAGAAGACCGACCGGCCACGCGCCTCCTACTGGACCTGATGTCCTTCGACAGGCGGCCTGACCTCCGAAACCCACGACCGTGGGTGACCGGCGGGCTGGCCGTCGGCACGGCAGCGTTGCCGTCCGGAGCATCCGGCACCATCACTCAGGTCGCGCGACTACCTGATCGTTTCCTCGAATCTGGAGAACCACGGCCACCGAGGCCGGCGGTGGACTCAGCCAGCGCGCGGAGCTCGTCGCGGACACCCGCGGCGAAGACCTCGATGTCGGGATAGGCCGCCGCGTCGCCGACCGCCATGACGTTGAACTGCCCCGCGTACGACAGCGCGCCAACACCCAAGGACTCGTTTCCGAGGAGGTTCAAGCAGCGGGAAGACCTCGATCAGCCGGCACCGGCGAAGTAGCGCGGGGTATCAGGGCCGGGCAGATCAGCGCTCACGACGTTCACCCGCTGCCGGACGATGAGCTTGAGCATCGATCCCTCGGACGAGCCTGTTGCTGAACATGGTGCCCAGCGACGGACGACCGATCGCTTTCCGTGTGGCGGTCTCGTGTGCGATCTGGCGAAGCCTCCGGGCAGGATCGGCGATCCCAAGAGGGACGCGGGACGACCATCTGACTGATCAGAGTTTCCCCGGAGCTGACCGGAACGGACACGGCGCAGCGAAACGGGTACGTAGATCGGCAAGGTCACTGCTTCGATCGGTTCACCACGGCTGCGCAGCAGGTTTCGCAGTCCCCCAGCGATCACTGCCAGCAGCACATCATTCACCTTGGCCTCGTGCCGGTGCGCGACCTCGCCGACTGATTCCAGGCTGCTGCGGACCAAGGCCAGAATGCGGTCCTGGCCAACCACCCGATCCAGGCTCGTGCGGGGACCTGGTTCCTCGGCGAGGAGCTCTCGCAACGCAGGTATGGCGGCTCGTGCCCGGCGCAGGATTGTCGCGGGTCGGCTCAGGCCTCTCAGCGCGCTCATCAGCGTCGGCCATGTGGCGCTGGAGACTGTCACGCAGCAGTGAACGTTCCGACGGCCACGGCGCGGGAGCCCACGGCTGTGCTGGCGCCATCACAGAGTTGGGTGCTGAGTCCAGCAGTGCACCCAGCTCAGCCAGCCCAGCCACTCCGTCGGCGACGACATGGTGCAGTCGCACGAACCAGCCGATGCGGTCAGCAGGCAGACCGATCAGGAACCACATCTCCCACAGCGGCCGTGACCGGTCCAGTGGGCGCCGTCGTAGCCGTTCAACGGCCCGCAGCAACTCCGCCTCGTCAGCCGGGGCATCCAGACGCTCGACGTGAACGTGGTCGTTCAGGTCGAACGTCGGCGCATCCACCCACAGCGGCCCGCCGAGGCCGCGCCGCGGTACTCGGAGCACCTGACGAAATCGCGGGACGAGGTGCAACCGAGCCTTCGATCGCCTGTTTCGCTGCCTCGATCCGGAACCGGCCGTCAGACTCCAGCAGGCCTATGCCGTCGAGTACACCCACAGCACCGATGTCTTGCGGCCAGACCTGATCCGGCCAGAGGATCAGCCGGTCCTCCCGGCTCAGCCGCTCGACAAACGACACCTCACGAGCATGCCGGTGTCCGACACAGCCGGCTAGGGCCTTTGGACCTTCCTAGGACCTGGTTGCGGCAACGGAGACTCGTGAATTCCTGCTCGAACGACGCCAGGAAGGCGCACGGTGGCTCTGGAACCCAGCGCGGATCGTGACGGGACTAATGCCTCTAGGCACGTCGACGCTGGTTGATCCACCTTTGTCGGATGAGGTCAACCATCGTGTACGAGAGCATGTTCGGCAACACCCATGAAGTCGCTCAGGCGATCAGTGACGGCGTTCGGACGGCACAGCCGGATGCCGAGGTTGAGTGCGTGGCCGTGGGAGACGCTCTTCCGGAGCTCATCAAGTCCACGGATCTGCTGGTCGTCGGTGGCCCCACGCACATCCGCGGGATGACCTCTGGCTTCAGCCGCCAGCTAGGAGTCAGCGGCGAAGAGAAGGCCGAGGTAGAAGGACGGCCGGTCCACGATTTGGAAGCGGATGCAGACGGCCCCGGAGTCCGAGAGTGGTTCGACGGTCTGCCGAAAGTCGAGGACGCTCGCTCGGCCGCCGCCTTCGACACCCGTCTCGGCTCACGCATGGCCGGCGGCGCGGCCCGTGGGATTGCCCGCCGGCTGCGTAGGCACGGCTACCACCTGGTGAGCGATCCTGAGGGTTTTGTCGTTGAGGACGCGTACGGGCCCCTTCGCCCAGGCGAACTCGAGCGAGCCAAGCAGTGGGGCGCGCAACTGGTACGGGCTACCACCCGTTCGTCATAGCAGCGACCGAAGATTGTCCGGACACAATTCCGTGAGCAAGATCGAGCAACGGACCGGGAACCTAGTCGCTCACCTGCTGGAATCGGAGGAACCGTCGATCCGGCTGCAGGTTCGCCTCGGCGTACAGAATGCGGAAGAGGGCAACGTCGGTGACCTGCGAGAAGAAATCCGCGGTTCATCCCGAGTGGCGACGCTACTCTCCGAACGCCAAGCCGACGGCACCATCGACGCCCATCCATACGCGAAGTGGTACGGAGCCCATTGGGTGCTGGTCATGCTTGCCGAGCTGGGGTATCCGGCCGGGGACGACGCGCTCATTCCGCTACGAGATCAGATGTTGGGCTGGATCTTCACCAGCGACTACCTCAAGAGGCTCGGACGGATCCATGGTCTACCTCGCCTGCACGCCTCGATCGAAGGCAATGCACTGTGGGCGATGCTCAAGCTCGGCCTGGCCGACGAGCGGGCAGCGCTACTCGCGGAACGGCTCCGAGGCGCCCAGTGGCCTGACGGCGGATGGAACTGCGATCGCAAGGCGAGCGGCCGGAGCTCCTCGTTCGCTGAATCCCTCATTCCGCTGCGCGCGCTCGACCTGCACGCCCGGATGTTCTCAGACAGGCACTCCGCTCAGGCGGCTGCGAGTGCGGCTGAGTTCTTTCTCCGCCACCGGCTCTTCCGTCGAATCCGAGACGGCGGCATCATCGACCCGAGGTTCGTCCAACTGCACTATCCGTGCTACTGGCACTACGACATCTTGTTCGGCCTCCTGGTCATGGCGGAGGTTCACCAGCTGAACGACCAGCACTGCACCGAGGCGCTCGACCTGTTGGAGAACAAGCGGCTGGCCGACGGGGGGTTCCCCGCAGAACACCGGTACTACCGGCCCACCCGGGCGATGGTGCCCAGCCAGCGTTCTCTGGTCGACTGGGGCGGCGTCAGCCGCCGCCGGATGAACCCATGGGTGTCCGCCCGCGCGGCCGTCGTACTACACACCGCCGGCAGGCGCCTCTGAAGCGATCCCGGTCGTTAGATGAACCAGATGTTTGGTATTGACGATGCGCGCGGTCCCCCACGCGGCGACAGGTTCCACGGTGAGAAGAGCGGACGACCGATCCGGTACGTCCGCTCCCCTACCGATACCGACCTGCCATCGGCTAGCCACCACGGCCACTCGATCCGGCCGGTTGCCGGGTCCTGTTCTGCTCGGCGGCATAGCCGGCCGCGTCTTGGCTGGCCGGTCCCCCCAGGCCAGCATCGGATCGGTCCACCGCAGTGCCATCAGGCCCGGCGATCACGTACGCCAACGCCGCCACGAACACGAACCCGAGCAGGCCCACCACGAGCAACACCACGAACCAGGTCTTGCTGGGCAGGCCGGCCGTGTTCAAGACCGCACCGATCCACGACACGAACATCGCGATCGCCGCTGCCATCAGCACCAACAGCGCCAAGGCGACCAACCCGGCCAACGTCCAAGCCAGCGCACCGGACCTGATCCCGACTACATCCGGACCGCGCATGATGAAGACGTCGTTCGCCAGGGCCACGGCTCCAGACACCAGCAGTAGTACGAGGCCTCCGATGAAGACGTCGTTCGCCAGGGCCACGGCTCCAGACACCAGCAGTAGTACGAGGCCTCCCGCCAGCCCGATGAGGCTGCCGAAGAACCATCTGAGGACCATCGATCTAGACATCTCATACCTCCGCTACCCACACTCGTTCACAAGATCACTTCGAGGCCAGGGCCGATGGTCCTTACCCAGCAGTGACCTCAGGTCCAACGACTCCGAGATATCGGCGCTCTACAGGCAAGCAGCTGCAGCTGCCTGCTGAGGTCAGAGGATCAGGCGTACCGCAGCCAGGTACAGCAAGATGGAAAGTAGATCCTGAATGACCGTCGCCAGTGGGCCCGACCCGAAGGCCGGGTCGAATCCCAGGCGGTGCAGTAGATAGGGCAAGGCCATCGCCACCATCGTGGCCACGGTGCTGGCAGCCATGACCGCCAGGGACACCGTGGCAGCCAACGCGACGTCATGCCACAGCAACGAGATCATCGGAAACATGGCAGCCGCGAGCAGCAAGCCGACGAGAAGGCCCGTTGCGGCCTCCCGACGCGCCACTCCACCGATCCCCACCCCGACCGAAAGGCCTCGAATGGCCAAGGTCTCAGTCTGCGTGCCCACAGCGTCGGCGAGATAGACGATCCCGGGAATGAAGTAGGCCACGGCCAAGTTCGCGCTCATCTGGGTCTCGATGCTGGCCAGCATGACGGCCGAGACCATGGCGCCGATCAGACCCACGGCGAGCCAGGGCAAGCGATGCCAGAGCCGCCGTCCCACCGACTCCATGCTGGCCGACCGCGCGCTCTCGCTCGACTTCAGGAACCCACCGAGCCGCACCAGGTCCTCATCGTGTTCTTCCAGCAGGATCGCGGCCAGCCGTTGGGGTGAGATCAGCCCGCGGAACTGGCCCTTCTCGTCGACCACCGCCAGGCCCGGCTCAGCTCGCTGCGCGGCAAGCCACGCCGCGTGTTCTTGATCAAGCCCAGGGGCAACCACCGGGGGCTGGGCATCCATAACCGTTGCCACTGGCACCTCGCCCGGTGCCGCGAGCAGCCGCTCGATCGTGATCAGTCCGACCAGCTGCGGGCCGGAGCAAACCGCCACCACCGCAGCGCAGTCGAATCGGACACCCCGCATCCGCTGCAGCACCGAATCGACCGTGTCCCCCGGAGCCGCAATCGGGATATTCCTCCCGGCGTGGGCCGCCGCAGAGTCCAACCGCCGGTCGAGCGCCTCATTGATCGTGCCCGATGACGAATCGGTGTCTCGGCGCTCCTCACGAGGTCCATTCGACTGGGAAGAGGTCCTTGATGATCACCTGACCCGCCGCCTGTTCCAGGGACGTCGTTGCGAGCCCCAGGCGGTGGCTTTCCAGTCCCGCACCACTCGAGGCATCATTCCGACGCGGCGGTCGCGATCGTCCTGGGAGCGGTCCTTCTCCTCCCCCGAGCGGAGCTCTTCGCCAGCGGACTGGGGGCCGGCACCGCCACGATGGGACAGAGCGCGTGACTCAGGCAGTAATGGCTCACCGATCCGGCCAGGAGTCTTCCGAGGCCAACATGCTCGCGAGTGCCAACGACCAACAGGGCGGCGCGCTCGGCCTGATGCACCAGCACTGGCCCCACCTCACCCTGTGCGAACTGCATCAACCAGTCCGGCCGAGGATGTAGCTCATCGAAGACGCGGGTGATCCTGCCGCGGTAGAGATCTTCGATCTGGTCATGCGTCAAGATCCGATGGGGGGCGCTGGAGGCCGTGACATCTGCGTCGTCCAATCCGTACGGCCAGTCGAGGACGTGTATGGCCCTCAAGACGCTGCCCGTCAATGTGGCCTGTTCGGCCGCCCACTGCAGCGCGGCCCGGCCCGACGGTGATTCGTCGAGGCCTACGACGATCGCCTGGTTGCTCACGAATCCTCCTTCACACCGAAGGGATGGGTTGGCGCTGACGCCGGCGTACAACATCGAGAACGGTTCGATCGTGATCCCGAGTCAGTAAGGCTGCCGCCAGGACTGCGATGGGAAGATTCGCCAGCTCGTACCAGCCCAGGAAGGGTGCCAGTGCCAGCATCTGGAACAGGACCGCCCACAGCGCGATCCGGACTGGCCGGCCCTTGCCGAGCAGGAGCACGCCGATCGCGACCTCCCACAAGATGAGGAGGGCCGTGAAGGGAACGGCTAGAGACCCGGAGATGAACTCCGGGACCCACGCGAAGTATGGCCAGGACAGCTTGGCCAGACCGCCGTAGGTCGCTTCGGCATTCGGCAACGTGACGGCAACGTTCACCCCGGCCATCAGGAAGAAGTACACGGCAAGGGCCAGGCGCCCGGCGGTCGCCCAGCGACCGGCACGGGTCCGTTCGGTCGGGTGCTGCCCACTCGAAGGTGGGCGAGGAGAGGTCACTGTCTGCATGACTTCAGCCTGCTGCGATGTAGGCGGCCCCTGAAGAGCCCAAGGTCCTTTCTGCCGGGGTCGTTCGGCAGCCCTCCGCACGGTTTGACCCACATGAAGTTTCTCTACTGCTGGCCCGCCGAACTGCCGCGCAGGGCGGCGCCCAGCTGCTGCCCCCAGGCCTCGGCTCGTTCCAATTCCCCGCTGAGCAGCGGGCCGTCGACGTCGTCGACGTAGAAGCTTTCGGCCGGTGCGGCGCTTTCGTAGCCGTGGCGGCGAGCTGCCTTGGCTGCTCCTTTCGCTGCCGAGCCGGGCAGGTGACGCATCGTTCGAACCCGGGTGTCGAACGTGGCGATCTTGTCGACGCGCCGGCCTGCGGGCAACGCGTCGATCCATTCACGTAGGCCGAACTCCCGCTCCCCCTCGGTGGCGCCACGACTGATCGCGTCGGCTCGAGTGCTCTCCCGGCTCATCGAAAACGCGTGCGTAGGACCACCGGCGACGATCAGGTCGACGTCCGCGTCAGGGTCGCGCTGCGCATCGCTCACCTCGAAGACCTCGACCTCAGCCGATTTCTCCAATCCGCGAGCGACGGCGCGAGCAATCTGCTCGGTATTGCCGAACATCGATTCGTACACAACCAGCGCCTTCATGTCCGAACTCCCTTCTTCAGGTACGCCGGCCCGGGCGTCGCTCGGGCCGCTTGGTGGGCTCCCCACCACGCCATCCGCGCCAGCAGTCCGCCGGCAACCAAGGTGAGGACCGCAAAGCTGAGCATCTTGGCGACGATCTCCGCAGGCGTCAGTGGCACTCCGGAGACCAGCTGGGCGATGCCTTGGCCGATCAGCAGTGTGCCGACGCAGACATTGACCACGAGCATGATCAGGGTGAGGACTCGGCCTGATGGTCGGCGCCGCAGCAGCTTCACCGCGGCCAGCACCGCGACGGGAACAACCAGTCCCAGGTCCAAGGCGTGCGTGGCCAAGCTGGTGTACGGCCCCACGGCCTCGGCGATGTCTCCGGTGATCGTGGTGGTGACGAGCTGCGGCAACCAAGCCAAGGTCAGTGCCGCGGCGACCGCGAAGAGATAGGTCGCCAGGACTGCACGTCCTGGGCGCTCCGGGATGGCGTCCGCGATGCTTGAGATGTCCATTTCCGACGCCAGGGTGACAAGTGCGAAGCCGGCCAGGCTGGCGGCGGCGACGTACACCGGGAAGACCCTGTTCTGCGCGGCCGCAAAGGTCATGGAGACGTAGTAGTAACTGAAGAACGCCAGCACTCCCGCCAGAACCGCCGGGGCAACGCGGCCTCCCCCTCGATACCATCGAAGCGCCAGCAGCAGGATCGGCACCTCAACCAGCAGCATCGCCGGGTCCTGGCCGCGGTTGCCAATGCCGAGCAGCCAGGTGTCGGCGGCATAGAGACCTTCGCCGTACAGGGTCACTGCCGCGCCTCGCGCGGTCGTCACTGTGTGGCGGCCAGGACCTCCGCTCGCGAGTAGCCCGACAAGTGAACTCACCACCGCCAGCGCAGCCAGGACGCTCGCGAACACCGTGACTGGCCCTCGCCGAAGGATGACGGCACCTGACCGCCCATAGGACGCTCGGTTCAAAGGCAGACTCACCGGCCTTCCAATCTGCTGTTCCTGACCCTCCGAGCACACGCCGACCGCCGATCTGAGTGCAGAGGCGAAGGTCCCGCTTCCCGTGTGAATTGGCCCCACTGCCAACGGGTGCCCAGGCCCGGATGGGCCTGCCGACGGACCAGTTGTGTTCTGGCCGGGACGAAATGCCGATCCCGGCTCACGGAAACTGCGCGACGCGTCCGCATGGGTATGTGTCGACTCATAGAGGCAGTGCCACGGGACCAAGGTCCTGCCCGGCGATGTCTTTCGACGCTGGCAGGACCAGCTCCGGCCGATCAGACTTCTGACAGCTCCAAGGAGATCATCACCATGACGAATACCCTGGATGGACCGCCTGCGTTGTCCTACCTGAGAACCCTCCCAGAGTCCGAATGCTATGAACTGCTCGCGGTGGCGACGGTGGGCCGGGTTGGATTCGTCTCACCCGCCGGAGTGCAGATTCTCCCTGTCAACTTCCGCCTCGGCCCCGGCCCCAGACTTTTCGTGAAGACCAGCCCTCACGGAACATTGGCCCAGCTGGCTCACACAGATGCTCTAGTCGCCTTCGAGGTCGACTATCACGCGCGTGACTTCGGGATTGCCTGGAGCGTGCTGATGAACGGCACCCTCAGCTTCCTCGATCCTGCCGCGAGTGCCGCGTACGCCGATCTTCGGCTGCCGCCGGTTCCGTGGCCCGGCCTGGCCAGCACGGTCACCATGCAGTTCCTCCCGCAGACGATCTCTGGCCGCGGACTGCACCGCCCTTGACCGGATCAGGTCCGAAACTGCGACGCCATAGGTTCCCAGGTGCTTGGGCGCCCGATGCGGCGCTGGCAGCGATACATAAACGCCGACGTGAATGAGGAACTGTGATGAGCAGCATCCAAACCGACCCCACTCGAGACGCAACAGCGTCACCGGCCCAGGTCCCAGGGCGGGCGAGCACGGCCCGCATGCCGGCTGCCTTGGTGCTGTCAGTAGTTTCTCTGGCGCTGATGATCGCGGCCACGTTGGCCGGCTTACTGCTCAACGGCCTGTACCGGGACCCGATCTCCACGACATCGATGCTCCGGGCCTACGACCTTGTCACGCTCGCGGTGGTCGCCCCGGGGTTGGCCCTTGGTGTCGTCGGAACTCGTCGTGGTTCCACACGAGCGATGCTCCTCTGGCTAGGCATGCTCGCCGCCACCGTGTACACCTACGCGTACTACCTGTTCGAGGTCGCGCTCAACGACGCGTTCCTTTTGCATGTGGCGGTGTTCTCATCTGCTCTTTTCGCTCTGATCCTGGGTCTGTCGGCAGTCGACGTCCAGTCGATCGCTGAGCGGTTCAGTCCCAGGACGCCGTGCCGCTGGATCAGCGGCTTCTTGGCGTTGTTGGCGGTCGGTCTTGGCGGCATGTGGATCGTGGTCTCGGTGCAGTTCGCGCTCACCGGCCAGGTGCCTGCAGGTAGTGCGCTGGTCGAAACCGACTCCCTGGTGATGCTGGGCATCGCCCTTGACTTGTCACTGTTGGTGCCCAGCTATGCTCTGGCCGCAACGCTGTTGTGGCGGCGCCGCCCCTGGGGGTACCTGCTCGCGGGCATCCTGCTGACTTCCGGAGTTGTGCACCAGATTGGCTACATGGTGGCCCTGCCGTTCCAGGTGGCCGCCGGTGTCCCGGGCGCGACGGCCTTCGACCCGGTTGAACCGGTCATCGCCAGCGGATTCCTGCTCGCGGCCGTGGCGCTGATCGCCAGCGCACGTCCACAACGCGCATCGCGTGGGGATCCGCGGTCCAGCACTTCAAATCCCAACCATCATGATCTTTTGGAGCCTTCATGACGACAATGGCGCCGATCACGACGCTTCCGTCGATCACAGCCGCTGAGGTCGATGCGATCGACTCGTGGTGGCGAGCCTGCAACTACCTGACCGTCGGCCAGATCTACCTGCAGGACAACCCGTTGCTCCGAACACCGCTACGTCCGAACCACATCAAGCCGAGACTGCTCGGCCACTGGGGCACCAGTCCAGGTCTGTCGTTCATCTACGCCCATGTCTCGAGACTGATTCGCCACACCAACCAACAGTGCGTCTACCTGACCGGGCCCGGTCACGGCGGACCGGCCTTGGTGGCCGCGGCCTGGCTGGAGGGAACCTACAGTGAAGTCTTTCCGGCGGTGCCGCGGAACGAGGCCGGCATGCACCGATTGGTCCGCCAGTTCTCATCACCAGGAGGTATCCCGAGCCACGTCTCGGTCACCACGCCGGGCTCCATCCATGAGGGCGGTGAGCTCGGCTACGTGCTGGTCCACGCGTTCGGCGCGGTTATGGACAATCCCGGGCTGCTGGCCATCGCCGTGGTCGGCGACGGCGAGGCCGAGACCGGGCCTCTCGAGGGTTCCTGGAAGGGGATCTCGTTCCTGAACCCGGCACGGGACGGCACGGTGCTGCCGATCCTGCACCTCAACGACGGAAAGATCTCCGGGCCGACGGTGCTCGGCCGCAAGCCGGCAACCGAGGTCCAGTCTCTGCTGGAGGGTCATGGATACGAGGTGCTGGAGGTCACCGGCGATGACCTTCCCGGCATGCACGACCGGTTCGCCGCGGCGCTGGCGACCGCGTACGACCGGATCATGGAAATCAGGGCCGCGGCGGCAGCTGGTGCAGTCGACCCATCGGCCGCATTGGCCTCTGATCGTGCTGCGCAGCCCGAAGGGCTGGACTGGTCCGGAGATGGTGGACGGAATCAAAGTGTCGGGAAGCTGGCGTTCCCATCAGGTGCCGCTGTCCGGCGTACGCGACAATCCTGAACATCTGGCGATCTTGGAGCAGTGGCTGAAGTCCTACCGACCGGAGGAACTGTTCGACCCGGCCGGTATTCCGGCTCCGCTGGTCGATGCGGCCAACCCGGTTGGGAATCTTCGGATGAGCGCCACGCCGCACGCCAATGGAGGCCTGCTGACCCGCGATCTGGATCTGCCCGACTTCCGTGACTACGCCGTAACGCTGACCCGACCCGGCACGGCGGTCGAATCGACCCGCCGGCTCGGCGAGATGATCGCCGAGATCTATCGTCGGAATCCCGACAACTTCCGGCTGTTCTGCCCGGACGAGACCAACAGCAATCGGCTCGGCGCGGTCTTCGCTGTCTCCGACCGCGCGTTCATGGAACGAGTCCACGCCGACGACGTCGCCATCTCTGCCGACGGACGGGTCATGGAAGTACTGAGCGAGCACAACTGTCATGGCTGGCTGGAGGGTTACACGCTGACCGGCCGGCACGGCTTGTTCGCCAGCTACGAGGCTTTCGCGATGGTGAGCGCATCACAGACCATCCAGCACAGCAAGTGGCTGGAGGAGGCGAACGCTCTGCCGTGGCGGGCCAAGGTGCCCAGCCTGAACATCCTGCTGACCTCGACCGCCTGGCGCAACGACCACAACGGGTTCTCCCACCAAGGACCGGGCCTGATCCAGAACGTGATCACGCACCGTGGCGATGTCTCGCGGGTCTACCTGCCGCCGGACGCCAACACTTTGCTATCGGTGGCAGACCACTGCTTCAGGTCACGCTCATACGTCAACCTGATCGTGATCGACAAGCAGCCGCAGCAGCAGTGGCTCAGCATCGATGAGGCTGCGGCGCACTGCGGTCAAGGCGCCGGCATCTGGGACTGGGCAGGCAACGACGACGGCACCAAGGATCCAGACGTGGTGCTCGCCTGCGCCGGCGACGTGGTGACCATGGAGACAGTGGCCGCCGCGGAGATCTTGCTCGAACGCCTGCCAACGTTACGGATTCGCGTCGTCAACGTGGTCGATCTGATGTGCCTGCCGCGACCACAGAGTCACCCGCACGGCCTCAGCGACACCTACTTCCGGGAACTGTTCACCGACAGCACCGACGTGATCTTCACCTTCCACGGGTTCCCCGGTGCCATCCACCAACTGGTCCACGGGCGACCCGACGCCGACCGCTTCCACGTCCGCGGGTTCATCGAACAAGGCACGACCACCACGCCGTTCGACATGACGGTCCGCAACCGGGCGTCGCGATATCACCTGGTGATGGATGCCATCAACCAGGCACGGCGAACCCCGATCGGATCATCGGAGCTCATCGATTGGTGCCGGGCGCAGCTGCGCAAACACGCGCGGCACGTGACGGCCAACCTGGAGGACATGCCCGAGATCCGCTCCTGGACCTTGCAACGCTCCGACAGCCTCTGAGCACTCGCGCTGATCGGGTCCGCCGCGACAATGTGAGCAAGGCCGCCTCCACGATCAGACCTCTCACAGAACGTCACGTCGTCATGGACCTCGCTGGCGCCCAGGACGACGCAGCTCTTGAGCCGCAGCGGCGCTGCTCAACATCAGCTGCTCCGATTCGCGGCGGACGCCACCCCTGCGCTGGATCCCCGTCTCCCCCGCCAGCTGGCGAGGGCGAGCAGGAGCGCCGTCGCGGCCAGCAACACGGCGAGGATTCCGATCACCAGGGTCAGATCAGGCAGCCACAACCAGGCACCCGCCCAGCCGTACCCAGCAACGTCGGGCAGGCGGAGGAGCCCCATCGCGAGCGCGAGCCGCACGCCAATTCCTATCCAGGTGATCCAGGGTCGCTGCGACCGGGTTCCTCGCGTCAGGCGACGTACCGCGCGAATGAGGTCCCAG
>CAVQCQ010000029.1:0-363392 GCA_963711015.1 uncultured Actinomycetota bacterium
CCTTGAGTTGACTGGTGGTGAGGTCAGGGCGGTGGGATCGGTCCGCTGGTCAGAATGCGGGGTGGTCGACGAGGTCGATCCGGACCGTGAAGTGGTTGCCGGCATCAGCGATCTGATCCGTGCCAGCCCCCACCGTGCCCAGGCGGATAAGGCCCGGATCGGGGATGGAATGGCCAAGATCGGTGTAGAAGATGGCGAGCGTGCTGCTAGGAGCGGAGTAGTAGATCTGGCTGACGGCGGGATCAAACACCGGTTCGGTGTCACCGACGTCGAGCGGTCGGGGCAGCGGGCCGGACTTGGCCTGCCCCATCGGGTCGCGCAGGTCCAAGTCCAGCGGCAACATCGCAGCGAACTCGCGAGCCGCTGGCGTATCGGCCAGCGTCCCGGCCGCAGTCTCGTTGCCGAATCTCAGTACGATGCGGACCGAGTCAGTCGAGGCTGAGGTCGGCGTAACAGGCGTGTTCGGGCTGTTGAGACCGGCTGCTGGGCCAGCGACTGAACAGCCCGCCAGCACCCCGACCAGCAACTCGGCAGCCAGCACTGCACCAGCCAAGCGACGGATGGGCGGTCGTGGGGTCGTTGTCATGGGTTCCAGGTAATCGGCATCTCAGACCGCGGAAAAGTCACTGTTGATAGGTGTACTGACGGTGTATCCCAGACAACGGCATCCCGCCGTACTGTCGTTGACGTGGACAACCGTTCCGAAGTCCGCGAGTTCCTCACCTCGCGGCGTGCCAAGATCACTCCCGAGCAGGCGCAGATACCTCAAGCAGGGCAGCGTCGGGTCGCCGGGCTGCGGCGCAGCGAGGTCGCCACCCTCGCCGGGATGAGTGTTGAGTACTACGCCAAGCTCGAACGCGGTTCCCTCGGCGGCGTCTCCGCCTCGGTCCTCGACGCGATCGCGCGCGCCCTTCAGCTCGACGATGCCGAACGCGCCCACCTGTTCAACCTCGCCCAAGCCGCCGACGGCACCAGTGCCGCTAGGCGGCCCCGCGGCCGCAATCGGGACAGCTGGACGGTGCGGCCAAGCCTGCAATGGGCACTCGACGCCATCACCTCCGCGCCGGCGATCGTCGGGAACAACCGCTCCGACCTGCTCGCCACCAACCATCTCGGCCGAGCCCTCTACGCCGACCTCTACAACAGTCAGGACGCGCCGCCCAACTTCGCCCGGTTCACCTTCCTCGACAGCGCCGCCCACCGCTTCTACCCGGACTGGGACCTGGCGGCCGACATGACAGTGGCCAACCTGCGCACCGGAGCCGGCCAAGACCCGCACAACAAGAGCCTCCACGACCTGGTCGGCGAGCTGTCCACCCGAAGCGACGAGTTCCGCCGCCGCTGGGGCTCACACAACGTTCGCACCCACGGCACCGGCGTCAAGCACTACCACCACCACGTCGTCGGCGACCTCGCTCTCGCCTACGAAAGCTCCGACCTACGAGCCGAGCCCGGGCTCAGCATGACCATCTACGCCGCCGAACCCGGCTCACCCACCGCCCACGCCCTCGCTCTGCTCGCCTCCTGGGCTGCCACCCAACCGAACGCGCTCCAGGCGCGGTCGTGAGGTCTCGGCATGGCTAGGTCGATCGCGACCAACACTCCTGTCGAGCTCGACGAGCTGCTGGACTTCGTCCGTCCCCGCCACCGGCTGCTGCTGGCCACCGCCCGTCGCGACGGCCGCCCGCAGATCTCTCCGGTGTCCGGCGGTGTCGACCAGCAGGGTCGGATCGTCATCTCCACCTATCCGGCCCGGGCGAAGACCCGCAACGCCGAGCGGGACCCACAGGTCTCGGTGCTCGTCCTTTCCGACGACTGGAACGGCCCGTGGGTGCAGGTCGATGGCGACGCCGAGGTGCTCCACATGCCGGAGGCTGTCGACGGACTGGTCGAGTACTTCCGCTCCATCTCCGGCGAGCATCCCGACTGGGACGAGTACCGGGAGGCGATGCGCATCCAGGACAAGTCACTGATCCGCATCACCCCGACCCGGTGGGGTCCGATCGCCACCGGGGGCTTCCCGGCTGACGTGGCCGCCCGACTCGACGGCTGATCATCTGGCTTCTCGCCAGGTTGGTGACGGCCAAAGGTCCGAGTACCAAAGTGAGTAACACCGGATCCGCTGATCGAGCCGGTTGGATGGATCCTCGAGCCTGTGGTGTACACAGACTTAAGGCGGCCCCCGCAGCAGAAGGACGTGCAGCAGCATGAGCGACAAGAAGGTTTGGTTGGTCACTGGCGCCGGCCGTGGCCTAGGCGTTGACATCGCCAAGGCTGCGTTGACGGCTGGTCACGCGATCGTCGCGACTGGACGGAACCCGGAGAAGGTCAGCGCGGCGATCGGGGAGCATGACGACCTTCTGTCGGTGAAGCTGGATGTCACCGAACCCGCCGACGGAGAGGCGGCCGTGGCGGCCGCGGTCGACCGGTTCGGCCGGGTCGACGTGCTGGTCAACAACGCGGGCAACTTCAACGCCGGCTTCTTCGAGGAGCTGAGCCCTGAGGAGTTCCGGGCGCAGATCGAGACCACGTTCTTCGGCCCGATCAACGTCACCCGCGCGGCGCTCCCGGTGATGCGAGCCCAACGCTCCGGCCTCGTGGTCACCATCTCCTCGACCGCCGGCCTTGAGGGCGGCGAGTTCACCAGCGCGTATGCCGCGTCGAAGTTCGGAGTGGAGGGCTGGATGGAGTCGCTGGCCCCGGAGGTCGCTCCGTTCGGGATCCACACGATGCTGGTCGAGCCCGGCTTCTTCCGCACCGAGCTGCTCACGCCGGAGTCGACCAACTACGCCGCCTCATCGATCGAGGACTACGCCGAACGGACCGAGCAGACCATCACCGCCTGGAAGGCCATGAACGGGCAACAGGGCGGTGATCCGGCGAAGCTCGCCGACGCGCTGCTCCACCTCGCCGGCCTGGATGAGCCGCCGCTGCGCTTCGCTGCCGGCGCCGACGCGGTCGCTGCGTTCGAGAGAAGGGCCGACAACCTCCTCGCCCAGGCCAACGCCTACCGCGACCTGTCCAGCGGCCTCGCCCTCGATTCACGCTAAGTAAGTTGCCGGTGGCCGGCTGGGGGCAACCTCGTGACAGCCCGGGCGCCGGGAACCGCGCGATCGGGGATGCAGCAGTACTCAAGCGTGGCGTAGTCGGCGATTCAGCCCCGCCCGTTCGCCCAGCCGACACGGAAGAGGCCACTGGTACCGATCTAGTCTCGGTGCTATCAGAGCGGGTCGGCGCTCACTCGATCATGCGAATCCGATTCGGAACACCAGCGGCGTCGTTGGTCTCATCTGTGGTCTCATCCAGGCACGTTCAGCCGCGTCCGCGTCGGGCTGAATGGCCTTCCGTTACGTGGGGGCGGATGTCACCGGACACGCCCGACCCACCGACCGCAGAACTCGAAAGCGTGTGAAGGGAAAGCCTTCCGAGGGTTCAAATCCCTCCGCCACCGCCATCCTGACCTCCACCCATGCCCCGCGCGCCAAATCCGTGCGCAACCTTGCGCCGGGCAAGCCAGGAAGCCGTCCTGACCAGGGAGGATGATCCCGTAGCCGTCCGCCCCGAAGGCGGGAGCGCAGGTTCGAATCCAGCCGGGGCGGCACGACCACATCGCACTCCGTCAAGCGGCCCTCCCCGCCGGAGTATCTCGCTTCGCTGGGGACCGCTCCGCGTAGGGCAGTTGGAATCGAGCCAGAGGATTCGGAGCCGCCGGACCAAGACCCCTCTTTGCTGAGTCACTACCGCAGTTCGAACTGGCTACGTGCATTGCCGTTGGATGGTTCGGCTGGACGGGCCGTAGACGGCGCGTGATTATGGCTGGGAGATGACCCTGCCTCCTTTGGTCGGTCGCGAGTGGGAGCTGGCGGTGCTCGACGACCTGGTCGCCCGCGTCGGCGAATTCGGCGGCGCGATGGTTGTGCGGGGTGAGCCTGGTATCGGGAAGTCGGCTCTGTTGGAGGCGGCCAGTACGCGGGCCAAGGAACAGGGAATGGCGGTCCTGACAACCGTGGGTGTGGAGTCAGAGGCGCATCTTCCCTTCGCTGGGCTCCATCAGCTCCTGCGACCGACTCTGCGCCAAGCCGGGGGTCTGCCTGCCCGCCAGCGGGCCGCATTGCTGGCGGCCTTCGGCATGGCCGACGCAGCTGCCCCCGACCGGTTCCTGATCGCGCTGGCTGCATTGGAGCTGTTTGCCGAAGCCGCAGCGGGCTCGCCCCTGTTGTTGATCGTCGAGGACGCCCAGTGGCTCGACCGCCCGACCAGCGATGTGCTGGCGTTTGTCGCCCGGCGGCTGGAGTCGGAGCCGATCGTGCTGCTGGTTGGTCTTCGTGACGGCCATCCGTCTTCGTTCGCCGAGGTTGGCCTGCGTGAGCTGCGGCTCGAGGGCTTAGATGAGGTGGCGGCAACTGCCCTGCTGGCGGCGCGTGCTCCCACCCTTGCCCGCGGCGTGCGTGAGCGGCTGCTCAGCGAGGCAGCGGGCAACCCTCTGGCTCTAATGGAGCTACCCGCCGCTTTGAAGTCGATCCGACTCTCCGGAGCAACCTTGCTTCCGGAGTGGCTGCCGCTGACCGCGCGGCTCGAGCGGGCGTTCGCCGCGCGAGTCTCAGAGCTTCCGACCATGACCCGGCGGCTGTTGTTGGTTGCCGCGGTCGATCACGACGGCGCCCTAGCTGAGGTACTGGAAGCCGCCGCCTTCTTGAATGGGGATGACGCCGCGGTGAAGGTGGAGGTTTTTGCACCAGCAGTCGAGGCTCGGCTAGTCGAGGTGGACGAGCGAGGTGCGCGATTCCGCCACCCACTGGTGCGCTCGGCGATCCACCAGGCCGCCAGCTTCCCAGAACGCCAGGCGGCCCATGCCGCCCTGGCTAACGTGCTGGTTGACCAGCCCGACCGGCGCACCTGGCATCGGGCAGCGTCCACCCTCGGGCCCGACGAGGCGGTGGCCGCCGAGCTGGAACAGCTCGCGGTACGGGCACAGCGACGCGGCGGGCTCGGTGTGGCCGCGACCGCATTGGAACGGGCCGCCAGGCTCAGCGACGATCCCACCCAACAGGGGAATCGGCTGTTGCGGGCGGCCGAGCTGGAGTTCGAGCTGGGCCGCCGTGACCTGGTGGTCGGTCTGCTCCAGGAGGCCGAGCCCCTCCAACTGCCCGCGGTCGGGCGAACGCGAATGCTGTGGCTCCGGGAGATGATCGATCCGAGCAGCCTTGGAGACGCCGCCAAGCTGAGCTCGTTGGTCAATGCCGCGGCTCGGATGGCCGCAGCTGGGGATCAGGGACTGGCGGTGAACCTCCTGTGGCGGGCCGGGCAGAGGTGCTTCTGGGGTGACCCCGGCCAGGAGGCACGGGACCGAGTCCTCGCCGCCGCCGAGCGGATGTCTCTGGACGTAGGGGATCCACGGCGGCTCGCGATCCTTGCCTATGTGGCGCCGATCGAGCGAGGCAAACTCATCATCGAGCGCCTCTCGCGCATGGCCTCGGACGGCAGCGCCGATGCCCAAGCGACGGGTCTGCTAGGGACAGCCGCGATGGTGGTCGGTGCCTTCGACCTGGCGGCCGGATTCTTCGCCGTTGCCAGTGATGGTCTACGGGCCCAGGGTCGGCTCGGCCATCTCGCGCGGCTGCTAACGCTTCAAGCCTGGGCCGCGGTCTATCTCGCTGACTGGGACCTGGCCATGCCCGCCGCCGAGGAGGCCAGCCAGCTGGCGGCCGAGACCCGAGAGCCGCTGTGGGCAGCAAGCGCCCAAGTCGTCAAGGCAATGCTGGCCGCGTTGCGTGGAGAACGTGAGTTGGTCGACGCCCTTGCCACAGCGGCTGAGCAGGCCGTCTCGCCCATCGGGGCGAGGTTCCTACTGGCCATTGCCCAACTGGCGCGGGGACTGGCCGCACTCGGCGTCGGGCGCCACGACGACGCCTACCAGCACCTGGGACGAGTGTTCGACCCGGCTGACCCCGCCTACCACCCCTTCATCCGAACCTGGGCCATCGGGGACCTGGCCGAGGCCGCGGCACACAGCGGCCACCGGGATGCGGCCCGGGTGGTGCTGCAGGAACTGGAGCCGCTGGCCGCCCAGACTCCGTCGTCGTGGTTCCAGGCAGGAATGCTCCTCGCCCGTCCCCTGCTGGCCGATGACCAGGACGCCGAGCCGCTGTACGAAGCCGCTCTGGGCGCCGACCTGGCCCGCTGGCCGGTGTTTCGGGCGCGGCTGCTCTTGGCGTATGGGGCTTGGCTGCGCCGCCGGCGGCGGGTGGCGGAGTCGCGGGCGCCGTTGCGATCGGCCCGGGAGGCGTTCGACGCCCTCGGTGCGGTCCCGTGGGCGGAGCGGGCCCGCCAGGAGCTGCGGGCTTCCGGTGAGTCCAGCAGACAGCGGAAACCGAGGGCGTTGGATCAACTCAGCCCGCAGGAGCTCCAGATCGCCCAGCTGGCCGCCGAGGGGCTGTCCAACCGAGACATCGCCCAACAGCTCTATCTGTCCCACCGAACAGTGAGCTCCTATCTGTACCGGGTGTTCCCCAAGCTCGGCATCACGTCGCGCTCGGAGCTGCGCGCGGTGCTGAGCAGCGGGACCGCCTCACTGGCTTAGCGGCTGCCAGCGGTCAGATTGCAGTCAGATGACGGGTGCCTCAACCCGATCAGGGTCCGTATGTTCGCTCCTGACTGCGATCCCAGCCAGCTCACAACCCAGCGCTGGTGGCGGGCCGCGCGGAGGGAGATCGTCATGACCACCATCCCAGATCCCCAGACCCCGGACACGATCGTGCTGGTCCACGGCCTGTGGCTGACCCCCCGCAGCTGGGAGCACTGGATCGACCGCTATTCCAGCCGCGGGTACAAGGTGCTGGCCCCTGCCTGGCCGGGCATGGAGGTTGAGGTCGAGGCCCTGCGCAGGGATCCCTCGGTCATGGACGGACTTGGCGTCACCGAGGTCGCCGACCACTACGAGAAGATCATCCGCGGGCTCGGCAAGCCGCCGGTCATCATCGGCCACTCCTTCGGTGGCCTCCTCACTCAGATCCTGCTCGACCGTCGCCTGGGTGCGGCCGGGGTGGCCATCGACTCAGCCCCGGTCAAGGGCGTGCTGCGGCTGCCGCTGAGCTCGTTGCGGTCAGCCTTCCCGGGCCTGCGCAACCCGGCCAACCGCAACCGGACGGTCGCCTTGACCGCCAAGCAGTGGCACTACCGGTTCACCAACACCCTGGACGAGGACGAGTCGCGAGCGCTGTATGACCGCTACTACGTCCCCGGTCCCGGTCGGCCGATGTGGCAGGTCGCCACCGCCAACTTCAACCCCAACGCCGCTACGAAGGTCGACCTGAGCAACGACACTCGTGCCCCGCTGCTGCTGATCGCCGGTGGCGCCGACCATGTCGCTCCGGCAGCAAGCAACCGGGAGAACCACCAGCGCTACCGCAAGTCCACCGCGATTACCGAGTACAAGGAGTTCCCGGGCCGGCCCCACTTCACCGGAGGAGTCCCTGGCTGGGAGCAGGTCGCCGACTACGCCTTGTCCTGGGCGATCCGCCACGGCGCCTCCAACCACACGGCCCACGGCACCACCCCGGTCGGCTGAGCGCCAACCGGAGCGTTCGGTCGGTGTGTCGGATTCGCTCCCGGGGTTGATGCCCAGCCCCAGAAAGGAGTCGTGATGGACCTGGGACTGCACGGCAAGGTTGCCGTGGTGACCGGTGCAAGCAGAGGGATCGGTCTGGCGGCGACCCAGGCGTTGGCCGAGGAGGGCTTGAGCGTGGTCGCAGGGGGCCGCAAGCTCACCGACAGCCTGGCCAAGCTCTCCGCCGACTACCCCGTCCGTCCGGTCCAGGTAGACCTGACCACTCCGGACGGTCCGGCGGAGCTGGTCAAGGAGGCAGTTGCGACCTTCGGCGGCCTGGACGTCTTGGTGAACAACGTGGGCGCCGTCCGACCGCGGCCCGGCGGGTTCGGTTCGGTCACCGACGATGAGTGGATCTGGTCGTTCACGATCAACTTCCTCGTCGCGGTCCGCACGACCCGAGCGGCGTTGCCCCACCTGCTCGACCGTGGCGCCGGCACGATCGTCACCACCTGTTCGGTCAATGCGATCCTGCCCGACCCGTTGGTCATCGACTACAGCGCCGCCAAGGGTGCCCTGGCCAACTTCTCCAAAGCCTTGTCCAAGGAAGTCGGTCCCCGAGGGGTCCGCGTCAACACCGTCAGTCCTGGACCGGTCGCCACCGACCTCTGGCTGGGCGAAGACGGCGTCGCCAACACCGTCGCTCACGCGAACGGGAGCGACCCCGAGGCCGTAGCCAGGCAAGCGGCCAGTGGCGCGGTGACTGGCCGGTTCACCGCGCCCCAGGAGGTCGCCGACCTCATCGTGCTGCTGGCCAGCGACCGCGCCGGCAACGTCACCGGCGCGGACTTCGTCATCGACGGAGGACTGGTGCAGACACTGTGAAAGCCAGAAAGCTCGACGTCGATGGCCTGACTGGGGGCGCCGCAACGGTGTCTGCCCTCGCCACAGCGCCGGCGGCCGCAATCGCCTACGGAACCAGCCGAGCCCGTTGGGTCCTGGCCGCCACCGTGCTCGGCTCGGGGCTTGCCTTCATCGACGCGACCGCAGTCAACGTTGCCGTTCCGGCCATCGGGCATTCGCTCGGCGCCGGGCTGTCCGGCCTCACCTGGACTGTCAACGCCTATGCGCTGACCCTGGCCTCGCTCATCCTGCTCGGCGGTTCCCTTGGAGATCGGCTCGGGCGGCGGCGGGTGTTCCGGGTTGGCGTCGTGTGGTTCGCTTTGGCGTCGCTGCTGTGCGGCCTTGCTCCGAATGTTGAGAGCTTGATCGCCGCCCGTGCCCTGCAGGGCGTCGGTGGCGCCCTGCTCACCCCCGGCAGCCTTGCCATTCTGCAGTCGTCGTTCCGACCCGAAGACAGAGGCCGGGCGATCGGCGCATGGTCGGGGCTGACCGGTCTCGCGGCCGCTGCTGGACCGGTCCTGGGTGGGTGGCTGGTGCAGGCCACCTCGTGGCGGGGGGTCTTCCTGATCAATCTTCCTGTCGCCATCGCCGTCGTCATCGCTGCCCGTCACGTGCCCGAGTCCCGCGACCCGGGCGCCGCACGACACATCGACATCACCGGAGCGGCTCTCGGAGCCGCCGGCCTGGGCAGCCTGACCTATGGCCTCATCACCTGGCAGGACAGTCGATTCACCGCACCGGCCGTCCTGGTTGCACTGTCGGTCGGTGTGGTCGCGCTCGCCGGCTTCGTTGTCCGCGAGCGCACGGCAAAGGAACCGATGCTTCCGCTGGGCATCTTCGACTCGCCGCTGTTTCGCGTAGCCAACCTGATCACCTTCATGGTCTACGCGGCTCTGGGTGGCGTGTTCTTCTGGCTGGTGCTGAATCTGCAGGTGGTCGTCGGCTACGACCCGCTTGCCGCTGGGGTCTCGCTGTTGCCTTTGACCCTGATCCTGTTGCTGCTCTCGTCCCGGATGGGTGCGCTCGCGCAACGCATCGGGCCGCGCCTGCCCATGACTGTCGGACCACTGCTCTGCGCGTTGGGTGCGGCCGGCATGACCCGAATCGGCGAGGGGGCGTCCTATGTCGCCGACGTTCTGCCCCCTGTCGTTGTCTTCGGCCTCGGCCTGTCGCTGACCGTCGCCCCACTGACCGCGACCGTGCTAGCCGCAGCACCGGCCCGGCATGCCGGCCTGGCCAGCGGAGTGAACAACGCCACCGCGCGTGTCGCTGGTCTACTCGCCATCGCGATTCTGCCGCTGGTCACCGGCCTGAGTGGTGAGGCATACAGCAACCCTGATGTGCTCGAGCCTGCCTACCGCATCGCCATGTGGGTCGCCGCCGCGCTGCTCGCGGCCGGTGGGGTGCTCGCGGGGCTGTTCGTGCGTCGGCCGAAGGAAGAATCCCCATCCGTTCCGGCGCCGCCCGAAGCGGTGCGCTGGTACTGCGGTGTCGATGGACCGCCGCTCCAGGCTGTCGGCGGAACGAGTCCTGTCCGCTCCGGCGACAACCCTCGTCAGGGAGGCGACCGACATGCCATCCGCCCCAACACCACATAGCCCCACACGAACAAAGGAGACCCCTGTGCAACTCCGCCGAGCCGCCCGTCGCTCCTGGACTAGGGCGCTGCTGCTGGCCGCGTTGGTAGTCCTGGTCGCTCTGACCGCGCCAACCACGACCGCCTCGGCCAATCCAGGCGGCAATGAGGATCCGCGCAAGCCGACCATCGTCTTGGTCCACGGCGCCTGGGCCGGGCCGTCCAGCTGGGACAAGGTCGTTGCCCGCCTGCACGATGACGGCTACCGGACCGCCACCCCGACTCTCGACATGTTGTCGCTGGACGGCGACATCGCTACCGTCCGCGCCACCCTCGACCAGATCAGAGGGCAGAAGATTCTCGTCGGTCATTCCTACGGCGGGTTCGTGATCTCCAACGCGGCCTACGGCCGCAGCGACGTCCGAGGTCTGGTCTATGCGGCCGCGTTCGTGCCTGACCAGGGCGACACAATCGTCAGTCTCGGCGAGGGCTTCCAGCCGTCGGAGGTCTTCGGTCACCTGATCTTCACCGGCGACCCGTTTGCCTCACCGGCCTATATCGACCCGGCTTTCTTTCGGCAGTTCTTCGCTCAGGATCTTCGGCCCAGGCTCACGGCCAAGCTGAACGCCGCCCAGCGGCCCATCAACGCCCCGATCCTGTTCACGCCGTCGGGGCCAGTCGCGTGGCATTCGCTGCCGTCCTGGTACGCCGTGTCCGGCGCCGACCTGATGATCGACCCAGCCCAACAGCGCTGGATGGCCACGCGCGCCGGGTCCACTACCGTCGAGTTCGCCGACGCCAGCCACGTCGGCGGCATCATCCGCTACGCCAGCCAGTTCACCAAGCTCATCGAGCATGCAGTCAAAGTGACAACGCACAACTGAAGGGTCGCTCAACGCGTCGCTGTGACCTGCAGTCTCATCGGTAGTCTCATTCGCGCCCGTTCGCGGGCGTTCACGTGGTGTCGCGTTCACCTGCATTCCGCGTGGACGGACACCGGGGTACCAACCCGGGCGGCCGTCAGCAAACCTCGAAAGCGTGTGAAGGGAAAGCCTCCGAGGGTTCAAATCCCTCCGCCACCGCCAACTGACAAGGCGCACTATCGCCTCGGTCCGCAGGTCTCACCCGCCGTCGGCGACGCCTGTGGCAAGCGATGGTGTCGACGTGGTTCACGTTCCTGCCGAAGGTGGCTCTCTGAACGTCAAGGGCCGGGCTACGCCCGGCCAGGCGGCGCGTGTCCTCGCTGCGCTGCGCTGCGCGCCGCGCCGCAGCCGTTACGTTCTCGGCGTCACAGTCAGCGGCGGACGGCTCTACGACGCCTCGGAACCTCGACCGAGTGTCCGCCCCTGTGGCCAGCGCATCGGCCGGCGAAGCCCACGTTGATCGTAGTAGCTGGTCAGCCAGGGCTGACTGGTAACGCCGTCAGGGCGTCGAGCTGGGCTTGTTCCAGTGTCACGTCGGCCGCTGTGGCGTTGGCCGTGATCTCGTCCACGGTCTCGGCGCCGACGATCACTGACGCGACCGCTGGGCGGGAGAGCAGCCAGGCCAGGGAGACTTGGTACGGCTGCAGGCTCCAGTCGTGGCTCAGGCGCTCGACGGCGCGACCGATCGCGAGCTCTGTTGCGGTGAACCCGGAACCCCCGAATCTCTTGTCGCCGGAGAACTCCCTGTTCTCAACCTGGGTGCTGGCCAGTAGTCCGCCGTGCAGTGGGCCGAACGGCACGATGGACAGTCCGAACTGCAGACAGGCTGGGGCCATCTCCTGCTCGACCGCGCGGTCGATGAGGTTGTACTTCACCTGGACGCAGACCGGTGCGGCAGCAAGGCGGCGGTTGTCGGCTATCCACATCGCGTGGGTGACCTGCCAGGCCGGATGGTTCGACAGTGCGACGTAACGCAGTTTCCCCTGCCGAACCAGGTCGTCGTAGATCGCCAGAGTCTGGTCCAGCGGGGTGTCGGGGTCGGGAAAATGGGCGTAGTAGAGGTCGATGTAGTCGGTGCCGAGCCGACGCAGGCTCTGTTCGACCTGCTGGATGATGTAGCGGCGCGACAAGCCGGCGGCCGGGTCGAAGCGACGCTCGCCGCACTTGGTCGCGATCACCACCTGGTCGCGTCGGCCGACAAGCGATCGGCCGAGGATCTGTTCAGCGGGTTCGCGTTCGGCGGCTGGTGCCGCGCCCGGCCGGTCGAAGGTCGGCGTCGCTCCGTAGACGTTGGCGGTGTCGAAGAAGTTGATGCCGAGGTCAATCGCTGCGTGAACCATCCGCTCGGCTTCCTGCACATCCGGCGCAACGCCGAAGGTGGCCGTGCCCAGACAGATCTTGGACACTTTGACACCGGTCACGCCGAGCAAGGAGTGGTCCATGAGTCACCCACCTCTCCGGAGGGTTGTTGGGCGGTGTAGCCGCCGTCGACGGGGAGCGCGACGCCGAGAACCATTCTGGCTCCCGGGCTGCAGAGCCAGAGCACCGCTGCGGCGATCTCGTCGGCGCGGCCGAGTCGGCCGATGGGCTGGTTGCCGACGGCATCGGAGACGTTGAGCTCGCCCTTGGCGATCATGTCGGTGACCATCGGGGTCTCGAACGTGCCGGGGCAGATGGCGTTGATGCGGATGCCGCGGGGGGCGTACTCGAGGGCCGCGCTGCGGGTGAGGCCGATGACGCCGTGCTTCGAGGCGTGGTACGCCGCGCTGCCGGGCAGTCCGACCAGGCCGCCGAGGGAGGAGCAGTTGACGATGGCGCCGCTGCCTTGGTGCGCATCTGGCCGAGCTCGTGCTTCATGCAGGCCCAGATGCCGCGAAGGTTGATCGCGTTGACGCGGTCGAAGGTTTCGGCCGGCTCGTCGGCGGCGTCGGTGAGTGGCGCCTGGATGCCGGCGTTGTTTGAAGGCCATGTCGAGCCGGCCGTAGGTCTCGACGGTGGCGGCGACCATGGCGGCGACCTGGTCTTCCTGGGAGACGTCGCAGGTCACGGCGAGCGCCTGGTGGCCGGCGGCGGTCAGCTCGTCGGCGGCGGTCTGGAGGGCGTCTTGGTTGATGTCGGCGAGCACGACGGCGGCGCCGGCTTCGGCGAACGCTTGGGCGGTGGCCAGGCCCATGCCCGAGCTGGCTCCGGTGACGACGGCGACCTGACCGGTGAAGTCGTAGGTGGGGTTCATCGTGTCGATACTCCTGTGGCGGTTCTCGGTCAGGGGCGGAGGAGCACCTTGATGGCCTGTCGGGTGTCCATGGCCTTGTAGCCGGCGGCGGCTTCGTCCAGGGGCAGCTCGAGGTCGAACACCCGGCCGGGTCGGATGCGCCGGTTCACGATGCGGTCGATCAGGTCGGGCAGGAATCGGCGTACCGGGGCCGGTCCGCCGTGCAGATGGACGTGGGAGAAGAACATCTCCTCGCCGGGTAGGGCGACGTCGTGCGCGACGCCGACGTAGCCGACGTGCCCGCCGGCCCGGGTGGCGCGGATGGCCTGCATCATCGATTCCTGGGTGCCGACGGCCTCGATGACCGAGTGCGCGCCGAGGCCGTCGGTGAGGTCTTTGATCCGGGCCACGCCCTCGTCGCCGCGTTCGGTGACGATCTCGGTGGCGCCGAACTCACGGGCCAGCGCCTGACGGTCCGCGTGCCGGCTCATGGCGATGATCCGTTCGGCGCCGAGCTGCTGCGCAGCCATCACGCCGAGGAGACCGACGGCTCCGTCACCGACAACCGCGACCGTCTTCCCCGGTCCGGCCCCGGCGGCGACGGCGCCGAACCAGCCGGTGCCGAGCACGTCGGACGCGGCGAGAAGGTCGGGGACCAGGTCCTCGTCCGGCAGCTCGGGGGTGGCGACCAGTGTTCCGTCGGCCAGCGGCACTCGCAGCCACTGCGCCTGCGCGCCGTCCGGGGCGCCGGGCTGCCGCTGGACGCAGGAGGTCTGGTAGCCGGCCCGGCAGATCACGCAGGTGTTGTCGGAGGCGAAGAACGAGCCGACCACGAACTGACCCGGTCGCACGCTGGTCACCGACGAGCCGACCTCCTCCACCACGCCGGCGTACTCGTGGCCCATCGGTGAAGGTGAGGTGACCGGGTCCGCACCTCGGTAGGGCCACAGGTCGGAACCACAGATGCAGGTCGCGGCCAGCCGGATGATCGCATCCGTCGGCTCGACGATCGTCGGCTCCGGACGGTCCTCGACCCGAACATCGCCAGGGGCATGCATCACCGCGACACGCATCGAACAGATCTCCTCGACGTCATAACTGGGCCGCCGACTGTTGCCGGCGACATGTTTAAGCAAACCCGGTCACGCGGGCCTGGGCGAGTCCCTGGTGGAAGGTGTACTGACAGGGCATCCCAGCCGTCGACGAGACGCCGTAGCGTCGCCACCATGGACAACCGCGCCGAGGTCCGCGAGTTCCTCGTCTCGCGGCGGGCCAAGATCACCCCGCAGCAGGCCGGCGTGCCCGACATCGGCAGCCGACGTGTGCCCGGGCTGCGCCGGGGCGAGGTCGCCGCCCTCGCCGGGGTTAGCGTCGAGTACTACAGCAAGCTCGAACGCGGCGCCCTCGGCGGCGTCTCCGCCTCGGTCCTGGACGCGCTCGCCCGCGCCCTGCAACTCGACGACGCCGAACGCGCCCACCTGTTCCACCTCGCCCACGCGGCCGATGGGACGAGCGCCGGGATGCGGCCCCGCCGCCACGCCACCAAGACCTGGACACCGCGACCGGCGCTGCGCTGGGTGCTGGACAGCATCACCGCACCAGCGATCATCCGCAACGGGCGGATGGACCTGCTCGCCACCAACCAGCTCGGTCGGGCCATGCACGCCTCCGTCTACGATCACGAACCCGGCGATCCGCCAAGCTTCGCTCGCTACACCTTCCTTCACGACGACTCGCGCCGCTTCTACCCCGACTGGGACCTCGCCGCCGATACCTGCGTTGCGATCCTGCGGACCGAGGCCGGCCGCGACCCCCATGACAAAGCCCTGCACGACCTGGTCGGCGAGCTGTCCACCCGCAGCGACGAGTTCCGCCGCCGGTGGGGACGACACGACGTCCGCCTCCACGGCGCCGGCACCAAGCACTTCCACCACACCGTGGTCGGCGACCTCGACCTCGCCTACGAGAGCGTCGACATGATCTCCGACCCCGGCCTCACCCTCACCATCTACGCCGCCGAACCCGCTTCACCCACCGCCCACGCCCTCGACCTGCTCGGCTCCTGGATGGGCAGCAGCACGGCAGCCGACACCAGCCGGACGCCCTGACGTCGAGACGGACAGGACGGGTCAGCCGCGCTCCGGGCAACGTCCGCCGCCGAGGGGTGTACTGGCGCTACGCCCGTCCACAGGGCATTCCTCCCGCACCGTCCAGTTCCTTAGCCTGGACCTCACCATGATCGTCAACCGATCCGCTCGACCACACCCCCGTGGCCGGCGACTCGCCCTCGCCCTCCTCGTCCTGCCAGCCGTTCTCACTACCGCATGCGTCAACGCCAACGCCGGACCTGGGCCGGACACCCAACCGACCGCAGCCGGAACGGCTGGATCGTCCGCACCATCGGCAGTCACCCCGACCGCATCCGGCGAACCCTCAACCAACCAGCCCACCACCGAGGATCCCGAGACCGTGACCACCATCCGCATCACCGTCGGCGACCAGACCATCAGCGCCCAGCTCGCCGACAATCCGACCGCCCAGGACCTCGCCTCACAGCTGCCCCTCAGCCTCGACATCCGCGACTTCAACGGTGTCGAGAAGATTGCCGCCCTACCCCGTGCCCTCACCATGGACGGCGTCCCCGCCGGCGACGACCCCGACATCAACGACATCGGCTACTACGCACCCTCGAACGACCTGGTCTTCTACTACGGCGACGTCGGCTACTTCAACGGCATCGTCCGCATCGGTCAGGCCAGCGGCCAAGACATCGACCTGATCGAACGGCAACAGGACGGAACCCAGATCACCCTCGAACGGGCGTGAGCCAACCCCTCCGGTTGCGGATCCCGTTGATTCCTTACTCCTCTGGACAGCCCGCTCTCTCCCAGGGATCACCGACCCTCGTGAGTGAGTCGACGGGTCGTCATCAGCCAGCCGATGAGTGGAGGGTGAACGGCTCACCCGGCGCGAGCTGGACGATCCTGTCGGGGTTGTCGACCCGGCCCGAGAGGGAAGCGGGGTCGGCGTTGAAGGGCGGGAAGTCGGGTGCGTCGACGCAGCCCCAGTGCTGCAGAAGCAGCGGTGTTCGGGGGTAGGCATTGGCCATGGCGATCGCGCCGTCCAGGCCGAAGTGCCACTCGCTGTCGGAGAAGTCGAACAGCATCGCGTCGGGCGCCGGCATGCGGAGGTGGTGGTCCGGGATGAGCCGTGAGTCACCGGGCGCCCAGATGGTGCCGTCGGGGGTCTCGATCCAGAAGCCGCAGCAGTCCTCCATTTGAAAGACGCGATCGCTAGCCCCGGGTGAGTCGTTCTGCCAGGCATGGTCGGCGGGGGTGACGGTCACCCGGACCTGCCCGACGGTGAAGCGGTCGCCGATGTCGTGGCCGGCGGAGGGGAACCCTTCTGCGCGCATCAAGGTGTCGACGTACCGGGTCGAATGGAACGCGGCGGTGACCGGAGCCAGCTGGCGGCAGGTCGGGACGCTGTAGTGGTCGTTGTCGCTGTGTGTGACTAGCACCGCATCCAGCCGCGGCACCGCTTCTGCCGTGACCGGGAAGTCGATCATCACCGGCATGTCGAACCCGCCCAGGAGGGGGTCGACCATCAGCGTCGTTTCCCGGGAGTTGATCAGGAATCCGGCCATCCCGAGCCAGCGCAGGACCGTCGCCTCCTGTGGTTCGAAAGCTTCGGCGCCGAAGGGTTGGGTTTGTGGTGCCCGTGCCTGCTGCATGGTTCGGACCCTACCGAACGGGATGCTGCGGGTGCTGGCCCGTGAGGTGCTGTCAGGGACTCCCAGCGCTGAGCTTGCGGCTCTTATCGTCGGCTGGTGACGAGTGATGCTCGACCGGCCGTCAGCCCGGTCTCGCCGTTCGCACCATTTCGGCATCGGGCGTTCTTCTGGCTGTGGCTGGGGGTGGTCGTCGCCAGTATCGGGACCTGGGGTCAGATGGTCGGGGCGCAGTGGTTGTTCATCAACGACCCGAACGCGGCGACGATCGTGCCGTTGGTTCAGACCGCCAGCACGCTGCCGATGATGCTGTTGGCGTTGCCGGCGGGGGTGTTGGCCGATGCCAGTCTCGGCCGGGTGAAGCAGCACCGGTCGTCGAACCAGGTCCTCGCGGTGGCCGGGGCGGGCTTCGCCGTGGCGTTCGCCGGCGTGGCGGTGACCTCGTCGATGTGGGTCGCGCTGCCGCTGTTGGTGGTGTGTGGTTTCGGCTGGACCGCCACCGTGGCGACGGTGATCTCGGAGCTGCAGCTGTTCCTGCCCGGCTGGGTCCGGGCCCGGGCGATCGCGATCTACCTGATGGTGTTCCTGGGCACCCAGGCGGTCGCCGCACCGATCTGGGGCGTGGTGACCCAGTACGCCGGCCTGCGGACCGCACTGCTCGCCGCCGCGGTCTTGCTGGTCGGAAGTGTGCTGCTCGGGCGGGTGCTGCGGGTGCCGGACAGCGATGGCCTTGATCGCTCATCGTTGGCGTACTGGGACACTCCTCGGTTGCGGGTCGACCCCTCCACGAGCAGCGGCCCGGTCGTGGTGTCGATCCGGTACGAGGTTTCCGACCAGAACCGGGAGGCGTTCCTCGAGGCGATGCAGGTGATGCGTCGGTCCCGGCTCCGGTCGGGCTCGTCGCGTTGGAACCTCTATCGGGTGGGGGAGAACCCGCACCGCTACGTCGAGCAGTTCGAGGTGCCCAGCTGGGAGGAGCACGAGCTCCAGCATCAGGGACGGCTGACCGCTGAGGACCAGGCCATCGAAGACGCCGCGTTCGCCCACATCACGGGGCGGCCGCAGACCGAGCACCTGCTGCCGGCGGCCGCCCGTGTCGCCGATGAGGCGTTCCCGGCTGAACCACACCGTGACGGTGCTGGCTGACCGCGGGCGGCCATGGACCGCTACAGGTTGGTCATCCGCTCGGCGGCCTCGGCGTAGCGGCCGCCCTCGATCGGGATCGCGTCGGCCGCGGCGGTGATTTCGGCGAGATCGGCGTCGGTCAGGGTGAGGTCGGCGGCGCCGATGTTCTCTTCGAGCCGGGACAGCCGTCGGGTGCCCGGAATCGGCACGATCCAGGGCTTCTGCGCGAGCAGCCACGCCAACGCGATCTGGCCGGGGGTAGCGCCCCTGTCCTCGGAGATCGCCTTTAGGAGGTCCACCAGGGACTGGTTGTGCCGTAGCGCGTCCGGCGTGAACCGGGGGATCGTTGACCGGATGTCGTTGGCCGGGTCGAAGGTGCTGTCGGCGGTGACCGTGCCCGTGAGGAAGCCCTTGCCCAGCGGGCTGAAGGGGACGAACCCGATCCCCAGCTCCTCACAGACGGCCAGAACCTCCTCCTCGGGGCGGCGCCACCACAACGAGTACTCGCTCTGCACCGCGGTGACCGGCTGCACCGCGTGCGCTCGGCGGATCGTTCCGGCCGCGGCCTCCGACAGGCCGAAGTGCTGCACCTTCCCGGCCTCGATCAGTTCCTTGACCGCGCCGGCGACCTCTTCGATCGGCACGTTGGGGTCGACCCGGTGCTGGTAGTACAGGTCGAGCGAGTCCACCCCCAGCCGCCGCAGGGATCCCTCGACCACCGTCTTGATCACCGCAGGGTCGCTGGTCACCGCGCCACTGGGTTTGCGCTCGACCGGATCAATGTCCCAGCCGAACTTCGTCGCGATCACCACCTGGTCGCGGACCGGGGCCAGCGCTTCGCCGACCAGCTCCTCGTTCGCGTACGGGCCGTAGATCTCCGCGGTGTCGAAGAAGGTCACCCCCAGCTCCACCGCGGTGCGGATCAGCCCCAGCATCTCTCCCCGGTCGGGGCGCTCGCTGTAACCGCCCGTCATGCTCATACAGCCCAGCCCAACAGCGGATACCGCCAGGTCGGACCCCAGAACTCGCTTGTCCATGATCAGATCTCCGTTTCTCTGCGTCGCCAGAAGCGACCATCGGGGTGCCGTGAGAGGTCCACGGCTCGCACACGGTCACGTGCGAAGTTCTTGCGCTTGGGTGCTGAAGGGTCACCACCAGTAGGCGGGCTGGGTCGTGTACGGGCCTTCGAGCCGGTTGATCTCTTCCTCGGTGAGGGCGATGTCCACCGCCGCGACGGCGTCCGCGAGATGGTGGGGCTTGGTGGCCCCGACGATGGGCGCGGACACGACAGGCTTGGACAGCAGCCAGGCGATGCCGATCTGCGCCATCGGAACCCCACGCTCTTCAGCGACCTGCTGGACCACCTCCACCACTGGTTGGTCGATGTCGAGGTCGAAGGACTTGGCGACCTGGTCGGTGTCCCCGCGCTGGGTGTGCTGCCCCCACGGCCGGGCGAGCCGGCCCTTGCCGAGCGGGGAGTACGGGATGCAGCCGACCCCCATGTCGAGACACATCGGCAGCATCTCGCGCTCCTCCTCCCGCTTGAGCAGGTTGTACTGGTCCTGCATGGACACGAACCGGGTCCAGCCGCCGGAGTCGGCGGCGTGCTGCAGCTTGGCGAACTGCCAGGCCCACATCGAGGAGGCGCCGATGTAGCGGACCTTCCCGGCCTTGACCGCATCGTGCAGGGCCTCCATGGTCTCCTCGACCGGCGCATCGGGGTCGAAGCGGTGGATCTGGTAGAGGTCGATGTAGTCGGTGCCGAGGCGGCGCAGAGAGGCATCGAGCTGCTCCAGGATCGCCTTGCGGGACAGGCCGGAGCCACCGGGGCCCTCGTGCATCTTGTTGTAGACCTTGGTGGCCAGCACGATGTCCTCGCGGCGCGCGTACTTCTGCACGGCGCGGCCGACGAACTCCTCGGAGCTGCCGCCGCCGTAGCCGTTGGCGGTGTCCCAGAACGTGACGCCGAGCTCGACCGCCTGGCGGAAGAACGGCTGCGCCGCCTCCTCGTCCAACGTCCACTGGTGGAAGCCGGGAGTGCCGAAGCTCATGCAGCCCATACCGATCCGGCTGATCTTCAGTCCGGTCTTCCCCAGCCGGGCGTACTCCATCGCGCAGTTCCTCTCTCGCTACTCGGTCGGAGCGGTCAGCCGCAGGGTGGTCCCGGCGACCGAGTCGGAGGTCATCGGGGTGATGTAGCTGCTGCCGTAGCGGCCGTACTTGCCGCGGTAGGCATCGTCGACCGCAGCCCGGGTGGACGGATCGGCGGTGGTGAACATGACGGTCCGTTCGGTGCCGGCGACCCGGATCCGGCCGTGCCCGGTTCCTCGTGCCCGGCGGTACCAGCTGCCGGAGGGCCCGCGGAAGGACCGCACATACAGCTCGTCGCCGACACGGACAACCCAGATCGGCACCCAGGGCCCCGCCGTGCGGTCGGCCCGGACGGGCGCAACCTCGATCTCGTCCGCCTCGCCGATCGTCGCGAGGTCGGTCTCGCTCCATGCACTCATGTCAGTTCCCATGTGGTTCGGCTCGGGCCTGGGCAGCAGGACCTGGCCGCTCCTGGCCAACGCTAGATCGCCGTCGAGCGAGCGTGGGAGTCCCTGCCATTACCCCTCACGGCAGTGCCTCCCCACGACGGCTGGGCTGTGGTTGGCTCGATCGACACCAGCAGATCTTCAGAGCGACACATGCCTGAGGGGTACCGGCAGGGACTCCCTCCTGGCGCGGAAGGCTCGTAGCGTCGCCACCATGGACAACCGGGCCGAGGTGCGCGCGTTCCTCACCTCCCGTCGCGCCCGGCTCAGCCCGGACCAGGCCGGGTTGTCCAGCTCTGGTTCCCGCCGAGTGCCGGGGCTGCGTCGAGTCGAGGTGGCTCAGCTGGCTGGGGTCAGCGTCGAGTACTACACGCGGTTGGAGCGGGGCAACCTGAGCGGGGCCTCGGAGGCGGTGCTTGAGGCGCTGGTCGGCGCGCTGCAATTAGACGAGTCCGAGCGCGTCTACCTGTTCGACTTGGCGAGAGCTGCGTCCGCGTCGGCCACACGTCGGCGGCCGACGCAACCGGCAGCGCACAGGCTTCGGCCCAGCATTCAGCGGTTGCTGGACTCCATGGTCGGCATCCCCGCATTCGTTCGCAACGGTCGGCTCGACATCCTCGGAATCAACGAGATGGGCGAGGCCCTCTACAGCCTTGCGTTTCAACAGCCAAGCCGACCGGTGAACTTGGCCCGCTTCGTGTTCCTCGACCCCCGTGCCCATCTGCTGCACCCCAACTGGTCGGACTCCGCCAACACGAGCGTGTCGATCCTGCGCACCGAAGCCGGCCGGAACCCCTACGACAAAGGACTGACCGACCTGATCGGCGAGCTCTCCACCCGCAGCGACGAGTTCCGGACACGCTGGGCCGCCCACAACGTCCGACTGCATCGCACCGGCAGCAAGCACTTCCGCCACCCCGATGTGGGCGACCTCCACCTGACCTTCGACGCCCTCGAGCTGCCCGGCGAGCAAGCCCTGACCCTCACCGCCTACAGCGCCGAGCCCGGCACCCCCGACGCTGACAACCTGGCCCTACTGGCCAGCTGGGTCGCGACCGATCGTCAGACAGCGGCTGCGGCTGGCGCCGACGGGCCCTGACTTCAGCAGCCATTACGGCCCGTCGAACAACTGCCAACGCGACCCCGGTCGCACCGAGACCGAAGGAGTCAATCCGATGCAGATCACCCCCAGCTCGACCGAAGGCGCCACCTCCAAAGGCCCCGCCGACTGGTTTACCGGCGACGTCTACATCGATCCGGTCGCCGTCTCGTCCGCGCCGTCCCGGGCGCAGGCGAACCTGGTCCACTTCATGCCCGGCGCCCGCACCGCCTGGCACCGTCACCCCCTCGGGCAGAGCCTCTTCGTCACCGAGGGCATCGGATTGTGTCAGCGCCGCGGCGGACCGATCGAGGTCATCCGCCCCGGCGACCGCATCTACATCGAGCCCGACGAGGAGCACTGGCACGGCGCCACCCCGGACCGGCTGATGGTCCACGTCGCGATCAACGAGGTCGACAACGAGCACGTCGCCGCTCACTGGGGCCAGCACGTCAGCGACGAGGAGTACACCGCCGCCAATCCGGATGCCAGCAAGTAGCGTCCGCTGCCCCCGCATGAGTCAGGAGTACTAATCGGCGATGCAAGCAGCGTCGGCGGACGAAGGCTAGTCTCAACAGCCGTCTCATTCGCGCCGGTTCAGCGACGTTCAGGAGGTGCCGATCTCACTCGATCTGAGGCGGTCCGCTCGGCAACGGACCTGCTATCGGGGTATGGTCCCAGACCTCGAAAGCGTGTGAGGTGAAAGCCTCCGAAGGTTCAAATCCCTCCGCCACCGCCAACTGACAAAGCGAACGCTGGGCTCGCCATCAGGTGGCGTCGGCCTTCGAGGTCTTGATCTCATCTTTGGTCACAGCTGGCGCTGGCTGCGCTTAGATCGTTCGTTGCGGCATGTCAATGCAAGGTGCGATAGGACCAACACATTCTTCGTGCCTGTGGTGTACACAGGCTTAAGGCGGCCCCCGCAGCAGAAGGACGTGCAGCAGCATGAGCGACAAGAAGGTTTGGTTGGTCACTGGCGCCGGCCGTGGCCTAGGCGTTGACATCGCCAAGGCTGCGTTGACGGCTGGTCACGCGGTCGTCGCGACTGGACGGAACCCGGAGAAGGTCAGCGCGGCGATCGGGGAGCATGACGACCTTCTGTCGGTGAAGCTGGATGTCACCGATCCCGCCGACGGAGAGGCGGCCGTGGCGGCTGCGGTCGACCGGTTCGGCCGGGTTGACGTGCTGGTCAATAACGCGGGCAACTTCAACGCCGGTTTCTTCGAGGAGCTGAGCCCTGAGGAGTTCCGGGCGCAGATCGAGACCACGTTCTTCGGCCCGATCAACGTCACCCGCGCGGCGCTCCCGGTGATGCGTGCCCAACGCTCCGGCCTCGTGATCACGATCTCCTCAACCGCTGGCCTTGAGGGCGGCGAGTTCACCAGCGCGTATGCCGCGTCGAAGTTCGGGGTGGAGGGCTGGATGGAGTCGCTGGCCCCGGAGGTTGCTCCGTTCGGGATCCACACGATGCTGGTCGAGCCCGGCTTCTTCCGCACCGAGCTGCTCACGCCGGAGTCGACCAACTACGCCGCCTCATCGATCGAGGACTACGCCGAACGGACCGAGCAGACCATCACCGCCTGGAAGGCCATGAACGGGCAACAGGGCGGTGATCCGGCGAAGCTTGCCGACGCGCTGGTCCACCTCGCCGGCCTGGATGAGCCGCCGCTGCGCTTCGCTGCCGGCGCCGACGCGGTCGCTGCGTTCGAGAGAAGGGCCGACAACCTCCTCGCCCAGGCCAACGCCTACCGCGACCTGTCCAGCGGCCTCGCCCTCGATCCAGGCGAAGAGGCGCATCGCTCGGGGTAGAGCAGGTCTCGCTGATCTTCAAGGACCAACGCGCTCAGGTGGAACGTCCAGCGACACGTCGGTTCCGTACGAGGTCGGTGATGATCACGCCAGTCGCGATGGCGACGGCGACCGTGGGAACGTGCAGCGCGAAGTCGGCCAGGTCTTGCAACCCGCTCACCGCGTCCCCGCCGAGTAGTGCGGTGGCCCCGCGGACCCCGACGCCCCCCACGGTCAGCACGAAGAAGCCGCCGAGCACCAGGATGAGTCGTGGTGGCCGACCAGGAATGCCGCCCACCGCGTTGGCGTAGGCACCCAGGGCGGCGCCCGCCACGAGCGTTCCGACCACAGCTCCGGCGAGCACGGTCGCTCCCTGCTGGAGCAGGAACGTCGCCAGCACGCTGGGCACCAGCCAGATCAGCTCCGAGGGTTGGGCGTTGAACGCGAGCACCAGCCCCAGGCAGAAGATCACCCAGCCGGCCAGCACCACGGCGTACGGCAGCTCCGGGGGCGGCAGCGTCTCGACGAGTGCGTCGGTGTTGCCGGTCACGCCCGGAGGAGTCCCTCCAGCGGTCGCCCGCCGCTGGCGACGACCAGAACGCCCATCACGAGCCCCAAGATGCCGGCGGCGGCGACCTCGGCCCCCGGTCGCGACCACACTGGGCGCGAAGCCGGCCGCGAAGAGCGCGACCCCCGTCACGCGTGCCCACGCCGGCCACCGGGGCGGCATCGTTTCGATCTCGTCGAGCATGCGGCAGGCCTCGGCCGCATCCAGGCCAGGGCCATGCGATTGAGCACCCGCTTGAGTGCGGCCACCCGGTCGAGCCGGAGGATCCCCGGCGTCGCCCTCACCGTGGCCACATGAGCGACATCGCCGGAGACCCGGTCGGTGAGGATGACCTGCTCGGGAAGCAGCACCAGCTCCACGTCGACCCCGTACGCCGACGCGGCCTGGGCCGCGCTTCGTTCCAAGGTCTCGACGCCTTCGCCGCTCGACTCCAGCGCCAGCCTCACTACGCGCACCACGACGTCGAATCCCGGCATGACAGCCATCCTTCACCCAGGTCGGGTGATGTCAGGGCGCCACACTTCGGATTGGCTCAGACAGGGGAGAGCTACCTCCCCGTGCATCGTCGGAGGTCCGAAATGCCCACGCTCAGCCACCGAGAAATCTGTCTGCGTTATGGGCGGGTGTCCTGCTGTTGATCACACTGGCGGTGGCAACAGCCTGCAGCGCCCCAGATGGGACGTCAACCACAACACCCTCGGCCCCAACCACGGCTGCGGCACCGACCACTGCACCGACCACATCAGCTGCACCGACCACTTCGTCCACCTCGGCAGCGCCGACTGACGCGAACACCCAATGGGCGGAGTCGGTATGCAGCGCAGCCAGCGATGTGCGAAGCAACCTCGACGCGATCGGCGAAAACCTCGAGTTGGACGTGACGGCGACTCCCAGCGCACTCGATCAGGTCAAATCCACCCTGAAGGCCCAGGTCGCGACCGCTCGCACGTCGATGACTGAGCTTCGCACGGCCATCGAAGCCGTCCCGGTGGACGCCGAAGGGGCGGCCGAGATGAAGAGCTCGTTGGAGGCTTCACGAAGCAGTCTGGACGACGCGGTTCAGGCGGTTTCCGACGGTGTCGACGACGCTACGGCAGCAACCAACGCCCGAGACTTCGTGGCGGCTGCGGCCCAGACCGTGCAGGCCGTCAAGGCAGCATCGTTGGCCGCCGAGTCCTTCAGGACCACCGCACGGAACGCGGCCACAGCGGCTGGTGGGGAGCTCAAGGCCGCATTCGACTCGGCGCCGTCCTGCGTCATGGCAACTGCGTCACCGTCGTAGTCGCTCAGCATCGTTGACTGATCGCGCTCATTGCGCGGTGTAGCCACCGTCGACGGGCAGGGCGACGCCGACGACGAAGCTGGCGCCGGGACTGCACAGCCAGAGGACGGACGCGGCGATCTCTTCGCCCGTGCCGAGTCGGCCGATCGGTGTTGCGGCGGCGGCTTCGGTCCGATCGAGCTCGCCCTTGGCAGCCATGTCGGCGACCATTGGAGTCTCGATGGTGCCGGGGCAGATGGCGTTGATGCGGATCCCGCGCGGCGCGTACTGCAGGGCGGCACTGGTGGTCAACCCGATCACCCCGTGCTTGGAGGCGTGGTAGGCCGCCCGCCCCGGCAGCCCGACGAGACCGCCGAGAGAGGAGCAGTTGACAATGGCCCCGCTGCCCTGGGCACGCATCTGACCGAGCTCGTGTTTCATACACGCCCATATCCCGCGCAGGTTGACGGCGTTGACCCGGTCGAAGACCTCGGCCGGTTCGTCGGCGGCGTCGCTGGGCGGCACCTGGATGCCGGCGTTGTTGAATGCCATGTCGAGCCGCCCGAACGTGTCGACCGTCGCTTTCACCATTGCAGCGACGCTGTCCTCATCGGACACGTCGCACTGGATCCCCCGCACCTGGTGGCCTTGATCGGCCAGCTTCTCGGCGGCCGTATCCAGCGTGGCCTGGTTGATGTCGGCAAGAACGACTGCGGCGCCGGCCTCGGCAAAGGCGCGAGCGGTGGCCAACCCCATGCCGGAGCTGCCGCCGGTGACGATGGCCACCTGTCCAGTGAAGTCGTATCTGGGGTTCATGGCTGGGTTCTCTCCCTCACGGCGAGGTCGCGGTCCTTGGGTTGTCGGCCAGTCGAGCAGTGATCACCTCGTCGGCTATGGTGATCTTGATCGACGTCTCGGCCACGCCCATGACACTACGACGGCTCCAGCCTGGCTGGGATGCCCTATCAGTACACCCGACGTGCGGCGGAAGGAGCGCGCATGGCGCGCATCTTCATCACCGGATCGGCCGACGGGCTGGGTCTGCTCGCCGCCCGAACCCTGCTCGACGACGGTCACGAGGTCATCGTCCACGCCCGTAGCAGGCAGCGACTGTCCGCCGTCGACGACCTCGTGCGCCGAGGTGCCTTCGGCGTTGTCGGGGACCTGGCCGACCCGAACCAGACCAGAGCGGTGGCCGACCAGGTCAACGAGCTCGGCCGGCTCGACGCGGTGATCCACAACGCCGGCGTCTACCGCGGGCAGCACATCCTGCCGGTCAACATCGTTGCCCCGTACCTGCTCACCGCCCTGATCACCCGTCCGCGGCGGCTGGTGTATCTCAGCAGCGGTGCGCACTACGGCGGACGAGCCGACCTGGCCGGAGTCGACTGGAGCGGAGAGCGCAGGCCGGGCTCGTACGCCGACAGCAAGCTGTTCGTCACCGCTCTCGCCGTCGCCGTCGCCCGCCTCTGGCCGGATGTGTACAGCAACGCCGTCGACCCCGGCTGGGTGCCCACCAGAATGGGCGGACCCGGTGCGCCCGACGACCTCCGGCTCGGGCATCTCACCCAAGAATGGCTGGCGACCAGCGACGAACCCGAGGCCCGAACGAGCGGCGGCTACTGGTTCCACCGGCGGCTCCGTACGCCACACCCTGCGGTTGGCAATACGCGCTTTCAGGACGAGCTGCTCGCCGAGCTGGCCCGCTACACAGCCGTGCCGCTGACTTGACGTCCTCCTCGGACCCGGCCCCGGACTGGTCGCTGCAGTTTGCCGTGGGTGATGCAAGCCGCATCTTGATCCGTGCCGCCGCTGGTGCCGATCTGCTCGTGATCGGCGCGCGCACCCCCGATGATCCTGCTGCCGACTGGCACGTACCGCAGGCCTCTTCCTCGGCCAGACCCGCTGCCCGGTGGTGCTGGTACCGGATCAGGTCACGCGCTGAGCAGCCGCGATCGGCATCAGGCACATCGCCGCGGAGCGTCAGGCCGGGTGTACGCGCCGACCGGTGAGTTCACGGGGGTCGAACTCCAAGAAGACCGACCGGGGGCCCTCGACCCAGGGATCGGGCGTCTGGTGAGGAGCCAGCAGGCGTAGGGATTCCAGCGAAACCACGTTCAGTACGCCAACGGCCAGGATGCTCCAGCCGGTCTGCAGGGACTCGTCGATCTGATCGATCTCGAACGCCACCGTCTGTCCGGGCGCGACGCGGGCGATCTCGGTCCGGGGAGCGGTGCGAATCACGATCGACTCGCCGGCCAGCGTGTAGTTGACCGGGATGATGCGAGGGCCCTTCTCCGTCTGAAAGCCCAACCGGCCGACCGACCTGCCGGACAACAGGCGCCAGCACTCGATGGGGTCAAGCACCTCTAGCCGCCCGCCCCGGTGCCAGGCCGCCCACCACGATTCCTGGGTCGTCGGTTCGGTCATGTCCCGCATTGTGGCGTATTCGAAGCTCGCACGGCAGTGCCGAACGCAGCGAAGGACTGGGACCAAGGTCCCGCTGTGGCCAGAAGCGGTCCCGCAGGGGAAGGACATTCGTCGGTCGTGAGACTGCCCTGTCGCGAAGCAGACTCACTGCAGGCGAACCAGGGGAGAAGGAGGAGCGGTGAAGGCGATACCGTCGCAGACCGAGAGTCAGACCAGGGTGCCCCGCGGTCTTGGTGCCCGACCAGGTATCCCAGACCAGTACACGATGACGGCAGCCCGTTGGCTGTCCCTCGCTTTGGTCGTGCTGGCGATTGGTCTCGGGACGAGCTCGATTCTCGGTCCGGTCGGTCTCGGCCTGATGCGCTATCGGACGTCGCCGACCACGGCCTGGCGGGTGGCCCCGGCAACGCCGCGCCCGTCCCCGAAGCTGGAGCGAACGGCGGCGGTGATGCTGCTCCTGGTGGCGGTCTTTCTGGTCTTCGGGCTACACCTGAGATCGATCCTCACCGCCTGGCGGGACCCGTTCGCTCTCACCGAGTACGCCTCCAGCCCGACGCCGTTCTGGATGGTGAAGCTGATGGACCTCGGGATCGTCGTCCCCGGCAGCAGTCGCCACGGCGGTGGGGCTCCTGAAGGTGCTGCCTGGGCACGCCGCGCGATGTATGTCCTCCTCACCGGTTACAGCTGCCTGGCGGTCGCGGTCGCTGCCATGGCGGTGGTGATGTACGTCAACGCCGATCCCGACGCCTCACTCGTGCTGGTCGGTGGTTTCAGTGCCGTCGCCGTCGCCTTCGCGACGCTGACGATCCTGCTCTACCGACCCTTCTTCGGCGTTCGATCTGCTTCCTGATACCGAAATCTGCACCCTCTCCTGCCGTCTGCACGGTATGCAAACGCTGCGGATCGGAGGAGAGAGTGCAGATTCGTCTGAGACCAAGGACCTGAGCCGTTCTGGGCGAACGGCCCCTGCGTTCATGGTCGACGGCGCCGCACGATGAAGCATGCAGAACAGCGCGCCAGCGGTTCAAACACCGCGACGACGACAGCCAGCGTGAGCACGGGTCAGCGGCTCAACCGGCTGCGGGCAGGCGTTCTGGGTGCAAAGTGACGGCTCACGCTTTGAGCAGGCGCTGGCCGATTGCCCGGAAGGACTCCGCGACGGAGTCGTGCTCCGGAACGATCAGCGGATCGGCGACGAGCGTGACACCGAGAACCCCGGCGTACGACAAGACGACGAAGCTGATCCCGACATTGCCGGGATTGATCACCATAGGCACAACGGCTCGAACCCGGTGGCCGCCGAAGGACATTGTCGTCGAGGGTCCCCGCAGGTTCGATTCGAACGTATGGACCAGCCGCTGATGCTCCACGAAGGCGCGAAAGAGCCCGAGGCGGCTGAGGAGGCGGAAGGCGGCACCGAGTGGTCCGGCAGAGGATGCCCTCGGCGCGGCAGTTTGAGAGCGTGTCAGCGCGATGATGCTGGCGAGCCGCACCTGGTCATCGTCGATCGCCGGAATCGCAATGGGCCGAACGCCGGTGTTGTTGCCCAGACGGCCCGCTGCGGCGGAGCCCCTACCCGAGACCGGCACCGAGACCACCAGCCGGCTCGGGTGTTCTCCGCGTACCCACATCGCGTCGAGCAGCGCACCCGAAACCGCGGCCAGCACGACATCGTTCACCGTTCCGCCGAAGCGGTGCGCGACTGCCACGACGTCGGCCAAGGGGAACTCGACTGTTTCGAGCCGACGCCGCTCCGTCGTCGGAGCAAGTAACGAGGTCTGCTCGACAAGGTGCGGCCGTTCACGGGAGATACCCAGCTCACGCATTCCCGCCAGCGCGCGCCGAACGGTGCGAGGCGTTGCGGCCATGGCCGCGATGCGTTGTCGTGCGGCATCAATGACGAGGTCCCGCCAACCTGGTGGCGGCCGCGGATAGTCGGGGTCGATCACGACTGGCCCACCGTCGGCCAGTGCGGCCAGCGCGGCCAGTCCACCCAAACCGTCGGCCAGGACGTGATGCATGACCAGGACCAGGGCTCCCCGGCGTCGGTCCTGGTCGGTCACCAAGCGCGCTCGCCACAGGGGCCGATCGGGATCCAGACGACGGCAGACCAGGTCGGACGCGACATCCAGCAACTGCCGACGCGCACCAGGCGCCGGCCACGCTTGTTCGCTCAAGTGGTTGTCCAGACGAAAGCTCGGATCGTCGACCCACACTGGCCGGCCGCAACCCAGTGGGACTCGCCAGAGCTTCTGCCGCATGCGGGCTACTCCTGCCACCCTCGCGCCCAGCAGGGCTCGAAAGGCGGTCAGTGCTGGAACGGTCTGTTCATCGAACTCGAGTACGGCGCCGATGTTCAGGGGGACCGAGCCGCGATCGCTGGCGAGCACGGTGAGGTCCATCGGACCTACCCGATCGATCACTCTTACGCTTGGTGTACGCGGCGCCCGGTCAGCTCGTCGGTTCCGAGTTGCAGGAACACCGATCGAGACCCCTCCGCCCACGGATCAGGCATCTGCTGGGTGGCCAGCATGCGGAGCGATTCCTCAGAGACCAGGTTCAGCTTGCCGACGGCCAGGACGCTCCAGCCGGTTTGCAGGAACTCGTCGACCTGGTCGGTCTCGAAGGCGACCGTCTGCCCTGGGGCAAATCGGGCGATCTCGGTGTTGGGTGCGGTGCGGATCACGATCGTCTCGCCCGCCAGCGCGTAGTTGACGGGCACGATGCGAGGTCCGCGATCCATCTGATAACCCAACCGGCCGATCGAGGTCGCAGCCAACAGGCGCCGGCACTCGGCGGTGTTCAGCTGCTCCAGCCGGCCGCCGCGATGCCACATCGCCCACCAGGAGTCCTTCATCATCGGTTCGGTCATGCCAGGTATTCTGTCGCGGCCCAGGACCGAGTGGCAGTGCCAAATGCAGCAAAGAGGTGGGACCAAGGTCCCACGGCGAGCGGTGATGGCCTTGTCGCCTCTCCGCAGTCGGTGGTCGGTGGTCCACATCGTCGGAGACGTTGGGCTCTGCCCGTATCGGTGTTGGCACGCGAGATTGAACACCATGACTGAGCCTCAGACTTCGCTCACCCCGCCCCAGCAGTTTCCACCGATGGCCGGCCCACGGCGCCCGCTCCGTCGAAGCAGGCAGGACAAGGTCCTGGCCGGGGTTTGCGGAGGTCTGGGTCGCTACCTCGGCATCGACCCGGTGATCCTCCGCGTGCTCATGGTCGTGTTGATCTTCGCCGGGGTTGGCCGGGCTGGCCTTGCTGCTGCAGGAACTTGGCGGGGTTCGACTGCGCTGGAGCATCGTGGCACCGCTTCTGGTGTTGATCATCAGCGTCGTGATCGTCAGCTCGAGCGTGATCATGTCTCGAAGGGCAGATGATCAACCATGAACAGCGAACAGCGCACCAAGATCATTCGTGTGACGTCTGCCGTTGTCACCGGCGTCATCGCGCTCTCCGCGTACGCCGGAGTGTTCGGGCTGATGAGCGGCGGGATCTCGTTCGGAGACGTCATCGACGCGCGACTGCCGTTCGGCAGTTTGGTGCTGGCCGGCGTCGCGCTGCTGATCATCGTCGCCATCCCCATGACCGTGGCCTCGATCGCCGCGATGCGTGCCACCCGGCGCAGCGCCGACCTGGTTTTCGGCGCCGGTCTGCTCCTGGTCGTTTGGATTGCCGTCGAACTCGCCTTCATCAAGGCCTACTCCTGGTTCCACCCGACCTATCTCGTGGCCGCCATCGTCGTGCTCAACCTCGGCTGGCTGATGACTCGGGCTCATTCGGGCGACCCCTCACAGATCAGTTCGGCGCCGCGTAGGAACCGTCTACCTGTCGAGAGAACTGTCAGTGGTCGCGGCTAGCTTTCCCTTGTCAGGCTGGGAAACGACGGGGGTTGATCATGAACGAGCACGATGGTGTCGGGGTGCTGCCGGGCCGGTACGCCGGGGAGGCGATTCGGTTCCACGATGGTCCGACGCCGCAGCAGATCGAGTGGGCGGAGGCCAAGTCGGCGGCGGATGCGCTGGCGGGGAAGATCGCCGCAGCGGCGGCGTTGTCGGCGCAGGCCTCGGCGATGCTGGTGGAGCTGGTTGGGGAGTTCGACGCGACGAATGCGCTGCGATTCTGGACCGAGGTGAAGTCGGTGGCGCATTGGCTGGCCTGGTCCTGCTCGATGACCCTGCCGACCGCTCGGGAGCATGTCCGGGTCGCCAAGGCGCTGCGCCGGATGCCGACAGTCGCCGCAGCGTTCGCCGAGGGTCGGCTCTCCTATTCGAAGGTGCGGGAGGTGACCCGGGTGGTCGATGTGGTCGACGAGGCCCAGTTGTGTGAGTTGGCGTTGACCGCGACCGCCGCCCAGCTGGCGGTGATGATCTCCGCGTTCCGCACCGCTGATGGTCGCCGCTGGCCGCAACAGGCCCGGCGCCGGCTGCACTGGGTCGAACGCGACGACGGCATGGTGGAGCTGCGGGTCCGGCTGCCCAAGGACGAGGCCGCCACGATCGCGGCCGCGTTGGCGGCGGCGAGCGACCAGTTCGGCACCCCACCCCCAACCCCCGCGCTACGGAGATCGACGCGGTCGCCGGCGGCGCCGGCGTATTCGCAGGTGGATGCGTTGCTGGATGTGGCCCGGGGATTCCTGAACACCGCACCGCAGGACCGGTCCGGGGAGGACCGCCCACTGGTCGTGGTGCACGTCGACGCCGACCTGCTCGCCGACCCGCCCGCCCTGGAAAACGTTCCCGCGGGAACGTCCCCACCCGCCCGCGGCAAGGTGTGTCACCTTCAAGGGCTGGGTGGAATCGAACCCGACACCGCCCGGCGGCTGGCCTGCGACGCCACCCTGCTCGGCGCCATCACCACCCACGATGGGGAGGTGCTGGACCTGGGCCGCACCCGACGCTCGGTATCAAAGGCGCAACGGCGAGCGCTGCTGATCCGGGACAGAACCTGTCAGTATCCAGGCTGCTCTCAGCAGCGGCACCTCGACGCCCACCACATCCTCGCCTGGGCGGCTGGGGGCCAGACCGACCTGGACAATCTGCTGCTGCTCTGCCGGTTCCATCACACGGCGGTCCACGAAGGCCGACTCCGCATCGAACGCGCCGAGAACGCCGGCGTGTTCGGAGCCGGCCGGTGGCGGTTCATGCTGCCCGATGGCACCCCGACCAGGCCCTGGTGGAACGCCGACGCCCTGCAAGATCAACTGGCCGAACAGACCCGCCGCACGACCGCAGCGTTGTCCGGGGTGGACCGGTTCGATCATCCCGACGCTCGCACCATCCTGCCCCGGTGGGCCGGCGAACCCTTCGACCTCCACGAATGCGTCTACGCCCTCTTCACCATGAAGATCAAGACCAGCCAGCAAGATCAACAGGCCGCCTAGAGCCTTAGCTGGTCCTGCCGGTGGAGCGAGTGCACGATCAGTAGCCCGTGCCCTGCTTGACCTGCTCCCGCTCCTTCTCGTGGGCCCCGCCCTTCTCGTCCAAGGTGGCGCAGGCGTCGTGCAGGTCTTGCGCGAGGCGCTCGACCTGTCCGCGGCTCATCGTCTCCTTCACCAGGGCCCGCAGGATCTTCACGTGCTGCGCGTTGGGGGGCAGCGTGTACGCCGGCACCATCCACCCTCGCTCGGCGGACAGCTGCCAGGCAATGTCGGACTCGTCGTAGTCCTGCTCGCCGGACAGGCGGAATGCGACCAGCGGCAGTTGCTCGAGGTCGCTCCCGATCACCTCGAACCGGCCGCTCTCGCGCAAGTGGCCGGCGAGGGCACGAGCGTTCTCCTGCATCTGCCGCATCACATAGGTGTAGCCCTCGCGGCCGAGCCGGACGAAGTTGTAGTACTGCGCCAGCACCATCGCGGCACCGGTCGAGAAGTTCAGCGTGAATGTGGCGTCGGTCTTCCCCAGGTAGTTCTCGTAGAACACCAAGTCCTGGGCGAGGTCGGACTCCTCGCGGAAGACCAGCCAGCCGATGCCGGGATAGACCAGGCCGTACTTGTGGCCGGAGACATTGATCGAGCGGACCTGCTCGAGCTGGAAGTCCCACTTCGACTCCGGGTAGAGGAACGGCCACAAGAAGCCGCCGCTGGCGCCGTCGACGTGGATCGGGATGTCCAGGTCGCGCTCCTGCTTGATGTTCAGCAGCAGCTCGTTGATGCCGACCACGTCGTCCTTGTGGCCGGTGAAGGTGGTTCCGAGGACCGCGACGACCCCAATCGTGTTCTCGTCGAGGTGGGCCTCGACGTCGTCGGGACCGATCGTGTACTTGTCCTCGGCCAGCGGGATGATTCGCGGCTCCACATCGAAGTACCGGCAGAACTTCTCCCACACCACGTGGACGTCGCCACCGAAGACGAGGTTGGGCTGCTCCAGCGAACCGCCGGCGGCCTTGCGCCGCTCGCGCCACTTCCACTTCAGCGAGAGCGCGCCGAGCATGATCGCCTCGGAGGAGCCCTGCGTGCGGCAGCCCGTGGTGGCGCCGGGAGCGTGAAACAAGTCTGCGAGCATCCGGACGCAGCGCTGCTCGATCTCGGCGGAGATCGGATACTCGGCGTGGTCGATGAAGTTGCGATGCAGGTTCTCGGCGATGATCCGCTGCGCCTCGGGCTCCATCCAGGTGGTGACGAAGGTGGCCAGGTTGCGCTGCGGGTCTCCTTCCAGGGCGAGATCTTCGTACACCAGGCGCATCGCCTCCACTGCGGGCATGCCGCCATCGGGGAAGTGCGTGGCGGGTGCCGGCTTGGTCAGGAAACGGTTGCCGTACAACACCGCCGCAGCGGCATCCCCATTGGTCATGTATGTGATTCAACCACTTTCGGCGCAGCGGCAGGCCGGTCGAAAATCTGGAGCAGACCAGCAAGGACGAAGCACGCGGCACCTGCGAAGGTGCCCCAGTTGACCAGTCCCTCGTTCACCACGGTCGACGTGGCGGGCCGGAGGAAGGCGGCCAGGCCCGCCAGGAAGAACAGCACCGAGCCGAGCTGGTTGACCGCCACGATCCACCAGCCCAGTTCGCGGATCCGTACGCCGATGTGGCCGTGGCCGACCTCGAGCAGGGCCAGGTGGCCTGAGATGAGGAAGCAGATGCAGCCAGTGATGTCGGGGAACCAGATCCAGCCGTTGTACTGACGTGGTGTGAGGTTGACGGCGAACGCCGCAACCAGCGAAACCGCGAAGAACAGGGTGCCGACGAAGAGGACCACCGCGCTGGACCACCCGAGGTGGTCGCGGAGGTCGCGCCACCAGCGCCACTTCGAGCTCAGCGACCCGTGCTCGTCGATGTCGGTGGGGGTGTTCGTCGCCTGAAGAACAGACACATAGCCGCCGAGGCTGAAGAACACACCGCCGACCAGGTAGGTGGTGTTCACGGTCCGCAGGGCCATCTCGGCTTCGGCGAAGTAGGCCCCGAGGCAGAACAACGAGCCGCCGATCATGAACGAGATCGCGGCGATGAGGTTGAGCCGCGCCAGGCGCCGGGCAGTGGCTGGTTCGGCCTCCACGGTTCCGGTGACGCGGCCCGCCGCGTCGTGCAGCTCGATCCGCCCACGCCGGCGCGCCATCCGAGACGACCAGGTGGCGGAGCGGCCGTCCTGGAGATCCCAGGTGACCCGGGTCGTGAACCAGCCGCCGCCGTCGACACGCCGCACGACCCAGTCCCGCGGGCGGTTGATCCGGCTGACCGTCTGGGATTCCCCCTGCACGTGCGGACTCTAGCAACGTGGCCGGGCAGCCGAAGAGCACGAGCAGCAGGACGTCGACGGCCCCGCTAGCCGACCGGCACGCTCCAGCAGAGCTCGGTGCCGCCCCCGGACGGCTGGGTGATCATCAAGCTGCCGCGCCGCCGTTCGGCGCGAGTCTTGAGGTTGGCGATACCGCTCCGACGGTGGCTGTTCGTCATTCCGGTTCCGTTGTCGGCGACGGTGATCACCACATCGGTGACGTCGGTGGTGATCTCGACATCGACGGCTGTCGCATGGGCGTGCTTGGCCACGTTGCTGAGTGCCTCACGGACAACGGCATCGACATCATCGACCAGGTCCGGTTGGGCCACCGTGTCCACCGGGCCGGTGAAGCGGAGCCGGGGCGTGAAGCCCAACGCTGCGGCCGCCTCGTCGACCACGTTGCGTACAGAGTTCCGGATGGATGAGGTCTCAGCCACATCGTGCAGCTGGAAGATCGTCATCCGGATCTGTTCGATCGTCTCGTCGAGATCATCGACGCTTCGTTGGAACCGCGCGCTCACCTCGGGGTCCGACACCTTGGACGCTGCCGCCCTGATGAAGAGCTCGGTTGCGAAAAGACGCTGAATGACGTGGTCATGCAGATCGCGCGCGATCCGGTTCCGATCCTCCAAGATGGTGAGGCGTTCCTGGTCGGCGCGGTTGTCGGACAGCTCGAGCGCCAGCGCCGCCTGGTTGGCAAACGACTCCGTCACGTCGAGGTCGATGGAGGTGAAGGCGCGGCCGTACGGACGGCGGCCCACCACAATCGCCCCTCGTGGTGCGCCTTCGCCGATCAGCGGAGACGTCATCACAGGCCCGACCGTCACCACGGAACTGAGGTGGAGGAACTGTCCGGGCGGCAAGCTCGATGCGTGGCCGATCATGCCGTGGCCGGCGTTCATGGCCTCCCAGGCCAATGATCCGGCCGTCGGATAGCGCAGACCTTGCAACTCCTCTTCACCCATGCCGACGGCTACCGCGACCTCGAGCTGTTCTGGACTCGAGCTCAGCCGCACGATGGACACGATGTCCGCATTGGCCAACCGCAGCGCACTCTCGGCAATGCGCCGCAGGGTTTCGTTGCTTTCTTCGTTGGAAGCCAGGATCGCGCGTTGCACATCGATCGATGCCCGTAGCCACTCCTGACGTCGGCGCGCTTCTTCATAGAGACGCGCGTTCTCGATGGCCACGCTGGCCGTGGCGGCCAGGGCTGTGACCAGTTCCTCGTCGTCGTCACTGAAGTCGCCGTCAACGGGCTCGGTCAGGTACAGGTTTCCGAAGACCTGATCGCGAAGCCGGATCGGTACGCCAAGAAAGGCGTGCATGGCGGGATGTCCGTCCGGGAACCCGTAGGCGCGTGGATCTGCGGCGATGTCGCGGACCCGAATCGGCTCGGGATGTGCGATCACGGCCCCCAGCAGGCCTCGACCCTGTGGCAGATGGCCGATCGCTTCGACGGTCGCCTCATCCATCCCGCTGTGAATGAACTGCTCGAGCAGCCCGTCCGGCCCGATGACCCCCAGGGCGGCGTATCTCGCCCCGGAAACGTCCCTGACCGCCTCCACGATGCGACGCAGCACAGTGGCCAGAGAGAGCTCCGCGACGATGGTGCGATTGGCCCGCAGCAGGGCACGCAGTCTTGCTTGGACGGCGAGGATGTCGCTCGCATACTCTGCGGTTTCCGCGATCAGTGTCTCCGCCGACGGCCCATCGGCCTCGCCCGGCTCGGACGGCCACGAGCTCAATGCGAAGGCGGTTTCTCGAGGCGAAGCTTTGCTCCGTAGACCGCAGCCTGGGTCCTTCGCTCCATTCCCAACTTCGCCAAGATGTTGGACACGTAGTTCTTGACGGTCTTCTCGGCCAGGTACAGCCGTTCGCCGATCTGTCGGTTGGTGAACCCCTCCGTGATGAGCTCGAGGATCTCGTGCTCGCGTGGCGACAGGGGGTCCTCCTCCTCACGCGAGGAACCCGGAGGGTTTCGCAGACGCGTGAGCAGCTTCCCGGTGAGGGAAGGATCGATCAGCGACTTACCCGAGGCGACGATGCGGATGCCAGCGAGAACATCCGAGCCCCCCACCTGTTTGAGCAGGTAGCCGGAAGCGCCGGCCATGACGGCGGCGAACAAGGCCTCGTCGTCGTCGTACGAGGTCAGAATCAGGCACTGGACGTTCGGCATCATGGAGCGGATCTCGCGGCAGACGTCGATCCCACTTCCGTCCGGTAGCCGGGCATCCAGCAACGCGACGTCCGGCGCCACTGCCGGAATGCGGTGCAGGGCGTCGGTGGCATTGCCGGCCTCTCCGACGACCTCGATGTCTGGTGCCGTCCGGAGCAGGTCGATGAGCCCGCGACGAACGAGTTCATGATCGTCCAGGATGAAGACCCGAATGGGCCGGTCGGAAGCGTCTGCGGATCCCATGGCATGCCCATCGTATTTCCCGATGTTCCGTGGCTCTTCGGTCCAATGATCACTTGCCGCGGGTCATTGGTCCCGCCAACGTGCGACGAAGGCCACTGTCACCGCGTTCGGCCCGCGGCCGACGATCGAGTGTCACAGCGCACCCGTCTCTGCAGGTAGGAGTTCAGCATGACCAACGCCGAGGTGAGCGCCGGCCACGCCGGTGGATTCGCGAGCCTGTCGCGTGCCGAATGTGTCAAGCTGCTCAAGCAGGAGCACATGGGACGCGTCGCCTTCGAGGACTGGGACGGAACGCAGCTGCTTCCGGTGTCATACGTGTTCTGGAACGAGACCATCGTCTTCCGGACGTCAGACCACGGGATATTGGCGGGCCTCCGACGCCGCTCCAACGCAGCCTTCGAGATCGACGGGATCGACGACGATGCCGGAAGCGTATGGAGTGTCGTCGTTCGCGGTACGTCCAAGGAGCTGCTCAATCCCTACGAGTTGAGCCAGGTGTGGACCCATCCCGAGCTCGTGCCGCTCGCCCCGGGTCATCGCCCGCTGGTGATCGCCATCGAGCCGCGGACCATCTCCGGCCGTGAGCTGAGTCTTTGATAACCCTGCTAGCGCCCGCCCACCTCGGCGGCAATCGTGTGGGCGAGCTCGATCGCCCGCGTCGCCAGGGGCGACAGGAACCGATTGGCCGGCCAATGCAGATGAATGGTTCGCGAGGGCGCGGGATCGAGCGAATGGATCTGGAGCTGGTGGTCGTCCTGCACGCCAGCCACCGCAAGCCTGGGCAGCACGGCACATCCCAGACCGACGCGCACCATCGAGAGCAGCGTCTCGTTGTTGGCGCTCCGGAACACGATCCGGGGTTGGGCGCCGTTGCTCTTCAGAGCTCGCTCCATGACGGGCTGGTCGCAGATGGCCGGCCACGCGACCATGGGCCTCCGGTTGAGCTGCCCGATCGGCAAGGGTCCCGGCGGGAAGTCACCCGGACGGGCCACGAGAACGTAGGGGTCGTCGAGAAGTTTCACCGACTGGACGTCATCGTCCACGGGCCCGTCGAAGAACAGGAGATCCAGGTCGCCGATGCGCGGGTCCTCGGGCTCCCCCTCGAACAGCCTCACCTCACAGTCCGGGTACTCGTCGCGCAGCCGGCTCACGAGCGAGGGAAGGATCACCGTCGAGACGCTCTGGAATGTGCCGATGTCGATGCGGCCGTCCCCGGCGTGGAATCGCTCGACCGCGTTGGTCAGGTCGTCGGCTCCGCGCAGCAGCTGACGGCCGCGCTGCAGGACGACCTGTCCTAGCGGCGTCAGTCGGGCGGCACGCGGACCGCCCGGACGATCGAACAGCGGACCACCGACGGACCGCTCGAGCACCGCTATCTGTTGGCTGACGCTGGACTGCGTATAGCTGAGGCGGTGGGCCGCCTTGCCGAAGGTTCCCTCCTCAGCGATTGTGCTGAGCGTCCTGAGGTGCCGTAGATCAACATCCATCCGGTAATCATAAGCCTGAACGATCATCTCATCGGAAGCAATCGCTTTTCACGACACTCTTGCGTTCCTAGCCTGGCGGTAGAGCTGCATGAGAAGGAGAGCGAGTGATGACTATGGTGTCGACGAAACCCGCGGGCGTCGCCGTGGGGGCGCGGCCACTGCTGGTGGCGATGGCGTTGGGAATCGTGTACGTCGCGTGGGGTTCGACCTACCTCGCCATCCGGGTCATGGTGGAGCAGATGCCCGCCCTTCTCGGCTCGGGCACGCGTGCACTCGCCGCCGGCGTGCTCGTCGCGACTGGTCTGGTGGTGTGGCGGGGCTGGCAGCGACTGCGCGTGACCCGTGCCCAGCTCGCCGGATGCGCGGCGATCGGTCTCCTGATGCCGGTCGCCGGCCAAGGCCTGGTGGCCATCGCCGAGGACCGTGGGGCTCCTTCGGGGTTGACGGCTCTTCTGGTGGCATCGGTGCCGCTCTGGGTCGCGTGCATCCGGGTGGTGGCCGGTGACCGCCCGCCGGCCAGATCGATCGTCGGGGTGACCCTGGGCTTCGTCGGCGCGGCGGGCCTCGTGGCCGGCCACGGCGGAAGTGGCTCGGCCCCGATGGGCGCGCTGCTGATCGTTGTGGTGGCGAGCATGGCCTGGGCCCTGGGATCGTGGCTCCAACCGCGGCTGGTGCTGCCGGCCGACCCGTTCGTCGTTGTTGTCTACGAAATGCTCATCGGAGGCATCGTCCTCTGCATTCTCGGTGTGGGGAGCGGCGAGGACTTCGTCCCCTCGTCGTACTCCGCGGGCACCTGGCTGGCCTGGGCGTACCTGCTGCTCATCGGATCGGTTCTGGCGTTCACCGCCTACAACTGGCTACTCCGGGCCACCAGCGTCTCGGTGGCGGCGACCTATGCCTACGTCAATCCGGTGATCGCCGTCTTCCTCGGCTGGCTCATCCTCAGCGAGCCGGTGACCTCGACAACACTTCTCTGCGCCACGGTCGTCGTCCTGGGGGTGGCGCTCGTGGTGGCCTCCGAGGGACGCCGCCGTGTCCAGACTGCTCAGATCCGGAAGGAGAATGACGCACGATGAGTACCTACGCTCTGATCCACGGCGCCGGCGACGGCGGATGGTACTGGCACCGCGTCGAAGCCGAACTACGGTCCCGTGGCCATCACACCGTTGCCCCCGATCTCGCCGCCGACGACGACTCCGCGACCTTGTCCGATTACGCCGACGCCGTTCTCGACGCGGTCGGCGGCGGTGCCGGCGACGATGACGACCTCATCGTCGTCGCCCAGTCCTTCGGCGCCTTCACCGCGCCCCTGGTCGCGGACCGACGGCCTACATCAGGGATCGTGCTCGTGGCCGGGATGATCCCGAGCCCGGGAGAGTCTCCGGACGACTGGTGGACGAACACCGGGTACGCGGAGGCGGCGCGCGAGCAGGCTGCCGTCGATGGCGGCCTCACCGGCAACGAAGACCCGCGGGTCTGCTACTACCACGACGTTCCCGAGAAACTCGCTGCGCAAGCCCTCGCCCGGGAGCGAGCCCACCCCTCGGCCGCCGCGTACTACGAGCCATGGCCGCTGGACGCCTGGCCGGACGTGCCGACCAGGTTCGTGCTCTGCACCGAGGACCGACTGTTTCCTTCGGCCTTCCTCCGCCGCGTCGTGCACGACCGGCTCGGCATCACTCCCGACGAGCTCGCCAGCGGCCACTGCCCGGCGCTCGGTCACCCTCAGGAGCTGGCCGCGCTCCTGGCGGCGTGCCTGTAGCAAGGCCGATCCCTGGCTGCCTAGGCTCGGGCGCTATGAGCGGCCTGCTCCACCCGGTCGGGCCAGAGTCCGTCATGACCTACTGGGTAAGGCGCGCGCTGGTGCTGGGGGCGGCGATGCTACTGGCGATCGCTGGCGCGTTGATCATCGGTGGCGCGAGCAGTGGCTCGGCCGCTCGACGAGATCCGCCCACCGGTGACCAGTCCGTCGGCGCCCAGCCCGCGGACACGACACCGGTCGAGGTGCCGGCGAAGGTCGAGGTGAAGAGCGTCGAGACGGTCATGGTGCCGGAAAGTGGACCCGGCACATATCAGGCCGCCGAGTTGACTGTCCGATCGAGCTCATCGGACGGCACCGTGATTCGTTACGACGTCCGGGTCGAAGACGGGTTGTCCATTGATCCGGACGAAGCCGCGGTCGTGATTCAAGGGGTGCTCGACGACCCGCGCAGCTGGCGGGGCACGGGTCGCTGGCGGTTCGAGCTGACGCCGGCCGGGCAGTCGGCGACGCTGCACGCCTACATCGTGTCGCCGAGGACGACCGACCGGCTGTGTGCGCCGTTGCTCACCCGTGGCGAAGTCTCGTGTCAGAACGGCAATCGAGTCGTGCTGAACGCCAAACGTTGGCTGCTCGGCGTCGATGCGTACGGATCGGACCTGACCAACTACCGGCGCTATCTGGTCAATCACGAGTTCGGGCATGCCCTGGGCAAGCACCATGTGAACTGCCCTGGTGCGGGGCGGCCGGCGCCGGTGATGATGCAGCAGACCAAGGGACTCGGGGCCTGCCGGAAGAACCCATGGCCGCAAGCCGGCCGCGATTGACGCGAACTCAAAGAAAGGCAAGGGCTGTGCATCCCCTTGCCACTTCCAACGTATAGCGCAGAGGGGGGCTTGCGGCAAGGCCCCCCACGTGCCTCAGACTGCCGGTCTGACGCCGAAGTGAGCGAGGTCGAGATGCACGATGTGGTGGTCGTCGGGAGCGGGCCGACGGGGATGATGCTGGCTGGCGAGCTCCGGCTGGCGGGGGTGGACGTCGTCGTCCTCGAGCGGCGCGAGTCACAGAGTCTGGTGGGCGCTCGTGGGGGCGGATTCCACGCCCGCACGATCGAGTTGCTCGATCAGCGCGGCATCGCCGACCGGTTCCTCGCCGACGGCAAGACGATGAACGCGGTCACGTTCGGCGGCACGATGCTCGAGCTGGACGGCCTGCCCACGCGCCATCCCTACACGCTCGCGCTGTTCCAGAACCACATCGAGCGGCTGCTGCTCCGATGGGTCGAGGAGCTGGGCGTGTCGATCCGGCGCGGCGCGGAGGTGAGCGGCGTCGCGCCGGACGACGAGGGCGTCGACATACATCTCGCCTCCGGCGAGTCCTTGCGGGCTCGGTACGTCGGTGGGTGCGGACGGTGGGCGCAGCGTCGTGCGGCGCGAGGCCGGCATCGAGTTCGTGGGCCCGGACGCGACCCGCAGCAGCCTGATCGCCGAGGTCGAGGTGACCGAGGAGCTGCCGCAGGCCGGGAAGATCGACGAGCGCGGCGTCCACGGGCTGCACCCGATGGGCGACGGCACGGTGCGGGTGGTGGTGACCGAGGCCGAGCTGGGTCCGACCACCGAGCCCACGCTGGAGGAGCTGCGGCGAGGGTTGATCGAGGTGTTCGGCACAGACTTCGGCGTGCACAGCCCCACGTGGTTGTCGCGGTTCACCGACGCCACGCGGCAGGCGGCGACCTACCGCAAGGGCCGGGTGCTGCTGGCCGGCGACGCAGCGCACGTGCATTCACCCACGGGCGGACTCGGCATCGGCCTGGGGGTGCAGGACGCCGTCAACCTCGGTTGGAAGCTTGGCCAGGTCGTGCGAGGCGTCTCCGGCCAGGAGCTGCTCGACACCTACCACACGGAGCGGCACCCAGCCGGCGCACGGGCGCTGAAGTACACGATGGCGCAGTCGCTGTTCCAGAAGGCCGACCCGAGACAGGAGGCGTTGCGCGATCTGCTCGACGAGGTGCTCAGTCGCGACGGCGCGGGCGCACCGATCACGGCACTGATCACCGGGCTTGACGTGGCCTACGACCTGGGCACGGGACACCCGCTGCTGGGACGCCGGGTGCCGGACCTCGGCATCGTCACGGCCGATGGGCCTGGGCGAGTGTTCGAGCTGTTGCACCAGGCCCGCCCGGTGCTGCTGGAGTTCGGCGGGCCAGGGCTGGACGCCGGCGCGTGGAGCGACCGGGTCCAGCACGTGTCCGCGACCTACGACGGAGCCTGGGAGCTGCCGGTGGTGGGCGAGGTCGCTGCGCCCACAGCCGTCCTGGTACGTCCCGACGGCCACGCGGCGTGGGTCGGACAGAACTCAGCTGAGGGGCTCACCGAGGCGCTGACCACCTGGTGCGGCGCGGCGAAGTCTCCCTAGTGGTCATGCCGTCGGCGTCTCACCGCCGTGCCGATCGGCGTACCACTGCTGGTACGCGCTCACCGCTGTCGGTAGCGTCATGAAGACTCGCTCCTCACCGATCCGGTCGATGAGGCCCGCTGTCTCGAGGATCTCCTGCATCTCGAACTTGACCCTGGCCAGTCCGAAGATCACGTCGCGCTCGGCCAGTGTCCTGCGCACCTCCTCGAGCGCGTCGACAGCGGTCAGGTCGATCTCGGTGTTGGCCTCGGCGTTCAGCACGAACCATTTCAGGGGAGGATCAGCAGCATCCGCCGACGCCAGCGCGCGGCGCTTGAAGTCTTCGGCGTTGGCGAAGAACAGCGGTGCGTCGTAGCGGTACACCAGCAGTCCCGGGATCTGTCGGCTCGTCGCGTAGTCGTCGATGTCATGCATGCCGGCCATCCCGGGAATGAAGCCCAGGATACCGTCGTGTGGTCGGGCGATCCGGCGCAGCAGATCCAGGATTGTCAGGGCCACGGCCACGGCGATGCCGTACAGCACGTCGAAGATCAACACGGCAGCCGTGGTGGCCAGCGCCAGGAACAGCTCACTGCGCCGGAACCGGCCGATCCGGCGAAGCTCGCCGAAGTCGATCAGCCGGAGTGCTGCGAAGACCACCAGGGCCCCGAGAGCGGCAAGCGGGAAGGTGGACAGCGCCGGACCGAGGAACAGTAGGGTGAACAGCACCATTGCGGCGGCCGTGAGGGAGTACAGCTGCGTTCGGCTGCCCAGCGCGTCCCCGATCACGGTGCGGCTGCCACTGCTGCTGACGGGAAAGCCGGAGGACAACCCAGCGGCCAGGTTGGCCGCTCCAAGGGCCAGGAACTCCTGGCGAGGGTCGATCTCCTCGCGCCGTCGGGCAGCGAAGGCTCGGGCGGTTGCGATGTTGTCGGAGTAGGCGACGATGGTCACCCCAAGCGCGGCCGGCACCAGGGTCGTCCAGTCGATGGTGGAGAAGTCGGGAATCGAGAATGGTGGCAGCCCGCGGGGCACACTGCCGACGACCTCGACCCCCAGCTGTTCCAGATTGAACACTGCCACCGCGATCGCGGCCAAGACCATCCCGATCAGCGGTCCCGGCCACCGCCGAAGGAACCGGTGGAACGCCAGGAACACCACGAAGCTGACGGCGGCGACCACCAGCGTCGGGAGATGAACCTCACCGAGATGGGTGACGAAGTACCGCACCTCGGAAAGGGTGGAGTCCCCTTCCACGTCCATGCCGGTCACCTTGCCGAGCTGGCTGACGATCATCAGTACTGCGATGCCGGCCATGTAGCCGATGAGGACCGGATGGGACAGCAGGTTGGCGAGGAACCCGAGCCTGGCCAGCCAGCAGAGCAGGCAGATGACGCCGACGGCCAAGGCGAGCGCCGCTGCTACCGCCGCGTACTGCTGCTGATCACCGGCGATCACGGCGACAACCGCGGCCGCCGTCATCAGGGCCGTGCTGGACTCCGGACCCACGGAGAGCTGCCGCGAGGAGCCCACCACGGCATAGATGATGAGCGGGACGAAGGCTGCCCACAGCCCGGCGATGGGCGGAAGTCCGGCCACCTCCGCGTACGCCATGACCTGGGGAACGAGGTAGGCCGCGACCGTCACTCCCGCAACGAGGTCACCGCGCAGCCAGCTTCGCTGATAGGTCCGAAGCGCCCAGACACCGGGTAGCAGCCGCCGCACCCGAGACTCCTGGGCCTCTGCGCCAACCCGGTTCGACACACGACGACCGTATCGGGCCGCCATCGGCGGTGACAGCGTTGGATCAGGCCTGAACCAGATCTGCACCGTTTCCGACAATCTGCACCGCATGCAAAGGGTGCGAATCGTAGGAAGCGGTGCAGACCTGAGACCGCTCTCTGGTCGTGGTGATCAATCGCCGATCCATGTTGCAGCGCGACGGCGCGGTGACCGAGGTGCTCGAGGTCAGCCCGACCGGGCTCGTACCTGCCGACCGGTCAGCCGGGTCGGAGTGATCTTGACGTAGACCTTGCGATCGCCGGCCGCCCACGGGACGACGTCACCCCCGGCCATCAACTGCGCCAGTCGCTCGGAGTTCCCGACCGACTGGGTCCGGCCATGCATGACGACACTCCACCCCTCGCGGTGCCGGGGATTGAGCTCGTCGATCTCGAAGGCAACATCGGTCGCCCAGACCAGTCCCGCCAGCAGCCCGTTCGGCGCGGTCCGAAAGACCACGCTGTCGTCGTACCAGACGTAGTTCACGGGGAGGATCTCCGGGCCGTCGACCGTCTGCCACGCCACGCGGCCAACCGTGTGCGACCTCAAGAGCTCGACGCAGTTGGAGCGGGAGATGCCGGTGATCGCCGGTAGATCCTCGTCGAAACCGTGTCGTTGACTCATGACGTCCTCTCCGGCGCTTTCTCAGCTGTCAGTTCGTTGGCGATCCCCGCCGCCCAGTCGCGGATCTGCTGCCAGTCCCGGAAGTCGCCCGCGAGCGGACCCTTCTCCGCCATCCACTTGCTGACCAGGCCGGTGGCGTGCTCGGCATCCAGCCGGCCACCGAAGGTGCGCGGCCGAGGCAGCCCGTGCTTGCTCATCCGCTTCGCGACGTGCTTGGGCGGATCAAGTTGCTCGGTCTCGGCGCCCGGCCCGCAGGGACCGCTCTGGAACAGCCAGGTGGGTCGGTCCGCCAAGGCGGCCGCGTACTGCTTGAGGTACGCCCGGGCCGGCTTGTCCCAGCGCCGCACGTAGACGGCGCTGCCGAGCACCACCGCGTCGTAGTCGTCCGGCTTCGGATCTGCCGTACACGGGAGCACGTCCACCTCGAGATCCCGGGCCGTGAGCTCCGCGCCGATCGCCTCGGCGATCTCCTTCGTCGAGCCCATCCGGCTGGCGTACGCGACCAGAACACGCCTCTGCATGGTGAGCAGTCAACCGACCCCGGGCCCACGGCGGCAGTGCCGAAAGGCCCTGATATGTCGGCGCTATGGTCCGCCGCGGGACATCAGCTCCGCCGCCTGACCGCCGGTGCCGGTCCCGATGTCCGTCGGCCGCTTCGACCCCTTGCCTTCCGACAGCGCGATCACGTGCTTGACGACGGTCAGGCTCTCACCGGGCACGCCGATGGCGAAGAGCCAGGTCAGCATCTCCGGCTCAGCCATCACGTCCTGCGGACCGAGCAATGGCTCCGTCTGGCCACTCGACACGATGTCGATGCTGTAGGTCATGGCCGGCACGACCTTGTAGAGGAACTCCCCGGTCGCCACGTTGGCGAGGAAGACCTCTTCGTCCACCCGGATGTCGATCGGACCGGCCGCGGCAACATGTCCCACCGCGAACGCCGCCCGGCCGCTCTGGACCGCATCGAGCATGTTGTCGAACCGGGTGATCACCGGATCGCCGGTGGGCGACGCCGGCAGGTGGACGACGATCTCGGAGTTCGAGCCCTTCGGCAGGTTGACCTTGGTGGTCGCCAGCGTCTTGCCGTCCTCGGTGACGGTCACCATCCGGGTACCGCTCTTCACCGGGATCGGTTCCGACACCGACCCTTCGGCCATCCTGTCGGCCACGGTTTCGCCGTCGACCGCCACCGAGACCGTTCGGTCCGGCAGGCCCTGCACGATGTAGATGCATGTCGGAGCGGCCGCCACGCTGGGGGTCAGCCCGGCCGCGAGCAGGATGAGCAGGCCGCCGACCGCGGCGGTGAACATCCTGCGCAGCGCAAGACGACTTCTCACATCGAACCCCCGAGTCCCCGTGGCTGTACCAGTAGCCGTGCAGCAGCGTAGTCGGGCACACTAGGGGCCGACCTCCGACTCGGGAAAGTGTCGGAAGAAATAGGGCGTGTCGTCCACAATCGATGCCGCGTCACGCCCTGCGGGGGTTCAAGGGGTCGTCCCCTTACTTGACATCGTGCTGGCATCGACTCGGGGAGGTGGCAAGGTGGCCGGCTCTCGCGCGCGCGACATCGTGCGCCGCACCGTGGGAGCCGTGGTTGTGACCACCTTGCTCGTTGCGGCCGTCGCTGTCGGCACCGGGATGGCCGGGCCGGGCGTCGCGGCACCTTCTGCAGCGCGTACGCCGGAAGTCGTCGAGCCGACGGCCCCGGCCACGCCGACGCCGACGATCTCGACCCGGACGATCACGCCGGCCCCGCCGCCATCACCGACCCCCTCGCCGACCCCGACTCCGAGCGAGAGCACGCCGGTCGACAAGCCCGGGATCGTGATCACCGCGCGCCCGGTCGCCGACGGAAGCTTTCTCATCGAGGAGGCCATCACCTTACCGACGGCCATGACCGAGATCGCCTTGCGACCGCCGACTTTGGCCGATATGGGCGCCGGATTCGAGCGGCTGCGGCCTGCGGCGACCGACATCGAGATCAACGCGGCCGGCCGGTCGCTGGCCGTTCCCGACGGTCCCGTGTACGACGCCGTGACGCTGACCGCCGAGGAGCCGACGGCCTCGTTGCAGCTGCGTTATCGACTGACGCACGTGAGCGTGGTCAGCGCCCCCGCCAAGGCTGGCCGCAGCCTCGCGGTGCTTGCTTCACTGCTCGACCGGATGCCGGCCGACCTGCCGGTCCAGGTGGTTGTTCGGGGGAAGGGAGTGCTGTCGATCACCTGCCCGCAACTGTCGTTGGCGCAGATGGCCTGCGGCGCGGGCGCGGCCCCGAAGCTCCGGACCCGCCATCCGATTCCGTACGGTCAGTCGCGGGTGCTGGTCCAGTACGACCGTCCGCCTCGCTGAAGCGCGGGACCTCCTCGTGAACACCGTCTGGTTCGTGGTCTACCTCGGCTACGTGCTGCTGGCCGGGATGGGCACCTTCTGGGCGGTTGTCTGGCCCGAGGGACATGCCGTACGCCGGCTGCGCGGCGTGGCGGTCGTCGGCTTGGGCCTCGTCAGTCTCGGCACGGTGTCCGAGGCTCTGGTCCGGGCGGAGTCCGGAGCCTGGCTCCTGGTTCGGCTCGCCGTCCTCGTTCTCGCCGGCTTCTTCGGGGCCGAGTTGCTCAGGGCACCGGTACGCGGTTGGCGGCGATTCGGCGTACTCGCCCTGATCGTCGTCCTGACGGCCACGTTGGTGGCCGAGTCGACGGCCGCAGCGTCGCCGCAGGCCGTTGCGCTCACGGGGATCGTGGGCGGCTACCTGGTGGCCCTCGCCACCTGGATCGGCAGCCTGGTCGCCCTGGCGTGCCTGCTCGTCGGGCGGGACCGGCCGGCCGGCCTCGACCGGCTCTGGACCCGGTTCTCCTGGCTGGCCGGTGCAAGCGTGCTCGTGCTGGTGGTCACCGGAACCGCCCAGTACCTGATCACCGGCGGCGCCGCGACCGCACGCTCGGGCCTGCTGTTGATCATCGAGGTGACGGTGCTGGCCGGCACGCTGCTGCTGAGCCGTTCCGCGGTTGCGCACGGCCGGCGGATGTCCTTCCGCGAGCAGTACCTGCGCGGCCTGCCGGTCGTCCCGAGCGGCCGGCGACCGAGGCTCGGCGGGACGATCGGGACTCAGATGATCTTGGTCGTCGCACTGCTGGGGATTGCGGTGACCCAGTTCGCCGTGGTACCGGTGCCCGGCCGGCCCGGCGTGCCGCTGCTCGGAGACCCGGTGCCCACGACGCCGGTGGCCACCGCGCGCGAGGCGCGACCGGCGGACAGTGACACGGCGCGGTTCGTTCCGGAGCGGATCGACCTGCCGGGTGGCTCGTCGGCCGCGGTGGTTCCGGTCGCCACCGTCGGCCGCGAGCTGGTGGTCCCGGAGGATCCCGACAAGGTCGGCTGGTGGGACGGCAGCTCCTACGTCGGTGATCCGTTCGGGTCGACCGTGATCGCCGGCCACGTCGACGTCCTCGACCGCGGCGTCGGGTTCTTCTTCCAGCTCTGGAACATCAAGGTGGGGGAGCGGGTGGTGCTGCGCGCCGGCGACCGGCGCCAGGCGTACACGATCGTGACGCTGCGCGAGGTGCCCCGCACCGACCTGGTCGACGAGGACGAGGTCTTCGACATCGGCGGACCGCCGCGGTTGGTGATGATCACCTGCGCCGGAGAGTTCCGGCGAGACCGTGGTGGCTACAGCCGGAACCTCATCGTGGTGGCCCGCCCGATCTCCTGAGCTGGATCGGCTCCTCAGCCGCGATTCTGACCGGAGGCGCCGAAGTCCGGAAGGATGTGCGCATGGTCCAGATCGACGTCATCCTGCTGGTGGGTGCCGTCGTCTTGATCGCGGCCATCGTCGCCGCGCGGCTGGGCGCGCGCATCGGGCTGCCCTCGCTGTTGCTCTTCCTCGGCCTGGGCATGCTGCTCGGCTCCGACGGTCCGTTCGGCATCCCGTTCGACGACGCCGATCTGGCGTTGGCGCTGGGCTTCGGCGCACTCGTCCTCATCCTGGCCGAGGGCGGCCTGACCACGAAGTGGAGCGATATCAGGTCATCGGTCGGCCTGGCCGCCGTCCTGGCGTCGGCGGGTGTCGTGGTCAGCGTCGCTCTGATGACCCTGTTCGGTCATTACGTGCTCGGCCTCGATCTCTGGATCGCCGTGCTGCTCGGCGCGGTCACCTCGCCGACCGACTCCGCGGCCGTCTTCTCCGTGCTCAGGAACGTGCCCATCCCGCATCGGTTGCGCGGTGTGCTCGAGGCCGAATCCGGCCTGAACGACGCCCCCACCGTCCTACTGGTCATGCTGGCCACCTCGGTCGCTGTGGGCCAAGCGGCCGAGAGCAGTCCCCTCATGCTGGCCGGTCTCATCGTGTTCGAGCTGCTCGGCGGCCTGGCGATCGGCCTGCTGCTCGGCTGGTTCGGCGGCCAGGTGCTCCGCCGGGTCGCCCTGCCGTCCTCGGGCCTCTACCCGCTCGCCATCCTGGTCTGGGCCGTGTTCGCGTACGGCGTCGCGGCCCTCGCGCACACCAGCGGCTTCGCGGCCGTCTACGTCTGTGCGCTGGTGCTCGGCAACGTCCAGCTGCCGCACCGTGCGGCCACCCGATCCTTCGTCGAGGGCATCGGCTGGATCGCCCAGATCGGTCTGTTCGTGATGTTGGGGCTGCTGGCCTTCCCCGACCGGATCAACCTCACCTCGGCGGTGACGGGGTTGCTCGCCGGCCTCTTCCTGACCCTGGTCGCCCGGCCGGTGTCGGTGTTCGTGTGTGCGGTGTGGTTCAAGGTCCCGCTCCGGCAGCAGATCTTCCTGTCCTGGGCCGGCCTGCGCGGCGCGGTTCCCATTGTGCTGACCACGATCCCGCTGGCGGGATCGGTCAGTGGGGCGGAGTTCCTGTTCGACGTGGTGCTGGTCTTCGTCATCGTCTTCACCGGCCTCCAGGGACCGACGTTGCCGCTGGTCGCCCGCCTGCTCGGTCTCGCCGACGACGACAGCGCCCGCGAGGTCGAGGTCGAGGTTGCCCCGCTGGACAAGATCTCGGCGGACATGCTCCAGGTCCGGATCCCACCGAAGTCGCGGCTGGCGGGCGTCGAGGTCGGAGAGCTGCGGCTGCCAGGACACACGGTGGTGTCCTTGATCATCCGCGACGAGCGGCCGTTCTTCCCGTCGGCGCGCGAGCGGATCAAGGTCGGCGACGAGCTGTTGATCGTCACTCCGGAGACTCAGCGGGAGCGCACCGAGGAACGGCTGCGGGCACTGGCCCGCAGCGGCCGGCTCGCGCGCTGGCGGCCGTCCGACTGATTTCTCCTCCGGCTCGCGCCCGGTCGGGCGCTCAAGCTTCCGTCTTCCTCCCGCGCTCGAACGGCCGACCGCGATGGCAACGAAACCAAATGACGACGGCCGTTCTCCCTTAGTCGTCCAGACGGAACCCGCGCCCTCCCTACCCGACGCTCGCCGGATATCAACCCGGCTGCGGAGGAGTGCTGCTCGGCGGCTGGGAGGCGAGGCAGACGGTCTTGGTCTTGACCGCGTACGTGGTCTTGGCGCTCTTGTTGAACCCGCCGTACTTGTTGCCGACCAGGACGTCGACCGACCCGTCGGTCCGCTGATCACCGCGGACGGCGGCATCCTTGAAGAAGGTCTTGACGAACAGCACTTCGGGATTCTTCGGGTCCGCCCCGACGATCACGGTCTTGGAGATCTTCTCCACGGTGTTGTCGACCTTGGCGACCTTGAATCCCTTGTTCCGCAGGGCTCGCCCGACATCACCGGCCAGCCCCATCCGGTCGCCGCCGTTGTAGACCTTCACGGTGACCTGGCTGGACTTCAGCTGGCCCTTGGTGACCGACTGTTCGACGCACGGCGGTGGGGGTGCCTTGGGTACCGGCTGGATGATGTTGCTGTAACCCCACCATGCGCCGTAGAGCAGCACGCCGAGCAAGATCAGCAAGGTGATCGGAGTTCGCACGATGCGAAAGATCCGACCGATCACCGCCGAACTCCCTCTCTCCCAGCCTCGTCGCTGCGTCTGCCCCAGTTCGCGCGCCGCACCGTGAGCCTACTTGGGTAATTGGCCTACTTCAGGTCGAGCACTCTCGCGTGCATGGTCTGCCGCTGCTGCAGGGCGGCCCGCAATGCACGATGGAGCCCGTCCTCGAGGTAGAGCTCACCGCGCCAGGAGACCACGTGCGCGAACAGGTCGCCGTAGAAGGTGGAGTCCTCCTCCAGCAGGGCCTCGAGATCCAAGGTCCGCTTGGTGGTGACCAGTTGATCCAAGCGCACCTGGTGTGGTGCGATCGCCGCCCACTGCTTCTGCACATACCCGTGATCGGGATACGGGCGTACGTCCCCGACGCGCTTGAAAATCACTGTGACACTCTAAATCACACCGCGACGGCCGAATCAACACGCCATCGTTACGATTTGGCCATGTCTGAGACCGTCTCGTCGGCGCCAGTCGTGCAGCCTGAGCAGTCGGCGGCGGTCGCGGAAATCATCGCGGGCTACACCTTCGACGAGCCGGCGATCGAGCTCGGTGTGCTCATGGAGAACGACGCGCCGGTCCCGTCGGCGGTCGTCCGGATACCGCTCAGCATGCTCAATCGGCACGGCCTGGTGGCCGGGGCGACCGGCACCGGTAAGACGAAGACTCTGCAACTGATGGCCGAGCAGATCTCCGCGGCCGGCGTACCGGTCTTCGCTGCGGACATCAAGGGCGATCTGTCCGGTATCGCCTCACCCGGACAGCCGAACGACAAACTGCTCGCGCGGACCCAGAAGATCGGTCAGAACTGGCACCCGAGGGGCTGCCCCACCGAGTTCTTCGCCCTTGGCGGTCAGGGGTTCGGGATCCCGCTGCGGGCAACGATGAGCTCGTTCGGGCCGGTGCTGCTGTCCAAGGTGCTCGGTCTGAACGAGGTCCAGGAGTCCTCGCTCGGGCTCGTTTTCCACTACGCCGACCAGGCCGGACTGCCGCTGCTCGACCTCAAGGATCTGCGTGCGGTGCTCACCCACCTGACCAGCGACGAGGGCAAGGCCGAGCTGAAGGCGATCGGCGGGCTGAGCGCGGCGACGGCTGGGGTGATCTTGCGCACCTTGATCACCTTCTCCGACCAGGGCGCCGACGAGTTCTTCGGCGAGCCGGAGTTCGACACGGCCGATCTGTTGCGGGTGACCCGGGACGGCCAGGGTGTGGTGTCGCTGCTGGAGCTACCCAATCTGGTCGAGCGGCCCACGGTGTTCTCCACCTTCTTGATGTGGCTGCTGGCCGACCTGTTCCACGAACTGCCTGAGGTCGGTGACATCGACAAGCCGAAGCTGGTGTTTTTCTTCGACGAGGCCCACCTGCTGTTCGACGATGCCTCCAAGGCCTTCCTGGATGCGATCGCGCAGACGGTGCGCCTGATCCGGTCGAAGGGCGTCGGGATCTTTTTCGTCACCCAGACCCCGAAGGATGTGCCCGACGACGTGCTGGCCCAGCTCGGGTCGCGGGTCCAGCACCAGTTGCGCGCCCACACCCCGAATGACGCCAAGGCGCTGAAGCAGACCGTCGCTACCTTCCCCCGGTCGCACTACGACCTGGCCGAGACCCTGCAACAGCTGGGGATCGGCGAGGGGATCGTGACCGTGATGGACCCGGACGGGGCACCGACGCCGGTGGCCTGGACCCGGATGCGGGCGCCCGAGTCGCTGATGGCGCCGACTCCGGAGGAGGTGCTCCGGCCGGGGATCGCCGCCTCGGGGTTGATGGCGAGGTACGGGCAGGACATCGATCGCGACTCCGCCCACGAGATGCTGGCCCGCAAGCTCGCCGCCGGAGCCGAAGCGGCGGAACGGGAGCGACAGGCTGAGCTGGCCGAGGATGAGGCCAAGCGGCAAGCCAAGATCGAGGCCGAGGCGCGGCGGATGGCCGAGCGCGAGATGCGGGAGGCCGAACGGGCCGAACGGGCGGGATCGCGTACCCGCTCCTCCACCCGGCGGGAGAAGACAGTGGTCGAGGAGATCACCGGGTCGAGCGCCTTCCGGCAGTTCGCCCGAACCGCCGGGCGGGAGATTGTTCGCAGCATCTTCGGCACCGCCCGCCGTCGCCGCTGACTGCGGTTTCGTTCCTCTGCAGAATCGGACGCTGCGTCTGTTCTTCGCGCTGAACTCCCGATACTTCCGGCGCACAGCGCGAGAATCGAACGCAGCGTTCGATTCCGACCTGGGGGTACGCGGGGTGGGGAACCTTCAACCAACCGTTGCCGCCCATTTACCTCGCTGGCTCGGACAGGGTGATAGACCTTGATCATGAGCAGCCAGAGCCCAGACTCCCCGCCCGACAACGTCCCCGAGGCGGACTGGTCCGAACAGGGGCTGGACGCCGACCCGTTGACCGAGCAGTCCGGCGAAGCGGGTGCCCGCAACCCGGGTGCCCAACGCGGGCTGAAGGAGGTCGACGAGGCCGACCTGGCTGAGCAGGAGACCCTCGCCTACGGGGAGTCGGACGAGCCCGGCTCGTAACCGCAGCTCCGCGGACGTATCTGCGTGACAGTCTGCTGCTCATCGGCTTCGATGGAAGCTCCAACCGAGGGGGCACCACGAGCCAGCACGATGGAGCGGCGGTTCGGAGTGTCGCGACCGTGGCCGCGGCAGACCGGTACGACGCGTTCCTCTCCTACAGCCAGGCCTCCGACGCTGCGCTCGCCCCGGCGCTGCAACTGGCCGTCGAGCGGGTCGGCCGGCCGTGGCACAAGCCTCGCGCCCGGCGGCTGTTCCGGGACAAGGCGACCCTGACCCCAGGTCCCTCGCTCTGGGACAACCTGCAGAAGGGCCTGGAACGGTCGCGCTGGTACGTGCTGCTCTGCTCACCAGAGTCAGCCGCCTCCCGTTGGGTGGGGCAGGAGCTGTCCTGGTGGCTTCGGCACCGGGGCTCGGATCGGTTGCTCCTGGTGGTCACCGGAGGAGAACTGGTGATCAGCCCGAGCACCGGGCGGATCGACCCAGAGCTCACGTCCTGCCTGCCGGAGTTCGCGGCTCAGCTCTTCGATGCGGAGCCGCTGTGGGTGGATCTGACCTGGGCGAAGCACGCCGTTCCGAAGGATGCCGCGCTCACTGCCCGGTTTCATGACGTCGCCGCCGACATCGCTGCCGCGGTCAGCGAGGTCCCCGAAGGACACGCTGGTGGGGGAGAACATCCGCCAGGGCCGGCGTACGCGGCTGCTGGTCCGCACCGTCATCGCGTTCCTCAGCGTTCTGGTCCTGCTGGCGACGGGCGGCGGCGTACTGGCCGTTCAGCAGCGCGATCTGGCCCAGGCGCAGCTCCTCCAGGCGACGTCACGGCAACTCGTCGCGGCCGCGGCCGGGATCCGGGACACTCAGCCCGATCTGGCTCGGCAGCTCATTCTCACCGCGTACCGGCAGGCGCCGACGGCTGAGGCACTGGGAGCCGTGCTGGGCAGTTCGATCGTCGCCATCGGGGCGGCCCAGCAACCGACCGCCGACGCCATGGCTGCCGATCCGCGGCGGAACCTGATCGCGCTGGCGTCCGCAGCGGGTATCACCTTCCGGACCACCGAGGAGGCAGCGGTCGTCGGCCGGATCGAGCTCTCCGGCGCACCGGGCCCACTGGCGTACGCGGCGGACGGCTCGGCGCTCGCGGCGGTCGACGACGCCGGCGTGCTCCGCCTCTGGTCGCTGGACGACCCGTTGGCACCGCAGTTGCTGACCGAGCAGGCCGTCGTCTCCGGTGCAGGGCGCGGCCTGGCCTTCCTCGGCGAGAGCCGGCGACTGGCCGTGGCGGATGAGACGGGGCAGCTCCGCGTGCTCGACCTCAGCCGTCCCGATCGCATCGAGGTCCTGGAATCGATCCCGCCGGTCGGTGAGAGCGGGGGAGGACCGCTCCTCGCCGCGAGCGACGGCAGCCGGGTGGTGACGTGCCGCGGCCGGCTCACGGTGTGGGCGGTCTCGACGTCCGGTCGGTTCCGCTCGGCCGGCGAACCCGATGTCGGCGACTGCTCCAACCTCGATCTGAGCTCCGACGGCTACCTCCTGGCGGTCTCCGTCGGCGAACAGACGACTCTCTACGACATCGCCGATCCCCAGCAGCCGATTCGGTTGGCCCCGCTGCCGGGTCATGTGCTGGGCGCCGGTACGCCGGCGTTCTCACCCGACAAGACCTCACTCGCGATCGGTGCCGGCGACGGGAGCATCCAGCTCTGGAATGTCCGTGACCCGATCCGTCCCCGGCTGACGGACCGGATCACCGGGCTGGGTGGCTCCATCTCGGCAGTGACCTTCTCCGGTGCGTCGGATGCGCTGCTGGCCCAGCTGGACGATCCGGTCGCGGACATCGAGGAACGGACCAGCCAGTTGCGACTCTGGCCGGTGCGGACCGGAGCCCGCAGCCCGCAGCTCGGCGAGATCGACAGCTACGGCACGCAGGTCGGCGCCGGTCCGGATGGCCGGCTCACCGCGGCCGGTTGGCCACCCCGCTTGTGGAGCACGACCGACCGCCGGCAGCCGATGGTCTCGGCGCTGATCGGCGGCTACCGGATGGGCGGTCAGGGGATGGCGATCGATCACTCGGGGACCCGCCTTGTCGTCGGCAGCCCGCCGGTGCTGTACGACATCGCCGATCCGCGGCATCCGCGCCGGCTCACCCCATCGCCACCGGCAGAGTCCGAGCCGAGCCTGCTCGCCTTCCTGCCCGGGGACCGCACGGTCGTGGCCCTGGACGAGGGCGTGGCGATCTGGGACGTCACCGATGCCGCCGCGCCGAAGCAGCTCGGCGCCGTCACGACAACGGGTGTCGCGAAACCGCAGTCGGTGGCGCTCAGTCCCGACGGTCGACACCTCGCGGTGGCGGGCGAAGCCGTGACGGTGATCTACGACATCAGCGATCCCGCAGCGGCCAAGCCGGCGTACCACCTTCCGACGGCCGGGTCCTCGGCGGTGGTGGCTTTCGTCGGCGGTTCGGACCTGCTCGCCCACGGTGACACGAACGGCATCGTGCACCTCTGGGCGCGGCGTGCTGACCTCTTCGAGGAGGTCGGCTCGGCGCGCCGGCACTCCGGTCCGATCGGCGGCATCGGCGCGCATCCGAGCCAGCCCTGGGTGGCCACTGGCGGCGAGGATGGCAGCGTCCGGCTCTGGGACGTCAGCGACCCCTCTCGCCCGGCCGAGCTGGCGGTCTATCCGCACGGCGGGATCTACAGTGCGGCCAGCGTCTGGTTCACCCCTGACGGCCGGACCCTCGCCACCTCCGACTCCACCAGCATCCGGTTCTGGGACGTCGACCTGCCCGGGATACTCGCCAAGCTGTGCTCCCGGTCCAGCGACCTGACTGCAGCGGAGTGGTCGGCCTATCTCCCTCAGCGGCCCTACGACCCGCCATGTCAATGAGTCTGCGTGGCCGGCAGGTGGCGATCACGGTGTTATCGCTCCTGGTAGGGATCCTTCTCGGCGGCTGTACCGCGCCGGCGCCGAGCGCCCCCATCGAGCGCGATCCCGCCGCCCAGCCGGCAATCATCACGACCGCTCCCCGGGCCAGCGCCGCGCCGGTGCCGGTCGACCTCCAGGCCGGACGCACGGTACGCCGCGACTGGCTGAACGCGCCGGTGACAGCGGCCTTCTGCGGCGTCGGGGGCGCTGTCCAGCTCGAAGACGGCGTCGGCGAAGCTCCCTCCACGCTGTACGGGAAGGTGCAGCTGTTCGCGGGTGAGGTGAGCTACGGAACGATGTCCGAGCCGCTCCGCGAGGTCGCTGCGGTGCCGATCTCCTGCAACAACGGCGGCGGGACCGGCGCCGGTGATCTTGATGGCGGGATCATGATCGTCTCCGTCCAGGAGGGCCGGCTGGTCGCCGTCGGGGAGATCACTCCGCAGACGGTCTTCAACGACCGCGCCCGGCGGGTTCTTGCCGAGCGGATCGACGGCGACGCGATTCTGGTCACCGAGTACTGGTATCGGAACGAGGACGCGACCTGCTGCTCCTCCGGCCGGGCCGAGATCCGGTGGACCTATGCGGACGGCATGCTGCGGCCTAGCGCCCCGCACGTCACCGCGTGACTGGTCTCCCTGGGCGAACTACGGTGAAGGCCATGGCATCGGACGTCTGGACCGCCGTCGACATCCCGGACCAGACCGGTCGACGGATCGTGATCACCGGCGGCAACAGTGGTATCGGGAAGTGGGCCGCGGCCCAGCTGGCCCGGGCCGGTGCGCAGGTGATCATCGCGGTCCGCGATCTCACCCGAGGCCGGCAGGCCGCGAGCGAGATCGGCGCCAGTGCCGAGGTGCGCGAGCTCGATCTGGCCGACCTGAGCTCGGTCCGGGCCTTCGCCGAGCAGGACACCCGGCCGATCGATGTCCTGATCAACAACGCCGGTCTGATGGCACCGCCGTTGGGACGGACCAAGGACGGTTTCGAGCTGCAGTTCGGAGTGAACCACCTCGGTCACTTCGCGCTGACCAACCTGCTCCTGCCGCGCATCACCGACCGGGTGGTGACCGTTTCGTCCGGGGCGCATCGGCGTGGCCGGATCGAGCTGGCCGACCTGAACTGGACGAGTCGGCGCTACCAGCCCTGGCTGGCCTACGGCCAGTCCAAGCTGGCCAACCTGCTCTTCACCCTCGAGCTGGAACGCCGGCTGACCGAGTCGGGCGGCCCGGTGCGTGCGCTGGCTGCCCATCCGGGCTGGGCCGCGACCAACCTGCAGGGTCGGACCGGCAACCGTCTCGGCGACTGGGTAGTGCTGCAGGCGAACCGGTTCTTCGCCCAGAGTGCGGAGATGGGTGCCCTGCCCCTGGCGTACGCGGCAACGATGGACATCCCAGGCGGCAGCTACGTGGGCCCGGGCGGCCGCCGAGAGATGAGCGGCTACCCGACCCTTGTCGGCCGGACGGCCGCAGCGAGCGACACCGGGATGGCGCGCCGACTGTGGACCGCGTCAGAGGAGCTCACCGGCATCGGCTATTCCCTCTAGCCGCAGGGTGGGCTCAGTCCTCCGCGTTGTCGATCGGGAAGGTGAGCGAGACGGTCGTTCCCGACGCGCCAGTGGCCAGGTCGACGCTGCCACCCTGAGCCTCGGTGACGGCCTTGACCACGGTGAGTCCCAGGCCCGAGGTGCGCTCGGCGCCGTCGGCCTTGGTGGTCACGAACGGGTCGAACACCGTCGGAAGCAACTCGGGGTCGATGCCCGGGCCACGGTCGGCGACCCGGAAGGCGATCTCCTCACCGTCGGTCACGGCGTCGACGGTGATCGGCGTGCCCGCCGGCGTGTGGGTACGCGCGTTGACCACCAGGTTGAGCAGTGCCTGGGTCAGCCGGTACTCGTCGCCGACCAGGACGACCGGCGGAGCGGGCTCGATCCGTACGTGGTCGGCCTCCAGCCCGAGCAGCCGCTGCTGCAACGCCTCCAGCACATCGGGGGCGAAGACCGGCTGGCGGGCCGTCTCGGCGGCGCTGTTGCCGCGGCTGATCGCAGTCAGGTCGTCCACGATGCGGCCGAGACGGTCGAGCTCCCGCAACGCGACCTCCGCGGTTTCCATCGCCGACTGCTGCTGGTCCGGACCGAGCGTGTGCAACAGCTCCAGGTGCCCGCGTGCCACCGCCAGCGGCGTACGCAGCTCGTGGGAGATGGCCGACAGCAGTTGTTGCCGCCGCCGCTCGTCGGAGCTGATCCGGTCCAGCATCCGGTTGAACTCCCGGGCCATGGTGGCGACCTCGTCGCTCGTCTCCGGTTCCGGGACCCGCGCCTCGAGCTCGCTCAGCCCGGCCGATCGAGCGGCATCAGCGAGATCGTGCACCGGTTTCAGGGCCCGGCGCAGGGCCAGGACCAGCAGTACGCCGCCCACCAGCAGGCCGGCGGCGCTGGCCAGGCCGATCCGCACGAAGGCCTCAGTCGCTTGAACCCGACCGGGAGACAACGCGCCGACAATCATCAGCGTGCCGACGGATCCACCCTCGCTGTCCAGTGATGAGGTGAGCATCCGCAACGGGCCGGCCGTGGAGTCGACCGTGGCGAGCGTCCCCGTCATGCCGGCCGGCAGCCCGCCCTCGCGCTGCAGCTGTTGCACGGCCGGCGGCCCGTCCCGGGTGCTGAACCTCCCGGTGCTGATCTGGATCACCGTCAGGTGACGGTCGCTGCCGGGATTGATGGCGAGATAGCGCCGCACCGCAACCTCGACCTCAGCGCTGTCGGCGATCCCGTCGGGGCCCTGAGCCGCCGTGATCTGGGCCGGCAGACCGAGCCGGACCTCGGCCAGCTCAGCGCGCAGCAGCCGGTCCATGTCCTGCCGGTACTCCACCCGGATCAGCTGTTGGGTCGAGATCGCGGCGACCAGCATGGTGAACGCCATCACGCCGAACGCGATCGCGGCGATCCGAACCAGCAGCGAGGATCTCACCGGGCGGCCATCCGATACCCGGCCCGGCGTACGGTCTCGATCCGGTCCGCGCCGATCTTGCGGCGCAGGTGCCGGACGTAGGTCTCGACCACGTTGGATGCGCCGTCGAAGTCATAGCCCCAGACCAGATCGAGCAGCTGGACCTGGGACAGGATCTGGCCCGCGTTGCGCATCAGCACTTCGAGCAGCGTGAACTCGCGCGCGGACAGCGACCGGATCCGGCCGTCCACGGTGACCTCCCGGGTCCGCAGATCCAGACTCAGGTCGCCCACCGCCAACACGACGGCGGACGACTGGTCCGGCCGGCGCAGGCGTACGCGGACCCGGGCCAGCAGCTCGGCGAAGCTGAACGGCTTGACGACATAGTCGTCGGCGCCGGCATCGAGGTTAGCGACCCGGTCGGCGATCGCGTCCTTGGCGGTGAGGACGATCACCGGCAGGGCGGGGTTGGTCGCCCGCAGTCGGTGCAGGACGTGCTCGCCCGGTAGGCCCGGGAGACCGAGGTCCAAGATCACCAGCTCGATCTCGTCGCGCTGCTGCGCGATCTGCAGGCCGAGCTGGCCATCCGTGGCGACCTCGACGCCGAAGCCCGCCGACTCCAGCCCTCGGCGGAGGAAGTCGGCGATGCCCGGCTCGTCCTCGATCACCAGTACGACCACGACGGAGATGTCCCCTTCGACTCAGGTAGGGCCGAGGTAGAGCACTTGGGCGGTGGGGCTCAACAACACCGTGAAGGTCTGGCCATCGCTGCGCAGCACCGTCGCCTCCCATGCCACCTGTCCGGCGGGCTCCGGCTCGAGCTCGAGGATCCGGGAGCCGGGTCCGACCGCCGCGGCAGCCGCGGCCTCGACCTCCTCCAGTGTGGCGGTCGCGGTGGCCGTCGGAGTGGCGGTCAGCCAGGGCGGCAGACCTGCCGGATCGCGGTAGGGCAGACCGTTGAGCGTGAAGACCAGTGCGTTGTCGCCCTGGTCGCCTGGCCGGATCAGCACGTTGACCTGCTTGCCCACCAGCGCCTCGAGCTCGTCGAGCAACTTCTCGGTGTTCTGATCACCGTTGTAGTCGTGTGTCGGTCCGGCAGTCAGCACCCAGGCCTCTGGCCCGAAGTCGAGCTCGACCGTGCCGAGCAGGAACTCCTCCGGATCGTCCGGGTCGCCGGCCACCAAGATGCCGTCGAGGGGCTCGAGCGCCTCGACCTGCTGGCTGCGGGTGGCCGCGGTGGGCACCGGATCAACCGTCACACCGGTGATCGGCACCGCGCCCACCTCCTCGGTCGGGTCGGGACGGAGCAGGAGCCAGCTGAGAGCGGCGGTCATCGCAATGGCGGCGAGCGCAAGCACGAGAGCGAGGACCCTGCGTCGCGATCTCATGGGTCTCTCCTCTCAGTGCTCACGCTCGGCGTACGCGGTCAGTCGTCGTCACCGCCGTGCTGCCGCTCCCAGGCGTCCTCAGCCCGGTCCGAAGCCGCTCCCTGGAACCGTACGTCCTCGTCGGCTCCGCCGTTGACAGTGTCGCGACCTGCGTTGCCCTCGAGCAGGTCGTTTCCGGCCCGACCGTAGAGCTTGTCGTCGCCACGGCCGCCGCCGAGGGAGTCGTTGCCGCTGGAGCCGTACAGCGTGTCGCTGCCACGGTCGCCATCCAGCTCGTCGTGGCCGGGACCGCCCTGCAGCCAGTCGTTGCCGGCGTCGCCGTCGATTTCGTCGTTGCCGCCGTTGCCACAGATGACGTCGTCGCCACCGTTGCCGTCGATCTCGTCGTGGCCGCCCAGGCCGACGATGACGTCGTTGCCCGAGGTGCCTTCGATGTCGTCGTTGCCGTTGGTGCCGACGATGGTGGCCGCCAGCCCGTGGCAGGTCTCGGTGGCCGCGTACGCCGGGACGACTGCGGCGAGGGACAGGCCGGCGGCCGTCAGGAGGCCCGCGCTGCCCAGGACAAGGGTCCGCTTGAAGGTGAGAATGCTCATGAGGTGCTCCTTGGAATCACAGTGTTCGGAATTTCCGACAACTCGATTCCATCGGCCGTCGCTGAAACACCCCTGACTCGAAGATGACAGTCCTGTCAGGTGCGACGGACCCGGTGAGAATCGAACGCTGCGTCCGTTCCTCGCGCTGGACTCCGGTTACTTCGGGAGTGCAGCGCGAAGATCGGACGCAGCGTCCGATTCTTCAGTCGGCGTATGGCCGGTCAGTGAGCGGAGCCGGTGAGCTCTCGAGGGACGGCGATCACGTCGACCAGGGCGCCGTTGCGCCAGACGGTGATCTCGATCCGGCGGCCGATGACGTCCTCGACCATCCGGCGCTGCAGGACCGTGCTCGAGGGCATGGGCTCACCGGCCAGGGCGATCAGTACGTCACCGGCCTTCAGACCTGCCGCCTCCGCCGGACTGCCGTTGATGACCTGGGCCACCCGCAGCCCGTCGCGCCGGCCGACCTTGGCCGCGAGCGGCGGCGGCAGCGGCGACTGGTTGCCGGCGATCCCGAGCCAGGCACGGCGTACGCGGCCGCGGGTCATCAGGGCGGTGATGATCTTCTGCGTGGTGGAGTTGATGGGCACCGCCAGCCCGACGCCGATGCCCGCCACGGCCGTGTTGACCCCGACCATGCGGCCCTGGCTGTCGGCGAGTACGCCACCGCTGTTGCCCGGGTTGAGCGCGGCATCCGTCTGGATCACCTCGTCGACCACCCGCCCCTGACGAGTCGGCAACGAGCGGCCGAGACCCGAGACGATCCCGGCGGTGACGCTGCCGGCCAGCCCGAGCGGGTTGCCCAGCGCCACCACCAGCTGGCCGACCTGGAGCTGACCGGCGTCGCCGAGGACCACCGGATCGGGTATGTCGCCGCGAGCCCGCAGCACGGCCAGATCGGACAGCGGGTCGCGACCCACCACCTCCGCGACCGTTTCGGTGCCGTCGGTGAACGCGGCGGTCGCCTCGTTCGCGCCCTCCACCACGTGCGCGCTGGTCAGCAGGAAGCCGTCGGGGGCCAAGACACTGGCGCTGCCCGATCCCTCGCCCCGCCCGGTGCGAACCTTGAGGCTGGCCACGCTCGGCAGGACGGTCTTGGCGACGGCGATCACCGCGGCGGAGTAGGCATCCAGTGCTTCGCGGTCCCGGTCATCGATCATGCCTGGACAACGCACACCGGTCGTTCCCCGATTCCCCAGGAAGAGTTTCGAAACTGCGGGAGGGGGAACGAGAACGGTCAGGGCTGCTTCCGCGTGGCCCGGGCGAGCGCCACGGCGAACACCGTCAGGAAGACGGTGGTGATCACGCAGCCCCACCAGGTGACGTTCGACAGCATGAACGCGGCGAAGGCGGCGATCACCGACAGCGGCGCCCACCAGCGCACCAGACCGGCCCGCCACAAAGCGATCGCCGCGAGCGGCAGTCCGAGCGCGAAGCCGATCATGCCGGGCATCGTGAAGACCGCCGGCCCCCACATGGTCTGCTCCATGTGCTGCTGCACCGCCATCGGCGCCTCCGGACCGTAGAGCTGCCCGACCGCCGAGTCGAACCAGTCGAGCGCCAGCAGACCCGGCAGCGTCGTCATCCCGGCGAACCCGAGGAAGGCCGCGACGTTGGCGATCCAGGCACCCTTGCCCCGCACGTACGCGGCGATCAGCAGCGCCGGGGCGATCCAGAACGCGTAGCCCCAGTGGAACCCGAGCGACTTGAACTGCAGCGGCTCGGGATTGGCGGTGTAGATCTCCAGCATCGGCTGGCCGCTCACGCCCGCGGCCGGGTCGGCAGCTGCGCCGACGATGCAGAAGAGGCCGGCGAGCACCGGCGAGGCGACGAGGAAGCCACGGCGTACGCGGAGGGCCCGGCTCGGCCGGGCGGCATCAACGTGGCTCTCGGCGGCCGGGGCGTCGATCAGGGCGGTCATGAGAGTTCTCCTTGTTCGGTTGAGGACCTGATGTCCATCAGCCTTCCGGCCGAGCGCTCAACCCGGATCGGTCGCGCGACCGAAATCGGCCTCAGCCGCGCGACTGATCTTCGCCCTCGCCGGCCACCACGACGCCGTTCTCGTACGCGAAGATCACCGCCTGCACGCGGTCCCGGAGCCCCAGCTTGGTCAGCACGTTGCTGACGTGGGTCTTCGTCGTCCCCTCCGAGACGAACAGCCGCCGCGCGATGTCGAGGTTCGACAGTCCGCGGGCCAGCAGCCCGAGCACCTCGACCTCGCGCGGCGTCAGCTGCCCCAGCCGCCGGTCGACCGGGCGCGCCGCGGGACGGCTCGGTCGATGCAGGAAGGCGTCGATCACCCGCCGCGTGACCCCAGGCGCGAGCAACGATTCCCCGGACGCGATCACCCGGATCGCGGCCGCCAGCTCCTCCGCCGGCGCGTCCTTGAGCAGGAAGCCCGACGCTCCGGCCCGCAACGCCTCGAACACGTACTCGTCCAGGTCGAACGTGGTGAGCACCAGCACCCGGCTCGGACTGTCGGCGTCGACCAGCGCCTTGGTCGCCGCGATCCCGTCCAGCACCGGCATGCGGATGTCCATCAGCACGACATCAGGTCGCAGCGCGGTGACCACCTCGATCGCCTCGGCGCCGTTCGCGGCCTCACCGACCACCTCGAGGTCGGGCTCGGACTCCAGCAGGGACCGGAATCCCGCCCGGACCATGCCCTGGTCGTCAGCGATGACCAGTGTCGTCACACAGACTCCCGGATCGGCAGCACCGCGCGCAGCCGCGTCCCACCCTCCGCGGTCGGGCCGACCTCCAGCGTCCCGCCGTACAGGCTCACGCGCTCCCGTACGCCGACCAACCCGTGCCCGCCGCCCGCGGTCGGCTCCCGGAGCCCGCTGCCGTCGTCGGTCACCGAGATGACCAGCCGGGTCGGCTGGTACTCGAGGCGGACCTCGATCTCGGTCGCCGAGGCGTGCCGCAGCGCATTGGTCAACCCCTCCTGAGCGATCCGGTACGCGGCGAGGTCGACGCCGGGCGGCAGCGGGTAAGGTTCGCCCTCGATCTCCAGCCGCACCGCATGATCATCTCCTACCTGAGCCACCAGCCGGGCCAGCTCGGACACCCCGGGTTGCGGCGCAAGGTCGGCCGCTTCGCCTTCGCTGCGCAGCACGCCGAACAGCCGGCGCATCTCGGCCAGCGCCTCGCGCGCGGTGGTCTCCACCGCGGCCAGGTCCGCGGCTTCGCGGGTCTGGTCGGGCCGCAGCCGGCGGCGTACGGCCTGGGTCTGGATGGTGACAACGCTGAGCGAGTGGGACACGATGTCGTGCAGCTCGCGGGCGATCCGGGTCCGTTCCTGCTCGGCGACCTGAGCCGCATTGGCTTCCAGCTCGGCCGCCCGGGCGAGCGCGGCCGCGGCGCGATGCGCGCGCTGCCGGACCCCGATGCCCACCGCCCATGGGCCGATCACGAAGACCAGCGCCGCTCCCGCGTCGCTCGGCTGGAAGCCGGCCAGAATCGTCGCGGTCAGGAACGGCACCAGGGTGACGGCGAGCCCGATGTAGTTGCGCGGGGGCGCGGCCTCCGCGCCGACGGTGAACGAGACCAGCACCAGGGACAGCAGGACCGCGAACTCTCCGCTCGGGTTCAGCCAGGTGTTGGCCCCGATCACGATCACGGCGACCGCGAGCGGGAACTGCCGTCGCCAGGCCAGCGCGGCCATCGCCGGCAGGCCGACGAGGAGATGCTGCAGCGGCCCGCGTACGCCGGGGCTGAGCAGGCCTTCGACCGTGGACAGGATCATGAAGGCCACAGCGATGGCGATGTCGATGCGCGGCGGCCAGATCCACCGACGCCGCGACGTGTCGGGCGACGCCGGCGCAGTCGTGGTCACGGCTCGACGGTAGGTCATCCCCGCCTCGCTGCACATCAGTCGCGCGACGGAGTCGACAACTCGGCGGCGCGGAGGATCTCGGTGAATCGCTGCTGGGCCTCGGCGTCGGAGGCCAGGTTCATCGACCGGCGGATCGCGCTCACCGGGGTGGCCAGCCACCTGGTGTCGAAGTTCTCGTCGCTGAGCAGGGTTTGGGTGGGCAGATCCTGGCCCGGCCCCATCAACCGGCGCAGCGCCCGGTCCTGCTGGCGGCGGTTCTCCAAGTGCTCGTCAAGGAGGGTGGCAATCACTGTGTCGAGATCCTCGCCGCGCCGCCAGGGCACGCGGCGGACCGTACGCCGCACCGCCTCCCGCTCCACGTCCGCCCAGGTGCCGACGGTGAGCACTCCGTCGTGCGGCCAGCGGGCCGGAGGAAGGGTGGCGAGCTCTCGTCGCCAGCGGTGAGCCGTCCGCCGCCACCACGGCAGGACCATCATCCGGTCGGCGACGATGCGCAGCCGGCGGCCGATCTCCTCCATCCCGTGGTTGATCTTGGCCCGCCCCTGGGCCGGGGTGCCGATCCAGATCCGCCGAACGGGGTCGCCGGGCAGCGGCGGTTCGTCGGGCGCAACGTCCGGCAGGAGAGTGAGGATGCGGGCGACTTCCTGGACGGCGTCGACCAGCTCCTGGCTGATCTGCTCCTCCATCGCCGCGAGCACCGGGGCCAGGGTGGGTCGCCACAGCCCGGCGCCGCGCACGTCCAGGTCGACGCGAAGCCGGTCGCCGTCAGGAGAGGATGCGACCTGGGCGTCGAGCTCGACCACCAGCCAGTCGAGGCGAACCCGCAGCCGGGTCAGCTCGGAGCGGCGCGGGGCCATGATCAGCTCGAGCTGCAGATGATCAAGGGAGGCAGTACAGCGGACCTGCTCCGGATGATCGAGACCGGCGATGATCAATTCACCCTGGCCCGGCTCGGTGATCGGTGACCAGGTGAGGTGGACCTCGCGCGCCGCGGTCTCGACCCGGGCCTCCAACACCCCGGTGCGAAGCTGATCTTCGGCGATCCGATAGGTCGCTCCGGGGGCGAGGTGGGTGCCGGCGGCCAGCCGGACCGGGTCCGGCCAGGGGAGGTTGACGTGGTTGTCCGGTCCGACGGCGCTGGTGGCCAGCGGTGCGATCAGGGCCCGCCAGGCCACCTGCCACGCCTGGTCGCTCGGCCAGGCGGTCGGAGCCTCCGCGTGGCACCGCATCGCCTCACCCTAATTTCAGCAAGGGGGACGACCCCTTGAACCCCCGCAGGGGCGTGACGCGTCGTCAGTTCAGAGGACACGCCCCTAGGTTGGCTCGGAGTGCGGTGGGGCCGCCACCGCTCTCCGATAGCGCTCGCCGACCACCGCGAGCTGTGCGACCAGTTCGGGCGGCCCGACGACGTGGAAGTCCAGCCCCAGCATGCCGATGTAGACCGCGATGATCTCCACGCTGTCGGCGCCGGTGACCAGCACGCAAGCATGATCATCAACGGCCTCGACCACGCCGACTGCGGGGTTGATCCGGGCCAGCACCTCCTCGGCGGGGGCGTCGACGGCGATCCGGGCGTGCACGCTCCAGCCGGAGAACGCGACCTCGCGCAGCACGAACGCGGTGTAGTCGCCGCCCGGGATCTCGACCGGAGTGAACCGTGGTCCGCCCGGCGTCCGCAGACGCATCCAGTCCAGCCGATAGGTCGACCACGAGTTCGTACCCGCGGTGCGGCCGACCAGGTACCAGCGGCGCTGCCAGCTGACCAGCCGGTAGGGCTGGATCTGCAACCGCTCCTCGTGGTAGTCGAACCGGATCTCTTCATGATCACGAACGGCCGCCGCGATCGCCGTCAGCAGCCCGACCTCGATCTCGGGATCCGGCACGTTGGAGCCGGTGTTCTGCGGTCCGGCGCTGACCGCCCCGCGTACGGCGTCGACCTGGCGACGGAGCCGGTGCGGCAGGATCGCCTCGAGCTTGGCCAGGGCGCGGGCGCTGGTCTCCTCGATCCCGGCGATCCCGGTCGCCGCGGCGAGTCCGACGGTGATCGCGACCGCCTCCTCGTCGTCGAGCAGCAGCGGCGGCAGCTTGGCGCCGACGCCCAGCCGGTAGTGCCCGTCCCGGCCGCGTACCGCATCGACCGGGTAGTCGAGCCGGCGCAGCCGGTCGACGTCGTTGCGGACCGTACGCGGGCTGACGCCGAGCCGCTCGGCCAGTTCACCGCCGGTCCAGACGGTGCGCGACTGGAGCAAACCCAGCAAGGCTAGAAGTCTCGCCGAACTTTCCATAGTTAAGAGGAACGATATCTGCCTAATAGCCTTCTAGCGTTGCTGACATGACGAACACCACCATCACCCCGTTCACCATCCACATCGACCAGGCCGCGCTGGACGACCTGCAGCGCCGGCTGGCCGCGACCCGCTTCCCGGCACCGGCACCCGGCGACAGCTGGGACTACGGAACCCCGGTCTCCTACCTGCGGCGGATGGTGGAGGCCTGGCAGCAGTTCGACTGGCGCGCCCAGGAGGCCCGGATGAACGCGGTGCCCAACTTCACCACCGAGATCGACGGCCAGACCGTCCACTTCGTCCACGTCCGGTCGGCCGAGGCCGATGCCACTCCGCTGTTGCTCCTGCACACCTACCCCGGCTCGTTCGCCGAGTTCCTGGACATGGTCGCGCCGCTGACCGATCCGGTCGCCCACGGCGGCCGGGCCGAGGACGCGTTCCACCTGGTCATCCCGTCGATGCCGGGATTCGGGTTCAGCACGCCGGTGGTCGACGGCGGCTGGACGATGGCCCGGGTCGCCCGGGCATACGACACCTTGATGCGCCGGTTGGGCTACGAGTCCTATGGCACCCACGGCAGTGACGGCGGCGCTCTGGTGTCCCGTGAGCTGGCGGTGCTCAACCCACCCGGGTTCCTCGGGGCGCATGTGCTGCAGCTGTTCTCCTTCCCCTCCGGTGCCGAGGGCGAGTTCGACAGCTTCGGGCCGAAGGAGTACGCGGCGCTGGAGTTCCTCGGCTGGTTCCAGTCCGTCGGCGGCTACAACCAGATGAACGGCACCCGGCCGCAGACCATTGCCGCCGCCCTCTCGGACTCGCCGGTCGGGCAGCTGGCGTACAACGAGCTCTTCGAGAACTTCGGCAACGGCACCAGCCTGGTCACGGAGGAGCAGGTGCTGACCCAGGTGTCGCTGTACTGGCTGACCAACACGTCGGCCGGCGCGGTCCGCTACCACTACTCCGAAGCCCACTCCGGGGCCGAGCCGGTGGTCAGCCAGGGACGGATCGGCGTCGCGGTGTTCGCCGACGACTTCCAGACCATCCGACCGCTGGCCGAGCGCGACAACGCCAACATCGTGCACTGGTCGGAGTTCGACCGCGGCGGGCACTTCGCGGTCCTCGAGGTTCCGGAGCTGGTCGTCGGCGATCTGCGCATCTTCTTCGCCGACGTTCGCTGACTCCCTTACGCCGACTCCAGTTTCGAACGCTGCGTTCGATTCTCGCGCTGCACGCCGGACACATCCGGCGTGCAGCGCGAAGAACCGACGCAGCGTCCGATTCTGCAGTCGGCGAGCGAGGGAGTGAGGGAGTGGGGGGTCACGGAAACAGACCGAGCAGCACTCCCAGGATCAGCACGATGAAGTAGCCCTCGATCCCGTGCACCAGGACGGCAATCGCCATGCTGCGGTAGCGCCTGGCGGCCCAGGTGGTGCCGAAGGAGCTCGTGATCATGCTGGGCCAGAACCAGATCTTGTGCAGGTGGTAGAGCCCGAACAGCACGGCGTTCGCGACCCAGTCCCAGCGGCCGAAGACCCCAGCCATCCGGGGCAGCAGCACCCCGCGGAAGAGCAGCTCCTCGCCGAGGAGGTAGTTGAACACCATGCTGGTCAGCGTCAGTCCGAGGATCCACCACTGGCCCGCGAAGCGTGGATCGGCCAGTGCGTCGATGCGGGCGAAGGACGGCTCACGCAGCATCGGCAGCAGGTCAGTCCACGCCGAATCCAGCCGGATGGCGAGGAACCCGCCGAGATAGTTGGCGCCGATCGCGGGGACGGCCCACCACCACAGTCGGCGCCGGGGCCGGCCGGTCTCCGGGTCGCGTGGTGCGTTCCACCAGATGCGCTCCTTGACGGCCGCCCAGCGAAGGCCGCCCAGCTCGTGGCGGAGCACCACGACCGAGACGACGAACTGCCAGGCCATGCCGACCACCATCAGCGTCCAGTACACGAGTCCGGGGTGGATCGAGGTGTGCGGGAAGATGGCCGGCGCCACGACGAAGGCGAACACCCCCATCGGCGCAGTCACGACGGCCCAGATGGCCAGGATCTTGGCCAGTGAGTACTGCTCGGAGGATGGCGCAGCGCCGGCTGTTGCCGAACGTGGCAGGCGATGCGCCGGCTTGCGCATGCTCACGATGACGGTCGTCCCGAGCAGGATCACTGCTGCGCCGACGGTGATCGCCGCCGGGACGCCGGGGAAGAGTGCGCCGCCGAAGGCTTCGGAATTGCTGGCGTTGAAGGAACCGTGGAACAGCGCCACGATCAGCACGCTGCTCCCAGCCTGCCGGTAGAGCCAGCCCGCCAGGATGCGGAAGAACGGCGCCACGGTGAACCCGATCACGATCGCCAGTCCGGTGTTGCGCGCGGAACCCAAGTCGAGGTAGATCGGCAGGTGCAGTGCGGCGAAGAAGAGCCCGGTGATTATCCCGCCGCGCCGCGGCCCGTGCCGCTGCTCCAGCCTGGTCTGGACGAACATCCAGCCGGTCTCCTCCCAGAGGTTGATCAGAGGGACGATCAAGAGCGCCGTCAGATAGCCAGTGACGATGCGGGGGTCGGCCAGCAGCTGCTGCAGCGGAGCTGCTCCGCGGGCCACGGTGGCCGCCAGCAGCAGGAACACGGGCAGGCCGAATGTCGCCAGCGCGTACCAGCCGGGATGTACGCGCCAGCGGAAGGTCCGAGACAGCAGCGCGCGGACGGCGGGACGTCCACCTTCGGCGGCGCTGACCAAGACGGCCGGGCCGGCCAGACCGAGGAGGACGACGACGATCAGGCCGGGCTCGACCGGCTGCCTGAGGAGGACGAGGCCGAAGAGCACTGGCCAGGAAACGCCGAATGCCAGCGCCAGGAAGGTGGCGATCGGATGCTTGACGACGAAGCGGCGGATCGGTCCGCGTCCGGCACCGGCGTGGGGCGGTGCCGCAGGGTGTTCGGCGGCGGAAGGGATTTCGGTGCCGGCCGGCCTGGGTGGAGGGGGTGAGGTACGCATGCCGGCGACGCTAGAAGCGGGGCCGCCGCCGCGAATCGGCCCGGACACCGAACTTCACATCTCATCCTGCGGGTTGACGGAGAGGCGGAAGGCTCAGCCTAGGAATCCGCTCGTGTACGCGATCACCACCAGCTGGGCGCGGTCCCGGGCGCCGAGCTTGGCCAGCAGATGGCTGACGTGGGTCTTGACCGTCGCCGGGCTGACGACCAGGTCGGCGCAGATCTCCGGGTTCGACAGCCCTTGCGCGATCAGGCGCAGCACGTCGCGCTCTCGCTCGGTCAGCTGAGCCAGCGCCGCCGGCGCGGTGGCCGGCGCTCCACGCCGCCGGGCGAACTCCTGGACCAGTAGCCGGGTGGCCCGGGGGGCCAGCAGCGCATCGCCGGCCGCCACCACCCGGATCCCAGCCAGCAGATCGGCCGGCAGCGCGTCCTTCAGCAGGAAGCCGGCGGCGCCGGCGCGCAACGCCTCGTAGACGTACTGATCCAGGTCGAACGTGGTGAGCACCAGCACGTGCGGTCGCCGATCGCCGTCGGCTGAGGAGGTGTCCGGGGCCAGGATCCGCCGGGTCGCCTCCAGCCCGTCCATCACCGGCATCCGGATATCCATGATCACGACGTCCGGTTCGCAAGTCTTGGCCAGCTCGACGGCCTCCGCGCCGTTCGACGCCTCGCCGACGACTTGCATGTCCGGCGCAGAGTCAACCAGGACGGCGAACGCGGAGCGCACCAGAGTCTGGTCGTCGACGATGAGCACCCGGATCACGGCGCTGCCCGTTTAGGCGGTTCGGTCTCCATCGACGCCCCGGCCTGGAGAGGCAGCTCGGCGCGGACCAGCCATCCCGAACCGTCCGCCGGCCCGACGTCGAGCCGGCCGCCGAACAGACTGACCCGCTCGCGCATCCCGACCAGCCCCACCCCGGACCCGGACGCACCACCCGGCGGGATGCCGTGGCCGTCGTCGGCCACCTCGACGGTGAGCCGGTTCGCGCCGTAGTCGATCCGGACCGTCGCCTGAGCGCCCGGTCCCGCGTGCTTGACCGTGTTGGTGAGCGCCTCCTGGACGACCCGGTACGCGGTGAGGTCAACGCCCGGCGGGATGGTCCCGCGCCGGCCTGTGGTGTGCACCGTCACGGCGAGTCCGGCACCGGTGAGCTGCTCGGCGAGCTCGGAGATGGCGTCCAGGCCCGGCGCGGGGGTCAGCGCACTGGCCGACTCCAGGCTCGGCCGCAGGACGTCGAGCATCCGGCGGAGCTCGTCCAACGCGCTCCGGCTGGTGCCGGCGATCAGCTCCAGCGCCTCCTTGGCCCGCTGGGGCTGGCTGTCCAGCAGATAGGCGGCCATCCCGGACTGCACCGCGATCACGCTCATGCTGTGCGCGACCACGTCATGCAGCTCTCGCGCGATCCGCAACCGCTCCTCGGCCACCGCCTGCCGCGCCGCCTCGGCCCGCCGGATTCGCAGGTTGGTGCCGAGCCAGAACCCGGCACCGAGGAACGCGAAACTGAGGAAGGGGTCGCTGATCGGCACCGGGTCGCGGGACACCAGGTAGAGCACCACGTACATCGCGACGACCGCGGCCAGGTAGGGCACGCAGCGGCGCAGCTCGAGGGAGCGACCGAGGGTGAACAGGGCGACCAGCAGCGGCATGCCGAGCCCGTTCTGTGGGTAGCCGAGCAGCCCGATCACCAGCGCGCCCGCGATGACCAGGCACAGGCACAGCGCCGGCGCCCGTCGCCGGATGACGAGCGGAGCCGACATCAGCACGACGAGCAGGCGGGCGAGCGCGTCGGGCGGCCGGAACAGGCTGTCGTCGGGCAGCGGAGCACTCGTCTGCACGCTGGCGATGGCCGCGACCAACAGGGCCAGGCCGGCGTCGGCCAGCAGCGGCGGCACCCGGCGTACGCCGCGCGGCAGCAGACGCACAGCCCACATCTTGTTCACGGTAACCGTTCGCCGCGCCGGGCGCCTCAGCCTCCAGGCGGAGATCGGAACTAGTGCAGTTGGGTGAGCAGGTCGTTGATCGAGGTGCGCAGCCGGCTCAACGGACCCCCCGCACCGTGCATCCCGTCGCGCAGGTCGCGCAGCACCGCCTCCGACTCCATGGTGAACGCGAGCATCTCGGCCAGCGCCAGCTGGGAGTTGAAGCGGACGACCTGGTTCCGCCAGGCGTGCAACGCGTCGATCAGGCTCGCGTCGCGGGTCGTGGACAGCGAGCCGGCGGCGAAGGCGGCATCCACGGCCGACAGATGCAGCCGGGGATAGACCGTACGCCGCAGCGGCTGGTCTGGTTCGGTGCTGAAGGCGGCCGAGGCCAGCAGGTCCTCGTTGGCCTCGAGCTCGGCTCTGATCGCGTCCAGCGCAGCATCCCGCGCCTCCTGTCGCGCGGCCCAACGCTCAGCGATGAGGCCGGTGATGCCGGCCAGGATCCCCAGCACCCCGACGACCGGTTCCAGACGGTCCTGGCCGACCGAGGTGGCGAACCAGATCGCGTTGATCACGAACGCCGCGGCCAGGCTGAGAGCCGTCACCACGACGATGATCCGGCGCGGCGTCATCCGTCGCGGAACAGATCGCGCGCCGCGCTGTACGCCGGGGCCGGCTCGAGGTCTTTCGACAGCAGCATCAGCTGCAGCCCGAAGCGATAGGGCTTTCCGCGGACCGCCCAGGTGGTGTTGGCGGTGCCCTGGACGCCGAGGCCGAGCGCGCGGAGCTCGCCGTGCAGGGCGGCGGGCGCGTACTTGCGGCTGATGTAGAGCCGGATGGTGTCGTCGTGCTTGAGCGTGATCACGGTTCGGTCCGGCAGGGTCACCCGGGTGTCGTCGCCGCGGTGATGGTAGGTGGTCTTGATCACCACGCAGCGGTCGTCGACCACCTCGCCGGTGATCGTGATGTTGTCCATGTTGATCGGCAGGTCGGTGTGCTGGTGCAGCGCGCTGGTCACGAACTCGCAGAATGCCTTGCTGCGCAGGTACTCCGTCGACACCCGCTCCGGCACGTCGCCAGCGAGCTCGGTCGAGGTGGCCACTTCCAACATCAACAGGTCCTGCGGCCGGAGCAGGGTGGCGATCCGCTCGATCAGCTCGAGATCATCTTCGAAGTTGGCCGCGGTGTTGCCGAGCAGCGCCCACAAGATCGGTTCGTCGCCCATCAGCCGGTCCCGCAGCGCCTGCAGCTCGTCGAGGTTCTCATCGGAGGAGAAGTCCAGCTGCACCGGGAGCAGCTGGCGCCGGAACGCCTTGATGAACGGCAGATCTCGGATCGGCTGCAGACTGATCCGTAACATCTCCGCGCTCATGTCGACCGGGACGTACAGCATCTCGGGGTAGGTCGGCTGCAGGCTCTGCAGCACGGTGCGGTCCTTCTCGCCGGTGCCGGGGCCGAGGCTGACGTAGTGATACTTCGTCCCGCCGAGGGCTGGCTGAAGATCGTTCCAGCGCTGGGTGAAGGAGTCGATACCGTCCTTCATCACCGGGTAATAGGGGTCGCGGCAGGCGTGTTGCCAGGCGATGGCCGGCTCGATGCCCCAGTAGGAGTAGCCGGACAGGATCTGTTTGCCGTCCCCGGTGGTGGAGTAGGGCCGTTTGAGGTCGCTGGTCAGGTCCGCGAGCTTGCGTGACTGGTCCTCCCCGACCATCAGCAGTGACCAGCCGAATTCGGTCTCCTCCATCACCCGCTCGAGCCGGAGGAGCAGCTGCATGCGTTCCACCATGGTCCACAGCGTAGGGATCAGCGGCCGTCAGGACGACCCGGAGATCAGTCCACTGCGATAGGCGAACACCACGGCCTGGGCCCGATCGTGGGCGTCGATCTTGGCCAGTACGCGTTTGACGTGCGTCTTGGCCGTCGACTCGGCGATCACGAGCAGCTTGGCGATCTCGGCGTTGGAGTGGCCCTGGGCGATCAGCCGGAGTACCTGCCGTTCGCGTTCGGTGAGCTGGGCCAGCCGGCCGCGGATCTCGGCGGAGGGCGAACTCGCGGCGTCGGTGCCCGCCGACAACGACCGGCGGATCAGATCCCGGGTGACGCTCGGGTCGACCAGCGCCTCACCGGCTGCGATGGTCCGGACGGCGTCGAGCAACCGCTCCGGAGAAGTCCGCTTCAGGAGGAACCCGCTGGCGCCGGCGCGCAGGGCGCCCCAGACGTACTCGTCGTGCTGGAACGTGGTCAAGATCATGATCTTGATCTCCGGATCGGCCACGGTCAGTCGCCGGGTGGCCTCGATGCCGTCGACACCGGGCATCCGGACGTCCATCAGGACCACATCCGGATGCAGGCGCAGGCACAGATCAACCGCCTGCAGGCCGTCACCGGCCTCGGCCACCACCTCGAGGTCGGCGGCGGTGCCGAGAACGACGGCGAGCCCGGCGCGGAGGAGGGCGTCGTCGTCGGCGAGCAGCACGCGGATGGTCATGGCGCGCCGGATGGACTGGGCAGGGGCAGCGCTGCCCGGAGGGTGAACCCGCCGCCGGTCGCATTTCCGTGCTCGACGACACCGCCGGCCATGGACACCCGTTCGGCGATCCCGACGAGGCCTCGCCCCTGCCGGTTCTCGGGGCGGACGCCCGGTCCGGTGTCGGTGACCTCGACCACGAGGCTCGGCCCGTCCCGACGGACGCTCACGGTGGCCGAGCACGGGGCGGCGTGCTTGAGCGAATTGGTGAGCCCTTCCTGGACGATGCGGTAGGCCGCAAGCTCGAGCTCCCGGGGCAGCGCAAGATCAGGATCCAGCCGTAGATCGACCTCGACGCCGGAGTCGGCGAAACGGTCGACCAGGACGGGGAGCTCGGACAATCCCGGAGGCGGACCGGCAGAGTCAGCCCGCAGCGTGCCCAGCACGCGGTCGAGATCGGCCAGCGTCTCCCGTCCGGTCTGCTCCATGCTGACCAGGATTCCGCGCGCCGCCGCCGGGTCGCGGTCCAGCGTCAGCCGAGCGGCGCCGGCTTGCACCACCAGCAGGTTGACCGTGTGCCCGACCACGTCGTGCAGCTCGCGGGAGATCGCGATCCGCTCCTCGGCGACCGCGTGCCGCTCAAGGGCAATCCGGGCCCGATCGTGCGCATCCCGCCGCCGCGCCGCGCTGTAGCCGAGGGCCCAGGCGGCGAGCCAGGTGCCAAGCGTCTGGAGCAACTGCCCCATGTCCGCGCTGGCGAGCCCTGGCGTACTGACGAAGTAGCCGAGCACCCCGGCGATCACCAGCAACGGGCCCCACCTCGCACGGGTGCGGCTGGCGTACAGGCCGACGGAGTAGGCACCGACCAGGGTCGGAAGCGGGGAGAGCGTGGTCGTGACCTGCAAGAAGGACTCCGCGGCCAGGGCCGTGATCGCCACCAGCAATGCCGCGAGGGGAGCGCGCCGGCGCCACACGAGGGTTGCGGCCAGGACCAGCGTCAACGCAGTGGCGGCCGCCGTCAGCGCGGGGCCGGTCGGGGGATGGCCAGCGCGCTCGACCAGCACGATGACCGCGTAGACGATGGCGAGACCGATGTCGAACGCCAGCGGCGGGACGCGCCGGAGCCGGCGCAGACTGCGGGTCAGCCACTCGTTGCCCACTGATCGCCTTTCCTCCGGCGAGTAAACCAGACCGCCAGGAGGATGTTCGGCACCCAGCACAGCCAGGCGATCCCGGCGTACGCGGTCTCGAAGGAGAACGCGACCAGGCCGGCGTCGAGGAGGGTGTAGTAGATCAGGGACAGCAGCCGCAGCATCGGCGCCGCGAACATCAAGGAGTAGCTCCGGATCATCCAGCGGCGGTGCTCGGCGTAGCGATGGGCCAAGATCATCCGGAATGCGGTCCAGGTGGTCAGCAGCATCGCCAGGTCGAGGAAGGTGAAGCCGAGCGAGGCCCCGATCCCGGTGTACGCGGTGGGCGCCAGGATCAGGCCGGACACCCCGAGACCGGTCGCGGCGGCGAGGTAGGTCGCGCCGAGGGTCCGGTGCAGCGGGACGAGCCGGCGCCGGATCCACCCGATGAACTGGAACGGTCCGATGATCAGGAGAAGGATGCCGCAGAGCACGTGCACTCCGAGGACGAACTCGCGCCGCAGGTACAGCTCTCGCTGCTCCGCAAAGTAGGACTCGGGGTCGAAGGTCAGGTAGTGGGCGACGAAGCTGATCGTGACCAAGGACAGCAAAGTCAAGATCACCCAGCCCGGCCGGGCCAGGATGCGCGCCAACCGTCGGCTGGCGCCCTGCTGGGCGGGTGCGCCGGGCGGGCTGGCGGTCTGAACAGCGGACGTCATCTCTGCCTCCGGATGTCGATGAGCTGAGATCGACGCTAGGGATCCGGCGGCCGCCTGACGTCCTCCGAGCGGGGCATCTGCGCCTACCCCGCACGGGGTAGAGGCATTTGCGAGGTGGATCCTGGCCGACATCGGCCGGAATCCACCCCGCATCTGGGTTGGTCCTCAGAGCCAACCCTGAACCACCCCGGGATCGCCGCGAAAGGCTGGATTCACCCGGTTCTCGCCAACTAGCGTGCCGGGTAGTGGCAGGACGCGAGCTGAGGAACAGGCGATGATCGTCGCGCGTGGGTTGACGAAGAGATACGGGGAGAAGACGGCCGTCGACGACTTGTCGTTCCAGGTCCGCCCGGGCGTGGTGACCGGCTTCCTCGGACCCAACGGCGCGGGCAAGTCCACGACGATGCGGCTGATGCTGGACCTCGACTACGGCGGCGGCCAGACGCGATTCGACGGCCGTCGGTTCCGCGACATCCGGCACCCGATGAGGGAGATCGGCACCGTGCTGGAGGCCAAGGCCTTCCACCCGACCCGCTCAGCGCGCAACCATCTGCGGATGCTCGCCGCGGCCAACTCCGTGCCGATCTCTCGGGTGGACGAGGTTCTCGCGTTGGTCGGGCTCGCCGAGGTGGCCCGGAAGAAGCCACGCGGTTTCTCCCTCGGGATGTCGCAGCGGCTCGGGCTCGCGGCGGCGCTCCTCGGTGACCCGCACACGCTGATCCTCGACGAGCCGGCGAACGGTCTCGACCCGCACGGGATCCAGTGGCTGCGGGACATGTTGAAGCTGCTCGCATCCCAGGGCCGCACCATCCTGGTCTCCAGCCACCTGCTGCCGGAGATGGCGCTGATGGCAGATGAGCTCGTGGTCATCGGCCGGGGCCGGCTGATCGCCTCCGGCACGGTCGACGCGTTCGTGCGCGATTTCACCCGCACGTCGGTGGTGGTGCGCAGCCCGCAGATCGACGCCCTGGTCCGAGCGGTGGTCGAGGCGGAGCCGGCAGTCGGCGTCACCAGAGAACCGAACGGCGCCGCGTTGCTCGTCGGCATCGAGCCGGCGCGGGTGGGAGAGATCGCGGCCGGGGGAGGGCTGGTGCTGCACGAGCTGGCCACCCGCACCGCCTCGCTCGAGGAGGCCTTCTTCCAGGCAACCGGCGCAACCGAGGAGTACGTCGCACATCTGGTCGCCGCGCCGATGTCCGCGGGAGCGACGCCATGAAGGACGCGCTGAGATTCGAGACAGTACGGGTCGGCACCATCCGCTCGACGTACTGGGTGGGTCTGATCGGGCTCTTGCTCTGCGGCTTGGTCGCGCTTGGTATCGGGCTCGACCTGCGCGGGACTGAGCTGTCCGCCGCACCGGCAACCCTGCTTCTCGCCGCCGGTGGCGAGAGTCTGCCGTTCTCGGTGATGGGCTTCGCCGTCGCGATCATCGGCGTCTTCGCGACCGGCCACGAGTACCGCTACGGCACCATCCTCCCCACCCTCACGGCCATGCCACGACGATCCGCCCTGCTCGCGGCCAAGATCTTGGTCGTTGCGGCAGTGTCGGCGACCGCCGCATTGTCGGCGATCGCGCTCAACCTGCTCGTGGGCAGGCTGACCCTCGGCAGTCCGCTGCCACCGCTCGTCGAGGCGCCGATCCCGGCCGTGCTCGCCGGCTATGTCGTTCTGGTGCTGCTGCACGGCGTCCTCGGAGCCACGCTCGGCCAGCTCACCCGCAGCATCACCGCGGCCCTGGTGCTCGTGCTCATCACGCCGTTGCTCATCGAACCGGTGATCACGGCGCTGGCCCAGCTCGAGGCACTGAGCTGGCTGCGCGACGTGGTGCCCTACCTGCCGTTCACCGCCGGCATGCGGCTCGTGTCCGCCGGGATGGCCGACGGGGGTCAGGCGGCCGGGACGCTCCTCGGCCGTTGGGAGGGCGGTGCCGTGTTCGCCGGAGTCATCGCGCTGCTGCTCGCCGTGGCTTGGCTGCGTTTCGAGCGCCGCGACGCCTGACCCGACTGCCGCTCACCGGGGAGTCAGAGGACAATGCACTGGGTTGGCGATGCCGATAACCAGGAGGATCGATGAGTGATCATGTCTACCGTGTGACCGAGATCGTCGGGTCCTCACCCGACGGAATCGATCAAGCCATCCGCAATGCCGTCGCGCGGGCCTCGGAGACCCTGCGCAACCTCGACTGGTTCGAGGTGGTGTCGATCCGAGGACATCTGAACGGGCCCAGATCGAGCACACCCAGGTGACGATCAAGGTCGGGTTCCGGCTCGACCCGGCGTGACAGCCGACCGTCCCGCCCCGCTGCGGGAGCGTGGTATCAGTCCGCGCTCGGCAACCCGGTTTCTCGAGCAGCAGGCGACGACTTCAGGTTCGTCGTGGCGGGTCCCTCCAGCACGGACCCGTCCGCGGCGAATCGCGATCCGTGCAGCGGGCAGTCCCAGGACTTCTCGAGATCGTTGAAGCGCAGCACTCCACCCAGATGGGTGCAGATGGCCGAGACCGCGCAGGTCCGGCCGTTCACCGTGGAGATCGCGACAGGAGCACCGCGGACGTTACGCACGACACCCGTCCCTTCGGGCGGTGTCCGGTCGGAGTCCGACAGCGGGCGCAGCTCGGCGACCAGCCATCCCTTCGTGGCGGCGACACCGATGGACAGGTTCTCCTTGACCGCCTTCACCGCACTGGCCGGCTTGCTGACCCGTCGGCCCAGCGTCTTCGCCCACGGCATGTTGCCGCCCAGCAGCTCTGCCGACAGCCGGAGGGCCGCGGCGATCGCGTTCGTCATGCCCCACTTGCTGTAGCCCGTGGCCAGGTAGATCCGGCCACCACCGCGAGGCAGTTTGCCCACGAAGGGCACGCCGTTGTGCGACTGGTAGTCCTGGGCCGACCAGACGTGGGTGCGCTCCGCACCGGGGAAGTGGCGTTCGGTCCAGCGGGTCAGGTCCGCCACCAGCGCGGAAGGACGCTGCCGGTGCCGCCCGACCGGATGTCCGTTGCCACCCACCAGCAGCAGCTCCTCGCCCTCGTGCAACGCCGTCCGCAGGGAACGGGTCGGCGAGTCGGCCGACAGGTACATGCCCTGGGGAATGGTTCCGGGCACCCGGAAGGCCAGCGCGTACGACCGCTGCGGCGTCACCTTGGCGAAGTAGAGTCCGCGATCAAGGAAGGGGATGCCGGTGGCCAAGATCACGTTCTCGGCGGTCACCGGGCCGGCGCTCGTCTGCACCGTGACCCGCCCCTCGACGTCGACATCCTCAACACGTACGCCGGCGACGAGTACGCCGTCGCGGGTGCGCAGCTCGGCGGCCAGGGCGGTGAGCATGTCCAGCGGGTCGAACTGCGCCTGGTCGGCCAATCGGACCGCTCCGTAGCTCGGGTAGGGCAGCTCCTCTGCGTCGGTGCGCTCCACCTCCAGGCCAAGCCGCATCGCGACCTCGTACTCCTTCTGCACCGCCGGGGCGCCGGACCGCTTGCCCGCGTAGGTGTAGGCGGCGCGCCGCTCGACGGGAATATCGTGATCGCCGCAGTAGCGCACGGCCCAGGCCAGAGCCTCCCGGTTGCCCTCCAGGTACGCGGCCGCCACCCGGTCGGAATGGTGCCGGGTGATGGTGGACAGCGTGGTTCCCTGCAGCAGGCTGAGCTTCGCCGTGGTGTTCCCGGTCGTGACCGCACCGACATAGCGGGCCTCCAGCACGGCCACCCGCCGTCCCGCACGGGCCAACAAGGTGGCGGTGACCAGTCCGGTGAGGCCAGCGCCGACCACCACGTCGTCGTATCCGGTGCCGGCGGTGAACGGGTCGGTTTCGATGGTGCTCGCGCGGTCCAGCCAGAGTGAGGTCATGCCTCACCTTTACCCACCGGCGACCGATCATCCGTATCCCAGCCGGGATTGCATGCATACTGCGGCCATGCCGGACAAGGGCGCGCGAGTGGTCGGAGTGGCGAGTACGGCGCTGCTGGCCGCCAACGTGGTCGGCGGTGTCGTCTCTGTGGCGACTGCAGTCAACACCTGGTCCACGGCATGGACGAGCCGGGCCACACTGGCGGCGCCCTGGCCGATGGTCCTGGTCCAGACCGGCGCAACGGTGGCGGCGGTCTCGTCGCGGCGCCGGCCGGCCCTCATCGGATCGGCGCTTCTCGGTCTCAGCGCCGCCGTCAGCGGAATCTCTGGATTCTTCGACGGTCAGCTCGCGCGGCCCGACCTGAAAGCGGGATTCGTCGCGGCCCAGGTGGGGTATGTGATCGTGGCGTGGCTCGCGGTGGCGGGTGCGATCTATCGGCTCTGGACACTGCTGCGACAGCCCGGCGGATAGGCACCTGACCCGGCGGCAGGAACGGGCGAGTATGCCGGTGGTTCTGATCCGAAGTCGCTCCATCATGATGGGGGCCATGGAGCGACGCACCGCTGATCTTTGGTCACCGGCGATCGGAGCGGCCGGTTCGGTGATCGCCTACGGGCACTGGGGTCGACCGGTGCTGGTCTTCCCTCATGAGATGGGACGAGCGGAGGACTTCGAGGCGTGGGCCATGATCGGCGCGGTCACTGATCTTGTCGATGGCGGCCGGGTGAAGTTGTACTGCGTGGACAGCTACGACGCCGAATCATGGTCCAACAAGCACGTCCCGCTGGAGGAACGCGCTCAGCGGCACAGCGCGTACGAGTCCTGGATCGTCGATCAGGTCGTGCCGTGGATCTTCGACGACTGCGGCGGTCCGGCCGACATCTTGACCACCGGCACCAGCATGGGCGCGTTCCATGCCGCCAACTTCGCGCTCAAACGGGCCGATCTGTTTCCGCAGGCGCTCTGCATGTCGGGGATCTACGACCTCAGCACCCTGTACGGCTGGGGTGAGAGAGGCGAGTCCTTCTACTTCAACACGCCGTTTCAGTACGTGGCCAACATGCACGGCGATCACCTGGACTGGCTGCGGTCGCGGGTCTTCCTGCTCCTGGTCTGCGGCCAGGGGATGTGGGAGGACACCACCGGGGCGTTGGCGGGTACGCGGGCGCTCGGCGGGGTGCTCGCGGAGAAGGGCATCCCCCACGAGGTGGATCTCTGGGGCCACGACGTGGCCCACGACTGGCCGTGGTGGCGGAAACAGTTCGCGCATCACCTGCCGCGCTTTTGCTGAATGTCTGCTGACTCCTCGGGCTGGGCGCCGCTCAAACAGGCAGCGTTCCGCTGGCTGTGGCTCGGCATGTTGGTCAGCTGGATCGGGATCTGGATGCAGGCCGTCGGCGCGCAGTGGCTGCTCGTCGACGAGCCCAATGCGGCGGTGCTGGTGTCGCTGGTGCAGGCGATGAACACCTTGCCGATGATGTTGCTGGCGTTGCCCGGGGGCGTCCTGGCCGACTCCTTCGATCGGCGAAAGCTGCTGCTCGCGGTGCAGGTCTACCTCTTCGTCGTCGCCGTCCTGCTCGTGGTCCTCACCGCTGCAGGGCAGATGCCGCCGGCGCTGCTGCTGGTTTTCACCTTCGCCCTCGGGGTCGGCGGGGCGGTGCAGCTGCCCACCTGGCAGGCCGCGTTGTCCGAACTGGTGCCGAGGTCCCAGTTGCGGGCGGCCGCCAGGTTGGATCTGGCCAGCGTCAACATCGCCCGTTCGGTCGGACCCGCACTGGCCGGTGTGGTGATCGCCTATCTCGGTGGGGTGCCGGTCGTCTTCGCTCTCAACGCAGTAGCGATCGCGGTGTTCGCCGCCGCACTGCTCGGCTGGCGACGTCCACGGGCAGAGTCCGGCGGCCCCCGGGAACGCTTCGTGCCGGCGCTGCGGGCCGGTGGCCGCTACATCTGGCATGAACCCGCTGTCCGCCGCGTCCTGCTCCGCGTGATCATCTTCGTGCTGCCGGGGATTGCGCTGTGGGCCCTGCTGCCGTTGATCGCCACTCAGAACCTGGGTCTGGGAGCTGACGGGTACGGCGCGCTGTTCGGCGCCCTGGGCATCGGCGCCGTGCTCGGTGCGGTCGGGTTGGGACCGGTCCGGGCCCGGCTCTCCCCCAACCGGATGCTCGGTGTGGCCGGCGTCTTCTACGCTGCCGCATCAGCCGTCATCGTGCTGATCCCCAATTTCCCGGCCGCTCTGGCGACGCTGCTGCTCGCCGGGATCGCCTGGATGGCGGCGACCTCAACACTGGTCGGCGAGCTGCAGGCGCTCCTGCCTACCTGGGTACGCGCCCGCAGCCTTGCCGTCTTCACCATGACCTTCACGGGATCGATGACGGTGGGATCCCTGCTGTGGGGGGTCGTGGCCGATGGTGTCGGCCTGACGACGACGATGCTGATCGCGGCCGGCGGGGTGCTCGTCAGCGTCCTCGTGGGACTGGTGCGAGCGCTGCCCGAGGTCGGTCACCTGGAGTCCGAGTCGGTCGCCTACTGGCCCGAGGCGCGGTTGTCCATCGATCCGGAGCCCGATGCCGGACCGGTCCTCGTCACGGTCGAGTTCACCGTCGCGCCGGAGAAGGAGGCGGCCTTCCTCGACGCGATGGACCAGCTACGCCGCTCCCGCCGGCGAACGGGAGCGACGCGCTGGGAGCTCTACCGGGACGGCGAACGGCCGAACCGCTTCGTCGAGGTCTTCAGCGTGGCGTCCTGGGAGGAGCACCTGCGGCAGCACGAAGGGCGTCTCACGGCGGCCGACCAGGCCGTCGAGGAGGCCGCGCTGGCCTTCTCCGATCCGCCGGCGCGCGGAGACCACCTCTTTCCGCCCTAGACCCACGTCCACGCAGTCTGCGGCAATATTGCGCGCTAGCTGCCGCCGGCCGGGCCCTCACAACGGCAGCTGGCGCGCAACTACTCGAAGAGCGCGCGCCACCGGGCATTGAAGGTCGGGGCCGGACCGGCGTAGCCGGCGGCGCAGAGCAGAGCGTGGACGCGCTCGACGATCCAGCGGGGTCGGCGGGCTCGTTCGGCGGTGACACGCAGGATGGTCCAACCACCGCCGGTGAACAGCTCGTGCCGTTCGATGTCGATGTTCCACTGCTCCCGGTCGATGCGGTGCTGGTCGCCGTCGTACTCGATCAAGATCCGGAACTGGTGGTAGACCAGGTCGACCTCGCCGCGCCGGCCGGCGACTCGGACGGTTGGGTTGACTTCGGGTTCGGGCAGGCCGGCCAGCACCAGGCAGAGTCGCAACCAGGACTCCCGCGGTGAGCGCACCCGGTCCCGCAGCAACGGCAGCGCCTTTCGGGCCGGGCCGACGCCGTGATCGCGTCGGCCGTGCAGGTAGTCCGCCAGTCCCTGCCGGTAGGTGAACCGCAGCTGGAGCAGCCAGTCACCGGCGGTGACCAGCTGGACCAGGTCCAGTTCCCGGGCGGCGACCATCCAGCAGTGCTCGGGCAGCACGACCAGGTCGTTCCATCGCTCGGGCAACGACGCCACCCGGGTGACAACGATTCCGGGGCGGCGGATCTGATGCGGGTGAGCGGTGACGAACCGCAGCGGCCTGGTCGAGCCGACGTCGACGCCGAACACCTGCAGGCCGCTGACCCCGGTGACCAGCGCGTCGGGCGGCAGGATCAGCCGGGCCGCGTCGATCGCCGCACGCAGATCGGTCGGTGCGCCCGCGACTTGACGGACACCGCGATGGGGAGCGGTGAAGCGTCGGCCCCGGAGGGCCTTGGCCGACACGCCAGCATCGAGGGCGGTGGCCACGGTGAACGGTCCCGGCCGCAGGCTCGGCGGCAGTTCGAAGGGCATGGATCCAGCCTGAAGTCGGCCTCCCCCGCGAAATCCGTCATCCACAGGCCAATTTGCTCGGGTTTGTGCGCGCCAGATGCCGCCGGTCGGCGCGGCTAGGGGCCAGAAGTGCGCAATCGGCGTACGCCGGCGCGAGCTCCGCCCTAAGCGGCGTACATGTGCAGCTCGGAGGCGAACCGCTCGGTCATCTCGATCACCTTCTGCAGCTCGGGATGTCGCACGATGATCATGCCGTCGCTGATCAAGGTGGCCCGCCAGTCCCGGCGCGGTGCACCGATCGGCAGCAGGTCGACGACGACGACGTGCTCGCCGTACTCGGCCAGCAGGTGATCCAGTCCCTCGACATGGGTGATGCGCCCAGCGCCTTGGGCGCGCTTGAACACACAGCCCGAGTTGAACTTGCGCTCGAGCGGCTTGGACAGCGCCCCGTGCACCACGGCTTCCGCCCACGCGACGAAGAGGTCGCCGTCGGTGGCGTAGTTCATCAGATCGACCGCCCGGGCGCCCGGCGGCCGCGCACCGATCTCGCCGAACACCGCCTCGCCGTCGGCCTTGCGGTACCACTCCATGTGGGTGAAGCCGGTACGGAAGTCCAGGGCGGGCAACACCTCGCCACCCATCCGGCGGCCGCCCTCGAGATCCGGCACCTCGAGGTCGCGCAGGATGATCGACGCCGGGCTGACCCACTCGTGGGACTTCATCTGCAGCGGTCGCGGCCGGTACCACATGATGTTCTCGTACAGGATCGAGCCGTTCGCACACACCGTGTCGTAGGTGAACTCCTCAGCGTCGATGAACTCCTCGACGCTGACCTCGGGAACATGCCGCAGCATCGGCAGCACCTCGGCGAGCTCCTCCGCAGAGTCCACCCGGTAGGTGTCGGCCGATCCGGCCCCGGCGATCGGCTTCACGATGAGCGGGTAACCGATGTGCTCCGCGCCGTCCCATACCGCGGCCACCGACGTCGCGCTGACGTGCCGTGGCGTACGGATGCCGGCCGCATCGATCTTGACCTTCATCCGCTCCTTGTCGCGGAACGGCACGGTCTGCTCGACCGTCATGCCCGGCAGCCCGAACGACTCACGGATCCGCGCGGCGAGCAGCATGTAGGGCTCCCAGAGGCACTCGACCTGATCGATCGAGACGTGGTGGGCGAGCCCGTGCAGCGCGGCCAGCACCGCGCCCTCATCGGCCAGGTTGACCTGCTCGTAGTGCGCGACGGCGTTCCGCGCCGCCTCGGGCAATGCCGATGGCGGCTGGTCACCGACCCCGATGACGGTGGCACCGACCTGGGCCAACGCCCGGGTGAAGAACGACATCTCGACCGGATAGCCGGGCGAGATCATGACGAGATTCATTCCGCCTCCACCAGCTCGACCCGAAGCGTGCTGACGATGCGCTGCACGGCGTCCCGGACCACCTCTGTCTCGCGATGGCGAACGATGACGTATCCCTCGCCCTCGTAGCTCGACGATGCCGGCTGACCTATCTCCGGCAGCCGGGCCTCGACGACCAGATCGCCGAGCTCGCGCTGCAGCTCCTCGACGCCGTGCACCGCGCGTACCCGGCCGCGACCCTGGCCGCGCAGGTACGCGGTACCGGCGGCGTACTTGCGCTCGGGCACCTCGAACGTGCCGAGGATGACCAGCTCCGCCCAAGCCCGATAGAAGTCGACATCGTGCACGTATCCCAGCATCGAACTGATCTGGGCGCCCGGCGGTCGCGCCGCGACCTCGGATACGGCGATCGAACCGTCAGGGCGGTGGAACCACTCCATGTGGGTCACGGCGTCCCGTACGCCGAGCGCTCGCAGCGCCGCGGGTCCGACCTCCCAGATGCGCTCGTACCGCGGGTCGTCCTGCTCCTTGGGTAGCACCACCGTCCACTGGATCCAGGGTTGGCGCAGCACCTCGAGCGGCGTGGGTCGGTAGTCCGAGATCGACGAGAAGACGGTCTGGTCGCCGACCGTCACGCTGTCGAAGGTGTGCTCCTCGCCCACCAGGAACTCCTCGAGGAGCCCGGGCGAGTCGGGGTGCGGCGGCACCGCCTCGAGCCAACCGTGCAAGGCGGAGAAATCGTCGAGGCGGTACGTCGCCTGCGCTCCCGCGCCGGCCGGCGGCTTGGCGACGAGCGGGAAGCCGACGGCCTCGGCGAACGACCGCGCCTCATCCGGGTGCGTGACCAGCTGGTGCCGGGCACAGGGCACACCAGCGGCCCGCAGCACCGACTTCATCCGGGACTTGTCCCGCACGTTGAGCGCGGTCTCGACACTCATGCCGTCGATGCCGAGCATCTCGCGCGCGTACGCCATGGGCACCTGGAGCTGCTCGAGAGCCCCGACCAGACGCTCGACCGGACCCATCTGCTGGCTCAGGCCGCGTACGGCCTCGGCTATCTGCCGCGGGTCGAGCGGGTCGTCGACCCGCCAGTGCCCGTCCAAAACCTGCTTCAGTTCGTCAGAGACCCGCTCGATCGGCTCTGCCGTGACCACGCCGAGGCTGACGTTCGGCAGGGTTGCTGCCTTGGCGACGAACCGGGCGGTTGCCGGGAGCAGGAACGGAGCGACGAACGCAGCGACCACCATGACTGGACGCTACCGGTAGCCGCCGTGGGCCTGTCGAAGGGCCAATACGTGCCCTGAGCTCGTCGAAGGGCCGCATGGGATCATGCGGGAGTGAACATCGTCTTCGTCGAGCCCTTCTTCCCACCGACCCAGCGGAACTTCGTCCGCGGGCTGGCCGAGGTCGGCGCAACGGTGATCGGTATCGGCGAGTACCCCACCGAATCACTCGACGACCAGCTCAAGAGCTGGATGACGCACTACCACCAGGTGCCGTCGGTGATCGATGTCGGGGTGATGACCGACGCCGTCAAGTGGATCCAGGACAAGGTGTGGGTCGATCGACTCGAGACGACGATCGAGGCGCACACCATGGCGGTCGCCAAGGTGCGCGAGAACTGCACCATCCCGGGCACATCGGTGCGCACTGCGTGGCTGTGCCGGGACAAGCCGTCGATGAAGGAGGCGCTGCGGGCGGCGGGGGTGCCGACGGCCGCGTCTCGGGCGGCGCAGACCGCCGACGAGGTGTTCGAGTTCGCCGACGCTGTGGGCTACCCGCTGATCCTCAAGCCGCGTAGCGGGGCCGGTGCATTGGACACCACCCGGGTGGACAACAAGGCCGAGCTGGACGCCGCGCTCGGCCGGTTCGGTGCCCAGGGGGCCGACTCGATCGCGGTCGAGGAGTTCGTCGAGGGACACGAGGGTTTCTACGACACGGTCTGCGTCAACGGGAATGTCGCCCTCGACTTCGTCTCGCACTACTTCCCGAATGTGCTGGATGCGATGCGTGCTCGGTGGATCTCCCCGCAGTTCATCGCCACCAACCGCGTCGAGTCGGTCTCGGACTACGCGCAGCTGCGCGAGCTGGGTGCCCGCGTCAACGAGGCGCTGGGGATCGGGACCAGCGCCACCCACATGGAGTGGTTCTTCGGCCCGAAGGGACTCCGGTTCTCCGAGATCGGCTGCCGACCGCCCGGTGTGGGGGCCTGGGACCTGTACTCGGTCGGCAACGACCTGGACATCTATCGCGAATGGGCCAACGCCATCGTCCATGATCACATCGCCGTTCGGCCGTCCCGGAGCCACTCCGCCGGCATCGTGGCGCTGCGGCCGGACCACGACGGTCAGATCGGCGGTTACTCCGGTGTCGAGGACATCCAGGCGAGGTCCGGTGAATGGGTGATCGACGCCCACCTGCCGCCACCGGGTACGCCCACCCAGCCCGTCGAGGCGGGCTACATGGCCAACGCGTACGTCCGGATGAAGCATCCGGACTACGACGCGCTGCGTGGTCTCCTCGACGACGTGGGCCGCACGGTGCACGTGTACGCCCAGTAAGTGTTTCCTGAAAGGACACCTCCGGTTCGATGAACCAGAAGCCGCCGACCGCATCTATCGAGCGTGCGCACCGGGACTTGCTCGACGCCCTGCCCATGTCCGATACCGCCGACTTCGAGGATGCGGACCGGGGATACCTCGGTTCACTCGAGCCTGGCGAGGTGCGAGCCGATGACGGGCGGGTGGTCTGGGAGAACGACAGCTACGGGTTTCTGGCCGGGGACGCGCCGACGTCGGTCAACCCGAGCCTGTGGCGGCAGTCGATCCTTGCCGCGAAGCAGGGGCTGTACGAGGTGGTCGAGGGCATCTACCAGGTGCGCGGGCTGGACCTGTCGAACCTGACTGTGGTGGAGGGCGACACCGGAGTCATCGTGATCGACCCGCTGATCAGCACCGAGACTGCCGCGGCTGCGCTGGGTTTGTACCGCCGTCACCGAGGCGACCGGCCGGTGGTGGCGGTGATCTACACCCATAGCCACGTCGACCATTTCGGCGGCGTGTTCGGAGTGGCCTCGCAGAGCGACGTCGACTCCGGCCGGGTCCAGGTGATCGCCCCGGTGGGCTTCACCGAGCACGCCGTCGCCGAGAACGTGTTCGCCGGCACCGCGATGGGCCGTCGGGCCGGCTACATGTACGGCGCCGCGCTGGCCCGTGGCCCGCAGGGCCAGGTCGGGGCCGGCTTGGGCCAGTCCACCTCCACCGGCGAGGTGGGATTGATCGTGCCCACCCTGGACGTGAACGAGACCGGCGAGACCCACACGGTCGACGGCCTCGAGATCGAGTTCCAGATGGCGCCCGGCACCGAGGCCCCGGCCGAGATGCACTTCTACTTCCCCCGCTACCGGGCCCTGTGCATGGCCGAGAACGCGACCCACACGCTGCACAACCTCGTGACCCTGCGAGGAGCGCTGGTACGCGACCCGCACGTCTGGGCCGGGTATCTCACCGAGGCCATCGACATCTTCGGCCCTCGCACCGACGTGGTCTTCGCCTCGCACCACTGGCCGACCTGGGGCCAGGACCGGGTGGTGAGGTTCCTGGAGACGCAACGGGACCTGTACGCCTACCTGCACGATCAGACGCTGCGGCTGCTCAACCAGGGATACACCGGCACAGAGATCGCCGAAACCCTCGAGCTGCCGTCCGCGCTGCGCAGCGCCTGGAACGCCCACGGCTACTACGGGTCGGTCAGTCACAACATCAAGGCCATCTACCAGCGCTACCTCGGCTGGTTCGACGGCAATCCGGCCCGGCTGTGGCCGCACCCACCGGCCGAGCTCGCGACCCGCTATGTCAAGGCGATCGGGGGCATCGACCGAGTGGTCGACGTCGCCCAAGAGGCGTTCGACACGGGCGACTTCCGGTGGGCCGCCACGCTTCTGGACCATGCCGTGTTCGCCGACGAGAGCCACGCCGGAGCCCGCGATCTCTACGCCGACACGCTCGAGCAGCTGGCCTACGGCGCCGAGAACGGCACCTGGCGCAACTTCTACCTCTCCGGGGCCACCGAGCTGCGGGAGGGCAACTTCGGCACTCCCGCGACGCCCGCCGCGCCCGCGGTCATCGCTCAGCTCACCCCCACCCAGCTGTTCGACTCACTGGCGATCTCGGTGAACGGGCCACGGGCGTGGGATCTCGATCTCGCCGTCGATGTCACCCTTACCGAGCTGGGCACGAACCACCGGCTCACCCTCCGCAACGGGGTGCTCATCCACCGCGAACGGCCCGCCGACGACACCGCCGACCTGACCTTGAGCCTGACCAAGGCCCGGCTGCTTCAGCTCCTCGGCGGAGACCTCGACGGTTCCGGAATCGACATCACCGGCGACCAGAGTGTGCTCCACTCACTCCTCGGCGTACTCGAGCAGGGTGATCCCTCGTTCAACATCATCACGCCCTGACTACCAGGCGTAGTCCTCCGGAGCGGTCTTGCGTCCGGGGAACAGCTCGTCCAGCCGCTCGAGGGTCTCTTGGTCCAGCACCAGTCCGGCCGCCTCGAGCGCGCCGTCGAGCTGCTGCTGCAGCCGCGGACCGATGATCGGCGCAGTGACGGCCGGCTGGTGCAGTAGCCACGCCAGACCGAGCTCGGCCGGCTGTGCGCCCAGCTCCAGAGCGAGGTTCTCATAGCTCTGGATGGCGCTGCGATGCTCTTCCAAGGACGCCTTTGCCCGGCCGCCGAGGCGGCGTACGCCCTCCTCGCCCTTCGTCAGTACGCCACCCAACAGGCCGCCGTGCAGGGGTGACCACGGGATGACGCCGAGGCCGTAGTGCTGAGCGGCGGGGATCACCTCGAGCTCGATGTCCCGAGTGAGCAGGTTGTAGATCGACTGCTCACTGACCAGTCCGACGAAGTGCCGGGCGGCAGCCGCCGCCTGCGCCTGCGCGATGTGCCAGCCGGCGAAGTTGCTGCTGCCGACGTAGAGGATCTTGCCCTGCGCGACGGCCACCTCCATGGCCTGCCAGATCTCCTCCCACGGTGTGTTCCGATCGACGTGGTGCATCTGATAGAGGTCGATGTAGTCCGTCTGCAACCGCCGCAGGCTGGCGTCGAGGGCTCGCCGGATATTGAGTGCCGACAGCTTCCCGGTATTCGGCCAAGGCTTGTCCTCGGCGAACGGCATGTCGCCATAGACCTTGGTAGCGAGCACGGTCCGCTCCCGCCGGCCGCCGCCGCTCGCGAACCAGGTGCCGACGATCTCCTCGGTGCGTCCGCGGTTGGCGCCCCAGCCGTACACGTTGGCGGTGTCGAAGAAGTTGATCCCTGCGTCGAGTGCGGCATCCATGATCTGGTGGCTGGCCGCCTCGTCGGTATGCGGCCCGAAGTTCATCGTGCCCAAGCAGAGCCGGGAGACCGACAGACCGCTGCGGCCGAGTTGGGTGTAGTCCATAGGAGGCAGTCTGCCCCGAAGCGAAGTGGCGGAGATCCTCAGCGGTTCTGGTGGACCGGAATAGCTAACCCCTACGGAAGGCCTTCGAAGATGTCGCCGAGGCTGGCTGTCCGCTCCGATCGAGGCCAGGCGATGGCGTACCACTCCCGGGTCACGATGCGTTGCCAGCGTTCGGTGTCCTCCGCGTCGTCGAAGATCACATGGTGCTGGCTGCGGTGCTGCTGCAGTCCCGCGACGATCCTCGCGCTGGCGGCGCGGCAGTCGACGGTCACGCCGATCTCGTCATCGGGTATGCCTCGCATGTGGTACATCCGAGCAGGGTCGAAGACCGGTAGGCCGAGCCGCTCCCGTTGCCCGTTCCAGCGCTGGAACACCGAGTCGGGGATGGCGCCGTGGAGCAGCCGGCGGAACGCGGTCCCCTCGGTCGATGCCTGGGGGAGGAACGCGGCGTCGGTCGCGGCGCCGATCGCGATGTGGTCGGGGTGTCCGAACACGCCGTCCGGGCCGAAGGTGGCGACGACGGTCGGGCGCTCTTCGTCGAGGACCGCCGACACGGCCCGGGTCAGCTCATCCGCCGGGACGCGGTCGAGCTCACCGTCCGGATAGCCGAGCCAGACATGACGGTCGGGCACTCGGCCCAGCGCCTTCCAGCCAGCCTCGTCCTCCTGCCGCCGGACCGCGCCCAGCGTGGCTCTGGTCGCCGGGAACCCCTCGCGGATCTCACCCCCTTCGCCGTCGGTGGCATGTATCAAGATGAACCGAAAGCCCGGGTCGGCCGCATGCAGAGCCACCGACCCCGCCATCCCATAGGCCTCATCGTCAGGATGCGCGACCACGACCGCCAGGCTGAGCCCTTCCACCATGGTCTGATCATGCCTGCCGCAACCTCAATCGGCCGCCGGCTCGACGGCAAGGCGCCTGCGAGGTAGCAGCTCCTCGATGGCCCGATTGCTCACGAGTTCGGGCTGACGCGGCGTTCGAGGGCTTCGATGACGGTCGGGCAGACGTCGACCTGGTAGAGCCGCTCGACGGCCTGCATCCCGCCCGCGCTCTCGGCGTTGATCTCCACGACTTTGTCGCCGATCACGTCGATGCCGACGAAGAACATGCCGTCGGCCACGAGCTTGGAGCTCATCGCGTCGATGATGCCGCGCTCCGCGTTCCCGATCTCGAGCGGGACCGGGTGTCCACCGACGCTGATGTTGGCCCGTGGGTCGTTGCCGGTGGGCACGCGCCGGAAGGCGGCCGGCTTTCCGTCGCGCTGGAGGATCTGTCCTTCGAGCAGGAAGATCCGGGCATCGCCGTCCTCCCCGCCATCGACGAACTCCTGTACCATCGCGTAGCCGTCCAGGAGCACCGCCTCGGTCATCTGCGCGAGGTTGGTTTCGCCGTCGTCGGAGATCATGAACACGTTCCGACCTTTGGCCCCGTACAGCGGCTTGACGACGGAGCGGCCGACCTCGCTGACGAACTTCTTGATCGCTTCCGGGTCGCGCGTCACCAGCGATCGCGGTCGGATCTTCTCGGGGAACTCCTCCAGGTAGAGCTTGCTTGTTGCGCGTATCAGGGACTTCGGGTCGTTCACCACCGTGACGCCACGGGCCTTGAGCATCTGACCGAAGACCACACCCAGTGGACTGGCCCACGGCCGCTCCTGCAGGTCCTCGATCGATTCGTTCCGCAAGAACAAGGCATCGAGGTCGTCCAGGACGATCTGTTCGGCGTCGCGCTCCTTGATCCGGTTCAGGAAGCTTTCGAGTGTGTCGTCTTTGTCGAACTCGGCGGCGTGAGCCTGGGCCATGAGCTGTCCGTCGTTCTCCCCGAGCTCGACGTCGCCCACTCCGAGGTACCAGACCTCGTGCCCGCACTGAGCCGCGGCCCTGGCCAGCCGGGTCGTGGTGTACTCGTCGATCTCGGTGCCGATGTCGTTGACGAAAAAGGCAAGCCTCATTCCGCCCCCTCTTCTTCGTACAGGTCCATGACCGACGCGCCGGCGCGCAGCCGGTCGAGCCGCTCTCGAGCGCCGGGCACGTCGAGCCAGCGTGGCCGGATCCATGGTGGTTGCAGCACCTCGCGGTCGAGCAGGTCCTGGATCAACGGGACGTGGTCCAAGGCGAGCTTGCCGACGAAGAGCACCTCAAGGCTGCTGCCCTCCGCGAGGGCCTGGAGGATGCGCGCAATCCCCCGCAGGTAGATCGCGTCCTTCACCGAGCCACCCCCAACGATGACCCGGATGGCGATGGACCAAGCCGTCCGTGCCGGCATTCGATGGTCTTCCCGTAGCGATCGGAAGATCTCCAGAAATTCGGCGCCGTCGAGCATCATGCCGACAGCCACCACCCGCGCCGCGAGCACCCGAAGCCGCCGCGGGTCCAATCCGCCGGTCAGGTACTCCGCGAGCACCGCAAGGCCCTCTTGGGTTTCGTCGTAGCCGGGCAGTCCGATCGTCAGCAGCGTCAACGGCTGCCGGGCGCCGTTCTGGTAGGTGACGACATGAGTGCCGACCTCATGATGCAGCAAGGGCTCGACGCGGTCCGCCCGGAAAGCGGCGGCTTCGGGAATGAGCAACCGCCCGAACGACACCATCAGATCGGAGACGTCGTCGCGCACCTCGATGTGAGCCGGGAAGTCTGGATACACCGCACGGTACCGATCGAACTCCGCACGAGCCGCCTCCGCGAACGCCCCAGCCGTGACGCTCGGGGCACTGCTCGTTCGGGCGGGGATGGTGGCGAGCAACTCCTCCGCGGCGGACGCCAAAGGCTCGGCAATGCTCCCGTACAGCTGCAGCGACCCATACACGAACCGTGACGTGTCGCGGTCCTCCAAGGCTGTGATCTGTCGGGCAATCTCATCCCGCTTCGTCCGGAACAGGGTGTGCAACGCAGGGTCGCGACGTTCTCGATCTCGAGATCGTAGAGGTCACGTCGCACCAGGTCCGGCTCGAACTCCAGCGGTCGAAGCCGGAGAGTCGGGACTGTTCCGAAGTCACTGCGTTCGAAGTCCGCCCAGGCCTCTGCGGCATTGACCGGCGTGACGTTGAGCAGCAGGTTCAAGCCGCGCTCGATCTCGGTAAGCCGAGCGTCGATATCCAGTGCCGGCGCCAGCTGCGGGGTCGAGGAGGTCATCTGATGAACGTCGTCGCCAGGGTCAGTCGGTTCGGTTGCGGTCGATGTCGGCATCTGGTGCCGGAGAGAAGAAGTCATTGGAATCGAAGCCCATCACCGGGCCTACCCCAGAAGGTCCGACTGCGAAATCTACAACCACACGCGCACCGTCAGTCCGCAATAGGCGGCTTCGATGATCGAGGGAACCGACGCCGTCGTCATCTTCCCTCTTCTCAGCTTGCGATGACAGCGCAGAGCGGCCCGCCGCCTCGGAGCTCGTTGGGCCGATCCGGGCATCCTCGGGCTGCCGTCCGGAGGTCGGTCCCTGGGTGAGATAACTGTGGACGTCGTAGGTCGTTATTTCGGGTTCCGCCAGGCCAATCTCAGACAGCCGTGGCTCGACCTCCTCCCGAAACGAGTGCTCGAAGTGAGAGCGCGATTGCCAGACCTCGGTGACACGTACGCCATCCATCGTTCCTCTCGACCACTGAAAGAGGCTGCCCGCCATTCCGGGGCCGTACGGACTGAGCCGCATGCCTTCGAGCAGCTGGTCGAGCTGGGAAAGCGTGGCGCCGATGAAATCCATCACCACAGCAACCACGGCGTCTGGAGTGGTCGGCTCGGATACCGGCTGCTGAACAGTGCGGACCGCTTCTCCGGGTGGGGCCTGGTCTAGGACAGTCATTCTCAGCCTTCTGCTTTCGAGTAGACGTTGGACTTCGAGCATTTCGCTCGGGACGCGCGTGCCTCAGAGAAGACCTCGAGCGGCGGAGTCGCGTCGACCGTACCGACCCCGCCCAGCCGTCAGTGCTCTCACCGTTGGATACGCATACCAGCGGTCACCATGACGCGGGATGGCTGTGCAGGATGAGAGATGCCCACCTGTCAGCGGCGGTCGCCGCTGATCCGATCACCCGCCACAGCAGTGGCCACGCGGTCTCCTTACGGCCTGTCGGCGATGAGCAGTGACATGCCCTGATGCGGGCTCAGGCTGATGGGAAAGGCGCACCCCTGGTCGACCAGGCCGAGACTCTGCTCGGAGAACATATCGACGACCATGGCGCCCGGGCGGAAATGTTGGGAGACCACTTGGTCGGATATCTGATGGTTGGAGAAGTTCAAGGCGGTTACCTGGACGGATCCGCTGTCAAGCCGATGAACCATCGCCAGCAGAGCCTTCGAGGACACCGCCGATATTTCGATCTGCGTACTGGTGGCGATGCCGGAGCGGCGACGAACCGCAAGAACATCGCGTAACCGCGACAGGAACGAATCCTCGTTCGTCAGTTGCGCGGGTAATGATCCATAGAGACTTCGTCCCGGGGGCATCTTCGATGTGAATTCGCCTCGTGTGTAGTCCATCAAGTCGTAGGCGCCGCGATGGATCCAGCGGGTGTCACCAGTGCTGATCAGATGTGCCACCTGAGAGCGCTCCAGCGTCAGCATCCCGCAGACATCCCAGCCGGAGAAAGCGAAGACACCGGGTTGCCAGGCGTTGAACATGGCCAGCAGCACATGCGCCTGTTTGACCTGCTCGATGACCTCTTCGTCGAGTTCGGAGAGGTCGGTGATACCCAGCGAGGCGGTGATGACGGTTGCGGTCGTTGACGCTATGCCGTTGGTGGTGAAGATGTCGTTGTACGGTGCGGCGGCTCCGGTGAGCCGCTCGATGAGCTCGGTCCGAATGAGAATCGCCAACTCCGCTCCGGTCATCTCGGTGCCACGGAAGTGGAAGACGTCGTCGCGGTGCGTGGTGGCGAAGTGCACCAATTCATAGGTCAACTCGTCGTGATTCTGGAGGGCATGCACCAAAGAGATCGGTTGTAGGCCGATCCGAAGGGCCGTGTTGAGAGTAAGACGCAGGAACTCGGTGTCGCCGGTGGCCAAGGCATGGTGGTAGGCGGGTCGAGCGACGTAGTCGTAGGACAGATCAGCCCCGCGCTCGCTGGTGTTCCGAATGTCGTCGATCGCCAGATTCAGCTCCTGGAAGGTGAATCCGCCAACCTTGCGCACGAGGCTTGCAATCATCTGATTGGCGGCTTCGGAGAGAGGATGCCCTTCCGACCACGCCGGGGCGCCGCCCTCGGCGCTCTTCTCCACACCGAGGAAGCCGTTGGCATCAAGCCGCAACGCTCCGGAACCGAGGTCGTGCAGGGAGTGGAGTGCGTCGCCCATCACCAGTCGCATCCCGGCGCTGGTGGGGTCGAGCCAGTTGATCGACGGCTGACCATCCTTGAAGTAGTGCAGGTAGACCCAGCGACGCTCTACTCCGTCCACGCCGGTGACGGCCGCAGTGGCGCTCCAGTTGGTCTCCTTGATGCCAGGCTCGTGGAAGAGGACCCGCTGCATCTTGCCGATGATGTAGCCCACCTTCTGCAATCGGTCTTCGGTCGGCCTATCGAGATTGACCGAGTCCTTTCCAGGTGGAACCGGAGGCAAGAGATGCCAGTCTTCGGGCGGGATCTCCACCATGTGGTAGATGCCGGGGTAATCACCGACCTTCATCTCCGCCAGCCGGAAGTCGGCGCCCTTGCCGGTATGGCCCGGCACGATGTCATCGATGATGGTGCCCCCGTGCGCGGCGGCCACCGCGCACATGGACCGGAACTCCGCCTCGGTGCCGAACACTTCGTCGATTCGTGTGCTGATGCGGTCGAAATGCCCGTCCACACTAGGTGTCACGTCCCAGCCAGAGATGCCGCCGGCCCGTTTGACAGGTCCTGTGTGCACCGCGTCGACTCCGACAGCCTCGAACAGCCGCCACAGGTCCTCGCCCGCCAACGCGCAGAGGAACGACTCACCGGCCCTCGTGATCATCGAGATGGGATACGCCGTGAACCACACGGACGCCTTTTCGATGGCCGCCCGGGGATTCGATTGAGCGAACGGTCGGTGGGACATATCGCTCGAGCCGGCGAACCGGGAGGCAACCGCACCGCCACGGGCCAGCATCGACTCCTGCTGCAACCATTCGACGTAGCCGCGATCCACAGCGCTCCCGCTCACAACCAGCTCTCCCCGATTCCAACTAGCACACGGCGCGTCTGGCCACAAGCTGCGCCCTTGACCGCGAGGGGTCGTGATCCCGCGGTCAAGGGCACGAGCAGGCGCCCTTCGGCTGGCCCCCCTTCGGCTGGCCCTCCCTTGTCAGCTGGCGCCCACTGCTGAAGACGCAGATCATCGCCCGGTATGACGCAGGGAGCCACGGTCGAACAGCGACTCACGGCTTTGCGGGATAGCCGCGCCGCGTCATCTCGTAGGTGGCGAGCACCTCGACCAAGAAGTCGGCCGCAGCGGCGGTCACGCCGTCGATCTCCTCCGCGCTGCTGGTGCGAAGGACTTCGCGGAGGATGTCGTGGTGCACTTGCGCGAGATCAAGAATGGAGAGCCCGTCCGTGACGGCGGATCGGCCGATCTGGTAGCCGGCGTGGAGCGCGGCCTCATCGCGGTTCGGGAGATACCGCAAGAAGGCCGCTCGGTAATTGCGGCGTAGGCGTTCCAGCGCCTTCACGAGCGGAAGTGCGGTTCGATGCCATCCGGCGCAGGCAAGCTCTGCGTTCCGCTGAGAAACGCCAGGCCTTCCTCCAGGTCCAGTGCGGTGTGCACCGTGCCGGTACCAAGGCCGAGGGCCACCATGGAGAAGGCGACGTCGGGCTGGATGCCGACGATGACGGTTTCGGCTCCACGCAGTCGCGCCATCTCGGCGAGGGAACGAAGCGTCCGTGCCCCGAAGGAATCGAGAACGTCCAGGGCGGCCACGTCGATGATGACGCCACGGGCGCGATTGTGGCCGATCTGCTCAATCAGGTTCCGCTGAAATCGCACCATCTCGGAGTCGTCGAGCGCAGTGTGGATCGATGCGATCAGGTTGTCGCCCTGTCGCAAGATCGATACCAGCCCCGGCCCTTCGTCCACTATCCGGTCGTTCCATCCTGCTCTGCGCTATAGCCGAGGAGCCTCTCGGCTTCTTCAAGGCCGCCTTGCAGATCACCGATCGTGTGCATCTTGCTGAGGTCGACGCCGATCGTTACCAGTGTCTGGGCGATCTTCGGTGACAGCCCGGTAATGATGACGCTGGCGCCCATCAGACGTGACGCGTCCACGGTCCGCACGAGGTGATTGGCAACCGCCTCGTCGACATCCGGCGCGCCGGTGACATCGATCACTACCACCCTGGCCCGGTGAGTGCGGATACCGGTCAACAGTTGCTCCGTTAGCTGACGCGCGCGCTCGGTGTCGAGGACCCCGATGATGGGCAGGATCAGCAGCCGCTCGCGGACCGGCAGAACTGGCGTGGACAGCTCACGGATGGAGTCTTGCTGCTGTCGAATGATCCGTTCCCGCTCCTCAACGAAACTCACGGCCACCGTGTTGGCGATCCGGTTGGCCGCGGGTTCGTAGGCATCGAGGACGCGGTTCAGCAGACCAAAGTCCCTCTGGTACTTCTCAAACAGCGACCTGGCGAGGACATCGCGGAGCAGCAGCACGATGCCGACGACCTCGTGGGTCTCGACGCCGCGGGGAATGATGCGCTCTGACAGATCACGCGCATAGTCCTGGAGGGCTTCCACGCTGCCCGTTTCGAGGACCTCGACGTAGTTGTCATAGACCGAGGTCGTCTCGTCGGTTGTCTCCTGTGACGTCATGGCTTCGAGCAGATGGGCCGCGTGGATCCGATTCGCCCACTCCTCACGAAGTCGGCTGCGATGTTCACGGAGGTGTGCAACCAGTTGTGGGAGCAGTTGGTCGTCATCTTGGTGATCAGGGCTCGGAGGTTCGTCCGTCGTACGCTCCACCGTCGCTGAATCGTGGGTCATCGTCATCCTTCCGTTCGCCACTTGGTCATCGTCACGGTCGTGCCGACGTCGATCTCGGATGTGAGGGTGAATTCGTCCATCAGGCGGCGAGCACCCGGCAGACCCAGACCCAAACCGTTGTAGGTGCTGAAGCCGTCAGCGAGCGCCTGGTCGACATCCGGAATGCCAGGGCCGGTGTCGCGGGCAACGATCCGGATGCCCGGCCGTGGCTGGTCCACGAGCTCGATGTACACCTGACCCTGGCCGGCGAACCGCACGATGTTGCGGGCAATCTCCGAGACGGCCGTAGCGATCAGGGTCAAATCGGTCCCTGAGAAGTCGAGCCTGGACGCCAGCTCCCGCGCGCTCTTCCTGGCCCGCACCACGTCGGCATCGTGCTGAATGCGAATGGTGACCTCGTTGTCGCTTGCCGGCCGTCGTTCGAGAAGCGGCTCACTGAGTGTGGCACACAACTCGCACTCCAAGACGTGCCGGGCGGCATCGACCTCGCGCTGACGGCGCCGATCGCCCCCGGACAGCGCGTAGAGCACGGCCCGGCAGCGGTCCGTCGGCGGTTCGACGTCGTACAGGGCAAGCAGGTACTCCACCCGCATCCGAGCCCGTGTCCGGTTGAGCTGCGCCGCCACCGCGCCGGCTGACGTGTTGAGTTCACTCGCCAAGGACTTGGTGTCCTGGCCGGACACCTCATGAGCCAGCAGCGTCTGTTGGTCCCGTTTGGACAGGTGCTCGAGCGCAGCGGAGACCGCCGCGCGCTCCTCCTCTTTGAGGAGTCGCTCATCGGCGGCGTCGTCCCGGTCCATCTCGACCACGCGGTGCTGGTTGCGACGCTGAGTGTCCTGCGACCTCCACATCGACGCAATCACGTGCCGTGCCGTCGTAATGGCGTACGGCTCGAGCATGCCCGGCTCGATGCGGTTGGCAGCAGCCAGCACCTTGACGAGTGTCTCTTGGACCAGATCCTCAGCAGCCGCTTCGTTTCCCACCCGCGAGAAGACGATCCGCCGCAGCATCGGCAACAGCGACGCGATATCGGGCGCAGTATCAGAGCCTGGCCGAGCTCCATCGAGCTCCGCACCACCCATGGCTGGAACACTACGCCCCATGCCCGACCGGTCTACGCTGTAAACGTCGGGACAGGGGCACATCATGGCCATCACCGGACCGCGGTTCGCGTCGAACGGTCGTGGGCATGAGTGATCACCGTGACGAGGCGATGTCCCCACAAGTTGCCGAAGCCCTCGTTGATCGCGTGGCCGAGCTCGAGAGGTCGCAGCGGGAAGAGGCGTGCGCCCGCAGATCTCTACCCGACTTGTTGGCCCTAGGCATGCTGATCATGAGGGCGGGGTCCGTTGGCGAAGGACCTGTGCGGCGTAGATGTGCGGTGCGACCTGAGCAGCCGCGGCGGCTCGGCGCAGCACCCGTTGAGCCTGCTCAACGTCGTGACCCTGATCAACAAGCATCCCGATGGCGCGATTCACCACCGTCAGGTCGATGAGCCCAGTAAGGCCGGATACAGGCGAGACCGATGGAAGATCGTTATCGAGTTCGATCGCACTGCGCTGACCGTTGACGCGAGTGCCAGCACCATCCGTGAAATACGCCGCCGGAGATTGTTGCTCAACGTGGATACCGCCGAGGATGTAGCTCAGATCGGCGGCGAGATCGGTGAACGCGCCAGGAGCGACGGCGAAGAAGACGACGCGGCTTTCCCGATCGACCGCCTGTGAAACCAGCGCGAGGGGAAGACGTAGCGACGTTCCAACCGGCACGTCGTGACTGTCAGGGAAAGCAGTCAGCGTGACCGGCCAATCGTTGATGACAATGGTCAGCTGGAATCCGCAGTAGGAGGCGGCCGTCGAGCGCAACGCGGTGGTCAGCGCTGCGATCGTGTCGTCCAGCTCTTGATCATCCTGGCCAATACTGGCGGTGAGATCGAGAAGATGCCTGAGTAGAGCCGCTGGGAGATCCACACTCGCGCTCCGGGAAAAGCGGATCCGCCCGCTGATCGTCACTGCAGGAACTGGATCGGCAAATCGCCCAACCCACTGGCGGCGGCTGCGCGGACCGGGAGTCAGATAGCCGCGTCGATTTTCGACTCTACGCTCGGATACCGAAGGCGCCTGATCAGACGATTCTCTTGACTCGTGATCATGGGCTCATCACATAGGCGCCGGAAAGCGCGATGACTTGCTGCCACACTCGCTCGAGCCGGCCGGTGTCGATGACAGGCTTGTGGACGTTGGCCAGTGCCCATTGCTGCTGGGCCTCGGTGGAGGACGCCTTGCCATGCAGCTCGACCGCGAGGGCGGAGAAATCCCTGACCAAGACCTCGAAGATCGACTCGAGCACGTCGGGATCGAGTCCGGTCAGCCTGGCCTGCTCGACGATCAGCTGTGCGTAGACGATCAGCGCGAAGAGCTGTCCGAGTACCAGCCCGAAGTCCAGGTCCTGCCGTTGCTCGGCATCCGGAGCAGCGGTCCGCACGAGGGTCGTGAAGCCTTCCGCCTGCGCCGCGAACCGTGCGACGTTGGGCAGCCCGGCGAATGGCTCGAAGGCCAGTCGCCAATCGGCGAATGTGACCGAGCCCAGGCCGCGCGCCGGGCCTTGGCGGAACAGGAACTCGTCGTCGACCGGGTCCTGCCGGGTAGACACCGGCGGTTGACCGGTTGCTACGAACAGGTAGTTCGGCATGAACTTCAAGATCAGCGCCACATTGACGTGCACCGTGCCCTCGAGCTTGGCCAACGCACCGACGTCCTTGCCCGCGCCGCGGAAGTAGGTGTCGCGCTCGAATCCCTTGGCGGCGATGACGTCCCAGAGCAGCCCGATGACCTTCTCACCCTCGGTGGTCATCTTCAGCTTCGTGACCGGGTTGAACAGCAGGTACCGGCGATCCTGCGGGCTGGCCGACCGGAAGTAGTCGATCGCGCGGTCACCGAAGGCCTTCATCGCGATCAGCCGCGCGTACGCGTCCACAAGGGACCGGCGCACGTGCGGAAAATCGGTGACGCGCTTGCCATAGAGGATGCGGTTGTGGGCATGGCTGACCGCCTCGTACATGGCGTGCTCGCACATGCCGACTGAGGCGAATCCGATGTTGAACTTGCCGATATTCACCGTGTTCAAGGCGGCGTCGAAGGCGGCCTGCCCGGTGTGCAGCACATCCTGCGCGCGTACCGGGTAGTCCTCCAGGCGGAACTCGGACACGAACATCTGCGCCTGGACGATGTTCTTGATCAGCCGGTAGTTCTCGTGCTGGCTGTCCACCGTGAAGAACACATACCCATCCGGACCAACAACGTCCGCCCGGCGGCCGAACACCGAGACCATGCGGGCGACGTTGCCGTTGCCGATGTAGTACTTGCTGCCCGTGGCTCGGAAATCGTCCATTCCATCGGTGGTGAGCACCATGTCGGTGGTGTAGATGTCGGCCCCGTGCTCGCGCTCCGAGAGCCCGTACGCGAACACCGAACCGTTGTCGAGCCACTCGGCCGCGCGCCTACGGGCCCCGGCGTTGTTGCTCTGCCAGATCGGCCCCAAGCCGAGGATGGTGACCTGCCAGGCGTACCAGTAGTCCAGGCCGTAGAAAGCCAGGATCTCACTGAACGCCGAGATCCTGCTGGTGTCCCAGCGCTTGTCGGGGTCGCCGTTCGCCTCGCGCGCCTGCGTACCCATCTTCGCGAACAGGTGCTCCTTGGCCACGAATTCCAAGAAGTCCGCGTACCAGACACACTCGCGGTAGTTCCGAAGAAGCGTTTCCTTGCCCCGGTGCTCGAACCAGTCGATGGTCGCCCCCAGCAGCCTTCTGGTGGCGTCGTCGAAATGGGAGGAGTCATACGTGTGCGGGTTGAACAGAAGCGCCCCTGCCTCGCGACGTGGTTCTCTCGTGTTGACCTCGCCCGAAGCCTTCATCTAGGCCTCCTTGCACTGGTGGCGACCTTTTGACGCTACGCGCCGGTGGTCGTCGCCGCCAGTCAGGGACGCCGCGCTCCTACGCCGTCGCGCCGATGAGTCAGGACGGTTCTCGCCTCGGTCGGTTCCGGGCTCGCGCCCGTGCGACGGCCTCGTCCACGATTTGGCGGGCGACCTCGGCGAGCTTGCGATGCTCCCGCTGGCTCAGCGAGCGCAGCCGCTCGAGGGCCTCGTGCTCGGTACTTCCGCTGCGGCTCATCAAGATCCCCACAGCCCGATCGATGACGCCGCGAAGTTCCAGGGCCGATTGCAAATGGTTGGCCAGCCGTCGTGTCTGGGCAAGGACATGGGCATTCTGGACAGCGATGGCGGCTGGCAGGGCGAAGATCTGGCCGAGCTCGGCGGCTCGGTCATCAAAAGCGTTCTTGCCGTGGGCATACACGTTCATCGCACCGACCACGCCGGCGGGGGTGATCAATGGCAACGACACCACGCTGTGTACGCCGAGCCGGGCGACCCGGCCGCCGAACCGCGGCCACCGCGAATCTGCCCCGAGGGATCCCGACATGACGGTCCGCCCCTCACGGGCAGCACTGATGCAGGGACCCTGGTTCATTCCGTACTGAATGTCGTCGACCTCGGTCACGAACGGGGAGGTTGCCACGATGGTGTCGGCCCTGTCCTGCTCCAGCAGCGTCAACCCGGCTCCGTCAGCGCCGGGAATGGCTTGCACGGCATAGGTGGCAACCTCGGTGAGCAGATCCTCCAACGGAAGCTGGTCGGACGCCAACCGGGACAGACCCGCGAGACTCTCGCGAAGATCCTCATCCTCTGCGGACCGACGGTCATCCGCTTGCTCCGTGGTCTCGCGCCGAGCGTCGTGACGCCCCGACACGATCTCGGCATTGTCGTCGGAGTCCATGGTCCCATTGTGCTCGCAGCCTCGCCAGAGTCTGACCGCTATCGCGAGAATCCTATCGCTGTGGCACAACGCCGAGCGGTGGTCTTCGGACGGCGCTCAGTACAGGTTGGGCTTGGGTCAGGGCGTACAATTTTTTCACTGCATCTCGCAGTCGGTCTGGGGCCGGAGACGCCGTGTACGCTCGCCGTGGCTCCCGAAGCAAGACAGCTGCCGCCCAGACTCTTTCCGGGAAGTCCGCCAGAAGGCTCTCCCGCTATGACGTCCACCCTCAGTCCCCCTGCATCGGCGGCGGTTTCTGACTCAGCTTCCCACGCTCGAGCCGTCAGTTCCTTCACGGATCTGACGCGCCGAGTACAGGAGCTGGATCTGATGCGCCGCCGGTACGCGTACTACTGGACCAAGCTGATAGGCGCGCTGGTCGTTCTGACCGCGTGGGCCGTCGCCTTCATCTGGATCGGCGATAGCTGGTGGCAGATGATCAACGCAGGTGTGCTCGCGATCATCATGGCCCAGTTGGGGTTCCTCGGTCACGATGCAGCCCACCGCCAGATCTTCAAGTCCGGCCGGTGGAACGATTGGGCCAGTCTGGTCATCGCCAACCTGCTGGTCGGTATCAGCTACGGCTGGTGGCGCAGCAAGCACAACCGACACCACGCCAACCCGAACAAGGTCGATTCCGATCCTGATGTTGCCCTGGCGGTCATCGCGATGACCCCTGAGCAGGCAGCCCGGCCCCATCGTCGATTGACGAAATGGTTGGTGTCCCACCAAGGTTGGTACTTCTTTCCGGTCCTGCTGCTCGAAGGCCTCTCACTCCGCTCAGAAGGGTTCCGTCGGGTCGTAAAACGCGGCCCGGTGGAGCGCCGTTGGGTCGAGTTCGCCCTGTTGACGGTCCGCCTCGGTGCCTTCGTCGCTCTCGTGTTCGGAGTGCTGTCGCCGGGAAAGGCCGCGGTCTTCGTGGCCGTTGAGCTGGCTGTCTTCGGCTTCTACTTGGGCTCATCGTTCGCGCCGAACCACATCGGGATGCCGCTGGTCTCCCCGAAGCTGAAGTTGGACTTCCTGCGACGCCAGGTTCTGATGAGTCGCAATATCAGCGGCGGACCCTTCATATCGATCCTGATGGGCGGCCTCAACCACCAGATCGAACACCACTTGTTTCCCTCGATGGCTCGCCCCGCGCTGCGCAGGGCGCAACCCCTGGTCGCCGCCTACTGCGCGGCCATAGGCCTGCCATATACCCAGATGACGCTGTGGCAGTCCTATCGGGTCATCATCCGCTACCTCAACAGCGTCGGCTTGCGGGGCAAGGATCCTTTCCTCTGCCCGCTTGTGGCGCAGCGCCGCGGGCTGTAGTCGCGGGCTCAGGACTGGTTCTTGAGCACGGGGGTGAGCACCGGCCGCTTCGCGGTGAGCCCGGAACTCTGTGGGATCCGTCGGATGCCTCTGCTGAGCCAGGGCGCGAAGTAGCGTCGAGCCCATTCGACGTCCGCGGCGAGCTGTTCACGGGTCCGCAACCGGGGCGGTGCCTCGGGGAACGGGTCGGCCCAGGACTTATCGGCGCCCTCGATGCCGAGCCGCCACGCCAGGGCGGCCGCCAAGCGCTCGTGACCAAGTTCGCTGGCGTGCAGCCGGTCCTCGGAGAACAGTCGGGGATCCGGAATGATCGGGTGTTGCTGGAAGTCCATGACGAGCACGCCGTACCGCTCGGCCTCCTCTCGGATGATGTCGTTGAGCTGAAGCATCCGACCGCCGAGTCGCCGGCCGAAGGGGTTCGTCGGGAACAGATCGGGCATGGTGAAGGTCACCACCGTGCAGTCCCGCGATCGGGCCTCGCCGAAGATCGCAGCCAGGTCGGCACTGATCCCGGCGAAGTCGCAGGCGACGGACAGCATGTCGTTGGCTCCGCCGAAGATCGACAACAAGTCGGGCTGCATCGCCATCGCCGGGCCGAACTGCGTGGCCCGGATCCCGCTCAGCCGCAGGCTCCGCACACCCAGGTTGGCGTAGTCGAGCGGCTCGGGCTGGGCGTTGGCGATGATCTCGGCAAGCCGGTCCGCCCAGCCGCGGTAGCCACCTTCGCCGTTGGGGTCGTGGAGCCCTTCGGTGGTCGAGTCGCCGATCGCTACGTAACGGCGGATAGTCCTCACCTAACGATTTTCAGCCTGACAGAGATGGGCAGCCCTGGCAGCCATTGTCTCGACGACCGGGGCCTCGAGAGCGAAACGCGCGCCCTTCGACCTCGTACTCAAGGTGTACCCCTACTTGCCGGTCAAAGACGAATTGGAGCTGAGGAGTTCTGGATCGTGATCAGCCGCTGCCTGCGATCGGTGGATGGAGGTCGTCGCGGCTGGATATGGTGCTGGTCTCCGCGGGTTACTCTTTGCGTTGCTTCGTGCGCAATCCGAGAACAGTCAGCGCAAGCTGCGCGATATCGCCGCCGATCTGGTGTGCGAGATATCAGGTGAGGAGCCACAGCGCCGTTCAGCGCGATAAGGGATATGCTGCGCGAACTAAACGATGAACAGGACGTGGCTGGGTGATGGACAGTCGGAAACCGTCTCAGCGTTTGGCCTGATGAGCATCGCGGAGGATGCGGGATTCGAACCCGCGAGGGCTTGCACCCAACCCGCTTTCCAAGTCTGCCCTCGGCCGGTCATCGGTGTTCAGTCCACCCCGCGAGGCGGCGATTACAGGCACGGCGAGTCGGGGATCAGCAAGGCGGAGGTGAGCAGGGATCTGCGCCGGGCTGGCTGAGCGGGTCGAGGCGTTCAGGGTTTCCGACCCTGCATCACATCGCGTTCCTCTACGTGCTTCTCGACGCGCCTACCTGCACGTCCGCCGGTCTGGGCAGGTTACTCGATGGCGGTCGTCGTCGCGACCGGCGTCACCGCCCTCGACGGATCCCCTCGAGAGCCCACCACTCAGGGGTTTCAACCCCTTGAGGCGTCGGAAGCCGGCCTTCGCTGCCTGGTCATAGCGATCCCTAGCTAGGGGCGGGTGCGACAGAGGCCTGAAACACCACCGAACTGAGACAACAAGAAGTGGGGTCGGAAGCACAAAGCGGACTTGAGCCGAATCGGAATGAGGGACTCGTCCGTTGGGTAGGGGTCCCCAGGTGAGAGAGGTTGACCAGGCGTCCCGTCTCGAACCTTTAGTGCACCCGCCGCCCTGCACTTGGGGCGTGAGAACACGGCCACCCTGCTGCTCGGCGCGCTGGTGCCGTTCTCCGCCAGTCTCCTACTCATCGCGACGTACGCCGTCGGGATACTCCTCCTGGCCGCGCAGGGCACGCGGGCCAGCCGCCAACCCGATACCGCCCTTGCCGGCGCGGACTGAGCGTCAGATCAACAACATCTCCCCAAGAACCCAGGATGCGCCAAATTCGGCCGGGCGCGGGCGCATCCGTGCCACGGCGCAGAAACGAAACTTACACGTCAGAATCCTCAGCCGAACGCGCGGGACCGTCCGTCATGCAGGACGCGGCTCAATGCCCGCCATGAGCGTCCGCGAGGCGCCGCCGCGTGCGGCTCCGACGACGCCGACGAACCGACGATTGACCCCCCTGCTCTTCGTCGGGATGATGCTCGGTCTCCTGCTGGCGGAGCTGGATCAGACCATGTTCTCCACCGCTCTCCCGACCATCGTCGGCGAGCTCGGCGGGGTGGACCGCATGTTGTGGGTGACGACCGCGTACGTCTTGGCGGGAACGGTGGTGATGCCGTTGTACGGAAAGCTCGGCGACCTGCTGGGACGCAAGCAGTTGTTCATCGCCGCGTTGTCGATCTTCGTGGCCGGCAGCGTCCTCGGTGGCATGGCCCCCGACATGACCTGGCTGATCGTGGCCCGAGCCGTTCAAGGGCTGGGCGGCGGCGGCTTGCTGATCTTGATCCAGGCCATCATCGCCGACATCGTCCCCGCCCGGGAGCGCGCGGCCTCGATGAGCATCGTTGGCGCGGTGTTTGCGCTGTCGGCGATGCTCGGCCCCGTCCTGGGCGGATGGCTCACCGACGGGATCGGCTGGCGGTGGGCGTTCTGGATCAACGTTCCTCTGGGTGCGGCGGCGATTGCCTCAGGCGCCGTTCTCCTCCCGTCAGTCCCCAGGCGCGGCGGACCGGTCAGGATCGATGTCGCGGGCATCGTCGCCATGACCGTCGCCGTGACGGCCGTCGTGTTGGTGGCCTCGTGGGGCGGCGTCGCCTATCGCTGGGGGTCGCCCGTCATCGTCTCCATCAGCGCCGTCGCCGTACTGGCCGGCGCGGCCTTCATCGCCGCTGAGCACCGGGCCGCCGACCCGATCATCCCGTTGGCGCTGTTTCGGAATCGAACCTTCACTTCGGCGACGATCGCCGGTCTGGTGATGGCGGTAGCGACGTTCGGCGCGATCGGGTACTTGCCGACCTACCTGCAAATGGTCAAGGGGCTGGGGGCGACCGGCGCGGGACTGGTGATGCTCACGTTGGTTGCCGGACTGGCGGTGACCAGCGCTGGCTCAGCGCAGATCGTCCGGAGGACCGGTTCCTACGTGTGGCTCCCGGTCGTCGGCAGCGCCGTCGTCGCGATTGCTCTGGCGCTGCTCTCAACTCTCACCGTCGAGACCGAGCTGCGAGTGATCGGCAGCTATTTCTTCCTGCTCGGCGCGGGCATCGGGTGCGCGCTGGAGATCTTGGTCCTGGTTGTGCAGACTGCCTGCCCGGCGTCCCAGGTGGGTACGGCGACGGCGGCCTTCAGCTTCTTCCGCGAGATCGGGGTCGTGCTTGGCTCGGCCGTGGTCGGGACGATGTTCACGAGCCGCCTGCTCACCTTCCTGGCTGACCGTGTGCCGCGCGGAACAGCCGCGCAGCTCGACCCTTACGCGCTGACCCCAGCCCAGGTAATTCAGTATCCCGATGCCATCAAAGGGCCGATCGTGTCCAGCTACAACGACGCGCTCACGCCGGTCTTTTGGTACCTGATGCCGCTGGTCCTCCTCAGCATGGCGGGCTTGTGGCTGATCCGATCGGTCCCGCTCGCCACCACGGAGCCCGGACGCGCGTGACGGGGGACGAGGGCGCAAGCCCGTACCGCTTCTCGGTCGTCATACCTGCCTACAACGAAGCCGGGTATCTCGAGTCGACCCTCAAATCCCTGCACCAACAGGACTTCGCGGGTCCGTACGAAGTGATCGTGGTGGACAACAACAGCACTGATGACACCGCGGCCATAGCCCGCCGCAACGGCGCTCGGGTCCTGCACGAACGGCAACACGGCGTTTGCGCGGCGCGGCAGCGGGGCACCGCTCAGGCCCGTGGCGAGATCGTCGTCTCCACTGATGCGGACACCGTCCATCCCGTCGACTGGCTGAGCCGTCTGGATGCTCGATTCCGCGTAGACGCCAACGTCACCGCGGTCGCCGGCCCCTGTCGATACCAGGACCCGCTCTGGTGGGCGGCCATCTTCCCTCGCCTGTGGTTCACAGCGGTCGCCGTCGGTTACGGCACAGTCGGGCGGGTCTTCTACGTCACGGCGACCAACATCGCCTTCGTCCGAGCGGGCTTTGCCGGCTACGACACCAACCTGACCCAAGGCGGCGACGAGGTCGACCTCCTGCGCCGCCTGAAACTCCAGGGCCGGATCGTGTGGGATGCCAGCAACGCCGTGATCACGTCGTCCCGGCGGATGAACCAGGGCCTGCTCTACACCCTGGTCGTCTCCTTCGGGTACTACTACGGCTGGTCGTACGTGCTGAGTCGCTTGTCATCTCGCCCAGACGTTCGGGTGGCGCCCGCAATCCGCCGCGAGCACGCGGAGCAGGTACGCCGGCGGAGACGACGCTGGCAGGTGGGCGCCACGGTGGCTTTGGGCCTGGCCGGAGTCCTGCGGGTCCGCTCGGCGGGAGCGCTCCCCCGATCTGAGCGTGGATAGCCTCAGAGCACTACTATGTCTCACTTCCTGCTGACGAGCACGCCGATCTACGGCCATGTGGCGCCGATGCTGACGGTCGGCCGCGGCCTGGTCTCGCGTGGACATCAGGTCACCATGCTGACCGGCCGGAAGTATCGAGGAGCGGTGGAGTCGCATGCCATGACGTTCCGGCCCCTGCCCGCTGAGGTCGACTACGACGATGCGAATCTCGACGCGTGGCTGCCAGGCCGAAGGCAGTTCGGGGGTCTGGCCGCCGGGCGGTACGACATCATCGGCATGTTTATCCGCCCACTGCAGGGCCAGTACTACGCGTTCGCAGAGGCCTGCGCGAGCGGGTCATACGACGCCGTTGTGAGCGAGACCGCGTTCTTGGGAGTGCTCCCTGTCCTTCTGTCGGTGCCGGCGGGACACCGGATGCCGATCGTGGGCGTCTCGACCGTCCCCCTTTCGGTGACCAGCGTCGACTGCGCGCCGTTCGGTTCCGGTATCGATCCCGGTCGGTCGGCCCATACCCGGCGACGAAACCGATTGCTCAATTCCGTCCTGCAGCGTGGCCCCCTCAAGCCCATTCAGGATGCGCTCGACGAGGCACTTGCCGGGCTCGGTCTGCCTGCCACCGCTGACAGTTACTTCGACCAGGTGACGAAGTTCGACGTCACCTTTCATCTGGCGGTGTCGGCTTTCGAGTATCCGCGACGTGAGCTCCCACCGATCGTGCGCTTTGTCGGACCACTCCGGTCGACCGATCCGGAAACGGCGCGCCTACCGTCCTGGTGGGCCGATCTCCAGCGCTCGCGGCCGGTCGTACACGTGACCCAGGGCACGATGGACAACACCGACTTCGGCAAGCTGTTGGTGCCCGCAGTGCGCGGGCTCGCGGGAGAGAACGTCCTGGTGGTGGCCTCGACTGGCGGTCGGCCGGTGTCGGCCCTGCTGGAGCAGCTCGGGAGACCGCTCCCCTCGAACGTGCGCGTCGATACCTTCCTGCCCTACGACCAGCTGCTTCCCCACACCGACGTGATGATCACCAACGGCGGATTCGGAGGCGTGCAACGTGCGCTGTCCTTCGGGGTGCCGCTGATCGTCGCGGGGACCACCGAGGACAAGCCGGAGGTGGCCGGGCGAGTGGCCTGGTCAGGAACCGGCATCAACCTGCGCACCGGTACGCCCTCGCCCACCCAACTGCGCCGAGCCGTTCGGTCCGCGCTCGCCGACCCGCGCTACCGGATCGAAGCCGCGCGCCTGCGGCGCGAGATCATGGGCGCGGGCGATCCCTTGGCGACGATCGCGGACACGATCGAGTCGTTGGTGTCGCAAGCCGGTCCGGCAGTAGCACTGACACGGCGCGTCGCAGAGGGCGGAGGTCACGATGGGGTCGTGGGTTGACCACGTGATCTGGTGGCAGGTCTATCCCCTGGGCTTCCTCGGAGCCGAGAAGGAGCTGGCCTCGGTCCGGGGTGAGACAAACCGACTGCCACGGCTGCGTGGGTGGCTCGACCACTTGATTTCCTGGGGCGGGAACGGCTTGCTGCTCGGCCCGATCTTCGCCTCAACCAGCCACGGCTACGACACGGTGGACTATTTCCGGATCGATCCCCGTCTGGGTGACGACGCGGACTTCGACGGCCTGGTCGCGGCCTGCCGAGCCAGGGGCGTACGGCTCCTTCTGGACGGCGTCTTCAACCATACGGGGCGCAACTTCCCGCCGGTTGCGCAGGCACTGGCCGAAGGACCCGGGTCTGAGGCCGAGACATGGGTGTCCAAGCTCTACGACACCGCCGGTGTGATCACCGCCGACTATTTCGAGGGTCACGAGAATCTCATCACCCTCAACCACGGCTCGCCGCGCGTGCAGGGGTTCGTGCGCGAGGTGATGTTGCACTGGCTGCGCCGCGGCATCGACGGCTGGCGGCTGGACGCGGCGTACGCCGTACCGGCGGAGTTCTGGGCCGCGGTCCTCCCGGAGGTACGCAGGGAGTTTCCCGACGCGTGGTTTGTCGGGGAGATGATTCACGGCGACTACGTCGACTATGTGCAGACGGCTGGGCTGGACTCGGTCACCGAGTACGAGCTGTGGTGGGCCATCTGGTCCTCGATCGACAGCGTCAACTTCCACGAGCTGGAGTGGACGCTGGGCCGCCACGCGAGGTTCGTGGAGCACTTCTTGCCGCTGACGTTTCTGGGCAACCATGACGTCTCCCGGGTGGCCAGCCAGATCCGCGACCGGCGGCACTGGTCGCACGCGGTGGCGCTGCTGTGCTTTCTACCCGGAGTGCCCAGCGTTTACTACGGCGATGAGTTCGGTCTGGAGGCGATCAAGGAGAATCGCCCGAGCGGCGACGATGCCGTACGACCGCAGATGCCGTACGAGCGAGGGCTGTTCGATCACTCCCACCAGGAAGTGGAGCAGGCATATCGGCGGATGATCGGGCTCCGCCGGCGCCACTCCTGGCTGGTCGACGCGGTGATCACCATTGAACTGGTGGACAGGGCTCGTCTGGTGGTGCGCTCCCGGGCCCGACATGGCCAGGAGTCCTTGGCTCTGGCCCTGAACCTGGGAAGCGCGCCGTTGGTGCTCGGCGACGCAGCGGACGTGCTGGAGGCCCAGCCAGCCGTCGCAGGCGGAGCCGTCGCTCCGCACGGTTGGGCGGTCGTCGCAGATTGAATGTCAAGCATCCGCTGAAGGAGTGGTGGGATCGGCGCACCTGGCGCTGACCGCGCTTGAGGCGGTGGCCGGCTGGGTAGGGCATGGGTTGGTGCCGATAGCAGATCCAGGATCGGCCGAACCTAGTAGTGGGGATGTTGTGACATGTTGATCATCGGCGGCCTAGGAGTGACGGAGGCCCTGCTCGCAACGCTGGTCCTCCCCTGCGAAACCTGCGGCAACCACGCCGCACATCAGCTGACGAAGCAGAGCCGCAAGTTCTCGCTTTTCTTCATTCCCCTCTTCTCGGTCGGTACGAAGTACTTCGACACCTGTACTGCCTGTGGCCGGACCATCGAGGTCAGTAAGGAGCAGGCCGAGACAACGGCCCGGCAGGTGGGTCCGGACCTACGCTGATTCGCTGACGCCTGGCCTCCCTCGAGCTGCGTAGGCCAAACTACGCCGGGCTGTGCGCACAGCTGCTGAACGTACCTCGTCGGCAACGGGCTCGGGCAACAGAACGCCTCAGCGAGACGCCGCCGCAGTCTCATCAGGAGCGGAGGATGCGGGATTCGAACCCGCGAGGGCTTGCACCCAACCCGCTTTCCAAGCGAGCGCCATAGGCCTCTAGGCGAATCCTCCGCGCGGAACCTTACCGGCTGAGGCAAGGAGACTGAACCGAGATCTGCGCGGCTGCCCCGGCTGACCTCGCCTCCGCGTACGGTGGCGCACAGGGCAGACGGAGGTGGTTGGTGCACGGATTCCGGTGGGCCAGCCGGCTGATCACTCCAGTCGTGATCTTGGTCCTCACCGGGTGCCACATCGGAGTGCCGGGGCAGCCCAAGACCACGCCCACTCCACTGCCGGCGGACCAGGCGGTGTTCCAGGTCGAGGCGTACGGCGGTCTGGTTCCACCTCTCGTCCTCGCCTTCTCCGGTCCGGCTCTCGTGGTCTACGGCGATGGTCGAGTGATCCAGTTCGTCGACGAGAACCGACCGTACGACAGCCCGCCGGCCTACTCGGTCTCGATGGTGAATTCCACTGCGGTCGCCGAGTTCGCGGCCGAGGCGGAGGCGTCCGACCTGATCAACGACCGCACCGATTTCGGTACGCCCGGGGTGACCGATCTGCCCTTCACGACGGTCCGGCTGCATGGTGCGGGCGGGGAGCGTTCGGTGCAGGTCTATGCCTTCGACGAGGCATTCGAGAAGGACGTCAGCGTCCTGCAGGCTCGCAATCGGCGCCGGCTCGCCGAGCTGATCGACCGCGCGTACGCGCTGCCGGGCGACGCCGCACTGGATCCGTACCAGCCGGAGCAGGTGCGCGTCCTGGAGCTCGACCCGAGCTACGGCCAGGACACCGACGCGCCGCCTTGGCCGGGGCCTGATCCGGACAGCTTCCTGACCGCCACCGAGCGCCGCTATCCGGGCATCGCGTGCGGCCTGCTCACCGGTGAGGAGGCCACCAGCGTCTACGCCGCCGCCTTGGACAATCGGGGTGCGCGGTGGACATTCGACGATCGTCAGCGGGTGCTGGCCGTGCTGCCACTGCTGCCCGGCAGCGCCATCGGCTGCGCTCGCTGAGCCTCAGGCCGATTCGACGCTGATCCGATCGACCAGCATCGTGCGCGGGAATGCGAGGTCGGCGGGTGGCGGCACCGAGAACCGGCCGCCGACCGCGACGTTGAGCAGCAGATAGAAGTCGTGGTCGAAGACCCACGGACCGGGCAGGTCGGCCGGCGCGACCTCGTGGTACAGATGCCCGTCGAGCAGCCAGCTGATCCGCCCCGGCTCCCAGCGCACCGCGTAGTCGTGGAAGTCGTCGGCCAGGTCGACACCGGCATCACATGAACCGGTTACGCCGGACCGGCCGGCGTAGCCCGGGCCGTGGACGGTGCCGTGCACCGCGGCCGGGTCGGTGCCGAAGTTCTCCAGGATGTCGATCTCGCCGCAGTCGGGCCAGCCCGCGGCATCGATGTCCTGCCCCAGCATCCAGAACGCCGGCCAGATCCCACGGCCGCCGGGCAGCCGGATCCGGGCATTGACCGTGCCGTACCGGAACCCGAACCGGTCCTTGGTGATCAGCCGCGCGGACGTGTAGCGGCCACGCGCGTCGCGTCGCACGGTGATCGCGAGATTGCCGTGGCCGTCAAGGCCGGCGTTGTCGGTGAGGTCGGTGTAGGTCTGCAGCTCCGCGTTGCCCCAGCCGTGTCCGCCGACCTCGAAGCCCCAGGTCGACGGGTCGACGGGCGCGCCGACTGGCCCGTCGAAGTCCTCGACCCAGGTCACCGCGGCACCCTATCCCGGCCGTGAGTCGGGCAGCAGCGCCCGCAGCAGAGGCTGCCGCCACGCCGCCCGGTCCACGTCGTACGCGCCGAAGTCGGTGCCGAAGTCCCAATAGCACCAGTCGACGCCGAGCCGGTCGAGCTCGGCGCGCACGTGCGCCGTCCAGCGCACCCGGGACGCGGCATCTGCTCGGTCATAGGTGCCGAACTCGCCGACCAGCATCGGTACGCCGCTCTGGCGGGCCCACGCCGTGGCAGCCTGCAGATCCGTGGTCACTGCTGCGCGCTCGGCGTCCGTCCCGTCCCAGGTGGTGCCGAGCCAGCTGGCAGCGCCGTTCACCCAGTGCGCGCCCTGGTGGGTGAATCGCATCGGCGCGTAGTAGTGCACAGCTGCCACCAGGTTCGGGTCGGGCGGCAGGTCGAGGTCCTCGAGCGCGGCGACGTCGTTCTGCGCGACCGGGCCGACTACCACGGTCCGAGTCGGATCGGCGGCGCGAATCGCCTCGAGCCCGCGGCGCAGCAGCGCATTCCAGATCGGTGAGGTAAGCCGGGCGCGCGGCTCGTTGAGTAGTTCCAGCCACAGCGTCGGCGGCTGCTGCGCGTAGTGGGCGGCGAGTTGTTCCCACAGGGCGGCGAACCGCTCAGCATGGCCGTGCGGATCCTGCTGCAGTTCGTCGTAGTGATGCAGATCGACGATGACCCGGAAGCCGCGGTCCAGCGCGGCCGCCACCAGGCGATCGACGCCGACAGTGAAGGTCGGGTCGAGGCTGTACGGCGCCGTGGCCGCGGCGTGTGCTGACCACCGCACGGGAAGGCGTACGGCATCGAAGCCTGCCTCGCGGATTACATCCAGATGGGCTTCGCTGGGCCGGAGCGCGGGTGCGTCGCCGGGCGCGTCGAGAGCGTTGCCGAGATTGATTCCGCGCATGGTCAGTGATCGACGGCTCAGGTTGTCGCTGACTCCGCGGACACCGACTCGGCGCTCTCGGCGTACCGCGCACTCAGCTGCCGGTAGAACCGGCTGTTCAACGCCAGTATCGTCACGATCAGTCCGATCACCGCGGTCAGTACGAAGACCAGCGCGATCCCCCGGTCGGGACCGGTGCCGAACCACGGTCCGATCACCTCAGCACCGGTACCGTCCGTCATGAACGGGATGAAGATCAACTGGGTCAGCGGCCCGATCAGGAAAGCGGTCAGCGGAGACGCGGCCATCTCCACGCTCTGCGCGAACCCGAAGACCCGGCCCTGCCTCTCGTACGGCACGACCCGTTGCAAGATCGTCTGCTCGGACGCCTCGGCGTACGGGATGATCAGCATGAAGATCGCCATGCCGACCGTCAGCATGATGATCGAGGACCGGAGCGGGAACAAGATCGTGATGCTCCACATCACCACATTGACCAAGAGCAACAGCCGTAGCGGATTCGAGCTCAGCCCGGTCCGGGATACCGCAAATCCGCCGATGATGAACCCGGCGCTCAGGGCACCCCAGAGCAGGCCCCAGGCCTGCACGGACATCAGGGACAACCCGTACGCGTCCATCAGCGCCATGAACACGCCGCTGAGGAAGTTGTTGAAGCAGGAGAAGCCGATCAGGGCCAGCAGCCCGGGTACGCCGCGAACCAGCCGGAGCGTGCCACGCAGGTCGATCCGATGATCGTTCCGGATCTGCTGACTCATCGGGCTCCGACGCGTGCGCCGGCCGGTCGTTCACGGTGATCAGTCCCCAGGTGCACGACTGCGAGTCCGAGCACGCGCCATCGCCAGCAGCAGGACGTAGAACATGTCGCCGGCGGCCACCAGGACGCCGCTGATCACCGAGGTGACCAGGAAGGTCACTCCACGTGGCCATGCCGACCAGTCCGTTCGCCCGGTCCCGCCGCTCCTCGGGGATCAGCACCGTCACCAATGTGGACAGGGCGATCGTCCGGATGTTGCCGGCGATCACGCCGATCATCGCTAGCACGATGAAGACCCACAGCCGAATGCTGGCCGGATCGGTGAAGACCTCCTTCGGGCGTCAACTGGTAGATCGCGAAGGAGACCGCGTACAGCACCAACGAAGACCAGCGCCGAGCCCTGCATCACCCGCTTCTTGCTGTGGTGGTCCACCAGGCTGCCGAACCAGATTCCGCTCAGCGCGGTGGCCACCAGGAAGATCCCGGCCACCATGCCGGTCGCCAGCACCGAGCGGGTCTCCAGGTAGACCCAGAACGTGACGGCGAACCAGACGGTGAAGTTCATCACCGACACCAGCAGGGTGTTGACCAGCACGTGCAGGAACGTGCGGTCGGTGGCGGACCTGAGATCGATCGCCCGTGGCTTGGTCTGGTTCATGACGTCCCCATTCCGTCGAGTCTAAGAATGTTGACTCCGATCGGCGAGAGAACTCATCGCTCTTGCTCGTGGGGGCGCACTGCACGCCAGATCTTCGCGCTGTACGCCCGAAGTAACCGGAGTCCAGCGCGAGAATCAGACGCAGCGTTCGAAACCGCAGCCCGCGTTAGCCCATGGGCTCGTTGGGAAGCCGGCCGGAGGCGAGGAGGCGGCTGGCGACATCGCCGATGCGGGCCTGGGAATCCCGGGCGGCTCGACGGAGCCGGTTGAAGGCGATGACCGCATCGACTCCGTCCCGGGCCATCAGATAGCCGACGCCGCGCTCGATGACCACCCGATAGTCGAGTGCATACTGCAGCTGCTCCGCGATCTCGTTGGCCTTGTGGGCCGACAACGCCGCGGTCAGGGTCGTCTCGGCCACCCCGCTGTAACGGACCAGGGCTGCCTGCTCACCGTCCTCCCACTCGTGTGGATGATCGAGGTAGACGTCCAAGGTTCCGACGGTGGTGGCCCCGAGCCGCAGCGGCACGCCGAGCACGGCGCGGATGTCCAAACCGGCGACGATTCGAGCCAATGTGGGCCAACGGGTGTCCCTCAGCAGATCAGGCGTCGCCACGGTCTTGCCCAGCACGAAAGCATCGGTGCACGGCCCTTCACCCGTTTCCGACTCCGCGCTTTCGAGAATGCGGCCGGATCCGTCGGACGCGGCCACGTACCGGGTGATGTCCTGCTCGTCGGCAATCATGATGCCGCTGCCGGTGACGCCGAACAGAGCCTCACAGGCCTCGGTGACCGCCTTCAGCGAGGCGACCACGTCCTGGTCGCTGTCGCTGCGGGCCGCCAGCCGACGAAGGCTCGTGGTCAGCGCGTCCATGTCTATCGGCATACCGTTGCCGTCCTTCCGCGGACCGAGTCGCAGCTGTCTACTCTAGGGCCGACGATCCTGTCCCGGTGGCATCGGACATGCGGACCAGCCGCCACCGCGACCGGAGCCGGTTCAACTGGTGGGCCGCGTCGGCGGTCCGACCGGCCAGGTCCAAGGTCACCGCCACCACGTTGGCGTACGCCTCGCTGGCCAAGATCTCATCGGCCGTCCAGTCGTGGGGCCGATACATCACGGCATTGAGGTTGCCGGTGACGATCCCCCGGACCCGGACCGCTGCGGACAACACCGCTCGGACCCTGGTGTGTTGCACCCGCGCCCAGAGATCGGCGTACGCGGGATCGCTCGCCAGGTCGGAGACCGCAACGCTTTCGCCCCGGCTCGTACAGTCGACCCCCGGCCCGCTGCGCAGCTCCGCCTGTACCTCCTCCAGGATCGCCGCCGATCGGTCGGTGGAGCCGACAGCACGCAGCACGTCGTCCTCGTCGAGCAGCATCACGCCGATCCCGTCAACGCCCAGGAGCTCCACCGCCGATGTCACGACCACGCCCAGCCGCTGAACCGAGGCCGATTCGTCCGGCTCGGGCACGGCCGACGAGGTCGACAGCGCTTCCAGCCCCGTCGAGGCCGGTTGAGTGGTCATCACTGGATGGGCGGGCGGGGAGCCGGCCGGGCGTCCTGACCGAAGATCAGGTAGTGCAGATCATCGGCGAGCGGGACGTCCGCTTCGGCCAGCTGCCCGCTGTGCGCCTCGACGATCAGCCGCGCAACGTCGCGCATCTTGACGTTGCAGGTTTGTGAGGCCGCCCGCAACATCGCGAACGCGTTGTTCGGCGCCAGGCCGAGACGCTCGGCCACCAGTCCTGTCGCGACGCCGATTCGCTCACGCGACACCAGTCCCGCGCGAAGCTGAGCCACCTCACGCTCCAGCTCGAGGATGCGCTGCTGGGCGCAGGCGTCGTCCATCCGCAAGACCCGGACTGGCTCGGACCCGTCGTACGCCGCGACGCGCTTGCTGGTCAGTCTTTCCCCGGACATGAATCAACCTCTGTGAGACCACGTCCGCGGACACAAGGCGGAGACCGAGAAGGCTGCCGAACCAGCAGCCGCGTCGAGTTTAGACCGTCCGGTCAAGACTCACCAGAGTGTCTTCCGCGCGTCGCGTACACTCGACCCGGTCCCTCGCGTGGCGATACCTCACCCAACCCCCCCAGGGCTTGACGGCAGCAAGGGTAAGTGAGCTCTTTCGGGTACGCGGGGGGCTTTCAAGATCGGCGGGAGCGGAGCGACCTCCGGCCCCAGCGGCGAGCTGTGACTGCGTACGCTGCAAGTCGGACCCACTCCGCGGAGCGACCCCACTTCATACCGCTTTCCTTGGGAGCGCGATGACCGACTCGCCGAGCCCGCCCGGCCGGGCCGGGCTGCGCCGGCTCCTTCCGACATTGGCGGTCATCGTGAGCTTGCTCGCCAGTTTGGCGGCGGTCGCGGTCGTCTTTCGGCCGCCCACGATCTACGACGACTTCCTTCCGGTGGACGGTTCGGCCGACTCGGTCAACGGTCGCGACGGACCGTGGTGGCAGATGGAACAGGCAGTGATCACGTCCGGGTCGATCCGTCAGGCCAGTGCGATCGGGGCGATAGCGGTCGCTCCGCCCCGCAACCGGAAGGAGGCCGCGGCCAGCTATCTTCGGGCCACCTTGGCCGGCCCGGCCGCCGCGGACGCCGAGGTGCTGCTGGTCGCGGACGAGGGATCGGTTCGCTTCATCGGCGCCGGCCGGCGCAGCAACACCTTCGTGACCTTCGCTCCCGGGGTGGTGGTTCTCACCGAGCGCGGCCGGCCGGCGGCGCGGCAGACGGTGACCATGATCAGCTCGGACAGCGTGGCGGGTGAGACCACGGTCGAGGTCACCGCCCGTGAGGAGATCGACGGCTGTCAGGAGACCGGGATCAGAGTGCCGAGCTCCGCGGCCGCCGTCGTCGTCCGGTTGTGCCGAGGCCGTGGCCTGACCGCCGTCCGCTGGGAGACCCGGATCGGGCCAGTGGTCGAGTTGGCGGTCTCGCCAGAGCCGGCGCTGGCCGGGGTCGGCACTGCCGAACTGGCCAACCGGCCGCCGGACTGGTCCGGCGCGGCGGCCTGGCGTACCCGGCCGCTGTCCTGGCCGGAGCCGCTGGGTCAGGCTTCGATCGGCCGATCCCGGCTGCAGGCTGCCCCGGTGGTCAACGGTCGCGGCCAGCTCGTGGTGCCGACCGCCGCCGGCTCGGACCTGGAGGCGTACGCCGTGGTCGCGCAACAGGTGACGCGGATCTGGCGGGCCCATCCCGGCGGCAACATCCTCACCGTGACGACCGCCGGGGATCTCACTGTGGCGGCCACCGGCGCGGGTGAGCTGGTCGCGTACGACTCGGAGGGCCTGCGGGCGTGGCGAAGCACCGCGCCGACCAGCCTGGTGGCGGGCAAGATCGTCGCTCTCACCGATACCCTCACGTTCGCCACGCAGGACGGCTCCGTGTGGCGGCTGTCCAGCACGACGGGCGAGGTGATCTGGCGTCAGGAGGTCAAGCGGCCGATCGAGCGGGGTGTCGTTGCCGACGAGCGGGTGGTGCTCGCCATCGACACCGCCGGTGGGGTCTGGGGTTGGACGCCGGACGGCCAGCAGGCCTTCAGCGGTCAGGTCGCGGAGCCGTTCACCAGTCTCGGCCTCGATGCCCACACCGTGTACCTCGGTCGAGGAATGCGGTTGGAGGGGTACGGCGCTCAGCAGTCGGAGTTCCTCTGGAACCGCCAGTTCGACGCCTCGATCGTCGATCTGTGCACGATCGGCCAGGGTGCGGTCGTGGCGACTGAGCAGGCGACGCACGGAATCGCGCCGGTGACGGGTGAAATCACCTGGACCGGGCAGCGGGCGGAACGACTGGAGTGCAGCCCCGACGGTGCGTTGCTGATCGGCACGCAGTCGCTCACGTTCGTCGACACGGTCGGTCGAACGGCGGTGGACCTGACCGCGCCGAGCGGGCTGCTCGACGGGACCGTCAGCGCGGTGGCGCCGGCCCGCGAGGGGTGCTATCTGGTGTTGCCGGAGCAGACGATCGAGGTTCGATGACCTCCGATCTCTCTCCGACGCCTCGCGAGGACTGGCTGGACTATCCGCCACCGACGCCGGCGCGGGTCGCGCCGGGTGTGAGCCTCCGTGCCGTGCTGCGGCGGGTCTTCGTCGAGCCGCTACGCGACGGCTTCCCCACCTGGCGGGGCACGCCGGCCGGATTCGCCGCGATCATGATCGCGACGGTCATCGGCTTCGGCGTGGCGCTGCTGCTGGTGTGCTTCGCTCCGTGGCTGACCGCACCGCTTCGGCTGGTCTGGCTGCAAGTGCTGTTGTTGCTCCTGGCCCTGGCGCTGCTGCAGACCGCCGCGCTGCACACGCCCTGGTGGGGGAGGGTGCTGGGGCTCGCGACCAGCACGATCTATCTCTGCGCGGTGGGGTTGGGTTCGGGAGCCGAGGCCGGCGTGCTGGCCGATCTGATGATCATCGCGGTGACGCTGGCATTGCTGGCCGCCATGAGTGTGCTGCGGGCCGGCCGGGCGTTCTCCTGGTGGGAGTTCGTCGTCGTTCTCCTGGTGTTGACCGCGGCAACCGTGCTGTCGACGGTCGACGTCGTCGCGCTCGGGCTGGCCAGTGGGCCCGGCGGCTACCTCGACTTCACCGAGACGCTGCTGATCAACGTCGGGCTGCTGGCCGCCCCCATCGTGCTGGCCGCGGGCTACGCACTCGCGCAGTTCGGCTACACCGCTGTGGTCTGGAGCGTCGACGCCGTCCGGGCCGCGGTGCCGCGGCGCGCGCTGGTCGTGATCTTGATCATGGTCGTCGTCTGGCGGCTGTACGCCGAGGGCCGCGCCTGGTGGGCGAGCAGGATCGGCTCCGAACCGCAGATCCTGACCGCGCTGGGATTGTTGATCACCTGCTGGATCGTCTGGTCGGTGCTGGACGCCGTCGCCGATCGGGTCCGGGCCAGGTCGACGTTGATCGTGGACCTGGGCCGGGACCTGCAGCGAGTGGCGGTAGCGATCGCCGTGCTGCTGACACTCGAGCTGCTGCTGCAGCTGCTGGCGCTGTCCCCACCCGGCTACCTGGTCCAGCTCCTTGGCGGTGCCGGGCAAGCCGGCGCAGCCGGCGCGGTCGGAGCTGCGGCTGACGCACTGCGTGAGGTCGCTGGGCTGTTGAGCGGCCGGTCCGCCCGACTGGGCCTGGCATTGTTGATCATGGCCGCGGGGATCTGGCGGGCCGCGCGGGGGGACCGCGGCACCGCCGAGCTGCTGGGCATCGTGGCAACGTTGTTGATCTTCGCGCTGTTCTTCGGCATCGAACCCAGCACCGTCTACCTGCCGCTGCTCGTCGCGATCATCGTCGGCGTGCTGACGGTGGTCTGGGCGACTGCGCGGGTTCTCACGCCGCAGCGGGTCGAGGCGCTACTCGCGGCGGCACTGCTGAGCTGGTTCTTCGGGTTCCGTGACGTCTTCAGCGACCCGCAGTCCATCGCGCTGGGGGCCAGCGCTGTCGTGATCTTCGGGTTGGTCTGGAGCTTCCTGACCGGTGGGGAGGTGACCCGGCAGGGCAACGCGGACTTTCCGCGCCCGTCCCGGCTGCTCCTCTTCGCCGGCGCTGCGCTGCTCGGCGCGACCGTTGTCGCCTACGAGGCTCTTCTCGATGACCCGGTCACATCGTTCGATGCCAACGCGCTCGCCGCCCGCGGTGACTCGATACTGGGCGGTGCGCTGCTGATCGGCGCCATGGTGGCGGTGGTTCTGGCGGCCGTCCGCGACCAAGAGGTCGGATCGCCCGAGTGAGGCCGAGAGTCAGCTTGCCGCGCGCCCGTGTGCTATTGGCGCGGCGCGGGGGGTTCATGGGGGGTCGTCCCCCCTTCGTCGATCTTTGCCGCGCGCCCGTGTGCTATTGGCGCGGCGCGGGGGGTTCAAGGGGGGTCGGTCGTCCCCCTTTCGTCAATCGGCGTCACCCCGAGCCGAGCCATCAGGCCCATGGCGTCGTACGGTGCTCGCACCTTCATGTCGTTGTCGCAGTAGACGTAGACGTCCTGACCGGCCGCGGTCCAAGAGTTGATCTTGGTCGCCCACTGGTCGAGGGACTCGTCGCTGTAGCCGCTGGCGTACAGCTCCTCATGCCCGTGCAGCCGCACGTACCGGAGATCACTGGTGTTCTCCTCGAAGATCGGCCACTGGCCGGGGTTGTCGGACAGCACCAGCGCGACGCGGTGCTCGCGGCACATGGCGTAGAACTCGTCGGTGCGGAAGCTTCGGTGCCGGACCTCGAACGCATGCCGCAGCCGATGGTGCGGGTCCGGGGCGGTGAGCTGCGGTTGATCATCTTTGACGCGGTGGTCATGGCGCTCGGCGATCTTGGCGGCCGTCCGTGCGGTCCGCGGCAGGCGTCCCAGGAAGGACGCGACCCGCTCGGCGTTGAAGCCGAAGTTGGGTGGCAGCTGCCACAGGATCGGGCCGAGCCGATGGCCGAGCGCCAGCACTCCGGAAGCGAAGAAGTTGGCCAGCGGGGTGTCGATGTCGGACAGCTTCTTCATGTGAGTGATGAACCGCGGCGCCTTGACAGCGAACTCGAAGGTCTCCGGCACGGCGTCCGCCCAGGTCAGATAACTCGACCGGCGCTGCAGCGCGTAGAAGCTGCCGTTGATCTCCACGCTGTTCATCCGCTGGGCCACGAACGCGAGCTCGTCGCGATGCCGCAGGCCTTTCGGATAGAACCGCCCACGCCACGGGCCATAGGTCCAGCCGGAGATGCCGATCCGGATCGTCACAGGTTCACGCTGCGTTCCGCGAGGATGGCGCGGAGGGCGGGCGCTCCGCCGTCGCGCGGGAAGAGCTCGGCCGGTATGCCGGCAGCACGGGCGCCCTCGACATTCTCGTCGCGGTCGTCCAGGAAGAGCACGGTCTCGGCCGGGACCTTGATCCGCTCCAGGACGGCTCGGAAGTAGTCCGCATCAGGCTTGGCGACACCGAGCTCGTGGGAGTAGAACTGCTCGTCGAACACCTCGCCGAAGCCAAGTGCGCGCCGCATGTAGCCGCCACGCAGGTTCTGCTGGTTGGTGGCCAGGGCACAGCGGATGCCGAGCTTCCGGAGTGCCCGCACCGCGCCGATCATCGTGGGGTCGACGTCGATCCAGTACTTCGATGCGGTGATCATCTCCAGCGGACTGTCGATGTCGAACCGCCGGGCCACCTCGTGCATCGCCGCCTCGAAGTCGTCTCCGGTCAGGCAGGCCACTTCGGCCGCGAACACCGCCAGCACGAACTCCTCACCCCGATCGCCACCGTGCGCCGTCAGCTCATCGAGCCAGCCGTCGCGGACCCGCTGCATCACCCCGTCGGCGTCGAGCAGCAACCAGCGCAGGTCCACTCGCGGCAGCGTAATCGCCGCCGTCGCTGGAGGGCCTCGCCGACTCGCCTTTCGCCCGGCTGCAGAATCGGACGCTGCGTCCGTTACTTGCGCTGCACTCCGGCTACTTCCGGCGCACAGTGCAGGTTTCGGACGCAGCGTCCGATTCTGCGGGTGGCGGGAGGCAACCACCGAAGAGGCGGCAGGGGTGTCGGCGGCCGGGCATAAGGTGCTGGCGTGGACGAACCGCTGCTGGGCGAGCCGGGCCTCGACGCGAACGAGACCGAGGCGTACGTCCACCAGCAGGACGAGGCGCTGTTCGAGGAACCGGCTGCGGCTGGTGGACCGCCACTGGCGCTGTACCGGCGGTATCGCCCCGACACCTTCGCGGACGTGATCGGCCAAGAGCACGTCACCGAACCCTTGCAGCGAGCGCTGGCCAACAACCGGGTCAACCACGCCTACCTGTTCTCGGGACCGCGCGGCTGCGGCAAGACCACCTCCGCCCGGATCCTGGCGCGCTGCCTCAACTGCGAGCTCGGTCCGCGGCCGGTGCCCTGCGGGCGGTGCCGGTCCTGTCAGGACCTGGCCCGCGGCGCTCCGGGCAGTATCGACGTGATCGAGATCGATGCGGCCAGCCACGGCGGTGTCGACGATGCGCGGGACCTGCGGGAGCGGGCCTTCTTCGCCCCGGTGGCCAGCCGCTACAAGGTCTATATCGTCGACGAGGCCCACATGGTGACCACGGCGGGCTTCAACGCGCTGCTCAAGCTGGTCGAGGAGCCGCCGCCGCACGTCAAGTTCATCTTCGCGACCACCGAACCGGACAAGGTCATCGGCACCATCCGGTCCCGGACACACCACTATCCGTTCCGGCTGGTGCCGCCGCGGGTGCTCACCGACTACCTCGGCAAGCTCTGTGCCGCCGAGGGGATCGCGGTGGAGGCGGCGGTGCTGCCGCTGGTGGTCCGAGCCGGTGCCGGGTCGGTGCGGGACTCGCTGTCGGTTCTCGACCAGCTGCTCGGCGGCGCCGACGACAACGGCGTCGGGTATCGGCAGGCCACCGCCCTGCTCGGCTACACGCCGGACTCGCTGCTGGACGAGTTCGTGGACGCCTTCGCGGCGGGCGATGCCGGGGGCGTGTTCGCCTGCGTGGACAAGGTGATCGAGGTGGGCCAGGATCCACGCCGGTTCGCCGAGGACCTGCTACGTCGGCTGCGCGACCTGGTGATCGTCGCGGCCGTGCCCGATGCGCTGTCCTCGGGCCTGGTCGAGGTGGCACCGGACCAGGCCGAGCGGCTCCGGTCGCAGGCAGCGTCGCTGGGTCCGGGGGAGCTGACCCGAGCGGCCGAGGTGATCGCCGTCGGGCTCACGGAGATGCGAGGCACCACCGCCCCACGCCTGCATCTGGAGCTGATGTGCGCCCGCGTGCTGTTGCCGGGCGCCGACGTCGACGACCGCGGCGTACACGCCCGGCTCGACCGGTTGGAGCGCCGGATCGGTGTGACGGGCTCGACGGAGTCGGCGGCTCCGGCTCCGGAGACTCGTCCGATCGCGGCTCCGGTCCAGCCGCCGCCTCCCGAGCCCACGGCTCAACGCCCTGAGGCGGTCGACGGGCCGCCGCCGACCGACGTACGCGGCCCGGCGGGCGCCGAAAGCGACGACACCGCGCTCAGTGCCGAAGCCACGCGCGCTGACGCGGCCCCCGGCGCGAGGCTCACCGTCACCGACGTGCGCCGGCTGTGGCCCGAGGTCCTCGAGGAGGTCAAGGGCAAGCGGCGGTTCACCTGGATCCTGCTCAGCCAGAACGCCCAGGTCGCTGAGCTTCGCAACGACACCCTGCTGCTGGCCATGGCCAACGCCGGGGCTCGCGACAGCTTCGGCCGCGGCGGCAGCGAGGACGTGCTGCGCGAGGCGATCGTGGTCGTGCTCGGCGCGGACTTCAAGATCGAGACCATGGTCGACCCGGGGGGCGCCGGCGCTTCCGCGCCCCCGCGTACGCCGGACCGGGCGGAACCGGCACCCGCCGAGCCGACTCGGCATGACGAGCGCGATGCTGCGGCCAGCCGCGACGACACGGATCTGGACGACGCGAACGAGTCGCCGTCGGAGCTGCTCGCCCGGCACCTCGGCGCGGAGTTCATCGTCGAGGAGGAACCGGGCGGGTGACGCTCCCGGTGCCCGCGGCGTACGAGCGCCTCGACGCCGCCCATGTGGTCGCCACGATCGAGCGCTTGGAGCGGCGGATCGCCGCCCGTTTCCCGGAGCGCGGACTTCGACGGGCCGCGAGCGAACTCATCACAGTGGCCAGCCAGGTCGTTGACACAGCGTCCGCCTCTCGCCGGCGGCTGCGGTGGATCCGGCTGACCTCCCGTGCGCTGAGCGCGGTCATCGTAATCGTCACGGTGATCGCGGTGAGCTTGCTCCTGAGCGGAACCCCGACCGAGGGTCCGGACCGCTCGTTCGAATGGCTTCCCCTGATCGAGTCGACGATCAACGACCTCGTGTTCGCCGCCATCGCGGTGTTCTTCCTTTACGCGCTGCCGAACCGCATCGAGCGCAGCTACCTCCTGGCCCAGCTGCACCGGGTGAGATCGCTGGCCCACATCGTCGACATGCACCAGCTCACCAAGGACCCCGAGCGGCTCCGGCCCGACTTTCACGCCACCCGGGAGTCGGTCGACCCCGCCCTCTCCCGAGACGACATGGAGCACTACCTGGACTACTGCTCGGAGATGCTCAGCCTGCTCGGGAAGATCGCGGCCTTGTGCGCCGAGGAGAGCCAGGACGCCGTCGTCCTGGACACCGTCAGCACGATCGAGACTCTGACCACCGGCATGAGCCGGAAGATCTGGCAGAAGATCTCCCTGCTGCCGGACCACTGAGACCGGGAGCAGTCCACGTAGGCTGTGGGGCGCCACCAGCGACGAGGAGACTTGCAGAAGATGATTCCCGAAGGCGATATGTCCGGTCTGCTCGCTCAGGCCCAAGCCATGCAGGAGCAGCTGTTTGCCGCGCAGCAGGAGCTGGCGGAGACGGAGGTCGAGGGCACGGCTGGGGGCGGGCTGGTCACCGTCACGACCACGGGGACGGGCGAACTGATCGGGCTGACCATCAAGCCCGAAGCCGTCGATCCCGACGACACCGAGACCCTTGCGGACCTGATCGTGGCGGCCGTTCGCGATGCGTCCGGCAAGGCTCAGGCGCTCGCCACCAGCAAGCTGGGCCCACTGGCCGGCGGGCTGGGCGGCGGTCTGCCCTTCTAGGCGGGACGGGCGTGTACGAGGGTCCGGTCCAAGACCTGATCGACGAGCTCGGCCGGCTGCCCGGGATCGGGCCGAAGGGCGCGCAGCGGCTCGCCTTCCACATCCTCGCCGCCGATCCGGCCGACGTGCACCGGCTGGCCGACACGCTCAAACTCGTCAAGGAGAAGGTGAAGTTCTGCGAGGTCTGCTTCAACGTGGCCGAGGAGACCCAGTGCCGGATCTGCCGCGATCCACGACGTGACGAGACCACGATCTGCGTCGTTGAGGAGTCCAAGGACGTCGTGGCGGTCGAGCGAACCCGTGAGTTCCGCGGCCGCTATCACGTGCTCGGTGGCGCGATCAGTCCGATCGACGGGATCGGTCCCGCCGACCTCAAGATTCGTGAGCTCTGCCTCCGGCTCGCCGACGGAACGGTCACCGAAGTGATCTTGGCCACCGACCCCAATCTGGAGGGCGAAGCAACCGCGACCTATCTCAGCCGGCTGCTGCTGCCGATGGGGGTACGGGTCAGCCGACTGGCCAGCGGACTGCCCGTCGGCGGCGACCTGGAGTACGCCGACGAGGTCACCCTCGGCCGGGCCTTCGAGGGCCGTCGCTTCGTCGACGCCTGACTCTCTCATCCGCCCCAAGTTTCCCATGTTGCATGGGAAACTCGCTCTCTCCACAGGAAGCTTCCTAGCGAATCAGCGAGTTTCCCATGCAACATGGGAAACTGCGCAGCCAGGGGAATAGCGTCAGCGGCATGCCACTCGCCGACTTCGATCGCTATCCGCTGACCTTCGGGCCGAGCCCCGTCCATCCGCTGCCGCGGTTGACCCAGCACCTCGGGGGCGCCGAGATCTGGGCCAAGCGTGACGACGTCAACAGCGGCCTGGCCTTCGGCGGGAACAAGATCCGGAAACTGGAGTACCTGGTTCCGGACATCCTGGCCGAGGGCGCCGACACCCTGGTGACCATCGGCGGCTACCAGTCCAACCACACCCGGCAGGTGGCCGCGGTCGCCGCCAAGCTGGGCCTCAAGGCTCGCCTCGTCCAGGAGAACTGGGTGGACTGGCCGGACCCGCTGACCGACCGCGTCGGCAACATCTTGCTGTCGCGGATGATGGGCGCGGAGGTGACGCTGGACCGGGCCGGCTTCGACATCGGGATCCGCGACAGCTGGCGGCGGGCGATCGAGGACGTCGAGGCGGCCGGCGGCAAGCCCTACGCGATCCCGGCCGGTGCCTCGGAGCATCGGCTGGGCGGCCTCGGCTTCGCCGGCTGGGCGTACGAGGTGGAGCAGCAAGAGCGGGAGCTCGGCGTCTTCTTCGACACGATCATCGTCTGTACGGTGACCGGCTCGACGCACGCCGGCATGATCGCCGGGTTCGCGGGGCAGGACCGGCCGCGCCGGGTGCTCGGCATCGACGCCTCGGCCACGCTGGAGCAGACCCGTGACCAGGTGGCCCGGATCGCCCGGCACACGGCAAGCTTGATCGGTCTGGACCGCGATCTGCGCGATGACGAGATCACGCGTGCTCGAGGGCTGGGCCGGTGATCGCTACGGCATCCCGGTCGAGTCCACGATGGAGGCGATGCGGCTCGGCGCGCGACTCGAGGCGATGATCACCGACCCCGTCTACGAGGGCAAGTCACTCGCCGGCTTGATCGACCTGGTCACCTCGGGCGAGATCCCGCGTACGAGCACGGTCTTGTACGCCCATCTCGGTGGCCAACTCGCCCTGAACGCGTACAGCGGCCTCTTCCGCGCCTGACCCCTTCGCGCCCCTCTGCAGTTTCGGACGCTGCGTCCGTTCTTCGCGCTGTGCTCCCGATACTTCCGGAGCGCAGCGCGAGTATCGGACGCAGCGTCCGATTTTGACGAGGGAGTCAGGGAGTGAAGAGCAGAAGAAACCTGGGGGTACGCGGGGGAGTCAGGCGGGTGGGTGCGTACGCAGCCAGCGGCCGAAGTGCGGGACGGTGAAGGCGAGGGTGCCGCGCTCGGCGGAGAACACCAGGCCCTTCTTGAGCAGGGCGTCGCGAGCGGGGGAGAGCGACGACGGCTTTCGGCCGAGCACCGTTGCCACGTCAGTGGTCGAGACCGAGGCGTCCGGAGACTGGTCGTCGGCCAGTCCGGCCATCGCCCGCAGGTAGTCCCGCTCGGCCGGGGTGGCCCGTTCGTACCGCGAGCCGAAGAAGCCCACGGCCAGCTCGGCCTCGGCCTCGGGTGCGGCCACGGCGACATCGGCAGCGGTGATGGGGGAGCGGGGCGCGTGATCCCAGGCCGCCTTGCCGTACGCCTGGACGAAGTAGGGGTAGCCGCCCGAGGTCACACCCATCGCCGTGAGGGCATCCTGCGCCCAGGTCGCACCCTCGCGTTCGGCCGGCGCCAGCAGCGCCCGCTGCACGCCGGCCGAGTCCAGCCGGTCGATCCGGACGTAGCGGAACAGCCGTTCGGAATAGGACTTCGACGCCGACAGCACGCTGGGCAGATGCGGCAACCCGGCGCCGACCAGCATCAGTGGCGCGGCGGTCTGGGACAGCTCATGACATGACGCGCAGACGGCGGACACGTCTTCCGGGGTCAGGTCCTGCATCTCGTCGAGAAAGATCGCGACACCGGCCGAGACGTCCGTGGCCAGGTCGGCGACATCGGTGAGGAGCTCGAGCAGGTCGATCTCCATGTCGCCCGAGTCCGCCCGGCCGACGGCCGGCAGACCGTCGATGGCCGGTGTCCAGCGATCCACGAGCTTGCCGCCGCGCGGGTTGGCGCGCAGTCCGAAGGCCTTGAGGACGGCCAGCACCTCAGCCACCCGGTCGGGCGCCCGGTGCCGGACCGATAGCTCGCGGACGGCAGCGTGCAGCGCGCTGGTCAGCGGCCGGCGCAGGCTGGTGTCCGGCCGCGCCTCCACCTTGCCGGTACCCCAACGGCGGTCCATCGCCTGGGAGCGCAGGGCATTCAGCAGGACCGTCTTACCCACACCGCGCAGGCCGGTGAGCACCAGGCTGCGCTCGGGCCGACCGCGCTCCACCCGCTCCAGCGCGACGTCGAAGGCGGTGAGCTCCGCGTCCCGGCCGGCCAGCTCGGGTGGGCGCTGACCGGCGCCGGGGGCGTACGGGTTCCGGACCGGATCCACGTCTCGGACCGTATCAGCGCATCTAGCGCCAACCGTAGATTTCGTTAGAGAACACTCGACGTGTCGCCGACGCTGACATCCTCGGAGTGGAATACCCCCAGCGCTTCGCAGGCCCCGTTGAGCACGCGCTGCACAGCCAGGGTGTCGTCCAGCGGCATGATCGAGCTCTCGGTGCGCCCTGCGCGCACGGCCTCGGTCACCTCGATGAGCTCGTGCGCGTAGCCGGTCCCGGAGGCCGGCTTGCTGATCTCTTCCGGGTCCTGGCCGCGCCGCTTCAGCACGATCCGCTTCGGATGATGGAAGCGCGGCGGCACGTCGATCCAGCCGGCTGTGCCCTGGATCCGTGCGGCGCCGGGGCTGGCCCCTCGCAGCGAGATCAGCAGGGACGCGGCCTTTCCATCCGCGTACGCGAGCAGCAGTCCGGCCTCCGCGTCCACCCCGGTCGGCGCTAGTGACCCGGCGACCTCGACCCGGTCCGGCACGCCGAGGAAGTACTGCGCGAACGACACCACGTAGACACCAAGATCAAGAAGTGCGCCGCCGCCTTGCGCCGGGTCGAAGAGCCGGTCGGTCGGGTCGTATGGCCGGTCGACACCAAGATCGGCCTGCACCTGGCGTACCTCGCCGATCGCGCCTTCGTCCACCAGCCGCCGCGCCTCGACGATCGCCGGCTGGAACCGGGTCCACATCGCCTCCATTGCAAATACGCCGGCGGCTCGGGCTGCTCCGACCAGCTGCTCCGCTCCAGCCACGGTCGCCGTGAAGGTCTTCTCGACCAGCACCGCCTTGCCGGCCGAGATCGCCGCCAGCGCCACCTGGAGATGCTGCGGATGCGGAGTAGCGATGTAGATCGCGTCCACCTCGGCATCGGCCATGATCGCGGCATAGGAGCCGTAGGCCCGCTCGATCCCGTACGTGGCGGCGAACGCCTCCGCTCGCTCGGTCGACCGGCTGGCCACCGCGACCAGGGATGCCCCCGGCACGTGCGCGAAGTCCTTCGCCACGCCTGAAGCGATCCGACCCGGCCCGACGATGCCCCAGCGGACGGTCTCTGCGTTCAGTGGAACGATCCCTTCAGCTTGCCGGTGATGATGGACAGACCGACCGGGATCAGCAGCACATACCAGTAGTCCCAGGTGTACCGGAAGCAGATGATCATGCCGCCGATCCAGGCCAGGGTGGTGGCGACCGAGAGCGCGGTGATCATCTTCGGGCTGGCGACCGGCTGCACCTCCTGCTTGGCCTTCGCCTCAGCCATCAGCTCGTCGGCCCGCTTGCGGGTCTGCTCCTGCAGGCTCAGCTCGGTCGGCTTGCCAGGATTGGGCCCGGGCAGGTCACGGAAGAGCGGCTCGAGATCGGTGGCGACCTTGGCGTTCAGCGCCGCACTGAGCCGTTCGTCGAACTCGGCCTGGGTCAACCGCCCTTCGGCCATGTGCTCACCCAGCAGTTCGGCCGCCCGGTTGCGCTCGGCGTCACCGATGCGGAGCGGCTCACGGCTGGACACCCGGCCAGTATTTCACTGCCCGCGCCGCCACGGACATCTCCGAGCGCTGCGCCGGATCCCAACTACAGTGGGCGAACGTGGGCCGGGTAGTGCAGAAGTACGGGGGGTCGTCCGTCGCCGACGCCGACAGCATCAAACGGGTCGCCAAGCGGATCGTCGCCACCAAGGCCGAAGGCCACGACGTCGTCGTCGTGATCTCGGCGATGGGGGACACCACCGACGAGCTGATGGACCTCGCGCTCCAGGTCTCGCCGCTGCCGCCTCCCCGCGAGCTCGACATGCTGCTCACCGCGGGTGAGCGGATGAGTGCCGCGCTGCTGGCCATGGCGATTCACGATCAAGGGATGCACGCCCGATCGCTGACCGGCTCGCAGGCGGGGATCATCACCACCGGCACCCACGGCAACGCCCGGATCATCGACATCACCCCGGGCCGGATCACCTCCGCCCTTGACCAGGACGACGTTGTGATCGTCGCCGGCTTCCAGGGTGTCGCGCAGGACACCAAGGACGTGACCACCCTGGGCCGCGGCGCCTCCGACACCACCGCGGTGGCGCTGGCCGCATCGCTCGGCGCCGACTACTGCGAGATCTACACCGACGTCGACGGGATCTACACCGCCGACCCGCGGATCGTCCCCAGCGCCCGGCGGATCCCGCACATCAGCTATGAGGAGATGCTGGAGATGGCGGCCTGCGGGGCCAAGATCCTGCATCTGCGCTGCGTGGAGTACGCGCGGCGCGAGAACGTCCGCGTGCACGTGCGCTCGTCGTTCTCCGACCGGGATGGCACCTGGGTCACCGAGCTCGAGGAAGGAAGCGCGATGGAGTCAGCGATCATCTCCGGCGTTGCGCACGACCGCAGCGAGGCCAAGATCACGATCGTCGGCGTGCCGGACCGGGTCGGCGAGGCGGCCCGGATCTTCGAGGCGGTGGCCGCCACCGACATCAACATCGACATGATCGTGCAGAACGAGTCGGCCGTCGCCAGCTCGATGACCGACATCTCCTTCACCCTGCCGAAGACCGACGGGACCGCGGCCATGGCCAGCCTGGCCGCGATCAAGGACGTGGTGGGATTCGCCGACGTGCTCTACGACGACCAGATCGGCAAGGTGTCCGTGATCGGGGTGGGCATGCGATCGCATCCCGGGGTCACGGCGAAGTTCTTCTCGGCACTGGCGGCAGCCGGGGTCAACATCAAGATGATCTCCACTTCGGAGATCCGGATCTCGGTGGTGATCGACCAGGACGATGTGGACCGAGCCGTGGCTGCCGCACACACCGCTTTCGGACTGGACGTCTCCGAGGTCGCGGTGGTGTACGCGGGCACCGGGCGGTAACCGGAATGCGCGCTGAGCCTTCGACGAGCTCAGGGCGCATTTAGGCATTTCGGTTTGCGCAGTCCCGCGACAACGGGCACATTGGTGCCTCGTGTCAAGGGTGTACAACTTCAGCGCCGGTCCGGCGACTCTGCCCGAGGAGGTCCTGCAGCAGGCCGCCGAGGAGATGCTCGACTGGCACGGCTCCGGCCAGTCCGTGATGGAGATGAGCCATCGCGGCAAGGAGTTCATCTCCATCGCCGAGTCGGCCGAGGCCGATCTGCGGACCCTGCTGGCCATTCCGGACCACTACCGAGTGCTCTTCCTCCAGGGCGGGGCGACCCTGCAGTTCGAGATGGTGCCGATGAACCTGCTGCGCGGCAAGGCCAGCAGCGACTACGTCCACACCGGTGAGTGGGCCAAGAAGGCGATCCAGGCGGCCAAGGGCTTCGGCGGAGTCAATCTCGTCGCCACCGCGGAGGACCGCAGCTTCACCTATGTCCCCGACCCGGCGACCTGGCAGCTCGACGAGGACGCGGCGTACCTGCACTACACCGCCAACGAGACCATCAATGGGGTCGAGTACTTCTTCGTGCCCGAGACCGGGGACGTTCCCTTGGTCAGCGACATGTCCTCCAACATCTTGTCCCGGCCGGTGGACGTGTCGAAGTTCGGCCTGATCTACGCGGGCGCCCAGAAGAACATCGGCCCGGCCGGACTGACCATCGTGATCATCCGCGACGACCTGATCGGACTCGGCCAGCCGACGCCGTCGCTGATGCTCGACTACGCGACGCACGTGAAGGCCGACTCCATGCACAACACGCCGCCGACGTACGCGGTCTACATCGCCGGCCTGGTGTTCCGCCGGCTGCTGGAGACCGGCGGTCTGGCGGCAGCGGAGGAACGCAACATCGCCAAGGCGACGCTGCTCTACGAGTATCTGGACAGCGGCGACTTCTACACCAACCCGGTGGCGGTCGTCGACCGGTCGCGGATGAACGTGCCGTTCACGCTGGCCGACTCGAGCCTGGATGCCGAGTTCCTGGCCGGGGCCGCGGAGCACGGGCTGGTGCAGCTCAAAGGGCATCGCTCGGTGGGCGGGATGCGCGCTTCGCTCTACAACGCCATGCCGATCGCGGGGGTGAAGGCGCTCATCGGTTACATGGCTGACTTCGCACTGAGCCGGGGTTGAACCGAGATGACTGAGAAGTTCCGGGTGCAGGTGCTGAACCACATCTCGGCCGAGGGCCTGAAACGGCTGCCCTGGGACCGGTTCGCGGTCTCGGCCGAGGTGGTCGAGCCGCACGCCATCCTCGTCCGTTCGGCCGACCTGCACCAGATGAAGATCCCCGACTCGCTGCTGGCCGTCGGACGGGCCGGTTCGGGCACCAACAACATCCCGGTCGCGGCGATGTCGGCGCGCGGCGTTCCGGTGTTCAACGCACCTGGCGCCAACGCCAACGCGGTCAAGGAGCTGGTGCTGGCCGGCATGCTGCTGGCTGCCCGCAATATCGACGGCGCGCTCCGCTACGTGGCTGAGCTCGACGCGGCGGACCCGGATCTCGAGGCACGTGTTGAGACCGGCAAGAAGTCCTTCGCCGGATACGAGCTGGCCGGACACACCCTCGGCGTGATCGGGCTGGGCAAGGTCGGCTGCCTGGTCGCCGATGCCGCGATCAAGCTGGGCATGCACGTGATCGGCTTCGACCCGGAGATCACCGTGGACTCCGCCTGGAGCCTGCCGTCCTCGGTGAAAAAGGCGCACAGCCTGGGCGAGGTGCTCAAGCACAGCAACTTCCTCTCGCTGCACGTACCGCTGGTCGAGGCCACTCGGGGCATGATCGACGCCGGCGGGGTGGCCCAGATGAAGCGTGGAGCGGTGGTGCTCAACTTCTCCCGCGGCGGAGTGGTCGACGAGGCTGCAGTGCTGGAGGCGCTACGCGAGCGGCAGCTCTCCCGCTACGTCAGTGACTTCCCGGCGGCGCACCTGCACGGTCAGCCCGGGGTGATCTTGCTGCCGCACCTGGGCGCGTCAACGGGCGAGGCCGAGCAGAACAGCGCGGCGATGGTCGCCGAGCAGATTCGCGACTACCTGGTCGACGGCACGATCCGCAACTCGGTCAACTTCCCCGACGTGATCCTGCCGCGCGAGTCGCGCTGGCGGGTCGCGATCGCCAATGCCAACGTGCCCAACATGGTGGGCGGCATCTCTCACGAGATGGCCGAGGCCGGCCTCAACATCGCCACTATGACCAACAAGTCCCGCCGCGACCTGGCCTACACCCTGGTCGACGTCGACAGCGACGTACCACCCGAGGTGATCAAGGCCATCGGCGCTATCGACGGCGTCCTGATGGTCCGCTACCTTCCTCTACCTCTTGGTCGCTGAGTGAGTCGCAGCTGACGCGACCTGAGTTGATGACGGTCTGGCTACCACCGCTGCTGGGACGGAACGCCACCCGCGCACGCACGCACGCGCCGTCGGTGTCGTCGAGATAGACCCCACCCGAGCTGCCCGCGCTCGTGGTACTTCGATGGTAGGCAAAGTTCGGCCAGCGGTCGCCGTCATAATCGTCGAACCTCAGCGTGGTGTACATCTGACCCGGCAGGCTCGCCGCGCCGGTCCGAGTGGCGATCGCACAGTTCCGTCCGCCGTTGACCGGGGCGTAGTAGACCCGAAGCGTCATCGTGCCGGAGCCAACCGCGACACTGTCGGTCGAGATGAGCTCACCGCTGCACATGAACAGGGTGCCGCCGGGAATGTTCGTCGTCGCCTGTGTGGTGCTGTTCGGCGTCCCGGTGGTGGTGACGGGAGGGGGAGTCGCCGGCGTGGTCGTGGACGGAGGGGTGGTGACTCCGCCTTGGGCCGCGGCGTACAGACCGAAGATCAGCAGCAGGAGCAGCGCGCCACCGACGAAGTTGTCGGTTCCCTCGTCACTCATTGCTACGCCCCGATCGGAAAACGCCTGTACGCGGACATATTTGTCCTTGATCAATAGGAACGCTCCCAGCGCACATGTGTCAAGCCTGGCGCGGTAACGACACGGACCGATCTGAGCGCGCTGCCCGGCGCCCACCCTGCAAGACTGTCGGCACAGCGGATCCGTGACCGGCGGGCCGCACGACCGACGAGGACCGTTCCGATGCCAGCCGCCCGCCCCGCCAAGCCCGAGCCGGCGGCATCGGAGACGCTTCCGCCACCTCTGTTCGGGGTGTTGGTCATCGCCGGCCTGGTGGTGACCGCGGCCGGGTTGAAGCAGGCCTCGGACATCGTCGGGCCGCTCTTCTTGACCCTGACGATCGTGATCGCGGTCTACCCGCTGAACTACTGGCTGGTGGGTCGCAAGGTGCCGCAGATCGCGGCGAGCGTGATCACCATGGTCGTCGTCTACCTGTTGATCATCGTGGTCCTCGGCTCCGTCGTGTGGTCACTGACCCGGCTGGCGACGACGCTGCCGACCTACGGCGGCCAGTTCACCGCGCTGTACGACAATCTGCTGGCCTGGCTGGCCGGGTTCGGGGTGAGCACGGAGATGCTGCGGAACGCGGCGTCCCAGGTCAATCTCTCCAGCTTTGCCGGAATCGCGCAGACTGCCGTCCGATCGATCAGCAGCGGGCTCGGCCTGCTCGCCCTGATCGCCGCGCTGGTCTTCTTCCTGGTCTTCGACGCGGCCGGGTTCCGCGGCCGTGTCGCCCAGATCCGCGCGGCCCGGCCGCGGATCGCCGACGGCCTGGTCGACTTCGCCGAGGGCACCCGGAGGTACTGGATCGTCACCTCGGTCTTCGGCTTCATCGTTGCCGTCATCGACGTGATCGCGCTGTTGATCATCGGTGTGCCGCTGGCCTTCACGTGGGGCGTGCTCGCGTTCGTCACCAACTACATCCCCAACATCGGCTTTCTGATCGGCATGGTGCCGCCTGCGCTCATCGCCCTGCTCGACGGAGGCATCGGGTCGAGCATCGCCGTTGTCATCTGCTACTGCGTGATCAACGTCGTCGTGCAGACCTTGATCCAGCCGCGGTTCACCGGCGATGCCGTCGGCGTCACCCCGACCGTGGCGTTCCTCTCGCTGATCTTCTGGTCCTACCTGCTCGGGGTGCTCGGGGCTTTGCTGGCCATCCCGGCGACCAAGTTCGTCAAGTCATTCCTGGTCGACCACTCGGTGACGGGGCAGTGGTTCGGCGCGCTGATCAACTCCAAGCCCAAGGCCGAAGGACAGGCACCGCTCTCGGGAACGCGGCCGCGGCAGCCGCCCAAACGCTAGTGCCCTGCCCATCAACCTTTGCCGCTTTGGCGGCGACTTGCGGACGCCACCGTTGCAGCCGAACGAGTGCGCGCAGATCGTGGGTCTGACGCGACTGACACCCCCGACCTGCGCGCAGCTAGCACCGCCGCCATCATCTTTTTCCCGGTCGACGCACCACCATGGATCCGGTTCAAGCGGCTAGCCGAAGGGCGAAGGTCTGTAGCCGCGGCACTAGGTTCTCGCGCCGATCAGCCGAAGACGGTCAGGCGCTGGTCGACGTTGATCTGAGATCCCGGCATGGCCGGAAGGTCCAGGGCGTCGGTGACCAGGTTGGCCAGGTCCCCGTTGCGGATCGGCTGCGGCCCGTCGTAGCTGGGGCGGCCCGTCCCGGGGTACCGGTATGCCTCGACGTTCAGCGTGTACAGGTCCTCGCCCGCCCGGACGCCGGCACCCCAGACGAGGAAGGGGACCCGGTAGTTCGCCGGGTCGGTGACGTCCGCGTGGCCCTCACGATCCAACCGGCCGCCGTGGTCGGCAACCAGCAGTACCACCGTGCTGCCTCGCAGCTCCGGGTCTTGGTCGATGGTCTCCAGCAGCGTCCCCAGCAGCCGGTCGGTCTCCTGCACCGCCCGCCGGTAGTGCGACTCCATCCAGTCGTGGTCGTGGCCGACCTCGTCGGGCTCGGCGACATGGAGGAAGCTGAAGGTGGCCGGTTTGGTGCGCAGGGAGTCGGCGAGCGCCTTGGCGGCCTTGCTGTCGTCCCGCTCCAGGGCGACCCGGTCTATCTTCGCCGGTCCGTCGTCATGGCCGACCCGGTCCGGCGCTCCGTGCTTGTTCCAGGTCCGCGCGAAGAACTGGAACTTGAGCTTGGACGCATAGAGAGCCGTGCTCCCACCATGGTCGTGGACCACGTCGAAGATGCTCGTGGCATAGCCACCCGCCGTCTGGTGGACTGTGCCGCCCTCGTCGTCGTTGAAGGTCACACCATGCCCGCCGGCGGCCGGGTCGACCCGACGGCCGGTCAGCATGGCGGTGTGGTTGGGCAGGGTTTCGGTGGACTCGTACGCCGACCGAGCGTCGAGGGTGCCCGAGCCCTCGCGCAGCATCCGGTGCAGGGTCGGCGTACGCGTAGGCCCGAGCCGGTGGATCGCGAGCGGGTTCAGCCCGTCAACAGAGATGACGACCACGCGCTTGACGTGCTCGTCGTCGGCATCGTCGGAATCAGCAGGGGGTGCGGACGTCGCCGAGGTTCCGGACGGGGTCACCGACCCGACCGGAGGCGGAGCGCTCGCGGTCCCGTCCGGCGGCCGCGTTGCTCCGTAGAGGGCGAGACCCAACAGCAGGACGACCAGCCCCAGAACGAGACCGCGCCCGAGCGGAACGCTCGGACGCGCCTGGCGGTCATCCCTGGGCATCGGAGCGTAGGCTACCCGGCACCGCGGCCGAGCGGGGCGACTTCTGTTTGGCGAACCGGAGATACATCGTCGGCAGCACGAACAGGTTCACCACAGTGGCGGTGATCAGGCCGCCGAGAATCACGATGGCCATCGGGTGTTCGATCTCGTGACCGGGAATGCTGCCGGCGACCACCAACGGAACCAAGGCGAGCCCGGTCGCCAGCGCGGTCATCAGGATCGGCGCGAGTCGCTCAGTGGCCCCCTGGATCACCAGATCCTTGCCGAACGCGACGCCTTCGTCTGACTCCAGGCCCTGGAAGTGGCTGACCATCAAGATCCCGTTCCGTGCCGCAATGCCGAACACCGCGAGGAAACCGACCAGGGACCCCAGCGACAGGACCGCGCCGCTCAGCGCCACCGCGATCACACCACCGACCAGCGCCGTCGGCAGCAGGATGAAGGTGAGCAGGGCGAGGCGGGTGCTGCCGAACGCCGCCTGCAGCAACAGCAGGATGGCCACCACGGCCGCCAGGCCGAAGACCAGCAGTTTGTCCTGCGCCGCATTCAGCTCAGTGGACTCGCCCAGCACCTCGGCGTAGTAGCCCGTCGGGAAGGTCACGCTCGCCAGCCGCTCCTCGACGTCGGCGACCACCGACTCCAGGTCACGGCCCTCGAGGTTCCCGCCGACGTCGATCCGCCTCGACTGGTTGTCCCGCTCGATCGCGTTCGGCGTCGGCGCCATCTGGATGGTCGCGATGTCGCCCAGCCGGATCCGGTCGCCCGACGGAGTGTCGATCGGCATGTTCTCCACGTCGGTGAAGCTGTCCCGCGCCTCCGGAATCGCCGTCACGTGCACGTCGTACGCTCGCCCGCCGTGGAAGACGTCGCTGACCTCCTCGCTGGCGATCATGGTCGATGCCTGCCGTCGGACATCACCCGAGGTCAGCCCGTACTTCCGCGCCTCGGCCAGGTTCACCTCGACCTCGACGTGGGCCAGGTCGGTCTGGAACGACGCATGGGCGTCGACCAGACCCTCGACGCCGACCAGCCTCTCCTCGACGATCGAGGACTGCTCCTGCAGCGTCGCCAGGTCGGGCCCGTAGATCCGGACCACGACCGACTCGCTGGTCCCGGTCAGCACCTCCTTGATCCGCTCCCGCAGATAGGTCTGGACATCCCGATAGAGGCCGGGGTAGCGATCGACGGTGTGCTGCACCTCCGCCAGGGCGTCGTCGTAGTCGACGTCCGGGCTGACGCTGATCCAGTTCTCGCCGAAGTCCACCCCGTAAACCTCGTCGGCGAGGAAGGCCTGGCCGATGTGGGAGCCGCAGTTGCGGACGCCGGGGATCTGGCGCAGGTCCCGACACGCGAGCACCGAGATCCGCGTCTCCTCGGTGACCGAGGTGCCCGGCTGGGTCAGCCAGTGCATCAGGAAGTCCCGCTCCTTGAAGTTCGGCAGCAGTTGGCTGCCCAACAGCGGGAACGTCACGATGCCGGCCAGGAACAGCACGCCGGTCGTCACCAAGGCCGGAGCCGGACGCTTGACCAGAAACCCCAGCGCCGCGCTGTACCCGCGCTTCAGTACCCGCAGCAGCGGGGACTCCCGGCTGACCATGCCGCCTCGCGACAACATCAGCAGGCAGAGCGCCGGCGTGACGGTCAGGGCGACGACCATGGAGACCAGCACAGCGAGCCCGTACGACAGCACCAAGGGCTGGAAGAACGATCCGGACAGGCCTTCGAGGAACAGCACCGGCACCACGGCGACGACGTTGATCAAGGTCGCGTAGGTGATCGCCGTACGGACCTCGACCGATGCGTCGAGGATGATGCCGAAGGTGGAGCGCGTGCTGCCGAGCGCCTGAGCCTGCCGTAGCCGGCGGACAATGTTCTCCACATCGATGATCGCGTCGTCGACCACCACCCCGATGGCGACCACCAACCCGGCGAGCACCATCACGTTGAGCGTCACACCGGCCACGTCGAGGACCACGATCGCGGTTACCAGCGACAGTGGGATGGCGATCAGGCTGATGAACGCGGTCCGCCACTCGAACAGCAGGCTGGCGATGATCAATACCACCAGACCGACGCCGATCAGCATGGCGGTGGTCAGGTTGTCGATCGACTGCTCGATGAACGTCGCCGGGCGGAAGATCGTGGTGTCGATAGCGATGTCGGGTAGGCCAGGCTTCATCTCCTCGATCGCCTGCTCGATCCCGCGGGTCACCTCCATGGTGTTGGCCCCGCGATACTTCTGCACCACCAGCAGGAGTCCTTCACCGTCGTTGACCACGGCGTCGCCGATCAGTGGGCCCGGATCGATGAGCACGTTGCCGAGATCGCCGATCCGCACGACCCTGCCGTTCCGCTCCGCGACCGGCACCTGCGCGATCTGCTCCGGGTCCTTGATCGGCTGGACGTGCCGCACGTTGAACCGTCGGTCACCGGTCTCGACGAAGCCACCCGTACCCACCACAGCGCCGTCGGAGTACTGCAACAGGCCGGCCTCAACCGCATCGGCCCCGGTGTCCATCACCTCCTGCAGGCTGATGTCGTACTGAGCCAGCTTCGCGGGGTCCACCTGGATGTGGCGCTGCGGCAGCCGTTCGCCCCAGATGGCGACTTGGGCGACGCCCGGCACCCGCAGCAACCGGGCCCTGATCTTCCAGTACGCGATGGTCGACAGGTCGGTCAGGTTGACCGTGTCCGAGCTGAGCCCGATCTTGAGGATCCGGCTCGTCGAGGACAGCGCCGGCATCATGAACGGCGGGCTGGCCCAGCTCGGCAGGGTGGGGGTGATCTCCGCCAGGCGTTCGGAGACCAGCTGACGGGCGCGCAGCTCGTCGCTGCCCCGGCCGAAGATCAACACGATCGAGGACAGCTGGGCGACCGACTTGGAGCGCATGTCCTCCAGGCCTTCGATCCCGTTGAGCTGGTTCTCGATCGGCACGGTGATCAGCTGCTCCACCTCGTTGGAGGAGTTGCCGATCGCGATCGTCTGGATCTCCACCCGGGGCGGAGCGAACTCGGGAAACACGTCCACCTCGGCGTCCGGGATCCGGACCAAGCCGAAGGCCATCATGGCCGCGGCGGCGAACAGCACGATCCAGCGGAAGGCGAGGCTCCGCGCGACGATCCGACGCATCAAATCTCCTTCCTTCCGCTTCTCAGTGGTTCCCGGCGATGTCGAGCTCGGCTCCGTAGACCTCGGCGGCCCCGGTGGTCACCACCAGCACGCCGGGCGCGGGTCCGGTCGTGAGCATGACCCGGCTGCCGTCGATCTCGTCGATGACGACCTTCACCCGCTTGTAGGTGAGCGGCTGGGGCACGCTGTAGACCCAGCTCTCGCCCTTCTTGTCGTAGATCAGCGCGGCGTATTTGACGATCACCCCGCTGCCGTTCGCGATCGCCGGCTCGGTCTGCAGGCCGACCCGAACTGCCGCGTCTTCGGTGAAGGTCACCGTCTTGACCCCATCCGCGTCGGCGGCGCTGAGCGTCGCGGGCGCGTACGGATGCTCCTCGGGCTCGTCGGCCGTGCAGGCCGCCACCGACAGGGTGAGAGTGACCACGACCAGGCCGAGCCGGAGCCTGGCTCCGATTGGTCGCATGTCTCAGACCCCCTCACCGTTCGGCGAGCCGGTACGTCGCGGCCGGCCGGCCCCGGTCGGCGCGGACGCGGGGTCCAGCTCCGCGGCCTCACCCGCTGGCCGCTGCTCCGGCTCCCGCCGCGGCCCGGCGTACTGGTACAGCGTCGGCAGCGCGAACAGCACGAAGGGCACGGCGGTGACCAGCGCCCCGAGCAGGACCACGGCCATCGGGTGCACGATCTCCAGGCCCGGCCGAGGGCCGAGCACGACGAACGGCACCACCAGCACGATCACGGCAACCGCCGAGGTCAGGATCGGCACCATCCGCTCCCGGCCGCCCCGCTGGACCACGTACGCAGACCGTTCCTGAGCGGTGCCCTCGTGGTCGAGGGCGGCCAGCCGCAGTACCGTCACCAGACTGTTGCGAACCAGCCAGCCGAATGCGGCGAGCAGGCCGAGTATCGCCGCGAGCGAGAGGCCGTAGCCGGTGATCGCACTGATCACCAGCCCACCCACGAGCGAGAGGGGGAGCGCAAGGCTCAACACCAGCGCCAGCCGCCAACTGCGCGTCGCCGCCTGGAACAGCAGGTACGCGGCGAGCAGAGCGGCAATGCCGACCCCCACCACCAGGCCGGTGCCGACCTCGTCCGCGGTGCTCTGCGGCAGCACCTCGGCGTGGTACTCCAGCGGCAGTTTCATCGCCATCAGGGTGGCCTGGACATCGGCGGTGATGTCGGCGATCGGGCGGTTGCCGATGCCGGCCACGATGTCCATCCGCCGGGAGACGGCGTCGCGCCGGATGACTGAGGGGGTATCAGCAGCGCGAACCTCCGCGACATCCCCCAGCCGGACGGTCCCGCCGCCGGGGCGGTCGATCAGCAGGTTCTGGATGTCCTCGATGCTGCGGCGGGTCGACGGCACACCCTGCACGATCACGTCGAAGACCTTCTGATCCTCGAACAGGCTGCCGACCTGAATGCCTTGGACCAGCGTGGCCTCGGCCCGGCGTACGTCCCCGGGCGTCATACCCACCGCTTGGGCCTTCTCCAGGTCGACCTCGATCTCGATCGTCGACTGCATCGTCGGCTTGATCAGCTCCGGACCCAGCACACCGTCGACACCCGCGACGGCATCGCGGACCCGGCTGGCGGTCTGCTCGAGGAGAACCGGGTCTTCGCCGAATACCCGGACGGTCAGCGGCGCGTCGATCCCGGTGAGCAGGTTGACACCCGAGGTCGTCGGGTTGCCGCCCTGGACGACCGCTCCGATGTCGTGCATCCGCTGGGTCGTGTAGGGCACGACCCTGGCGGTCATGCCGGGCAGGTCGCTCACGGCCTCGGTGAGCAGCTCGACCGTGTCGTCGTAGTCCGCGTCGGGATCCACGCTCACCCAGACGTCGGCGGAGTTCACGTTGACGATCCGGTCGCCGCCGATCGCCCGGCCCAAGTGCGCGGCCGCCGCCGTCACCCCGGAGATGTTCTGCACCGCCCGGCTGACCTCGGTCGCCTGTGTCACCATCCACTCCCGCGATGCCCCGGGCGGCCCCTCGAGCTGTACCGTGACATTTCGGTCACGGAAGCTCGGGATCAAGGACGGGCTGAGGAAGGGAACGGCGACCGCGACGACGATGGCACAGGCCACCGCCGCCAGGATGACGGGCCGGGTGCTCGCGCTGAACCTGCTCAACGCGGACTGGTAGCTCTTGCTGAGCCGCTCGAACACGTTGCCCGCCCCGAGGGCACCGGGCTTGGCGTTCCGCAGCAGTAGCAAGGTCAGTGCCGGCGCGACGACGATCGCGACAAGGAAGGCCGAGGCCACGGCCACTGCGTACGCGGTGACCAGCGGGGCCAGGAACGCTCCGGGCCGGCCGTCGATCACGGCAGCCGGCACGATGGCCAGGCCGATGACCAAGGTGGCGTACACCAAGGCGCGCCGGGTCGCGATCCAACCCTGGCTCACCGACTCCGGCACTGACTCGGGTTCGGGCTCGAACTGCTGCTCGCGCAGTCGCCGGAGCGCATGATCCACCGGCGTGACTGCTTCATCGACCACGATGGTTAAGGCGGCGGCTAGTCCGGCAAGCACGAGCGCATTCATCTCCTGGCCCAGCGCGCGGAGAATCAGCGCGGCGGTGACGATCGACAGCGGCACGGTGAGAACCGCGACCACGACTGCCCGCCATTGCAGCCGCAATGCGAGGAGCGCGACGAGCATCAAGATCCCGCCGATGAGCAATGCCAGGCCGATATTGTCGATCGCGTCCGAAATGTAGTCAGCGGGACGGAAAACCGACGTATCTGTGCTCATTCCCGTCAATCCGGGACGCAGGGTTTCTAATGCGTTCTCCACGCCCTCGGTAACCTCGAGCGTGTTGACGCCGGGGAACTTCTCGATGACCAGCAGCAGTCCAGGTCCGTCGTTGACGACGGCATCGCCGATCAGCGGCTGGTGGTTTACCACGATGGTTGACACGTCGCCCAGCTGCACCCTGCCATTCGTCCCCTCGACGGGCACCTTGGCGAGCTCGTTGGGGTCGGCGATCCGCTCGAGCAGGTGCCGGACCTGAAGGCGCTGCTGCGGGCTCTCGATGAACCCGCCGGTGCCGGGAGTGGACGCCTCGAGGAAGGACAACGGCGACACCACCTGGGCGTTGCCGGTGGTGCGGATGATCTGGTTGAGGGTGACGCTGCGGCCAGCCAGTGTGGCCGGGTCGACCTGAACCTGAAGTTGCTGGTCACGCAGGCCCCAGATGGACACGTTGGCCACGCCAGGGACGCCCATCAGCTGTGGCCGGACGGTCCAGCGCGCCAGCACCGACTGCTCGATCGGGCTCAGCTCGGTGGAGGACAGGCCGATCATCAGGACCCGGTTAGTGGACGACAGCGGCGGCAGAAGAGTCGGTGGCTTGGACACGTTCGGGAGCGCGTGAGCCTGGGTCAGTCGCTCCTGCACCAGCAGCCGGGCCTCGTAGATGTCGGTGCCCTTGGCGAAGATCATGACGATCGAGGACAGGCCGGGCACCGAGTCGGAGCGAATCACCTCCACGCCCTCGACGCCGTTCAGCAGATCGGCCTCCAGCGGCACCGTGATGAGCTGTTCGACCTCCTCGGCCGACAAACCGAGAGCCTCCGTCTGGATTTCCGCATACGGCGGGGTGAACTCCGGCAGTACGTCGACAGGGCTGTTCCGGAGTTGTATAATGCCGAGCGCCAGCACCCCTAAGGCCGCTGCCACAATCAGGAGCCGAAACCGCAAAACTTGCGTGAAGAACGAAGCCATAATTACCGCCCTCGGCTGTATTTGGTTCAAGCCTGCTGAATGAGCGGGTGTGACAGCCAGGCGGTTTACTGAATGTTTTCTCAATCGTTGTATGAGCGCTACCTCGACAAGGGCGTCAGAAGTGGGTGTCGGAGTGCGTCAGCCGGGTGAAATTTGACGAAGTAATGCGGCCGGACCGATGACACGGGCGCCGAAGATCTCGACCCGCCGGCGAAGCTCCCGATCGGCGGTCACCACGACGACCGGTCGCGGTTCCGGCTGCTGCTGGCGTGTCAGCGCGACCAGCTGGTCATCGCCGGATCCGGATGCCGCCACGACGCGTACGCCGGGAACGGCCGCGACGTGGCGGGCCGCACCCTCGGTGACCAGCGTGATGTCCGCCCAGCGGCGGATCGGGCTGCCGCCGGCGACCTCGCCCAGGTCGAGACCGTCGATCAGGGCGGCGGCAAGCTGGTCGCGCAGCCGGCGTACCGCGCCGGCCCGGTCGCGCCACCAGCCGTCGGGACGACTGCCGATGGTGTTGGCTGCGTCGACGAGCAGTCGCGGGGCCGGCTCGATCTCGCGGAGCATCGGCCAGCTGCCCGCCAACCCGGGATGGAGCGGCAACCGGTCGACGTCATCGACTCCGACCCACCGGACGGCGACGCTCTCACCGCCAACCGGACGTGGCAGCAGGTCCCCGATGGCCGAGGCGATCACCGTGGTGTAGGCCCAGCCGCCGTGGTCCTCGGTCCAACCGGCCTCGGCGCGTACGGATCCGGGCTCGACGGCGGCCTCCTCGGCCGCCTCCCGCAGCGCGGCCTCGAGGGACGACTCGCTGGCGTCGCGTGCTCCGCCGGGCAGACCCCAGGTGCCGCCGTGGTGACTCCAGTCCGCACGAAGCTGGAGCAGCACCTCCGGCTCAGCAGCCGCGTGGCTGCGGCGCAGCAGCAGCCCGGCCGCGCCGAACCTGCCCCAGTGCCGATGACCGCCGGCACAGGTGATCCAGCCGTCTCCGCTCCCACTCACCCAGCGATGCTAGGGCGTGTCTGCAGAACCGATGCTCAGCGGCTGGTCAGCGTCGCCAGGTACCGGTTGACCGGCCGGACGCCGCCGACGAAGTCCGCACCCTCCAGAGCGATCTCGCCGGTGACCACCGCTCCGTTGCGCTGCAGTGACGCGGTGCCGGCCAGGATCTGCTTGGGCGGGTAGTTCGACCCGTTGCGGATGTGGAAGTAGAAGAGCGTGACCGCCCGGGCCATGATCGGATCGACCGTCGCGGCGTACCGGCCGGCGGCGGGGTCGTCGACGTCGAGGCCGGCGATGTCGATCGCCGAGTCGACCAGCTGCCGGCTGATGTCGGGGATGTCGCGCAGGGCGGCCGTGTTGGTGGCGAACAGGATCGCTCCGGCTTTCTCCTCGAACAGTGGGCCGGACAGGATGGCGAAGGCGGTGCCGCCGCCGACCGGCTTGGTGACCAGATACAGCTCGGCGTCCCGGCTGAACTCGGCGACGGTTTCGTAGCTGCCGCCGTTCAAGACCTGGGTCCGGCCCTCGATGCGGATGGCGATCTGGCTCGGCTGGGATGGTGATCCCGGCGACTCAGTGCCGCCAGGGGCGGTGGGCAAGGACATGCTGGGACCGGCCGGCGGCGCTGACGGTGCGATGCTGGGCGACGGCGCATCCGGACTGCGGTCGGGGAGCAACGCGCAACCGGCGAGCAGTCCGAGCACCAGCACTCCGCTCAGCAACCGGCATCGCACGATCTCATCGTGCACCGCATCAGTTGTCTGCGCGGCCGGATGCGCGCGAACCCAATTTCATGATCGGCGACAAAATGGTCCGACATCGTACCGATCGTCGGAGTGAGACGGTGGATCTTCATCTTTCCATCCCGGAATATTCATGGTAAGCAGTCCTAGTCATTATTTGTTCTCTCGGGGGAAGGGGGAGCACGTCATGGGCATGGGAAGGACGTGCGGAGCCACGCCCGGAGACGCAGCCGTAGGAGGCGGCGGTAACCGGTCCACGTCGTGACGCGGGTGGTTACTGGTCCTGAAAGCGACACCGGTTGCCCAGGTGGCAATGCGGTCTGTCTCGAGATGCAGCATGACGATGCTGGGGTTGTCGGTGTGTTGGGGGCTGCCGTGACGTACTTGTTGACCGATTCTGGGCGGGCGTGAGTCGTGGATGCATCTGCACTGAGAGAGAGCTGGGCTGTCGTTCGGGCCTCCGGGGACAAGGTTCCGCAGTACTTCTATTCCCATCTGTTCGTCAGTCATCCCGAGGTTCGCCAGATGTTCCCGGTCCAGATGACCGGGCAGCGGGACAAGCTGGTCGCGGCTCTGGGGGCGATCGTCTCGAACGTGGACAACCTCGATGACGTGATGCCGCTGCTCGAACAGCTGGGTCGGGACCACCGTCGTTTCTCTGTGGTGACCGAGCATTACACGCAACTGGGCGGCAGCCTGATGGCCACCCTGAAGCGTTTTCTCGGGCCCGCGTGGGATGCCGAGCTCGCTGACACCTGGTCGCAGGCCTACGGGCTCATCGCCAAGGTCATGGTTGCCGCCGCCGAACACCATGAGGACGTGGCGCCCGCCATCTGGGAAGCCGATGTGCTGAGCGTCGAACGCCGCTCGGTCGAGGTTGCCGTCGTCGAGGTCATGCCCCGGCAGCGGTTCACCTACCGCGCCGGGCAGTCGGTGGCGGTGGAGATTCCGCAGCGACCGCGCCACTGGCGATACTTGAGTCCGGCGAATGCACCCGACCCTTCCGGTCGTCTGGAGTTCCACGTCCAGCCGATCTCGGGTGGCATGGTGTCCAACGCGTTGGTGCGCCAGCTGGGTCGCGGTGACACGCTCCGGATGGCCGCGCCCGTCGGCCAGCAGCTCACCGTGGCTGAACGCGGGCCGCAGTCAGATCTCCTGATGGTCGCCGGTGGTACCGGTCTTGCCCCCCTTCGGGCCGTGCTGGAGCAGATCGACCGGAAGTGGGAGACCACGCGGTCGGCGCCCCGGGTCCATCTGTTCCACGGCTCCCGGATGCCCTGGAACCTCTACGACAACAAGCGCCTCTACGAGCTGGCGCGCAAGCCGTGGTTCGACTACACACCGGTCGTGTCGGAGGACCGCTCGTACCCAGGTGCCCGAGGACTGGTCGGCACGGTGGCCGCGCGGTCCGGTGACTGGTCGCGGCGGACGGTCTTGGTGTGCGGCCCACCGCCGATGGTGCTGCACACCGTCGGAGAGCTCAAGGCATGGGGGGTGCCCGCCGCCAACATCCGGCGGGAGCAGTTCGACTTTGCGGCGACACCGCAGTCACAGGAATCAACCACTTGGGAGGCCCGCTAACCGTGGGAAAGGTGCATCCATGAGCGGAATCAGCTCACCGCGTTCCTGGCGTCCGGACGAGGTACGCCGCAAGCAGTTCACAGTCCGGTTTCGCGGACTGGACCCCAACGAGGTCCACGGTTTCCTCAACGCGATCGCCGATGACCTGGCGCGGCTCTACGAACAGCTGACGACGTTGACGCAGGACAACGCCCGGCTGCGTAATGAGCTGCAGCAGGCCCAGGTGGACCCCCAGGACGCCGTCAGCGACCAGGCCATTCTGCTTCTCGATCAGGCTCAGCAGCTCGCCGATGCCCTGATCGAGGAAGGGATGCAGTCCGCGCGCGACATGATGGTGGCGGCGCGGACTCATCAACGCGTCATCGTCGACCCCAGTCTGGACATGGATCATGGGGCGGGCGGCTTGGGCGCGGCGGGTGCCTCCCACGTGGCCGGTCCCGACGGCGGAGTGCCCTCCGAGGTCGAGGAAGCACGGATGTTCGCGAAGGTGGCACAAGTGCAGTTCCGGGCCGTGCTGGACGCGCTGAACGAGCAAGTCAACCGGCTCGGTCAGGTCCAGGGGGGCGAGGAGCGATCGGAGTTCAGCGGGGAGCACCAGTTCACCTCGAACGGCGCATCCCCGTTCGATCGGCACTGACCTCGAGCTGTTCGATCGGCACTGACGTCGAGCTGGTGGCGGGACGGCGTTAGGACGCCTGGTCCCGGCGGTCTTCGTGCTGCCCCCACCCGTGGCGTCCCATGTGGTGGAACCGGGGGACGTGCACGTACTGCGGATCGGAGTCGGGCTCCGGCGCGTCGTACTCGGCGATCTCGTCCGTCGAGCACAGGACCGGGTTGGTGGCCGGCATCAGCCAGGTCCGGTCGGTCGGGGTCGGGCGGCCGACGGCATGCTCGCGGTCAACGTGCCGGCGGAACCGGTTCGCCTCCTGCTCGGGCGTACTGAACATCACTCCGGCCCTTCGGAACGAGTCGACGACCGCACGATGCAGCTCGGCGAGGGCCAGGTCCTTCCAGAGCGGTTCGACGTGAGGATCGCGGGACAGGCCGAGTGTCTCGGCCACCATCGGCAACACGTTGAACCGGCGCTCCAGCGCCAGGTCGCGCCCGGCGATCTCGTCGGTGGCGTACCAGCCGCCGAACACGCAGGGCCAGTGCCGGCCCTCGTTGCGGAGCAGCATGTTGGAGATGACCGGCGCGGCGTGCCAGCGCAACCCGAGCCTGCCGAACCACGGAAGGGTGGGATGGAGGATCGGCACCTCGAGAATCACGTTCCGATCCAGCGAGGCTAGGTGCAGTGAGCCGTCGGGCAGCTCGAAGACCACCGGCAAGATGTCGAACGGATCGCCGCTGCCCCGCCAACCGAGCCGGCGACAGGTCGCCGCGTAGCCGGCGTACTGCGGATCGCCCGCGTAGCGGATGAGCTGCTCGGCGCGGAACCGGATCGATGGGTGGTAGATCGAGGCCAGTGGGCGGATGCGACCACCGTTGGTGGTCAACCGGAGGTGTTCCTCCAGGTCGGCGACGATCTCGTCCGGGTCGGTGAGGCCGGTGCGGTCGCGGACGATGAGGCTCTTCCATCCCGAGCGGCCGACACAGCGGTCGGCCATTCTCCAGGCATGCCGCGCAATCCACGTCAGCGTGTCCAGATCGGGACTGTTCTCGACCAGACTGATCGATCCGGGTGGTGGCCCGTGAGTGTGTCTTCTCCGGGCGGTGGGCGAATACTCCATGAGCGGTCCCCCGCGGGGCTCGAGGTTGTACGGGACAGTCGAGAGACTGTTTCACCGCGTACGCGGTGCGGGCACAACCGTCAATGGGGGGACAGAACTTCGCGAACAGCTAGTTCCAATTACGGCTTTGGTGCGTATTTTTCCGGTCATGCTAACAGCGGGCCCCAGGAACGGTGAGTTCTCTCAGGGCGACCCTGGTCTGCCATGTGAGATCGAGCTCCTGGGGCTCGCCCCTCGGAAGGGCGCGGGACGCTGTCGTGACCAAGAAGTCCTGCGCCCCGATCCTCCGGCTCAGCACGGCTTCTCACCAAGTCAGAGCGCAGATGGCCGCGACGGCCTCGTCATCGGCCGGTCCAGTCCCGTGCAGAGAAGCTGCGAGGTCTCACTCGGGGTCTCGGGGCATCCCAAAGACCGACAGCTGCGATCTCATTATGCGATACCGACTTCGTAAGTTTGTCCAGACAGACGGCCTGGTCTGGCCCTTTTAGTACGCCGCGCGTAGCCTGGTTCAGCAAGACGGAGGCAACGACGCCACCGCGACGACATCGCGGGAGGCCCGAGATGCACGAAACCAACCACTGGCCGGCATCCGATGGCGAGCGCCTCCTGCAGGACGTCTACGGCTCAACCGAGCGAGCCAACCGCTTCTACAACGAGCAAGTGGTCGACGTCCTGACCGACCGGATGAGGGCCTTCCTCGCGTGCCAGACGTGGATGATTCTCTGTACCGCAGACGAGGACGGCATGCCGTCGGGCTCTCCTCGGTTCGGTGAACCGGGGTTCGTCGTACCGATCGACGAGCGGACCGTGAGCTGGCCTGAGATGCGGGGCAACGGCGTGATGACCAGCCTCGGCAACCTCGTCAAGAACCCCAAAGCGCACCTCATCTTCCCCGATCTGAGTGAACGCATCGGACTGCACCTGCGAGGCGAGACCACCATCGTCGAGCACGACGTGATGTGCCTCGAGCACCCCGCCATCGTTGCCTCGGTCAAGACTCCGCGACCGCCTGAGCGTTGGGTGATCCTGAAGCTCGAGGTCGGGTACGTGCACTGCCGCAAGCACTTTCCGCGCTCCGATGACAAGCCGGTGGACTGGGGGACTGACGACGTCAAGGCCAAGGGCGGGGACTACTTCGGCGCGAAGAGTCTTCCTAAGCCTTGGCGATATCCGCCATAGATTTCTGGGCTCGCACCTCGTCTTTGGTCAGGTGATCGGTAGGTCGGCGATGCGGGCCGCCGCGATGGCGACAGCACCGGTGGCCAGGATCAGCAACAGAATGCGGGCGATCCGGTACCGGAACGACGTGGTGATTCCGGCGAAGAACAGCGCCGTCGCGAGCAGGATCGTCGTGCCGACGTACGCTTCCGCGATCTCGCCCGCTTGCTGACTCTCCTGAGTGGCCTGCTCGGCCGCCGCTACCGTTTCCTCGTAGGGAGCGAACTGCTCGGCGAGATAGTCCTTGTCCTCGAACACGCCGACCGTTGGGTCGCCTGCCTTCACTGCTGCTTCCCAACGGTCGAGGACGGGGAGGAACTCGGGGCGTATGACTGACTGGCGATAGAACTGCTGGAGCTTGACGTTGCCCTGCTGACTGGCTTCAGCGTATTTGGCGACCATCATGCTGTCGTAGGTGACCTTCTGGGTCGCCACGCCGAAAAGCCGCGAACCTTCGACGCGTTGCGCGGTCGCCACCCCGTTCAGGTCACCGCTGTCTCCGTTCCACCGAGTGGCCTGAAAGCCGCACCAGGCGGTGCCGACCGTTGTGATGCCCAGCAGAAGAACGACGATGAGCTCCAACAAGCGGTCGGCCGCAGGTACGGGGCTCTCGCTCATGGCTGCACTGGAGGGATCGGCTCCGTCGGGCCGCCAGGTTTGGCCCGATCACTGGTCGCGACGCCGACCACGCCGGGGCCTGGCGGACGCACCGCAACTTGCAGGGCCTGCGTGCGCTGCGCGAGCTCACTCCACAGATCGGTCTCCCGGTAACGCCAGGCGTCCTCGTTCGACAAGGTCAGGTTCTGCTGGAGCTCTGCGTCGTTGGCCGCACGGGCCAGGCGCGTCGGCGCTTCAGCCTGCTCCCGCTCGAGCTCATGCCGAGCGCGAAGCGTGGCCTGGATGACTTCTCCGGTCCTCCCGAACTCGGCGGCACCGAGCAGGAAGGCGCTGAGTTCCATCCCGTTGGTGGCCAGAGCGTCGGCCACGGCAGCGCCGACGGATTTCTGACAGACCTCGAGTTGGGCGCCGAACATGTCGTCGATACCGATCGCGGAATCGCGAAGGGCCGCGCCGACTGCGGCGCTGCTGGCGTCCCGGGCGATGCCGAAGACCCCGGCCGGACTAAACCGCTCATGGACCAGCCGCAGCTTGTCCGGCACCAGGCGGAATCGAACCGTATAGGGAACCGTCGCCCTGGTCCGATCCCCCAGGGTCACCTCGAGGGGCGGTCCGGATCTCTCGAGTGGATCATCGGCAGCGGCGGCAGGACCACCTGCGCGGTAGGTCAACTCGATCGACGGATAGATCTCCACCATCTTCCGACGCAGCGCCGGGACGAAATGGGGTCCCGGGAGCAACGCGGTATCAGTAGCCCGTCCCTTCACCATCAGCAACCCCAGGCTGCCCGACGGAACCCTGACAAATGATGCTGCGACGACCAACCACACCACAAGAGCGATGGTGGGCAGCGCCACCACCAAGACGATGATCCAGGCTACGGTGCTCACGTGCTCACTTCCTGACCTCTCAGGTTCCTACGGTTCGACTGGCTGGAACTGCCGCATCTCGTCCTGGCCAGGACGGACCACGCCGGCCGAGGACTCAGGTACCTCATTCCAGGCGCCCGGGAGATCACCGAGAGGCTCGGAGACCACCAGTCGGGTTTCTTCGCCCAGTCCGCGCAGGATCTCTACATCGGGATGTAACTGACGCAGCGTCGAGACATCGGTGGAGAAGAAGAGCGACCGGCTCTGTCCTTCGCTGGAGTAGCGGAAGGCCCAGATGGACTCGCCATCGCTCGTCGCCACCGTCATCTGGATCGGGTGCTCGACACCATGGTCCCGCCCGACCTTTTCCACGAGGCCGACGGCGCGGGCGACGGCGCCGAAGGGATCATCGCTCAGGCCGAAGGTGAGGGCCAGGAAGAACAACGTCTCGGAGTCGGTCGAGCCTTCGATGTCGGGATACAACGCTGGGTCGACCGCCATCAACAGGTCCCGCTTGACCTCATGGAAGCCGCGGATCATGCCGTTGTGCATCCACAACCACTGCCCGTGCCGGAACGGATGGCAGTTGGTTCGCTGCACCGGCGTACCGGTTGACGCCCGGATGTGAGCGAACATCAGCGTGGTGCGGATCCGGCCGGCGATCTCCCGCAGGTTGGCGTCGTTCCAGGCCGGGTCGATGTTCTTGAAGACTGCCGGCCCGTCACCCTCGCCGTACCAGCCGATCCCGAACCCGTCACCGTTGGTCGTCGTGGCGCCCATCCGGGAGTGCAAGCTCTGGTCGATGATCGAATGCTTCGGGCGGAACAGCAGGTCCGCGGCGAGGATCGGGTCTCCTGAGTAGGCCATCCATCTGCACATGTGTTCAGTGAAGCACCGCCCAGGCGTGAGGGGTTCACCCACAATGGATGATCCTTGCCCTGGTTCGCCGCTCTGGACAGCGGCGAGGCGATCTTCACGCAGACTGCATGACGACAACCGCCGGGGGGAGTCGGAGGATCGTGCTGGTGGGCCTCCCGGCTCGTGACCCGTCCGGACCCAGGGAGGGAAGGCAGTCAGACATGGACACCGAACAGGACACCGACCTGCACGAGCGCCTAGCGCGGCTGGAGGCGGAGAACAGCACGCTCCGCACCCAGCTGGAGGCGCAGCCAGTCGTCGACCACGACGACAAGACCTCGAGTCGTCGTACGCGAGGGCGGGGCTGGACGGTGCTCGCCGCGGTGCTGATCGTGCTCGGCTGCCTGATGGCCCCGCTGGCCGTGGTCAGCGGGTGGGCGAAGTCCGCTCTTACCGACACGGACGACTTCGTCGCCACCTATGCACCCCTGGCGCACGACCCAGAGGTCCAAGCCTTTGTTGCCGATCAGGCGGCCGAGGCCATCAACTCCAACCTCAACATCGACCAGTACATCGCCGAGGTCATCGACGGGATCAAGGCACTCGGCACCCGTCCGCGGGCGAGTGCCGCACTGGACGCCCTGAAGGAGCCCGCGACCCAAGGCGTCCAGACCTTCATCCGCAACGGCGTGGATGACTTCGTCGCCTCTGAGGCCTTCGCACAGAGCTGGGAGCGCGCCCTCCGCATCAGCCATACCCAGCTTCTCGCCACGCTGAGCAACGATCCCCAAGCCTTGATCGCGGCGCAGAGCGACGGGACGATCGGTATTCAGCTCGGCCCCATTGTCGAGGACGTCAAGTCGGCTCTGCTCGCGCGCGGCCTGTCGACCGCCTCCCGGATACCACCAGTGGACCGCACCATCCCCATCGCGCAGTCGGATCAGATCCCGACCATCCAGGCGGCCTATCGGGCGATCATTGCGCTCGGCAGTTGGCTACCGTGGGTGGCGCTGATCTTCTTGGCCGCTGGCGTGCTGGTGGCTCGCCGGCGCAGCGTTGCGCTGCTCTGGGCCGCACTCGGGCTGGCCCTGTCGATGCTTCTCCTGGTGCTGGGCCTCACCATCGGTCGAAGTCTCCTCCTGACCGCTGTCCCGGCGACGGTGGTTCCCACCAGCGTCACGACCCTGTTCTACGACACGGCGACGGCCGCCATGAACGACACCGCTGTCATCGGTGTCGTGCTGGCCGTTGCGATCGCCATCGTTGCGTGGCTTGCCGGACCGTTCGGGGCACCCAGGAGACTTCGCCTCTTCTACACGGATGCTCTGGCCAGCCTGCGGCACAACGCCGAGCAGCATGGCGTGACAACCGGGCGGGTTGGTGAGTGGACGTACGCGCAACGCCGAGTACTCCGCGTACTCATCGCGGTGGCGGCCACGGCGGCGCTGTTCCTGCTCCGGCCGCTATCCGTCGCCGACATCGTCGGGACGGTTGCGGTTGCTGTCCTCGCGCTCGTCGTGGTGTCTCTCATCGAGCGGCCGACAGGGTCGGTACCCCTTCAGCCCGTCGGCCAACCGGTTGCTGCCTGAGGTAGTGATGATCACCCGTCAGGAAACAGGAGGACGAATGCGGGCAATGATCGAACGTGCCGACGTCTGGAGACCCAGCCATGAGCGCCACTAAGGCCGGTCGGGAACTGGTGTCTCGCGTCACATCCCTTGTCGCCGATTCTCGGGCTGGCGATCGTCAACCGACGCCGCCGCGGCACGCCTCGGCGGGTGACGCGACCGGCGTCACACCTCGCGGAGCGCTGGACGACGGTCGGGGGCGTCCACGTCTTCTACCGTGAATCGCCCTCGCCGCCGGATGCCCGGGTCATGATGCATCTCCACGGATTCGGACTCTCCGGTCGTTACCTGCTGCCGACGGCCGAGCGGCTGAGCACCGACTTCCACACGTTCGTCCCCGACCTGCCCGGGTTCGGACGTAGCGGCAGGCCATCCGAACCGCTCGACGTGCCGGAGATGGCGCATGCTGCTGCCGCCTTCCTCGACGACCGCGGGGTCCAGAAAGTGACGCTGGTGGGCAACTCGATGGGCTGTCCCGTCATCTGCGAGTTCGCGTACCTCTATCCAGAACGTCTCGAGCGGGCGATCCTCGTCTCGCCGGCTGGTGGTCTGAACAACCAGCCTTTTCGACGGGCGTTCCGACAGATCGCCCACGACGGCATCCGTGAGCCGACGCGGATGCTGCGAGTGGCCGTACCGGACTATCTGAGGTTCGGTGTCCCCAGCACCGTGCGGATGTTCCGGGCGCTGACCCAGTATCCGTCGCTGGATCGATTGCTGGCTCTGCGAGTGCCGACCCTCGCCGTCCTGGGAGACCGGGATCCGCTCATGCCCAAGCCCAGCCGGATCCAGGAGGTTGCCAGTCGCACCGCGAACTCCGTCGTGCTCGCGGTGATCGAGGGGGCGGCCCATGCGATCAACTTCAGCCATCCGGGCGAGCTGGCCAATGTGATCCGTCTGTTCATGGCTGACCAACCGATCGTGGACGACCCGGATTCTCCAGGCCACACCGCGGTGTACGAGATCCATCGCGGCGAACACCTGCCACCAAGCGGCGACGGACAGACCCCCGGTCAGCAGGATTCTTGAGGAGTTTCAGGCCCTACGGGTGGTGGCGAGCGCCCAGATGATCAAGATGTCCATCGCGATGAACAGGACAGCGTGGAGGGGCGCGAGCGGCAGCCACATGAAGTTCAGGAGACCGTTGAGCACAGCAAGGACGATGCCCACCAGATAGGCCCAGGGCTGGCCCAGCAGGATGAAGACTCCGACGGCGACGAAGGCAGCACCTACCAGCAGGTGAATCCATCCCCAGGTCGTGGCGTCGAACGCATAGATGTACCCGTCGACCTTGACGAAGTACGCGTCGTTGATGAGCGCAGCAATGCCGCTCAGCGCTGCGCCCAGTCCGGACAGCATGAGCAGCGCCGCCGCAAAGACGCTGATTCCTACCGCCATCGGATCACTCCGCGCCTTACGACCGAGATTGGCCACGCTAGACCACCCCACCCTTCGAGTCCTCGTCGGAATCAGGCTCTCCATCCGGGTGTAGCGACCACTTGAACTGGAACTCGATCTCCTCCTCGTCGTCGTCACGCTCATGCTCGATGGAGAACTGTGCTCGCTCAGGCACCCGGATGCGTACGCCGGCGATCTGGATCCGAAAGGACTTGTCGGTCTCCAGAGCGTCGGCAAGCCGTCGAAGCTTGGCCACGACGTCTGGCGTGGAATAGATGCGCTCGACGTCGCGAGGACCCCTGGCCATGTCAACTGTCCCTTCGTTGTCGCCATTGACACCGGGCACACAATCGTGTGCTGGTCAGGTCAGCGTGTCAGACATCGGTCCGGTTGGCCAGACTCGCCGTAGCTGACCGTGGCCTAGAGCATCGTGAGACCAGCGCCCAAGATCACGACGCCGACCATGACGAGCACCAGAACAGTGACGTGTGTGCCGTTGTGGCTCAGCCAGTCGCGTGCCAGGACGAGGCGAGGCTCCATTCGGACCGGTGAAATCAACGTCGCGACGATCGGAACGGTGACCGTGGAAGACGCGAGTACCACATAGATGGCCGCAACGATGACAGCGTCGGTCGTGTTGAGCCTGGCACCAGCAATCGACAGACCGGCGGCGAATCCGAGCAGCAGACCCTTCGGTCTGAGGTTCAGGGCAAAGGCCAACCCCAGGGCGGCCACAGGTCCCATCCGGTCAACGCGACTCAGCCACCTGTTCGGTTTGGCTGCCGGTCCTCGGGCCGCTCGTCGCCACGTGATCACCGCAACGACAAGCAGAGCCAACCCGATGATGATCTCGGCGATGCCGATCGCCCTCTGGGGTGTGCGAAGCGGTCTGACGGGGAGGGCGTTCCCGCCAATCGCCGCGACCACGACGACGCCTGCTAGGCCGACCAGCCAACCGATGAGGAACGGAATCGCCGACCGGTTCCGCTTGGGGGAGAGCAGGATGAGGATGGTCGCAGTGATGGGAACCGAACTCAACGCGACAGCAAGGGCGATGGGCAGCAGCGCTCCGAGCGCGGACAGCATGCTCTGAGCCCGCTACCTGTTCGTCGGCAACGACAGCTGCATCACGACTTGTCGCTCCCCGTTTCAGCAGAACTGGTTTCACGTCGCCGCAGGCTCACTCTCGAGGCGCCGAAGAAGAGCCGAACGACCGCGGCGAGGATAACCAAACCCGCCAGCATCTGCGACGTGACCACCATGCGGTTCAGGTCACTTGTTGCTGCGATGTCACCGAAACCAACGGAACTGAAGATCGTGACCGAGAAGTAGAGTGCGCTCGTCCGGGTCAACCGTTCGGTGAAACCGCCTTGTTGCGACAAGATCACGTAAAGCGCCGCATACCCAACGAGAAACAAGGGGACAGCCACCACGACCGCCTGCACGGCGCGAAGTCCGGGCATATCGGCGCGGAGGATCTCCCGTACCTGCCACGCCAGCACCGCGAGGAAAGCGACAGCCGCCAGAATGAGCACCAGGATGGGCCGAGCCACGACCTCCTTGGCACTCAGGGGGATGACGTAGTACACGCCGATGGTGCCGAAGAACATGACGATCATCGAGATCACCGCTCGGACGATGGCCCCTCGTCGCTGGGGTGGACTGATCTCGACGAGGTGTGCCCTCACCAAGCGTCCGTCAGGCGGTGATTGAGTCACATTGACTTTCCGGGCTCTACCGGGTCCGATTCGGGCAGCGGCACGCTGACGTCCCGCCCTCCTTCATGCGTGAGACGTTGCCGCATCTGAACCACGGTCGGTACGGGTGTGAACCCCCCGGCGAACAACGCCTCACCCTGGCGGAACAGCGGCGACTGGTTCACCAGTGCCGGTGGGGCGAAGCCGAAGATCGTCGCCAGCTCGTCGAGGTCCCGTTGTGAGCTCATCCGCATCAGCGCCAGGTTGTCGCACTGAGAGATGATCCCCGGATGCACCCGGGAGGGACGCTGTGTCGAGAGAAGCAGCCACAGGCCGTATTTCCTCCCCTCAGCGGCGATCTGGATGATGCGCTCAAGCACCGCCCGTTCCAAGGCAGTCTCGACTTCGGGAGAGCACAGATTGTGCGCCTCGTCGATGACCAGAAGGAACGGGCGACGCTCACTGCGCCGTGACCAGAGGTCGTCCAAGACCGACAAGGCGACAACCAGTGGCTCCTCCTTGTAGGCGAACCCGCCGAGGTCCAAGACCGTCGCGGCGGGCCGAGTGTCGATGATCTCGGTTGCCGCGAGCTTGTCCTGGGCCCAGATCTCCCAGCTCAACAGCCCCAGATTCTCGATGCGAAGGGCGAAGCCGTTCAGGGCTGGATCATTGGAAGCCCGTAGCTGGGGCAGGATGCTGCCTATTTCGGTGGTGCTGAGGATCTCCTCCATGTGGAGCAACGTGTTGTACTCAACGCGGTCGATGAGCGGGTCGAGGCGAAGCACAGCCGCCTTCGCCGTGAGCCCCAAGGCGGTGAATCGCACGCGTGGGCTCTCGCCGGACTCGCCACCCGGTCGGAGGATCCGCAGATCGCGGCGAGTCACCGCTGCTGCGCGCGCTGTTGGGGCATCGTCTCGGACCTCGGCGAGCCGCACGAAGTCGGCGTTCGGATCGAAGATGACCATCGGCAGCTCGCTGTGCATGAGGAGCTCCTCGAGGAGGACCCCGAGCGAGTACGTCTTGCCCGAGCCGCTCTGGCCGCACCAGAAGGTGTGCCGGTTGAATCGGTGCGGCAAGAGTGCTGCCGAGGCGCCGGGAACCGAGCTCACCTGACCGACGTCGAGAACCGCGCCGAGGTTGTTGTTCATGAGTCCGATCAGTTCAGCGTCCGCTTCCACGACCGTGGCAGCGGCGAACGGAGAAGAACGATTGCTCAGGCGTCCAGCTTGGTCGACGGTTGCGTAGACCCGGCCCGACGCAGTCAGCTCGCCCCGGTGGTCGACCTCGCTCTGCTCGATCTGGCCGAGCCGGGTCTGCCCGTCGGACTCCCGCAGGGAGACGAAGCGGCCGGGAGGGTAGTCGTGGGCATTGGCCACCCTGAATCGGAACTGCCGACCGTCGGGTGATGTCGCCTCGTCAGCCTTCGGCAGCACCTGGTCTGTCGTCATGACTGATCTCCTCTCCTTGGTCGTGTCCGGCCTGTGATCAGTGTCATTCGGTGATCGTCCGCTAAGCATCACCCAAACAAGATGACCTGTCACCGAGCAGGCCGATGATGTCAGTCGGTCCGTCGACGTCGAGCCGAAGGCGTACGACTTCACTCGATCCGCGTGAGGCTGGGGCGACGGTCGCGCGCGACGATGCACGTATCGTCGCGCCACGGCGAGGCGCACTTTCTCGCGGACGAATTGGAGACGGAGGGTCGTGGTGAGTGACCAACCGATGGGGAGACACGTACTGCCGATCCCGGATCCGCAGCATGTGGGACTGACGACCTACGACGCCAAGGACCCGGACACGTCGTTTCCTCCTATCGTCCCGCTGCGGCCGCCGCCGGGTGCCCCGAACGTGCTGGTCATCCTGCTCGATGATGCAGGTTTCGGCTCGTCGTCGGCGTTCGGTGGCCCGGTCAATACGCCGAATTTCGAGCGGCTCGCGAGCGGTGGGTTGAGCTACACCCGGTTCCACACGACAGCGTTGTGCTCACCGACGCGTCAGGCGCTGTTGACGGGCCGTAACCATCACTCGGTTGGGATGGGCGGCATCACCGAGATTGCTACGTCGGCGCCCGGGTACAGCTCGATCCGGCCGAAGGACAAGGCACCGCTGGCGGAGACGCTGAAGCTGAACGGCTACTCCACCGCCCAGTTCGGGAAGTGTCATGAGGTGCCGGTGTGGCAGAGCAGCCCGATGGGGCCGTTCGACGCCTGGCCGACGGGCGGCGGCGGGTTCGAGCACTTCTACGGCTTCATCGGCGCCGAGACGAACCAGTGGGCGCCAGCGATCTATCGCGACACGGTGCCGGTCGAGCCGGACCGTACCCCGGAGGAGGGCTACCACTTCACCGAGGACCTGACCGATCGCGCGATGGCGTGGATCGGTCAGCAGAAATCACTGATGCCGGACAAGCCGTTCTTCGTCTACTTCGCTCCGGGCGCTACACATGCCCCGCACCACGTGCCGAAGGAGTGGGCCGATCGCTATGCCGGCCGGTTTGACGCCGGATGGGACGCGCTCCGGGAGGAAACGGTCCAGCGGCAGCGGGAGGTAGGGGTGATCCCGGCCGATGCCGCGCTGACGCCACGTCCGGCGGAGGTGCCCGCCTGGGACGACATGCCGGACGACCTGAAGCCCGTTCTGGCGCGGCAGATGGAGATCTACGCCGGGTTCTTGGAGCACACCGACCACCACATCGGCCGGCTCATCGACTCCCTGGCCGGTCTGGAGATCCTCGACGACACGCTGATCTATGTGATCATCGGCGACAACGGTGCCTCGGGCGAAGGGACCATCAACGGCACCTTCAGCGAGGGAATCCCGCTGAACGGCGCCAGCCACATCGAGACCGTCGAGTTCATGACAAGCCGGATCGACGACTTCGGCGGACCGAACGCGAACAACCACTACGCGGTCGGGTGGGCCCACGCGATGGATACCCCGTACCAGTGGACCAAGCAGGTCGCCTCGCACTGGGGCGGGACCCGCAACGGGCTGATCGTGCACTGGCCGGGCGGCGTCGACGCCAAGGGAGAGCTCCGGAACCAGTTCGCTCACATCATCGACGTCGCACCCACCGTCTTGGAGGCCGCGCGCCTACCGCACCCGACGTTTGTGCACGGCATCCAGCAGGCCCCGTTCGAGGGGTTCAGCATGTTGTACTCCTTCAACGACGCCGACGCCGCCGAGCGGCACGAGACGCAGTACTTCGAGATCTTCGTCAACCGCGGCATCTACCACAAGGGATGGACCGCGGTCACCCGGCACTCGACCCCCTGGGGTGCCCAGCATGGAATGCCGCTGCTCGACGATGACGTCTGGGAGCTCTACACGCCGCAGGACTGGACCCAGGCCCACAACGTCGCCGCCGAGCAGCCCGAACGGCTGCGGGACCTGCAGCGGTTGTTCCTGCTGGAGGCGTCGAAGTACAACGTCTTCCCGTTGGACGACCGACGCTACGAGCGATTCAACTCCGACCTGGCCGGCCGGCCGCAGCTGGTCAAAGGGAACACCCAGATGCTGTTCGGCGGAATGGGCCGGCTGTCGGAGAACAGCGTGATCAACATCAAGAACAAGTCCCATGCCATCACTGCGGACCTCAATGTTCCCGCCGCAGGCGCCGCCGGCGTCATCATCGCCCAAGGTGGCCGCTTCGGCGGCTGGACCCTCTACGTCCGCGACGGAAAGCCGGCCTACTGCTACAACCTCCTCGGCGTCCAGCAGTTCAAGACCTACAGCGACACCGTGCTCACCCCCGGTGACCACCAAGTGCGGATGGAGTTCGCCTACGACGGCGACGGACTCGGGAAAGGGGGCACGGTCAACCTCTACATCGACGGCGAACCTGTCGGGAACGGCCGCGTAGATGCCACCCAACCGATGATCTTCTCGGCCGACGAGACGACCGACATCGGGAATGACTCCGCAACACCGGTGAGCGACGACTACAGCACTACCAACAGCACGTTCACCGGTCGAGTTCGATGGATCCAGATCGACCTCGGCGCCGATGCCGAAGATGCCGATCACCTCATCTCCCCCGAAGAGCGCTACCGAATCGCGGTCGCGCTGCAATAGCGGCCCGAGTCGAAGAAGGCGCGGTCAACGCACAACGCCAGGGAGACGCAATGAACCAAGCCTCGCTGTTGGGTCCGCCAAATGTCGTGTTCCTTCTTGGCGACTACGTGGGTTGGCGCGACCTCGGCTGCTACGGCGGCCTGGCCCCGACACCCCGCATCGACGCATTGGCCGGTGAAGGAGTCCGCTTCAAGAACTACAACGTCGAGGCCCAATGCACACCTACCCGCCCGCCCATCCTGAGCGGCCGTTTGCCCATCCGGACCGGGAAACTGCAGTGTCCCGCTGCCCGGACAGGGCGACTACGGGCTTGTGTCGTGGGAATACACCCTCGCCGAGTTGTTCTCCGATGCCGGCCGGCGGTATGCGCACCCTCGCCATGGTGCGCTGGCCCGGCAAGATAGCAGCCGGAGTCGCCACCGACGAGATCCTCACCGCGGTCGACTGGCTCCCGACCCTGGCCGCCCTGGTGGAGCCAGCAGGCGGGTGCCCGATGACCGGCCGATCGACGGGATCGATGCGTCGGCGTTCCTCCTCGGGCACAGCACATCAAGCCTGGGCAAGACTTCGACGGATACGACTGACGATCTCTCCTGGACGAGGCCGACCTCGATCAGCCCTCAGCCGAAGGCGACAGGCTGTTCCTCGGCGCCGGTGCGCGCCGGTGGGCGCGTCAGCAGGATCACGATGCTCACCATCAGCACCCACGCCGGAAACAGCAACTGGCTCCACCTCTGCTCGCCTGCTCCGAACAAGAGCACCAGGGCGACCGCGTAACCGACGATCGGGACCCACCGCGGCAGGGCCTTCGTGCGGAACGCCAGGGTACTCACCGAGAGAGTGAATACCGCCGCCATCCGCATCGCGTAGACCGAGATGAGGGTTTGCGTCGACGTGCGTCCGTACGCCCAGAGATCCAGGTTGACGTTCGCGCCGACCAGCAATTCGAGCATGCTCGCCGTGGTGACCGCGCCTGAGAACATCATCGCGAGGAACAGCAGGCCGCTGCCCAGGAACACCGTTGAGAACAGGCGGTCCTCGACGTGGCCGATCTGCTCCCGGATGACCCCGATGAACCACAAGAAGGCGATACCGGCGAACGGGACGAGGTTGAGGCTGATGCGAATCAGCGTGCGCCGCTGAGCATCTCGCTCGAGTGACTCCAGGGTGCCCTCCGCGAGCGCGATCCGCACCATCGTCAGCGCGGTGATGAGCAGTACGCCGAAGATGATCCCGGCGATGGCCGCGGCCCGACGGGTTCGCCAGAAACGTGCTGTCAGCAACGGGCGCTCCTTGGATGTTCGGTTCTCAATGGATGTTGACCAGGACAACCTTGAGAAAGATCATGAGCAGCCCCAGTGCGCCGGCCAGCAAAGTCATCACGACCAGCCGAAGACCGGAAAGCTGTGCGGCCCGGCCGGCCCGCCAGCCGTACAGGGTCAGCATCAGCGTGATGACGACCAGCGCAATGACGGCGGCCGTCGTCGGCGACGCGCCGAGTAGTCGAGCGAGAAAGAGGGTGACCATCGGGATGAAGGAGGCACTCACCAGGGGCCACTTCTTTTTGAGCCCAGCCCGAGTCTTGTCCCAGCTGGGCAGATGACCGGCGCTGGTGTGCTCGATCTGAGCTGCGTACTCCTCGGCGAGCCAGTACACCAGCACCGTCACGAAGATGGCGACCGCCAGCGGCAGCGTTGGCAGGTATGAGCCCACCGCGGCCACCACCGAGGCGGTCACGATCAAGCCGTAGATCCCGGCAGCCGGCGCGACCACACGCGCGGACTCCTCCGGCTCATTCCCACCCGGTCGCTCAACCGGGTCAGCTGAGGTCAACGTCGCTCCAATCTGGTGTCGGTCACGCGGTGCGGCGTCGACCCATGATCGCCGACACGCACGCGACGACGCCGATGATGAGGAGAGCAACTCCAGCGATCTGGGCGAAGAGCGCGAGCGTTTGGCCGGGGAAGATCGCGACGACGAGGCCGGCGATGATGGACACCACGCCAAGGATGATCAGGTAGGTTCTTTCGCCTCCTGAGCGCTCCCCGGTCAGTCCCCGGGCCAGGTCCGCTATTCCGTCGGCTATCCATCCGACCGCCAGCAGGATGGCGAGGATGGCCAAAGACGCCTGCGGTCGGGTGAAGCAGATCACTCCGGCGACGATGGTCAGGATGCCGAGCACGATGCCGAGAATCTTGAGCCAGCGAGTGGACGCGGAACCGATCGCGGCCACAACGATCTGGACGACGCCGAGGATGACGAGTTGCAGTCCGAACAGCACTGCGACGAAGACCAGTGTGTTGACGGGTCGCGCGATGACCAAGATGCCGACGACGATCGAGAGGATGCCGATCGCGAGCCGGAGGCCGGTGTGTCGGCCCTTCCCGGTGGTGGTGGACTCGAAGACCTCGCTCTGGTTGCTGACCGGTGAACCTTCGGTGGTAGCCATTCGGCCTTCCTTGTTAGCAGATCGTGGGTTTGTAGCGTCGAGCATGGACTCGGACTCAGGACGCGTCAAGGCAGTGCGGGGCCTTGATCGTGCTTGACGTGCCGGCTGTTCGCATCGAGCAAGGCGTTGTGGGTGGCAGCGCCGACGACTTCGGTCGCCGGATACAGCAGGACGCCGGTGAGTCGCTTGCTCAGGGCGTCGGATTCCCAGACCTTGAGCACGGCGGGGTCGAGACCAGTGAGGTACAACCGTCCGCCGTTGCGCTGCAGGCGGTCGGCGTAGTCGGAGACCACGCGGAGAAACGTCGATCCCAGTGTCGTTCGTCCCCGCATTCTCAAGATCACCGAGGCGTTTCGTGCGGGGCCCACCTCAGGAAGCAAGTCCTGCAGCGTCTTCGCTCCGGCGAAGAACATGGAACCGTAGACATCGAGGACGACAACGGAGTCGTCGTCGAGATGTCGCGGTGGCGGCCGCTCACCGAACTGGTTGTTCGGCATGGGGTAGAGCTCGACCACCCGTAGATCAACCGCCTCCTGGTTGAGCTGCAACATCAACGAAACGCCGACACCGATACCGACCGCCGCAGCAACGGGTAGCAGCAGAGTGGCCACCAAGGTGATGCCGAAGGCCACCAGGGAGTTGATACCGCTGTGCGAGACGCTCCAGATCTCGCCAGGCTTGATGGACCTGATGGCGGCATAGACCAGAAAGGCGGCCAGCGTCGGGAGCAGCACGTATCCAACGGCGGTGGAGAACACCACCAGAACCAAGGCCACGCCGACACCGGACCAGATGGCTGCCCAGCGGCTACTTGCTCCGACGCTCCTGTTCAGTGCCGTCGAACTTACTGACCCGCCCACGGGCTGACCGCCGAACAGCCCAGCGGCAAGGTTGGCCACCCCCTGGGCTCGAAAGTCGCGGCCGGAACTCGAGCGCGTGCCATCCGGGTTCGGGGCAGCCTCGGCGACTCCTGCTCCCTGAACAACGATGATCGCCGCGACGGCCAGCGCGGCTGAGATCACCGAGGGGGACAACGCCGCGAGCGCTGGGATGTGGGGGCTCGGTAGTCCTTGCGGGATCGCGCCGAGGTCGGAGACCGTCGCCACCCCCGACACACCCGCCAACATCACCACGGCGGTCGGCACCAGCAGCGCAACCAGCGACGCACCCGCCGCCAGCCGCGTCCTGGACAGTCCAGCGAGAAGCAGGACTGCGCCGAGCCCGGCGGCCACCGACGGCAGGTCCATCCGGGTCGGATGGAGGACCACGTTGACTGCCTTGGTGAGAGCGAAGCTTCCTTCGCTGGGCGAGCCGGTCAAGGCGGGGATCTGTCCGCAGAAGATGTTGACACTCAGTCCGGTGAGGAATCCCAGCATCACCGATTGGGATACGAATCGGACATAACGGCTGAGACCCAGCGCGCCCGCAGCGAGCATCACAACGCCGGCGATCAAGGTCAGCCAGATGACGGCATCGGACCGTCGATCCTCCGGCGTGGCCGCTACGGCCTCACCCGCAGCCAGCGCGGACGCGCTCGTGGTCGTGATGACCATCATCTTGGTGCTGGCGGTCAATCCGCCAGCCACCCGGCCGACCAGGCTCGCGTAGAGACCGTGGATCGGGCTCACTCCGGCCAGGGCCCCGTTGGCCATGCCGTCCGGCACCGCGGAAATCGCGCTTGGCATCCCAGCCAGCAGGTCGCGTTTCAGGTCGCGTCGCCGCGGCCTCACCTCCGCCGCCCAGCTCCGGAAGCTCGCGACCAGCGCCGTGCCCTTGACCTTCTTTCCGCGCACGGAGGTACGCCAACTCAGTCGTGAGTCATGGCGTCAATGCACACCGTGATCGCGAGGATCAACGCGTCGTCCTGGCCCGGTTCGATCTCGACACCGTACGAGTCTCGGACCCGGAACCACCTCTTGGACACGGAGGCGACCTCGGTACCGTCGGACTCGATCTCGTACTCGTGATCAAGCAGATTGCCATGCGCCGTCATGTCGGCGCCGCCCTCGACTTCGATCTTGAAGCGGTCCCGCAGGCCGATCAATGCCTTGTGAACGGTGGCGTTGCCGGCGGCGCGCTCGATCTTCATCTTGTCGCGCACCGAAAGGACGCGTTCGGCGATCTTGGCGACTTCTTCCCCGGCGGCATCCTCCAGCACGAACGTCTTCCGCAGCCGCACCGCCTTACCGTCGACCTTGAACGCGCGTTCCCCGGACTCGTTCTCGATCCAGTAGTCGTCGCCGACGCTCAACAACTTCTCGCGCATCTGATATCGCTGCGCTCCCGAACCCGCATCGCGGCGAACTCGATCTCGAAGTCCCATGGTTTCTCCTCCTTGCTGAGATGGCATCGTGTCAGTGAAAGATCATCGAGTGTCCCCGCTGCGGGCGGCGGCCCGGGCGACGTGCCTGGCGCCGCTGGTCACCGCTCGGCGCCAAGGGGCGACGCCTTCGATCTCGATTTCGAGGGCAAAACTCAGAACCGTGCGAATGAGCACGATCAGCCCGAGAATTGCCACATTCTCCAAGGTCGGCGCAATGGCTACGGTTCTGACCAGGTCAGCGGCCACCAAGACTTCGAGCGCCAGCAGGATGGCACCACCGAACGACTCGCGGAGAACGAGGTACGCAGCGCGTGCGTCCCGGGACCGACGTAGGCAACGAATCGCGAGCAAGGCTGCGAGCACGACTCCGCCGATGAGAATGATCGCCCCGAGAGCCTCGAAGAACAGGGCCACCAACTCCATGGATTCGGTGAAGGTGACGCTCGTCAATGTCATCTCCCGGACATGCGGTTGCGTGGTCCCGGCGCTGTCCAGCTCAAGGGTCATCGACAGCACATGGACCGAGCATGCACCCGGTGCGCCGGACTGACATCACCCGAATCATGTGAGGCGCCCTGATCTGTGGTGCTGGACCGACGACTCACACCTTCTGCGTGATGCCCGCGGCGTACGACCAGACGACACTGTGGAGCAGACCGCTGGAGATCGGAGGTGGCGCCTTGGAACTCGGATCGCTGAGTCTGCTCTTGGCCGCGATCTTCGTCTGGGGAACCTTCTCGGCTCGGGCCACCGCCATCTCGACGCCGATCTTCTTCGTCGCGACTGGTGTCGTGATGGCGCAGGGCCTCAGGCCGCTCCAGCTCGAGCTGGATCCCCACCTGATCAAGGTCGTTGCTGAAGTCACCTTGGTCTGGGTGCTGTTCGCCGACGCCAGCCGGGTGCGGAACTCCGATCTCCGAGCAGACAGCGGGCGGTATCTGCGGCTGCTAGGTCTGGGTCTCCCACTGACCATTGCGTTAGGCGCTCTTGCCGCCGTCGTCGTCCTGGGTGTGGATCCGTGGTACGCCCTCCTGGTGGGCGCCGCCCTGGCCCCGACTGACGCGGCCCTCGGCTCGGCGGTCATGTCCGACCGGCGGGTGCCTCGTCGAGACCGCCAGACTCTGAACGTCGAAAGTGGGCTGAACGACGGCATTGCCACTCCCGTCGTTCTTCTTGCTCTTGCCGGCATTGCGGTTGCCGCCGGTCTGGACCACGAAAGTACCGGCCATGCGCTCCTCGGGCTCCTGCTCGGATTCGTGGTTGGTCTGGTCGTCGGTGCCGGCGGCGGCGCTTTGCTGCGAATCGGGCTGCGTCGAGGCTGGAGCTCGGACGAGTTCGCCGGTCCGGCAGTCTTGGCCCTCGCCCTGATCGCGTACCTCGGTGCGGTTGCGATCGGCGCCAACGGCTTTGTCGCGGCCTTCGTCGCCGGCGGCGCCTACGGCGCCTTCGCCGGTCGGAAGGGGGAGAAGGAGGTCTACTACGTCGAGCAGACCTGCGGTCTTGCGTCGATGATCTCCTGGTTCTTCTTCGGCGCGGTGATCATCCCCACCTTGGCGGCCGGCTGGTCGTGGCAGATCCTCGTCTACGCGGTGCTCAGCCTGACCGTGGTCCGGATGCTACCCGTAGCGGTATCGCTCCTCGGCTCGGGGACAGACCGGGCCACCGTGCTCTTCCTCGGCTGGTTCGGCCCTCGCGGACTGGCCTCGATCGTCTTCGCGCTCATCGCGCTCGAGGACCTGGACGGCGTGCCGGGCCCGATCGACCAGGTGGTCAGCGCCATCGGTCTCACCGTCCTCCTCAGCGTGCTCGCCCACGGACTCAGCGCACGACCGCTCGCCGGTCGTTACGCTGCTAGTCGCGGCGCCGACCAGGACGAACCAACCCATCCCGAGCCGGCCGTTCGGCGGCTCGTCAGCCAGCCGTCGGAAAGGCGTGACGTCACCGTGAGCAACACAAACCAGAACGCACACCCCGAAAGTGGTGGACCTGATGACTGAGCAACCCGCATCCGTCCCCGCCGCCGCAGAGGAGGCGCCTTTCAACAAGCGACTGGCCGTCTTGCTCGCGATGGCCATGTTCGTCCTCGTCGTCGACACGTCCATGATGAACGTCTCCATCTCCGCGGTGGTGCGTGACCTTGACACGACGGTCAGCGGCGTCCAGTCCGCGATCGCGCTCGAGGCCCTGGTCTCGGCGGCCTTCATCCTGATCGGCAGCAAGATCGGAGATCTGTTCGGGCGGAAGCGCGCGTACGTGCTCGGTCTGATCGGCTACGCCATCGGGGCAGTGGCGATGACCCTGGCCCAAGGGCTCGCCGCGATCATCATCTTCTGGGCGATCATCGGCGGCATCGGCGCCTCCCTCCTGCTGCCCGGAATGCAGTCACTGATCCACGGGAACTTCGAAGGCAGCGCCCAACGGAGGGTCTACGCCTTGGTCGGGGCCGCCGCCGCCATCGCAGCGGCGGTGGGCCCCCTGCTCGGCGGCTTCATCACCACCTTCCTGTCCTGGCGGGTGGGCTTCGCCCTCGAAGCCGTGATCATCGCCATCGTGCTGTCCGGCATCAAGCTGGTGCGTGACGTGCCCTACACCGGTCCCCGCGAGATCGATGGCGTGGGAGCCGTCCTCTCGGTCATCGGCATGGGCGGCGTTGTGCTGAGCATTCTCGTGTGGCAGGAGGGCGGCGAGGCGGTTGGGGCGCTGTTGGTGACCGGCTTGGTGGGTCTGCTCGCTTTTGCGGTCTGGTTGCGCCGCCGCAAGCGCGCCGATAAGCCGACGCTCATCGATCCCGGCCTGTTCAGTTCCAAGCCGTTCCAGCTGGGGATCACCCAACAGATGCTGCAACAGATCGCTCTCGGCGGCATGATGATCGCGCTACCGATCTACCTGCAGATGGTGCTGGAGTACAACGCACTGGAGGCCGGGTTGTCTCTGGCCCCGCTTTCCCTGACCATGTTCGCCATCGCGATGCTGGCCGGGAAGCGGGCTGGACGGCGGCGTCCCAGTGCCATCATCCGGATCGGGTTCCTGCTGCTGGTCGTCGGGGCCGCCGGGCTGATCTTGACCGTGCCCAGGGCCCAGTCCGGCTGGTACCTGCTGCCTGCGCTCATGGTGGCTGGAGCCGGTCTGGGGCTCTTGGTGTCCCAGCTCAACAACTACACACTCGCCCCCATCTCCGAGGAGCGGGTCAGCGAGGCGGCCGGCGTCAACTCGGCGGCAGGATCCTTCGGACTGTCGTTCGGGTTGGCGTTCGCCGGCGCCATCATGCTGGCGACCCTGTCGGTTGCTTTCACCCAGCTCTCCGACAGCAGCACCGTGCTGCCTGCGGACGCCAAACAGCAGGTGGCCCAGGCGTTGGAGGAAGACGCCGAGGTCATGAGCAACACCCAGCTCGAGGAACAGCTCGCCGGCCAACCGGACGACATCAGCGAGGAGATCATCCGCATCAACACCGAAGCGAGGCCGCTGGCCCTTCAGGTGGCGCTGCTGATCCCGCTTCTCGCCGGCCTGATCGGGCTGATCAACTCGTTCCGCATGACGCGAATACCCGATCCGGTTCCGTCGGCCGATCTTGATCAGTTCCTCGGAGGCTGAGCGAATCGCTCTTCGAGTCCTGACCTAATCAGAAGCCGACGGACTGCTGGAGCGCGGCAACAGCAGTGCCATGACGAACCCAACCAACCCGACGGCGCCCAGCACTGCCATGGCCAACCCATAGGAGCGCTCTGGCGTGGTGGTGATGCCGGCTACCAGGATGGTGCCGGCCACCGCCGCACCCAGGCTCGATCCGAGGTTGGAGACGCTCCGCGACAGTCCGGAGATCTCACCTTGCTGCGCGTCCGGGAAGCTGGACTGGACGATGTTCACCGACGGGGTCAGCATCGCGCCCAGCCCGAGGCCGATCAGCAGCAGGCCCGGAGCGAACACCCACGGCGTCGTCGACCGACTGACCATGATCAACAAGAGCGCGATGCCGGCCGTCGTGGTCAGAAAGCCGACCAGGATCAGCGTCCGCTGAGGCCGGCGTTTCGCGAGCCGTTCGGCGGCGAGGGAGGACACCAGCAGACCCACTGTGGCGGCCGTGAAGATGACGCCGGTCTGGAAGGCGTTGTTGCCACGGACGACCTGCAGGTAGGCCGGGACCACGAAGGACACGCCCATCAGGACGAGCCACTGCGCATTCTGGGTGACCAGGCCGAGGTTAGAGGTGCGGTTGCGGAACAGGCTCGTCGACAGCAGTGGCTCCTGGCCGGCACGCTCCTTCCTGCGCACCATCACGAAGAACAGCACCAGGAAGGCCGCGCCGGCCAGCATCAAGACGAGCATCAGCCAGAGGTTGTTGTCCGCAGCCAGGATCCCCGTGACCAGCAGCACCAGACCGACGGCCGACAGGATGGCACCACTGGTGTCGAAGGAGCGGGCGGGGTCCGGGGGAAGCGGGTCATGGATCTTCCGGCTCAGCACGACGATCACCCCAATGATGAGGGCCTGGAAGACGAACGCGGCTCGCCAGCTGATCGCCGAGGCGATCAGACCCCCGATCAGCGGGCCGGCGGCGGCGCCGATCCCTCCCAACGCGCTGATCACACCGAACGCACGGGCCCGGGAGGTGATATCGGTGAACAGCAGCGTGGTCAGGATGTAGACCGGCGGAATCAGCAGCGCGGTGCCAACCCCCTCCAGGATCGAGTTGCCCAGGATGAGCACACCCAATCCGGGTGCCGCAGCGCTCATGAGGGCACCTATTCCATAGACCACCAGCCCAATGATGAACAACCGCTTCCGGCCGTAGCGGTCGGTCAGCTTGCCACCGGGGATCATCAATGCGGCCATGACGAGCAGGAAAATGGTGATGGCGATCTGCACACCCTGCACCGTGGTGTCCAGGTCCTCACTGATGTCGTTGATCATGACATTCATGTTGGAGCCGGCGAAGCTGCAGATGAACTGCGCCAGCGCCAAGGGGACGAGCACCCGTCGGAGCGCTTTGGTTTGCTCCGGTGTCTGGGAGGTCTGGGTCACGGTCTAGCCTCCATCGAGGTAGGTCGATCTTGTGAAGGGTTCAGCTCCGTCGCCGACGACGGCGGATCGTCGGTATGCGGCTCGATGCGGCAGAGATGCCAGCCCCAAGCGGCCAGTTCCACGTACATGCCGTCGACCAGGTCGTCGCCGTCCCGGACAAAGCTCATCTGCTGCGTCCGGTCGAGGAGGGTCCAGCGACGACCGCGAAGGTCGGACCACGGGACTCGTACCAGCCCGGTCGCCATACTGTCGCTCAGGTTGACCACGACCAGCCACCGCACGTCGCCCTGCCAGCACCACGCGACCAGGTTGTTGTATCTGGCGTCTCCGGGCCAGCCGGAAAGCTCACACAGCTGCCAACGTCCTCGCCGCAAGGTCGGCTCGGCCAGGACCGGAAGGAGCGTTCGGTAGAACCGCTCGACCGCCGGATTGGTCGGTTCGGCCGGAAACCGGCCGAGGAACACCGGAAGATGAACCGTCCATCCTTCGACCTGGCCATGGTGGATCAGCCGCATTCCCGTTTGAGTGAGGGCGGTGACGGCAGCCGCCGGCCAGCGCGAGGAGTCGAACGCCGCCGCCGCCCGAGGTTCGTCGTGGTTCTCGACAAACCGCACCAGGCCGCGCTGATAGCCCAAGTCCGCCTGGAGGTGCAGGCGAACCTCCGCCGCCGCTCCGTGCACCAGCCGGTCGTAGAGACGTTTGTCGTAGCAGTAGTCGAACCCCTGCTGTTGCAGCTCCCACTCCAGGTCCCAGTACGCCTCGGCCATGAAGACAAAGCCCGGTCGCGTCTGCCGTACGGCAGCTATCACCGTCGGCCAGTACTCCGCCGCCGGTTCAGGGCCGACGGCCTCACCCCAGGTGCGCGCGAACACGTCGTTCATGACCAGCATGGCCATGTCGCACCGAACGCCGTCACACTGGTCGGCGATCCCGAGCAACACCCGCACCATCAGTGATCGCAGCTCGGGCGCGAACGCGTTGAGCTGGACGACATCCGGCCAGGCGGGAAAGTACGGGTCCCGACCCCTCGCCAGGACACGTCCGGCGACTATGGCGTACGAGGCGGGATCGTTCTGCTGCTGCTCGTCGGTGCCGCCGACGAAGATCTCGGGTCTGCTTGCCGTCCACGGGTGATCAGGCGCCACGTGGTTGGGCACGAAGTCGAGGAGAAGACCGATCCCGCGCGCAGCGAGGGCCTGGCGTGCGGTCGCCAGACCGCTCGGACCACCGAGGTGGTCGTCCACGACGTAGTTTCGAATGCAGTAGGGAGATCCGACGACGTCGGACGGATGCCAGTCCGGCAGAGCTGCCCGGAAGCTTGCCACCAAGTCGATGTTCGACAACGCGACCGCAACGCCGGCCGGGCTTCGTTGCCACACTCCCATCAGCCAGACCGCGTCCGGTGCGCAACGAGCGACCTCGTCCCAGTAGCGATCGGGGACGTTGCCGAGATCCACCCGAATGCCCTCGCGGGCGCCGACGGCCGCCAGCCAGGCCCAGGTGTTGATCTCGTAGACGACCGGGTTCGCTGCCTCAAGCAGGGTCACGGCTCTGCTCGGCCTCTGCAAAGGCGAACCGGTCGCTGCGACCGGGCGGATCGAGGAGCAGGTCGGCCACGAGCGCCGTCCAACCGGTCTGATGCATGGCCCCGAGGCCCGCGCCATTGTCGCCGTGAAAGTACTCGTAGAACAGGAGATTGTCTTTCCACGCCGGATCGGTCTGCATCCGTTCCACCCCGCCGTAGACGGGGCGGCGGCCGTTGGCGTCCGGAAGCCAGATGCTGATCAGCCGGTCGGCGAGGTCGCCGGCGACCTCGCGCAGCGTGACCTCTCGACCAGATCCAACCGGGTAGGCGATCGTGAAGTCCGGACCCGAGAAACCGGTCGTACTGGAGCAGGGTCCGGATGACCAGGTAGTTCACGGGGAACCAGACGGGTCCACGCCAATTGGAGTTTCCGCCGTACATCGCGGTGCGGGATTCGGCGGGCTCGTATTCGATGGTTGCGGTCGACAGGTCGGGCACCCGGTACGGCTCGGTGTGCTGCCTCGACAGTGACCGCAGGCCGTACGGAGACAAGAACGCGTCCTCATCGAAGAGTTGGGCGAACACGCGCGCGAGCCGGTCCGGCGACACGATGGACAACAGCAACCGGCGGCTCTCGCCCGTACCGCGGACGCGCCAGTCCATGATCTGGCTGCGACCTCGCTGTTCCATCCTGCGGGCGAACCGCTTGCGCAGCCGCTCGAGCCGGGCGATCGTTCGCGCCGGCACGGAGATGGCGGGCAACGCCGGGATCACGCCGACGAGCGTCTGTACTTTGATAGGAACCGAGGCGCCGGACGCGGAAGTGAGCCGGTCGTAGAAGAAGCCGTCGTCAGGGTCGTAACAACCGGACGCTTCCAGCGCTTCCATGATCTGGACCGACTGCTCGAGGAACTTGATCACCATGTCGTCGTAGACCCGGTCCCGCTCGGCCAGCGAAACGGCCAACGTCAGCATGGCCAGCGAGTAGTAGGCCATCCAGGCCGTTCCGTCGGCCTGGTCGAGCCGCAGGCCGGCCGGCAGGTGGGATCGGTCCACCGGACTGATGTTGTCGAGGCCGAGGAACCCACCGCCGAAGAGGTTGTTGCCGTCGGCATCCTGGCGGTTGAGCCACCAGGTGAAGTTGAGCAGGAGCTTCTGGAAGATCCGCTCGAGGAAATCGAAGTCGGTGCCGCCGTCGATCAGGAATACCCTGATCGCCGCGAGCGCGTGGACGGGTGGGTTGACGTCGTCGAAGTTCCATTCGTACGCGGGCAACGCCCCGTTGGGATGCTGGAACCACTCCCGCAGCAGCACGAGAAGCTGGTACTTGGCAAAAGCCGGATCGAGGTGCGCCCACGGGATGGTGTGGAAGGCGAGGTCCCACGCGGCGAACCAGGGATACTCCCACGGGTCCGGCATGGCCAGAACGTCGAACGAGTCCAGGTGGCGCCAGCCCGCGTTGCGGCTGGTGCGATGGCCAGGCGGCGGAGGAGGTTGGGCCGGGTCGCCGTCAAGCCACCGGCCCACCGCGTACGGGTAGATCTGCTTGCTCCAGATCAGACCGGCGCAGGACTGCCGGAGCACGCGCATCCTCTCGGGGTCGAGCTCGCCGCGGGCCAATGTCGTGTAGAACTCGTCGGCCTCACGTTCCCGGGCAGCCATGACCTCGTCGAAGGAAGGACCGAACGGCCTGGCTTGCTCACGCTCCTGGCCCGGGTCGGGGCGGTGGAGCCGGAGTCGCAGTTCGGCCCTGCCGTGGGCAGGCACCGACAACCGGTACCACCAACTCGCCTTCGTGCCTCGCAGGGCCGTATTCACCGTGTCGGTGCCGCGAATGACGTGATCGTTGATCCCGTCCTTGGGGTAGGCGGTGATCGGCGCAGCTCCGAACAGCCGAGCGGTGTTCGTCTCGTTGTCGCAGAACAACGCTTCGGGCCGAGTGCCGTCAGGTGCGGGTCCGGCGACGAGCCGGTAGCCGGCGAGCCTGGCGTGGTCCACGAGGATGCCGTTTCCGTCCCGGCGCAGCTCGGGGACGTCGCCGCCGGCGAACCGCCAGTTGTTGCGGAACCAGATCGTGGGAAGCACCGACAGGTCTGCCTCGTGTGAGGCCCTGTTCTCGACCGTGATCCTGGCGAGCACGTCGGTTGGCGACGCCTTCGCGTACGTGACGTCCACAACCCAGTACTCGTCCTGGTCGAAGACACCAGTGTCCAGCAGCTCGAACTCGGGGTCGTCGCGGGAACGCCGGGCGTTCTCGTCGATCAGTCGCTGGTAGGGAAACGATGCCTGGGGGTAGTGGTACCGCCAGCGCAGCCACGCGTGGCTCGGCAGTCCGTCCAGGTACCACCAATAGTCCTTGACGTCCTCGCCATGGTTGCCCTGCGGACCGGTGAGCCCGAACATGCGCTCCTTGAGGATCGGATCGGCTCCGTTCCAGAGGGCAACCGAGAGACAGAGCTCGTGTCGGATGTCGGACAGACCGGCCATTCCGTCTTCATTCCACCGGTACGCACGGGACCGCGCATGATCATGCGGGAAGTAGCTCCAGGCGTCGCCGTCGTCGCTGTAGTCCTCGCGCACTGTCCCCCACGCCCGCTCGGACAGATACGGACCCCACTCGTACCAGGGATTCGCGTTGAACAGGTCGTCCTCGGCTCTCCCGGCGGCGTCTGCCAAGCGCGCGTGCTCCGCAGTTGACGTTGACCCGGTTTCGGCCAAGGTTCCTCCAGATCATCTGAGCGGGCGCGGTACCGGCGAGGCCACGACGTTAACGCGCTGCCGGGTGGTCCGCACTACCCACAGCAGGGTGGTGAAGAACCCGTAACGATGAGTTCATCTGCCGGTCAACCTTTCAGACGCGACGCCAACGGCGGAAATGGCTAGGCTGGAGGGCGCTCTTAAGCAGACAGGGGACTGTGTGACACGCTCGGCCAGCGGGCCTTGGCGTGAGATATCCGGTTCTCACGTCTTTCGATCGAAGTTGCGTTCGCCAAACACGCAACAGTTGCTTCGTCGTACAGCACTGATCGAGCAACTGGAACGATGCACGTCCATGCCGCTCACTCTGGTCGTCGCCCCGGCGGGAACGGGAAAAACATCGCTGGTGGCAACATGGGCGGCCACGTCGACATCGCCGACGGGGTGGTTGTCACTCGACGAAAGCGACCATGACGCCACTCACTTCTGGACCGGTGTTCTCGTTGCGCTGGAAGCACTGATCGGGAACGAGCTGCCGCATGCTCACACGCTCCTTCAACGCCCCGGATCCGTCGACCAGGCCGTTGCGGGGTTGCTGGACGATCTTGAAGCCATCGACGGGTCAACGTCGACGTTGGTGATCGACAACGCTCACCTGGTGGATGACAATCCCGAGGCGGTGTCATCGCTCGCCGTCTTCCTTCAGCACCTCCCACTCTGGCTCCACGTCGTGCTCTTGGCGCGGCGTACGCCATTGCTCCCGCTGGCCCGGATGCGCGCGCGCGGCGAGCTCGGCGAGCTCGGCTACGCCGACCTCAGGTTCCTCGACGACGAAGCGGGTGAGATGCTCCGCATCTTCGCCCCGTCACTCGAGGAGACCACCATCCAGGAGGTGGTGGCCCGGGCTGACGGTTGGGCGGCAGGCCTCCAGCTCGCCGCACTCGCCGCTCGGTCGACCCGTCCCGGGCAGGAGGAGCGACCCGAGGACCGGGAGTACCTCTTCGTCTCCGACTATGTGTGGCGAGAGGTGTTCGCCGCGGAGAGCTCCGAGCTGGTCGACGCGCTCCTCGACGTTGCGGTGGTGGATCGGGTCAACCCGAACCTCGCGATGTGCCTGTCCGGTGTAGCCGATGCCCATGCGCTGCTAGCGGAGGCCGAGTCCCGGGGCCTGTTCGTGACCCGGCTCGGCTCGAGCGACTGGTACGAGATCCACATCCTGGTGCGAGAACGGCTTGCGTGCTGAGCTGGTCCGGCGTTCTCCGAGCCACGCGGCCGAGATGCACATACGCGCTGCTCGGTGGTTCGAGGAGGCTGGCGAGATCGCTCTGGCGCTGGACCAGTGGATCACCGCGGACGAACCTCGCGAGGCTCTGCGACTCCTCGCAGCCAAGGTCACGGCGCTCTACGACTCGGGACGCGAAGCCACGATCACGCGGACGATCGCGGCCCTTCCCGCCACGATCGCGCGCAGCGACCTTGACGCGGCGGTGGAGTTCGCCTGGTCGAATCTGCTGGTGAGCCGGCAGGTCTTCCTCCAGGCGGTCGATCGGGCGAGCACTTGGGCGCGACAAGTCCCTGACCTCAGTCCGACGGTTCGCGGCCGGTTGACGATGCTCCAGTCGATCGCGGCGATGATGCAAGGCGACTGGTCGCGCGGCGGTGACCTCGCGCGCCGCGCGTTGAGCGAGCAAGGCGACGACTGGCCGGCGGATCCGCTGGGCCGATTCAGCTCGAACATGGTCGCAAGGGACATCGCGCTGTCCGAGCGCTGGCAGGCATCGGACGAGATTCGGAAGCTGCAACATGAGGTGAGCAGCGATCCTGAGCGCCGGTTGTCCTTCGAAGGAATTCGGGCGCTAGGTGAGTCGCTCGCCGGGCATCCGGTGGACGCGCTTCGGATCGTCGCCGGGGTCCGTGAGGCGGCCGAGGCGACCAGCATGAGCATCCTTCGGCTCGAGCTGGCCGCGGCCGAGGCGATCGCGCATCGGGAGCTCGGGGACCGCCCCCGTGCGCAGTCGGAGCTCGTCGCACTGGGCGCGATCTCTCCCGGGCCGGTCGGGTACGTCAGCCTGCTGGCCGACCTGGAACTTGCTCAGATGCATCTTGACGAGGGGGACGTCGAGACGGCGCAAGCCGCTTTCACCCGCGCGGTCGAGCTGGTGGAGTCTGACTTCGGGGGTGCTGGCGCCCGAAGCTGGCTCGGTCGGGTGGGTACCGTCGTCGCGCTGGCCGCTGGCGATGTCGATCAAGCGCGTCGCTGGTCGGTCACGGTCGATGATTCGTTCTGGAACCCCATAGGTCGTGCTCGCATTCAGCTGGCCCTGGGCAACAGTTCCGGTGCGCTTCAGTGCAGCGACGAGGCAGCGGCCCGGTGTGCGCGCCATGAGGTCATTCGGAGCCTCGTGCGGTCACGAGCGCTCAAGAGCCATGACGAGTCTGTCGCGCAGGCCGGCCGCCGCCGCGGAGTTGGCCTCGGTCTGCGGCTTGGTGCAGACGGTCGCCTCCGAAGGGCCGGAGAGCGTGAGGCTGATGGAGCTGGCCGCGTGGCGGGTGCCCTCGGCGTGGCTGGATCGGGTTCGACGCGCGGCATCGGCCGCGGGCGCTCCGCGCCTGGAGTCCCTTGGCCTGGTCGAGACACTGACGGATCGGGAGCGCGAAGTTCTCCGACTGCTGCCCAGCCGGCTCACTCTGAGCGAGATCGCCGACGAGCTGTTCATCTCGATGAACACGCTCAAGTTCCACCTGAAGGTGATCTATCGGAAGCTCGGCTGTAGCTCGAGGGCCGAGGCGGCGGCGATCAGCCAGGGCATCGCGCGGCCAGGAGCCTGGACTCAGAAGTCGGAGATCTTGCGTCGCTGAGAGTCGAACTCGGTCGCGGACACGAGTCCCTGCTCCACCAGCTCGGCTACCTTCCGAAGCTGTGCCACAGGATCGACAGTCAGTGCGGTGCTCCAGGTGTCGACGCTGTTTGCTGACTGCGGCGGTCGCAGGAGGTCGAGATGCTGGTCACGTGACTTCGAAACCTCGCTCATGCCGCGGGACTTCCTTCCTGGGCGTAGGAAAGCTCGTGCTTCAGGCCAAGGCCTTCTCTTTCAGGCGGTCGAACTCGGCGTTGGTGATGACCCCCTCATCCTCCGGTTCTCCGGCCGAGTGCGCATCACCCTCGGCCGGGTGGACATCTTTGACAGTCACGACCCTGTAGGCCCGTGGATGCCTGGCTCGACGGGTCGATCGACCAACGCGGCCTCGATCCGCGCCCGAGGAATGCGTTGGCCTCCCAGCACCAGCCCTCCGGCACGCTTCGCCGCCGAAGAGAGTGGGCTGGCCCATCGGTCCTCGATCAGCATGACGAGGCCGACTGCGCCCGGCAGGAGGCTGGTGCCAGCCAGGGCGATGTCGTTCTCGCTCAGCAGCCCACCGAGCTCATCGGTGACCAACATGTCTGGCAACGACTCGGAGGCTTCCGACTCGAGAACTTGTACCTCATGATCACTGCGTCGCCTGGTCACGACGACGAGGTCGAGAATCCTGATAGCTGCTGTCTGGACCAGCTCGGCAAGCGCGGCCGCGACGCTCCCGAGCGAGATCATCTCGGGCACGACAACGACGAGGCACTCGACCAGCGATGTGTCGATGCTCCCTGGATCGTCTTCGCGCGGAGGCCTCATCGTTGCGCGGTTTGTCCTCGCGTCACCCCTCCAATGGTCCGAATTGTCGGGTGGGTCCGCACCACCCCACACGGGGTGATTCCGGACGGGTCCGCGGTTCGATGTCCCGGACCCCGACACCAGCTTGGTAAGACCACCCGGTACGGGGTGGTGCCGGATCACCCTCAGGTACGCCATGGTCGACACTAGCAGTCGTACCTGCTCCGCTCCCCGCCGCCCGTTGACCAGCGGTCGCTCGTGGCTGGAGACAGGTAGGACGAGCACACGAGTGAAGGGAACAGCATGGCCACGTTGACCGCGTGGGCGTTCGATGATGTCGACGGCGCCGACAAGGCGATCGAAACGCTCAAGAACCTCCAGCAGCAGCAGCTCATCAACATCCAGGATGCGGCCGTCGTCAGATGGGAGGCCGGGAAGAAGAAGCCCAAGACGCGCCAGCTGAACAACCTTGCTGGAGTAGGAGCGCTCGGTGGCGCATTTTGGGGGATGCTGTTCGGCCTCCTCTTCTTCATCCCGCTGCTCGGTGCGGCGATCGGCGCCGCAGCGGGTGCGATCTCCGGTTCGATGGCCGACGTCGGCATCGATGACAAGTTCATCGACCAGGTCAAACAGCAGGTGACGCCGGGAACATCCGCGCTGTTCTTGCTGACGTCCGACGCCGTCCAAGACCGCGTCCGCGACGCTTTCAAGGACACGTCGCCCGAGCTGATCGCCAGCAACCTCACCGAGGACCAGGAAGCCAAGCTGCGCGAGGTCTTCGTCGAGGACCAGTCCTGATCGTCGCGCTCGGCCGCGTTCACAGATTCCGCAGCAGAAAGGATTCAAGCAATGGTGTCACCTGATCATCAAATGTCGCCTTCGTGGGCCCACGGGATTGGCTTCTTCGCCGGGGTGCTCTTGATCGTGGGCGGCGCGTTCCAAGTCATTGAGGCGCTTGCGGCCATCGTGAAGGACGAGTACCTCGTGGTGACGCCGAACTACATCTACACCTTCGACGTGACCGCGTGGGGCTGGGTCCATCTCTTGATCGGACTGGCCTTTGTGGGGATCGGCATCGGCTTGCTGCTCGGTCAGGGATGGGCCGGAATTGCTGGGATCGTGATCGCCTCAATTTCGGCCGTGGTCAACTTCACCTGGTTGCCCTACTCGCCTTTCTGGGCCATCCTCCTGATCGCCATCGACATCCTCATCATCTGGGCCTTGGCGTCGGCCCGCGCGCAGGCAAAGGCCGCTGATGCCTATCCGGTGAGCTCCTCGATGGTCGGCTGACCCGAGCGGCAGTGTTGGCACGGAGGCGAACCATGCCTCGGTTGAGGCATGGTTCCCGCATGCTGAATGGTGTGTGAAGCGCAAGGTCCGATCTGAGGAGAACGAAATGTCAGCACCCCAAGCGCAGCAGCCGGCGCCGGGAGGTCGAGTCTCGGTCGCGGCTGGCCGACTATGGGCCGGAGGCGCGGCGACGGCGTGCGTCGCCGCCCTCGTGGCGGCTGTTGGCGTGCTCTTCTTCAATTACGTGTTTGACATCGAGCTGGTTGGCACCGACCTGCTGCTTCCCCTTACCGACTCATTGGCGCTGAACTATGCCGTGACAGCGTTCCTGTTCGGCTTGGCGGCAACCGGTCTAGCCCACCTGTTGACCGTGACCACTCCCCGCCCCCGGAGCTTCTTCACCTGGATAGTCGGACTGGTCACGGTGGCCGCAATGGTCGTGCCGTTCGCCTTCGAGGGCGACCTGGTCGGGAAGATCGGCACTTCCGTGATCAATCTGGTGATCGGTGTATCCATCGCAAGCCTGCTGAACTCAGTGCTTGCCCGCACCGTGGTCGATGCTGCACGGTCGTGGCAGAGGTCCTGAACGCCCTGGACCACGGATGATCAAGATCGCTACGAGGGCCAGCAACGTATCGGCGCAGCGACACGCGCAGAGTTGTCACAGTGCCGAGCGGGGACGCTGAGAGTATTACCTTTCACTCGTCGCGTCAGGGCGACGAGGCTGACATCACCGAAGGAGAGAGACTATGGACTTCTGGGACTTCTTCTGGCTCCTGATCTGGACCTTCTTGTTCGTGGCCTTCCTCATGGTGCTCTTCCAGATCTTCGGCGACCTGTTCCGAGACCGTGACCTTGGCGGGTTCGCGAAGGCAGTCTGGGTGATCGCGCTCATCGTGTTCCCGTTCCTGGCCATCCTCATCTACCTGATCGCCCGCGGGAAGGGAATGGCGGAGCGGCAAGCGGACGCCATGCGCGCGGCGCGCCAGTCGACCGACGAATACATTCAGTCGGTCGCCGGGAGCACGTCGCCCGCCGACCAGATCGCCTCAGCCAAGTCACTGCTTGGACGCCGGAACCATTACGCAGGGCGAGTTCGATCGGCTGAAGGCCAAGGCGCTCACCTGAGATGTGATCTGGAGGGCCTATCGAGCGCCGGTCGGGAGTCTGCCTCGCAGCAGCTGAACCCGCTGTCGGCGATCAGCACCGACTGGTGACGCCGATCGAGCGAGAGGAGGAGGGACTGCTGATGGACCACTATCCCCCGATCGCCGAGCATGGGCTCATCGGTGACCTGCAGACCGCTGCGCTGGTGACCACCGACGGCACGGTCGACTGGTTCTGTTGCCCTCGGTTCGACTCACCTAGCGTGTTCGCCAGGCTGCTTGACCGCGAGCGCGGCGGGTATTTCCGGATCGCGCCGGAGGGCGGCGATCATGTCACCAGGCAACTCTATTTCCCCGACACAGCCATTCTGATCACCCGATTCATGACCTCCGGCGGTGTGGGGGAGGTCATCGACTTCATGCCGATTGACGACCCCAAACGCGTAACCGATCGCCACCGGCTGGTCCGGGCCGTGCGCTGCGTGCGCGGCGAGATGCGTTTTGTGGTGGACTGCGCGCCGCGATTCAACTATGGCCAGCAGAGCCACGACGTGGAGCTCACTGAGCAGGGCGCGGTCTTCCGTACCCCAGAACTCCAGCTCACCATGCATGGACCGGCTGGCCTGGAACGCCGCGACGCCGACGTGCACGCCACTATCGCCCTTCAGGCCGGGCAGGTGGACGGTGTGATGTTGGAGTCGGACGCCCAGGATCCACCACGGCGCTGGTCTGTAGAGGAGTTGCTGGCCACGTTCACCGAAACTGCGCGGTTCTGGCGCGATTGGTTGGCCGGTTCGACCTACCGTGGCCGCTGGCGCGAGATGGTCGGGCGCTCGGCGATCACACTCAAGCTGATGACCTACGCCCCGACCGGGGCGCTGGTGGCCGCACCAACCGCTGGTCTGCCGGAGCAGGTCGGCGGTGAGCGCAACTGGGACTACCGCTACACCTGGATTCGGGACGCCTCCTTCTCGGTCCATGCGCTGCTCGGACTGGGGTTCACCGACGAGGCTGCGGCCTTCATGGGCTGGCTGCGTGACCGTGCGGACGAGCAGGCGGGCGCGGGATCAGGACCCTTGCAGATCATGTACCGAGTCGACGGCTCCTCCGACCTGGACGAGCAGACCCTCGACGACTTCGAGGGCTACGCCGGCTCCCACCCGGTCCGGATCGGCAACGGCGCCGCCGACCAGCTCCAGCTCGACATCTACGGGGAGATGCTGGACTCGATCTGGCTGGCCGACCAGCACGGGATCCGGGTCGGCCATCACGGCTGGACAAAACTCGCTCAGATCACCGACTGGCTCTGCGAGCATTGGAACCAGCCCGACGAGGGCATCTGGGAGACCCGCGGCGGCCGCCAGAACTTCACCTACGGCCGTGTCATGTGCTGGGTCGCCCTGGATCGCATGGTCCGCCTGGCCCGCGAGCACGGCCGGCCCGCCGACCTGGCCCGCTGGATCAGCGAACGCGACCGGATCTACCAGCAGATCATGGACCGCGGCTGGAACTCGCAACGCCGCGCCTTCACCCAGCACGACCAGACCGACGTGCTTGACGCCTCGCTCCTGATGATGCCGCTGACCGGCTTCGTCACCCCCGACGACCCGCTGTGGCTGTCCACCCTGGACGCCATGGATGCTGAGCTCGTCTCCGACAGCCTTGTCTACCGCTACAACCCCAGCGCCTCACCCGACGGGCTGCGCGGCGAGGAGGGGACGTTCTCGATCTGCACGTTCTGGTACGTAGACGCCCTGGCCCGGTCGGGCCGTCTCGAACAGGCGCGGCTGACGTTGGAGAAGATGTTCACCTACGCCAACCACCTCGGCTTGTACGCCGAGGAGATCGGGCTCACCGGTGAACAGCTCGGGAACTTCCCCCAGGCGTTCACCCACCTCTCCTTGATCAACGCCGCGATCAACCTCAATGACAAGCTCGACCGCAGCGTCTAGCTGACGATTCGCATCTCATGCGGGGTCTGGTTGAGGCGTCGTCCACCCTCGGCGGTGACGGTGACGATGTCCTCGATGCGGACGCCGAACCGGTTCGGGAGATAGATGCCCGGCTCGATCGAGAAGCACATGCCGGGTTGGACCAGGTGCGTCTCGCCTTCCACCATGTACGGCGGCTCGTGGGTCGTGATACCGATCCCGTGCCCGGTCCGGTGGATGAAGTACTCGCCGTAGCCGGCTTCGGTGATGACGGCTCGCGGGACCCGGTCGACCTCCTGGCACTCGATGCCGGGTCTGACGGCTTCGAATCCCGCCTGCTGGGCGAGCCGCACGATCTCGTGCACCTCCCGCTCCTCCTGCGTGGGCTCGCCGACGTGCACGGTCCGCGTGGTGTCCGACCCGTATCCGTGCTTCAGCCCTCCGAAGTCGAGAACCACCATGTCGCCATCCTCGATCACCCGGTCGCCGATCTCGTGGTGAGGGTTGGCGCCGTTGGGCCCGGACCCGACGACGGTGAAGTCCACCTGCGAATGCCCGAACTGCCGCAGCAGGTCGGCCAGGTTGGCACCCACCTCGGTCTCGCTCCGCCCGGCGAACCGGACCTGAACGATCTCCTCGTACGCCTGGTCGGCCGCCGCGCCCGCCGCCGCCAACCGATCGATCTCTGCGGCGTCCTTGATCGCCCGCAGCATCGGCAGATCGCTGGTCATCGAGACGTAGGACGATCGCGGCAACTGGCCCTGCAGACCGAGCAGGTGCATCGCCCAGGCCGAGTCCGACACGGCGTAGCGGCCGGTCTCGGCCAACAGCTTCGCCGTGGCCTCGTACGGGTCGCTGCCGTCCGTCCAGTCCACCAGGCGGAGGGTCGAGGCACCGGCGGCGTCCTCCGCGTCCGGGCGTTCCAGCTTGGGAACGATCATGGCCGGCTCGCCGTCAACCGGGATCACCAGCATGGTGATGCGTTCGGTGACCGCGACCGGCATGTAGCCCGTGAAGTAGATAAGGTCTGGCCCGGGGGTCACCAGCAGACCGGCGAGGCCGGCCTCCTCGCCGGCCCGGGCCGCGCGCTGTTGTCGCGCGGCGTAATCGTCGGCGGTGAATGGAGCCGGCGCGGTCCCGCTTAGCTGATCGGTCATCGGCAGTCCCTCCGAATTAGTCCAATCAAGGGGGACGACCCCCTTGAACCCCCGCAGGGCGTGGCGCGACACCGGTTCAAGGGACACGCCCTTAGCGGTTGCGACCCGCGGCCGCCGGATCGGGGGTCGCGGTCGCGGTGGTGGGCAGGGTGTGGCTGACCGCGGCGGCGGACGCGGCGGCGTCGTGGAGGGTGCCCTGGGCCGCGCGATGGCGGCCCATGACCACGGCCATCAGGACACCGGCCACACTGAACACGGCCATCACCCAGGAGGCGGTGCCGAGTCCGGCGGACAAGGCTTCCGCAGGTTCCGCACCGGCAGCGGTCTGTCGGCCGATGACCGAGCTGTTGATGGACGCGGCGAGGGCGGTGGCCACGGCCGCTCCGATGTAGCGCGCCATGTTCGACACGCCCGAGGCCTCTCCGACCTGGTTGGCCGGGACCGCGGCGGTCGCGGCTGACGACGCCGGCCCATTGGACAGCCCCATACCGACGGCGACGGCGATCAGCGGCAGGACGAAGACCGCGTACCCCCACGAGCTCTGGTTGATGCCGATGACCGCGAATCCCACGGCGGTGATCGCGAATCCGGCGCCGACCACGGACCGACCACCGAACTTGGCCGCCAGCCTGGGGACCAAGGGCGCGACGGCAACGAGCCCGGCCGTGGCCGGCAGGGTGGCGAGTCCGGCTTGGAGTGGGCTGAAGCCGAGGGTGGCGGGGTCCTGGAAGTAGAGGCTCAACAGGTACATGAGCGCGTTGATCGTACCCGCGCCGATCAGGATCGCCACCGTGGAACCGACCAGGACCCGGTTCCGGAGCAGCGCAAGATCGAGCAGGGGAACCTTGACCCGTTTCTCCACCAGAACGAAGCCGACTCCCGCGGCGACACCCACGGCCAGGCAGCCGATCGTCGCCAAGGAGGCCCAACCCCAATCGCTGCCCTTGCTCAGCGCGAGGATGACGGGCGCCAGGGTGAGAGCGACCAGGATCGTGCCGGCGACGTCGATCGAGCGGGGACGATCTGGGTCGCGGGACTCCGTCACGGTGACGGCGGTGATCACGATGCACACCACGGCCACCACGGCGTCCACCCAGAACAGTCCCTGCCAACCCGTCACCTCCACGAGTACGCCACCCAGCAGGGGTCCGGCCGCCGCCCCGACGGCGGCCGCGGCACCCCACAGCGACACGGCGCGCAGCTGAGCCTGCCCGCTGTTGGCGACGGACAGCAGGCTCAGGCCACAGGCCAGGATGGTCGCCCCGGCCGCGCCCTGGATCATCCGGCCGGCGATCACCATGCCGCCGGTGCTCGACAACGCGATCAGCACGCAGGATGCGACGAACAACAGCAGCCCCAGCTGGAAGATCCGCTTCCGGCCGAAGACGTCGCCCAGCGATCCGGAGGTGATGATCACGGCCGCGCCGACCAGTGAGTAGCCGGTGACGGCCCATTGCAAAGTGTCCACCGACATGCCGGTGTCCTGGCTGATCGCCGGCAGCAGAATGCTCACCGCGGACGTGTTCGCGTTGACGACGAGCGTGGAGAGGCAGGTGGCGGCCAGCACCCCTCCGGTCTTGGCCGCGGTCTGGGCGGTGCTCATCGGAGCCCTGGCCGGACGAGCGGTGTCACGATGCGATAGCTGCCGCGTACCGCTGGAGGAACAGAGCCTGCACCAGGGCCATGTCGGCGATCTCGGCCGTGTCGACCCTCTCGTTGGGTGCGTGGATCAGGCATAGGGCTCCTCAACACCGATCAGCATGATCTCGGCCTCTGGGAATCTGTCAGCGAAGACGTTACACAGGCGGATCGCGCCGCCCCGACCCAGGAGGGCAGGATCACGACCGTAGGCGTCCCGCATGCCCGTCTTCATCGACTCGCAGCCAGGGCCGTGCAACGCACCGAGGGAACGGATCGCCATCGGCTTCGCGCTCGAACTCGACCTTGACGTGCCAGGGCGCCACCGACTTGAGATGCTCGATCAATGCGTCCTGTGCCTGCTTCGCGCTCATCCCCGGCGGAACGCGGAAGTTGATCCAAGCCCGCGCCTCGGGCTGGATGGCGGCCGAGGAGCCGATGACACCGACTCCGGACGGCAGTCAGGCCGTCGTCGGGCATCGGCCCGGGCCGCCCGTTCTGCTGTACTTCCACCACGACGTCCAGCCCCCACTCGACGAGGCTTCCTGGGAGACACCGGTCTGGGAGCTCACCGAGCGCGACGGTCGTTGGTGCGTACGCGGAGCCGCGCCGACTGCAAAGGGAACATCGCCTCGCAGCTGACGGCCTTGCGCGCCCTCGGCGACGATCTGCCAGTGAGCATCAAGATTGTCGGTAAAGGTTGGAGGAGCAGGGCACCGGTGGTGAACCGGCGCCCGACGCCCTCGCCGCGTTGGCCACCTGCAGGTCAGTCCTCGCCGAATACTTCGCGCAGTCTGGCCTCTTGATCTGCGGTGAGGTTGCTGGCGATCAGTTCGGCCTTGGTGCCGCTCACCTCGGCCTTAACGCGGTCCTCGACAACGTCGGAGGTGAGCAGGAAAAGGGCCGACGTGCCGGGTGTTACCCGCTGCTTGACTCCGTTGATGAACTTGTCGTCGATGCCGACGTCGGACATGGACCCGGTCAGAGCCCGATGCCGGCGCCGATCGCCGCTCCCAGCAACGGGACGAAGAAGAGCAGCCCGAACAGCATCCCCCAGAAGGCGCCGCCGAGCGCCAAAGGCCCAGCCAGATTGTTCAGCTGCCGGGTCTTCGGCTTCTTCTTGCTGACCTCCCACGTGACCACGGCCGCGTCCTGGATGGTGATCAGCTGCTGCGACTGCAGCGCCTTGAGCTTGTCGACCATGGCGTCGGCATCACCGACACCCCGGGGAACGCCCATGCGGTCAGGGTCGCCATTGGTTGATCCTTCCGTTGAGTTCACAGACAAACGAACGCCGCACAAGGCGCCCACTGCTCCGGACGATCCGGCCTCTCTAACGGACGGTGCCAGGCAGGTCTGCCAGGCAAGTTCCAAAGACTGGCCTTATGTGCAGTGACACCGCCGATGCGATGCAGTTCGGTGAGCCGTCGCGGCCGGCGTTCAGGCGTCGTCTTCGTCGGTGTTCATCTCCGCGACCTCGATGGCAACATTTACCGCTTCGACGATGCGCACGGTCGCGGCCGCCACTCGGGAGGTTCCGACAATTGGTGCGATCGCCGTGAGGACTCCGCGCGCGTCCTCGACGGTCAGGCCCAGTTCGCCGGCCACAGCGAGGTTCAAGGCGTAGGAGACCGCTGGTGCGTCGCTGGCCACCAGGGCGGCGAGTCGGACCAGGATGATGGTCTGCGCATCGAGGCTGGACGCCTCGACTGAGTCCGTGGTCATTCTCTCCAACAGATCGAGTACGGGTGTGTCGGACGTTGAGAGCTCGGACATGACGTCTCCTTCGGAAGGTTCGGCGACAGCGACGGCCGCGCCGCAGTAGAACACTAGCCGTCGGGACTACGGCCGGTTACCTACCGATGAGATGTGTCGGTCAGCCCACCTCCCTCGAAGGTGGGTCCGACGTCCAACAACAGCGACCATGGACTGCGGGTCGTCGAGTGGCTGAGGCGGATGATCACGTTGACCTACGGATTCCTGGTGGATGCGAAGGCCCACCCCAAAACGGGTGATGCGCACGCAGTCGTGGCGGGTCCATACTCGTCGCGTGCTGGGCTGACTTACCGTTGAAAGGGAGAGGCCGATGAGACCGACGCGGTGTCCAACGTTGCATCTGGTTGTCGGAGATGATCTTCGCAAGGCCCGGGTGAGGTCGACCATGTACGTGTCCTGGTGGAGGTGGGCGTCATGACGGCCATGGACGTTCCGGCAGAAGGGGCGGCTGACAGGGCTGCTGACAAGACAGTGGCTCGTCGCCAGGCGGTGAATTACATCTCCTGGGTAGCTCTGGCTTTGATGACCACGTCGTCGGTGGCGAGCCTGCGGCCGTCACCAACGATGGCTGTCTACGGTCTGGCCTGCATCTTCTTGTACCTCGTCCCGGCCGTCATTTTCCTGCTGCCGACATCCTTGGTGTCCGCAGAGTTGGCTTCGGGCTATGAGGGCGGCGTGTACAACTGGGTGGCGCGCGGGATCTCCAAGCCGATGGGGTTCTTGGCGGTCTGGTGCCAGTTCGCGATGACCATCTTCTACTACCCGACACTGCTGGGGTTCGTAGCCAGCACCCTGGCCTACGTGATCAATCCCGAGCTCGCCACCAGTGGTGTATGGACCGCGATCGTCATCGTGGTCGTGTACTGGACTGGGGTCTGGGTGTCCGCGCGAGGGACCAAGGGCGTCGCCGGACTGGCCAGCGGTGGCTTGATCATCGGGACCCTGATCCCTGGTGCGGTGCTGGTCATCCTCGGGGCTGTCTTCCTCGGCCAGGGCAACCCCTCGGCCGCGCCCATGACCGCAAGCAACCTGCTGCCGGCCTGGGCCGGGCTGGCGAGCCTGGTGCTGATCGTCAACAACTTCTTGTCCTACTCGGGCATGGAGATGAACGCGGTCCATGTCTCATCGCTGCGCGACCCAGGTAAGGAGTTCCCAAAGTCGATCTTCTTCGCTTCGGGACTGGTGATGTTGATCTTCATCCTGCCTGCGCTGGCGATCAGCTGGGTGGTGCCGGCCGAGCAGCTCTCGCTCACCGCCGGGATCATGCAGGCCTTCGAGGCGATCTTCGCGAACTTCGGTCTTCAGTGGCTGACCCCGATCTTCGGCCTCATGATCGTGGCCGCCTCGCTGGGCGGAATGTTGACCTGGCTGGCCGGCCCGTCAAAGGGCCTGCTGCTCATCTCGCGGCAGGAGGGATACCTGCCGCCCTTCCTGCAGAAGCTGAACAAGAACGGGGTTCAGCAGAACATCCTGGTCACCCAAGGTGTGATCACGACCCTGATCGGATTGGGATACGCGCTCATCCCGAGCGTCTCGAGCGCGTACTGGGTCTTCTCGGTGATCACCACCCAGGTCTATCTGATCATGTATCTGCTGATGTTCGTGGCGGCCGTCCGGCTACGTCGCAGGGAGCCTGATCATCCGCGCGGATACCGGGCCCCGATGCTCGGTGCTCTCTGTGGGGTCGGGTTCGCGGCATCCTTGGCGGCGCTGCTCATCGGCTTCATCCCGCCCTCGCAGTTCGAGTCCGGTAGCGGCGGCGTGTACCTGGTCATCGTGGGGGGCGGCGCCCTTGGGCTCGGACTCCTTGTGCCGTTCCTCTTCTACCGGTTCCGCAAGCCGTCGTGGAAGCAGCCGGAGCCGTCGGAGGTGAGCCCGTCATGAGCACCGCACAGGAGACCTCGACCCCACGTGATCGCAGAATCATCTATGCGGTGATTGCAGGCGCACTGGTCCTACTCCTGGTCGTCTGCCTTGTCTTCTACCGCTCTGCGCAGTCAAACCAACAGGCCCAGGAAAAAGCCGACCAGCTGATCGCGGCCCTCCAGAAGGCCGGTGTACGCACCGTGCCGTCGCAGGAGCAGATCGTCGGCGTGCTCGGTGATGACGGCGGAGCGCTCTGCAATGATCCGGCCAGCGCGCTGGGTAAGTCGATCTTGTTCAGCCAGCTCACCAACGGGGCGGCCGGACCTGGGATTCGTCCGGTCATCGCCGACAGCAAGGTTTTCAAGGGACAGCTGCTCGCCATCCAGATCTACTGCCCCGACCAGCTACCCAGATTCCAACAGATGGTCGAGAAGCTCAAGACGGCCCCGGTCGCAGGCGGCTAGCAGGACATGGAACTGCGAGAGCGTGTTGCCGGCCTGATGCCGCAGGCCCGAACCGAGCTCGCTGAGCTCGTCGCCATCCGGTCGGTAGCTGACCCCCGCCAATTCCCTCCTGAGGAATGCGCCGCAGCGGCCCAGTGGATTCTTGACAAGTTCTCCGAGCTCGGCTTCTCCGACGTCCAGCTTGCCGAGACCGCCGATGGGAGCCAAGCCGTCGTCGGATCCCGGCCGTGCTCGGACACCACAGCACCTACCGTCCTGCTGTACGCGCACTACGATGTCCAGCCGCCTCTCGATGAGTCCGCGTGGCGTACGCCGCCGTTCCAGCTCACCGAGGTCGATGGCCGTTGGTACGGTCGCGGCGCGGCCGACTGCAAGGGCAACATCATCGTGCACCTGATGGCCCTGCGTGCGCTCGGGGACGACGTGCCGGTCAACCTGAAACTGGTCGTCGAGGGGTCGGAGGAACAGGGCACCGGTGGCCTGGAGGACTTCGTGCCGAAGAACGCAGACCTGCTCCGTGCGGATGCGATCCTGGTCTGCGACACCGGCAACGCAGCCGTTGGTCATCCGGCCGCAACTGTCACCCTGCGCGGCATGATCAACGTCGTCGTGACCGTTCAGGCGCTCAAGTCCGAAGTGCACTCCGGGATGTTCGGCGGCCCAGCACCCGATGCGCTCGCCGCACTCGTCGCGATACTCGCAACACTTCGCGACGGCCAGGGCAACACCACGATCACCGGGCTGGACAATACACAGACCTGGACCGGCGAGCCGTATCCGCCTGATCAGTTCCGCAGCGACGCCGGCCTACTCGACGGAGTGTCTCTGCTGACCGGCGGCAGTGTCAGCGACATGCTGTGGGCGCGTCCCGCGGTCACCATTCTCGGCATCGACTGCCCGCCGGTACTCGGATCAACGGCAGCCATCGTGCCGCGGGCGGCCGCCCGACTCAACCTACGCATTCCGCCGGGCATCGCGCCCGATGAGGCCCACCAGGCTCTCGTTGATCATCTCCAGACGGTTGCTCCGTGGGGAGTCCAGGTCACAGTGGATCTTGAAGCGGAGGGCGCACCGTTCAGAGCTTCGGTGGACGGTCCTGCGTACGAGGCACTCGCCAGCGCCATGAAGGATGCCTATGGGACACCGATGAGCACGCTGGGTCAGGGCGGGTCAATCCCGCTGTGCAATGTCTTGGCCGAAACCTACCCGGATGCCGAGTTGATCATGATGGGTGTCGAGGAGCCGGCCGCGCTCATCCACGCTCCGAACGAGAGTGTGCATCCCAGCGAAATCGAGTCAATGGCCCTCGCCGAGGCGCTCTTCCTGCAGCGGTACGCCACAGCGAGGGGTCATTAGTCGATCAGACTGCGCACAACAGCCTTAAGTCACGCTCCATGGTCGCCGACCGCCGCGGCCTTGTTGCGACCTACCGCCGGCGCGACCAGATCATGTGGGCGGCTGCGGCACTGCTCACCGTCGTTGGTGCGGCGGTTCCGATGGCGCTGCAGCCTCCCACTGGCACCCCCACCCCGACGTCAACTGAGACCGCCTCCGCTTCCCCCACGCCGGACGCCAGAAGCCCCACGCCAGGCAGCCCAAATCCCACGCCAGGCAGCCCAAGTCCCACCCCAGACGGCACCAGCCCGGTACTCACGCCACTGGCGTCGCCGAGTGCAACGACAGCTGCGTCGCTCACCCCTACCGAAGCATCGCCCGCCACGCCTTCGGAGCCCCCGACACCGGACGCCAGCCCGACATCCGCGCCAACCCAAACCCAGAGCCCTCCATCCCAACGACCGGCAACCCCACCGGCCAGCTCGGCCGGAACTGTTCCGCTCAGCTCGGTCCTGATCGCCCTCGCCGTCTTGGTGGCGAGCCTTGTGCTGCTGCGCCTCGCCCGGAAAGGCGAGGGTCAGGTCGGGCAGCCCGAGGCAGCTCCACCGCGAAGCGGTACCGAACCGGCCACCGACGTACTGGTGCTGCTGGCGTCGGCCGGGGAGGCGCTGATCGACTCCGGCTTCGACGTCGACGACGTGGATGCGAATCTGGAGGCGATCGCCCGGGCCTATGGCATGGCTGACACGGAGATCATCGCCCTGCCGACCGCGCTCCTGGTCTCGTCCGGCACCGGTGGTCAGCTTCGGACCAGGGCCGTGAGCAGCGGCCGCCAGCGGCTGCGGCTGCACCAGATCGAGGAACTCGATGACATTGTCACGGCCGCGCGCATCGGTCGGATCGATCCCCGGTCGGCACGCGATCAGATTGTGGCGATTCGTTCCCGACCCGCGCCCTTCGGTCCGTCGATGCAGGTGGTCGGTCAAGTGCTCGCCACGGTCGGCCTCGCCGTCCTGCTCGGCAGCTCCTGGCTGGGGATCATGGTGGCTGCCGGGCTCGGCGGCCTGACCGGGGCACTCCTACTCGCCGGAAGCCGTGTGCCGCCCCGGTTCCAGGTGCTGCTGACGGTCGCTGCATCGTTCAGCGTGTCGCTCGTGGTCTTCCTGCTGTCGCGGACCGGCATCGACTTCGACGTCGCCTCCAGCCTGATCGCCCCGCTGGTGACACTGTTGCCCGGAGCGCTGCTGACCACCGCGGTGATCGAGCTGTCGACCGGCCAGATGATCTCCGGTGCCGGGCGACTGGGCGCCGGGGCCGCCCAGCTCGTGTTTCTCGGCCTCGGCATCCTCGCCGCGGCCGCTCTCGTCGGGGTGCCCGCGTTCGACCTGACGGCGACCAAGCCGGCGCTCGGTGCCGTTGGCCCGTGGCTCGCAGTCGGCGTGTTCGGCGTCGGCATCGTGATGAACTTGTGCGCGCGTCCGAGCTCCCTCGGCTGGATCCTCCTGGTCCTGTATGTGGCCTACGGCGGCCAGGTGTTAGGCGGCCTGTTCTTCGGCGGCGTGCTGTCCGCCTTCGTGGGTGCGGCCGCGATGACCCCGGTGGCCGATCTGGTCGCCCGGCAGCGAACCGGGCCGCCGGCGATCGTCAGCTTCACCCCGGCGTTCTGGCTCCTGGTCCCCGGTGCCCTCGGCCTAGTCGGCGTCGCCGCCTTACTCAACGGTGACAGCACCGGCACTACGACCCTGATCACCACAGTGGAGACGATGGTGGCGATCGCCCTGGGCGTGCTTGTCGGGCGCGCCATCTCCATCATGACCTCCGCCCGCGAAGGTCCAAGCGGCCCCCGCCGGCCACCTCCGTCTAGCTGGCGGTGAGTCTTGTCAAGGTGATCTCCCCGGGCACGAGGCCTGGCTCTCCTTCGCGACCCGTTCGGCGTCGGCCCCGCCTCCAGTACGGCTTCCCGCAAGAAGTTCCACTGGAAGAGAAGACCGCACACGGTCGAAGTCGGGTGGGTCACGCCTCGTGCTTGCGTCCGTCGAGCTACAGCGCCCACGGGTCGAGCGAGCCCACCATTGGGTGGTTGTCCTTCGCTCACGGGTCCTCGGCGAGCCGAGCACGGATCTCGTCGGGGTCTTCGCTCTCGATGAGATGGGCAGTGTGCTCGCCCGTGCCGGCCGGGCCTCGGACGATGATCAGCCCCTCGTCGATGAGTCGATCCAATGAATGCGGCGTGGTCCTCCCAGCCGTCCTGCTCGCGGATTCCGCGAGCGTCGTCCCATGATGAGCCGTGGACCAACGTGCACAGGAAGTACGCCACGCCTCGAACGTAGGCGATCCGTCCGACAATGATTCGGTGTGAACGAGTTGGATGATCTCGCGGATTCTCAGGCCAGCGGCTGCCAGGCCGAGTAGGACCGAGTTCCGACCTCCTCGTTGAAGAGGCTGGCGAGTGGCTGATATTCACAGGAGTGTGCGATGTCCTTCCCGCCCGACAGCTACGTGCTGGGCATAAAGGAGATCGACCAGACTCAGGTCGCGGTCGTTGGGGCAAGGCCGCGCGGCTGGGGGAGCTTTCGCGGATTGAAGGCATGCACGTGCCGGCGGGCTTCTGCGTGACGACGGACGCGTACCGGCGGGTCATGGCGGAGGCGCCGTCGATCACCGGGGTCCTCGCCCGGCTCGGCAGATACGACGCCTACGCCGTGCGATCGAGCGCGACGGCGGAGGACCTGCCGACGGCCTCCTTCGCCGGCAGGCTGGCGGGACGGAGGAGGCAGCGATCGACCCGGTGCGGCAGGAGCAGCCGGCACTGAGGGACGCGCAGGTCGTGCAACTGGCGCAGCTCGGCCGGCGGGTCGAGGCGCACTTCGGCCGTCCCCACCGAGATGATCACCACGGCCGTCCACACACCGCTGGCCGCCCACTCGGGATAGATCACGTAGGCGAGCGTGCTGGCCACAAAGGACAGCAGCAATCGGATAGTAGAAGATCGTCATGGCGTACTGGTGCCAGGCGGCCACGAAGCCCATGTTCGGCGAGATGCCCTCCGTGACCCAGCGGAACACGCCGCCCGACCAGCCGGACGCGAGCTCGGCCGAGGCCAACGCCGTGGGGATCAGGAAATGATCGCCGGAAGGACGTAGAGGAAAACGCAGGCCAGTCGGTAGAGGGGCCATGGGTCGGCGCCGGCCGCAAACTCGCCACCGACGACACCGTCATCAGGGCCAACGCGTTCCACGCGATGTAATTGCGTCTCGCGGCGGCGTGGCGGGCAGCGAGCGGCGCTGCCTCCCTGCCGATGAGTCGACTGAGGACATGGGGGTCTCCTTTGATGTACGAAGACACCGCTCGCCTACCCTGCTGGTGATGAGCTGGTCGCAAAACGGCTGCTCAGGACGAGAGTGCTCCTCCTAAGAGGGAGCTCGCACCACCCGCGAAGGGTGGATTTCCGGCCCATGTCGCGGCGTCGAGACGTCGGTGCCAACGATGTCCCGACGCTCCGGCGTAACGCAGCCCGGCAAGTTGTCGGACCGCGCAGCTATTCCCGCGATGTGCTCTCTGTCGGTGGCGGCTGGGCGTCGAGTTGGGCGCTGACGGCTCGCTGGACATTCCCGTGGATCTTGTCGGTCCCGATCAGGTCAAGAATGCCGTCCTTGTCCAGTGTGGTGCTCACGGCGGGCTTCACGCGGGCTAGTCGCAGCGTGACACCTGACTGTTGGGTGAGATTGACGATCTCGCCGAGCTTCGCCGCACCCTGAGAGTCGATGTAGTCGATCCCCTCGCAGTCGAGCACCAGTCCGGTGATGTCCGGGGCCGAGTGGATCAACTCTCGAACGCGGTCCTCCAATGCGTCGGAGGTGGCGAAGAACAGGCCTCCATCGAGTCGAAGCACCATCACGTCCGGGAGCTGCTCGTCGTCGGGATGCTCCTCCAGTTCCCGGAACACCTGGGTGCCGGGTTCACGCCCGAGGATTGGCATCTCGGGGCGAGTGGCGACCGAAATCAGCCAGAGCAGCGACAGGCCGATTCCGATCACCACTCCGGCGAGAACCCCGAAAACCAGCGTGCCGAGGATCGCAGCGATCGCGATCCAGAAGTCGAAGCGCTGCACCCGAGCGAGCCGGCGCATCTCGGGCACGTTCATCATCCCCATCACGACCGCCTCGATGATCAAGGCCGCCAGCACCGGCTTCGGCAGGTCGGAGAAGAGCGGGGCCAAGAAGAGCAGGGTTAGGAGCACAGTGACGCCGGAGATCAACGAGGCCAAGCCCGTCCGCGCCCCGGAATGGTCGTTCAGCGAGCTTGCCGAAAGACTGGTGGAGACCGGCATGCCCTGGAACAAGCCGGCTCCGGTGTTGGCCACCCCCTGGGCCAGCGACTCCTGGTCGATATCGATCTGATAGCGGTGCTTGGCCGCGAATGCCCGGGCATCACCGGCCGTCTGTGAGAACCCGATCAGGACGAGGGCCACCGCCGCCACCGCCGCGGTACCGGCGTGATCCCACATCAGCTCGAGGTCCGGGATCTCGACCGAGGGCAGCCCTCGCGGTACGTCGCCGACCAGCGCCACGCCGCGCGCGCCCAGGTCGAGCAGCCACGATGCCAGCAGCCCACCGACGACGAGAACCAGGGCGCCCGGAACGCCAGGGGCGATCCGCCGCAGACCGAAGACGACGACCAGTGCCACGGCGCCGACCCAGGCCGTCCCCTGGTGGACCTGACCCAGGCTACCCAGCCATGACCACAGTTCCTGGAACGAGTTGGACCCGCTCACATCGGTGCCGGTCAGCTTGGGAAGTTCACCGACCACCACGTCGATCGCCGCCCCGAACAGGAAGCCGGTCACCACCGCCCGCGACAGGAACCGGGCGATCCAACCCATCCTCAGCACCGCGAGCAGGAGGAACAGCACCCCCGACGCCAGTGTGATTCCGGCGACGAACGACGCCACATCCTGCTGACCGGTCAGACCCGCCACCAGGACCGCGCCGGCAGCCACGGCGGCAAGCCCGGAACTGGGTCCGACGGAAAGCTGCCTACTCGTCCCGAAGATCGCGTACAGGATGGCGCCCGCCGCCGCGGCGTACAGGCCGTTCTGAAGTGGAACTCCGGCGATACCGGCGTACCCGAGGTTCTTCGGCACGATCAAGGCGGCGACCGTCACGCCAGCGATCACATCGCCGCGCAACCAACTCCGGTCGTATGAGCGGGCCCAGCTGACGATGGGCAGCAGCCGGCCGATCCGTGCGGTGTCCGTGGCACCCTCGGACGGCCGCGAGCCCACCAAGGAAGGTTACTGATCTGTCGAGGTGGCGCCGGTCTTGGCGTCCTTCTCGATCTCCTCGACGTCTGCCTTCAGCTGCTTCTTCTCGACCTTCTCGGCTCGGCGCATCTCCCGCTCGATCTTGGCGTCCATGTCCGACACGCCGACCACGATGAGCCCTGCTTGGCCGGCGTCCAGGTACTCGCCGAGCTCCTTGAGGTCGCCACGGCTCATCCCGCCGGCGGCGTGCCCCGCCAGCGCACCCAGCACTGACCCGCCTGCCGTGGTCGCCGCGAGCAGCCCGCCTCCGATCGCCGCGAAGGGGAACAGGGCCACCACGAGGCCGGTGGCCAGGCCAACGCCGCCACCAAGCACGCCACCGACGCGGGTCGGGGTCTCGTGTTTGCGGACGATCTTCACTTTGTTGTCGTCGCGTCGGTGGATCACGGCCGCATCGTAGGCGTCGATGAGACCCGCCTCGGTGTGCAAGTCCTTGATCAGCTCGTAGTCGGCCTCCGCGGCCTCCACGTCTGCGTACACGCCGACGAGGACAATGAACGTGTCGATTGCCATCCGTTCTCCTGACTGTTTCAGCCCGCCCCCTGACGACATGATCGGCCTGGTCGGCGAGCTTCAATCGGTAACCGGCCTGCTGGGTCGGCCGGTGACAGATTGTGCCAGGTTCTTCCCGGCGAAGCCATTCCCTTCGAGCATTCGCAGGAGGCTAGGGACTCAGGTTGACGTCGGGATCTTGGAGGCGGGCGACAGCGGATGTTGTGGGTACCGTCCTGCGTTGTCCGACTGCACGCAGCATCTCCACCAGCACGGCGTGAACGTGATCGGCCCCTTCGATGTGCTCCTCTGGGAGCACGTGGGCGAGACCCCGCGGAGTGAGCAGTACCGCTCGGTCCTGCCAGCCGCCCAGCCCCCCGTGGGCGCCGACGAGTGGTTCGAAGGCGGCGATGTCGAGGGTGACGTCGTCGACGCGACTGTTGAGGTAGAGGTCAGGGGCCTCCGGCATCGCCACGGCCCGCTTGAGCACCCGGGCAGCGTGGTCGCCGTACGGCCGGAGGGGATCCTCACCGGTGACCTCGCCGGTGTCGAGACGGTGGCTGCCGCCCGCACTGATGGCCCAAGGTACGCCGGTGGCGTCCAGACCGGCGATGAAGCCGATGCCCTCGTGTGCGCACAGTCCGGGGATGAGGTTCGGCCAGCGCTGTTTCAGGTCGTCCAACGTGAGCCGGGCAGCGGAATGCACGTAGAGCAGGCCGAGGTTTCCCGAGCCCAGCACCGAGATGTCGGCGCCGGCCTCGGCGTCGGCATCGACGTGTCGCCTGCTGGCTGCGGCGGCACGACCAGCGGCGCGACCGGTGAGTCCGCTGCCCGAGAGGTCTCCAGCCAGGCTCTCCACCCGACCCCACGTCTCCACCGGAGCCGCCAGGAGGTCGACCTCGGTGTGCATCAGCTGGGTGCACAGTTGGCCGAGGTCGGTGCCGAAGCGGTCGCGGAAGGTCTGTCCCTGGGACTGTCCATGATCAGAGAGCACCACGATGTGATAGCGCCGGGCCGCGTGAACGGCCAGCCGCTCGAGGGTTGCCAGGACCCGGTCCAAGCCGTCGAGTGCGGCGAGCGACTCGGGCCGGAACATGCCGGCGTGATGGGCGATCTCGTCGTAATCGACGTAGTCGGCGTAGATGCTCTTGGTGCCCTTGCGCATCTCCTCCGCGATCACCGCGGTATTGAGATCGCGCTGCAGCACATTCGTCGCGGCCCGAAGGCCGGCGAACGTCCATCCGCGGTGGACCCGCGGCAGCACGTCGAGACGTTTCTGCCGGGCCGCCTGCCACCGCTCCTTCACCACCTCGGCAACCGTCCGCACGACGCTCCGGGTGAAGCCTTGCGGATGGGTCAGGAACCACGCGAACGTACGCCGGGTCGTGGCGGAGCTCCGGCTGGCGCCGAGCCGGCTCATGGTGAGAACCGCCCGGGGCGCGTCACCGGTGAACAGGTTGCCCAAGGCCAGCCCATCGTCAGCCAGCAGCCCCCTTCCGGTAGCCGCCCGCTGTTCGATGATCGCGGCATCGTCGGGACGGTTCGCGATCAGTACCCGGCCGAGCTCCCGGTCGTACCAGCGGAAGGCCGGAACGCCGGCGATGGTGCCGTGCAGGATTCCCAACTGGCTGGCCGGCGTGGTGCAGGGCAACTGTGCCGTCCACTCCCGGAGCACATATTCGCCCGAGGTGACCCAGCGCCGAAGCGTGGGAACCCCGCCCGCTTGGATCGCCCACCGAAGGACGGGAAAGGCGACCCCGTCCAACTGCACGAACACGACACCGTCGACATCCGGATCGGCGACCGGCTCACCCGCCACCTTCCGCCGGAGCAGGGAGGCGGTGAACGAGTCGTCGGTGCCGGCACTCGACAGCCAGGCGGTAGCAGTGCCGACCGCGGCAACGATCCACGACGCCCAGAACGCCGACCAGAACGAGGCGGTGATTCCCGGCGCGAGCCAGATCGCGACATACACCAGCACGGCCTGTCCAGCCAGGCCGGCAAGAACGACGGCGAGCCAGCCAGTACGCGCCGCCACGCGCGCGAGTGCCGGCCGGAACACCAGACCCATCGCACCAGCCACTGCGGCCGCAACCGGGTACGCCCACCACGCCTCCGCGATCAACCCGTCGAACAGGACGTCCGCGATGGCCAACGCCGCCGACGACACCATCCACACCAGGAGCAACCGCGCCACATCACCCCGCCGCAGACCGGAACCCCGCACCCGAGGGGCGCGCGTGCTGCTCTTGACCCGATCAGATCGTGGCATCCGATCTCTGGCAGCATCCGACCTGTGGCCACGCTCACGTGGTGGGGACATAGCACCACCTCCTGGCAGGACGGTGACACCACCGTACTGTTCGACCCGGTTCTGACCGGTCGCCTTGGCCATCTTCGTCGCGTACGCGGTCCGGTGCCGGCCCCGCACGCCGCCGATGCCGACGTCGTGCTGATCTCGCACCTGCACGCCGACCACGCCCACCTGCCGTCACTGCGACTGATCCCAGCGTCCGCAGTTCTTCTCGTCCCGGCGGGCTCGCGGCGGCTGTTCAAGCCCGTCACGGCACGGGGCGTATCGCTCTATGAGGTAGCACCCGGCGACCACGCACAGTTCGGCGGTCTACGGATCTCCGTCCTCGCGGCCGACCACGACGGCCGCCGGCACCCTGGCAGCCCGTATCGCGGACCCGCTCTCGGCTACCTGGTCGATGGCCGTTACCGATGCTGGTATCCGGGCGACACCGGTCCGCAACTCGCGCTCGACGAGGTGGCGCACGTCGACCTCGCCCTCATGCCCGTCGGAGGCTGGGGGCCGACCCTCGGACGGGGCCATCTCAATGCCCGGCAAGCGGCTCAGGCGATCCGCAGCACGCAGCCGAGTCATACGGTCCCCGTTCACTGGGGGACCTGGTGGCCCCTCGGCCTTCCGCAACGGCATGATCTGATCGATCTGCCCGCCGCGTCGTTCGCCGATCAAGTCGCTCGCATCGCACCGAGCACCCGTGTCCACGTCCTCCGGCACGGTCAATCGGTCGAGCTCTAGCTCTCAGCTTCCGACGTGCCGGCGACCCACGCTTTCGCCCGCTCGAGATCGGCTTCCCGGAAGAGGCGCGCCTCCCCGGGGAAGAGCGCCAGAAACAGCTTCGATGCCCGCGCCATCCAGTCGATGTCGGTCACGATCGCGGTCCGCTTCCAATCGCTGTGATGCTTGATCGCCAGATCGAACCCGAGCTTGGTGTCCTCCCACAACGCACCGTCCTCGAGATCATCAAGGTCTTCGATCAAATAGAGGGTCCGCAGTCCGCGGCCGCTGTTCAACGCCGCCGTGAGTGTGGGCACGAGGGTCTTGGTGTAGTCCTCGCCCTCCACGTCGCCGTCGATCCGGAAACCGACAGTGCCGTCGGGCATGTCGTCGAGTCGCTCAAGCATGCTGGTCAGCCGTAGAGGATCTTGCCCTTCTGGGCCTCGAACTCGGACTCGGTGAGCACGCCGGCGTCCCTGAGCTGGCCCAGCTGCTGGAGCTGGGCCAGCTTGTCGTCCGTGCTGGGTCCGGCGGGAGGTGCCGCGTACTGAGGCTCGGGTGCGGGGGGCGGGGCCTGTTGCGCGTAATCGGCTTGCTGTTCTTGTTCCTGGCGAGCCCACCGACCCTCTTGGCGGTGGTGGACGCGTCCGGCTACGCCGGCAGCGGTTCCCGCGACAACTGCGGTGCGGGCGACCCCGCGAATGAGCCCTGGCATGGGATTAGCCTTTCGTGATCGGTGGAGTGGAAGTTGCTTAGGCCGGTCGGCCGGCGGCTTGCGCCGCGTCGGTGTCGGCAGCCTCGGCCGCGTCGGTCTCGGTCGCCTCAGTCGTGTCGGTCTCACCGGCCTCAGCTGCATCAAGGGCGGCAAGGATGGCTTGGACGGGGATACGGCCGCTGGCCACGAGCTGAGCCCCGCCGCGGCGCAGGGCCGCGGCGAAAGGCCCGGCCCAGACGTTCTCGTAGACAAGGACGCCGGCCGAGCTCCCTGGTTCGATAGCTGACGCCGCCTCTTCGACGTCGTCCTGCCCGAGCAGGCCGGAGGACGCGCCCTGGAAGACCGCAAGATCCAGCTGGCCATCCTGATCGAAGTCGGTGATCTCGACTGCTGTGACCGAACCGTCGAGCTCGCGTTTGACGAAGACGAGATCCAAGATCCGGATGATTCCGCGATCCACCAAGTCCACGAGCAAGGGAAGACCCTCGCCGGTCATGCGGCTGCCGGGGAACTCGACGACCATGTAGTCGATGGGGCCCGTCTCGTCCAGGACTGTGCTCACCTCAGTGCCTCTCTCATTGTGATTGTTGTTGTTGATCTTCGATCTCCAAGGGAGGAGTTCGCATCACCCGCGAAGGGGTGGATTTGTGGCCCCGGACGCGAGCTCGGCCGGGGCGCGATCCGATCACGCGAGCGCCTTGGCCTTCAGGTGTTCGAACTCGTCCTCGGTGATGGTGCCGTTGTCGCGCAGGGACTTGGCTGAGGCGATCTGGTCGGCGGAGCTCGGTTTGTTAGCCACGTACTGGATGTATCGATCCGTCTCGGCTCGAGCCTGCTGGGCTCGGCCGGTCTGACGCTCGGCCATCCCGCGCCCCCGGGCGATGAGATAAATCAGCGCGACGAGGAGAGGTGCCAAGATCAGTCCGATGATCCACAACGCCTTGGCGAAGCCGCCGAGGTCACGGTCACGGAAGATGTCGGCCGCGATGTGGAACAGCACCACCAGGCAGGCCACGAAGAGGTAGCTCCAGATCAGGAGCCAAAAGAAGTCCCAGAAACTCACTGCTCGCCCTCTCAAGCCCGAAGGAGACCACCCGGGACGGATCGGATCGTCCGCCGACCGGCAGGAGGAGTCGCGAGTCCTCACGTGTGTGCCTCTTGTGCTCCCTCGTCTGATACAACCTGGACAGTGAAGCCGCCGCATCACTCAGATTGCATGAATCAGGTCGTTCTCGGCGACGCTGACAGATCGTGGGATGAGTGCGCTTCCCACCCGGGTACCGGTCCGGGCTGGCGAGAGAAGTCGATCACGTACTGCCGCGATGGCGACCTGAGCGGCACCGACCGCTAGGCTGAGGCAGATGCTCATTCGAGGTGGCGAGAAGGATCGGGTCGCGGGTTCCCACTCGTGACTGTCGTCATTCGGCTGCCCTGGCATAAACCCGGAGCGCCCATCAGGCGCCCACGCGGTAAAATGTCCGAGCTGTATGACGCAGCCGGCCTGGGGGTCGAAGCAGCCGTTCACGTACAAGCCGCGCTTCGACGAGCACCGTGCTCTCGCCCAGCACTTGCCCGGGACTCGCAGTCTCGATTCGGGACTCTGTCATGACCTCTGTTCTCGGCTTTCTCGATGGCATGGATCGCCCCTGTCCTGGCTCGACCGGCGCAGCGCATCTCGGAGCTCGCGTATGACCGATGATTCGGGCCATTCAGGGCCCACACTTGTCGAGCTCGAACCGCTGCTGCTCGATGCGAAGCTTTCGGTGCCGCCGCCTCGCCCAGGGTCGGTGAGTCGCGCGGAGCTGATCGAGACGGCGCGCGCAGGCGAGTGCCGCGTGGTCGGTGTCACGGCGCCCGCGGGTTACGGCAAGTCGACCTTGCTGGCCCAGTGGGCCGAGGCAGAGGATCGACGTGTCGGGTGGGTGTCGCTGGACCGCCTCGACGACGACCCGGCGGCCCTGCTGTCGGTGTTGGCGTCGGCGTACGCGCGGATCTCCGGCCGCACCGATCTGGTCGCTGGTGTGGGTGGGGGCGTATCCGCGTTGGGCCGAGGGGCACCTCGGCTGGCTGCGGCGCTTCGGACCAGTTCGGTTTCGTTCGTGTTGATGCTGGATGATCTTCACGAGCTCCGCTCGCCGGCCTGTCACGATGTGCTGAGTGTGGTGATCTCGGGGATCCCACCGGGGTCCCAACTCGTCGCGGCGAGCCGTGCCGAGCAGCCGCACCTGCCCCGGTTGCGAGTATCGGGTGATGCGCTGGAGTTCCTGGCCAGCGACCTCGCCCTTGATGCCGATGGAGCGGAGCAGATCTTCTCCAAGGCGCATGTGACGCTCACCCATGAGCTGGCTGCCGCGGTGACCGCCCGGACTGAAGGGTGGCCCGCCGGCCTGTATCTGGCCGCAGTGATCGCGAGTGTCAGCCGAGGTGAGGCGCTGACGATCTCCGGTGATGATCGGCTCGTGGCCGACTATCTGTACCGGGAGTCGCTGATGCAGCTGCCGGACGATCTCCAGCGGTTCCTGCGGCGTACGGCGGTCCTCGATCAGCTTTCTGCTCCGCTGTGTGATGCGATCCTGGATGAGTCCAGCTCGCATGCGCGACTTCGTGGTCTGGAGGCGACCAGCCTGTTCTTGGTCCCGCTGGATCGTCGGCGTGAGTGGTACCGCTACCACGCGCTGTTCCGTGAGTTCTTGCTCAGTGAGCTACATCGAGTCGAACCGGACATCATCGCCAAGCTGCATCTGCGAGCCGCTGACTGGTATGAGTCCTACGGATCCGCGGCGTTGGCCATCGAGCATCTGTTGCACACCCCGGAGCGCGACAGGTGCATCCAACTGGTGACCCAGATGGCCTTGCCGACCTATCAGTCGGGCCAGATTTCAACCGTGCAACGATGGCTCGCCAGACTCGGTGACACTGTCCTCGAGGAGTACCCGCCGCTCGCGGTGGTGGCCGGATGGATGGGGGTGTTGTCCGGGCAGGCCGCCCACGCCGAACGCTGGGCGGCGTTGGTGGACAGCAGTTCGTTCGACCTGATGCCGGTGGACGGCACCGCCTCGTTCGACTCGTCGCGGGCCATGTTGCGGGCTGTGATGTGTCGTGCTGGTCCGGAGCAGATGGTGGCCGACGCGAGTTTCGCGGTCGCCGAAGAGCCGCCGTGGAGCGCGTGGCGGGCTACGGCCCTGTGCCTGTGTGCCGAGGCGCACCTGCTCCTCGCCGACAAGGAGCGGGCCACCTCTCTCTTCATGGAGACGTTCCCCCTGGCGGCGACACGGGGCAATGTCCCCGCCGCCGTCCTCGGCCGGGCAGAGCTCGCCGTGTTGGCGATGGACGACGGGCAATGGACGGAGGCGGCCGAACACCTGCAGTTCGCCCTCGACACCGTCGATCAGTTCCGGCTGGAGGACTACATCCTCAGCGTGCTGGCCTTTGCGGCAGCAGCACGGCTCGCCGTGCACCATGGTGACCGGAAGGAGGCGGACCGCCAGCTCGCACGGGCGATGCGAGCCCGACCGTCGTGCACATTCGCGCTTCCGTTCCTCGCTGTCCGGGTACGCCTGCAACTGGCGAAGGTCTACGCGGCCATCGCTGATCTCGCGACCGCGCGTCACCTCGTGCGCGAAGTCGACGACATCATGCTCCACCGGCCAGCGCTGGGCGTGCTAACTGACGAGGTATCAGGGCTTCGCGAGATCCTCACGGCGAGCGCGCACGCGACGGGGCCGGCGTACCGCCCCTAACCCCGGCGGAGCTTCGGCTGCTCCCCTACCTACAGACGCACCTCACGTTCCAGCAGATCGGTCAGCGGTTGTTTGTGTCTCGCAACACCGTCAGCTCACAAGTCGGCTCTATTTATCGCAAGCTGGGCGTTTCCTCTCGCAGCGACGCGGTGCAGCGAGCGACGACGGTCGGCCTGCTCGGTGAGTAGCGGAGAGATCACGGAGTCGATGACTGTTCCAAGGCCTCGTTGACGTCGTAGCCAAGCGCCAGCGCGAGACTCGGCGCCGCCGCGACAACACAGGGGAGCCCGACGACCGGAACGACGCCGACCAGCACCTCAGCGATCTCGTCGTCCGACGCACCTGCACTCACGGCGGCGTCGGCCTCCGCTCCGTAGGACGGAGCTGCGCCACCGACCGCTACCAACGCAGCGATGCGGGCGAGGGCCAGCGTCTTCGGATCGAGCTTGACGGAGTCGGTTCCGACACCGGTCGCCCACTCTTCGGCGAAGTGTTCGTCGTTGATGGCTAGCCGACGCAGCACCTCCGTGTAATCCAAAGCGGACTCACCCTTTCCGAAGCACCAGCGTGGAACAAGGCCGATCTCATTCTCGGCTTCGTCGTTCTGGGCTGCATCATGCACATCAGGTGAACCGGTGAGCCGACTCGGCGCCGACCCGCACCGGCAGCCCGTACGCTTTGGCAACATGCCGGTGGCGCGGACGGGGGACTGGTCGGACGCTCGCAGCACATCGAGGCGGGCCATCGCGGCAGCGTGCATCGGTAATGGAGTCGAGTGGTACGACTTCGCCATCTACGGAGCCCTGGCGACCGTTGTCGGCCTGACCTTCTTTTCCGCCAAGGACTTGGCCACGGCGTTGTCCGCCGCCTTCGCCGTCTACGGAACCGCCCTGGTCCTGCGGCCGTTGGGCGCACTCGCCTTCGGTCGCCTGGGAGACAGCCGTGGGCGTCGCACCGTGTTGATCACCGTCATCTTTCTGATGACCGTCGCGACTGCCGGAGTTGGCCTTCTGCCGGGATACGCCACGATCGGTCTGCTGGCGCCGATCCTGCTCGTGCTCCTCCGCGCGGCGCAAGGGCTGGCGGTCGGCGGTGAGTTCGGAGCCTCAGCCGTGTTCATCCTCGAGACCGCCCAGAGCTCGCGACGGGGTCAGGCCGGAGCCTGGCAGGTCGCGACCATGGCGGTCGGGATCGGGGCCGGCATGGGCGTGGCCGGTGTGCTCTCGTATTTTCTTGGCGACACCGGGCGGTGGTCGGGCTGGTGGCGAATTGCGTTCCTGCTCGCGCTGCCGCTCGGCCTCGTCGGGCTCTACCTTCGGCGCCGGGTGGCCGAGACCCGGCCGTTCGTGGTACTTCAGACCACGTCGCAGGTTCTTGAGCACCCGGCTCGTCAGCTCTGGAAGCGCCACAAGGTGGCTCTCCTCAGGGGTTTCGGCTTGGTCGCCGCCGGGTCGCTGGCGTTCAACACCTTCTTCATCTTCTTGCCGAACAATCTCATCGCCCGCCACGGCGCCGATCTGAGTCCGACCCTGCTCGGAACCGCTGCGGCGCTGACCGCTGCCGCCGTCGCCGCTGTGGTGTTCGGGAGGATGTCGGATCGGGTCGGTCGACGCCCAGTAGCCATCGGTTCCTGTATTGCGCTGGTGGCACTGGCCATCCCCGCCACACTCTTTGCCACCCGAGGATCGTTACTCGGGCTGGTGCTGGCTCAGGTCATGATCGGGATCGCCGTGGTCGGCGTTCTCTCGATCGCGATGCTCGGTGAGGCCTTTCCCGCGCCCGTACGGTCCACCGGCGTTGCCTTGTCCGCAGGCATCCCGACCGCTCTGATCGGCGGGACTGCACCGTGGACGGCCCAGATTCTCGTGACGGTGACTGCCGCCGAGGCGGCACCCGGCCTCTATGTCGCGGCAATCGGCAGCCTGGCTCTCGTTGCGCTGTGGAAATGGCCGGAGACCGCGTTTGCGAACCTGCACTGAAATCTGAGGCCTGGCTTGCGCCGCTTCACGCATTCTGCGTGACGACATCGGCAAGCTTGAGTCGGAGGATCGTGGTGGTGGGCATCCCGCCGTCGACCGGTCCGCCCGGACATGTGTTCAGGTCCTACGCGGTGAGGCATCGTTCGTCGTCGTACGGAAGGGCGGAGCATGAGCAACTTGGTCACCTATGCGGACGGTGAGCCGTTCTCGGGTGTGATCGGACGGACGGCCGACGAGTCGAGCCCTGCCTGGCCCACACCTCCCCGAGCGCCCGAGGGAGCGCCCAACGTTGTGATGTTCGTTCTGGACGATGTCGGGTTCGGACAGTTGTCGAGCTTCGGCGGTCTGGTCGAGACACCGGTCCTGGACCGGTTCGCGGACAACGGCCTGCGCTACACCAACATGCACACGACGGCACTCTGTTCGCCGTCCCGGGGTGCCATCCTGACCGGACGCAACCACCATTCGCTCGGCTTGGCCACGATCTCGGAGACGTCCACCGGCTATCCGGGCTACAACGCCATCTTGCCGTTCGACAAGGGCATGCTGAGTGAGATGCTCCTGCCGCACGGCTACAACACGTTCATGGTCGGCAAGTGGCACCTCGCTCCCCCGGAACACGAGACGGGAGCCGGGCCGTACGACCGTTGGCCGCTCGCCCGGGGCTTCGAGCGGTTCTACGGCTTCCTCGGTGGGGACACCAACCAGTGGTACCCCGAGCTCGTCTACGACAACCACTCGATCGAGCAGCCGGCGCAGCCGGAGGACGGCTACCACCTGAGCGCCGATCTGGCCGACCGGGCGATCGAGTTCATTCAAGACGCGCATGTCAACGCGCCGGACAAGCCGTTCTACCTGCACTACTGCACCGGTGCTGCCCACGCGCCACACCATGTCTCGAAGGAGTGGGCCGACAAGTACAAAGGCAAGTTCGACGGCGGCTGGGACGAGTACCGGAAGGTGGTCCACCAGCGCCAGCTCGAGATGGGCATCATCCCGGCCTGGTACGGAGCTGTCCGCGCACGACCCGGACGTCCCCGAGTGGGAGTCGCTGTCGGAGGACGCCCGGAAGGTCTACGTGCGGATGATGGAGGTGTACGCCGGGTTCGTCAGCTACACCGATCACGAGTTCGGGCGGGTGGTCAGTTTCCTGGAGGAGATCGGCGAGCTCGACAACACCTTGTTCGTGTTGATCTCTGACAACGGGGCAAGCTCAGAGGGCGGCCCGGTCGGATCGCTCAACGAAATGATGTTCTTCAACGGTGTCCCGGAGTCGATCGAGGAGAACCTCGAGCGACTCGACGAGCTGGGCGGTCCCAATGTCTTCAACCATTACGCCTGGGGATGGACCAACGCGGGCAACACGCCGTTCCGTCGGTGGAAGCGCGAGACCTACCGCGGCGGCACCACCGACCCGTGCATTGTGTCCTGGCCGGCCAAGATCACCGCACGAGGTGAGATCCGCACCCAGTACGGCCACGCCATTGACCTGGTGCCGACCGTCCTGGACGCCCTCGACATCCGGCCACCGACTGCGATCCGCGGAGTGACGCAGGCACCGATCGAGGGCGTGAGCTTTGCCCACACTTTCGACGACGGCGAGATAGAGACCCGTCACCACACCCAGTACTACGAGATGTTCGGTCACCGAGCGATCTACCACGACGGCTGGCGCGCCGTCTGCCCATGGCCCGGTCCGAGCTTCGCCGAGGCGGCCGAGAAGGGTCGTCACTACGGCAGCCCGATCGATGGGGCGGTGCTGGGCGAGATCGAGGCCAACGACTGGGAGCTGTACGATCTGACCACCGACTACTCCGAAACCAACAACGTGGCCGCCGACCACCGCGACAAGGTGATCGAGATGGTCGGACGGTGGTGGGCGGAGGCCGGCAAGTACGGGGTGATGCCGATCGACGGCTCGATGCTCGAACGCTTGAGAGTCGAGCGCCCCACGATCGCGAAGCCGCGGGACACATTCGTCTACTATCCCGGCGGCTCACCGGTGCCGTTCTCCGCGGCGCCCAAGGTCTACAACCGGGCGTTCAGCGTCACCGCCGACGTGCACGTCCCGGAAAGTGGTGCCGAAGGTGTGCTGATCGCCCAGGGTGGTCGCACCGGCGGCTACTCGTTCTTCGTCAAGGACAGCCAGCTGCATTTCGTGTACAACTTCCTCGGACGCGACCTCTTCACCGTCGTCTCCGACATGAAGGTGCCCGCTGGCGACGTAGCGCTGCGCTATGAGTTCGAACCCACCGGCGAGCCCGATTTTGCCGCGGGGAAAGGTGTACCGGCGAACGGCCAGCTCTACATCGACGGCAAGCTGGTCGGTGCTGTCGACATGCCTCATACCGTGCCAAACATCTTCAGCACCGAGGGCCTCACCTGCGGTCACGACGGCGGCAGCCGTGTCGCACCCGAGCAGTACCAGGACGGCTTCGCTTTCACCGGCACCCTCAAGCGGGTGACGATCGACCTCTCGGGAGACCTGATCGTCGACACTGAGACCGACATGAAGATCGCCATGGCCCGCCAATGAGGGAGCATTCATGACCAGCCAGACTGAACGTTCCTACCCGAGCGTTGATGATCGCCGGGCCGCTGGCGAGGAGGCGGCGAAGCGAACACCGGTCACCTCGCAGGCGGAGTGGGCGCCAGCGGCTGACCGACCTGATGCGGTGGAGCTGCTGATCGAGCAGAACACCACGCGGGAGCCGGACCTGGTGCCGGTGCGGCACGGCCGGATGATGGTCTCTCCCTTCACCTTCTACCGCGGGGCGGCAAAGGTGATGGCGTCCGACCTGGCCAGCACCCCGACGGCCGGGCTGGAGGTCCAGCTCTGCGGTGACGCGCACCTGTCGAACTTCGGCTTCTTCGGGTCGCCGGAGCGGCAGCTGCTGTTCGGTCTCAACGACTTCGATGAGACGCTGCCGGGCCCGTTCGAGTACGACCTGAAGCGGATGGCGGCCAGTTTCACGATCGCCGCCCGCAACAACGGTTTCAGCAAGTCCGATGCCAACGCTGTGACCGCGGAGTCGGTGAAGGCGTACCGAACCGCGATGGCGGACTTCGCGGCGATGCGCACGCTCGAGGTCTGGTATGCCCACATGTCGGAGACGCACCTCCAAGAGGCGATGGAGAATCTCCAGCAGGAGGCCATGATCGCGTCGAAGCCGAGCAAGAGGAAGTCCGGCAAGAAACGCGCCAAGGCAGCCAAGTCCAAGCGTCCGGATGACGCAGACCTCGCCACGTCGATCAAGGCGGCCAAGAAGGCACTCCAGAAGGCGCACGCTCGCGACAGCCTGCACGCCCTCAATCGGTACGCCGAGTCGGTGGACGGCAAGTACCGCATCGTCAGCCAGCCCCCGGTGGTGGTGCCGGTGCGTGAGCTCGAGGACGCCTGGGGGATGTCGGAGGAGGAGATGCGCAGCATCGTCGAGGATCAGTTCCAGGCGTACCAGAGAACCTTGAGTGATGATCGTCGACGGCTGCTGGAGAGATTCCGCATCGTCGACTTGGCTCGCAAGGTGGTCGGCGTCGGGAGTGTCGGCACCCGCGCGTGGATGGTGCTGCTGCAGGGCCGCGATGATCACGACCCGTTGTTCCTGCAGGTCAAGGAGGCGACCCGCTCGGTGCTGGAGAGCCATCTGCCGAAGACCCGCTTTCATACCCCGGGTCAACGGGTGGTGGAGGGCCAGCGCATGATGCAGGCAACCCCGGACATCTTCCTGGGCTGGACCAAAGGCGTCCAAGAGGACCGCTTCTACTACTGGCGCCAGCTTCGTGACATGAAGGCCTCCGCGGTCGTCGAGATCATGACACCGATCCGAATGTCCTTCTACGCCCGGATCTGCGGCTGGTCCCTCGCCCGCGCCCACGCCCGATCAGGCGACCCGGTGGCCATCGCGGCCTACCTCGGCTCGGCAGACGCCGCCGATTCCGCGTTCGCGGCATTCGGGGATCGGTACGCCGATCAAAACAGCCAGGACTACGAAGCCTTCGTCCAAGCCGCCAAGAGCGGCCGGATCGACGCCGTCCAAGGAGTCTGAGGCGCCATGGATCCTCTTGGCCACCCCAACGCCGAGACCTTGCCGGGACGGACCGTGGCCCCGCGCGGTCTGATGATCGCCATCGGCATTGCCGCCGTGCTGGTGGCTGCGCTCGGCATCAGGGCGTTCGCTGAGCGTCTTCGCCCCGGTGTTTCTCGGGCTCGTCCTGTCGATCACCGTTCAACCGCTGCGCCGCCTCCCGGTCCGGCACGGCCTGCCGGCTTGGCTGGGCACGGCGCTGAGCTTGGTTGCGGTCTATGCGATGGTGGTCGGGCTGGTGGCGATCTTGGTGCTCTCCGGGCTGCAGCTGGCCGGACTGCTGGACGACTACGCGCCGCAGTTCCAGGCCTTCCTGGCCGACCTCGGCGCTGCTCTGCAGAACCTCGGCGTCAGTCAGAGCCAGCTTGACGCCGCCCAGGCCGCCTTCGACCCGTCAAAGCTGGTCGATCTCGTCATCGCCCTGCTGGGCGGTGTGGCCGGGATCCTCAGCAGCGTCGCATTCCTGATCCTGCTGTTGTTCTTCACCGTGACCGATGCGGGCACGTTCGCGGCCAACCTCGCCCGGGTGTCCCCGGCCGGCCAGCGCCTCGCCGAGGCCTTCCAACTGTTCGCCCGCGGCAGTCGGCAGTACCTCGCGGTATCGACGATCTTCGGCGCGGGCGTCGCCCTCCTCGACGTCATCGCCCTGACCATTCTCGACATCCGCTACGCCTGGCTATGGGGACTGTTGGCCTTCATCACCAACTACATCCCCAACGTCGGTTTCCTGATCGGACTGCTGCCACCGACGATCATCGCGCTGCTCGATCACGACGCCAAGACGGCCCTCGCGGTGGTCGTCATCTACTGCGTTCTCAACATCGTCATCCAGAGCGTCATCCAGCCACGCGTGGTCGGCACCACGGTCGGCCTGTCCGGCACCCTCAGCTTTCTCTCCCTGCTCGTCTGGAGCACGATCCTGGGCGGTGTTGGCGCATTTCTCGCGGTTCCCGCCACCTTGTTGGTCAAGGCACTGTTCGTCGATGTCGACCCCGAACGTCAATGGGTGACTCCACTGCTCTCCAGCTCCGCCGAGGCTGGGCCGCCCGAGGATCCCACGCCGGTGACGAGTCCACCGACAGTCACCTCGGCCGTCAAGGAGGAGAAGCCCAGATCGCCACCCCGGCTGGAGATGCTCGGGACGGATCAGTCCGATGATCACGACGCTGCTGGTCTGGGCCTGCGTCATCTTGATCAACGCGATCATTCTCGGGCTGGTGCCGGAGAAGCGCAGTCCCTCCTCGGCCATGGCCTGGTTGTTGCTGATCTTGTTGGTGCCGGTGTTCGGATTGCTGGTCTACCTGTTGATCGGCAGCCCCTATGTCCCCCGGAAACGCCGCGAGGAGCAGCGTGCCGTCGGGGCGGTGATCCAGAGCAGCCTGGCCGAGACGCCCGCCCTACCGGCTTCACCGGACCGGCCCGAGTGGCTCGACTCGGCCATGGTTCTCAACCGACGGCTGGGCTGGCTTCCGAGTGTCCAGAACAACTCGGCCGAGCTGTTCCACGTCTACGAGGAGTCGATTCAGGCCAAAGCCGACCTGGTCCGCACCGCCGAACGGTATGTGCACGTCGAGTACTTCATCCTGTGCTGGGACTCGACGACAGCACCGTTCTTCGAGGCATTGGTCGACGTCGCCGCCCGTGGGGTGAAGGTACGCGTCCTGTTCGACCACATCTCCACCCGCAAAGTGGTGCCCGACTACAAGGGGATGCTCGCCAAGTTCGATCAGGCGGGCATCGAGTGGCATCCCATGCTCCCTATCCAGCCGCTGAAAGGTGAGTGGCGGCGACCGGATCTGCGCAACCACCGCAAGATCGTCGTGGTCGACGGCCGCGCGGGGTTCGTCGGTTCACAGAACATGGTCGACTCGAGCTACCACAACAAGAAGCACGAAGCCGCAGGGCGGAAATGGCGTGAACTGACCGCTCGGGTCGAAGGGCCGGTCGTGCATTCCATCAATCTGGTCTTCGCCGCCGACTGGTACATCGAAACCCAAGAAGGTCTCGGGGAATACCTCAAGCCCGAAAGTTTTCCCGACGGGCTCGGCGACCTCACCTGCCAGATCGTGCCCAGCGGACCCGGGTTCCCCGACGAGAACAACCTGCGCCTGTTCAACACCTTGATCTACGGCGCCCAGCACCGGCTGTCGATCACCAGCCCCTACTTCGTCCCCGAACAATCGCTGCTCTACGCGATCACCACCGCCGCCCAACGCGGCGTCGACGTCGAACTGTTCGTCGGCGAAGAAGGCGACCAGTTCATGGTCTACCACGCACAATGCTCCTACTACCGGCCCCTACTCGACGCCGGCGTTCGCATCTACCTCTACCCGGGGCCGTTCGTGCTCCATGCCAAGCACTTCTCCGTCGACGACCACACTGCGGTGATCGGTTCCAGCAACATGGACATCCGCTCCTTCAACCTCGACTTCGAGATCTCGATGATGTGCACCGGCAGCCCCGGGTTCGTCAAGCGGATGCGCGAAGTCGAGGACATGTACCGATCGCTCTCCCGCGAGATGACGCTGGACGAGTGGAAGACCCGACCGCTGGCCAAGCGCTGGGTCGACAACGTCATGCGGCTCACCTCCGCCGTCCAGTGAGCCAGCCCGTCAGACTGGGCCCGATGACTGATCCGCGCGACGATCTTGCGGTCAATCGTGATCTGTGGACCATCGTGAACGCGGAGTTCACCGATACCCGAGCCTACGACGCGTGGTCCGCACCCGATTTCGTCTGGGGCCTGTTCGGCGCGCCGGAGCGGCAGCTGGGTGCGCTGGGTGACGTCGCCGGACTTGACGTCGTCGAACTCGGCTGTGGCACCGCGTACGTCTCGGCATGGCTCGCCAGACTCGGCGCGCGGCCGGTCGGCGTGGACCTGACACCCGCACAGCTGGCCACCGCCCGCCGCTGCCAGGAGCAGTTCGGTCTGTCCTTCCCGCTGATCGAGGCCGACGCCGAAGACGTCCCCCTTCCCGAGAACTCCTTCGATCTGGCGGTCAGCGAGTACGGGGCCTGCGTGTGGTGCGACCCCGAACGCTGGATTCCGGAGGCGGCACGACTGCTCAGGTCAGGCGGACGACTCGTCTTCCTGACCAACAGCGTCCAGGTGACGCTATGTGTGCCCGAAGACGGGGGACACGCGGTGGATCGCCTGCTGCGGCCACAGAAGGGGATGTCCAGAACGCAATGGCCTGGCGGCGGGATCGAGTTCCATCCCAGTCACGGCGACTGGATCCGCATCCTCCGCGGAAACGGGTTCGTGATCGAAGCCCTTCACGAGTTGTACGCCCCGGAGGATGCGAAGGATCCCGCCTACTACGACATCGCCACGGCCCAGTGGGCTAGGAGATGGCCAGTCGAGGACCTGTGGACCGCCCAGCTGATCCGGTGACGCCGGCCCAGGCGTTGCTCACCACAACGGTTTCAGTCCTGTCCGAAGGCCTCGCGCAGCTTGGCCTCCTGGTCCGGGCTGAGGTTGGTGGCGATCAACTCCGGCTTGTTGCCGATGAAGCGCTGCTGGATCCGTTCCGGCACTCCGCTGGAGGACAGCAGGAACAGCGCCGAGCTGCCCTCGGTGACCGCGCCCTTGACCCGGTCGATGAACTCATCATCGATCCCCACGTGGCCGAGCTTGGCCGAGACCGCACCGGCTCCGGCACCGACCGCCGCACCGATCAGCGGCATGAAGAAGAAGATCCCGAACAAGAACCCCCAGAACGCGCCGCCGAGGGCCCGCTCTCCGGTCACGTCGTCGACCTGGCGGGTCTTGGGCTTCTTGCGGCCCTGCGGCCACTCCACGATGGCGGCATCATCGATCACGATCAGACCCTCGTCCTGTGCCTCCTTGAGGGTGCGGACCGCCTGCGAGGCGCCGTCCGGGCTGTCGAACTTCCACGCCGTGAGGTTGGCCATGGCGCTCACCCTAGACCGGACGTGTTCCGTGTGCCTACCCCTCTTTGGAGTGTCAGCGGCGTGGATACGGGTAGGGTTCCATCCGGTTCCGCGCGAGCACTCGAGAGGGATGAGTCTGCCTTGGATCGCCGGAAACGTTGCGCCTGCTGGCCATCAACGACGAACAGTTCACCGAAGATTGTGCCGCCGGTGTGGGATCACGTTCGACAAGCCACCGACCGCGACCAACGCGCCGAGACGGACCAGGGCCAGCGTCTTCGGGTCGCGCAGCCTCGGCACCATAGGTCGGTGCCGCGCGTTGTCGCAGCGGCGCCGAGTCTGGCGCTGCACAGGTAGGCCTCGGTGCCGGCCAGCCGATTCATGCAATCTGAATGATGCGACGACATCGCCGTCGGAGGTTGGATCGGACCAGGAAGCAGGAGAAGCACGCGTGTGCGACTCCTCGTGCCGGTAAGCGGGCGTTCCGATCCGTCCCGGCCAGTCTCCTACCGATTGAAAGGCAAGCAGATGAATGACTTCTGGGACTTCTTCTGGCTCTTGATCTGGACCTACCTCTTCGTGGCGTACCTGGTGGTGCTGTTCCAGATCATCGCTGACGTCTTCCGGGATCGTGACCTCGGCGGGTTCGCCAAGGCGCTGTGGATGATCGCGCTGATCTTGGTGCCCTTCCTCAGCGCACTGATCTACCTGATCGCGCGTGGGCGCGGGATGAGCGAGCGCCGAGCCGTCCAAGCCGACAAGGCTCGAGCCGAGACGGAGCGTTACATCCAGTCTGTGGCGAGCACACCCAACTCCGCCGACCAGATCGCCTCAGCCAAGGCCCTCCTCGATGACGGCACCATCACCCAGGGCGAGTACGAACAACTGAAGGTGAAAGCACTGGCCTGACCGACCAGCCGCTCCTCGTTCGGCAAGACGGCGCTCAGTCGAATCTAGGCCGATCCAAGTTCGAGGGGGATCATTGCGACATGGAGGCGGATCCTCAGCCGCTCAGCCTCACCGACGCCGCGATTGGCCTGGCAGCGGTCACAGCAGGAGTGGCGATCACGGCGACGCGCCGGATCGCTCGTGCGGCGGCGCCGCTCGGTAACGCCGTCCTGCACCCGCCGCTGCTCACCGAGAAGCTGCATCTCGGCCGTACGGTCGATGCGCTCGCCGGTCGCGGTCGGGAAGTGGTGACGGCGACGACCGTCGACCTGGATCGGATTGTCGCCATTCTCGTTCCGGCGGTGATACGCGAGGTTCTCGACACGCTCGACCTCAATGCCCTCATCCTCGAACGGATCGACCTCGACCGCGTCGTGCAGCAGGTGGACATCGGCGCAGTCGTGGACCGCGTGGACATCGACGGCGTTGCCAAACGCATCGACCTCGACGCCATTGCCGACCGGGTCGATCTCGACCGGATCGTCGCCCGGCTCGATCTTGACGCCGTTGTGGCCAGGGTGGACCTGAACGCCGTCGTCGAACGGCTGGATATCGTCGGCCTCGCCGAAGAGGTCATCAACGAGATCGACATGCCAGAGATCATTCGCGACTCAACCGGATCAATGGCATCCCAAGTCGTGAGGGATGCTCGGATGCACAGCATCGACGCCGATGAAGCTCTCTCCCATTTTGTGGACCGGATGCTCAGGCGGCGCCGGAAACGGTCGACTGACGCGCCGGTATCACCGCAGGCCGAGACCAACCGGATCTCGATGGGCGAGCCGCAACCATGACCGCTCATGTCGACCCCATCCCCAAGGAGGCGCGTGCCTTCCAAGGCCGAAGGGCCGGCCTGGTGACGCGGTCGGTGGCAGCCGGCATTGACATCGGGGTGGTGGTCCTCGCGCTCATCGTGGCCTATCTGGGTGTCGTCGTCGTGATCTTCCTCGTGCCACCCGGTGGGTTCGAGATGCCCGTACCTCCTGTATGGCTCGATCTCGTCGTGGGCTACCTCGTGATGACGCTGTATCTGACAGCGTCGTGGCACAACGGTGGCCGGACGTACGGGTGTCACGGCATGGGTCTGCGGGTCATCGACCGTCAGGGACGGGACCCTTCCATCGGTACGGCGTTGTTGCGAGCGGTGTTCAATGTTGTGTTTCCGTTGGGACTCGTGTGGGTGGGCGTCAGCCGGCAGAACCGCTCGATCCAGGACCTCGTGCTCCGCACGTCGGTGATCTATGACTGGGACGTACGCCCGAGGTCCCACGCCGGTTCAAGGTCAGCGGACGCGGTTACGGCTGCACCAAGTAGCGGCTGACAAGTCCAAAGGCTGGCGGAAAGCTTCCGTGTGGTGGGTCATCCGTTCACGCCTGGCCGGCGGAATACTTTCCGTGATGGGCACATGGAGCACCGAGGACTATGACGTCGTCGTGGTTGGCGCGGGCAACGGTGGACTGTCCGCTGCGGCCCTCCTGAAGCGACGGGGGTGTGGAGATGTGGCGCTGGTCGAGCCGTCACCGGTGCACGTGTACAAGCCGCTGCAGAACTACGTCGGAGTGGGACTGGGCCGGGTATCTGAGCTGAAGCGGTCCCAAGCCGACCTCATCCCGGCCGGGGTGCATTGGTACCAGTCGAGCGCGACGCATGTCGACCCGGTGACCAATTCGGTGCACTGTGCCGACGGGACGGTGGTGAGAGGAGCCGATCTGCTGCTCGCGCCCGGTGCGAGGATTGATTGGGATGCCATACCGGGTGCTCTGGATGGACTGCGGGACGGACGGGTATGCACGACCTTCCTGTCGGACCAGCTGGTCCGCACCACCGAGATGATCGCCTCGCTGCGGTCGGGCCGGGCAGTCTTCACGTTGCACGGCCAGCCCGCCTCGGGTCGCGAGACCGCACTGAAACCGCTGTTCCTCGCCTGCGACGGCTGGCGGCGCCGTAAGGTCCTCGACCAGATCGAGGTGATGCTGGTGCACGACGCCGACGAGTTGCACCCGGTGCCCGCCATCGCCCACGAGATCCGACGACACCTTGACCGCTATGGTGTGTCGCTGCGGTCCGAGACCACGGTGAGGGCTGTTGCCGATGGGAACGCACTTGTGCTTCACGGCCCAGCCGGGCCCGAACGGCTGGCCGCGGACCTCATTCACCTCCACCCGCCGTACGCTGCGCCTGACTTCGTCGCCGCCTCCGGGCTCGACGCCGACGGAACCAACGGCTTCATTGCCGTCGATCCGGCCACCCTTCGGCATCGCGCATTCCGACGCGTCTGGGCGGTCGGAGACGCCTGTGATCTCGGCGACGCCCGCACCGGCGGCGCGTTGCGCCATCAGGTGAAGATCGTGATCGACAACATCCACCGATCGCGCCGGGGTCTGCCGCTCAGCCACTACGACGGCTACACCGTGGCCCCGATCGCCACCGCACGCGGGGAGCTCTCCTTCGGCGAGTACGACCGGCAGTTCCGCGTCCACCGCTCACTTCCGGTACTCGACGAGATCACCGCCCGGCGCGCCTGGTGGTGGCTCGACCGGTACGCGTTGCCGCAGATCTACTGGCACCGCATCGTCAAGGGCCGACTTTGAACCAACTCCGTGACGGGATCGGACTACTTCGTCCCGAAGCAGACCCAGCGGACGGTGAAGTTGTCGATCGAGCGTCTGGCGAGACCGCAGCGGGCCGGATGAGTCCGAGGAGAACGTCGCCGTAGTTACTCAGTTGGCTACTCACCGGCCCAAGCGTGGCGCTAGTTGTCAATTGGTGCTACGTCAACGTACGGGACCTCGATTGCGTTGTTTCCGTAGCCGAGCCGGTTCCAGGGTGGGATTTCGGGTTGGACGTTGCCGGCAGCGTCGGTTGCCCGGGCGCGGATGGTGTGTCTTCCGATGTCGGTCGCAGCCCACTCGAATGTCCAGTCCTGCCATTGGTAGGGGCCGCTGGGCGGTTGGAGCTGCGCCGGGTGCCAGTCGCCTGCGCCGGTGAAGCTGATGTCGACGCGCGTCACCGGTCCCGTTCCCGACCAGGCCTTGCCGCGCAGCGCGTATCTGCCGGCTCTGATGGTGGACCCGGGCGCGGGATCTGTCATGCGGGCTCGGACGCGCATGAACGTGACGGGTTCGTGCGGTTGGTCGGCCCACTCGTAGATGTAGTGGCCCGTCTGGAACTCGCCGGTGAACTGCTCGGTGAGGACGTCGATGCGTTTCAGCCACTTCACGGACGCGACAGCGTACCAATGGGGTGCGATGAGCCGGAACGGGGCGCCGTGGTCTGTACCCAGCGGTTGGCCGTTCATCTCGTAGGCGATGAGGATCTCGGCCGCCGGATCGGCCGCATGGGCAAGGGGCAGGGCGCGGACGAAGCTCAAGTCGTCCTTGTTGGTGTCGGGCAGGACTGGCTGGAGGTGGTAGGACCCGTGGTCGGCGCCTTCGAACCGGACGTCGACACCATCAGCTGCCGGCTGCGCCCGGTCGAGCACGTCGGAAAGGCGGGCGCCGGTCCAGCGGGCGGTTGAGACGGCGTAGGCACCCCAGGGCTCCCCGGTCGGTAGCGGTCTCATCTCAAGACGACCGTTCCCGGCGCATTCGAGGGTGACGGCCCGCTCGATCGCCGGCAGCGCGCGAAGGTCTTCGAGGGAGAGGGTGGTCGGATTCTGCACTGCGCCGCCGATTTCGAGGGTGCCGTCGTGCGCCGGAACCGCGAAGTTGCTGCGGACGTAGTGGAGGTTGGTGGGAGTGAGGTCGGCGGCGAGGGCCTCGGGTGGCGCCTCCGCGTTGAACGGGGCCGGGTTGATCATTTGCAGTGCCGAGCGGGCTCGTTCGAGGTCATCTGTCACGGTCATTGTTCAGTCTCCTCGCCGGTGGGTCGTTGAATGACGTACTCGGAACTAGTAGTCGGGGTCGAGGAAGGTCGGTTCACGGTCTTCGTTGAAGGCGCCGATGCCTTCGGCGCGGTCGGGATGGATGGCCGACCGCCAGTGCGCGTCCATCATGGTGGCGATTGCCTGCTCGATCGGCTGCCCTTCGCCCATTCGAACGGCTCGCTTGACCGCCTGCACCGCCGTCGGGGAGTTGCTGGCGATCTTTACTGCGATCTTGCGGGCCGCGTCCATCAGCTCGGTCTGGGGGTGGATCTCGTTGACCATGCCCAGCCGGTACGCCTCGCTGGCACTGATCGGGTCCCCCGTCATCAGCATCTGCAAGGCCTTTCCCGGGGGAAGCAGGCGGGGCAGCAGCGCGGGGGAGCCTCCGCCGGCAGCCAGACCGATCATCGCCTCGGGCTGGCCGAAGGTGGCGTTGTCGGAGGCGAGAATGAAGTCGGTGCTCTGGGCCAGCTCGGAGCCGCCGCCGTAGGCGATGCCGTTGACGGCGGCGAAGATCGGCTTCCGCAGCTGGCGGACGGTGTAGAGCGTGCGATCGAAGTCCTGCCGTTGCCGGAGCCAGTCCTCCTTGCTCATGTTCTTGCGCTGACGCAGGTCGCTGCCGACGGAAAAGGCTCTCGGCCCGGCTCCGGTAAGGATCACGACCCGCACGGCGGGGCGGACCGCGATGGTCTCGACGATCTCGGTCAGCCGGGCGCCCATGTCGGTGGTGATCGCGTTGTCGGCGTGCGGCCGGTTGAGGGTGATGAGCGCAATCCGGCCCTCGGAGACGTACTCGAGAAGAACGGGAGAGTCGGGCTCCGCGGCGTCGGCCTGCGGCGGAGCGAAGTCAAGTGCCTTCCAGCGGTCGGTGGTTGTCGAGGTCGTCGCCACGTCTTCCTGCCCTTCAAGGTCGAGAGAGTCACGTCTCATGTCCGGAGTTCCGCCAGCCAGCGCATTGCCTGCAGGCCGGGGGCGAAGCAGTATTCGCCGCCGCGGGTGACGACGAAGGGCGGCAGCTGCTGCAACCGCCGCCGGATCGGCTTGGTGGGAATCGTGAAGCTGCCGGAGCCGTCATTCGGCCCGACGAGCGGGTCCTTCTCGGCCGGGGCGCCGATGAAGATGCCGTCGTTCAGCCATTGGGTTTTGACGAACTCGAACTGCCGCTTGAGGTGGGCGCCGGCGAAGACGAAGATGATTCCCCGGTCGGCGCCGTCGTCTTCGATAACTCCTTCGGGCAGCTCCGGGCCATAGCTCGTCCCGCGCCGGATCATGCGGTGGCGCCTGACGTTGACGCTGCCCTCTAGGTCCAGGGCGTCCCTGGGGTTGGCACGTCTCGCATGCGCACCGGCCGGACACTTGAAGCCGCGGAGGTCGTCGGCGTAGAGAAAGTCGTTATGGCGGCGCTGGTCTGCGCCGAGCTCCGGATCGTCTCGCTCAGGGGAGAGCACGAGCGGAGCGCCGCTATGCCAGCGGCCGACCATCTTGGCGCCGAGCAGGGCCTCCTCCTCGCGGCTGGCGGCTTTGGCGCGGAGGTATTGCCGGTACGCCGCGACTTTGGTGTGCAGCTTTCGAAAGACGATGTAGGTCCCGTTTCGACCGAGAATCTCGGGGGTTGGGATCGGCGGCAGCTCGCCCGTCTCGTCGGGGTAGCCGAGGATGATCTCACCGGCCTTGAGCGGCTTCTCTTTCGGATTCGAGGGGGGCATGCCGCTGCCTTCGATCGTCGGCTGGCCGATCCCGTCCTTGAAGCCGAAGGAGGTGCGCCCGGTGGGGAGCTGGTAGCAGTCCTGGTCCCAGATGACCTCCACGCCGGAAACCTCGGAGTGGGTGCGACGCATCTTCTCGGCGGCGGCTTGGAGCCGCGCGGCATCGGGCGAGAGCGCGGCCAGCGCGACGTGCACGTCGGGAGTGCCTAGTGGCCTTTCCCAGTTGGCGGGGCTGCTCTCCCCGACATCGCCCAACTCGACTGCGCGCGCCGCCATGCCTTGCTGGAACTCCGGCGGGAAGCTGTCCAGTGAGTCCTGCGGCACGCCGAGCGCCTTCAAGCCTTGGTAGGTGAAGGCCACGGTGACCCACGCGCCGTGCCGCGGCTCTGACCCGGGACGTCCATGGTCCACAACCGAGAGCAGCCGCCTCACCAGCTCACGCCCGGCCGCGCGGTCATCGATACGGAGGAGCAGATACTTTCCGACGTAGGGCGAGGGCCGCTCGTGCAGCGCCCCGCTCTGGATGTCCTCCAAGTCCAGTGCCATGTCGTGCCCGCCAGTCATGGCCTCACCTACCGCTCCATGGCTACAGGTGCTCGGGGGGTTCGGGCGGGTCCGGATTTGGCGAGGCCAGGTACGGGAAGGTGCGCGAGGCCGGCCGGGTCGCGTGGTCGACACCGTCACGGATGATCGGCCCGTTTCCGGCGTTGATCAGCTGCGTGAAGATCGTGTCCATCACATCGTCGTTGAGCGCCCGCCCGCCGCAGGTCTCATGCGCCTTGCCGCTGCGCTGGGCAAGCTCGATCTCCAGGAAGGAGCCGTGCTCGGCGTACGGCTTGCTGAGGTCGACGACCAGGAAGTCGGAGAGCACGAGGCTCGTCAAGGGATGGTCGCCGTTCACGTCAGGGAGCCAGTCGGTCTTGCCGTCCAGCCCGTCCCAGAAGGCAAGGTTGGCGTTCAGCCGCGCTCGATAGGCGCCGCGATAGGCGTCCCCGAGGTGGAACGCATCCTCCATGTTGTAAAGATCGCGGATCTCAAGATCCCGGTTGACCGGATCGAACTGCTTCATGGCGAGCATCATGTTCTTCACCTCGGGCCGACCGACCCGTTCGATCCGGACGTTGAACGTGCCGCGCGTGAGGGTTTCGGCGACCACGCCGACCAGCCCCACGCCGTCCAAGAGTGCGGAGTCGATCTCGACGACCAGACTGAGGACATTCTTGCCGTCAAGGAAGATCGAACCGGGATCGGTGAACGCCAGCTTGCCCGTCGCGATCGTCTTCAACGCCGCAGGTGCGTCCATGATGAACGGATCCCAACGCGGGCCTGCGAAAACCCGCACGCCCCTCGCCGACCCACCCCGCTCCTCGTTCACCCGCACCGACACCGTCTCACCGGTTGGCGTGCTGCAGGTGCCCTCCTGATCGACGCGCTGGCCGCCGCCAGCACCCACCGGAGCCGAAAAGACGCAGTCGAAGACGAGTTCCGGCCGACCAACTACGAACGGCATTGGACCATCCGCCGTCGCGGTGACCGGGCGCAGACGGAGTCGGTAGATGAGGCCATCGGAGAACGCATCTGTGGGCTTCGCAAACGGGAGCGTGTTCACCACGAGCACCAGGTGGCCCGGTCGCTCCGGGCTGGGAAACGCGTAGACGTCAGTGATGTCGGCGATGGGGTCCGCCAATGCTCGCGGGCCTGAGATGTGATCCGACATCGGCTTTCCTCGCTCGCCCGGGCTGAGCTACTCGGCCGGTTAGTCGGCGGCCTCGTCCAGTAGCGGCTTCAGCGCAGGGTGCTGCAGGGCCTCCGCGGCCTTCGGGTCGTCCAGCACCTGCTGGAAGGCGGCGTTGACCCGTTGGGCCTTCCGGATCTCCTTCACGGTGCCGCCGTAGTTCCGTGCATAGGCAGCCGACGTCTGCTGCGCGCTGTTGACGAACGCTTTTACCGCGGCCAGGTCCGGGAGACCCTCGTAGCCGTCCACATGCCTGAAAATCGCATCGAACAGTGCGAGGGTCGGCCCGGAGGTGAAGAAGTCCTCCATGTAGGCGTCCCACGGACCGTCGAAGCTGGTGATGAACGCGAGCCGGGTGTCGTCGTCGAACAAGACGAACCGGGCCTCGTGGATGGTCGCGATGGCCATGCCGTAGTCCCCCGGCCGGTACCCGGGAGTCTCCTGCAGGCCGCGTAGCGCAGCCCGCAGCGGCTCCCCTGCACCCTGCTTCACCCGGAAGAAAAGGCTGAACTCACTCGTCGGGCCGGCGCTAAGTCCTGGTCGGGGAGTTTCTGTCGCACGTGCCGTCATCGGTTCCTCCTGTCCGTAGCCACAGCGACCACCGCTGGACCACAGACGGTGCTGGGAGGCGGAGGAGTAGGACTGTAGGTCGACCATGGCGTACGTGGGTCGAATTCGGCACCACCCCGGCCCGGGTGGTCTTCACGTCGGCCCCTGGAGATCGCGTCGAGCAGACATCGCCGGATGTGCTTGAGTTGGTTGGTGGGAGGGCAGGCGTGGACGAGACGCAGCAGGTGGATGTAGCTGTCATTGGTGCTGGGCCGGCCGGGCTGATGGCGGCTCTGCGGGCCGCCCGACTGGGCGCACGCACCGCGTTGATCACTCGCGACGCCGTGGGCGGGATGGCCGCCACCGACGGGCCGGTGCCGGTTCGGGTCCTGACCCAGGCGGCACGGCTACGGCGGGAGGCCCGGCAACTTCACGCGTTCGGCATCGACGTAGCCGAGACCATCTTGGACTATGGCCGTCTCATGGACCGGGTGCGCGACGTGGTCGCGGCGGTCAGCCAGACCGCGACCATGCGGCCCCAGCTCGAGGAGGAAGGGGTCGCCATATTCGATCATGCCGGCACGGCCCGGTTCGTCGACGCCCACACCCTCGAAGCGGAGAACGGCCTGCGGCTCCAGGCCGACAAAGTGATCTTGTGCGGAGGCGGCACCAACCGTCAGCTACCGCTGCCGGGTGCGGACTTGCTCGGTTCGCACCACGACGCGTGGTCACTGACATCGGTGCCCGAGTCACTCCTCGTCGTCGGCGCCGGGGCGACTGGCGCACAGGTCGCATCCATCTTCAACGAACTCGGCTCGCGGGTGATGCTGTACGAGGCCGCACCACGCATCTTGATGACCGAGGATGAAGACGTCTCCCGGGTGATGGCGGAGTCGTTCCGCGCCGCCGGCATCGACGTCCGCGAAGGCTTCGGCCGCATCCTCGAGTTCCGATCCACCGACGCCGGCGTACAAATGATCTTTGCCGGCGAAACCGCCACCGAGTCAGTCGAAGCCAGCGTCGCCGTCGGCGCCATCGGTTGGCAGGCCGACACCGTCGGACTGAACCTGCCAGCAGCCGGGGTCGAAACCACCCCCCGTGGCTACATCGCTGTCGACTCCCGACTGCGCACCAACGTGCCGCATATCTACGCCGCGGGCGACATCACCGGCCGGCTCATGCTGGTCCCTCAAGCCGTGCAGGACGGGTTCCACGCCGCCACCAACGCCGTCCGCGACGGCCAATTGACTCTCACGCCACCGGTCAGCCCCATCGGGAGCTTCACCGACCCCGAGTACGCCCAAGCCGGACTCAGCGAAGCGAAGGCCCGGCAAGATCACGACATCGTGGTCGCTACCACGCCCTATGCGATGGCTTCCCGGCCGATCATCGACGGCCGCACGACCGGTTTCTGCAAGCTCATCGTCGACCGCACCAGCCACCACATCATCGGCTGCCATGTCGTCGGTGAGCGCGCCGTCGAACTGGTCCAAGTGGCAGCCGTCGCTATCGCCGCCGGAATGACCGTCGAACAGTTCGCCCGGATCCCGATCTCCTTTCCTACCTACACGAACGTCCTCGGCCGCGCCACCCTCGACGCCGCCCGGCAGCTTGGCGTCGACGATTTCTGGGACCACGACCAGCCAGTGACGCTGGAGCCGTGATCGCCACCGGTTCGAACCGGGGAGAACCGACCCGCTGTCGGTTGCCCGGATCCGGGGATCAGCCAGGTGCCGCCGAGGCGCACGAGAGCCCGCGAAACTGGACTCTGACTAGCGGATGCTCGGTGGCCGCGGGCTGGCTTCCGCGATCATCGGAGAGTAGCTGAGTCGCATGGGTACCTCGATCGGTGAGCTGCTTCCCCTCGCAGTCGCGATCGCGATCAGCGTGACGACGATCATGACGACGGTCTTCATGTTGTTGTCGCCGAAGGCGAAGAGTAAAACCGTGGGTCTGCTGGTGGGCTGCCTGATCGGAGTCGGCGGGGCCGTTGCCGCATTCACGCTGTTGGCCGGCCTGCTGCCGACACCACCTTCCGGCGGGTCGTCACCGGCAGCCGCTGTGATCAAGATGGTGATCGGTATCCTCCTGGTGGTTCTGGCGCTGAGGCAGTGGCGAAAGCGGCCTGGAAGTGGCGACCGGGCTGAGTTGCCGAAGTGGATGGCCGGAGTCGACTCGATGACCCCGGTCAGGGCGCTCGTGCTCGGCGTGCTTTTGTCGGCCGTGGTTCCGAAGAACCTGTTGATTGCCCTCTCGGCCGGCCTCATCGTAGGAGAGGCTGGGTTCAGCGGCGGTCAGGCCGCAGTCGTCATCGTCTTGTTCACAGCGATCGCAACGTCGACCGTGGCGGTACCAGTTGTCGCCCACCTCGTGGCATCGGCGCGAATGCGCGGGCCGTTCGAGAGACTACGGGAGTGGCTGGTGGAGAACAATGTGGCGATCATGGTCGTGCTTCTGCTCGTGATCGGGGTTGTCATGATCGGCAACAGCATCGCTAGCCTCTGACCAAGAATCTCTTCCGTGTCGACAAGCACGATGCTCGCGCGTGGCCGGCGGGCGCGGCCGACCTTGCAGCTCCTTGTCAGTACTCGTCCATCCCTGAGCGCTGAACTACCTAGCCGTCGTTACTCAGTTGGCTACTCAGTTCGCGGGCTCGCGAGCCTGCGCGGTTCATGCGACCACGCGGGGTGCCGGCGGGGTGCTGGTGATCGTCCAGCTGACGATGCGGTTGGAGCGGCCGAAGAGCCAGATCGCGAGCCAGGCGATTCCCACGGCGAGGACGGCGAGGCCGAGATCCAGTGCCGCCTCGGGCACGAAGGCTCGGAGCGCGATCGGTACGGCGCCGGCGGCGTACAGGACAAGCGGCGCCACGGGGACTTCGCGGGTGCGCAGCATCGCGGTGACGAAGGCGAGTGTGCCGAGTAGGAACAAGATGGATGCCGCGGTCAGCGCAATACCCAGGGAGCCGGTACGGAGTGCCGCAATGGTGTCGGCCGGTAGCTCCCGGAAGACGAGATTGATCACGAACTCGACGCCGACCAAGGTTGCGAGGGCGAACGCGTTCAGCAGGTAGGCGATGAGGCCGAAGGTGCCGGCGCGGCGCCCGAAGGCGAGGTAGAGGGTGGTGACGAAGGCCAGCGCCAGGATCTGTGCGACCGGCGCAATCAGCTGGGTCAGGGCGGTGGTCGGGATGATCTCTGCGCGCTTGGCGGCGTTGATGAAGAGAACGACGGCGCTGCCGCAGCCAGCGGCTGCGCCGATGCGATAGAGCGTCGCGGGAACAGGATGGGTCATGGCTTTTCCTTCGATAGGTTCGATCGATGGCAGCTCCCGGCCGGCGGCCGAGTGGCTCTGTGGGAACGGCGCCGAAGGACTTCGGTCGATGGTGATCACGGTTCTGCCGGGTCGATGATCGCTACGGAGGTCAGGGTCACACCGAGGTCGCGGATCTTCGTGAGCAGCCCGTGCAGTGCCGCCTGGTCGGAGACGACACCGGTGAGGCTCGTCGTGCCGTCGTCTTCGTGGGTCAGGATGAGATCACCGAACCAGGGCGACCAGTGGTGATCGAGGCGCTCGGCGATCCGCAGCTGGTAGACGGTGGAGGCCTGTCCTTGGGGCGATCTGGTCATGAGGACACGACCGCCACGGTCGTCGTTCCGATGGTGCGGCGGGTGAGGGTCCGCCGGTTGACGGTTCGCCTGATGACGTACTCGGCGACCGCGAGGTTGATGGCCCAGGCCGCGCCCAGGCTCAGGTCGTGGGTCAGCGCGCTGGGGCCGAAGACCGCGGGGCCGATGCCCAGGGTGAACACCTGGGTGCCGGCACCGAGAGCCAGGGCATAGGCGCGGGTCATCCACGCCCGGTGGCGGGCGACGTTGCCACGGCGGATCGCGGTGAAGCCGAGCACGATGCTGGCGGCCATGCCCGTCGCGAAGGCGAGCCGGAACACGTAGGCCAGCTCGCCGGTGCCGGGCTGGCGGGGGAGGAACTGCGTCAGCCACAGCGCAGACAACGCCACGGCCAGGCCCAAGAGCACCAGGACCCGTCCGGCCATCCGGTGCCAGCCCGGTCGCCGGCGGCGCAGCGCGGCGGAGAACTGGAAGGCGCCGAGGATGGCGTACGCGAGCGCACTGACGATGTGGACGACCACCGGTACCGGCGACGCGGCGAAGCGGGGACTCGCCGGGATCAGAGTCGGACCGCCGGCCAGCTCGACCAGGCGCAGAGCGCCGAAGAACGCGGGGACCAGGACGAGGGCGACCAGCGCGAAGGGCACCCACCGCCCGGTCGACCGAGTCGACCGGGTGGGGCGGGTTGTCACCTGGATGGTCACCTGGCACTGGCCGGGTCGAGCTGAGAGCTCATGGCGCTGGGCAGGGGGCGAGGAGTGCGCTGCTCGCGCCACAGCGAGTAGCCGAGAGCGATCAGCGCGATACCGACGGGAATGGGGAACAGCCGTTGGGTGAGCTCCGGCAGCAGGGAGGTTGCGAGGGTGGCGACGGCGCCAACGGAGAGGAGCGCGGCGGCCCACCGGGGGAGGATGTTGGCCCGGAAGAGGGCGATGCCGAAGATGGTGCCGCCGACGATGTAGGCGATGCCGCCCTGGATGAGGGTCTGCAGTCCTCCGATGTCGCCGGTCGGGGTGCCGCTGGTGACCACCGCGAAGACGTCGTTGACGTAGCCGGGCTGACTGGCCGCAAGGGTGGGGAGGACAAACAGGCCGACGACTTGGACGCACAGGATGACGAGGTAGCCGATGGCGAGATATGCGTACCCGATCAGGCCGAGCATTCCGGTCTGCTTGACCTGCCGCAGGTAGATACCGGTGATCCCGATCAGGGACAGAACCGTCATGAGGATCTTCACGGCTTCGCGAACCGCATATTCAGTTGTCGTGGCGAAGGCGGCGTCCAGGTGGGGGTGCTTGATCTGAACGGCGATGTACAGCAGGCCCCCGACGACGGCGGACAGGCCGGCCGCTCGGGTGAGTTTGGTGGTGGTGATGGTCATGTCCGACTCCGTGGGTTCTGGGTGTCCGGGGCGATGCGCCGCGGGATAACTCGAACGTAGGGAGTGGTTGGGTGACTCGGCGTCACCCAACGATGTGACTGACTGGGTGAGATCGGGGGCGCCGGGCCGGATTACATCAGGCCGTGGTCACGGGCACGGCGGACCGCCGCCCGGCGATCGCCGACGTCGAGCTTGGTGAAGATGTGCTTGGTGTGGGTGCGCACCGTGTTGTGCGAGACGAACAGTTCGCGGGCGATCTGCGGCCCGCTCAACTCGCTGTCGAGCAGCCTGAGGACCTGGAGCTCTCGCTCAGTCAAGGGCACTGCCCAGGGACGGCGCAGCTCGCTGCCCTACGTCGTCCGCTTCGGCTCGGGCGAAGCGTACGGAGGCTGAGCAGGCGACGCGGGTGGTCACCAGCGATGCCCTGTTGCTTGGCGTCGGTCAGCAGCTCTCACCATGGGCGCGCCCTCGTCCAGGAAGAGCCGGACGTACGCCTGGGGTTCGGGGGCCTGCGCCAAGGCTCGGGCAAGGGAATTCAGGGCCTCCGGCCGGTGTCCCTGCGCGTCGTGGGCGAGAGCCTGCAGTATTCGGATCTCGAGGAGACTCCCGGCGCGCCCGGAGGCTGCGGCGGACGCGAGCAGCCGCCCCAACAGATTGGCCGCCTGGTCGATCGCGGCCGTGCCGGGCTGTCCCCGGTGTTGGGCAAGGAGCAGCCGCACGAAGGTGAGGTGGTCGAACTCGTTCAGATAGCTGGCGTCGTCGGTGATCGACACGCCTCGTTCCTGGGCCCAGTCAGCGGCGTCCGCTAGCTTGCCGTGCGTAATGTTGATCCGGGTCTTGATGGCCGCGATGGGCCGTACGTCTAAGAAGAGGCCCGGTCGGTAGAGCTGCTCGGCCCGGTTCAGAAGGTTGACGGCCTCGTCGGGGTCGCCGTCGGCTTGAGCGACGCGGGCCATCGCCAGGAACCAGCGATAGCGGCCCTCGGTCATGGCCGCAGGGTCTGCGAGAGCGGCAGCGGTCTTAAGGTGCCGCCTGGCCTTGTCGAGGTCTGCCATCTCGAGGTCGATCTCGCTGAGTCCCACGTGCAGCTCTGCGGTGGCCCGCGCCACCGGCTCGCCAGCTGCCTCGGCCACTAGCAGTGCACGCTCGTAGAGCTGGCGTGCCTTGCTCGGTCGACCGGCGGCGAGCCACATGTCCGCAAGCACCACCGTGCTGCTGAGCTCGTCGACGAGATTGCCGGCGGCGTGCAGGCTGGCCACCGCTTGCCCGAACGTCTCCAGCGCGCTCGACACGTCGCCGCTCGCCCACGTGGCGAGGCCGAGGAACGCGGCGGCGCTGCCGCGCGCGAGATGGTCGTCGGGCCCCGCGAGGTCCAGCGCGCGACGGGCGTGTACCGCCGTACTGGCCACATCACCCCGTGCTTGGGCAAGCGAGGCACGGTAGACGGCGATGATCGCCGGCAGCGTGCGGAGATCATCGGTGTCGGCCCACGGTGGCGCCGATCCCTCGGGTACGGCTGCGAGTGCGCGTTCCGCGTCGTCGAGTCGGGGCTCGACGGCGTCGAGGTCGCCGGAGACCATGAGCAGATATCCGGAGAAGACACTCAGCACCGGACTGCGCCGGACGCTGTCCTCGGGCAGCGCCGTCAGCCAGCCGGACAGCATGGCATCTTGCCGGTGACGTCGGATCTCCGACATCGCCAGCTCGATGAGGGTGGCCGCCCGGTCGAAGTCCCGCGCAGCCAACGCATGCCTGACCGCCTCCTCGGCCAGGTCGTGCGCCTCGAACCAGCGGCTGGCTCGCTGGTGCAGCTGCGAAGCCAGGTCAGGCTGCTCGGCGACCAGGCGTGCCCGCAGCACGTCGGCGAACAGATGGTGGTAGCGATACCACTCCCGATGGTCGTCCAGGGCGACGAGGAAGAGATTCGCGCGCTCCAGGGCAATGAGCATGTCGCGCCCGTCATCGCAGCCGGTGACGGCGTCACACAGCGGCCCGGTGAGCCGGTCGAGGACCGCTGAGCGCAGCAGGAATTCGCGCACAGGCTCAGGCTGATGCTGCAGGACCTCCTCGACGAGGTAGTCGACGATGTACCGGTCGTTCCCGGCAAATCGGGCGATGAAACTGCTGGCGTCGTCGCGCCCCCGGAGCGAGAGTGCGGCGAGCTGCAGCGCTGCGATCCAGCCCTCGGTGCGTTCCTCCAGGGTCTCGACGTCCTTTGCCGCGAGGCGTAGTCCCGTTGCTTCGTTGAGGTACGAGGCGGCCTCTTCGGACGTGAATCGCAGGTCGGCGGCGCGGATCTCGACCAACTCGTTGCGCGCTCGCCATCGAGCCAGTTGCAGGTCGGGGTCGGCGCGGGTGCTGAGCATGACGTGGACGTGGGACGGGAGGTGGTCCAGCAGGAAGATCATCCCTTGGCCGATTTCGGTCTGGTCCACCAGGTGGTAGTCGTCGAGGACGAGCCAGACTTCACCCGGTGTCGCGGCCAGGTCGTTGAGCAGCGTGGTGAGCAGAAGGTCGGTCGGCATCGGGGAGGTGGTGATGAGGTCCAGCGCACTCGAGCCGATGCTGGGCACGGCGCGCTGAAGGGCGCTCACGACGTACGTCCAGAACGTCGAAGGCTCGTTGTCCGCCGGGTCGAGCGAGAGCCACGCGACGGACCGGTCGTCATTGGGTGCCTCCCCAAGCCAATCGGCGAGGAGCGTCGTCTTGCCGAATCCCGCAGGAGCGGACACCAGCGTCAGTCTCGCTCCAGCTCCGCGCCGCAGGTACTCGTGGAGTCTTGGGCGTGCCACCAAGCCGCCGCGGAGCTTCGGGACGAACAGTTTCGTTGCGATCAGTGGACGTGCCACCCGCGGCCAGGCCGTCGTCGTCACGGCCCGAGTGCCCGGACGAGGTCGCCGGTGCGAAGCTGGCGGCTGTCGCCCAACGGCCAGGGGCCGCCCCTGGTGATATGGACGTTGCGGAACGCCATGGGATAGGTGCGGTCGGCGTCTTCCTTGCCGGTCGGGGAATCCTGGATCTGCAGGTGCAGGTGCGGTTCGTTCGTGTGACCGGTGTTCCCGACCGCGGCGAGCGGCTGGCCACGCCGCACCACGTCGCCCACCTGGACCGTGACGCTGCCCTGCTTGAGGTGGGCCAGAACCACGTAGCGGCCGGCGCCGATGTTCACCACCAGATTGTTGGCGTGGTCACCGTTGGTACCGGGCGGAGTGTCGGCGTAGCCGTCGGTGACCTCGATGATCCGCCCGTCGGCCGGCGCCAGCACTGGCATCCCGAAGCCGGGGTAGTCCGTCAGAGGGGCGTCACCGCCTCCGGTGTGGGTTCGCCCGTTGGTCCCGAACCGCTGGAAGTCGACAGCGTTGCTCTCGTTCGGGGAGTGGCCGTTGAGCAGAACGCTGCGGCCTCCGTTCAACACGAACCACTCACCGGCCAGTGGCGCGTCGAGCACTATCGCATCTGTGCGCGGTGTGGATATCTGGACGAGCTGGAAAGCGAGGAAGCCGGACAGCAGGGCCACGACCACGTTGGTGGCCACGTAGACGCGCCGGCGCGGGACGACCGCCAACGCCGCCAGCAGGACCAGACCGGCGGCGAAGGCCGCGACCACGACGTTGAACTGGGCGGCGTTCAGGGAGAACCCGATCCGTGCGTAGTGCACGCCACCGGCGGCCAGGACTCCACCGAGCAGGCCGCAGCACAGCCAGATGTTGAGGCCCTGCACCAGGTGGGCCCGCACCTCCCGGCGAAGCGGGTGGCGGAGCAGACCCGAGCTCGATCTGTCCCCGACGAGCCCGCCACGCCCGCGACGCCGCCAATGAGAGAGGCAGGACAACACACACCGCCGTCAACTCAAGGAAGCTGTACCCGAGCGCGTAGTAGAGGTAAACGAAGACCACCAACCCCCACAGGGCCAGGATGAGACTGCGCTTGGTAACCACGATCGTGTGATCATGCGCCGCATCGCCGGCGGACTCCTGAAGCGCGAGCGGCAGGGCGATCAGCGCCCCGCCGATCACCACGAGCGCAGACTCGGGCAGATCGAGATGCCACAGCCAGAACCAGACGAAGGCCGCCATCCCGGCACCGGCCAGCACAAGATTGCGCCGGGTGAGGATGACTGACCGCCTGGATTCCTCCTCGTCGGAATCGACGCTGAAGGCGAGCAGCAGACCGAACGGGACCAGACCGTGCAGTCCGAGGCGAGCAGCGCAGCAATGAACACGACGACGGCTAGGACGGTCAGCACCAACCTCCGCCAGGCTTTGGGCTGCTGTCCTGGCTGAGAACTGAGAGCCGCCTCGTCTGCGGCGATGGGTTGGGAAAGGACGGCGTCAGTCATGGGATCCTCTGAATAGCTCGAGGGCTATCGGGCTGGTGCAACGCCCTTGCCGGCAATTCCTGAGGTCGTGAGGGCGACACCGGAACTACCGAGAGCCGGTCAGCGCGCTGTCGCCAACATCGGTGACCTGGATGTCGTGGCTGTCGGCAGTGTCGCAAATCCCTTCACGATCAACCAGATCGGAAAGACCAGGAACTCGAACAGGAAACCAGGAGCAAGCACCAGCATCCCGAGTCCTTCGTTCATGTTGAGAACGCCAAGGAGGTCAAGCGGTACTGCGAGAGAGAACAAGCCGTATCCGACCAGACCAAGCACGGCGATCGGCCGAGGAACCAGCCGGGAGACAAAGAGCAGGTAGCTAAGAATCAAGCCACCTATGCCTGTCGGAATGTATACCCACAGCAGGTAGTTCGGAACTACCTGCAACTGGATCAACAGATAGATGCCGCATACAGCGGAGACGGTGAACTCGATAATTCGGAGCACTGGATACCAGATGGCAACTCTTTGGTTGACGAACTTCAAGACCTGGTACATCAGGAGGCCGATGGCTACGACCGCAAGACCGGAACACGTCATGAGCAATACACCGATCGTCAGCGGTGCCCTTTCGGTGGCGCCGTCCACGAAGGCCTGAATCAACATGGTGCCGACGATGGCAGTGGCCATCTGGACGAAAAACAGAATGCCTACGGTGACCGCGATCATCCTTCTCGACATGTTTTCTCCTTGTTAGTTAGTGAGGCGCTCAAACGATGCTGTGCTGGCCTTGGCGGTGGTAGGTCGCGAGAGTGTCGGTCAAGGCCTGCTCGACCGGCGTGGCGTTGACGCCGAGGACGTTCGCGATCTTGCTGCTGTCGACGATGAACGGCTCGGCGAACTGGTACTGCATTTCGAGCAGTTCGCGCACGGTGCGGTTGGTCAGCGCGGCGAGCCGAAGCAGGACGGGCGGCACCTGACGGACCCGGGTACGCGCCGCGCCGGCCTGTCGGAAGGCGAGCTCGCACAGCTGTCGGGTGGTTCGAGTATCGGGGTCGTTGGGCAGGTGCCACACCTGTCCGAGCGCGTCGGGGTGCTCGCCGAGAACGGCGAGGCCCTCGCCGATGTCGGGGATGTAGGTGTAGGTGTGGGGCTGGTCGGGGTCGCCGAGCACCCGGGCGGTCTTCCCGGCCAGGGCGGCGGGGAACAGCCGGTCGCCGAGGTTTGATTGCGCGCCGCCGCGCGGGCCGAAGTAGTCCGAGGCACGTCCGATGGCGACCGCCACTCTGCCGGACTGGTGGGCGGCGAGTAGCTCGGTGGCCATTCGGGCGCGGAGTTTCCCCTTCTTGGTGTGGGCGGCGTAGTCGCGGGTCTCGGTCAGTGGCCGGCCAGCCGGGCGGCCGTACATATAGACGTTCTCCATGCTGACCAGCCGGGCTCCCTCGGCTTGCGCGGCGGCGAGGACGCCGGCCTGGAGGGCCGGGAACTCCTCCACCCAACGCGAGTAGGGCGGGTTGAGGGTCTGGTAGATGACCTGGGCTCCGCGGGCCACGTCGGTGGTGAACCGCGGGTCGGCGGCGTTTCCCCGGATGACCTCGACCTCGTCGGGTACGGGGGCGGAGCCGGAGCGGTTGACCATCCGCACCGTTTCCCCGCGGCGCAGCAGGGCTTCCAAGGTGGCGAGGCCGATCGCGCCGGTGCCGAAGATGACGTGACGCGCCGCCGCGACTCATAGCTCGCTCACCACCCGGGCGTCGACGCGAGCGGGCCCGGTCGAGGTGACCGACCGCACGGGCAGGAGACGGTGCAACAGCAGGCCGGAGAGGGCGGAGAAGGTGACGGCTCCGCTGGCGCCGAAGATTGTGAACTGCTGTTCGACGGGGATTCCGGCGAGGGTGGTGATGGTCCAGCCGAGCGCCCAGAGCAGCGGCACCGCGACGGCCCACCACCAACGTCGCCGGGTTTGAGCCGGTAGCGCCAGAGTTTGGGCGACACCGAGCGCGACGCCGGTGAGTGCCCCCATCAGGGCGAGGTCGGCGAGGGAGGTCCGGAACCCGACAACTGTCGCGCCGAGCAGCAGGCCCAGACCCATGCCCAGCGCAGTGGCCAGGATCCAGGGCGCCGGCCGCAGCCGACGCCGGCTGACCAACCACTGCCCGGCACCGATGACAGCGCCGGTGACCAGGCCGGCCAGCAGAGCGGCGATGGGGCTGTCGACGCGACCGGCGACCGTGCGGCCGGCGACGCCGGCGATCGGGAAGGCGAGGAATCCGGCGGTCCAGATCAGCCACGACCACCAGAAGGTGTCCAGGCGAGAGGCGGAGGCAGTCATGATGTCGCCGCCCTCCTGGCGCCCGACCGCACCGGCTCGGGCGCTGCAGCGCGGGAGCGGGGGTGGTGACGAAGGATGAGTATCGCGAAGATCACCAGCCAGACGCTCCACATGATGTAGCCGATGAAGTTGGCGGTGTCCACGACGGGCAGGTGGAGCGGGCTCAGCATGCCGCTGAGGATGAGGACCGCGGAAATCGCTCCGAGTGCGGTGAACCAGCGGGGCATCCCACGGCGCAGAGCGACCAGGACCAGCACAGTCCACGCGGCCGTCAGCAGGTACCCGAGTGTCTCGCCCACGACGGTGCCGAGGACGCGGTGCGCGAGCAGGAACGAGTCGCGGGCACCGGCAGCGATGGTTGGGTCGCTGCTCGCCGCATCGGCGGCAAACCCCGGCACGAGGACGGGCCAGCGGGCAAGGCCGATGACCTGGACAACGGCTGCGGCGATTCCCACCGGCACCGCGATTCTCATCGCCCGATGGGTCGACAGCCGCCCGACGCCAATGGCGATAGGGGCGAAGAGGGCTGCCGAGAGGGCCATAACGGCGAACCACGCGACCACCGTGGTCTGGTTCGCCCGGAAGGCGGCGAGTATGTCCTCGACCGGTTCCCCCAGTACGTCTGGGTAGTTGAACACCGTGCCCAGCACGGTGAACGCGGCATTGGTCAACACGGCGGCGGCGATCAGGAGTGTCGCGGTCAGCTTCCTATTCACGATCTCTCCCTGATGTTTGCCGGGTGTCGAGGTACATGGGTGGCTCTCCTCAGATCTGGGGTGCTGCGGATGGTGGCCGTGGCGGGGTGTCGACGGGCCCGGTCAGGCCGACCAGGTCGGCGCTGATCTGCCAGAGCCGGGCCGCGGTGGCCTGGTCGTAGCTGAGCTTGGAGGACGTCTTGGGCTCGCTGTCAGCGAAGAAGCGGCCGCTCACCTGCTCAAGGGCGGGAGCGGAAGCCAGATAGATCGATGTGGCGGCGCCCTCGGCCGGGGTCTTCATGAAACGCCGGAGGAATGGGATCAAGACCCGCTGGACGGTGGCGGGATCTTCGGCTCCGAACGATGTACTGACCACGCCGGGATGCAGCGCGTTCGCGGTGACGGATGTGCCGTGCAGCCTTCTGGCCAGCTCGTAGCTGAACAACACGTTGGCCAGCTTGGACTGGCTGTAGGCCCGTGCCCCGGAGTAGGCCCTCAGCCCTTGGAGGTCGTCGAAGTCGATGCGCCCCTGGGCCTGTGCGTTGGAGGAGACCGTGACCACCCGCGCCGGAGCGCTCTGGGTCAGCCGGTCGAGAAGCAGATGGGTGAGCAGGAACGGCGCGAGATGGTTGAGGGCGAAGGTGCGCTCGAGCCCGTCGGCGGTCTCGTGGCGGGTGTTCCAGTACCCGCCGACGTTGTTGACCAGCACGTCGATCCGGACGAGCGTGTGCAGCACCTCCTCAGCCAGCCGGCGGACCTCCGACTGGGCGGACAGGTCGCCGACGAACACGTCAACCTGCCCGCCTGCAGCGCGGATCTCCCGCGCTGCGGCCTCACTACGGTCGCGGTCCCGGCCGGTGATCGCCACCCGTGCCCCCATGGTGGCCAGGCCCACGGCGGTGGCCTTGCCGATTCCTCCGGTGCCGCCAGTGACCAGCACCGTCCGGCCGGCCAGCGGCTCGTCTCGGATCGGGTCCATGTTCGTGCTCCTTCGTGACTTGGGGACTGGCCGGTTCTACGGGTTCGAATACCTGCCGTTCCGCCTCAGGCGGGTGCGCCGGTGAGCCTCGGTGTGGTGATGGGGCCGTCGGGCTCGACGTGGCCGGGCTCGTACTGGCCCTGATCCAGACGGAAGGGCGGGTACTCGTCCCGCATCAAGGCGACATAGGTGGTGACGCGGTAGAGCCAGCGGTTGAAGCCAAGGATCAGGTCGAAGAGGGCTCGGGGGTACTTCCGGGTGAACAGGAGGATGAGGCCGGCGATGACGACCAGCAACCCGAGGAGGGAGATCCCAGCGGCGCTTTCTCCTGAGTTCCACTCGTTCCTGGTGGTCCACCAGTACGGCACGTTGGCGGTGATGAGACCGACGATGATCAGGTGCGGGATGGCCAGAAGCCAGGACTTGACCAGAACCAGTCCGTGCGAGAGATGTTCGGGGTAGTCGACGTCGAAGTCGGCTGGGTAGTCAGTCCTGGCCAGGGTGAAGGGTGGGTAGCGGTCGGTTCCGATGGCGGAGAGTGCGTAGAAGGCGACCCGCCAGTTCCAGCGCATCACGCCGACGTTGAAGTCGAACAGTGGGCGCGGATAGCGGCCGGTGAACAAGATGGCGAAACCCGCGATGACGGTGGTGACCAGAAACGCGACCCACAGGAACGCCAACACTATGTAGTGCGGGATGGCGAGGAACCATTTCACCAGCCACATCCCGCGGGAGAGGTTCGTGTCCAGTTCGCCGGTCAAGTGGGCCGGATAGGTGGCTTGCGCCGTTGTCGATGTCATTTCGTTGTTCCTGTCAATGGTGATCTATGGATGATGTAGGGGTGTATCTCGGCGGTCGCCGTCAAACGGTGATGACGACCTTTCCGCGAGCGCGTCCGGCATGCAGGTAGCCGATGGCGTCCGGGACCTTGCTCAGCGGGTAGGTCTTGTCGATGACTGGCGTGACTTTGCCGGTTTCGGCGAGCTCTTTCAGGATTTCCAGGTCTGCTTGGTTCGGCGCCGAGGCGAGCGGTCGCAGGTTGCGCACGAACCGTGACAGCAACATCGCCTGGATCCAGCCCCTGCCTCCGACCCACCGATTGCCCTGTTCGCTGCCGACCGAGACGAGGGTTCCTTCCGGGCGAAGGGCGCGCTTGAGCTGGGACAGTGAACGGTTGCCGCCCATGTCGAGGATCAGGTCATACCGCTGCTCGCTCTGGGTGAAGTCTTCCTGGGTGTAGTCGATGACCTGGTCAGCGCCGAGGGAGCGGACCAAGTCCACCTTCGTTGTGCTGCACACACCGGTGACCTCAGCGCCGAATGCTTTGGCGATCTGTACGGCGAACAACCCCACGCCGCCCGACGCCCCGACGAGCAGGACCCGCTGCCCTGACTTGACGCCGCCTGCGTTTCGGAGAGCCTGCAGCGCGGCCACGGCCGAGGTGGGTATGGCAGCCGCCTGCTCGAAGGTCAGGTTCGCCGGCTTGGGCGCAAGAGTGTCTGCAGGTGTGGATGCGTACTCAGCGAAGGAGCCGTTGCAGGTGCCGAACACGTCGTCGCCTACCTGGAACTGGGTCACCTTATTGCCGACCGCCTCAACTGTCCCGGCGACATCCATGCCGCGAACCCGGACCTTGGGCGCTCGGAGTCCGAAACCGACGACGCGTAGCAGGTACGGCAGGCCCGTCATGACGTGCCAGTCACCGATATGGACCCCAGCCGCGCGAACGCGGACGAGCACGTCGTCATCGCCGACCTCGGGCCGATCGATCTCCTCAAGCCGCAGGACGTCCGCGGCGTCCTGGCCGTACGTGTCCTGCACGACAGCGCGCATCGTGCCGACCGCCGCCTCGGGCCCGCCAACCCCCGTAGCTGTCTGCTGACCTGCAGTTCTCATCGCCAGTTCCCGTCGTTGTAGTGAGTCTTACCCAGCCCTGTACTTTGTATAGGACGGTACTCTACAAAGTACAGGAGTGATAGTGTGACCCCGATGTCTGACCTAGACCATGAGACTTCCGAGGAGCGCGTGCCGCTCAGCCGGGAGCGGGTCTTGGCTAGCGCTATCGCTGTAGCCGACGCGGCAGGAGTGCGTGCTCTTACGATCCGCTCGCTCGCCGCAGAACTCGGCGTCACCCCAATGTCGGTGTATTACTACTTCGCCAACAAGAGCGAGATCCTCGACGGCATCGTCGATGTCGTCTTCAGCGAGATCGACCTACCTCCGGGCGACGGCGACTGGCGCTCTGAGATACGTCGCCGAGCGCACTCGGCCCGTCGAGTACTCGCGCGACACCCTTGGGTCATCGTGCTCCTGGAATCCCGCAAGACGCCAGGGCCGGCAACATTGCGACACCATGACGCCATGATCGGCACGCTGAGGGCGGCGGGCTTCTCGGTAGAAATGACCGCCCACGCCTACGCCCTGCTCGACAGCTACGTATACGGATTCGCGCTCCAGCAGGCTGCCCTTCCCTTCGACGGAGAGACAGTCGCCGAAGTCGCCGACCCGATGATGCAGCAGTTTCCCGCCGACGCGTACCCGCACCTCGTCGAGATGGCAACCGAGTACATCCTCCAACCCGGCTACGACTTCGCCAACGAGTTCGCCATCGGACTCGATATCATCCTCGACGCTCTCACCAGGTCGATTCCCGACCGCGACACCGGGATCGAGGTCTGATCGAGGCGGACCCGAGCAGCCAGGGGTCAACGAACGAAAACCATGACTCGACTAAGTAACAACTCTGACAAGGCGAAACGCTGGTCGGGGTGACAGGATTTGAACCTGCTACCTCTTCGTCCCGAAGCCGACCCAGCGGACGGGCGCAATCGTGGATCGAGCGTCGGTCGAGACCGCAGCGGCCCGGATGAGTCCGGGTGTGTTCGACGCTCGTCGGCTTGTGCTTGCACGATGCCGGTCGCGTGGAGCAATTGGCAGTGTTGCTGTAAAGCAGATCGGCAAGCATGTGCATCGCTGGCGTACTGATCGTCGCCGCCTGCGGCGGTCAGCCCTGACAGCGCCGGATGGACCGATGAGAATGGGTGGCCGGGTAGGTCTACTCCAGTAGGACACGACGAGAGGGATGTCCTGGGAGCGGCTGATGCGGCCGACTGTGCCGATCGCCATGGGTGGCGCCAGCGGCCCGATCATGGACGCGCCCGAGGACTTCGTCACGGTGTACGACCCGGTCGAGACGCTCATTTATGTCGCGGCCCGGACAAGCCGGATCACCCTGGGCACCAGCGTGCTCGACGCACTTTTCCAGAGCCCGGTCATCCTCGCTCGTCGGCTGGCGACGCTGGACCGGTTCAGTGGAGGTCGGCTAATCGCCGGCGTCGGTCAGGGCTGGATGGAGCAGGAGTTCGAGGCCGCGGGTGTCTCGATGAAGCGGCGCGGCGCGGGTTTTGAGGAGCATCTCCTCGCCATGCGCACGGTCTGGGGTCCCGACCCGGTGCGCTTCGAGGGCCGCTTCTACCGCATCCCCGAAGCCGACGTCGGCCCAAAACCGGTCCACCCGGGGGGCCCTCGCCTGATCGCCGGCGCGGCTTCACCGCCGGCGATCCAGCGCGCCGGACGACTCGGCGTCGGACTGACCGTGGTGATCTTCGACTGGGACACGATCCGCGAGAACATCGAGACCTTTCGGGCGGCGGCCAGCTCCGCCGGGATCGACCCCGACACCCTGCCGATCATGCTCCAGGTGAACGGCAACGTCACCGCCGAGCCGCGGGACGAGCGCGGACCGTATAGCAGTGAAGCACGAGCAGCGGTGCCACTACTCGGGGAGGCTGGCAGCGTTCAGACGCGCATATCTCGGCGATGCTGGCGGCTTACTGCGTGACGATTGGCGTGAAATGTGGCCGCCGCGAGCCGGGGGACGGTGTCGGACCTCCAGCCGCCGGGCTGAGCTCAGCACGCCTACCGAGCAAGACAGGTGTCAGTGGTGATGCGATCCATCGCGAGGCACCCGCCCGCGCGTTGCACTGCCCCTAAGCCATGCTGGTTCTGACCGCGTGCCCGACGCCGTCTGGAAATGTCTGTCAGCGAGGAAGCCCGGCATGGACGCTACGCAGCCACGAGCTGTCATCGCACACTACTTCGACCTCATGGGCCGAGGTGAGGACTTCGCGACCTGTTACGCCGAGGATATGAGCTGGACGACATTCGATGGCGGAACGGTGGTTTCAGGTCCGACGGAGATTCGGGACTACCTGATGGGGTTGCACCGGAACATGCCCGACGTACAAACCCGGCCGCACGCGTTTGCAGATGAGGCTGCCTACGTTGAGGGCGACTGCGCCGATCCGCGCAGCGCAAGCACCGATCGAATCGCGTTCTGCATCGCCTACGACATTGCGAATGGCGTGATTACCGCGGCGCGCTGCTATGGGGCCATCGGATTCCTCGCCCCGGGCGGCAGCGTAGGTTCGGCGTCGGGGCCGAGCTGAGAATCTGAGCTGGTCCTGCACTGACAGCCAACCAAGGCGATGTTGGGCGATTGCAAGCGGACGCACACGCACTAAGCAGGGACAGCGACAGGCTCGGATACGTAGGAAGAGCGGCCCTGACACGGAGGAGGTCACTTGTTCGATCCCAGTATCGCAACGGTCCGCCGGTTATCTGCGACGAAGCTGGGCGATCAGCGGTAGTTGGCGGAGCGGGTCGTCGTCGGTGTTCCAGTAGATGTGCTCAACGCCGAGCTTTGCGGCCTTGTCGATGTCGGCGGCGACCTGGTCGGGTGAGCCGATCAGTCCCCCGGCTCGCGGCGGCCACATTTCACGCCAATCGTCACGCAGTAAGCCGCCAGCATCGCCGAGATATGCGCGTCTGAACGCTGCCAGCCTCCCCGAGTAGTGGCACCGCTGCTCGTGCTTCACTGCTATACGGCGGCCAGCAGCTCGGGAGGCGGAGCCTCAAGTGCTCGCGATCCGGGTCGACACAGTTGAGTAGCCACCGCCGCCCGGATAGTGCCAGGCACCGGTGAGCGTGTTGCCATCCTCGCTGAACGTGCCTTCGTAGTACGCCGGCGAATTCCGCTCGCCCATCCAAATAGTGAGCGTGTCGTCCTTGAGCTCGTAGGTGTAGTCCAGCGTCTCGCCTTCAGAGAAGCCGTAGTAGCGCGACCGGATGTCCGCGCTGGGATCCTCACCGTACCGGTGCTCGTGACCGATGACCTCCAGACCCTTGTTGCCGCCGAGGTCGACATGCTGCAGCAAAAAGAAGCCGCCTTCGGTCCACTCGTAGACGACGGTTCCCTCCGCTTCGCCGGACACAGCCCAAGTGCCGATCAGCCTGTCGAGGCTCGTGAGGTCCGGATGGGGTTGCGCCGCCTGCCCCTCCGAAAGGTTCGTGCTGTCGGTCATGATTCCCTCCGTTGTTGGTCGTGCTGGCGAACCATACAGATCGGTTGGATTCCGGATGGAGTTCAACGACCTCTTCGTCCCGAACTCCGCGCAGGAGACATGAGGACTGTCATTCAAGCGGGAGTCGGCGCACGTGGACGAGTGCGGACCCATGGAGGCACGGTGCTGTTGCTGTACTCCGCTGCTGTATGTCGCCGTCGGCTGAAAACTGACCCCGTGTCGTCGCCGGAAAACTGACCCCTTTCGTTTGAGCCTGGCTCTTTCCGGGCCGGGAGGACCGAAGGGATGTTGGATGTGGAGGACTGGGCTGAGATTCGCCGGTTGCATCGCAGCGAGCGGGTGCCGATCAAGGTGATCGCTCGAGCGTTGGGGATTTCGAAGAACACGGTGCGGGCGGCGTTGCGCAGCGACGGCCCGCCGAAGTATGTGCGGGCGCCGCGGGGGTCGGTGGTGGATGCGGTCGAGCCTCGGATCCGGGCGCTGTTGTCGACGTGTCCGACGATGCCGGCCACGGTGATCGCGGAGCGGATCGGCTGGAGTCATGGGATGACGGTGCTGTCCGGGCGGGTGCGGGAGTTGCGGCCGATCTTTCTGCCGCCGGATCCGGCCTCTCGCACCGGCTATGTGGCGGGGGAGATCGCTCAGCACGATTTCTGGTTCCCTGACATCGAGGTGCCGGTCGGGTTCGGGCAGACCCGTACGGCCAAGCAGCTGCCGGTGTTGACCATGGTCAGTGCGTATTCGCGGACGTTGTTCGCCCGGCTGATCCCGACCCGGCGGGCCGAGGACCTGTTCTGCGGCTGGTGGGCTCATCTGCAGCAGTTGGGGGCGGTGCCCAGGGTGCTGGTCTGGGACGGTGAGGGAGCGGTCGGGCAGTACGGCGGCGGCCGGAACAAGCTGACCGCCGAATGTCACGCCTTCCGCGGCACGCTGGGGGCGAAGGTGCTCATTCTGCGGCCGCGTGATCCGGAGGCGAAGGGGATCATCGAGCGGGCCCATGACTATCTGGAGACCTCGTTCCTGCCCGGCCGCAGCTTCACCGGCCCGGCCGACTTCAACACCCAGCTGGGCGACTGGTTGGAGCGGGTGAACCGGCGACCGCGGCGGGCGCTGGGCTGCGCGCCGTGTGATCGGATCGTCGCCGACCGGCAGCGATGCTGCGCTCTGCCGCCGGTCCCGCCGGCGACCGGCTGGCGGGGTTCGCTGCGGCTGCCGCGGGATTACTACGTGCGGTTGGACGGCAACGACTACTCGGTGCATCCGTCGGTGATCGGCCGCCGGATCGAGGTGGTGGCTGACCTGGACCGGGTGCGGGCCTTCTGCGACGGCCGGCTGGTCGCCGACCACGTCCGGGTGTGGGCCCGGCATCAAAGCCTGTCCGATCCCGACCATGTGGTCGCGGCGAAGCGGCTGCGGCTGGACCGGATCGGGCGGCTGCGTCCGGCCCCGGAGCCGGAGGTCGAGATCCGCTGCCTGGCCGACTACGACACCGCCCTCGGTCGTCGAGGTTGACGGCGGGGTGGCGTGATGGCCGCGCAGCCGCGCCACCAGCCCGGCCGCGCGCGATCTGACCGGGGAGATCGCGTTCCTCACCCGGGCGTTGAAGGCGCCGACGCTGCGGGAGTCGGCGGCCCGGCTGGCCGACCGGGCCCGATCGCAGTCCTGGTCTCATGAGGAGTTCCTGGTCGCCTGCCTGCAACGGGAGGTCGCCGCCCGCGAAGCCCACGGCGGCGAGGGCCGGATCCGCGCCGCCCGGTTCCCCGCGCGGAAGAGTTTGGAGGAGTTCGACTTCGACCACGCCCGCGGCCTGAAACGCGACCTGATCGCGCACCTCGGCACCCTCGACTTCGTCGCCGGCCAAGGACAACGTGGTGTTCCTCGGCCCGCCCGGCACCGGCAAGACCCATCTTGCGATCGGACTCGCGATCCGCGCCTGCCAAGCCGGGCATCGGGTGCTGTTCGCCACCGCCTCCGAGTGGGTGGACCGGCTCGCCGCCGCCCACCACGACGGCCGGCTGCAGGCCGAGCTGGTCCGGCTCGGCCGCTACCCGCTGATCGTGGTCGACGAAGTCGGCTACATCCCGTTCGAACCCGAAGCGGCGAACCTGTTCTTCCAACTCGTCAGCTCCCGCTACGAGCGGGCCAGCCTGATCGTCACCAGCAACAAGCTGTTCGGCCGCTGGGGCGAGGTCTTCGGCGACGACGTCGTCGCCGCCGCCATGATCGACCGACTCGTCCACCACGCCGAAGTCATCGCCCTCAAAGGCGACTCCTACCGACTCAAAGACCGCGACCTCGGACGCGTCCCCACCGCAACACCCGCCGAGGACTGAACACAGAAATGACCGACCAGGGGGTCAACTTTCACCCGACGCCAGGGGTCAATTTTCAGCCGCCGTTGACACTGTACTGATATTCCGTTCGGTGCCCGGGTCGACCTCCCGTGCGCGACCTGTTTGCCGTGGAGGTTAAGCGCCCACCGTTCGCGATCCCTGGGGGCTGGCTTCGACCCTGGCGCCCCAGCCCTTGGCACGCGGAGCCGTGAGTCTAGGTCAGTGCACTGGGGAACCGGGTCTCGAAGTCAAGGATGTTGACCCATTCGGGAACGACTCGGATGCGTCCCATCCGCTGCCCACGAAGCTGGGCGACCCAGGCTTTGCCTTGGTCCTCGCCCATGTACCGCTCGGCCGCCGCCGCGTATTCGGGAGCCACATCGTCGAGCATGTCTACCTCCGCGTGGCCGCGGATGGACAGCACCCGGTAGGGGTACTCAGTGGTGTCGATGGTCACGGCTACCTGAGGCCGGCTATTCAGCACCTTGAGTTTGGGTGCCTTGGAAGGGGTGCCGAGGACGACGGCGTCACCGTTCCAGTGGAACCAGATGGGGACCACCCGGGGGGTTCCGTCAGACCAGGTGTAGGCGAATCTGGCCGGGGCAGTCGAGGTCAGCAGTTGCTGAGCGACAGGGTCGTCCAGCTGCGACAGGTCGTGGGTCGCTGTGCTCATTGGCGCTCCTTCATTACCGATGGTGCGACGCTATCGCTCTAGGCTGCTGTTGGAAACGCGAGCGGGAGTGCCGACCGCGACGTAGGCAGGCCCACCCGCTTTCCAATTCGGCAAACCGAAGTCCGTGCCGGTTCGCTGCTCCTTGTCCGCCGTGTGGAGCTCCAGATCACACGCCCGAGAACCCACAGATCAGCGGTGTGGCGGGTCGCTCTCCCGCACGAAGAAAGGCTTGATATGCGGGTGATCTGACGCGTCGGGTGTCAGCCTGAGCACAGGCCGACGAGGGCCTGAAGAGGGGTGTCCTGCGATGGTGTTCGTGCCGTGTCTGGTCCGGTCGGAGGAGGGCATTCCTCGGCTGGGTGAGACGTTGCTGGATGAGTATCTGCGTTTCGTGGCGGCAAGGGCGAGGCCGAACACGGTGTTGGCGCAGTCGTTCGACCTGAAGGTGTTCTTCACTGTCGTGGACGCCACGCCGACGCGGTGAGCACCACTGATGTGTTGCGGTTCATCGAGGCGCAGCGGCAGCCGCGGAACGGCAATGTGGTTCGGCTGGTCGACGGCGAGGCGGGGATGGCGGCGTCGACGATCAAGCGTCGGCTGGCGACGGTGTCGGGTCTGTTCGACTACCTGACCGCGCGCGGTCTGGTGACCCGGAATCCGGTGCCGCGGAGCCTGTCGGCCCGGCCGGGCCGGGCGCCGTTGCGGGGCAGCCCGCTGGTGCGGGCCCCGCGGCGACTGCCGCGGGTCCTCGGCCCGGACGAGGTCGACCGACTGGTCGGCGCGCTGCGGACCGACCGGGACCGGGCGATGGTGTGGCTGATGCTGCTCGGCGGGCTGCGGCGATGCGAGGTCCTCGGCCTGCGGATGGCCGATCTCCGTCCCGGCGAGCGCCGGGTGTTCATCGCCGAGGGCAAGGGCGGCCATCAGCGCCTGGTGCCGGTCGGGACCGTGTTCTTCACCGCGCTGGCCGACTACTTCGACCGCGAGCGCCGCCCGGCCCCCGGTGTCGATCACGTGTTCGTGGTGTTGAAGGGACCGAACCGAGGCCGGCCGCTGTCCGCGGCCGGAGTGGACGAGGTGCTGACCGGTGCGCGGGCGCGGGCCGGGCTGGCGCACGCGACCTGTCACGAGCTGCGGCACACCTGCTTCACCCGGCTGCGGGAGGCCGGGATGGCGTTGGAGGCAATCCAGGCCCAGGCCGGGCACGCCTCCATCGAGTCGACCCGGATCTATCTGCACCTGGCCGCGGACTGGCTGGTCGATGAGTACCGCAAGGCGATGGACATCCTCGACGGCCTGACTGGGAGCCCCTCATGACCGCCGCCAGCTGGGCCGCTGCGTCGACCGCGGATCTTGCCGCGCTGTATGTCGCTGCTGCCCGCGCCGACATTCGCGGACGTCACCAGGCGGTGCGGGAGTTCGAGGCCACGTTCGGCGACATCGACCGTTGGCGGTCCCGGCCGGTGGTCGAGCGGATGGCCGCCAGCCGACGCGGCCCGGGCGTTCGCCTCGTTCGCCGCCGTCCGGGCAATGGTGACCATGGACGCCGACTACGTCGTGGCGTCGGCGTCGAAGTGGGGGCTGCACGTCGCCGAGCGGGACCCCGACCAGGCGGCACGGTTCCGGCTGCAGGCAACAAGCCTCGGCTTCGTCCCGCGGGAGGTCGCGAAGATGTGGTCCAAGCTCGCCCAGATCTGCGTCATCACCGGCCAGCACCCCCGACACGATCACCGCAGCCGACTACCAGGACGGTCGCGACGCATTCGCCGCTGCGGTCGACCGCCCGGCACGGCGGGAAGTCGCCGAAGTCGCTGCGCACCCCGCTGTTCGGGCTGAACGCGGTGATGTTCCACCGCGGCCAAGCACCCCGCCCCGAGCCACGAAGGCCGTGGGCGGCCCGCTCGGTGCCCGAGATCGGCTGGGAGGTGATCGTGAGCCGAGCGCCGGTGCTGGCAGCCACCATGCAGCGTTACCTCGACCAGCTCCGGGTCAGCCTGCGAGCCTCCTCGGTGGCCTGCATCGAGACCACACTGCGCCAGTTCGCCGGGCACCTCGTCACCCACAGCGACATCACCACGGTGGCCGGGATCGATCGGGCCTCCGTCGAGGCCTACAAGACCTGGCTGGCCGCCCGCGGCGGCTACCGGAAGAACAGCCAGCGTGTCGAAGACCACGATCGGGATGCGGATGGGACACCTGTCGGCGTTCTTCTCCCGCATCATCGAGTGGGACTACCCCGACGCGCCGGCCCGGCCGCCGGTGTTCTCCTCCGACCGGCCGATCAAGGACAAACCACTGCCGCGGTTCCTCGACGACGCCGCCACCGCGAAGTTCCTGGCCGCCGCCCGGCAACTGCCCGACCCGTTCGGCCGACTCGCGATCGAGATCTTGGCCCGCACCGGCATGCGCAAAGGCGAACTGCTCGGCCTCACCGTCGACGCCGTCGTCCAGATCGGGTCGGCCTACTGGCTGCGGATCCCGGTCGGCAAGCTCCACAACGACCGCTACATCCCGCTGCACCCGCAGCTGAAGACCATGATCGACAACTGGCTCGCCGACCGGCCCGACTGGCAAGACAGCCCGCTGCTGTTCACCGACCGCGGCCGCCCGATCCCCGGCACCCGCGTCGACCACGCCGTCCGCCAGGCCGCCGCCGCGGCCGGCATCGGGCACGTCCACCCCCACCAGCTGCGGCACACCCTGGCCACCCAGGCCATCAACCGCGGCATGAGCCTGGAGGCGATCGCCGCCCTCCTCGGCCACAAGACGATGACCATGACCCTGGTCTACGCCCGGATCGCCGACCGGACCGTCGCCGAGCAGTACTTCACCGTCACCGAGAAGGTCGAAGCGCTCTACCAGCAGCAGAAACCGGCCGTGCTACCCGCCGACGACGAACCCGCCGCGATGCGGAAACTGCGCGCCGAGCACCAGTCGCGGATGCTCGGCAACGGCTACTGCTCACGGCCCGTCGATCTTGACTGCCACTACGAGACGATCTGCGAGTCCTGCACCTTCTTCGTCACCACCATCGAGTTCCGGCCCACCCTCCAAGCCCAACGCGACGACGCCGCATCCAAGGGCCAGACCGGCCGGCAGAAGATCTACGACGGCCTCCTCCAGCGACTCGATCACACCGGCACTTGACACCGATCACCCACATAAGCCGCCGCTTTTTTCAGAAAGTCCCGCTCCATCCGCAGCTCACGAACTTCTTTCTCGAGCTCTTTGAGTTTCGCCCGTTCGTCGATGGTCAGCTCCTCACTCACCGGATGGTCATTTCGATACTTCAACACCCAATTACCCAGGGTGCCCTCGTTGATCCCCAGATCCCGCGCCACCTCCGCGATCGGACGGGAAGTCTCAATCACCATCTTCACCGCCTCGGCACGATACTCCGGAGTGAACTTTCGATACCTACCCACAATGGCCTTTCCTCCCGGGAATCATTCTCCCATTCGGCCACTATCCGGAGAGAGGGACACACCCCAATCTCGATCGCGAGTCGGCCGAACGGGTCGGGCAGTTGCCGGGCAGCGGCCAGGAACTTGGCGGTGGCCGGGTCGTCGAGGAACCTCGGCAGTGGTTTGTCCTTGATCGGCCGGTCGGAGGAGAACACCGGCGGCCGGGCCGGCGCGTCGGGGTAGTCCCACTCGATGATGCGGGAGAAGAACGCCAACAGGTGTCCGATCCGCATCCCGATCGTGGTCTTCGACACCTGGCTGTTCTTCCGGTAGCCGCCGCGGGCGGCCAGCCAGGTCTTGTAGGCCTCGACGGAGGCCCGATCGATCCCGGCCACCGTGGTGATGTCACTGTGGGTGACGAGTCGCCCGGCGAATTGGCGCAGTGTGGTCTCGATGCAGGCCACCGAGGAGGCTCGCAGGCTGACCCGGAGCTGGTCGAGGTAACGCTGCATGGTGGCTGCCAGCACGGGTGCTCGGCTCACGATCACCTCCCAGCCGATCTCGGGCACCGAGCGCGCCGCCCACGGCCTTCGTGGCTCGGGGCGGGGTGCTTGACCGCGGTGGAACATCACCGCGTTCAGCCCGAACAGCGGGGTGCGCAGCGACTTCGGCGACTTGCCGCCGTGCCGGGCGGTGACTGCAGCGGCGAATTGGTCGCGACCGTCTTGGTAGTCGGCTGCCGTGATCCCATCGGGGGTGCGACCGGTGATGACGCAGATCTGGGCGAGCTTGGACCACATCTTCGCCGCCTCCCGCGGGACGAAGCCGAGGCTTGTTGCCTGCAGCCGGAACCGTGCCGCCTGGTCGGGGTCCCGCTCGGCGACGTGCAGCCCCCACTTCGACGCCGACGCCACAACGTAGGCGGCGTCCATGGTCACCATTGCCCGGACGGCGGCGAACGAGGCGAACGCCCGGGCCGCGTCGGTCGCGGCCATCCGCTCGACCACCGGCCGGGACCGCCAACGGTCGATGTCGCCGAACGTGGCCTCGAATTCCCGCACTGCCTGGTGACGTCCGCGAATGTCGGCGCGGGCAGCAGCGACATACAGCGCGGCAAGATCCGCGGTCGACGCAGCGGCCCAGCTGGCGGCGGTCATGAGGGGCTGCCAGTCAGGCCATCGAGGATGTCCATTGCCTTGCGGTACTCATCGACCAGCCAGCCCGCGGCCAGGTGGAGATAGATCCGGGTCGACTCGATGGAGGCGTGCCCGGCTTGGGCCTGGATTGCCTCCAACGCCATCCCGGCCTCCCGCAGCCGGGTGAAACAGGTGTGGCGCAGCTCGTGACAGGTCGCGTGCGCCAGCCCGGCCCGCGCCCGCGCACCGGTCAGCACCTCGTCCACTCCGGCAGCGGACAGCGGCCGGCCTCGGTTCGGTCCTTTCAACACCACGAACAGGTGATCGACACCGGGGGCCGGGCGGCGCTCGCGGTCGAAGTAGTCGGCCAGCGCGGTGAAGAACACGGTCCCAACCGGCACCAGGCGTTGATGGCCGCCCTTGCCCTCGGCGATGAACACCCGGCGCTCGCCGGGACGGAGATCGGCCATCCGCAGGCCGAGGACCTCGCATCGCCGCAGCCCACCGAGCAGCATCAGCCACACCATCGCCCGATCCCGGTCGGTCCGCAGCGCGCCGACGAGTCGGTCGACTTCGTCCGGGCCGAGGACCCGCGGCAGTCTCCGCGGGGCCCGCACCAGCGGGCTGCCCCGCAACGGCGCCCGGCCCGGCCGGGCCGACAGGCTCCGCGGGACCGGGTTCTTGGTCACCAGACCGCGCGCGGTCAGGTAGTCGAACAGACTGGAAACGGTGGCCAGCCGACGCTTGATCGTCGCCGCCGCCATCCCCGCCTCGCCGTCGACCAGCCGAACCACATTGCCGTTCCGCGGCTGCCGCTGCGCCTCGATGAACCGCAACACGTCAGTGGTGCTGACCTGCGTCGGCGTGGCGTCCACGACAGTGAAGAACACCTTCAGGTCGAACGACTGCGCCAACACTGTGTTCGGCCTCGCCCTTGCCGCCACGAAACGCAGATACTCATCCAGCAACGTCTCGCCCAGCCGAGGAATGCCCTCCTCCGACCGGACCAGACAGGGCACGAACACCATCGCAGGAGACCCCTCTTCAGGCCCTCGTAGGCCTGTGCTCAGGCTGACACCCGACGCGTCAGATCACCCGCATATCAAGCCCTTCTTCGCCCGGACGCCCAGTAGCGAGACGCTGCGCGCTGATCGACGCGGAGAAGGCGACCGGGAATTATCCGGTGACCTGGATGTGTCGGTGGCTGCAGGTGTCCACGTCCAGCTTCTACGCCGCGTCAACCGGCCGAGAGTCCGACCGGGCCCGGCGCCGCGGTAAGCTCGCCGAGCACGTCCAGGCCGGTCTTCGACGCTCGGCCGGGGCACGTCGGGGTCCGCCGGGTCCCGGCGTCCTGAACCGGCAGCCGCGATGGAGGTGGCGTCGGGCTCGGCGTAGCTGGTCCGCTGATCATGGCCGAGCTGGGCCTGAAGGCGTGCCAGCCGCGGGCCTACAAGCCACCACGACCCGGGTGCCACCGGTCAGCCGCCGGACCTGGTCGGGCCGAGACTTCACCGGCCGCAGCGCCCCCGGGGAGCAGGCTGGTCGGCGACATCACCTACCTGCGCACCGGCGAGGGCTGGCTGTACCTGGCCACCGTGATCGACCTGGCGCACCCGGATGGTGGTCGGCTGGCGATGGCCGACCACATGCGCACCAGCCTGGTCACCGACGCGCTGCAGATGGGCACGCGCCGGCCTGGTCGCCGGACGCGATCTTCCACAGCGACCGGGGCACCCAATACACCTCGGCCGAGTTCGCCCGATCTGCGCCGGCTCGGCGAACGTGCGGACCAGCGTCGGCCGCACCGGGGTGTGCTGGGACAACGCCGTCGCCGAGAGCTTCTTCGCCGCGCTGAAGAACGAGATGTATCACCGGCACACCTTTCCGACCCGGCCACGCGCCCGCTTCGCCGTCGCGGAATACATCGAGGTGTTCTACAACCGGCGCCGGCTCCACTCCACCCTCGGCTACCGCACCCCATTCGAGGCACTCACCGACCACCAGACAAGCAGCAGCCGCTGCATGATCAACAACCCGAGGAACTGTCCAAGATCCTTGACACAGCCCCAGTCGGCTTGCGTATCGGCGTCGTGGAACAGTGACGCCAGCCTGGCCTCGCGTTGTCGATCGGCGTCGCGGGTCCGTTTCGTGGCGTCGTCGGGAGCATCGCCGAAGATGCGTCGAGTCAGGGCGTCGAACCCGCTGGCGGCCATGCTGGTCTGAATCAACCGTCCCGCTTCGGCCTCGAACGCCGCGCAGTAGGCAAGCTCAGGCCGAGTGTTTCGCGGGCGATGTGGACGATGGCCTTGGCGTTGGTGCCGGATGGCAATGCTTGAGACGTGGTTGCCGATCGCGGCCGCCTGGGTGTTGGCGCACACTACCCGGACAGTTTATCAAGCCCGCGACCTGCCGGTTGGATCAGCGGCCCTCCTCGTGGAGTTCGGCTCGAACGATGCCGGCGAACTCGACTCTGAAGCAGTGCCCTGAGGACTGGGGATCCGGATGGCTGCCCCGCCATTTCGCGACGTGGCACGATACGCTGGCGCGGTGTCGTTGTCACGTTCCCTGGGTGCGAGATGCCTGTCGTTGCGCCTTCGGCTTCAGCCGGCCAGCACGTCAGCCAAGACACTGTGGTATGGCGCGGCAGCCGCACGGTCGCTGCAGCGGTCGTCACCGCCGCCGGTGAAGCGACCGTGCACGTCTTCGGGGCCTCCATGGGAGGGCTGATCACCCGGCTTCGCCGGCATCAACCTCGAAGACATCTCCGCTCCCCCCGGGTTGGGCGTCGCTCTGGCCTGTGACGACAAGTTCCGTGTCGACGATGGCATGATCTACCTCACTGGGGTTCAGGCGCTGGTTCGACTGCCCCTGGTGCAGCATCGTGCCGACCTCGCACGCGGCGGACCAAGGTGGCCACATTCATTTCCGGCTACCCGGGATCACCGCTCGGTGGCTACGACTTGGAGCTCCAGCGGCGGAAGAAACTGCTCGCCGAGCATCACATCGTGCACACCATCAGGGGGTCAACGAAGAGCTGGCGGCCACGTCGGTGATGGGCAGTCAGTTGGCCCAGCAGCTGCCGGGCCCGCGCTACGACGGCGTGGTTGGTATCTGGTACGGCAAGGCCAATGGCTTCGACCGAGCTTCTGGATTCCCTCCGCCAGGCAAATCTGTGCGGGACGAACCCGACTGGCGGAGCGCTGGCTTTGGTCGGTGACGACCCCACCGCCAAGTCCTCACCAACGCCGGGCGCGAGCGAGATGGCCGCCGCGGCGATCATGATGCCGATGCTCTACCCGGGCGACGTTCAAGAGGTCCTCGATGTCTCGGGTTGCATGCCGTGGCCATGTCGCGGTTGCTCAGGTCCTAGTGGGACCGCGCTCAAGATGGCTACACCGGTCGCCGACGGGATCCGGATCGGCGTTCGTCAGCCCGGATCGGGTGCAGCCGGTTATGGTGGCGGCCGAACTCGACGGGCAGCCGTATCTGCACGTTCCCTCTTCCCATCTCTACGGCGACAGCGTGCTCCGGCTGGAGCGGTCCATGGTCTACGCCCGGATGGAGGCGGCCCTCGCGTACGCCCGGGCCAATGCCCTCAACCCGGTCACCGTGCGGACCGCCGATGACCGGCTGGGCGTTGTCTCCACGGGCAAGACCTACTCGAACTCCGCCAGGCCTTGCGCCGACCTCGGAGTTGACGACGGTGAGCTACAGCGACTCGGCGTGCGGCTCCTCCAGCTCCGGATGCCGTACCCCCTCGACGGCCAGGTGGTGCGCGAGTTCGCCTCGGGACTGCAGCACATCTTGGTGTTGGAGGAAAAGCGACCCTTCATCGAGCTCTTCATCAAAGACGAGCTGTACGGTTTGAGCGACCGGCCGCTGGTGCTAGGCAAGCTCGACGAGGAAGGTCGTCAGTTGGTGCCCATCCACCACGAACTGGACACCGAGTCCATTGCCAAGCTAGTCGCCGCCCAGTTGCTCCGACTGGAGGACTTGCCGCACGTGCGGGAGCGGCTGGACCGGATGACTGCTCCCAAGCAGCTCGCACCCCTGTCGCTGTCCCGGTCGCCTTACTTCTGCTCCGGCTGTCCGCACAGCTCCTCCGCTGCGGTCGTTCCGGAGAACGCAGTGATCGGCGGCGGCACCGGATGCCACGTGCTGGCCGTGTTCATGCGCCCCGAAGACGTCGGAAACATCATCGGAATCACTGCGATGGGCAACGAAGGCGCTCAGTGGATTGGCGCGTCCCGTTCGTGCAACACCCCCATCTGATCCAGAACATGGGTGATGGCACGTACGCCCACTCCGGTCTGCTGGCCATTCGCTTCTCGGTCTCTGCCGGAGTGAACGTGACCTACAAGCTGCTGTACAACAACCATGTGGCGATGACGGGCACCCAGCCGGCCATCGGCGTCGTGGACGTGCCTAACCTGGCTCGCGAGCTGCTCGCCGAGGGCGTTCACCGGGTGCTGATCACTACCGAGGACCTGGACCGCTACAGCGGGGTGCGCCTTCCGGACGGCGTCGAGGTGTGGGACCGGAGCCGGATGGTGGAGGCGCAGGAGCTGCTCCAGCAGGTCGAAGGTGTCACTGTGATCGTGCACGACCAGGAGTGCGCAGCGGAAAGGCGCCGCCGCCGAAAGCGCGGCACGCTCGAAGACCCGGCTACCCGAATCCTGATCAACGAACGGGTTTGCGAGGGGTGCGGCGACTGCGGGGTGAAGTCGAACTGCCTGTCCGTCCACCCGGTGGACACCGAATTCGGGCGCAAGACCCAGATCCACCAGCCTCGTGCAACAAGGACTACACCTGTGTCAAGGGCAACTGCCCTTCGTTCCTTACCGTGGTGCCGGGCACGAAGCCGAAACGGGCCAGCCAGCCGACCTCGAGCCCGATGAGCTGCCGGATCCTGAAGTGATCGTGCCGACCGAGGAGTTTGGCATGCGCATCACCGGGATCGGCGGCACCGGCGTCGTTTCCGTTGCCCAGACGCTGGCCGTCGCCGCGCTCCTCGACGGACGCTTCGTCCGCGGGCTCGACCAGACCGGCCTGGCGCAAAAGAGCGGTCCGGTGATCTCGGATCTCAAGATCACGACCGAGCCGGTCGACCAGGCCAACAAGCTGGCCGCCGCCGACTGCGACCTTTACCTGGCATGCGACCTGCTGGGCGGTGCGCAACAGGCCAACCTGGCGGTAGTGGACGCCGGCCGGACGGTTTCGGTCGTCTCCACCGCTCAGGTGCCCACCGGGCAGATGGTGGTCGACACCAAGATCACCTTTCCGGACGCCGGCGGTCTGCTTCGACCGCATCATGCGCTTCAGCCGTCGCGGCCCAAGTGTCGACCTGGACTCCCAGGCGATAGCAGAGGTATTGTTCGGCAGCGACCAGGTGGCCAACATGATGCTGGTCGGCGCCGCCTACCAGGCCGGGGGCCTCCCGCTGACCGCGGATTCACTCGAGCAGGCGATCGAACTGAACGGTGTGGATGTGGCAATGAATCTGCAGGCCTTCCGTCGAGGCCGGCAGGCGGTGTCGGATCGGGCCGAGTTGCAGCGTGCCGTGGCGGCCGCCGGTCCTGAGGCAGCCCCGTCCCGACCGCTCAGCGGCTCCGCCCAGAGCGTGGCCCGAATCGTTCGGGCCGAGTACGGTTCTGAGCTCGAACGGCTGGTCGAGGTTCGGGTGCCCGAGCTCATCGCCTACCAGGGCCGGGGCTACGCCGAGCGCTACGCGCGGAGGGTGGAGAAGGTACGGGCGGCCGAGGCCGGGCGAGTGCCAGCCAGCAGCGAGCTCGCTGAAGCGGTGGCATTCAATCTGCACAAGCTAATGGCATACAAGGATGAGTACGAGGTGGCAAGGCTCCATCTGGACCCCGTCTTTCGTGCCGAGCTCGCCAGCCACTTCGGCGCTGATGCCTCGTTTGCCTTCAGACTCCACCCGCCAATCCTCAAGGCTCTCGGGATGAAGGATAAGATCGCCATTCCGGGCCGGCCCGGTCTGCTTATGTTCCGGGTCCTTGCTGCGATGAAACGGCTCCGGTTCACCTCGCTTAACCCCTTCGGTCGAGACCACGTCCGCAAGCTGGAGCGCGAGCTGATCGCTGAGTACGAAGAGCTGGTCGACGAGCTCGTGGACCAGCTCGCCCCGGCGAACCACGACGTCGCCGTGCGACTGGCCGCGCTGCCCGACTTGGTTCGAGGCTACGAGGAGGTGAAGCTCGGTAACGTCGAGCGCTACCGGGCTGAGCTGGCTCGACTGCGAGCACAGCTGAGCGACTCGGCCAGCGGGGGTGCGGATGCGGGCCCGGAGCTCGGCATTGGCCGAGGCCGCCCACGGTCAGCGCACTCTTCAGCATCTCCAGGCAACCAGCGACTCCAGTGCCCTACGAGCACGACCTGACCGCATCGGACACCGCCGGGAAGCGAGCGCCCTGATCGACGAGACCGTGTTCGAGAAGATCCTCGATCTTGTTCCCCGCCTGGTCCCGACGCTGCGGCAAGCCGCAGAGCCCCGAGGTGATGCCACGGACCCACGCCGACCGAGCTCAGCAGCACCTCGACCGGTCCGCCGACGCGTTGAACGAAGTTCAGGACCAGTTAGAGGCGGCCCCGCGCCGTCGACTTGTGGAGATGACCGCCCACGCATACGCCCTGCTCGACAGCTACGTGTACGGGTTCGCGCTCCAACAGGCTGCCCTGCCCTTCGACGGCCCAGGGACCGTCGCCGATGTAGCGGACCCGATGATGCAGCAGTTTCCCGCTGATGCTTACCCGCACCTCGTCGAGATGGCGACCGAGTACATTCTTCAACCCGGCTACGACCGCCACGAGTTCGCCATCGGACTCGACATGATCCTCGACGCTCTCAGCAGGTCGATTCCCGAACGCGGCACCGAGCCCGAATGACGATCGAGGTCGATTTGAGCAGGCAGTTCCACGTGACACCGAGCGGCTTCTTGCGTCTTAGCGGTTGGCCGGGGAGCCTGTCGGGGACAATGGTCGGGCCTGACCGCGTCGCGGACGCTCAGGAGGGCGCCGCTCGTCAGGAGCCAGCTGGACGACCTGCTAGGCCAGCGCCCCGGCAGCATTCGAGCCTGCGCACTGCTCGGGAGGCCTGGCAGTCCCCGAGAGCGTAGTGTCGAGGTACCGCGGATTTGTGTACCCAGGCTCCAGTCTCCGTTGCCCCCGGCTTCTCACCCGGTTCCGTTCGCCGAGACGGGTCGTTGATCATGGCTCTCTGCAAACCTCGTGAGTGCCCGTGCGGCAACTCCGATCGGGTCCGGAGCAGGGGCCGGTCGGCTGCTGAGCCGCACCAGCCGCGACGGACCAGGCGTCGACGACTTGTCGAGTACAGGGTGTTGGCTGTGGTGTGGATCGGCCTGAGCCTGGTCTGGTCCCTTGGTTTGGTCCCGTCCCTGCTGCTCGGTGCGCCGCTGCTGGTTCTGCTTCAACTGGTGCGTCGTAAGCCGATGCGCACACTGTGGTCGCGGGACACCGACTCTCTCGCCCGCGGGTGGGTGTGGAAGTTGCGACAGGCCGCCTGTGACGAGTGCGTCGTTGTCCTGGATGTGATGATGATCATCTTCCAGGCCGCACCCAGGCCGCACGAGCTCGGAAAACGCTGCGATTCGGTGCATCCGAAGGCTAACGGGGAACCGGCACTAAATGGCTCGTGACTAGGGAGAATGTACGATGACGGACACCCATACGAGACCTTGCAGAATGCCACTGTACGGATTCCTAATGACTGTGCCTCGGCGTAGCCGAAGCGACGGAACCACCCGATAGGAGGCCTCAGGAACAGTGCTCAGTGTGCGGGACGGGTTCCACGAGCGGCTCAGTCTGGCGCCCGACGTGCGCTGGGCGTCGACCTCATACGAGCTGGAGACGCGATGATCAACTTTGTTCGCAGTGCTGGGCTTCCCGTCGGGTGTTCGCCTCGGCACCCTGAAGGATAGGTACGTGGAACACCGTCTTGGTAGATGGCAACAGGTGCTCCTGAACGCGCTAGCCGATCACGATGCCGTTGGAGTGCGGGCGGTGGTCGAAGATCACTTGGGACGGGATGCCACGCGAGCGGAGATCACGGCGGCTCGCCGAGCAGCGCATTCGCTTGAGGTGGGTGGCCGGGCGAGGGTCGCACGCCTCGCGGTGCCGACCGCTCAGGGCCGGCGAGCCGTGCTCATGGTGGTCCGGCCTGACCTGTCACCGCCCAGCACGCCCACCGGATCCGTGGAACAGGTGGCACGGCGCGATGAGCATCGACTTGGGCGATGGCAGCAGGTAATTGTCGACGCCTTGGCCGATCGGGTTGCGGTGGGCTTGCGCGCGGTGGTCGGGGGCCATCCGACCTCGCGCTGCTGTTCCGCGTGCTCGTCCAGCTTCAAGGCCTGGGCAGCTCCGTCGGCGCCAAGGTCTCCCTCACCGAGCTGCTCCAGCCCTACTGGGAACAGATGATGCACGACCGGCTCAACCCGGTCTCGGTGGGCCGCCGAGCCCTCCGCACCCTGCGAGGCTGGGAGCGTCTACTCGCGGCGGCACCCACGAAGCTCCGGCCGACCCTCCGCCAACTCCAAGGCGGAACAATCGGTGTCGAATTCAAAGTCCGCGACGCCGATGGGGTAACCGACCGACTCGTCGACGGCATCCTGGCCGCGGCCTCTATTCTCGCCTCGGCCGAACTCATCGCCCGGCGGACCGGTCCGCGGATCCGGGACGTGTCCATCCCAGGAGCGGTCGCGCTCACCGTTGGTGTAGTCACCTGGCGACGCCTGATAGCCGATCGCGCCGGCCACCGCAGCAGCCTCAGCCGCCTTCGCCAGCTCGTTCCGCCGTCCCAAGGGAGTGCGGCTCACCGAAGCTCGACGACCTGATGGGGTTAGTGGCGGCGTCGCTGGGACGGACCGAGCAAGCCAAGCGCGCGGGCGCGCTCGACTGCCTCGGTGCGGGTGTGCACGTCGGAGCTTGGCGTAGACGTGCCGCATGTGCGTCTTGACCGTGCTGGTCGAGACGTAGAGCTCACCGGCGATCTCGGGCGCGGACAGGTGGCTTGGCAGGTAGCGCAGCACGCGCAGCTCGCTCTCACTCAGGGCATCGCTCTGCTCCAGCGGCGCGCTCGCCGCGCACGGGTAGCGATGATCCCGCCAGCACGTCCAGGACGTCCGCCAGCAGCGCGGCGTGGGCAGTGCGGTGCCGGGGGTGCCGTTCGAGCAGCTCGCGGGGCCGCACCAGCACGAATGGGAAGAATTGGGCGTCCGGCTCGGCGAGGTCGAGCGCGCGCTCGACATCGGACTCGGCAGCCCGCGTGTCGCCGAGTCGATCGCAGGCCACCGCGTGGACGAGCAGCGCCTCGATGAGGGAGCCGGAGTGGAGCACTCGGAGCGGTGCCGTCCAGCACGGGACCAAGGGCCTCAAGCGCTGCAGGCGCATCCCCGTCAGCCAGGCAAACGGAGGCCAGCGCCGTACGCGCTTCTCCCCAGTGGCGCTCGTGGTCGGACAAGCTCGGCCAGGACCTGGCGGGCCTCCGCTGTCCGGCCGAGTCGCAGCAGCGTCAGGACGATGAACTCGCGCATCTGCGCCGTCAGGGCGTGCGGCGTCACCAGCATGCTCTGCAGCCGCTCGGCGGCGCGGAAGGCGGCGAGCGCATCTTCCAGCCGGCCCTGGCCGACGCGCAGCATGCCTCGCGCACGGTGGAGCAGAAGCGCCGTGGCGGGCTCGAGGTCTGCTCGCAGCGTCGCTTGGGCCCGATCCAGCCAGACCTCCGCCGCCTCGAATCGTGCTTGCCCCACATCCACCAGGCCCATCATCGCCAGGGCGACGCAGAGGATCGGCTGAGCCGACAACTCGTGTGCCTCGGCGATCGCGATTGCCTGCGCGCACCGCTGTCGAACCCGGGCAAAGGAGTGCCATGCGTCGAGCACCGCGAGGTGGCCTAGACAGCCGACCTCGACATAGGCCAGTCCGATCCGCCGCGCCAGCTCGAGTGCCTGCTCCAGATGAAGGGCGGCTGAGTCGAGTCGATACGCCCAGAGCTCGACGATCCCAAGGTTCATCAACGCCGCGGCCCTGGCCTCGTTACTGAGTCCGACGTCGCTCAGCGTTTCCGCATCCGCGGGGCCGAGTAGCGCCTGGTACCTTCTCGAGCACGGTCGCGAAATCGCCTCGTCGGCGCGCCAGCCACAAGCGCGTAACGGCGAGTACGACGTCGAACCGCTGCCTCCGCTGATCGGCCACCTCGGCAGCGTGTCGCTCAGCAAGGGCCATGTACGCCGCCGCATCCTTCAGCGATCCTTGCGTCATCTCGCGGTAGGCGAACAGCAACGCCAGCTCCGGACTCGGCGGGGCGTCGGCAGGGAACGCGGCGATCAGCGCGGCCAACGTTGCGCCCCGGCCGTTGAGCCAGAGGCCGAAGGTGTGGTCGGCCAGCAGGCGGGCGGCGAGCAGCCAGTCCTCAGCGGCCTGCAGCGTGCCGGACCGCGTCAACGACGTGGCCGTGCGCCGCGTACCACTCGGCCGCGGTTCGGTGGAGCTGCCCGACGGTCATTCGGGTCGGTTCGGCGCAGCTCCAGGCGTAGCAGGTCGGCGAACAGGTGGTGGTAGCGAAACCACAGCCGGTCAGCGTCGAGTGCGACGACGAACGCGTTCGCTTGCTCCAGCGCGTGCAGAATCTGCTCCGAGCCAGAGGCCCCGACGAGGACGTCGGCGAGCGGTCCGTTCACCCGGTCGAGGATCGACGTGCGCAGCAGCAGCCGTCGTACGTGGTCGGGCTGGCGCGCGAGCACCTCGGCGAGCAGGTAGTCGGCGACCGTACGCTCGCTGCCGGAGAACTCGGCGACGAAGCGCTGGGGGTCAGGATGACTGGCAAGCGAGAGCACCGCCAGCCGCAGGCCGGCGGCCCACCCCTCGGTCCGAGCGTGGAGCAGGGCGAGACCCTCGTCCGAGCAGCGCAACCTCGGAGGCGGCGAGCAGCTCGCGCGTTTCCTCGAGCGTGAAGCAGAGATCAGACGCTCGGATCTCGATGAGCTCGCCGGCGAGGCGGAGGCGATGCAGTCCGAGCTGCGGGTCACGGCGGGTCGCTAGCACGACCCGCAGCAAGGGGGGCCGGTGGGCAAGCAGTCGCTCCAGCTGATCGCGCGCCTCCGGGGAACCGAGCTCGTGCAGATCATCGATGACGAGGACGACCGGCTCCTCCAGCGACCCGAGCTCGACAACCAGACGATCAACCACCGCCTCGCCGTTGAACTCCGGCGTCGGCCTCAACTGATCGACGATTGCTTCCACGCCGACGGCGGCGCGCAGCTGCTCAACCACGGTCAGCCAGAACCGTTGGGCGTCTCGCTCGTCACGCTCCACCGAGACCCAGGCGACGCGATCACGTAGCCCGGCGTTGTCGATCCATGATCGAAGCAGCACGGTCTTGCCGCTGCCGGCCGGCGCCGAGACCAGCGTTACGCCCCCAGGGCCATCCCTCGACAGCCGCTCGAACAGCGCACGCCGGGGCACCGTCGAGGTCGTAGGCACACCGGGCATCGCGCCGTCGCGGGTCGGCGAGCTCGTGACCACCGCGGTCCTCCTCCGTTGTCCGTCAGGGGCGCCCCGGTCGGCACGGGAAGTCGGCCTGACCGGGTGGGCCCGCGACGAGCAGCAGACGCGCCGCCGCAGCCCCGGGTCCAGCGCGGACTCCCATTGCCGTTCGGATCGGAGCGGTCATGGCCATCCCCTCGGGCGATGGGCTGTCATCGAGGCGAGCGTCGCCTTGCCGACCGGTGCGCCGCACTCAGTATCCGCCGTTTCGTGCACCAACGCACCCCCTTGGGGCGGCTCGTGGCCGCTGGATGACGTCCCCGGACGCACACGGACCATCGCGATCTCGCAGTGGATCGCGTGTGTTGCTGTGCTTCGCTGCCGTACGGCTTCCGGTGGCCAAGAGCAGCTTCAGCGGCCAAGGGATGTATCGGGTTCCCGCCAAGTTGCGAGCCACTCCGGCGAGTTTGGATCAACGACCTCCACACCGTGGCTTTTGGCGACAGCGACGATCTCGTCCAACGGCGCTCCACCCGCGAGCAGTCGGGCCATGTCGCGGGCGAACGCGTCGTACGGCGCGCCGATCGACACCTGGATGATGCGTGCGGGGCCTTCGGGTACCCGGATGGCGTGCGGGACGCCTTTGGGGAGTAGCTGGACGGTGCCGGAACCGCCGCGTACCCAGTCCGCCGTTCCCGATGCGGAACTCCGCCTTGCCGTCCACGACGATTTGCGCCTCGTCCCAGGGATGGCGGTGCGGCGGGCGGGCCGTCGCGGTCGTTGCTGCGGTAGTCGGCGACCTGGATGTCACCGTGCCCGAAGGCACGCAGCCAGATCTCGTCGGACGGGTACCGGACGAGTTCCGGAGTCCTCGCCGCGCAGCACCACGGCGTCGAGTTTTAGACCGGTCATTCCAGCGCCCTTCTCGGCGGTCTAGAAGTGCCGCCTGCGCCCCATCCCATCACGCGGTTCATCGGGCCGCTGAGCTTGCTGATTCGTGGCGCAATTGATTGCACGGGTGTCACGGCTTCGGCTGGTGATAGGCAATCCGTACACCTGGAAGGTGGTCAGCATGATCACGTGCCGGGACGGGTCGCAACGGCGCAAGTCGGCTGTCGAGGTGATGCCGTCGATTTTCGACCATGCGGAGTCCATGAGGACGACATCGGGCTGATGTTTCGCACCGCCCCTACGACATGCGCACCGCCATCAGCTTCGCCCACGACCTCGAGATCTTCGGCCGACGACGGGATCATCCGAAGTCCGGCGTGCAGGAGCGCGTGGTCGTAAGACAGGAGCACTTCACCGTCACTACTGCAGTTCGGTGGTCACCACGAAGTCGCCGAGATCGCCCATTGATCCGCCGGCCTGAGGCGGACACCGAGGGACTGGATGCGCGGCTTTGCCGGGAGAGGGCCTGGCGTTTCGCAACCGAAGTTTGTCAGTGTTGGGCACGATTTGGGCACGGATGCTGACGTGATCAACTTCAGCGCAGCCCGATTCGTGGCCCCCCAAGTCCACCTGACAAGGCACTTCGGATGAGTGCGTTCCGTTGATCATGGCGTACGCATGACCAGCCCTGTCATTCTTGTCATGTCGACGTTCGAATAACGGGCACGCGCTTAAAGTGGCTCTGACCAGGGCGATGCGGTGGAGCGGGTGACGAGAATCGAACTCGCATGGCCAGCTTGGAAGGCTGGGGCTCTGCCATTGAGCTACACCCGCGGGACGTGCACGGAGTCGGGGCGACAGGACTCGAACCTGCGATCTTCTGCTCCCAAAGCAGACGCGCTAGCCACTACGCTACGCCCCGCGCCGTCCGTCGCCGGACGTCCGCTGGTCGAGTGTAGGGGTTGGCCGGGCCTCCCTCCAAGCGGTTCTAAGCCGGCGCCAAGCCGCGTCCGGTTGGCCCCGCGTACCCACGCCTCTAGGATTGCCGGGGCTCGCAGAGCGAGCCGTGCGTGGGCAGTCGCTGCCCCCAGCCGCAACCACAGGAGTCACCAGTCGTGCCCAGCACCGTCGAGCAGTTGAGCCCAACCCGCGTCAAGATCACCGTCGAGGTCCCGTTCGCCGACCTTAAGCCCAGCATGGACCGCACCTACGCCGAGATCGCCAAGTCGGTGAACATCCCGGGCTTCCGGCGCGGCAAGGTGCCTCCCTTGGTGATCGACCAGCGGTTCGGCCGTGGCGTGGTGATCCAGGAGGCGCTCAACAACGCCTTGCCGGGCTTCTACGGCGAAGCGCTTCGGGAGAACAAACTGGCGCCGCTGGCCGACCCCGATGTCGAGGTGACCAAGCTGGAGGACGGCGACTCGATCGAATTCACCGCCGAGGTGGACATCCGGCCTGAGTTCGAGCTGCCCGACTTCACGACGTTGCGGGCCACCGTCGACGCGCTCGACGTCCCCGACAGTCTCATCGACGAGCAGATCGACGCGCTGCGCAGCCGGCACAGCTCACGCGAGACCGTCGACCGTCCCGCGGCCGACGGCGATCTGGTGAGCCTCAATCTGGTCGGCACCCGCGACGGCGAGCCGCTGGAGGATGCCACCGCGGAGAACATCGACTACACGGTCGGCTCGGGCACGATGCTGGACGGCATGGACGACGCTGTCACCGGGCTGTCCGCCGGCGAGTCGGCGACATTCGCCTCGACCTTGGTCGGCGGGCCGCTCAAGGATGAGCAGGCCGACATCGAGGTGACTGTCAACAGCGTCGCAGTGCAGGAGCGGCCGGAAGCCGATGACGAATTCGCCCAGTTGGCGTCGGAGTTCGACACCCTCGACGAGCTACGAGCGGATATCGCGGGTCGGATGACGCAGATCGCCCGCCTCGAGCAGGCAAGCCAAGCACGCGACGCCGTTCTGCAGGCCCTGCTCGATCAGCTGGACGTCGAGGTCCCGGACAACCTGGTGGAGTCCGACCTGGCCCGTCGTCGAGAGGAGATCGAGCAGCAGCTGTCCCGGGCGAACATGACTCTCGACGAGTACCTCGAGAACACCGGCGAGGAGCAGACCGAGGACGAGTTCTGGGCCGATCTCGAGCAGCGGACGACCAGCGCGCTCAAGGCGCAGATGGTGCTGGACAAGGTGGTCGAGGAGCGCTCGATCGGGGTCGATCAGACCGACATGACCCAGCACATCCTGCGCAAGGCCCAGAGCGACGGCGTGCCTCCGCAGCAGATCACCGAGCACCTTCAGGAGCACCCGCACCACATCGAGGAGTACGCGACGGAGATCCGGCGCGGCAAGGCGCTGGCCTTGATCGTCGAGGCGGCCGAGGTCGTCGACTCCAACGGCGACAAGGTGGAGTTGGCCAGCCTCCGCGAGGACGGCACGTACGCCACGGCCGCCGAGGACCAGCCCGAGGAGTAACGCGCTTCGATGGCTCAGCGCGGCTAGCAGTGTCCCTTTCGGACACTCTCTCCATCCCCGACAACGGTGTCCGAAAGCGGACACGCGGATCGCCCCTTGTGGTCACCTCCTCACCAGATCTTGCGCTGAAACGGTAAAACCTTCACGCAAGTCTCTGGTCCGGCTCAATCGCCCCTCAAGAACGCCTTGAGGGGCGCTGTGAGGCCTCCTCCGCAGATTCGCGGGATCTTAAGTGAAACCGCACCAGATGCCGACCGGCGGACGAGGTTGTCCGCACATGCTTCTACACGTCGGGGCGCGAGATCGAGGAACTCCCCAGATCTCGCGAACCGACACCTAGCTCGGCCAGCGCCGGTCGCGGACTCAAATCAGGGGGAGGGCCGCCAGGCAACAGCCGAACAGGCGAAACGCACGTCGCGATTCAAATCAGGGGGAGGATCCGCGCGCGAACCGCCGAAGGCCCAGCGTGTCGGGGGAGCAGCTCGGGGGAGCAACGCTCGATGGGGATGGGTCAGGGGGGTGGATGATGGTCAGATCTGGGGATGGGGGTTTTCAGGTCTGACCATCGTTCAGTTTGCGGGCTCACCGCGCCGAGCCATGAGGGCGGCGCCGGTGTGACACCTCGGAGGGAATGACGATGGTGAAGAGGATCGGGCTGGCACTCGGGGTGCTACTGGCCGGAGCCGCTCTGGCAGCAGCCCCGGCGACGACGCCCGCCGCCGTCGCCGCGTCTACCTGCAGCGTCTCGTCCGGGATGATCTACAACATCGCGGACGGCAGTACCGACGAGAAACGGCGCTGGCACACGCTACTCACGTGCCTGATCGATGCGAGCCCGGCCGGGGCCACGATCACCATCACAACCTACTCGTGGGACGACGCGGCCTCCGCCAACGCGCTCCTAGAGGCTGATCGTCGCGGGGTCAACGTCCGGCTCGTGATGTTCAACCTCCGCTACGAGCCCTACGGTGACGACTTCCAGGCCGAGTTCAACGACAAGGAAACGGCTGGCTCTTGGTTCAAGAGCTGCATCATGTCGTGCCTGGGCCCCAACGACGGGGAGGAGTACCAGCATCACGCCAAGATCTTCACCTTCTCCAAGATCAATACGCCGGCCGGGACGGCGAGCTATATCACCACCATGGGCACCGGCAACCCGACCGGCGGGGCGTTGCGGAGCCACAACACGTGGCGGACCATCGTCAACAACAAGGCCATGTACGACCCGCTCGTGGCCCGGATCGTACGGATGCGCACTGACAAGCCCTACCTCCCGTCCAAAGCTGAGACCGTGACCCTGTCGTCGACGGTGATCTACCTGTTCCCGCAGAAGAGCTCGACGCCTGACCTGTTCGTGGACACGATCAAGGGCACCTACTGCTCCGGCGCCACCCCGATCCGCGTGGCGATGTACCAGTGGACCGCCGCCCGTAAGGGCATCGCTGACGCGCTCGCCGCCCGTAAGCGCGGCGGCTGCGACGTGCGGGTGATCATCAACCTGGACACCGCGCTGCTGCACCCCGACGTGCTCTCGGTGCTGATGGGCGCGAACATCCCGGTCTACAACGGGCTCGTCGACGGCATGTACATGCACGCCAAGGACGTCTACATCGGCGGCTCGCGGGACATCGTGCTCACCGGCTCCCAGAACGCCACCGGCAACGCGATCCACTCCAACGACGAATCACAGATGAAGATCACCCACGCCGCCACCGCCGACCAGTACCTCGCCATGTGGAACTACTGGGTGACCAAGGCCCAGCGGGTGTCCTCTGCCAAGGTGCTGGTCTCCCCCAAGCCTGGTGACCGGACCCCGGCCGTCAAGATTCCCACGTCGAACAATCCGGACATCCTCCCGGAGAACCAGTGAGCCATCAGGTGGCGCTGCTGCTGCGCCGATAGCGAACACGTCGGTTTTGCCCGGGTCTTGGTCAGCGCCCGGGAGTAGGTTCGTCCCCGTGAACGAACCACGCGCCGCCAGCCGGAACGGCAACGGTCTGGACGACAACGTCTATCAGGCACTGCTGCAGAACCGGATCATCTTCCTCGGTTCTGAGGTCAAGGACGAGAACGCGAACGCCATCTGCGCGCAGATGCTGCTGCTGAACGCCGAGGACGCGCACAAGGACATCTACCTCTACATCAACTCACCGGGTGGCTCGGTCGACTCGGGAATGGCGATCTACGACACCATGAAGTGGATCTCCAACGACGTGGCGACCGTGGCCATGGGCCTCGCCGCCTCGATGGGTCAGTTCCTGCTCTGCGCCGGGACCAAGGGCAAGCGGTTCGCGCTGCCGCACAGCCGGATCATGATGCATCAGCCCTCCGGGGGACTGGGTGGTACGGCCAGTGACATCCGGATCCAGGCCGAGCAGTCGCTGCACATCAAGCAGACGATGCAGACGCTGATCGCCGAGCACACCGGCCAGACCCTGGAGCAGATCGAGAACGACTCCGACCGGGACCGCTGGTTCACCGCCGAGCAGGCCAAGGACTATGGCTTCATCGACCATGTCTACGTGGCGGCGGCGCAGATTCCGACGCCGGCACCCAACCAGTGAGGGAACCGATGATCATGATGCAGGAGCGCGGTTTCGCCCCGACCATGGACTACTACATCCCGCAGTGGGAGGAGCGCACCTCTTACGGGATGCGCCGGATCGACCCGTACACCAAGCTTTTCGAGGACCGCATCATCTTCCTCGGCACGCCGATCAGCGACGACATCGCGAACGCCGTGATGGCCCAGCTGCTCTGCCTGCAGCAGATGGACGCCGAGCGGGACATCGAGATCTACATCAACTCCCCGGGCGGCTCGTTCACCGCGCTGACGGCGATCTACGACACCATGCGCTACATCAAGCCCGATGTCCGCACGGTCTGCCTGGGCCAAGCCGCCTCAGCAGCCGCGGTGATCTTGGCCGCCGGCACCAAGGGGAAGCGACTCGCCCTGCCCAACAGCCGGATCCTGATCCACCAGCCGGCGACCGAGGGCGGCTACGGCCAGTCCTCCGACATCGAGATCCAGGCGAGGGAGATCCTGCGGATCCGCTCGCTGATGGAGGAGATGCTGGCCGGCGATACCGGCAAGACCACCGAAGAGGTCAGCCGCGACATCGAGCGCGACAAGTACCTCACGGCCGAACAGGCCCTCGAGTACGGAATCATCGACGAGGTTCTGACCTCCCTCAAAGCAGTTCCGGTCTGAACCCCAAACGGCGCCGCCTGACCGGCGGGCAAATGTCCTCCACATAGCCGTGGCAGCGGGTTAGGGTGGGGAACCGGGCCGGTCGGGCGGCTCGAAGGAAGGAGGCGGGGTGGCGCGCATCGGAGAGAGCGGCGATCTGCTCAAGTGCTCGTTCTGCGGAAAGAGCCAAAAACAGGTCAAGAAACTCATCGCTGGTCCCGGGGTCTATATCTGCGACGAATGCATAGACCTGTGCAACGAGATCATCGAGGAGGAGTTCTCCGAGGGCGCCGAGGTCGGGCTGCTGGAGGAGCTCCCCAAGCCGCACCAGATCCGCCAGTTCCTCGACGGCTATGTGATCGGCCAGAACAACGCCAAGAAGGCGTTGGCCGTCGCCGTATACAACCACTACAAGCGCGTTCAGGCGCAGGCCACGAATCCCGCCCGCCGTGCCGAGGATGACGGCGTCGAGCTCGGCAAGTCGAACATCTTGCTGATCGGGCCGACCGGATGCGGCAAGACCTATCTGGCGCAGACGCTGGCCAAGATGCTCAATGTGCCGTTCGCCATCGCTGATGCGACGGCGCTGACCGAGGCCGGGTACGTGGGCGAGGACGTCGAGAACATCCTGCTCAAGCTCATCCAGGCCGCTGACTTCGACGTCAAGAAGGCCGAGACCGGCATCATCTACATCGACGAGGTCGACAAGATCGCCCGGAAGAGCGAGAACCCCTCGATCACCCGAGACGTCTCCGGTGAAGGCGTCCAACAGGCCCTCCTCAAGATCTTGGAGGGTACGTCGGCGTCGGTCCCGCCGCAGGGTGGCCGCAAGCATCCGCACCAGGACTTCATCCAGATCGACACGACCAACGTGCTGTTCATCGTCGGCGGCGCCTTCGCCGGGCTGGACCACATCATCGCCCAGCGGGTCGGCAAGCGACCGCTGGGCTTCAACAACGACCTGGCCACCCGGCGGCCCGAATCGGATGATCCGTTCGCCGACGTACGCCCTGAGGACCTGGTCAAGTTCGGTCTGATCCCGGAGTTCATCGGCCGGCTGCCGATGATCTCTTCGGTGATGCCGCTCGACCGGGATGCGCTGATCCGGATCCTGATCGAGCCGCGGAACGCGCTGGTCAAGCAGTTCCGCAAGCTGTTCGAGCTCGACGGCGTCGAGCTGGAGTTCACCCCGGACGCGATCGAGGCGATCGCCGATCTCGCGCTGCTGCGCGGCACCGGCGCAAGGGGACTGCGGGCCATCCTCGAAGAGGTCCTGCTCAACGTCATGTACGACGTGCCCAGCCGGGACGACGTCGCGCAGGTGATCATCTCCGCCGAGGTCGTCAAGGAGTCGGTGCTGCCGACCCTGGTGCCGAGGGAGAAGCTCGCCAAGCGCGAGCGTCGTGACAAGTCCGCCTGAGGTTCCCGGACAGGCTCAGGCCACCATCACACGCGCCAGGTCGCGGAGTTCGTTGATCCCTTGTAGATCACCTGAGTGATCGTGCTGCCGACCGGCAGACCGGCGAAGGGAATCACTCCGCTGGCACACTGGCCGACCGCGTAGCGGCCGTCGCGGGGATACATCCGAGGCGGCACCGCCGCATCGCTGATCACCGACGGCGTGAACACCTGCCCGCTCTGGTTCACCACCGACCACGCCCGCCACGTCAGCCGACTGGTCGGCGCGTTGCCGATCGGCTTCCGCACGCACACCTCCGCGTCGACTCCGAACCCGTAGGCCGGGTCGTAGCCGATGTCGCGCACCGTCACACGGTGGGAGTCGAAGGTCCTCGTCTCGCCCGGTCGCAGGACGCGGTACTGGTAGACCACGATCGCGGCGCCGCCGACCAGCGCGGCGAGCACCAGCATGACGATGATCGCGATGACGCCCCGGCGCCGAGGCCGGGACGGCGGTGCAGCCGGAGATGGAGTCGGCCGGGACACAACGGGCGTCGGCTCTGGCCCGTCGTCCTCCGGCCACCCATTGATCACCCGATGGATGGCCCGCCGCAGCCGGTCGGCGTCGTCGGCGAAAGACTCGTGGTGCAGCCGGAACGCGTGCCGGTTGGCCAGGTCGGCCAGATGCGGCGGCAGGTCCTCGCGATCAGGCATCCGGGCACCGTCGATGAGGACGGGAATGACCACGATGTTGCGCTGCAGGCCGACGGCGATCTCGTGCGCGACCCAGTCCTCGGGATCGTCGATCCGGCGCCGGCCGAACTCGTCGCGCTCATTCCCCCAGGCCGGTCCGATCAGGGCCAGCATGACCTGCGACGCGTCAACCGCGCCCTGCAGCGCCAGGGTGTAGTCGGTGCCGGGGGCAATGTCGTCGACGTCCATGAACAGGTCGAAGTCCTCATTGAGCATGTCGCCCAGACGGCCGGCCGCGTGCCGGGTGTCCTTGCGCCGGTAGCTCACGAAGACCCGCGGGCGCACGTCAGTCAGGTCCCGACTCGTGATCAACGACACCGCCCTCATACTCGGGAGGAGGCTGGCGGGGACCGGGTTGATACCCGTGACGCCGATCCACGGCTCAGTGACGCAGCCGGTTCATCATGGCCCGTACGCCGGCGTCGAGCACCCGGTCCGGCACCAAGGTGCTCGTGGCGATGATCGCCTTGGCCGAGAAGGGCACGGCGTAGCGAGCTCTAGGGCGGGCAGCCGTGATGGCCCCGAGCATCGCGTCGGCGATCACCGACGGCTCGGCTCCTCGACTCTCGGCCTCCGTGTACAGCCGCTTCATCGCCCGCACCTGGCCCGCATAGGCGCCGGTGCCGGAATAGCGCTCCGCACTGCCGTAGGCACCGTCGCCCCACTCGGTGCGAATCATCCCGGGTTCGATCAGGATGACGTGGATGCCGAACTCGTGCAGTTCGAGCCGGAGGCTGTCGCTGAATCCTTCGACGGCGTACTTGCTCGCGTGGTACCACGCGCCGAGCGCTTCGCCGAAGTGACCGCCCATCGAGGCGACGTTGAGGATTCGGCCGGAGCCGGCCTCGCGCATGGACGGGATGACCAGCTGGCTCATCCGGGCCAGACCGAAGAGGTTGACCTCGAGCTGGCGCTTGCCTTCCTCCAGCGGTACATCCTCGAGCGCGCCGTAAGACCCGTAGCCGGCGTTGTTGATCAAGACATCGACCCGGCCCTGCTCGGCCAGCACCCGGTCGACGAAGACGATCATCGAGGCGTCGTCGGTGACGTCCAGCGGGGCGACGGTGATCCCACGCTCGGCCAGCGGCGTCATCCGCTCGACCCGGCGGGCCCCGGCGTAGACCCGGTATCCCGCCTCGTGCAGCCGGAGCGCCGTGGCCTCGCCGATCCCCGACGACGCCCCCGTGACGATCACCACCCGATCGGTCATGGCGCGAAGCCTATCGGCGTGATCAGGAGACCCGCTGTGCCTCCAGGTAGGTGAGCACTGCGAGCACCCGCCGGTGGCCGTCCTCCTCGTCCGAGACGCCGAGTTTGCCAAGGATCGACCGGACGTGACTTTCGACCGTCCGTTCGGTGAGCCACAGGCGACGCGCGATTCCGGCGTTGGTCCAGCCCTGGGCCATCAGGCCGAGCACCTCGGTCTCGCGCTCGGTCAAGCGGCTCAGCCGGGTGTCCGGTTGGGTCACGGCCAGCAGCCGCGCGACAACCTCCGGATCGAGCGCGGATCCACCGCCGGCCACCCGCTCCAAGACGTCGAGGAACTCATCGACGTCCAGCACCCGGTCCTTCAGCAGGTAGCCGAATCGGCTCTGGCCGACCAGGCCCATGGAGTGCCGGGTCTCGACGTGCTGGGAGAGCAACACGATCCCGAGCGCGGGATACTGCGCGCGCGCCTCCGCCGCGAGCCGCACTCCGTCGTCGGTCTGATCCGGTGGCATCCGGATGTCCAGGATCACCAGATCGGGCCGCAGCTCCTCCAGCAGCTTCCGGGTCGCGTCGGCGTCCCCCGCCGCGCCGACGATCTGATGCCCGGCGTCTTCGAGCAGCCGGGTCAGACCCTGCCGGAACAGCACCGCGTCCTCGCCGATCACGATGCGCACGGCAGCACCGCCTCGACCAGGGTGCCGCGGTCCCGCGGGCTGATCACGACCAGCTCACCGCCGAGCGCCCGCACTCGATCCCGCAAGCCGGCCAGTCCGGATCCGTGCCGCAGCTCGGCGCCGCCACGGCCGTCGTCCTGGACCCGTACGGTCAGCGCCTCCGGCGACTGCGCGACACTCAGCGCGATCCGCCGGCCGGCCGCGTACTTCACGGCGTTGGTGACCGCCTCGTTGGCCACGAAGTAGGCCGTCACGCTGACCGCGTCGGGCACCTCGCCGACGTCGACCTGGAGGTCGATCGGTACTCCGGTCCGAGCCCGGAGCTGAGCCAGCGCCGCGGGCAGACCGTCGTCGAGGCTGCTCGGCCGCAGGCCGTGGGCGATCTGGCGCAACTCGGCGACGGCACCCTGCAGTTCGACCACCGAGGCGTCCAGGAGCCGGGAAATCTCCGCATCCTCGGGATCCAGGTGGCGCTGAGCGAGGCGCAGCTCCATGCCGAGAGTGACCAGGCGCTGCTGGGCTCCGTCGTGCAGATCCCGCTCCAACCGCTGCCGCTCATGATCTTGGGCCGTGATCAGTCGCCGGCTGCTCGCCTCCAGCAGCTGCAGCGACTGTGCGGTCTCCAGCCGTAGCCGGACGATCTCGACCAGCAGGGCGACCGCTTGGGACAGCTCCGAGGTCCAGCTCGGCTGCCGGGAAGCCGAGGCCAGCACGCCGATCCGTTCGCCGGCGAGCTCGATGGCGATCAAGGGGCCGGAGCCTTGGACCGGCGCACCCTCGGCATCGACGAAGCTCGTACTGCCCGGGATGCGATAGCCCACGCGCAGCGACGGCTCGTCGAGCGCGACCCGAAGGGTCTGCTGCAGCTCCTCAGGCTGACGGATCCCGGCGTGCACGTCGCGCTGCAGCTCACGAACGGCTCGGAGCGTCCGCTCGCGGTGCGGGAAGACCAGCGCCGCCATCCGCGCATTCAGCCGGCGCCGCAGCGGCAACAGGATGATCAAGGTCAGGGCGGTGATCGTGACGGCGACGAGTACCGACTCGCGGGCGGCCAGGATGCCGGCCAGGCCGGAGACCAGCGCGATCGCGGCCAGCACTACGCCCGCGAGGACCGCGTACACGCTGGTCCGGACCAGCAGCTCGTCCACGTCGAACCAGGTGCTGCGCAGCAGCGCCACCGCGGTGGCCAGCGGGACGGCGAGATACATCGCGGCCAGGCCGATCACCACCAGGTCGGCGGTGCCCAGCGCCAGATAGCTCGCCCAGCACAGCAGCAGGGTCAGCGGGATGGTCATGGCGGCGAATGCCATCCACCGCAGCTGCAGGCGCTCGGCCGATCCGGCTCGGCGATAGCGCACGAAGAGGCTGGCGGCGCTCAAGATCAGGCAGGCCAGGAAGATCGGCAGCATCACCATCGCCACCGCGAACCAGTCCACGCCGAGGGCCAGGGTGAAGATCAGGGGCACGACGACGAGCCCGATGACCGCCCACCGCCAGCGCGGGCCCAGCAACCGGCCGGTGGGGAAGAAGAGCATCAGCAGAGCGAGCGGGACGTAGTAAAGGGTCCAGGTGCCCTCGGTGAACGCCTCGACCACCGGACTGACCGGCAGCGCGGAATTGCTCTCGGCGGCCAGGATGTAGGTGTCGGAGGCCGCGAGTGCGACCAGCGACAGTCCGGCCAGAGCCATCAGCGGACCGCATCGGTTGCCCGGTGCCTTGCGGGTGACGACGACGGCGAGAGCCAGACTGGCACTGGCGATCAGGATCGGGACCAGCCAGTATCCGACCAGGGCCGGCGTCGGCCGGGCCAGGACGAGGGCCAGGCTCACGGCGGCCAGTACGCCGGCAAGGACGATCTGGGCCACGGTGAGGCGGCCGGTGGCGGACACGATCACACAGTAGGTCGGCCGGTAGTCGGGTGGCATCCGTACAGGTACGGAGCCCGAATTCGGTGCCCGCCTCGATGCGGCGGACCGCTGCGCTTGGGCAATGTGACGCCATGACTCTCACCACTGAACGCAGACTTGCCAATCAACACGCCCGCTCGGAGCGCGATCTGCGACCGTTCTGGCGGATCAGTCTCGCCATCGCCCTGCCGCTCGGACCGCTGCTCGTGACGGTGGCCCGCGCGATCCTGCCCTACTGGACCAACGACGACGCGGAGACGATCGTCGCCAAGTCTGCCGCCGGGCTCGAGACCATGAACGTCTTGATCTGGGTCGGCGCCCTGTTGACTCCTTTCATGATCATCTCGATGTTGACATTGGGCTATGTGGCCCGGCGCGGCGCGCCGGTCCTGGCGACGGTCGGCACGCTGCTGTCCTTCTTCGCCTACGCCCTCTGGGGGGCGACCAGCACGGGCGACTACACCATGTCGGTGCTGCTGCGGGCCGGCTACAGCCCGGCGGAGGTCGTGACGATCATGGGGCACCTCGAAGCGACAACGCTGTCCTTTGTCACGGGCTTCTTCTGGGTGCTGGGCCACATCCTCGGCCTGGTGATCTTGGCCATTGCGCTGCACCGGGCCCGGGTGCTGCCGTTGTGGGCGGCGATCGTGATGGCGTTGTCCCAACCGATACACCTGGTCTCCGCGGTGATCCTGCCGTCGCGCTGGCTGGACGTCTTCGGCGGGTGGGGCATGACGACCCTGACCTGCGTCTTGGTGTCGGTGTGGATCGTGCGAACTCGCGACGACGACTGGGACCTGGCGCCGGTCCGCTGAGCTAGGCGTTCTAGCCTTCTGAAGCATGACTTCCGAAGCCACACCTGAGATCGTCGAGGTGCCCGAGACGACCACCGCGGTGGTGCGCGGCACGGTCGCGATGTCGGACCTTGCCGACTTCTTCGACAGCTCGTTCGGAGTGCTGCGCGAGGTGCTGACCAAGCAGGGGGTGACGCCGACCGGTGCGGCGTTCGCGCTCTACCACGGCATGCCCGACGAGTCGGTGACGCTGGAAACCGGCTATCCGACCGATGGGGTGATCGAGCCGGACGGGTCGGCTGAGGCGGGATCGCTGTCCGGGGGCAGGGTGGCACGGTTGGTCCATGCCGGATCCTTCGACGGCCTCGCCGATGCGTGGCAGCGGTTGGGCACCTGGATCGAGGAGCAGGGGCTGACGCCGTCGGAGGATTTCTGGGAGGTCTACCTCACCGAGCCGTCGCCTGAGATGAACCCGGCCGACCTCCGAACTGAGCTCAACTGGCCGGTCTCGTAGCATCGCTCCGCATCCCCCGAAACTGGTCAGTAGCTGCAGCCTCTGCCGCAGACGTCCCGCAATAGCTGACCACATTCGTGAAGGCGAAGGTTGACAATGTCAATCTGAGTGTTAGATTGGCACTGTCAATCTGAGAAGGTGAATCGATGTCGATGGTGGGGGAGCGCCGGCGGAACGCGACCTACTACGCCGGTGACCTGCGGCGTGATCTGCTCGACGCGGCGCTGCAGGTGGTCGCGACCGAAGGGCCGTCGGCGGTGAACCTGCGGGCGCTGGCCCGCGACATCGGGGTGTCCCACGCCGCGCCGGCCAACCACTTCGCCGACAAGACCGCGGTGTTCACCGCGATCGCCCAGGAGGGCTTCGAGCTCCTCGGTCAAGCGATGGCGGCGGCAGCCGACGCGGTTCCTGCGGGTCGGTCGGACTCCGAGCGGTTTGACGCCATGGGTCAGGCGTATATGAGCTTCTCGGTCAGCCATCGTGCGCACTTCGAGGTGATGTGGCGCAACGACCTGCTGCGCCATGACGACCCGGGCCTACAGGCGGCCGGCGAGGCGACGTTCAACCAGCTGATCGACGGCGTACGCGCCGCGCAGCAGAGCGGTTGGGCGAAGGGCGCCGACGAACGCTCCGTCGCGTACCTGTCCTGGGCGGCTGTGCACGGGCTGGCCGCCCTGTGGCTGGGCGGGCCGTTGGCCAGCCAGGAGGACCGTCCGTTCGATGCCGTCGCCCGCGCGGTCGGCACCTTGCTTCACGCCGCCCTCGCCGGGCTTTCCGATACTCGATCCGAAGGAGGCTTCGATGCCTGATGACCTTTCCACCGGCCAGCTTCGGGTCGGCGACGCCGACCGGGAGACAGTCGCCGACCTGCTCGCCGCGCATCACGCGGCAGGCCGGCTCACCTTGACCGAGCTCGAGGACCGCTTGGATACCGCCCTCTCCGCGCGTACCCGGGATGACCTCGGCGCGGCCCTGGCCGAACTGCCGGTACAAGCGCCGGAGCGCCCCGCGGAGACAAGACCGGACATCGATACGGGCCGGCGTGCACACCTGACCGCGTACGTCGCGGTGATCGCCGGGCTCTGGCTGATCTGGATGCTGACCGGCTTCGGATACCCGTGGCCGATCTGGCCGATGCTCGGTTGGGGGCTCGGACTGCTCGGGCACCGTTCCGGTGCGATCGGGTGCGGCCAGCTCAGGGCACCGGCGCGAGGCTGACCTCCACGGCGACCGGACCCTCGGCCTCCGACCAGGTGACCTCACCGGTCAACCGGCCGACGGCTCGCAGGTCCGACTCGATCAGGCGCAGCCGGTGCAACGCGGCCGGCGGACCGGAGAACGCGGCGGCAGCCACCTCGGCCTTCATCGACGCCTTCGCCTGGGACTTCGCGCCCCGAATCGCGATCAGCGCAGCGGCGACATCGGTCAGCAGCGCGGGCTCACCCTGGCTCGCGACCTCCTCGGTCACCGGCCAGGACGACAGGTGGATGGAACCCTCGCGGAACCATGACCACACCTCCTCGGTGACGAAGGGCAGGATCGGTGCCAGCAGTCGCAGCTGGACGTCGAGCGCCAGGGTGAGCGCGGCCCGGGCCGATTGCGCGGCCGCCTCACCCTGAGAGCCGTACGCGCGTTCTTTGACCAGTTCCAGGTAGTCGTCGCAGAACTGCCAGAAGAACTGCTCGGTCACCTCCAGCGCGCCGGTGTAGTCGTACGCGTCGAAGGCCGCGGTCGCCTCCTCGATCACGCCGGCAAGCAGCGCCAGCATCGACCGGTCGGCCGGTTCGGTGACCTCGGCCAGGTCACCGCTGCTGTCGTAGCCAAGCACGAACTTGCCCGCGTTCAAGATCTTGAGCGCCAGCCGGCGGCCGACCTTCGTCTCCGCCTCGTCGAATGGCGAGTCCAGGCCCGGCCGTGCCTTGGCCGCGCGCCAGCGCACGGCGTCGGAACCGTAGCGCTCGAGCACGTCGGTCGGCACGACGACGTTGCCCTTCGACTTGCTCATCTTCTTGCGGTCCGCGTCCATAACCCAGCCGCTGATCATGGAGCGAGCCCAGGGCAGCAAGTCGTTCTCGTAGTGCGCCCGCACGACCCGGGAGAACAACCAGGTGCGGATGATGTCGTGCGACTGGGTGTTGAGATCCATGGGGAAGGTGAGGCTGAACAGGTCGGGATCGCGCTCCCAGCCGCAGGCGATGTGCGGGGTGAGGGAGGACGTGGCCCAGGTGTCCATCACGTCCGGATCGGCGACGAAGCCTCCCGGCACGCCGCGCTGGTCCTCGGTGTAGCCCGGCGGCGTGGTCGTGCTCGGGTCCAGCGGCAGGTCGGCCTCGGCCGGCACGATCGGCTGGTCGGCGAGCGGTTCGCCGTCGGCATCCACCGCGTACCAGACCGGGAAGGGCACGCCGAAGTAGCGCTGCCGGGAGATCAGCCAATCGCCGTTGAGCCCGCCGACCCAGTTGTCGTAGCGGTACTTCATGTGCGGCGGCACCCAGGCCAGCTCCTCGCCGCGAGTCAGGAAAGTCTGCTTCAGCTCGGGATCCCGGCCGCCGTTGCGGATGTACCACTGGCGGGTCGAGACGATCTCCAGCGGCTTGTCGCCCTTTTCGTAGAAGTTGGCCTTGCGGGTCGTTTGGGTCGGCTCGCCGACCAGGTCGCCGGTCTCGCGGAGCATGGTCACGACCGACTCCCGAGCCGAGAAGACCGTCTTGCCGGCGATCGCGTCCCAGGCGCCCGCGTCGGGAATCCATTCCGGCTGGTCGCGGACGATCCGGCCGTCCCGCCCGATGATCACCCGAGCCGGCAGCTGTAGCTCGCGCCACCAGATCACGTCGGTCAGGTCGCCGAAGGTGCAGCACATGGCGATGCCGGCGCCCTTGTCCGGCTCGGCCGCCGGGTGGGCGAGCACCGGAAGTTCCACGCCGTAGATCGGCGATCGCACCGTCGTGCCGAACAACGGCTGGTAGCGCTCGTCGTCCGGGTGGGCGATCAGCGCGACGCAGGCAGCGATCAGCTCGGGTCGAGTGGTCTCGATGTAGACCGGATCGGGTCGGCCGGTGGGGTGGAAGGCAACGCGGTGATAGTGGCCGGGGTAGTCCCGGGCCTCCAGCTCAGCTTGGGCCACCGCGGTTTGGAAGGTCACGTCCCACATCGTCGGCGCCTCGGCCCGATACGCCTCGCCGCGGGCCAGGTTGCGCAGGAACCCGAGCTGCGACACCTTCAGCGACTCGTCGCCGATGGTGGTGTAGAGCAGGCTCCAGTCCACACTCAGCCCGACGCGGCGCCAAAGGTTCTCGAACGCGATCTCGTCGACCTTGGTCAGCTCGTGGCAGAGCTCGACGAAGTTGGGCCGGCTGATCGGCACCTGTCGTTTCGGATCCGGGTTGTCCGGCGGGCTGAAGTCGGGTTCGTACGGCAGCGAGGGATCGCACCGCACGCCGTAGTAGTTCTGCACCCGGCGTTCGGTGGGCAGGCCGTTGTCGTCCCAGCCGATCGGGTAGAAGACGTGCTTGCCGCGCATCCGTTGGTAGCGCGCGATGAGGTCGGTGTGGGTGTAGGAGAACACGTGCCCCACGTGCAGCGAGCCCGACACCGTGGGCGGCGGGGTGTCGATGCTGTAGACCTCGTCCCGGGTCGCCGGGCGGCGGAAGGCGTACGTGCCCTCGCTCCGCCAGCGCTCGATCCAGGTGTCTTCCAGTCCCTCGAGCGCCGGCTTGTCCGGTACGACGCGCCCGTTGGGGCGGGAGTCGGTACGGGTGTCGTCAGCGGTCGAAGTCACGCAGGCGAGTCTAGGGAACCGCTGGAGAACTGACCTCTCGGTTTCAGTGCCGCGGCATCTGTGGCATGCCTGCTGGGCCGATGTCGAGACTTTCGTTGAGGTGCGGCAGGTTGCTGCGGTCTGGCCCGCCCGAAAACAGCAGCAAGCTGCCGCACAGAGGCCGATCGTGTGTCGCGACCTCGAACAAGCTGTACCCGCTCTCGAAGCTCAGGGGCACATCGCGCCCCTAGACTGAGGCGGTCATGCTCGCCGACCCCACCCATGCCGAGATCGTCACGGCGCTCACCGCTCGCTGGCCGGAGCACCGGGTGGCGCCCAGCCTCGGCCGAATCCAGGCCCTGACCGAGCTTCTGGGCGATCCGCAGCGGGCGTACCCGGTGATTCACCTGACCGGGACCAACGGCAAGGGCAGTACCGCGGCGATGATCGAATCGCTGCTGCGGGCGGACGGCCTGCGCACCGGGCGCTTCACCTCGCCGCACGTGTCGAGCGTGACCGAACGGATCACCATCGACGGCGCACCGATCAGCGAGGAGCGCTTCGACGCCACCTGGCTCGAGATCGCGCCGTACGTCGAGATCGTCGACGAGCGTTCGATCGACGGTGTACCGATGACCTTCTTCGAGATCATCACCGCCATGGCGTACGCGGCCTTCGCGGACGCACCGGTCGACGTGGCCGTCATCGAGGTGGGGCTGGGTGGGACGTGGGACGCCACGAACGTGGCCGACGCAGGGGTCGCGGTGGTCACGCCGATCGACGTCGACCACGCGCATCTGCTGGGTGACACCGTCGCCCAGATCGCCACGGAGAAGGCCGGGATCATCAAGCCGGGGGCACACGCCATTCTCGCCGGCCAGCCGTTGGAGGCGGCTCAGGTGCTGCTGGAGCGATGCGCCGATGTCGGTGCGCTGCCGCACCGGGAGGGAATCGACTTCGGTCTGATCGATCGGCAGCTGGCGATCGGTGGGCAGCTGATCCGGATCATGGGCGCCGAAGGGCCGATCGACGACGTCTTTCTGCCGCTGCACGGTGCGCATCAGGCGGCCAACGCGGCGCAGGCACTCGCGGCCGTGGAGGCCTTCCTCGGTCTCAAGGCGCTTCATCCGGACGTGGCCCGAGAGGGCTTCGCGCAGGTGCGCTTTCCGGGTCGGATGGAGCTCGTCCGGCGCTCGCCGGCCGTGGTGCTGGACGCCGCGCACAACCCCCATGGGGCTCGGGCCGCAGCTTCCGCGGTGACCGAGGCGTTCGGGTTCACCCCGTTGATCGGGGTGGTCGCCGTGATGGCGGACAAGGACGCACGGGGGCTTCTGACGGTCTTCGAGGACATCATGAACCAGGTGGTGATCACCCAGGTGGCCTCCACCTCGCGCGGGATGCCGGCCGAGCAGCTGGGCGAGCTGGCCGAGGAGATCTTCGGCGAGAGTCGGGTCCGGGTGGTTCCGCGGCTGGACGACGCGATCGAAACCGCGGTCACGCTCGCCGAGTCGGAGGGGGTCGGTGCTCCGGGGGTGTTGATCACCGGTTCCGTGGTGGCCATCGGAGAGGCGCGTACCCTCCTGGTCACGACTGAGGAGCCCGAGCTCAGACCGGATACCAGCGTCGACCCGGACAGCGACTGGGAGGCCGACTACTCCGAGAACGGCGACGAACCCGATCGCGAGCAGTGGCGGTGACCCTCAGCCCCACCAACCCGATGCGGGTCGTCCTGCTGTCGATCTTGATCTTCGAAGTGATCGTCTACGGGTTGTCCATTCCGGTGATGATCTTGGTCTCCGACGTGTCACCGATCCTCGCCGGCGTACTCGGCGGCGCCGCCGCCCTGTTCGCGCTGGTCGCGGCGGCCCTGATGCGGCGTCCGGTGGGCTACTACCTCGGCTGGGTCACGCAACCGGTCGGGATCGCGCTCGGCGTACTCACGGTCACGATGTTCGTGATCGGGACGATGTTCCTCGGACTATGGGTGCTCGGTTTCGTGCTGGGCAAGCGCTTGGACAACCGCCCCGAGTCACCGGCCGCCGCCTAGGCCGGCTTGGCGTTGACGAGGAGCTTGGCGGCGGCGTCGGCATTGACGCCCTCGGTGAGATCGAACGCGGTACCGCGATGACCGTCGGTCTCCAGCACGGGGTTCTCCACGTAGCCGGTGATCTCGGCGTCGGTCGCGCCGGCGGCGCGGAGCGTGCGGGCGAAGGCCCAGCCTGACTCGGGCCGCGCCTCGCCGAAGAACCGGTCCAGCTCTCCCAAGCCTTCGAGCGGCCCGGCCGACATATGCACGCCGTTGAAGTTGGAGTTGACGGCGGTCAGCCCGAAGCCGGCCGGGTCGGCGTACAGGGTCCCCCGGATCGAGGTGGACTCGGCCTTGCTCGGGTCGGTCGCGCCGATCATGTCGTTGCGGAGCACGTCCCAGTCGGTGCGGCTACTGCCGTGTAGAAAGGCGCAGCGGGCGTCCTCGGCGGTGAAGAAGCTCAGCTGCCGGGGATGAAAGCCGTTCAGGATCACGATCGACTGTCCGTCGATGCTCACCACTCCGGCGTACGTCCCCGGTCCGAGCCGGCTGACCTTGGAGTTGGAGAACAGCATCGCGAGCGCAAACGGGCTGAACTCCGCGTACCGCTCGAGGAACTGGTGCCCACCCAGCACCAGAGTCTCATCCGATGCATCCTCCAAGAGCTTGCTGAGGGCTTCCTCGGCGGACTCGGTCAACGCCGGTCGGCCCAGCCGGGAGATCTGGTTGATCACGCCATAGTGCTGCTGCATCGCGCCGGACTCCTCCAGCTCCGGCCCGGTGACGATCTTGGTTCGACGGACCTCGACGTCATGCTCGGACAGCTTGGCGGCGAAAAGATCCCAGACCGCCTTGAGGTCCGCCTCGCCCAGCCGGCCCAACTCCGGTTTGCTGAAGATCACGAACTCGTTGTCCGACTCCGGAACCGTACCGTCCCCCGACGCGGGGAACCGGTCCGAGACCGCCGCGCGTACCGTCTCAGCACTCATGGGCTCAGCCTACGGAAGTCGATCAGATACTGCGGATCCAGGACTTTCGTCGCGTACCGCTCACCCAGATCCATCAAGGTTCCGACGTGAGTGACGGCATCCAGCCGCATCAGCTCGTCGGGCGGTGCGTCCACCCCGTACTCAGCCAGCCCTTCCCGGCTGATCTCGATGTTGTAGCGGGCGTAGCCGAACAGCTTGTCCGGCAGGCCGCCCTCGACCAGCACGCCGAGCTCGGAGTCCAGCGTCAGCCCGTAGTGGGTATAGCCGAGCACCCGGCACATCACGTCGTTGTGGTTGGCCGCGGCGAACATCAGGCCGCTGGGGGTGTTCGTCGCGACGTAGATGATGTGGCGACGCAGCCGACTCAAGTTGGTCAGCCGAGCGGGGGAGAAGCCGGTGCCGATCGAGACGATCAACAGCTTGTCCGTGCCGGTCTGCCACTGGACCCGGTAGACCGGCAGGGTCGCGGTGAGGAACATCTGCAGCGCTGGATTGTTGTGCGCGGTCACGCCGCCGTCGACGAACTCGCGGTCTCCGGCGCCAAGATCAAGATGCACAGGCGGGAAGAAGGCGGGGGCGGCGGTGCTTGCACTCAGTAGGTCACTGAGCGGCACCGCGAGGTTGCGGCGGGTGGGCCGGTCGCCCGCGTTGTAGCGCATCCGGGGGTGGTTGCACAGCGGCCACGGTGAGTCGGTGGTCCGGTTGTGCATGACGATCATCAACGTCGTCCGCATCGCCGGGTCGCCGAAGGTGTGGGCTCCGAACTCGGCCGTGAGCTGCTCGCGGAGCGGGTCCCCCGGGTACTTCGACCAGGCTCGCGCCGGCAGGAACCAACGTTTGCGGAAGACGACCTCGCCGAGGCGGCGGTACTTCTGCTTGAGCTCGTCGACGCTCCAGCCCAGCGCCAGTCCGCTGGCGATGATCGCCCCGGTCGATGTGCCGCCGATGAAGTCGAAGTAGTCGGCGAGCACAAAGTCCTGCTTCCGCCCGGTCGCCTGGGCCAGACGAGACTCGAGGACGCCGAGCACGCCGAGCGTGAACGCGCCGCGCATCCCGCCGCCGTCCAACGCGAGCAGCGCCTTGGGCGGGGCGTCCTCCACTGAGGTCGGGTTCGACGAATCTTCTGCCGGCACGGGGGGCCTCCCGTACGCTCCTGGCCATGGATCTAGGGGTGCAGCCAGGATGGCACAGCTGACTCAACGCCGGATAGCAGATTTGGCCGAGCTGGACCTGCCCTCTCGAACCACCACGCTGGTGGTCAACGGCGAGACCAGTGACGCCCCCGGATTCCCTGCGGCCGAGGTGCGCAGCGCGCTAGCGGCGGTGATCAGCGAGCTGATGAGCCGGCCGGGGCCGGTGATCATCACCGGCGGCACCGATGCGGGCGTGTTCGCCCTGCTGGGTGACGTGGTGGCCGATCTCGGCTTCGCCGGACCGGTGGTCGGCGTGGTGCCGGCCGGCAAGATCGACGGTCCGGAGGGTACGCCGCTGGAGCCGCACCACACGCACATCGTGATGGTGCCGGGCGCTGACTGGGGCGAGGAGACCCCGAGCATGCTGGATGCCTGTCGGCAACTCGACCGGCGCGGACCGGTGTTGGTACTGACTGCCGGGGGCGGCGAGCAGACCATCGTCGAGATCGAGGGACACCTGGCCGACCACCGATCAGTCATGGTGCTTACCGGAACCGGCCGGTCGGCCGAGCAGCTAGCCGATCGGCAACCGACGCCTGACACCTTGATGGTCGTCGACGTCGCCCAGGTCGCTCACGACGGGCGGTGGCGTTCGGCGCTACGCGGGCCCGCTGCCGAAGACGTGGGCTACCGCTGACCCGGCGTTAGTCTGGGGCGGTCATGACACTCCTCGAGGCCGAGTCACCACCGTCGCTCTTCCCCCGCCTGGAGCCACTGCTGGCGCGGGTCGGAAAGCCGATCCAGTACGTCGGCGGCGAGCTCAACTCGGTGGTCAAGGACTGGGCGAGCGTCGACGTCCGTTGGTGCCTGAGCTACCCGGACGCTTACGAGGTGGGGCTGCCCAACCAGGGGATCGCGATCCTCTACGAGATCTTGAACGAGCAGGACTGGATCCTGGCCGAGCGGACGTACGCGGTCTGGGCCGATCTCGAGGCGCTGATGCGCGAGCGCGGCGTGCCGCAGTTCACCCTGGACAACCATCGGCCGGTGGGCGCGTTCGACGTGCTCGGGTTCAGCTTCGCCACCGAGCTCGGCTACACCAACATGCTCAACATCCTCGACCTGGCCGGGATCCCGATCCACGCCGCGGACCGGCGCGAGGACGACCCGATCGTGATCGCCGGCGGCCATGCTGCGTTCAACCCGGAGCCGGTGGCCGACTTTCTCGACGCGGCGGTGCTGGGCGACGGTGAGCAGATCGCGCTGACGATCAGCGAGGTCATCCGCGACTGGAAGGCCGAGGGACGGCCCGGCGGCCGGGACGGGCTGCTGCTCCGGCTCGCGGCCGGCGGCGGGGTCTACGTGCCCAAGTTCTACGACGTCGACTACCTGCCGGACGGCCGGATCCACCGGGTGGCACCCAATCGCCCGGACGTGCCGTACCGGATCACCAAGCACACCCTGATGGACCTGGACGCCTGGCCCTACCCGAAGAAGCCGCTGGTGCCACTGGCTGAGACGGTGCACGAGCGCTACTCGGTGGAGATCTTCCGGGGATGCACCCGGGGCTGCCGGTTCTGCCAGGCCGGGATGATCACCCGCCCGGTGCGGGAACGGAACATCGAGACCATCGGGACCATGGTCCAGGGTGGGCTCGAGGCGACCGGCCTGGAGGAGGTCGGGTTGCTCAGCCTGTCCAGCGCCGACCACTCCGAGATCGGCGAGATCACCCACCAGCTGGCCGATCGCTACGAGGGCACCAACGTCTCGCTGTCGCTGCCCAGCACCCGGGTCGACGCGTTCAACATCGACCTGGCCAACGAGCTGTCCCGGAACGGCCGGCGCTCCGGGCTGACCTTCGCGCCCGAGGGCGGCTCGGAGCGGCTGCGCAAGGTGATCAACAAGATGGTCAGCGAGGACGACCTGATCGCCACGGTCGCGGCCGCGTACTCGCACGGTTGGCGGCAGGTCAAGCTCTACTTCATGTGTGGGCTGCCGACCGAGACCGACGAGGATGTGCTGGCCATCGCCGACCTGGCCAAGCGGGTGATCAAGACCGGCCGTGAGGTCAGCGGCCGCCGCGACATCCGGTGCACGGTCAGCATCGGCGGCTTCGTGCCGAAGCCGCACACGCCGTTCCAGTGGGCGGCGCAGTGTGATCACGAGACCGTCGACGCCCGGCTGACCAAGCTGCGCGACGCCGTACGCGGTGACCGGCAGTACGGGCGGGCGATCGGCTTCCGGTACCACGACGGCAAGCCCGCGTCGATCGAGGGTCTGCTCAGCCGCGGTGACCGCCGGGTGGGCAAGATCATCGAGGCGGTTTGGCGGGACGGCGGGCGGTTCGACGGCTGGAGCGAGCACTTCTCCTACGAGCGGTGGATCCGGTGCGCCGAAGAGGGACTCGCCGGCACGGGAGTCGATCTCGACTGGTACACCACCCGGGAGCGCGCCTACGCGGAGGTGCTGCCCTGGGACCACCTGGACTCGGGTCTGGACCGGGACTGGCTGTGGGAGGACTGGCAGGACGCGCTGGACGAGGTCGAGGTCGACGACTGCCGCTGGACCCCGTGCTTCGACTGCGGCGTATGCCCGCAGCTGGACACTGCGATCCAGATCGGCCCGAGCGGCCGGTCGCTGCTACCGCTGAGCCCTGTCTGATCCCGCCGAGCTGTCGGGGAGGATGGGGTGATGGGCGAGACCACGATCACCACCGTCGACGAGCTGGCAGATCTCGTCGGAGTGCCGCTGCCGCACGTGGCGAACAAGGTGCGGCGCACGCTGGCGGATCTCGATCGGCAATGGCTGGCGGCATCACCGTTCTGCCTGGTGGCCACGGCCGACGAGACCGGCGCCTGTGACGTGTCGCCCAAGGGCGATCCGGCTGGGCAGCTGACGTATGTGATCGACGAGTCGACCATCGCGATCGCCGAACGCCCCGGCAACCGACGGGTCGACGGCTACCGCAACGTGCTGGCCAACCCGCACGCCGGGCTGCTGTTCATGATCCCGGGGCGGGGGGACACCCTGCGGATCAACGGCCGGGCCCGGCTGGTCTCCGACGCGCCGTTCTTCGACGCCATGATCGTCAAGGGCCACCGGCCGATCCTCGCCTTGGTTGTGGAGATCGAGGAGGTCTTCTACCACTGCGCCAAGGCCCTGCTGCGGGCGAAGCTGTGGCGGCCCGAGACCTGGACCGACCCGGTGCCGCCGCGAGCGGTGATCGCCAAGACCTTCGAGCGGTCGGACGACAGCCTCGAGGAGCTGACCGCCTACTACGGCCCCGCGTACGCCGAGAAGCTCTACGGCTAGCGTCCGCCGGCCGCGGCAATCACCTCTCGGACCTCCGCGGCGATCCGGTCGGGGATCACCGGCTCCATGAAGTGCGGCGCGTCGACCTTTTTCAAGGCTCCCGGGGAGAACCGGTCGACGTAGTCCTGCTGGAGCTGGACGATCTTGGTGTCGTACTCCTCCCCGAATCCCTGGGTGTCGTAGCCCTCGGAAGTCGAGGCCAGGTAGGTGACGGGGATCTTCGGTTCCTTGCCGATGTAGCGCTGACCCAGCTTCAGCACCTTGTAGTGGCTGATCCGTTCGAGCGCTGCCTCATCCTCCTTGTCGAAGGCTTCGTAGCGATCTTTGGGCGGCAACAGATAGTCCAACGAGAGCTCATCGGGGAACATCGCGTCGAGCAGGAGCATGCCGACGACCTCGTCGGGGTAGGTATTGGCGTACAGGTAGGCCAGCATCCCGCCGAAGGAGGCGCCGAGCAGGACGATATGGCGGCTCGACCTCGGCGGCGGCGAGCAGCCGGTGTAGGTCGTCCAGCGCGTCCTTCGGGGTTTGCACGGCGTCGACGGTGTCGCTGTCGCCGACGTTGCGTCGGTCGTAGCGACAGACCCGGTACTGACCCGACAGGGCGTCGCTGATGGCGGCAGCGTTCTCGTGCGCGATGGTGTTCGCATCGGTGATCGAGCCGTGCATGTAGATCACGGTCGGAGCGCCAGTTCCCGCGCAGGTCAGGTACAGGCGATGGCCGCCGACGTCGAACATGCCTTCGATGGAGGGTCCGGACGGGCTCGCCGACGCGCTTGTCGTCGTGGTCGGCGACGCTGTCGGCGGACCGGGGTCCGGCGTCGCGGCGCCTGCGCAGCCGGTCACCGCGAGCACGCCACCGATGAGTAGCAGCAGTCGAAGCTTCATGATCGGATCTCCTTGCGACACCGTACGACGAGGTGGTCACTCGCGCAGCGTGTTCGGAGCACGAGTGACCACCTAGTTGGATCGGACGGCCTAGCGGCGTTTGGGCAGGAGCAGCAGCACCGCCACGACCAGAGCCCAGAAGATGCCGATCGAGACTGAGATCACGGCCTCCGGTGGGATGTCGGAGATGAAGTAGACCGGCAGCCCCATCAGTGCCGGCACCAGGCACGCGACGCTGGCGACCAGCCGGGCCGGGAACGAGCCGCGCCAGGCGAACGCGATGGCGACGAACGCGATGATCGGCACAACGGCCAGGACGGCTGCGTCGACGCTGAAGCCCTCGGCCCGCCACAGGCCGACTCCGGTGATGATCTGCAGGACCGACAAGACGGCGCCGAGGACGCAACCGACGCGGACCCAGAGCAGGCCGGAGCGGGTCGCCGATGGGGTGATGGTGGTGCTGGTCATGATCGAGATCTCCTTCGTCGTGGTGCGCTCCACCGTGGAGCATGTGATCACGATCGTTCGGTCGGCCGCCGATCGCTTGAGGCCGATTCCCCGGATCGGCCGGCTATTCCGGGGAGGTTTCCCGCTCTGGATAGGACTCAGCACCCAGGGCGCAGGGCTTCGGCGGCCGATAATCGGCTCATGAGCTCCCCACCTGCCGTCGCGGCGCCGATCCGGGTGGTACTCGCCGACGACCACCCGGTGGTCCGGCGCGGGTTGTCAGCACTCCTCAAGACCCTCGATGGGGTCGAGGTGGTCGGCCAGGCCGGCACCGGCGCAGAGGCGGTCAAGGAGGTCGCGCTCAGCCGGCCGGACGTGGTGATCATGGATCTGCGGATGCCGACGCTGGACGGGGTGGCCGCGACCCGGCAGATCGTCCGGGACTTCCCGGAGACCGCCGTGCTGGTGCTGACCATGTTCGACGAGGACGCCATGGTGGCGGAGGCGCTGCGGGCCGGCGCCCGCGGCTACCTGCTCAAGGGCGCAGACCAGGACGAGATCGAACGGGCGATCCGGGCGGTCGCCGGTGGCGACGTGATCTTCACCCAAGCCGTGGCGCGACAGGTGCTGGCCAATCTCACGGCGCCACGCGAGTCGCCGGTCCTGGCCGGGCTGTCGCCGCGGGAGCGCGAGGTGCTGGACGCGATCGCGACCGGCGCGAACAACACGGCAATCGCGCAGCGGCTGGGACTGGCCCCCAAGACGGTGAGCAACCACGTCTCCGCGATCTTCCTCAAACTGGGCGTGGTCAGCCGCAGCGAGGCCATCGTGATCGCCAAGGACGCCGGTCTTGGCCAGCGCCGCTGAGGCCCCCGCCGTCGTCGTCTCGCCGGCGGCCAAGAGAGCGGCCCGGCCGGGTCTGATCGCGGCCGCCGTGATCGGTGGCCTGCTGGTTGTCCTGGCCGCCGTCGGTGCGGTGGCCGCCGGGGTGGGCTGGCGGCTGCTGGTCGACAGCTACACCTTCACCAACGTGGTGATCGGAATCAGCCTGCTGGTTTCGGGCTTGCTGATCGCCTGGCATCGCCCGCGCAACGTGGTCGGCCCGCTGCTGCTTGCCTCCGGCTTCGGCCACCTGGTCAGCGGCGCCGCGACCATGATCATGCTGTACGCCGCCGGCGCCGGATGGCCCGCCGGGCTGACCCGGACCCTCGGCACCTTGGCCAACGGAGCGTGGCAGGTGGGTCTGGGACTGCTCTTCCCGATCGCCCTGCTGCTGTTCCCGGACGGGCACCTGCCCTCCCGCCGGTGGCGGCCGCTGCTGTGGTTGCTGGTGGTCACGGGCAGCTACCAAACGATGACCGGGATCTTTTCCGACGGGTCACCGCTGGGTGACGACCCGCGCTACACCTCGATCGTCTCGGTCGGGCTGGAGGTCCCGTACGCGATCAACGAGGCCTTCGGGTTCGCCACGCTGGCCGGCTGGCTGCTGGTGATCGTCTCGATGGTCCTGCGTTACTACCGCGGCGGGGACCGGGAGCGGCGCCAGCTGCAGTGGCTGCTGCTGGCCGTGCTGATCGATCTGTTGATCAACGTCCAGCGGGTGATCACGGCCGAGGGGCCGATCCTGCTGCTGCTCAGCTTCGTCACCATCCCGATCGCCATCGGCATCGCCGTGGTGCGCTACCAGCTGCTGGACATCCAGCTGGTGGTCTCGCGGGCGCTGCTCTACGGGCTCGTGATCGCCGTCGTGATCGCCGCGTACGCGGGCATCGTCGCCGCGCTGTCGCTGGTCGTCTCCTCGCGAGCGGAGCGCGGCGTCTCCATCGTGGCCGCGATCGCCGTCGCGATCGCCTTCAACCCGATCCGGTTGTTGATCATGAAGATGGTCGACCGGGCGTTCTACGGCTCGCGGTCCGACCCGGCCGCGACGGCCAGCGGGGTCGGCCAGCAGATCCGCGAGGACGACGACCTGGGCGAGGCGCTGGAGCAGACTCGCACGGCCCTCCGGCTGCCGTGGCTGAGCCTGCACCGGCCGGACCAGACGGAGGTCGGCACCGCCGGCCTCGTCGACGACCAGCCGAGCGCTGATGTCCCGCTGACCTTCCGCGGCAGCACCGTCGGCACCTTGCGGGTCGGACTTCGGCGCGGCGAGACCGCGCTGCACCAATCCGATCGGCAGACGCTGGATCTGATCGCCACTTCCCTGGCTGCTGCCCTGCATGCGGCGAGCCTGCGCGAGCAGGTCCAGCTCGCCCGCACGGCGACCGTCGAGGCGGCGGCGGCCGAGCGGGTACGCCTCCAGCGTGAGCTGCACGACGGCCTCGGCCCGACGCTGACCAGTCTGAGCTTCACCGCCGATGCCGCGTCGAACCTGCTGCGCAGCGACCCGGCCGAGGCCGAGCGGATGCTGACCGACGTCCGAGCCGAGCTGCGAACCGCGCTCGACGGCGTACGCCGGGTGGTCTACGGCCTGCGTCCGATCGAGCTGGACGACCTCGGCCTGGTCGGCGCCCTGCGGCAGAAGGTCGCCGCGATGGCGACGGCCAAGCCGTCCGCACTCGAGATCCGGCTGTGGCTGCCCGACGATCTACCGGCGCTGTCGGCGGCCGTCGAGCTCGCCGCGTACCGGATCGTGCTCGAGGGGCTGGCCAACGTGGTCCGGCACTCGTCGGCGCGGCACTGCGACATCGAGATCGCGGCGGCCGAGTACCTGGTGATCACCATCGACGACGACGGCCCGCCACCGACGACCTGGGCTCCCGGCGTCGGGCTGCGCTCGATCGCCGACCGGGCCGAGGAGCTGGGCGGCTCGGCCACGGCGGGTCCCACCGAACACGGCTGGCGGGTCCGGGCTGAGCTGCCACTGACGCAAACCCCGCCCTCGGGAGCCGACTGAAGGCTAGGTTGAGCACGTGCCAGCGAGGCTTCCCCGCGCTGCGGCGGTGGCGGCGATCTTGACCCTGATGACGGTGCCCCTCGTACCGGCCGGGCCACAGCCGGCCTGGGCCGACGGCGGATCCTCCCCGCGGGTCGATCGGCCGAGGACCGCAGACTTCAACGGCGACGGATTCGGCGATTCGGCGATCACCGAGTGGAGTGGTGACGACAAGGATCGCGGCGCGTTGTACGTGCTCTACGGATCGCCGACCGGCCTGACGACGGAGCGTCTCCAGCGTCTGACCAACATCGACTTCTCGCGAGCTGGTGGACGCCAACCACCGGTGGGCATGACCAATGCCCTGGCCACCGGCGACTTCGACGGCGACGGTTTCTCCGATCTGGCGCATGGCGATCCAGGTGCCCGCGCGGGTTCGATCGCGGAGGCTGGAGCGGTCCGGGTCATCTATGGATCGCCTCGCGGTCTGGATGCACGGAGGACTCAGCGCTGGACCCAGGCCAGTCCTGGGGTGGTCGGTCGCGCTGAGGTCTATGACAGCTTCGGGTGGGCGTTGGCTGCCGGCGACTTCGGACGTGGGCCACAGGACGATCTGGCCGTCAACGTGTGGAGCGAAGGTAGCGCCATTCAGGAATCCGGCGCGGTCAACGTCCTCTACGGATCCGCCGACGGCCTTACCGGCGCCGGGAGCCAAATCTGGTTCGGCGACTCACCTGGTGTGCCCGGTTCACGGGAAAGCTTCGAGCAGTTCGGGACAGCCTTGGCCGCCGGTCGATTCTCGGGCGGGAGCTATGAAGACCTCGCGATCGGTATCCCGAGCCGCATGCTGAGTACGGCTGAAGTGGCCGGCGCGGTACTTGTTCTTCGCGGCTCAGAGTCCGGACTGACCGCGTACGGCAGCCGCCTGTGGAGTCAGAACACGCCGGGGGTTCCCGGTCGATCCGAGGAGAACGACGCCTTCGGGAGCGCGCTCGCTGTTGGGCGCTTCGCTGGCCGACCCTACGACGATCTTGCTATCTCTGCGCCGAACGAAACCGTCGCGGGACTCGAGAACGCTGGAGCGGTCACCATTCTCTACGGATCGCCGACAGGCCTGACGGCCGCCGGAAGCCAGCTCTGGCACGAGGGTTCGCCCGGGATTGCGGGGAGGGTGGAGATGGAGAATGAGTTCGGGGGAGCGATCGCTGCCGGCAGCTTCGGCCGCGATGTCGGTAGGCGGATGCACGACGACTTGGTCATCGGCGTTCCCGAGGAGTCCCATGGCGGCATCTACCGAGTGGGCTTCGTCCACGTGCTGTACGGATCCGATCGCGGCCTCACCTCGGCGGGGGCGCAGTACTTCCGGCAAGGAATCGCCGGGTTGCCCGATAGTCCAAGGATGAACGAGATGCTCGGTGCGCGGCTCACGGCCGCGGACTTCGGCCGGTCATCGGATCACGACGAGCTGGTGGTCGCCGGGCAGGCGGAAAGTGAGACAGTGCCGAAAGGAGCGGTACAGGTCCTGTACGGCGACAAGGACGGAGTAAGCACGACCAGCAACCAGTTCTGGACCGCGGACCTGCTGGGCGGCACCAACAAAGGCGAACGGCGGTTCGGCCAAGGGGTGGCCGCTCGTTCCTGACCCGATCTACGCTGCCAAGGATGAGCTCGCGACCGCAGCCCGAGCAGCACCCGCCGCCGGTGCAGCGGCTTCGGGTCCGGTACGCCAAACGCGGCCGGGCGCGGTTCACCAGTCATCGCGACTTCGGCCGGGCCTTCGAGCGGGCGCTGCGCCGGGCCGGGATGCCGATGGCCTACTCGTCGGGGTTCTCACCGCACCCGCGGATCTCCTACGCGAACGCAGCCCCGACCGGAGCGGCGAGCGAGGCCGAGTATCTCGAGATCGGACTCGTCGAGGCCCGGGATCCGGAGGAGGTGCGACGCGCTCTCGACGCCGCACTGCCGCCGGGGTTGGACGTCGTCGAGGTGTCCGAGGCCGGGGCCACCGCTCTGGCGGACCAGCTGACCGGCTCGCGATGGACGGCCGATCTGGTCGGGGTGCAGGCCGTCGACCTGGAGGCCGCGGTGACGGCGTTCCTCGCTCAGACCGAGGTGTCCGTGCAGCGGATGACCAAGAACGGGCTGCGCAGCTTCGACACCCGTGATGCGGTGGTGGCGCTGATGCCCGCGCCTGAACAGCTGGGCATGGTGCTGGAACACGGCGTACCCCTGGTCCGGCCGGACGACGTTTTGGCGGCGCTGACGCGGGTGTGGCCGGCGTTCGTGCCCGCCGAGCCGCCCGTCTTGACCCGCCTCACCCAGGGGCGACTGGACCGGACGAACGCGACCATTCTCGAGCTGTCCTGAAACATCTGTGACTTGTGGGATACTAGATACGGCTCGGGCGCGCCGTGTGCCCAGCCGCGATGAACGATGGACTCGGATCCTCTTCACCGCGACGAGCGGGCCGCCGAGTGTGACGGCGACTGGCTTGACCGCGGGAGAGCCGACTTCATCTCATCGGTCCGTAAGCTTCCGCCGCCCGGCTTCGCCGCCGGAGCGCGAGCGAGATCGTGCGCGTACGCGCAGTTGAGGAGTCGAAGTGCTCGACAACGAGCCCGACACAGAACAGAACCCATCAGAACAGAGTCAACCGGCCAGCGAGGCTGCTTCGTCCCCACCGCGGCGGCGCCGAGCGGCCAGCCGTCCTGCCGGCCCGCCGTCGGCGGTGCCTGATGCGCCGGCGGTCGAGCACGAGGATCCGGCGGTAGCCGGCACCGAGGCGGTGGCGGCTCCGCCGGCCAAGAAGGCGCCGGCCAAACGGGCGCCGCGCAAGACGGCGGCCAAGAAGGCGACCACCGAGGGCTCGCAGCCCGAGCCGGTAGAGACGCCCGCCGAGGCCGAGCCCGCTCCAACCCGAACCCGTACGCCGCGCAAGCGGGCGCCTCGGATGGTGGTAGCGCACGAGGAGTCGGCCGACGAGCTGCTGGCCGAGGTGCCAGAGCCGCCGGCGACCGAGATCAAGCGGCGACGTCGAGGACCCGCCGCTGCCTGAGGGCGAACCGGTGACCGAGGCTGAACCGGTGACCGAGGCTGGGCCGGTCGAGGAGTCCGAGGCTCCGGCACCGGACGGCCAGGCGGACGAGTCCGCCGAGGCCTCCGAGTCCGGTGAGACCGACGAGGAGCAGCAGGCTGAGCCTGAGGGCGAGGGCGAGGGCCGGCGCCGGCGCCGACGCCGGGGCGGACGTCGCCGCCGCCGTGGTGGCGGTGAGGATTCCGCCGACGGCGAGTCCGCGACGGCCGAGAACGACGACACTGCGACCGATGCTGCCGACGAGGCCGAGGACGGATCCGGCGAGACCGACAGCGCCGACGGTGACGGCGAGAGCGAGGGTCAGCGCCGTCGCCGCCGTCGACGGCGTCGTCGTGGTGAGGAGGCCAGCTCGGCCCCCGACGACCCGAGCGAGGTCGTGGTGCGGGTTCGCGAGCCGCGCCGCACCAAGGCGAGTGCCGAGGTCACCGGCATCGACGGCTCGACCCGGATGGAGGCCAAGCGGCAACGCCGTCGGGAAGGCCGCGAGGCCGGCCGGCGCCGGGCGCCGATCCTGAGCGAGGCGGAGTTCCTCGCCCGGCGCGAGTCGGTCGCCCGCAGGATGATCATCCGGCAGCGCGAGGATCCTTCGACGGGCTCAGGAGGGGCCCTCAGCCAGATCGCCGTGCTGGAGGACGACATCCTGGTCGAGCACTACGTCGACCGCGACTCCGCGACGTCGCTGATCGGCAACGTCTACCTGGGCCGGGTGCAGAACGTGTTGCCGTCCATGGAGGCGGCCTTCGTCGATATCGGCCGCGGCCGCAACGCGGTGCTCTACGCCGGCGAAGTCGACTGGGACTCCTTCGGCGCCGAGGGGCAGAACCGCAAGGTCGAGAAGGTCCTGAAGTCTGGGCAGACGATCCTGGTCCAGGTCACCAAGGACCCGGTTGGCGCCAAGGGGGCCCGGCTGACCAACCACGTCTCCATTCCCGGGCGCTACATCGTCTACTCCCCGGGCGGTCACCTGTCCGGCATCTCCCGCAAGCTCCCCGACAACGAGCGCAAGCGGCTGAAGGAGGTCCTCTCCGAGCTGGTCGGCGAGTCCGCGAGCGTGATCGTCCGCACAGCAGCCGAGGGCGCGAGCGAGGAGGAGCTGGTTCGCGACGTCACCCGGCTCAAGGCGCAGTGGGCCGATATCGAGAAGAAGGTCACCGCTGGCCAGGCCCCGCAGCTGCTCTACGGCGAGCCCGACCTGACCGTCCGGATCGTCCGCGACCTGTTCACCGAGGACTTCTCCGAGCTGATCATCGCTGGCAACGGCGGGATGAACGACGCGTACGACTCCATCGAGGCGTATGTGACTCACGTGGCTCCGCATCTGAAAGACCGACTTCGCCGCTGGGAGCCGGAGGACGGCCGCGACGTTTTCGCCGAGTACCGTCTGGACGAGCAGATCGCCAAGGCTCTGGAACGCAAGGTCTTCCTGCCCTCCGGCGGCTCGTTGATCATCGACCGGACCGAGGCGATGACGGTGATCGACGTCAACACCGGCAAGTTCACCGGTGCCGGCGGCAACCTCGAGGCGACGGTCACCAGCAACAACCTGGAAGCCGCCGAGGAGATCGTCCGGCAGCTGCGGCTGCGCGACATCGGCGGCATCATCGTGATCGACTTCATCGACATGGTGCTGCCGAACAACCGCGAGCTGCTGCTGCGCCGGCTGGTGGAGTGCCTGGGCCGTGACCGGACCCGGCACCAGGTCGCGGAGATCACCAGCCTGGGCCTGGTCCAGATGACCCGCAAGAAGATCGGCACCGGGCTGCTCGAGGCGTTCAGCAGTGAGTGCCCGCACTGTCACGGCCGCGGGGTCGAGCTGCACGAGATGCCGGTCGAGAGCCAGCGCCAACCCGACGGCGGGGCACGCGATTCCGGACCGCGCGGCCGGGGCGGTCGTGGCCAGGGATCGCGCAGTCGGAAGACCGAGCCCAAGCCGGAGCCGAGCGAGCCGGCGCCAGCGGTGGAACCAGCTGCGAATGTCGCCGAGGAGCCAGTCCCCGTCAGCTGATCTCGTCCTTTCGACTTGTCAGCGTGGGTGGCGGCTATCGCGACCACCCACGCTGACAAGTCGGCATACTGGCCGAGTGAGCCGCGACGGCGTGCCCCTGGTGGTTGCCATCATTGGCGCCGGGCCATCGGGGATCTACGCCGCGGAAGCGCTCAGCCACCAGGTCGACGTACCCGTGCACGTGGCGGTGATCGACCAGCTGCCGGTGCCCTTCGGTCTGGTCCGCTACGGCGTGGCGCCCGACCACGAGTCGATCCGCTCGATCCGCAAGACTCTGGAGCGCACCCTGGAGAGGTCCAGTGTGCGGTTCTACGGCGACGTCGGCATCGGCCGCGACCTCAGCATCGAGGAGCTGCGTGGTGCCGTGGACGCGGTGATCTACGCCTACGGCGCCGGCACCGACCGGCATCTGGAGATTCCGGGCGAGCATCGGCCCGGCAGCATCGCTGCCTCCGACCTGGTCGCCTGGTACTGCGGACATCCCGACGTGTTCCCCGATCCCGGCCGGCCGCCTACCGATGATCATCTGCCGGCGCCGGCGATCGAGGAGCTGCTGGAGAGCACCAGCGAGGCGGTGGTGGTCGGGGTGGGCAACGTCGCCTTGGATGTCGCCCGGATCCTGATCAAGCCGGCCGAGACGCTCAACGACACCGACATGGCCGAGGAGGTGCTCGAGACCCTCGCGCGGACGCAGGTCACCGATGTGCACATCCTGGGGCGGCGCGGACCGGCGTACACCTCCTTCACGACCAAGGAGCTGCGCGAGCTCGGCCAGCTGGACGGCGTCGACGTGATCATGAACCCGGCCGACCTGGAGCTGGATGAGTCCAGCCAGGCCCGGGTGGAGCGGGACAAGGTCGCCGCCCGCAATGTCGTCGTGCTCCGGGAGTGGGCCACGCGTACGCCGTCCGGGGCCGGTCGCCGGATACACCTGCACTTCTGGACCCGCCCCACGATGATCATCGGCGACGACCGGGTGAGTGCGGTGCAGGTCGAGCGGACCATGATCGATCGCGACGGTCTGGTCGTCGGCACCGGTGGGCAGCGCGAGATCGCCGCTCAGCTGGTGGTGCGTTCGGTCGGCTACCGCGGGCTGCCGATGCTGGGTGTGCCGTTCGACGCCAGCACCGGCCGGGTGCCTCATGCCGAAGGCCGGGTGATCCGGGACGGCGGGTTCTCGGCCGACGAGTACGTCACCGGCTGGATCAAGCGAGGCCCGACCGGGGTGATCGGAACCAACAAGTCGGATGCCACTGAGACGGTGATGTCGCTGCTGGCCGACGTGCGCGACGGGGCCGTCGAAGCACACGGGCGGGAAGACGATCTTGATCGGCTGCTCGCCGCGCGGGGGATCCGGCCGCTCGGCATGCCGGCGTGGCACCGGATCGATGCTGCGGAGATCGAGCTCGGGAATTCGCACGGCCGATTGCGGACGACGCTGCCGCATCGAGAGGACCTCCTAGCCGCCGCCGATTCGGACCATTAGAATTTGCTGTCTGCCCTGGCCTCGGAGGACACGGTGAGCAGAGCGACATCATTGGTCGCGCGAGAGACCGAGATTGATCGCGCCCTGCACAGTCTCCGCTTCTCCGGCGGGGTGCTGATCGCGGGCGAGGCGGGCGTCGGGAAGACCCTGCTCGCCGCCAGCGTCGCGGAGCAGTTGCCGGCTCCGCCCGTGGCGTGGATCGTGGCAACCTCCGCGAGCCGGTCCATCCCGCTCGGCGCGCTGACCCGGCTGCTGCCGCCCGATCTGGCCACCATTCACCCCGCGCTGGTCGCCCAACATGTCAGCACCCGGCTGCGCGAGCTGAGTCGCGACCAGCGGTCCACCGCGGCGCCGGTGTTGGTGGTGGACGACCTGCAATTGCTCGATCCCCAGTCGGCCGCGGTGCTCTTGTCGCTGGTCGGTGCCAAGTCGGTACGCCTGCTCGGCACGATGCGGTCCGGTGAGAACCCCTCCGATGCCGTGACGGCGCTCTGGAAGGAACAGCTCGTCGAGCGGATGGACCTCGAGCCGCTCGGTCGCGGCGCCTCCCGCGAGCTGCTGACCGCCGTGCTCGGCGGGCCGGTGGCATCGGGAACGGCCGAGATGCTGTGGCAGAGCAGCCACGGCAATCCGTTCTACCTCACCGAGCTGGCGCGGTTCGGGGCCGACCACGGCGCCCTCGAGTGTCAGGCGGGGGTGTGGTGGTGGACCGGCGAGGAGGAGATGCCACCCCGGCTGGGCGAGCTGCTGCAGCGGCGGCTCGACGCCCTGACCGACGACGGGAGGGAGGCGGTGGCGGTGCTGGCCCTGGGCGAGCCGCTGCCGTACGAGACCCTCGGCGCGGTGGTGGGCGACGACGCGATCATGCAGCTCGACCGGGACCAGATCATCACCAGCGATGAACGGGACGGGGTCGTGCTGCTGCGCTTCTCCCACCCGCTGCTCCATGCGGTTGCCGAGCGGCAGCTCAGCCCGGCGCGGCGGCGGAGCCTGGCCCGGCGGCTGCGGGACGCACCGGCCGAGCACGTCGACGTCGTCCGGCGGGCGACGTGGGAGGACGCGGGCGGGGGCGAGCCGAACGTGGAGCTGCTGCTCGCCGCCGCCGATGCCGTGCTGTTGAACGACCCGGCTGCCGCCCTTCGGCTGGCCAACCGGGCTTACCAGGCCGGCGGCGGCGTGGCGGCGGCCGTGATGGTGGCCTCCGCCCAGTCCGAACTGGGCCGGCCGGACCGGGCCCGGGTCACCATCGAGGAGGTTCGGTCGCGGCTGGGCGCCGACGGCCATCGGTTCGGGTTCGCCATGGAAGAGCTGAGCCTGGCGCTGTGGGGGGAGCGCGACCCGGAGCGGGCGTGGGCGGTGGTCGAGCGGTTGCGGACCGAGCTGGGCCCTGGCGGAGCGAACTACGTCTGGGGTGCCGAGGCAGTGATCCGGCTGTTCACCGGCGGCTGTGTCGAGGTGATCGAGGTCGCCCAGCGGATCCTGGACAACCACCCGAATGCGCACCAGCGGATCCGGGCCCTGACCTGCCTGACCGGGGCGCTCGCGTTCGCCGAGCGCGGCGAGGAGGCTATTGCCGCGGGGCAGCAGCTGCTGAACGCCCTGGCCGGCACCCGGGTGTCGGCGACCCGGGCCGGTCTCGCGTACGCGCTGGTCGCGGTCACCGGGCTGTTCTACGGCGTGGAGTACCGGCTGCCCCGGCCGGTCGGCCGAACCGGACGGTGGCCGGGGGAGCCGGAGCGGCTGGGCCCGCAGTCGGCTCGGGCCGCGGCCCTGGCGACCGATCCGGACGCTGATCGGGGAGCCGATCTCGGCTGGCCCCTGTTGGTCGGACTGAAGCGGCACTTCCTCGGCGACCTGGCCGGCGCGGTCGGCCCACTGCGGGAGGCGTACGTCCAGCAACAGGCGGGGGAGGGGCTGTTCCGTACCGAGGCGACGGCCGAGCTGGTGGTGGTGCTGGCCGAGCTCGGCGAGGTGGATGACGCGATCGCGATCATGCGTGATCATCCGCCGGACCGGATCGCCATCATCCCTGGCCTGGCCTCGTGGGCCCAGGCGGCGGTGGATGCGGCGACCGGTCATCACGCCCGGGCAACGGCGTCGGCGATCGAGGCAGCACGGACCGCGGCGCGTCAGGGTGCGTCGGCGATGGCGCTGAACTTCCTCACCGATGCCGCCCGCTACGGCGATGCGCGGGAGGCCGCGGCGGCGCTGCCGACTCTGGGGTTGGCGCTGGACACGCCGTTCCAGCAGGTGCGTGCGGCCGACATCATGGCGCGAGCGCAACGGGATCCTGCGGTGTTGGTCGCCGCGGCCGAGGCGCAGCTGATGGCGAACTTCAACCGGCATGCGTTCGAGCTGGCCGAGCTGGCCGGGGCGGCCGATGAGCGGGGGGCGTACGCGCGGCCGGTCGCGGCGATCCTCCGGCAGGCCCGGGAGCGGCTCGGGCGGGCGCCGGGCTCGGCGGCGGCGATGGCTCCGAGCCCGCTGACCCAGAGGGAGACCGAAGTGACCCAACTCGCCAGCCGGGGCCTGAGTGATCGGGAGATCGCCGAGGAGCTGGTGCTGTCGATCCGGACAGTGCAGAGCCATCTCGCCTCGGCGTACCGCAAGCTCGGCATCGCCTCGCGCAGCGAGCTCAGGCCATGACCGGGTTCGCGACCGGCGGCCGGGGTGCCTGGTGCAACGACTCCTCTCCTGGAGCGGTGGCTCGACTGGCGCGGGCCGGCTTCGACTGGGTCTGTCTCGACGGCCAGCACGGTCTGTACACCAGGACCGAGATCGTCGATGCGGCCCGGTCCTTCCCGCACGATGCCGCCGACCTGGTGGTCCGGGTTGCCGCCTGCGACTTCGTCCGGATCGGTGAGGTGCTGGACGCCGGCGCGAGTGCGGTGATCGTCCCCCAGATCGAGGCGCCGGAGCAGGCCGCGGCCGCAGTGGCGGCGACCTACTACCCGCCGCTCGGGTCCCGCAGCTTCGGACCCTTCGTCCGGACCTGGGGACGGCCGGGCGACGATCCCGAGACCGCCAACGCCCGGATCCGGTGTGCGGTCATGATCGAGTCGGCCCGGGCCCTCGAGCGCGTCGAGGAGATCGCCGCGGTGCCCGGGCTGAGCCAGCTCTTCATCGGTCCGTACGATCTGTCGCTGTCCTTGGGCATCTCGGTCGCCGACCTGCTGCAGGACGACTCGGAATCCTCGCCACTCCGCCGGATCGTCGCCGCCGCGGAGGCAGCCGGACTCGATGTCGGTGCGTTCGGCGGCGTCCCTGCCGTCGCGGAGCAGTTCCCTGCCTTCGGCATCACCTGCCTGGCCGTTGCCACCGACCTCTGGCTGCTCGGCGAGGGCGCCCGCGCCGCCCTTTCCTAGCGAGACAGCTTCGGCGGGTCCGTCTGCGCTAGGGCCGACGACGATGTCGGGAAGCCGGTAGAGTCGGCTCCCGTGCATGGAGGCCGCGCCGCCCGACGCCTGATCTCGGGCCGTGGCCGGCTGTGCGTGGTGGCGGCCGCCACCTTCGCCCTGATGCTCACCTCGGGCGACGCGATGGCCGATACGCCGACACCGACCCCCGAGCCGTCGATATCGACGCCGACTCCGCCCGCCGAGTCCAGCGAGGCCACGCCCTCGGCCACCCCGACGGTGCCCGACCGCACCCCCTCGCCCAGCGCGGAGCGGAGCGCTCGTTCGCGAGCGACCGCCTTGCTGAGCCTGTCGGTCGCCTCGCAGGACGGTCCGGTCGCTGGCCGGTTCTATCAGGACTTCGGCTTCTACGCCCTCACCGGCGACGCCGCTGGGCTGGACGACGGATCGGTGGTCGAGATCTACCGCCGCACCGCAGACTCGGCCTGGGCCCAGGTCGCGGAAGCCACGCTGAGCAGCGGCCGCTACGAGGCTCGCCTCCCGGTGTACGCGCTGGGCACGTTCACCTTCGCGGCCACGACCGGTGGCGCGCCCGGCAGCGGGGATGAGCTCAGCAGCAATCAGGTCACGGTCACCGTCGAGGACTCGAAGGTCGCTCTGCAGCGGCCGGTGGCCAAGATCGACTCGCTGAAGAACCCGACCATTCGCGGCACCGTCGTCCCGGCGCACGCCGGCGTCGAGGTGCAGGTGGAGGTGCTGCGCTCCGGCACGTTCACGCCAGCCGCAACCGCGAAGACCGACGCGACCGGCGCCTTCGCCCTGTCGCTCGGCTACGGCAAAGGCCGGCTGGCGGCGTACCAGATCCGCGCCCGGTACCGGGTGGCCAACCGCGACCGCTGGGAGGTGAGCGGCAGCCAGACCTTCGCCCGGATCGCCGTGCTGAACCCGGTGGTCACTCCAACCACCGCCGCGGAGGTCGCCGAGACCTACCGGAGCGGCTGCCCGGTCGGGCCGTCCAAGCTCCAGACCGTGAGGATGAACTACTACGGGCGTGACAAGAAGATGCACCGTGGCCTGCTGATCGTCCGTTCCTCCCTGACCACGGAGGTCATCCGGAGCTTCGACGCAGCCCTGGCGGCGCGCTTCCCGATTGCGACGATGAAGAATCCCAACGAGTACGGCGGCAATGACCCGCGGCAGATGGAAGCCAACAACACCAGCGCGTTCAACTGCCGCAAGGTGGTCGGCAACCCCTACAAGCAGTCCCCCCACTCCTACGGGACCTCGATCGACGTCAACCCGGTGCAGAACCCGTATCGCGACATCAACGGCAAGTGGTGGCCCGACAACGGTCGGTCCTACATCGACCGGTCGCCGGTCCGCTCCGGCATGTTGACGACGAAGTCCACCTTGACCAAGAAGCTGCGCTCGTACGGGTTCTTCTGGGGCGGCCTGTGGTCGCCGGGCAAGGACTATCAGCACTTCCAACACAGCTGATGACGGGCCGGACTCACCCACGGCTGCTGGGGGTGGGCCTCGTGAGCGTGGGAGGTCTCCTCCTTGCCGCCTGCTCGCTCAGCTCGCCGCAGCCGTCGCCACCGGCCGGTACGTCGCCCGCACCTACTCCCGTGGCCTCGAGCCGGATGACCTCGCCCGTCAGTCCGTCATTCGCGGAACCGACGACCACCAACACCCTGCCGCCGCCGCCACCGCCGAGCGAGCCCGCCCCGTCCACGGCCGGGGAGCTGTCGGCCGGATCTCTGCCGGTGCCGCGTGGCTGGCGGACGGCGGTGCTCGACGGCGGGGAGGAGGAGGGGTTTCTGGGCAACGGCACCTGGGTTCACGCCCGCGATCCGCGATACGCCGCCCAGGACGTGATCACCCTCGGTTGCTCGCCGGTCACCCGGGACGACTACGCCGATCCGGTCGCTGCGCTGGAGGGCAACTACCGCAACAGCTCCGGCGCTCCGGGGGTCGGTCTGGCGCTGCAGTTCGCCGACGAGCAGGCGGCCGACAATTACTTCGAGCTGTACCGGCGTCAGGTCACAGCCTGCAGCACCGGCGAACCCGTGCGCATCACGATCGAGACGGACGTCGGCGGGCTGGTGGATCGTCGCACCTACCCCGACAGTGAGTGGACCGAGATCGCCGAGCGGAACGGCCGCCGCATCACGCTGATCATCCTCAGCGACCCTGGCCATAACCTCAGCAAGGCGGCGGCGCAACGGATCCTGGACCAGATCGGCTAGCGCGGCGGCATCGGCGGGTCGGGCGCCAGGCTGCCGTCGGGGGCGATGTGCTCGAAGATCTGCTGGACCAAGGTGAGCACGTGCGGGTCGTCGACGATGTAGATCTGCCGCCGGCCCTCCCGGTGCGCGCTGATGATCCCGGCCAGCCGCAGCTTGGTCAGGTGCTGGCTGGCCGTGGCGATCGAGACACCGGCGCGCTCGGAGAGGGTGCCCACGTCGTACTCGCCCTCCGCGGCCAGCGCCACCAGATGCAGCCGGACCGGCGCGGCAAGTAACGCGAAGGTACGCGCCGCAACATCCAGTTGTGGCTGCGTCGGCTCGGAGATCACCCGGTCATCATTGCGCCTCGGCTGAAGCTGGTGACCAGAGTCACGTTCGTTTCGATACTTCTTCATTTGCGAAACTATCAAAGTGTCGCAAAAATATGGGCATGCGCAGCGCTCTTCGACCCGTCCTCGGCTGTCTCGCCCTGGTCCTGCCGGCCGTCGCCCTGCGCCTGGGCGGCGTTCCTGTGGAGCCGGTCGTCGGCTTGATCGTCTTCGGGCTCGCCGTGGTCGCTGCGTCTTTCGTGCTGGCCTGGGCCGCTGAAGCCGCGGAGGTCGACATCTCCGGCGGATTGGCGGTGGCGATTCTGGCGGTGATCGTGGTGCTGCCCGAGTACGCGGTGGACCTGTTCTTCGCCTATCGCGCCGGCACCGAGCCGGCCTACGTGCAGTTCGCGGCGGCGAACATGACGGGCTCGAACCGGCTGCTCCTCGGCCTCGGATGGTCGGCAGTGGCGCTGGTGGCCCTCGTCGTGGCGAGCCGCCGCAGTGGCAAGCCGGTGCGAGAACTCGTGCTGCCGGAGCGCTACCGGCTCGAGCTGGGCTTCCTGTTGGTCGCCGCGGTGGTCGCGTTCGTTCTCCCGGTGTCCGGCCAGATCCACTTGATCGTCGGCCTCGGCCTGTTGGCGTTCTTCGCCTGGTATCTCGTTCGAGTCGCCCGGGACGACAGCGGCGAGGAGCACGATCTCATCGGGCCCGCCGCGCGGATCGGGCAGCTTCCGGCCGGGCAGCGCCGGCCGCTGGTGATCGCCATGTTCAGCGCCGCCGCACTCGTGATCTTGGCTTCGGCTGAGCCGTTCGCCGAGGCGCTGGTCAACAGCGGCGCGGCACTCGGGGTCGACCAGTTCCTGCTCGTGCAGTGGCTCGCCCCGCTGGCGTCCGAGGCACCGGAGTTCATCGTCGCGATCCTGTTCGCGGTTCGTGGCAAGGCCGCCATGGCCATGGGCACGCTGATCAGCGCCAAGGTCAACCAGTGGACGCTGCTGGTCGGCAGCCTGCCGGTCGCGTACCTGTTCGGCGGCGGCTCGACCTCGCTGGTGCTGGACGCCCGGCAGACCGAGGAGGTGCTGCTGACTGCGACGCAGACCCTGATGGGCGTTGCGGTGCTGATGGCGCTGCGGTTCCCGCGCTGGGCGGCGCTGGCCCTCCTTGGCCTGTTCGCGGTCCAGTTCGCCATCCCGGGCACCGAGGGACGGCTGGTCCTTTCCGCCGCGTACGCGGTCATCGGGATCGCGCTGCTGGTGCGACATCGGGGGCTGATCGGGCCGACCCTGGCGGCGCCCTTCCGGCGTACCCCACGGGTCCCGGAGCCGGTTGCGCCAAGCCGCGAACGCGTGCTGATCGGCTGATTCAGCGTGCGACGAGGTATCCCTCGTCATCCAGCGCCACCGGGATCGGGTCGAGGATCTCGAAGGCGTCGATGCCCTTCGGCTCGAGGTTGCGGAACCCGACCAGCGCCCAGCTGCCGTTTCGCTGCTGCACCAGCGGCGCGGCGAACAGGTCAGGCTCGGCGGTGAAGCCGCGCGCGAGGCTGATGTCCCACGGGCCGAGCGGACCGGGCGACGGCAGGGACCAGGTGCAGCACTCACCGAGCTCGGTCTTGCGCTGGTCGGTCATCTCCTGCGGGTGACAGGTGAAGACCAGGACCCAGCGGCCGTCGATCTGCTTGTTCTGCAGCACCTCCAGCTGGCCGAAGCCCTGGCCCGGTTGGCACAGCGGCGGACCCACCTCCAGGTGGTCCAGGTCGAGGCCGAAGGCGTGGGCGATCACCCCGTCGTCGTTCCTTCCCGCGAACGCGGAGCGGGCGCAGATCAGCACGTGCCAGCCGTTGCCGGCCGGATCGGGGACGATGAGTGGGTCGCGCCAGGTCTCGCTGCGACCCTGGTACGGCGCGATCTCACCGTGCGGTGGCGGCTGGAGGAGAAGCGTCTTGTACCAGCGGGGATCAGGTGGGATCGCCGCGGAGGTGCCGACCCTGGTCCAGTGCTGCAGGTCGTCGGAGACGGCCGAGCCGATGCGCTGGTCGTACACCCCGTGGCCCTCGCTGTTGACCGCGGTGTAGAACATCCGCCACTGGTCGCCGTCGGAGATCACCGAGCCGGTCCAGATCGCGACGTCGTCCCAGCCGCTCTCGGCCGGCCCGAAGCAGATCCCGTGGTAGTCCCAGTCGATCAGGTCCTGCGACGTGGCGTGACCGACGACGGCGTTGAGGTGACGTTTGGCCGGAGTGCCCAGCGACCGAGGGGCCTGGAGGAAGAAGAGGTGGTAGAGATCGCCGTCGTCTGCGACCCAGGAGTCCCAGATGTAGTGATCATCCAGCCGCAGCATGGGCGCAGTCTTGCAGGTGGTGCTATCGCGCCGGTCCGACCAGCTTGGTCAGCAGCTCAGCCAGTGTCCTCTCCGGGTTGTGGGTCACGCCGGCATGGATCGGCGATGGCTGCACCACCGTGCTGCGCGGCGCGGTCAGCATCCCGAAGCGGTGGGCCAGTCCGTCGTTCTCGCGAGCACTGCCGGTCCGGTCGTGGCAGGCCTCGACGACGGCCTGCGCCGCCGTGTGGACGGCTTGAAGATCGACATCGGCGTCCAGCGCACGTAGCCGCACGTCATCGATGACCACACTGGCCCGCAGGAAGTTGGCACCCTGGCAGTACATGATCACGCCGATGTTGACGAACTCGCCGCGATCGATCCGGGGTACGGCCCGCAGCACGGCGTACTGGAACGCGAACTGGGTCATCGCAGCCACCGATCGGCCGCCGCGAGCCGGGCCAGCAGGTGCTCGGTGTACGCGCGTCGGGCTGCGGCGGCATCGGCTGGCGCATTGGGGTCGGGCCGGGTCGGGTCCGGCCGCAGCCAGAAATCGGGCACCAGCGCCATGATCATCTCCAGGGACTCGGCCGTGACCAGAGCGCTCATCTCGTCGTGCACGGTGGCGGGCTCGCCCCGACCGCGCAGCACGTGGTCGTCGAAGCGGTAGTCCGTCTCGGCGAAGGCCTGCGGGCTCGACCAGGCGTGGTGGAAGCGGAGGCAAGCGCCGTGGTCGATGGCCCACAGGGTCTTGTGCCAGATCAACAGGTTGGTGTTGCGGACGCTGCGGTCGACGTTGGCCACGTAGGCGTCCAGCCACAGCACTCGCGACGCCTCATCCGGGCTGAGGACGAAGGAGCGGTCGTAGCCGACGGCACCGGGCAGGAAGTCGATGGCGAGATTCAACCCGGCGCTCTTGGTGACCAGTTCCTGCACCTCCTCGTCAGGCTCCCGGCGACCGATCTCGGCATCCACCTCGATGAGCGCGAGCTCCGGGATCTCGACACCGAGCATCCGACCGAGCTCGCCGACCACGATCTCGGAGACGAGGGCCTTCGGGCCCTGTCCGGCGCCGGTGAACTTGACGACGTAGGTGCCGAGGTCGTCGGCCTCCATCAAGCCGGGCAGCGAGCCGCCCTCCCGAAGCGGCGTCAAGTACGCCGTGGCGGCGATCCGGGGCAGCACGAGAGTCAACCTAGCGGCCCCGCCGTCGAGTTTGACCGCTCTTGAGCGGCCCGCGTAGCCTAGACCCTCGGTGTGCGCTGCGGTGCGCTCCTGTTCGCGCCCGAATGCGGCGCAGACCAATGTCGTTGCAGAGAGTAGGTCAGTCGTGTACGCGGTCGTGCGGAGTGGCGGACGCCAGCACAAAGTCGCCGTCGGCGACGTACTCGAGATCGACCGCGTGGACGACGCCGTCGGGTCCGAGCTGAGCCTGATCCCGGTGCTGCTGGTGGACGGCGACACCGTGACCGTAGACGCGAAGGCGCTGGGCGCCGCAACGGTCACCGCCGAGGTGCTGGCCGAGATCAAGGGTCCGAAGATCAAGATCTTCAAGTACAAGAACAAGACCGGCTATCGCAAGCGCCAGGGCCACCGGCAGCGGTACACCCAGGTGCGGGTCACCGGGATCGAGAGCTGAGGGGTTTTCGATGGCACACAAAAAGGGCGCATCCTCCACCCGCAACGGGCGTGACTCGAACTCACAACGGCTCGGCGTCAAGCGTTTCGGCGGCCAGCTGGTGAACGCCGGTGAGATCATCGTCCGGCAGCGCGGCACCCACTTCCACCCGGGCGACGGCGTTGGCCGCGGCGGCGACGACACCTTGTTCGCGCTGGTCGAGGGCCACGTCGAGTTCGGCACCAAGCGCGGCCGCCGCGTGGTCAACGTGAACCCGGCCCCCGAGGCACCGGCCTCGGTCTGACCCAGAGTTTCTACAACAGGAGGGTGACCCAGGCCGCTGGGTCACCCTCTCTTCGCATGTCCTGCGGGAGCTGTCGGTTTCCCATGTTGCATGGGGAACTGGCTGAGTCCATAGGAAACTTCATATGGAATCGGCCAGGAACCTATGGAATCACCGTCAACCGGACGGCCGAGTGAGAGGAGGCGTACGCGGTGGCGATCCCGAGCTTTGTCGACCAGGTCACGCTGCACGCGTACGGCGGCAACGGCGGGCATGGCTGCGCCTCCATCCATCGGGAGAAGTTCAAGCCGCTGGGCGGGCCCGACGGGGGCAACGGCGGTGACGGCGGGTCGGTGATCCTGCGGGTCGGTGCCGGCGTGACGACGCTGGTCGAGTACCACCGGCAGTCGCACCGGCGGGCGACCAACGGCCAGCCCGGCCGCGGCGACCACCGTGAGGGCGCGCGCGGCGAGGACGTCGTGCTGCTGGTCCCCGAAGGAACCGTCGTCACGGACGCCGGCACCGGTGAGCAGCTCGCGGACCTCACCGGCGAGGGCACGGAGCTGGTGGTGGCCCAAGGCGGCCGCGGCGGCCTCGGCAACGCGGCGCTGGCCTCCGCGACCAGGAAGGCCCCTGGCTTCGCGCTGCTCGGCACTCCCGGGGAGACCCGGACGGTCAGCCTCGAGCTGAAGGTCGTCGCCGACGTCGGGCTCGTGGGTTTTCCTAGCGCGGGCAAGTCGTCGCTGATCGCGGCGATCTCCCGCGCGCGGCCGAAGATCGCCGACTACCCGTTCACCACGCTCGTCCCCAACCTCGGGGTGGTGGTGGCCGGTGAAGTGACGTTCACCGTCGCCGACGTCCCGGGCCTGATCGAGGGCGCCTCCGAGGGCCGCGGCCTGGGCATCGACTTCCTGCGGCACATCGAGCGGTGCGCCGCGCTGGTCCATGTGATCGACTGCGCCACGTACCTGCCCGGCCGCGACCCGCTGAGCGACCTCGCGGTGATCGAGGCGGAGCTGACGGCCCATGGCGGCCTCGAGGACCGGCCCCGGTTGGTGGCGCTGAACAAGATCGACGTACCCGATGCGGCCGAGCTGGCCGAGATGGTGGCCGATGATCTTCGGGCCAAAGGCCTGCGGGTCTTCCCCATCTCTACCCAGAGCGGGCAGGGACTCCAGGCCCTGACGTACGCCATGGCCGATCTGGTCGCCGCCCGCCGCGCCGCGACGCCGGCGCCCGCTGCGGCCCGGATCACGATCCGGCCGCAGCCGGTGGCCGGGCGGGCCGAGTTCACCGTGGCCCGCGAAGATGATCTCTGGCGGGTACGCGGAGAGAAGCCGGAGCGGTGGGTGCGGCAGACCGACTTCGGGAACGCCGAGGCCGTCGGCTACCTGGCCGATCGGCTCAACCGGATCGGCATCGAGGACCGGTTGCTCGAGCTCGGGGCCCGAGCAGGGGACGGCGTGGCGATCGGCGGAGCGGATGCGGTGGTCTTCGACTTCGCGCCGCAGGTCGACATCGGGGCGGAGATACTGAGCCGGCGCGGGGAAGACCAGCGGTTCGCCGAGCTGCGACCGGCGGTCCAGCGGCGGCGCGAGCGCGATCGCGCCTACCACGCCGAAGCAGATGACGATCTGGGCGGGCCCGAATCCTCGGACGAAGTCCGACCGTCGAACCGCCCGACGAAGGAGGGCTTGGTTTGACGGAACGACCAAACGTCAGCGCTTGCGCCGTCCGCGCCTTGTCGCGGAGCGACTGTGCGTGACGCGATCGCCAACGCCCACCGGGTTGTCGTCAAGGTCGGCTCCTCATCGCTGACCGCGAGGGCCGGCGGCATCGATCCCCAGCGGATCGAGCGCCTGGTCGAGGCGCTGGCCGGGGCCAAGCGATCCGGTCGCGAGATCGTGCTGGTGTCCTCCGGCGCCATCGCGGCCGGCTTGGCGCCACTGGCGCTCAAGGCGCGGCCTGGTGACCTGGCCACCCAGCAGGCGGCCGCCTCGGTCGGGCAGGGCCTGCTGATGGGTCGCTACACCGCTTTGTTCGCCGGCCACGGCATCGAGGTCGGCCAGGTGCTGCTGACCGTCGACGACGTCACCCGGCACAGTCACTATCGCAACGCCTACCGCACCTTCGGCCGGTTGCTCGAGTTCGGCGTACTCCCCATCGTCAACGAGAACGACACCGTCGCCACACACGAGATCCGGTTCGGCGACAACGACCGGCTGGCCGCCCTGGTCGCCCATCTGGTGCACGCCGACGCGCTGATTCTGCTCAGCGACGTCGATGCCCTCTACACCACCAAGCCGTCGCTACCGACCGCGACCAAGATCACCGACGTGTACGCCGAGCAGGATCTGATCGGGGTCGACGTCTCGGCCCGGGGGTCGGCGGTCGGCACCGGCGGCATGATCACCAAGATCGAGGCCGCCCGGATCGCCACCTCGGCCGGGATCCCGACCATGCTCACCTCAGCCGAGCAGGTCGCATCGGCACTGACCGGTGACGATGTCGGCACCTGCTTCCACCCCACCGGCAAGCGGCGGCCGACCCGGCTGCTCTGGCTGAAGCATGCCAGCGACGCCCGCGGTGAGCTGATCTTGGACGCCGGTGCGGTCCGCGCGCTGACCCAGCGCAACGCATCCCTGCTGCCCGCCGGGATCACCCGGGTCGAGGGCCTGTTCTCGGCCGGTGAGCCGGTCAATCTCGTCGGCCCCGACGGCACCGTCGTCGCCCGGGGTTTGGTCAACTACGACTCCGAGGAGCTGCCGAGCTTGCTCGGCCGGACCACGAAGGACCTCATCGCCGAGCTCGGCGCCGGCTACGACCGCGCGGTCGTGCACCGCGACGCTCTCGTCGTCTTGTGACCGTCAGCCGGGCACCTCGGCGATCGGAGCGGTCCGCGCGAGCCGCCGGTCGGTGGTGATCAAGGGCACCTCGAGTCGGGCGGCGAGCTCGACGTAGTAGGCGTCGGAGATCCGGAGGGAGCCTCGACGGGACCAGGCGCCGGCGAGAAGCGTCGAAAGCGGATGTCGCTCAAGCACGAGAGTCGTCCATCGGTTCAGCCGAAGCTCGATCTCGGCGGTGGCGAGACGACCTGCCCGTTCGATTCGGCCGAACGCTGAGGTCAGTTCAAGATCGATGTGCGCTGGTGCGTGGAGTGCGTGATGCTCGATCCGATCAGCAATGCGCCGCCCGGACGCCTCGAAGATCAAGAGGTCCACCATCGCCGACGCGTCGACGACAACCGCGCTCATCGCGGGTCATACTCATCTCGCGCCGCATCCAGCGCCGCAATGACCTCGTCATGTCTCACGCCGGCTGGTGGAAGCTTTCGCAGCTCTTCCAACCAGGCGTTGGTCGAACGCCGGGCGAGCTCCTCCTCCAAGGCAGAGCGGGTTACTGCCGAGACGTTGATCTCGGCCTCGCGCACCCGGGACGCCAACTCGTCGGGGACGTATACGTTGAGCCGAGCCATGCACACATTATACACACACTAGCCGAAGCAGGATCTCGACCTCGCGAGCGATCGCCTCGCGCCCCGGTGCGAGGTACTTCCGCGGATCGGTGACCGACTTCTCCGTCAGTGCGGTCCGGACTGCGTCCGTGAACGCCAGATTCAGCCGGGTGCCGATATTGATCTTGGTCATCCCGGCCCGCACGGCGGCGGCCAGGGTGTCGTCCGGAACGCCGGAGGAGCCGTGCAGCACCAGCGGCACCGGCACGGCGGCATGTAGGGCTGCGATCAGGTCAAGATCAAGACCGGCGGTTCGTTCGGTCATCGCGTGCGAGCTGCCCACTGCAACGGCCAAGGCATCGACCCCAGTCGCCGCCACGTACGCCACCGCCTGGTCCCGGTCCGTCCGCACCCCCTCGGCATGCGCACTCTGCACCTGGGACTCCTTGCCGCCGACCCAGCCCAGCTCGGCCTCGATCAGCAGTCCGTGATCGTGGGCCCACGCCGTGGCACGCGCGGTGGCCGCCACGTTCTCGTCATAGCCGAGCGCGCCGGCGTCGAACATCACCGAGCTGAAGCCGGCGTCGGCGCTCGCCTCGAGCAGGGACAGCTCGGTGACGTGATCAAGGTGTAGCGCGACCGGCACCACGCTCGCCTCGGCGATCCGGAGCAGCGCCGCCGCCGCCGGCCGCGGGTCCCCGCCGTGGAAGCGGGTCGCGTTCTCGCTGAGCTGCAGGATCACCGGCCGGCCGGCCGCAACGGCTCCGGCCACAATCGCCTCCGCGTACTCCAGCGTGATCACGTTGAACGCCGCCAGCCCGGTCCGCCGCGTCGCGGCGTTCTCGAGCAGCGCGCCCGTGGTGTGCAGCGGCATGGGCCTCCTTGCTCGAGCGGGACAGTTCTGCGACTATCCAACATGCCTCTGGTCATTGGGCTCGATATCGGGACCACATCGGCCAAAGCGGTCGCCTTCACCGAGTCGGGCGAGGCCGTGGCTGCCGGGCGAGCCCAGACGCCATGGCGCAACAGTCCGGACGGCGTCGAGATGGACACCTATGACCTGGCCGGCGTCATCGGCGTAGCCCTGGATGAGGCGATCACCGATGTCCCGATCGGAGAGCATGTTGCCGCACTCGGCATCACCAGCATGGGGGAGTCGGGCGTTCTGCTCGATGCGCACGGGCAGCCCGTCGCCCCCGTCATCGCCTGGCACGACACCCGCGACAGTGCGGAGGTCGAGGCACTGCGGCAGGAGATCGGCCCGGCCGAGTTCTGCGCGACAACGGGCAAGCCGCTGCGTGGCCAGTTCTCGCTGACCAAGCACCGCTGGCTCACCAGGCATCGCCCCGAGACGCAGCGGGCGGTGCGACGCCTGAACGTCGCCGAGTACGCGGTCGTCCGGCTCGGCGGGGAGGAGGCGTGTGAGCTCTCTCTCGCCTCGCGGACGGGATGGTTGGACATCCGGCGCCGAGCCTGGTGGTCGGCTGCCCTGGACTTCTCCGGCGCGACCGAGGCCCTGATGCCGCCGCTGGTGCGGGCCGGCCAGCCGCTGGGTCGGGTCACCGAGGGGCCGGACCGGCTTCGCGGCGCAGTCCTCACCCTGGCCGGACATGATCATCAAGCCGCCGCGCTCGGCGCGGGGATCACCGCGGCCGGCGACGAGCTGGACTCGTGCGGCACCGCTGAAGCACTGCTGCGGACGATCCCGCCGAACCTGACCCGGGACCAGATCCGTTGGCTCGCGGAGCGCGGCGTCACGACGGACTGGTCGGTGGTGCCCGGCCACGGGTCCCTGCTCGCCGCCACCGAGGGCGGCCTGGCCATGGAACGCACGCTCGCCCTGCTCGGCATCGACCGGGCGGGTCTTCGTGCGCTCGATCGCGCGGCCGCCGACGCACCGACCGGTCGGATCAGGATCGCGGGCATCGGCGGTGCGGACCTTCGCATCGGCGGGATCACCGAGGACACCAGTCCCGGAGAGGTCTGGCGGGCCGTCGTCGAGGCGGTCACCGCCGAGGCGGTGCGACTGCACAAGGCGATGACCAAGATCGCCGGTCCGCCCCGGGAGCTGGTAGTGACCGGCGGCTGGGCCCACAGCGATGCGTTGCTCCGCGCCAAGCGGGCACACTTCGGGCCCTTCCGGGTGTCCGAGGCGGCCGAGGCCGGAGCGCGCGGCGCGGCTCTGCTGGCCGCCCGCGCCGCCGGCCTCCTTGGGCCTCAGGAGTCGTTCCCCGAGCGGCCGCATCCATGATCATCACCGTCACCGCGAATCCCAGCATCGACCGCACGCTCTATCTCGATGCGTTCGTGCACCACGGCGTGAACCGGGTCCGCGATGTCCTCGACGAGCCGAGTGGCAAGGGCATCAACGTGGCCCTCGCGCTGCACCGGGCCGGTACCCCGGTATGTGCCGTGCTGCCGATCGGCGGGTCCACCGGGATTCGGCTGTCTCAGCTGCTCGCCGCGACCGATCTGCGGACCCGGACCGTGTCGATCACTGAGGCGGTTCGCACCAACCTGTCCCTGGTGGAGGCGGACGGCTCGACCACCAAGATCAACGAGCCTGGTCCGACGCTGACTCCGGCCGAGACCGAGGCGCTCCTCGAGGAGGCGTACACGATCAGCCAGTCGGGAGAGTGGGTCGCCTTCTGTGGCAGCCTGCCCGGTGGCCTTCCGGCCCGAAGGCTGCGGACCGCGATCGCCCGCCACCGACGGTCCGGCCGACTGGTCGCTGTGGACACGTCCGAACGAGCCCTGTCCGAGGTGCTGGCCGGCCGCTCCGAGGAGCTACCGCACCTGATCAAGCCCAACCTCCACGAGCTGGCCAGCCTCACCGACCGGCGCTTGGTCACGCTCGGCGAGGTCGTCGCCGCTGCCGACCAGCTGCGGGGACGCGGGGTGGGAGCGGTCCTGGTCAGCTTGGGCGCCGACGGTGCCGTACTCGATCGATCAGGCCGGGGCCCTGCACGGCACGGTGCCCGTGCCACAGGTGATCAACACCGTCGGCGCCGGCGACGCTCTGCTCGCCGGCTATCTGCAGACCGCGTACGCCGGTCAAGGAACGCGGGAGTCGGCGCTGGCCAACGGCCTGCGCTGGGGTGCCGTCGCGGTCCAGCACGCCGGCACCGTCCTCCCCGAGCTGACCGACGAGCAGCGCACGATCGCTGTGTCGGTCGGCCCGGTCGAGGTGGCCCGAGAGCTTCGCGATACCCGCTGACCCGCCGGGCGGGTCTCAGCTGACGGATCACGTCCAGATTGCTCTTCGACGCAGCCTCTGCTTTCCAGACGATCCTTGGGATAGTCTCAGGATCGACCTCCCATCGACAGGGCGTCCGGGTCGGTTCACGCACATTGCTGGACCACGCGGGGGAGTTGCCCGCAAATCACGAGGTGGACACGTTGAAACTCAGCAAATCGTTCAAGAAGGGCCTGCTAGGCCTGACCACGCTCGCGCTGGTCGCGACCTTCGCGTCGTGCGCGGAGAGCCAACGCGACCCGGAAGGGACCGCGAGCGGCAGTGAAGGCGGTGGCGACTTCGTCTTCGCCGCCTCGTCCGACCCGTTGATGCTCGACCCGGCCCTGGCCAGTGACGGTGAGACCTTCCGCGTGGCCCGGCAGATGTACGAAGGGCTGGTCGGCGCCGCGCCAGGCACCACCGACGTCGAGCCGCTACTCGCCACCGCCTGGGAGACGGCACCGGACGGCAAGTCGCATACCTTCACCCTGCGGGAAGGAGTGAAGTTCCACGACGGCACCGACTTCAACGCCGAGGCCGTCTGTGCGAACTTCGAGCGCTGGTACAACTGGACCGACCTGAACCAGAACGAGAACATCTCGGCTCTACTACAACCAGCTCTTCCGCGGCTTCAAGACCGGCAAGACAGAGGGCGCGGTCTACAAGAGCTGTGAGGCGGCCAGTCCGACCGAGGTGACGATCAACCTGGCGAGTCCGTTCGCCGCGTTCGTGCAGGCCATGACCCTCCCGGCCTTCTCCATGCAGAGTCCGACCGCGATGGAGGAGTACGACGCCGACAACACGACCGGCACCGTCGATGACACCCGGTTCTCGGTCTATGCAACCGAGCACCCGACTGGCACCGGACCGTTCAAGTTCGAGAAGTGGGAGCGGGACCAGGCGGTCACGTTGAAGGCCAACCCTGACTACTGGGGCGACAAGGCCAAGACTGAAACAGTGATCATCAGAACGATCAGCGATCCCCGGGCTCGGGTCCAAGAGCTCGAGGCCGGATCGATCGACGGCTTCGACCTCGTTGGTCCCGGCGACGTCCAAGCCCTGCAGGACAAGGGCTTCCAGATCCAGAACCGTCCCGCGTTCAACATCTTGTACCTGGCCTTCAACCAGGCCAACGAGGCGCTGCAGGACGTCAAGGTGCGGCAGGCGATCAGCCACGCCGTCGACAAGGAAGCCCTGCTGAAGGCCTCGCTGCCACCTGGGTCCAAGGCGGCCATCCAGTTCATGCCCGACCTGGTCAACGGCTACAACCCCAACGTGACGACGTACGAGTACGACGTGGAGAAGGCCAAGTCACTGCTCAAGGAGGCCGGCCAGGAGAACCTGACGCTCAAGTTCGGTTATCCGACCGGCGTCTCCCGTCCGTACATGCCGACTCCGGAAGACACGTTCCAGGTGCTGAAGTCCCAGCTCGAGGCGGCGGGCATCACCATCACTCCGGTCTCGAAGAAGTGGAGCCCGGACTATCTGGACATGACAAAGACCGAGTCGGGGGCCAAGGAGCGGGACATCCACCTGCTGGGCTGGACCGGTGACTACAACGACCCGGACAACTTCCTTGGCGTCTTCTTCGGTACCAAGACCTTCGAGTGGGGCTTTGACAACAAGAGCCTGTTCGCCGACCTGAAGGCGGCCCGTGAGCTGCCGTCGGTCGAGGAGCAGACGCCGAAGTACGAGAAGATCAGCGAGGACATCGCCACGTTCGTCCCCGGCGTACCGCTGGCCCATCCGGCACCGTCGCTGGCCTTCGCCAAGGGCGTCGAGGGCTACGTCGCGAGCCCGGTGCAGGACGAGGTCTGGAACAACGTCACCGTCACTCGCTGACATGACCGTGTGCGCTGAGCCTGTCGAGGCGCGAGTACATTGCCCTTCGACAGGCTCAGGGCACAGGTTTCGGATATAGGGGCCGCCGATGCTGAGGTTCATCGTTCGGCGGTTGCTGCTGATGATCCCGGTGTTGTTCGGGCTCAGTGTGCTGCTCTTCATCTGGGTCCGTGCCCTGCCCGGCGACCCGGCTCTCAGCCTGCTGGGCGACAGGGCAACGCCGGAGTCGGTGGCTCGGGTCAATGAGCAGTACGGCTTCAACGAGCCACTGCTGCAGCAGTACATCACCTACATCGGCGCACTGCTCCGGGGTGACTTCGGGACCTCGGCGCGTACGGGGCAGCCGGTGCTGGGTACCTTCCTGGACCGCTTTCCGGCCACGATCGAGCTGGCCCTGGCGGCCATGCTCTTCGCCACGATCGTCGGCATCCCGCTGGGATACGCGGCGGCGAAGCGGGCCGGTGGGGCGCTCGACTTCTTCGCGGTCGGAGGGTCCCTGCTCGGCGTGGTGATCCCAGTGTTCGTGCTGGCGTACCTGCTCAAGATCGTGTTCGCCGTCGGAGTGGACGGCCCGCTAGGGGCGCTCGCCGTCTTCCCTGCGTCGGGTCGACAAGACCCACGGATCGACGCAACGCACATCACCAACTTCTACGTGCTGGACGGGCTGATCACCCGGGAGTGGGACGCCGCGTGGGATGCCATACTGCATCTCGTCCTCCCAGCCATCGCACTTGGCTGCATCCCGTTGGCGATCATCGTCCGGATGACCCGGGCCTCGGTGCTGGAGGTGCTGAACGAGGACTACGTGCGGACGGCCCACGCCAAGGGCTTGGCGCCCAGTTTGATCACCCGCCGGCATGTGCTGCGCAACGCGATGCTGCCGGTGTCGACCACCATCGGGCTGGCGACGGGTGCCCTGCTCGCCGGGGCGGTCCTGACCGAGTCAGTCTTCGCCTTCAACGGCATCGGGTCCTACCTCTTCGACGCGATCAGCTCGCTCGACTTCGTCGTGCTTCAGGGATTCATCCTGTTCATCGCCGTGGTGTACGCGCTGATCAACCTGGCGGTGGATCTGGGCTACGGCTTCATCGATCCAAGGCTGCGGACCCGATGACTGCGGAGGCGGTGCGCCCCCAGGCGCTGTCGGAGCTGATGACCGATCCTCTGCACGAGGAGCGCGGCACCAGCCTGTGGCGAGGTGCGTTCCAGCGGCTACGTCGCGACCCCGGCGCGATCATCGGGGCGATTATCGTCACGGGGTTCGTTCTGGTCGCCGTTTTCGCGCCGGTCATCGCCCCGTACGAGCCGGCCACCAGTGAGTGGATCGGCGAGGTCACCCCCGCCGACGTGCCGGGTCGGTCACCGGAACACCCCCTGGGGCTGGACTCGTTCGGCTCGGACCTGCTGACCCAGCTGGTCTACGGCGCCCGGACGTCGTTGATCATCGGGGTGGTGTCGACCAGCCTCGGCCTGCTGGGCGGGGCGCTGCTCGGTCTGGTGGCCGGGGCCTTCGGAGGCAAGGTCGACACCCTGGTGATGCGGATCGTGGACATCCTGCTGTCCATCCCGTCGCTGCTGCTGGCGGTCAGTGTGGCGGCGGTCCTGGGCCAGAACCCGCTGTCGATCATGATCGCCATCGCCGCCGCCCAGGTGCCGATCTTCGCCCGGTTGCTCCGCGGCTCGATGCTCGGCCAGCGCCAGCAGGACTACGTGCTGGCCGCGAGCTCGCTGGGCCTGCGACGCCGGACCGTCGTGATGAGCCATGTGCTGCCCAACTCGCTCGGACCGGTGATCGTGCAGGCGACGCTGACCCTGGCCACCGCGATCATCGAGGTCGCCGCGTTGTCCTACCTCGGACTCGGCTCGCCCGACCCGGCGATCGCCGAGTGGGGCAGGATGCTGGTCAAGGCCCAGGACCGGCTGCAGAGCGACCCCCATCTGGCGGTACTGCCCGGCCTGTGCATCGCCGTCACCGCACTGGGCTTCACCCTGTTGGGCGAGGCGCTGCGCGAGGCGCTCGACCCGAAGTCGCGCCGATGACTCGGTTGGAGCGGTGAGATGAGCCAGCTGACGGCAGTCGGCCGCCGCGGGCCGCGCGCCCCGGTCAACCGCGATGAGGTCCTGCTGGAGATCAAGAACCTCAGCGTCACCTTCTCCCGGAAGCGGGGCCAGGCGACTCGGGCGGTGGACGGGGTCTCCTACGCGGTCAAGCCGGGCGAAGTCGTCGGAGTGGTGGGGGAGTCGGGCAGCGGCAAGTCGGTCACCTCGCTGGCCATCATGGGTCTGCTGCCCAAGCGCGGGGTGCAGATCAGCGGCGAAGCGATCTACCGCGGACAGAACCTGCTGACCCTGGAACCCAAACAGATGTCGGACCTGCGTGGCAGCGAGCTGGCCATGGTCTTCCAGGACCCGATGAGCTCGCTGAACCCGGTGGTACCGATCGGCACCCAGGTCACCGAGGTACTGCTCCGCCACCAGGACGTCAGCCGGGCCGAGGCCAAGGCGGAGGCGGAGGACCTGCTGCGCCGGTGCGGCATCCCCGACCCGCGGCGGCGGTTGCGCGAGTATCCACACCAGCTGTCGGGTGGCATGCGGCAGCGCGCTCTGATCGCCATCGCCCTGGCCTGCAAGCCCGCGCTGCTGATCTGTGACGAGCCGACGACCGCGCTGGACGTGACGATCCAGGCTCAGGTCCTGGAGCTGCTCAAGGAGCTGGTCAACGACCTGGGCACCGCGATGGTGATGATCACCCATGACCTGGGCATCGTCGCCGGGCTGTGCGACTTCGTGAACGTCATGTACGCCGGCCGGATCGTCGAGTCTGCTCATCGCCGCGACCTGTTCGCTCATCCTCGACATCGCTACACCGAGGGCCTGCTCAACTCCATCCCGCGGCTCGACGCCCCCCGCGGGGAGGCGCTGCAGCCCATCCCGGGCACCCCCCGAGACACCATCGCCTGGTCCAAGGCCTGTGCGTTCGCGCCACGGTGCCTCCATGCCGACGACGCCTGTGTCACCCCCGATCTGGAGCTGGTGCCGATGGGCCGGAGCGGCCACCGCGTACGGTGTGTCCACCCTGCCCCCGAGGACCCCGAGTCGTCAGCGTCACATCTTGAGACCGCGAGGATCGCTGACCAGCCGGAACAAGGGGAGGAAGTGCGCAGTGAGTGAGGTGCTGCTGGAGGTACGCGCGCTCCAAGTGCACTTTCCCATCCGGCGAGGGGTGGTGTTGGACCGAACGGTCGGGCATGTCAAAGCGGTGGACGGCGTCGACCTCGATGTCGTCCGGGGGCAGACCTTCGGCCTGGTGGGCGAGTCCGGTTGCGGCAAGTCGACCCTGGGCCGGGCCATCCTGCGGTTGGAGGAGCCGACGGGCGGGTCGGTGCGATTCGACGGCCAGGACATCGCCTCGCTGAAGCCGGAGACAGCTGCGCCGAGCCCGACGACGGATGCAGATGGTCTTCCAGGACCCGCTGGCCAGCCTGAACCCCCGTCAGTCGGTGGAGAGCCTGCTGATCGAGCCGCTGAAGGTGCACGGCCTCTCCGCGGCGGACGTCGAGGAGTTCGGCCGTGACTCCCCCAAGAGCCACCTGGCCAAGGCCGAATCGATGCTCGAACTGGTCAACATGCCCCAGGCGGCGCTGGCCAAGTACCCCCACGAGTTCTCGGGCGGCCAGCGGCAGCGGATCGGGATCGCCCGGGCCATGATCTTGAACCCGGACCTGGTGATCGCCGACGAGCCGGTCAGCGCCCTGGACGTCTCGGTGCAGGCCCAGGTGATCAACCTCCTGGAGCGGCTGCAGGACATGTTCGGTCTCACCTACATCGTGATCGCTCATGATCTTGCCGTGGTGCGGCACATCAGCGACACCATCGGCGTGATGTATCTCGGCACCATCGTCGAGCAGGCGCCGAGCGACGCCCTGTACGAGGCCCCGCTGCACCCGTACACGATCGCCCTGATGTCGGCGATCCCCATCCCCGATCCTGCGGTCGAGGACAACCGCGAGCGGATCCTGCTCAAGGGCGACCTGCCCAGCCCGGCAAACCCGCCGAAAGGCTGCCGCTTCCACACCCGCTGCCCGTACCGGCAGCCGACCCGCTGCGACACCGAGGTGCCGGAGCTGCGCGTCGTGGAGATCGTCGGGCCGGAGCGCAAGGTGGCCTGTCACTACGCCGAACAGATTCTGAGCGGGGAGATCGACCTGAACGATCCCGGGTTGATCATCGAGCCGGTCGCGTCGTGAGTGGGTTGTTCTTCGACCAGTACGACACCCAGGTCGGGGTCGTCGGTGTGCTGGCCGGCCCTGCCGGGGTACGCCGGGTCGGCTGGCGACTGAACGCGGCCGGCGCGTCGATCGAGCCGGACGAGACCGTGCAGGCGGCGCTCGGCCAGCTGCGGGAGTACTTCGCCGGGCAGCGTCATGACTTCGACCTCCCCCTGGACCTGCCGCCGCTGGAGCCGGTGACCGAGGCGGTGCTGCAGACACTGAGGTCAGTCGGCTACGGCGAGACCATCACGTACGCCGAGCTGGCCGAGAAGAGCGGCACCGGCGTACCGGCTCGGGCCATCGGGTCGATCATGGCCGCGAACCCGGTCCCTATCGTGATCCCGTGTCATCGGGTGGTCGCCGCCGACGGTCTCGGTGGCTACTCCGGCGGTGAGCCCGGGCACGAGCTGGAGACCAAACGCTGGCTGCTCGAGAACGAGGGAGCCTTCCCGCCAGCGCTCATGTGAGTCTGGCGCAAGCGGCGAGCGTCGGTAAGGGAGCGCGCGGCTGCTGTCTGGCCGACCACGCGCGCACGGCCCTACTCGAGCGCTGCGCTGGGAAATGATTGCGCCGTGCGAGCACGGACGGCAGACAGCATCCGAGCGCGCGACGCTCGCGGCGCGAGCCGCAGGATCAGAGGTACATGCCCTGGAGGCGAGACGGCGGGTCGGGTGGCGGCTCGGTCGGCAGGTCCTCGGGGAGCAGCGTGCGGATGGCCTCCGGGGTCAGCTCGTCGAGATCGACCAGCCGCTCGGCCTGGATCGAGACCGCCTCCTCGAAGACGTTGCGCATGAACCGGCCGTTGCCGAAGCCGGCCGGCCGCGGCGAGGGGATCAACGAACGCACGACATCCTCGACACCGGGGGCGAGAACGAAGCCCTGCTGCTCGGCGATCAGGGCGAAGATCGCGTACAGCTCCTCCTCGTCGTAGTCGGCGAAGTCCAGCGTCTTCGGGAAGCGGGACGCCATCCCGGGATTGCTGGACAGAAAGCGTTCCATCTCCTGTGGGTAGCCGGCCACGATCACCACGACCTCGTCGCGGCGGTCCTCCATCAGCTTGAGCAGGGTGGACACCGCCTCCACGCCGAAGTCGCGGTGCGAGTCCTGGGGGATCAGCGCGTACGCCTCGTCGATGAACAGCACGCCTCCGGAGGCCTTGTTGAAGACCCGGCGAACCTTGGGTGCCGTCTGACCGATGTACTGGCCGACCAGGTCGACCCGGCTGGCCTCGACCAGATGTCCGTTGGACAGCGTGCCCAGCTGGGCGTAGATCCGGGCCAGCAACCGGGCGACCGTGGTCTTGGCGGTGCCGGGATTGCCGGTGAAGACCATGTGCCGCGATCGGTCCTGCTCCGGCATGCCGGCGCCTCGGCGCAGCTGGTCGGCCTTCGCCTCTGCGATCAGTCGTTTGACCTGCTTCTTGATCGGAGTCAGCCCGACCAGCTCGGCGAGCTCCGCCTGCGGGTCGCCGATCTCGACCTCGGGCGCGACCTCGGTGTCCTCGTCCTCCTCCTCGTCCTCGTCCGAACTGAGCGCACGCGGCATCCGGTGGCCGCTCACCGGCGCGATGATCATGTCGCGCTGAGCGCCCAGCTCGGCGAGTGCCTTGACCAGCGGGTTCGTCCCCCGCTTCTCGGTGAACAGCTCCTCCACGTCGGTGACGAACCCGATCGTGTCCGGCGCCGACGAGGGCGCCGGCGGACCGGGCAGTCCGGCCACCACCCGGGAGACCTGGGCCGCCATGGCCAGCCAGGCCCGACAGGTGTCGATCTCCCCGGCGAGCATGCCGCGGCAGAGCCAGCCGCGGTTCTGCTGCAGCCAGTCCGACATGTCGAAACCCTGCCGCCGCCCGTCGAACGCGAAGGAGATGGCGGCGAATTCCTCGGCCCCGACCGCAACCGCCAGACCCGCCGGAAGGTCGTCCACCCCATCGCACAACGCCATCGAGGCGACGACCTCGGCCAGGGTCTCGGGCCGGCTGGTGACGTGGGCGATGTGGTCGTGGGCGGCCCGCAGGCCCTCGTACGACCAGCGCAGCGCCGATCCCCATCCGCTGATCTCGGGGAGCACGGCCACCTCGGCTTCGCTCAGCAAGGTCTGTCGCCACAAACGGGCAACCTCCGGATACGGAGCCGCCGCGTGGAACTCGAGCAGGCGCGCGCTCTGCAGCACCCGTTCATAGATGCCCAGCAGCACCTCGGCTCGCGTCTCCAGCGGTCCGATCTCGCGCAGGAAACGGACGCAGTCGTACGACAGCTCCAGGGCCGCGCGCCGAGAGACCGGATCGGGGTTGGCGTACCGGAACAGGAACAGCGGCCACTCGCAGTCGGTCATGTACCAGTTGCGGGCCACCATCGGCTCGCGGCGCTGGCCGGGCGCGAGGTGCTCGTCGAGCAGCTGCTCGGGGAACTGTGCGAACTCGCCGGCGAAGATCGCGACGTAGCCGCCGAGCGACATCGCAAGGTTCTGCAGGAACGGAGCAACATCGCGGGTCTGCACCGGCCAGCCCGTCCACTCCTGACTGGCGGTGGCGCGCGGATCATCGATCAACGCACGAACCCGCGTCCGCGCGCGGTCCCACCAACCCGGCGGCACCGGCCAGGGCTTGGCCGGCCCCACGACGTCGATGTACTGCCGTCCTGACATGAGCACCGAAAGGTGCTCAGGCAACACCAACCTGGTCAATCGGTGTCTCCCGTTCCCCCGAGGACCGCCTGCTTCAGTCCTGGCGCCATTTTCTCATTCCGCGACAGGATCTCCAGAACCGTGGCGTGTCGAATGTTCGACGTAATTCGCAGCGGCGCTCTAGATTTGGGCGCGTGACAGTGGCGGAATTGGGGGGCCGGGCTCGGGCGGCGTCACTGGTCCTCGCGCGATCGACGCGTGGGGCCAAGGATGCTGCACTGCACGCGATGGCGGACGCGTTGGCCAAGGCTGAGACGGCGGTGCTGGAGGCCAATTCGGCCGATCTGCAGCGGGCCGAGGCGGCGGGAACAGGATCAGCGCTGATGGATCGGCTCCGGCTGAACCCGGAGCGGATCGCCGGCATGGCCGACGGCTTGCGGGATCTGGCTGCGCTGCCGGATCCGGTCGGTGACGTGGTCCGCGGTTGGACGAACCCGAACGGGGTTCAGGTACGCCAGCTGCGGGTGCCGTTCGGCGTGGTCGGGATCATCTACGAGGCGCGGCCGAACGTCACCGCGGATGCGGCCGGGATCTGCCTGAAGTCGGGCAACGCCGTGCTGCTGCGCGGCTCGTCCTCGGCGGCTGAATCCAATGCGGCGATCGTGGAGGCCCTGCAGGCCGGCTTGATCGAGGCTGGGTTGCCGTTCGACGCGGTGCAGCTGGTGCCCGGGCCGCGAGAGGTGACCGCCGAGCTGATGGCGGCCCGCGGCCTGGTGGACGTGCTGATCCCGCGCGGCGGCGCCGGCCTGATCGAGACGGTGGTCCGCAACAGCCAGGTGCCGGTGATCGAGACCGGAGTCGGCAACTGCCACCTCTTCGTCGACGCCACGGCCGACCAGGAGATGGCCCTGGACATCTTGATCAACGCCAAGGCCCAGCGACCCTCGGTATGCAATGCGGTCGAGACGCTGCTGGTGCACGTCAGCATCGCCGACTCCTTCCTGCCGAAGGCGTTGCGGGCGCTGGCCGGAGTGGGGGTGACGGTGCACGGCGACACTCGCGTGGCCGCGTACGGGAAGGTGGTCGCCGCCGAAGAGGCCGACTTCGCGCAGGAGTATCTCTCGCTGGACATCGCGGCCTCGATCGTCGACAGCCTCGACGCCGCCCTGCACCACATCCGCCGCTACAGCAGCGGGCACACCGAGACGATCGTGACCTCCTCCCAGACGGCCGCGACCCGGTTCAGCAACGAGGTGGACGCCGCAGCGGTGCTGGTGAACGCCTCGAGCCGGTTCGTGGACGGGGGTGAGTTCGGCTTCGGGGCCGAGATCGGGATCTCGACCCAGAAGCTGCACGCCCGCGGCCCCATGGGGCTGCCGGAGATGACGTCGACCAAGTACGTGTTGACCGGGTCCGGCCAGGTCCGGGGCTAGGTCCGCTAGGCTGCCGCCATGGTTCTTGGACTGGCGCTCTTGGAGGCTGAGGTCGCGCGCGAGCTGCCAATGCCGGCGTGGCTGTTCGGAGTCCTCGGCTTCAGCCTGTTGCTGGGCCTGTTGGCGATCACGTGGGCGATCGGCAAGGGCCGCCCACACAGCTAGTGCCACCGCCACCGCGAGCCACGGGACTTGCTCGCGTTCCGAGTGCCGACCCGCACCAGCGGCACCGCCTCGGTGTAATGGGTGGCACCTTCGATCCCATCCATCACGGCCACCTGGTGGCGGCCTCGGAGGTCGCCGGTCGTTTCGGCTTGGACGAGGTCGTCTTCGTCCCTACCGGACAGCCCTGGCAGAAAGCGGACCGGCACGTATCGTCGGCCGAGGACCGGTACCTGATGACGGTGATCGCGACCGCCTCCAACCCGCGCTTCTCGGTCAGCCGGGTCGACATCGAGCGTCCGGGGATGACCTACACCGTTGACACGTTGCGCGACATCCGGGCCGAACGGGGCGAGGACAACGATCTGTACTTCATCACCGGAGCGGACGCACTGGCCCAGATCCTGACCTGGCGCGACGTCGACGTGCTGTTCGAACTGGCCCACTTCGTGGGCGTCACCCGGCCCGGCATCGAGCTGCACTCGCCGGTGATCGCCCAGCTGCCGCCGGACAAGATCACCCTGATCGAGGTGCCGGCGCTGGCGATCTCCTCGACGGACTGCCGGGCGCGGGTGGAGGAGCAGGAGCCGATCTGGTACCTCGTGCCGGACGGCATCGTGCAGTACATCGCCAAGCGCGGGCTCTACCGGAACTGAGGCGGCTAGGGTCAAGACTGGCCAGACGGTCACTCGAGGAGGTTGGGCATGGCGCAGCACAAGATCACGCTGGACGAGAGCGAACTGCCGACGCGCTGGTACAACGTGCTGCACGACCTGCCCACGCCACCGCCGCCGGTGTTGCACCCGGGCACCGGTCAGCCGGTCGGTCCGGACGACCTGGCGCCGCTGTTCCCTATGGAGCTGATCCTGCAGGAGGTGTCTGGCGAGCAGTACATCGACATCCCCGAGGCGGTGCTCGACGTCTACCGGCTGTGGCGGCCCAGCCCGCTCTACCGCGCGTACAAGCTGGAGGCCGCGCTCGGTACGCCGGCCCGGATCTACTACAAGTACGAGGGCGTCTCGCCGGCCGGCTCGCACAAGCCCAACACGGCGGTGCCGCAGGCGTACTACAACGCCCAGGCCGGGATTCGGCGGCTGAGCACCGAGACCGGTGCCGGGCAGTGGGGAACCGCACTCGCGTTCGCCTGCGCCCAGTACGGGCTGGAGTGCGAGATCTGGCAGGTGCGGGCCAGCTACGACCAGAAGCCCTACCGCAAGATCATGATGGAGATCTTCGGCGGGGTGGTGCATCCCAGCCCGTCCGACCTGACCGCGGCGGGCCGGGCGATCCTGGCCGAGCACCCGGACTCGACCGGATCGCTCGGCATCGCGATCAGTGAGGCGGTCGAGGTCGCGGCCCAGAACCCCGACACCAACTACTCACTCGGCAGCGTGCTCAACCACGTGCTGCTGCACCAGACGGTCATCGGCGAGGAGGCGCTGCTCCAGCTGGCCAAGGTGGGAGAGACCCCGGACCTGCTGGTGGGCTGCACCGGCGGCGGGTCCAACTTCGGCGGTCTGATGTTCCCGTTCCTGCGGGAGAAGTGGGCCGGCCGGATGTCGCCGACCGTCCGTGCGGTGGAGCCCGCGGCCTGCCCGTCGCTGACCCAGGGCAGGTACGCGTACGACTTCGGTGACACCGCGGGCATGACGCCGCTGCTGAAGATGCACACCCTCGGCCACGACTTCGTGCCCGACCCGATCCATGCCGGGGGTCTGCGCTACCACGGGATGAGCCCGTTGATCAGCCACCTGTACGAGACCGGCGAGATCGAGGCAGTGGCCAAGCCGCAGTCGGAGTGCTTCGCCGCCGGTGTGCTGTTCGCCCGGACGGAAGGCATCGTGTCTGCGCCGGAGCCGACGCACGCGCTGGCCGCCGCGGTCGAGGAGGCGCGCCGCTGCGCCGAGACGGGCGAGGAGAAGGTCATCCTCACCGCGCTGTGCGGCCACGGGCACCTGGACCTGGCCGCGTACGACTCGTATCTGACCGGGCAGATCGTCGACCACGAATGGGGCGACGCCGATACCCAGGCCGCGCTGGAGGAGGCCCTGGCCAAGCTGCCGCAGTTGGCCTAGCGAACCTTTCCTTGCGCCAGCTTCGCCACCGAGTTGGCGATCCGGCGGGCGCGGGTCTCGGCCTGCTTGGCACCCGTGATCTGGAGCACGTGCCACGACTGGTTCGAGTAGGACAACGAGGCGAAGAACTCCTCCGCGGCCGGCTTCGCGGCCAGCGCGGCGGCGAAATCCTCCGGGACATCCACTTTCCGGGGACTGGTGTCCAGCTCGATCTCGATGTTGTACGTCTGCCCGGCCACGACCCCGGATGCCTCACGGCGCTCGGCGCTGACGCCGAGCATGAAGCGGCCGCTGATCGGGGCGATGGATGTGCCGAACTCGGTGCCCTCGAGGCGTACCCGCACCTTTGGTCGGCGACCACCGCCGAGCCGATCGACGAACTCATCGGGGATCTCGAATCCGGTTGTCGTCTTGCCGCTCGACAACAGCTCGGCGCGTAGCGCGGGCATCGTTGACTCCTCAGGCGTTCGGCGGCAGTCGCTGGCGAGGCTAGCCTAGGCAGTCGGGCCGCCACGGCTCGACCGCACGACGAGAAGAGAATCCTTGACTGCCACTGACCACGCCTTGACCCTGACCCGCGTCGCCGCTGCGGCGGCTGTCGACAAGCTCGGTACCGATCTGGTGGCCTACGACGTGTCCGAACAGTTGGCGATCACTGACGTGTTCTTGGTGGTGACCGCCTCCAACGAGCGGCAGGTCGGCGCCGTGGTGGACGGGATCGAGGAGGCCCTGCGTTTCCAGAACGCGAAGCCGGTACGCCGCGAGGGTGACCGGCAACAGCGCTGGGTGCTGTTGGACTATCTGGATCTCGTTGTGCACGTGCAGCACAGCGACGAGCGCCAGTTCTACGCGCTGGAGCGGCTGTGGCGGGACTGTCCGGAGATCCCGCTCGGGGTGGACGAGCGGCGATGACGGCGAGCCGGATCGTTCTGTGGCGTCATGGGCGGACCGCCTGGAATGTCGAGGGCCGCTTTCAGGGTCAGGCTGACATCCCGCTGGACTCGTTCGGGTTGGAGGAGGCGCGACGTGCGGCGCCGGTGCTCGCCGGCTTCGAGCCGGTTGCGCTGTACTCCAGCGACCTTTCTCGATCGGTTCAGACCGCGGAGACGCTGGCCGCTCTCACCGGGCTGGAGATCGTCACCGACAAGCGGCTGCGGGAGATCGACGTCGGCTCCTGGGAGGGGTTGCTCGGTGCGGAGATCCGGGCGATGCACCCGGACCTGGCCCGTCGGCTGTGGCTGGGCGAGGACGTTCGCCGGTCGCCGACGGGGGAGAGCCCGAGCGAGGTCGCAGCTCGGATGGTCGAGGCGTTGACCGAGATGGCGGCAGCCGCGCCCGATGGGTCGGCGGTGGTCGTGGCCACGCACGGGCTCGCCGGTCGTGTCGGCGCCTGCCAGTTGGTTCGGCTGCCCTTCGAGCACTGGCGGGTGATGGGCGGCATGGCCAACTGCGGCTGGATCAGCATCGACCGGCACCGGTCCGGCGCCTACTGGCGGATCGAGGCGTACAACGCCGTCGCCACCGCGGGCGAACTCGGTCCGGAGTGACGACAACTGATTTCGTGCCGTCACCAGGTCCGCGCTAGTATCTCGGGGTTCGGATCCGCGGTGTGATCATCCCGGGACCGGACATCCAGGGGCTTTGGCGCAGTTGGTAGCGCGCTTCCATGGCATGGAAGAGGTCAGGGGTTCGAATCCCCTAAGCTCCACCGACGTATGGCCTAGTCAGAGGCCACTTCATGATTCGGGGCGGGTGATCGTGACGTTGAAATCGCCTCCTGCTTACCAAACTGCTTACCAACGCGCTCATTACCAACGCGCTCGTTACCAACGCGCTCGTGTTCGGGAAACAGTGCGTCCATCGCTCCGGCTCCGCGGGTCAGCACCGGGCGAAGCTCCTTGCGGTACACCAGCTCGGTGACGCGGGTGTTGGCGTGGCCCACGAGATGGGCAATGTCCTCGATCGGCATCCCTGAGCTGGACAGCAGCGATACGAAGCTGTGGCGGAGTTCGCGCGGTGTCCAGGACATCGGATCCATGTCGGCCGCCGCAACGACCATTCGGAAGGCGCGGCGGACGTTGGCGGGGTCAAGCGCGGTCCCGGCGATTGTGCAGAACACCAGGTCGGACTCCTGCAGCTGGTGCCCGCGTTCAGCATTCTGTTTCTCGACCATTTCGAGGTGAGTCGTCAAGGCTTCCACGCAGCGAGCCGGCAACTCGAGGGTCCGGCGCGACTTCGTGGTCTTGGTGTCTCCGTGCGCCCGGACAGACCGCCAAAGATCAACCGTCGGCGGGTTAGTGTCGACGTGGACGCGCGACCAGGTCAATGCGCGCAACTCCTCAGTTCGAGCACCGGTGAGCAGAGACACCACCACGTAAGCGCGCATGGCGGGGATGTCGTTCGCTGCTCGCAACAGCCGCTCGGCCTGCTCGCGCGTCAGAGACTTGGACGGCCGACCGGGCTGTCCCTTGGGCAGATCGCACAGCAGTGCCACGTTGCGCTTGACCAGGTCGCGCGCCTGGGCTCGGCGGATCGACTGCCGGAGGATGGAGAGAAGGCGCTGCAATGTGTCGGTACTGAGCGTCTTGGCCTTGACCGCGAGCCAGTCGTCGATCTCCTCGGCGGTCAGTTCCGCAAGCCGACGCTTGCCGAGTCCGGCGATGACGTGAGTCCGCGCCAAGCTTGTCCGGTTAGCCACGGTGTTCGGGTCACGCCCCACGAGCCCGTGATTCAACCAGGCCTCGACCGCCTCGCCGACTGTGTAGGCGTGGTTCGTCGGCAGACCGTCGTCATGATCTCGCACCAGCGAACGCAGCTTGTGGAGCGCCTCGGTCTTCGTCCTCGCGCTGACGGTGCCGATGCGGCGCTTGCCCATGGCGTTGTAGCCGAGGGAGACCCGGCCGACCCAGCGCTGACGCGCCTCGTTCCAGCTGAGACCGCCTTCGCCGTTGCTACGCCGCGTGGCCATGTCCGCCGGCCCCGCGTTCCGCGAGCAATAGCTGGACGTAGTCGGTGATCGAGTCGGCCGGCACTAGCCGTCGACGGCCCTGGGTCACCGTCACCAGGCGGGATGACCGAATGAGCTCATAGATCTGGGTTCTACTCAAGTTGAGGAGAGCCATTGCCTCCGGAACCGAGTAAAGAATTCGAACCTTCGCCTCTAGATCGTTCATGCTTTCCCTCCGATTGCGTGCCGTTTGGCCCGGATCGTCGGTGTCCAGCGGTGCTCGTGTGCGCTCAGTCACGACGATCCAGCAAAGATCCGCCGCCGTGCTTGTGCTGTGGCAACCTGTGGACAACGACCGCCCGATTCCGGTGACCCTCGTCGACTAGCCATAAGGCCTTGCCGAACCGCAGGCGGTCCTATGCGTACGTCGACTTCATTCGCCGCATGCGTTGATCAAGCAACGCTCCAGCGCTGACGGCGGCGCTCACAAGCGGGGCCCAGGCGGCACACTCGGATGCACAGCGGGTGTTGAGGGAATCCGATGTCGATCTTGGTGCCGGTGATCTCGAGGGGATCCACCAATCTCGCGTTTCGCAGCATCTGCGTCAGGCAGATGACTGCACAGGGCAACTGCTCGGTCGAGTTGCCGCTGCCAAAGGGCGGACGCCATCTGTAGCTGTCCTTCACCAGTTGGTCGGCGGTCTTGGGGATGGACGCCGAGGGCGGCACGCCAGACGGCGATTTCGCCGAGGAGAGTGGCATTGGGGTGGCTGCCCGACGGTGCCCATACAGGCTGGACGCCTTCCTGGCTTGCGGAGTGTCTTACTTGGTCTGCGAGGTTGGCAACGAGCTGGGACCGTTTCGTCAGGTACCGGCCCCACACGGGATGATCTTGAAGGACTGGCGCGATGGCGGGTAGCCAGGGCAGCGGACCTGGATCGGTGTAGGCCGGCTCTGGGAGGCGCCTGCCGGTCGGAAGGCCGGCCGCCGTATTGATCGCCGCGAAGCGTCTTGCCACCTCGAGGCGGAACGGGCCAACGTGACCGTCAAGGATTTTGAACGGCGCCCCGAGCCTGGCCGCGGCCCGGTGGTCGCGTGGGCTGAGGCTTGGTCCGTCCAGCTGCTGCTGGCGAGTCTCGGCCAACGGATGCAAGCCGCAGCCGAACATGGCTCGCATCTGCTCGGCGGTCACCGGGTCGCCGGCGGTCAGGCCGTCGATCCCGTCCAAGCCGGAACCGATCCACACGCCAGGCGCCTCACCGCGTTCGGTGTAGTAGGACGCCAGCCCGATGCGACCTCTCTCGGTCGCATCCAGCGCGGCAACTTGCCGGGTCAAATAGTCGTACCCCGACCCGGCTGTGAGCTTGTGGATGCTCAACGTCACACACACCGGAAGGGGTACGTGCCGTCCGTACGGTCAGGCCGACCCCAGCCGGTTCCGGCGGTGCATGGGGTGTGTGGCACATCGAATCTTGAGATCAAGGTGGGGGGTACGTTGGTAGGGTCGGTGACGTCACGGATGATTCGTGACGAACAGACTTGATTCCACAGCGCGGACAGTTGGCTAGCTATCGGATGAACGAAGTCGTCCTCACTGGCGAAGCAGACGACCTGCCCGACCGACGATGTTAGCGGCGTGAGGATGTACGACGGGCCGGGGCCGCACCGCCCCTCAGTGTGCGGGGCGATCACCCACTCATAATGTGACGATAGAGCGCACTGGCGATAGAGGACGACGACAGCCTCCTCTTGAAGTCGGCGCCCCACACGCCGCAAGCACCTAAATTGCCGGTTTCCGAACAACCACCTCGGCACAGCTGCGGCCGAGGATCTCGTCCCAAAGCCATGGTTGCCTTACTCAGGGTCCGGACCTGGTAGCGTCCCGTGCTCAATCAGCAGCCGGCCCTCCTTCTCGGCGATGACAGCGTCGACGTCGTAGCGAACCTCAGCACCAGAGTCTGTGAAACGGTCGATCGCATAGATCACCGCTCCCAGCTCGCCGCTCAGCACCTCGATAGCAACGGCCGTCACAAGCCAGCGGTCCCGGTCCAGACCAGCCAGCTCGTACAGGCTCCAGTGGCCAGCATCTGACCCAAGGAGCCGACCGAAGATGGAGGGCGATTTGAAACGCGGAAAGGTCAGCCACTCCACGGACTCGGAGCGGTCGATCAAGGCGGTGGAATGACGGTCTCCAAGAGCGCGTGATCAGCGATGGGCGTATTGGACATGAGGGCTCCTGCCGTATGTCATCGGTTGAGAACGAAAGTGATGTCGTCGACATAGCAGTAGCTCCAGTCCTCGCCAGGCTCGGCGGAGCGGATGATGGGGTGACCGGTTGCGTCGGCGTGCGCGGTCGCGTGTTTGCTGGGTGAGTCGTCGCAGCAGCCGATGTGTCCGCACGACTGGCACATGCGCAAGTGCACCCACCAGCCGCCGCCGGCGAGGCACTCCTCGCAACCAGCGATCCTTTCGGGCAGCTCGATGAACTGGATGCTCTCGAGATGGGAACAGTCGGCGGTCACTGTGGGAGAGCCTTCAGCAGGGTCCCGGCGTCGTAGGAACGAGAACATATTCACCTCTCAAGGTGCTCAAGCTCGGCAGCGAGTCGTTCCGGACTCCACCTGTTCCAGCCATGGAACGGTGAAAGATTGCCGGTGTCCCAGGCCTCGCGAAGTCCGAGAGCGCTTGGATCCCAGTCCGGGCCGATCTTGCGCGTTGCGGCGCGCAGGTCCTGGCGGAGGTTCTCCACCGAGGGCCGGCCCCACAGCCAGTAGCCGTTGTAGATGCTGTGGATGACCAACTGGGGCTTGAGCACTAGGGCCTGCTGGACGGTTCGCTCCAGGTCGGAGAGGAGGGGCCACTGGGCACCGCTGCAAATTGACGCCGCCATGTGAAAGTCACGCACCCCGACCGGCCGTCGCCTGGAGGATGAGGTCGGTAGTCTCGGAGGCGTGTGAGATGCCGACCAGATGCGATGCTCCCGCGATCTCCATCGTGCGTTTCGAGCTGGCGCGCTCGGCCATGATTCGGTGCGCTTCGACGGGGATATTGCGGTCCTGGTCGCCGAACACGAACCAACTCGGCACCACTTTCCACAGTGGGTCTCGGCCCGATGGCTCGTTCAGAGCCGCCTGTGCGATCGGGCGCTGTGTCACAGCGAGCAGCTTCGCCTGTTGGGCCGGTAGGTCCCCGCAGAACTGTTGATGGAACTTTTCGAATGCGATGTAGACGTCCACGCCTCCGCCCGGCAGCGGCACGCTCTTGAGCGTCTCGGTGAGCGTCCCCCCGGGGGCGAGTGCAGACGCGGCGCCGGGGGTCTCACCCGCCTCGAGCGCGAAGGCCGCGACGTAGACCAGACCGATGATTTCGCCGGTGTCGGCCGGTACGTTCGTCATGACTGCGCCGCCGTAGGAGTGGCCGGCAAGAACTACCGGCCCGGCGATGCTCCGGACGAGCTCGGTGAGGCTCGCCGCGTCGCCGGCGATCGTGCGCAGCGGGTTGGCGTACGCGATCACCTGATGGCCCTCGCCGAGGAGCCTCTCCGCGACGTCGTTCCAACTCGAGGACTCGGCGAAAGCGCCGTGGATGAGAATGATGGTCGTTGGCATACTGGTTCCCTTCTGTCGTCTGGCCCGGTAGCGCGACATGCGCCCGGGAGGTCTTTTGTATGCGGAAAGTTGTATGCGGGAAGATCGCGCCATTTGACTCGAGAGATATTCAGCTGAGTTCGTCGAGGAACGAGTGAACGTCAGCTGCGAACTGCTCGTAGTGCTGGAACAGGAAACCGTGGGCGGCGTCCGGGTAGATCCGGATACGCGCATCGGGAAGGAGCCCTGCTAGCAGGTAGGAGTAGCGGGGCAGGATCATCGGGTCGCTGTCGCCGTTCGCAACGAACACGGGAACATCGATCGCGGTGACTCGTTGCAGCACAGAGTGGTCGGGAATACCCCAGGCGCACACGGCATCGTATTGGGCCTGGCGTGTCTGCCAGGTCGTGGGCACGTCGCGGTCCATTGTTCGTATGAACATCCGGCCCAGCGCCTGTTTGCCGGCTTGTCGGCTGGTGACTGAAGGTGTGAAGAAGACCTCGATGACGCCGTCGATGTTGGGATCTCGTCCGCCAATGGCGCCGATGACCTCGCGGGTCCAGCCGTGCATCCCGGATCCACCGCGCGGAGCAGAGGAGGCAAGGATCAGCCCCCTGACGAGATCACGTCGAGTGAGCGCGATCTCCTGCGCGACGAAGCTGCCGCGTGAGAATCCGCGCAGGTCGGCGTGATCGATCGCCATGGCGTCCAGGAAGGCGACGGCATCGCGCGCCATCGCCTCGACTGCGGGAGGCGTGGCCCCGGTTGTACCCCCGACACCTACGTTGTCGAACGCGATCACGCGCCGGCAGGCGGCCAGCGCATCGACGAGTGCGGGGTCCCAGTTGTCGAGGTTGCCGCGGAAGTGCTGCAGCAGCACCAACGGCACACTGCCGTCGCCAATGTCGAGGTACGCGTAGTCGACACCGTTTGATGCGCTGATCCGCTCGTTCGGTGCGGCGGTATAGGCGGCGGCTCTCGCGGGTGTCGGATGGTGGTCGGTCACCGCCATGGTCTGGCCCCGTTCAACTCGCCGTAGCGCACCGCCCCGCCTCCGAGGACTTCGGTGTACCAGCGGCTGGAGCGCTCGACATCGTTCGACACGATGAACTGCCTCAGCACGATGCCCTGAGCTGGTGCGGAGAAGTCTTCGGCCATGGATGAAGCGTGTGCCCGCGGGCGGTGGGATCGCGCCCGTGTGTCTCCCTGGTCGGTGCCCGGGATAGGCCACTTGTGCGACCCCGCATAGCTGTGCGGGCGACGCATCCCAGCGACGGTGACAAGCCCGCGCCAAAGACGATCGCGCAGTGCCACGCGGCTCGCCGGATACCCCAGACCAGGGCCCCTACCAGGGAGTTCCACGGGCGCGACGCAGTCGTCGTAGCGCGAGCGTGGGCTTCTGACACACAACCCTAGGAGGCAGCAATGAGTACGACGGATGTCCGCACCAGCGACGTCGGCGGGAGCGCGAGCGTCAAGAACGTCGACTTGAAGTTGGAGGTGGTCGTGGTCCCCGTTTCGGATGTCGACCGCGCCAAGGAGTTTTACGGAAGGCTCGGGTGGAGGCTCGACGCCGACTTCCCGTTTGATAACGGCTTCCGGGTCGTGCAGTTCACACCGCCGGGCTCGGGCTCCTCGGTCCAGTTCGGCACCAAGATCACCTCGGCAACGCCTGGATCGGCTCGGGGCCTCTACCTGATCGTCTCGGACATCGAGGCTGCGCGCGAGGAGCTTGTCAGCCGCGGCATCGAGGTCAGCGAGGTGTTTTACCCTACGACGCCGGGCGCTCAGTTCCAGCCGGACGACTCGAGCGGTCGAGTTGACGGGCCGGCGCCGGACCACGCCAGCTACAGCTCCTTCGCCACGTTCAGCGACCCGGACGGCAATGGCTGGCTGCTGCAGGAGGTCACTGCCCGGCTGCCCGGCCGGATCGACGCGGCCGATACGGCATTCGCATCCACGGCGGACCTGGCCAGCGCGATGCGGCGGGCGTCGGTTGCACACGGCGAGCATGAGAAGCGCATCGGCAAGGCTGATTATGAGAACTGGCCCGACTGGTACGCCGCGTACATGGTGGCGGAGCAGGCTGGGACGGAGCTGCCGACGTGAGCGACTACGACGTGATCATTATCGGCGGTGGCTCGCCCGGCGAGCACTGTGCCGGTGCACTCGCCGAAGGCGGCATGCGTGTCGCACTCGTCGAGCGTGAGCTCGTCGGTGGCGAATGCTCGTACTGGGCCTGCATTCCATCCAAGACGCTGCTGCGCCCGGGCGAGGCTGCGCGCGCCGCAAATGATGCGGCCGCACCGGCGACGGTGGATGTCGAGGGGGCGCTCGCGTGGCGCGACTTCATGGTTTCGAACTACTCCGACGCGGGCCAGGAGCGCTGGCTCGCCGACAACGGAATCGACCTGCTTCGTGGCAATGGCCGACTTGCCGGCCCGGGTGTTGTCGAGGTGGATGGCGTCCGGCACACCGCCGACCACGTCGTCCTCGCGAACGGTGCGGATCCGGTCATCCCGCCGATCCCGGGCCTGCGCCAGCTCGAGGGGATCTGGACGAACCGGGAAGCGACCGGGATGAAGGCGGTGCCGCGTCGCATGCTCGTGCTCGGCGGAGGACCGGTCGGTGTCGAGATGGCGCAGGCGGTCCGTCGCCTCGGCGGCGAAGTCGCGCTCGTAGAGGGTGCTCCACACCTGCTCGCGCGCGAGGCCACGCCGCTCGGCGAGGCACTCGCCGAGATGTTGCGCCGCGACGGCATCGAACTCCTTCTCGGCGTCATGGCGGCCGCAGCCCGCCGCGAAGGCGATGAGTACATCATCGAATTCGACACCGGCCATGAGCTGCGCGGCGATCGGCTGCTGGTCGCGACCGGCCGACGGCCGCGTGTCGAGAACCTCGGCCTCGACACCGTCGGCGTGGAGGCCGACGGAAGGGGTGTCCCGGTCGATTTGCAGCTTCGCGCGGGCGAGCGTTTGTGGGCGGTCGGCGACGTCACCGGCATCTGGCCGTTGACCCACGTCGGCAAGTATCAGGGCAGGGTCGTGGCGTCGAACATCCTCGGCGAGCCGCGACAGGCCAACTACGACGCTGTTCCGCGGGTGGTCTTCACCGACCCGCAGGCAGCCGCCGTCGGCGCAACGGAGGGCCGCTTCAGCGGGACCGCGCGCCTGGCGGAGCTCGCGAAGACCGAGACGTACACGCGCGCGTACGCGGAAAGCAACGGGTTCCTAACCCTGCTCGCCGACGAGGATCGCTTGACCGGCGCGTACGCGCTCGGCCCGGAGGCCGGCGAGTGGCTTCAGCAAGCGACGCTGGCGATTCGCGGCCAGATACCGATCAAGGTGCTGCGCGACACGATTCAGCCGTTCCCGACCTTCTCCGAGATCTATCTGGAGGCGCTCAAGGTGCTGAGCGCGCAGATCGCGGCCGCACGGGAGCCGGTAGCGGTTGGCGCGAGGTGAGTTAGGACCAGGACATGCTCAGGCAGACGCTCGTTGTGATGGGGGGCAGCGCCGGCATCGGACTCGAAACGGCCTCGCCGCTGCAGGTCGCTCGGAACGTCGTGGGCACGATTCGTCCAGGAGGCACCCTCCTCTTCATGAGCGGCACGGGTGGCCGCCGCTCGGCGCCGGGATTCGCGTTGATCTCGGCGCTCACTGCCACGGGTCCGGCGGTGACAAAGAACCTCGCTCTCGAGCTCGCGCCCGTTCGCGTGAACCTGATTGCGGCGGGGTTCGTCGATACGCCGTTATCAGCGACGCTCCTCGGCGATCAGCTGGACACGCGCCGCCACCAGCTCCGCAGCACACTGCCGGTCGGCCGCGTGGTCGGGCCTGCCGACATAGCCGCAGTCGCAGTCCACCTGATGACCAACACAGCGATAACCGGCGCAACCCCCGACGTCGACGGTAGCCAGCAGCTGGTCGAAATCTGAGGCAGCAAGGATCATGGAATGGATTCTCATGTACTACTGGGCCGCTGCGCTCAGCACATCAGAATCTCCGATGACGTGGTGGGGCTTCGGCCCGCCGCCCAGACATCCTGCAACCAACTGCGCCGACCCGACGGCTGCTGACCTCGAATTGATCAGGGTCCTCTACGAGGTGCTCGTGGAGCAGGCCGACTGCGCCGTCTGCGGTGCACGGCTACAGCGAGCGGTAAAGGTCGAGCTCATCCGTAGATCTCTCACGGCCAACCAGATCCTGGTGACCACGCAATGCCGGGGACCGAAGCGCCACCGCCATGAAGCGAGTGTGGTCGAACAAGCGGGTGATCTGCGGTTCGGCTTGCTACGGCAGACCCGGCACTGGCCGACGCGTCAGTTCCTGTGATCTGCCAACAGCCACCGAGCCGCACCGCCCACGGGCTTTCCGGGCGATATCTCGTGAAGCAGTCATTCATGGCAAGTTCGTTGTCGATTGACGTTTTCAATAGCGGGTACAAGCCACTCCTGCCACCTGGCCGGCCAGCATTTCGACGCCGATCTCCGGCGACGCGACGCCATCCTCGTCGACGCGCCGGCACACCCTGTCCGCCGCGGCAACCAGCCAATTCCGGTCCTAGCGATCCTGGGTTTGCCTCTCCGAGCAGAGGTTGAGGCTGGTCAGCGGGCCTGGCCGTGCGATGCGGACGGGTCTAATGTCGGGCATGACACAGCGATAGAGCAGATGCAGCCCGAAGGGTCGCGGGGGCGCGTGTACGACCAGGATTTCACCCCGATATCGGGGTCGCTCGGCCTGACCGCGTTGTTCGCGGCGCTGCCTATCTTGACCCTCTTCGTACTGCTCGGCGGTTTGAGGATGCGATCGCAATGGGCGGCGCTGATCGCCCTGGGCGTCGCGATGGCGGTCGCGATCGGGGTGTACGGCATGCCAGCTGACCAGACGGGGCTGTCGGCCCTCGAGGGTGCCGCATTCGGACTCTTTCCGATCATGTGGATTGTCATCACGGCGATATGGGTCTTCAACATGACGGTCGAGTCGGGCCATTTCGCCGTGCTCCGGCGCTCAGTCGAGACGGTCTCCAAGGACCGCCGGATTCAGGCCGTGATGATCGGCTTCTGCTTCGGAGCGCTGTTGGAGGCGCTCGCGGGCTTCGGCGCCCCGGTCGCGATCACATCGATGATGATGGTCGCGCTTGGGTTCAGGCCGATCAAGGCCGCCTCGCTTGCACTTGTTGCGAACACCGCGCCGGTCCCGTTCGGAGCGATCGCGACCCCGATCACGACGCTGTCAGAGGTCACGGGACTCGAAAGGGATGATCTCGGGGCTATGGTCGGTCGCCAAACGCCTATCCTGGCCGTCTTTCTGCCCTTGGCCCTGATCGCAATGGTCGACGGTCGCCGAGGCCTCAGACAGACGTGGCCCGTCGCCGTGGTCGCCGGCTTGGCTTTTGCCATAGGCCAGTTCGCGTGCTCGAACTACGGCTCGGTCGAGCTGACCGACATCGTTGCGTCCCTGATAAGCATGGCCGCGATCATCGCCTTCGTTCGCGTGTGGGAGTCGAGGAAACCAAGACTCACGGTGAGCTCCGACTTGAAGGGGCGCGTCGCGGATCCTTTGACTGACGGAGTGCCGGTGCACGAGCCCGCGATTGCGAGCCACGAGGATCCCAACAAGGACCCGCCGTTGGAAGTGCTGCGTGCGTACGCCCCCTACTTGATCATCATCGGAGTCTTCTCCATCGCACAGATCCCACTCATCAAGCAGAGGCTTGCCGAGTCACCGTGGATGGCCACCTTTCAATGGCCCGGCCTGCATGTACGCACTCCTGATGGCGAGCCTGTTCGCACTCTCACTTTCACTTTCAACTGGTTTGGGTCCGCCGGAACGCTGATGCTCATCGCGGGCCTCATCACCATGGTGGCAATCAGCCAGTCCCCGGTACGCGCGATGCGCGTAGCCGGCAACACGCTCAAGCAGCTCGGCTGGACGGCCCTCACCGTAGTCTCGGTGCTCGCGTTGGCCTATGTAGTGAATCAGTCCGGCCAGACGATCACGCTCGGGCTGTGGGCGGCGGGCGCGGGGCCGTTCTTCGCCTTCCTGTCGCCACTGATCGGCTGGCTGGGTGTGGCCGTGACAGGCTCGGATACGGCCTCCAACGCGCTCTTTGGCGGGGTGCAGGTGACAGCCGCGCATGACACCGGCATCTCGCCGGTGCTGCTCGCCGCCGGCAACAGTTCGGGGGGTGTGTTCGGGAAGATGAGCTCGGCGCAGCACCTGGCGATCGGTGCCGCCGCAGTTCGCCTCGCTGGTCAGGAGGGCGTCCTATTCCGCAAGGTAGTCGTCTTGAGCATCGTCATGATGTTCTGTATGTGCGCGCTCGTCTATCTCCAGTCGACGCCGGCGCTGGACTGGATGGTCGTCATGTGAGGAAGCGTGTGATTGCGAAAGGCCTGACCAGTCCCGACAGCGGGCTTCGCCGGCGTGTGGGTCGATGACCAGGCTGAGTGGCAGGAGCGCCGAGTGCGCGTTCCTCGAAGGGCTGGTTGCGAGCGCGCGAGCGGGGGAAAGCCGGGTGTTGGTTCTGCGCGGCGAACCGGGGGTCGGCAAAACCGCATTGCTCGATTACCTCGCCGAACGCGCGTCAGAAAGCCGCATCGCGCGAGTGTCCGGCGTGGAATCGGAGATGGAGTTCGCATTCGCAGGCTTGCATCAGCTCTGCGGTCCGATGCTCAGCCGATTGGGCAGTTTGCCGAAGCCACAGGCTGACGCGCTCGGCACAGTGTTCGGGCTGCGCGAGGGCGGGACCCCGGACCGATTCCTGGTGGGTCTGGCCGTACTGAGCCTCCTTTCCGACGCCGCCGACGAGCGACCGCTGGTGTGCCTCGTGGATGATGTGCAATGGCTCGATCGGGCCTCACTACAGGCGCTCGCATTCGTGGCACGCCGGCTCGCAGCGGAGCCGATCGCCATGGCATTCGCCGTGCGAGACTCGGGCGGCGAGCAGGACCTCTCGGGCCTAACGCAGCTGGTCGTTCGCGGCCTGAATGACCACGAAGCGAGGGCGTTGCTCGGCTCGGTGATCAGGGGTCCACTCGACGTGCGGGTCGTCGACCGGATCGTCGCTGAGACACGCGGGAACCCCCTGGCGTTGATGGAACTGCCGCGCGATCTCACGCCCGCCCAGCTGGCAGGGGGATTCGGTTTGCCTGGCGCGTGGGCGCTGGCGGGGCGCGTCGAGGAGACCTTCCGGCGCCGGCTGATGGCGCTTCCGGAGGCAACGCGACTGCTGCTGCTGGTCGCCGCGGCCGAGCCGATCGGTGACATGGTGGCGGTGTGGCGTGCGGCCGAGCTGCTCAGGATAGATGCCAAAGCCGCTGGACCTGCGACTGCGGCTGGTCTGATCGAGTTCGGCGTCGGGGTGCGGTTCCGTCATCCGCTCGTGCGCTCAGCCGTCTACCAGGCTGCCGCGCCTGAGCTGCGCCAGCTGGCGCACCGCGCGCTCGCCGATGCCACCAATGCCCAGATTGATCCCGATCGACGCGCCTGGCATCGCGCGCATGCGACTCCGTCGTTCGATGAGGAGGTCGCTGGAGAGCTCGAGCGGTCGGCCGGTCGTGCGCGGGCGCGCGGGGGCCTCGCCGCAGCGGCCGCCTTCCTCAACAAGGCCGCCGAGCTGACGCCCGACCCCGGACGTCGAGCCCGTCGTGCGCTGGCAGCGGCGAGGACAAGCCATCAGGCCGGCGCGCCCAACGCGGCGCTGCACTTGCTTGCGGTGGCGGAGGCTGGGCCGCTCGACGCGCTTCAGCAGGCACATGCGGAGCTGCTGCGAGCACAAGTCATGTTCGCCGTGACTCGCGGAGGTGACGCGCCCGCCATGTTGCTCGCCGCCGCGAAGCGGCTTGAGAAGCTTGACCCGACGCTGGCACGGGAGACCTACCTCGAGGCTTTCTCTGCCGCAATGTTCGCCGACCGCCTCGCTCGTGGGGGTGGTGTGCACGAGGTTGCGGAAGCCGTGCTCGCGGCGGACTGGGGAGGCTCCTCCCAGCGCCCGAAAACCGACGGACCTCCGCGCGACCCCCCGCAGGCTGGCGATCTTCTCCTCGAGGGATTGGCAGTTCTGACAACGCAGGGGTACGCGGCCGGCGCGCCGCTTCTCAAGCGAGCGCTGGATGCCTTTCGAACGGAGCCCATGTCCGATGAGAACGCGCTCCGCTGGGGCTGGCTCGCCTGCCGCATTGCCCGTGGCCTCGGCGACGACGCGGCGTGGGAAGAACTGACCGATCGCCAGGTCCGGCTGGCCCGTGCCGCCGGGGCCCTTTCACAGCTTCCCATAGCGCTGATCGAGCGCTTCGGCGTGCAGTTGCTCGTCGGCGACCTTCCAGCGGCCGAGGCGCTCGTGGTCGAGGCGGAGGCCGTCGTCGAGGCGAGCGGCAGCCACCTCGCGCCTCAGGGCGCGATCGCATTGGCGGCTTGGAGAGGCCGGGAAGCGGAGGCCCTGGCGCTGATCGAGGCCAGCCGGCATGAAGTGGTGCGCCGCGGTGAGGGGCTGTGGCTTGTTGCTATCGAGTGGGCGAGCGCGGTGCTCTTCAATGGCCTCGGTCGCTACGAGGAGGCGCTGACCGCCGCTGAGAAGGCAATCGAGCACCCCCACGAGCTGGGTCTGTCGACTTGGGTTCCGACTGAACTGATTGAGGCGGCCGCCCGATCGGGTCACCCGGAGCGGGCCGCCGCCGCGCTCTTGCGGCTCCAGGAGATCAGCCGCGCCAGTGGAACGAACTGGGCGCTCGGAGTTGAGGCACGCTCACGAGCGTTACTGACGACGGGTGACGAGGCCGATCGGTTGTATCGCGAGGCAATCGACCGGCTCTCCCGCACCCACATCCGGGTTGCGCTCGCGCGCGCCCACCTGCTCTACGGCGAGTGGCTCCGCCGCGAGGGCCGCCGGATAGACGCCCGCGAGCAACTGCGCTTCGCCAACCAGACGTACGCCCAGATGGGCATGGAGGCATTCGCCGAGCGCGCCCGCCGTGAGCTCGCGGCCACCGGGGAGACGGTGCGCAAGCGGACGGTAGAGACCATCCCCGAGCTGACCGCGCAGGAGCTACAGATCGCGCGGTTGGCCGTAACTGGACGCACCAACCCCGAGATCGGGGCGCAATTGTTTCTGAGCGCTCGCACCGTCGAGTGGCACCTGAGCAAGGTGTACATCAAACTGCACATCAAATCGCGCCGTGAGCTCCGCGCAGTCCTTCCCAAGATGAGCACTGCGAGCATGTCGCCTAGCTATAGCTAGAGCTCACGAATCATGAACTGATCGTGCTGAGCGAAGAACTCATCCCATTCCTCTTGGGACAACGTCCGGCCAGCCGTGAAAATCTCGTTGAGGCCGGCGAAGAACTTCTCTCGGGGAACTCCGGGGACGAACAGCATCAGCATCCGCGCGACGTCGTCAGTGTCGTTGTAGAACCCGTGCACTGCCTGGGGCGGGACGTGGAGCAGTCTGCCCGGCCCTACACGCTCCCACTCCGTTCCGTTGAAGAGGGTCGGATTCCCCTCAAGCACGAAGAACGCCTCCGTAATCTCCTTGTGCAGGTGAAGGTTCTTCGTCGCCTGCGCTGGACGAACCTCATAGTGGAAGAGTCCGTAGACGTCGTCGGTCTCCGAACCAGCCGCCAAGAGGTGCGCTTCCTGCGTCATAGCGGTGTGAATGGTTCGCGACGACGCCACGTCGAGGATCTTCGCAGAGCTGGTGGGGGCCACGCCCGTCGCGCGAGGATTGATCACTTCGAATGTCATTGCTGCGTTCCTTTCGTTGTCTTGCCGGGTCGACCTCGGCGGTGCACAGGCCACCGAAGCGCGGTCTGCGGTTCAGATGTGATCGGTTCAAGGACATGATCGGTTCGAGGGCGCAGCCGAGTCCGCCGCGACCGCGTGGTAGCGGTGCCGCCGCGGCGCGCAGGCGCCGGGGGCGGTCGGTTCTCATGGCTCGATCCTTCGGTGGGGATGCCGCCCACCCTGCCGGACCGATCGGGGTCATCGCGCCCGGGCAATCACGGGTGCACCTCCGGGCGCCGACCCGCGTTGCCACGGGTACCCCCTGCCACCAGTCGGGGATCCCGCTCCCGATCACGCTGTGGCGCCGGGCGTGGCACGATCTTGGGCGACCGGTAGCGTCCTCGCGGCGACCGCGCCATGATTCTGACGCTGCCCCGCCCCCCGACACGGGCCTCGCGATTGTGATCCGTCAGGTGATGCGCGACCGGCGCAGCAGCTCCATCCGAATCCGGCGTGTGACCCCCACCACGGATGCTTCCGCCGCATCTCCGACACCGCCACCTCGACCTCGGTCGGCGCCTGATGCGGGCACGACGCCGGCCGGTGCGACCGGTCGACCAGACCTGTCAGCTGGTCGGTCAGATAGCGGGCCATCCACCGATGCAGCGTCGACCGATGCACTCCCAACTGGGCCGCCACCGCAGTGACATCCGCGCCGGCCAGGACCGCGCGGACCGCGTCCAACCGCTGCTCGATCTTCGACAAACGCGCCGAGCGCTTCTATCGCCGCGCGATCGACTGCCTCGACCGGACACCGCTGTTGCTCGACCTCGCGCGGGCTCGACTCCTGTACGGCGAGTTTCTGCGGCGCGAGGGCCGCAAGACCGACGCTCGCAAGAACCTCCGACTCGCATACGAACAGTTCAGCGCCGTCGGAGCCCACGCGTTCGCTGAGCGAGCGAGGATCGAGCTCGTTTCAACCGGCGAGAAGTTGCCGCGCCCCCGCGATGACGGTGCCGACCGCACAATGACGCTCCAAGAGGAACAGATCGTTCGACTGGCCGCGGACGGACGAACCAACACCGAGATCGGCCTCGCTCTCTTTATCAGTCTGCGGACCGTCGAATGGCATCTTGGCAAGGTCTTCAACAAGTTGGGGGTCACCTCCAGGATGGCGCTGCGGGACACCCTGCCTCCAGCTCAGGCCGAAGCCTGATCTGCAGACGTCACATGAGTCGACGCTCTTGCACAGCTAGGGGATGACGGCGCCCTGATCCGGTGCTCCGCGAGTCGCTTGGGCTGCTCGCCCGGGGCTCCTACCCGGGTGTCCACGGGCGCGAACACGAGCTTGGCTAGGGCACGGTGAACGAGACGACGCGCCAAGGGTGGCGTCGGCAGATACCGAACGGAGCACACCCCATGACCACCAAGATCACTACCATCTCTGAGAACCCCGCACGTCCGGGCAGCCCTACGCCGGCGTACACCGTTGTCGACCTCTACCTCCCCGACTACGACAGCGCCAGCCGAGCCGTCACCACCCCAGAAGCGGGCGACTTTTTCCAAAGGGCGTTCGAGATGGCGACCGGCGGCGCGCGCGCAGTGTTCGCCGACATCGAGGAATCATGACGCGTACGCAGGGTGACCTCAGCGGGCAGACGGTGCTCGTGATCGGGGGGACGCGGGGAATCGGGCTCGCAACGGCCCGCCGGGCCCGGGCCGCAGGAGCTGAGCTCGTGATCACCGGACGGAACGTTGACCACCTGGAGCCGGTCGGCGAGGAGCTCCGTGCTCGGACGGCCGCGTTCGACGCCACTGACTTTCACCGGCTTGCAGACTTCTTCCGGAGCCTGCCAGGTCCTATCGATCACGTGCTCGTTACCGGCCCAGGTCCGTACTACTCACCTCTACGGGACCTTGACTTGAAGCGGGTACGACTCGATCTCGAGTCACACCTTCTGCTGCCGATCGAGGTCGCACGCAACGCTGCCGGGAAGGTGCGGGCGGGTGGCACGCTTCTCTTCATGGGAGGAACAGGCGGTCGCCGAGCGGCACCCGGGTTCACCATGATCTCCACCCTCGCCGCGGTCGGGCCGGCGCTCACGAAGAGTCTGGCGCTCGAGCTGGCTCCGATCAGGGTGAACTTGATCGCACCCGGGTTCGTCGACACCCCGCTCTCGGCGGAGCTCCTCGGCGACCACCTCGACAACCGCCGCGAGCAGTTACGGACGACATTGCCGACCGGTCGCGTAGTGACGGCCGACGATATCGCCGCACTCGCCGAGCACCTCATGACCAACGAGGTGCTCACAGGCGCGACCTACGACATCGACAGCGGCCAGCAACTCATCGATCCGTAGAGTGCCGTCGCCGCTACCTGACTTGCGCGTGCTACTGAGTGCGGCTCGAAGAAGACTCTGCCATCACGGTCAGCGCGGGGCCGTCCGGGGTTCGTATTCCTGAGCGGCTTCTGGGTTGATGAGTTCCTGGTCAAGGAGGCACTCGACGGCTCGGCGTCGGGCTCGGGCGTCGCGCAGGGCCCGCCAGGGCGAGATCAGCTCGGGGTGGTTTTAGACCTGGTTCTTGAATCGCCTGAACGCGCCTTGCCCGTGCAGCGTCCGGGCCAGGCGTTCACCGGTCGTGGCGTCACTGATGCCGTCGGCGAAGTCGACCATGTCCTGGTACCACACGTAGGAGGGGACGGGATCGATCGGGATGAGATCCAGGTCCTCGACATCGACTGGATGTTCACCGTCGATCCCGGTGTCGCTGGTCCAGATGACCGACTGCCCGGTCCTTGGGTCGATCAGCCATCGGTGCTCGTAGTCGGTCTGGTCTGCCACGGCCATCGCGAGCTCGTCGATGTCCAGGCCGTTCAGGTCAAGCACGTCTCCTCCTGTGATCCCTCCACAAGCTCTTCCGACAACTTTTCCGCGCCCGCTCGACTAGGGCATGTCTCCCAAACCCTGGGGTGAAAGCCCGGGGGAGACCGCGGACCAGGAAGTCGACCAGTGTCTTCCACTGGGGCGACGCGTCGACTGCGGCCGAACAGTGGTAGCAGCGGAATCCCTTCAACGATTGGAAGACAGATGACCACGATTCACTTCACCGAGGTGACCACCTCGACGCCCAAGCAGTTCGTTGCCGGGCTCACCGACTTCGGGCCTGGCCGCTCGAAGCTGTTCCCCAACAGCCACGACGACTACCTGCAGGTCCACGACCAGGGACCCGGCTACGCCGACGTCACCGAGGGCTCGGGCGGCGTCTGGGAGCGCCTGCACTACGACTGGTCCGACCCGAACCACGTCGTCCTCACCACCACCGACTCGAATGTCTGGGGCGGCGACTCTGGTCACAGCTACACGTTCAAACGGCGGGGTGACGGCAGAACCGACATCGACGTCGTCATCGTGCGCGACGGCAAGAACTTCAAGGGGCGCATGCTCGCGCTGGTGTTCACGTTCTTCGGAAAACGCGTCCTGGGCAAGGCCTTCGACAACACCGTCCGGGCTATCGAAGCCCGCAACGTCGCGACCAGCCGGCCGGAGGTGTGAGGACCATGGCGAAGCTGATGCTCAGGACACGGAACCTCCTGGCGCCCGTGATCGGCGCTGTACTCCTGTCGGTGGGCGCGACCACGGCGCAGGCCGCGCAGCCTCAGCAGGTAGTCGAGAAGCCGACGATCGTCCTGCTGCACGGTGCGTATGCCGACGGCTCCAGCTGGTCCAGGGTGACCAGCCGGCTCCAGGATGATGGCTACAATGTCGTGGCTCCCGCAGTGCTGTTGCGGGGGATCGCGTCCGATACGTCGTACCTTCGCGGCGTACTCGCGACCATCCCCGGGCCGAAGGTGCTGGTCGGACACTCCTACGGCGGCGCCCTGGTCAGCCAGCTGGCCGACACGCCTGGGGTGAAGTCGCTGGTCTACGTGGCTGCGTTCATCCCCGAGGCCGGCGAGACGCTGGGCGCGCTGAACTCGCAGTTTCCCGGCAGCGAGCTCGCTGACGTGACCATAGCGATCAGCTACCCCGGTGGACTCGACCTCGCGCTGAATGCTGAGACAGCCGGCCCGATCCTCGGCGCGGACATCCCGCCCCGTCAGGGGGCAGTCTTCCTCGCCGCCCAGCGGCCGGTGGCGGCCTCGGCCTTCACCGAGCCGGTCGAGAAGACCGCTCCGGCGGCACTCCCGAAGTACGCCGTCATCCCTACCGGGGACAAGGCGATCGCCCCGGCCGCGGAGCGGTTCATGGCCACCCGGGCGGGCGCCACGAAGGTGGAGATCGCTGGTGCTTCCCACCTGGTCATCGTGTCCCAGCCCGGGGCGGTGACCAAGGTGATCGAGCGAGCCGCCCGTTGATCATCCCGGGGAGCGAGCCGGCCGGAGCATCACGCTCCGGCCGGCTGCTGTGTGTCAGGCCGGCTCGGGGGCGAACAGCTCGATCGCGATGTTGTCCGGGTCTTTGAGATTGAGGTGCAGCCCGAACGGGCTCACCTCGATCTCCGAGCAGGTCACGCGCTCGGCGACGAGGCCGGCGTGCCAGGCTTCCAGCTCGGACCGGGACGGGACCTGGAACGCGATGTGGTCCAGCCCGATCCGGGCCGGGTCGAAGCTCTGGTCCGTCGTACCGGGATGGTCGCGCAGGCGATCATACAGAACTGGCCGCTCAGCAGCAGCGTCGGCGAGCAGGTTCAGGACAGCGAGGCCGACCAGGAACCGGTCCGGCGCCGGTCCGGCCTCCATGCCGAACGCCGTACCGAGTGCATCGTGCTGCGGACGCGGAAGTCGGACGATCCGGTCCAGGAACGGCTGGCAGAGCTGATGGAGACCGGCGTAAGCGAGTTCCATCTCGGACTCAACCCCTGCAGCCCGGGCGATCCGGTACGTGCAGCTGCGTGCCACGAGCGACTCCAGCAACGCGGACTTGCCGACGCCGGCCTCACCGCGGACGACCAGAACCTCGCTCCGGCCCGCCCGCGCGGCGTTGATCAGTCCATCCAGTACGGCGATCTCCCGCTGCCGGCCGCGCAGTTCACGATCCGCCATGCCCCCCTCGCCGTCACCTGGGCGCCCCCCTCGATCGGCGCGTCGCACGAAGTCAGGCTTGCACCTCGGGCCGAGCCCGCGCAACGGTGATCGTCAAGGCCCGTCACTTGTCGGGCAGCTCGCCGAGCATCCGGGCGAGGGCCATTTCCGCGTCTCGGGTCTGGAAACCACGCTCGAAGGCACGTCGGATGAGCGTCTGCGCCTCTGCGTCACGTACGCCATGTCCGAAGATGTCGGAATCCTGGCGGAAGTCCTCGGCCGGTGCGAGTGCTATCGCATTGACACGGTCCTTGACCGCGACGTGGCCCGGGCTGGGAAAGCGCGCGATCCGGTGAGCGAGCGCGCGGACGAAGGTGTCGATCTCGCTGGCAGGCACGGCTCGGTTGATCCAGCCGTACTGCTGGGCGAGCTCCGCGTCGTAGTCCTCCGCGGTCAACATGACCTCGAGCGCTCGGGCGCGGCCCATGAGGCGAACGAGGTGTTGAGTGGCTCCTCCGCCGGGGAGTAGGCCGAACGCCGGCTCGAACTGACCGAAGATCGCCGACTCGCGCGCGGCGAAGCGCATGTCGCAGGCCAGCGCGAACTCGCTCCCGGCACCGCGCACTCGTCCTTCTATTTGCGCGATGGTGATCAGGCGGCTGGCGCTCAGGTGATGGAACAGGAGCGCGATTGACGGCTCCCCGACCAATCTCGTCGCCTCCGCTCGGTACTCCTCGACCCGGGTGAGGTCCACATGGGAGATGAAGTAGTCGGGGTCCTCGCTCTTGAGCACGAGCACCTGGATGGTGTCGTCGGCCTCGGCTCGTTGGATGAGGGAGACCACATCGCGGACCAGCTCGGGGCCCAGGAGATTCATGGGAGGGTTCCTGATTCCCGCGAACAGGACGGCCCCTTCTTCACTTACGGTGAGCGTTTCGTAGGACGTTGGGTCATTTTCGGCAGGCATGTGGCTTCACTCCGTTCGGCCCAACGGCCAATGCTCACGATCGCGCGGGGACGGTGTCGTACTTGTAGAAGCCTTCGCCGGTGGCTCGGCCGAGCTTGCCCTGGTCGATGTAGTGCTCCTTGAGGTAGCGGGCGTTCGCCCGGGATTCCTCGTCCCCGGCCGCGTCGATGTTGTAGACAGTGGTGAGCCCGATGACGTCGAGGGCCTGGAACGGGCCGTGCGGGGCTCCCGTCGCGGTGCGCCAGGCCTTGTCCACTGTCTCGGGGTCCGCGACGCCCTTGACGACGAGGGCCTGGGCGGCCTGGAGGAACGGGACCTGGAGCGAGTTCACGACATAGCCGGGCTGCTCCTTGCGGAGCTCGATGGGCACCATGCCGATCCGGCGCGCGAAGTCGACCACGGTGTCGTAGACATCCGGGTGCGTCTGGGCGTGGCCCATGATCTCAGCGGTGTTGTGGATCCAGATCTCGTTGGCGAAGTGCAACGCGAGGAACCGGTCGGGCCGGCCCGTCGCGTCCGCTAGGTCGCTGGGCAGCAGCGTGGAGCTGTTGGTGACGAAGATGGCCTTCTTCGGCGCCACCTGCGCCAACTTTGTGTAGAGCCCGCGTTTGATGTCGAGCCGCTCAGGTGCCGATTCGATCACGAGGTCCGCGCCGCGGACCGCGTCATCGAGTCTCGACGAGTACGTAATCCTCGCCAGGGCCGCCCGGACGGAGTCGTCGGACGCACCTCCGACCTCCTGCTTGTATCGGGCCGCGAGGCCGGCGAACCCGTTCCTGGCCTTCTCGAGGATCTCGTCGCTGATGTCGTATGCCGTGACGTCGAAGCCGGAGTACGCGGTTTGGTACGCGATCTGCGAACCAAGAACGCCGGATCCGAGCACCGCGACCTTGTCGATGCGCGTCATCATGTCGGTTGTCCTTTCTCTCGGACGGGGATGCACTCCCATCGGATGCGGTTGATGGGATGACTATCGCTCCGACGGCTACACTTCGCGCCCGTCGAAGTCCCCGGTCGGACCCCTAGGACCGCCTGGAGGCCACAGATACAACTGCCGTCGAAGCAGCCTGCCGACGACGTGCGTGACATCAATCGTGACGCGAAATGGCGTCGACTGGCGATGAAGGAGGGCCCTGGCGGGGGCATCGGCGCTAGTCACGCTGCCTGGAGATGCTAAGGAATGCCCTGAAGGTCGCTCTTTAATCCGCTCAGTCTCGAGAATCTGCAAGCAGCGCGGAACGACGCCGTCGGAGGTCCGGTCAGCGTCGCTATCTAGGCGTAGTAGTTGTTCTCCGGCAGGTGATGAAGCATAGGCGCAACCCATCGGAAGTTGCGTCCAAGGGTCGTCTTGCACCAGCAGTCGGCTAGGCAGGCGCAGATTCGGGTTCGATCCATGAGGGCGTTGACTCCGACCAGGGCGAAGATCGATCCGCCGGCAACGAGCGGCCATCGGCTCATGCCCACGGACGCTACTACCGGACGATTGCCGAGCCTCCACCCGCTACCCGAATGGCGGGTTGCTTGCCAATCTGCTTACCACTCGGTCCGTTTCCCGCGGGACAGAGGCGTACGTTGACGACCGTTCGCCACGCTCCCGACCGGGAATTCGAAGCACCGGGTTGTCGATGGCATGGAAGAGGTCAGGGGTTCGAATCCCCTAAGCTCCACTCACTGTCGGCCCTGGTCAGGGCGCATTCCCTTCTTGTAGTTCCTCCTGAGATGGCTTCGACGGGCGGACAAGGGAGCCTAACGGGGAGCCTGAGACATCCGGTGGACTACTAAAGATGACGTCCATTGCCCGCGCACCTTTGGTCAGAGCTGGCCGCAGTTCCTTGCGGTAGACCAACTCAGTCACGCGAGTGCTGGCGTGCCCAACCAGGTGCGAAACGTCCTCGATTGGCAGGCCAGAGCTGGATAGCAACGAGACGAAGCTGTGGCGCAACTCGCGGGGGGTCCACAGTTGTGGGTCCAGGCCGGCGGCCGAAGCCACCCGGCGGAACGAGCGTCGCACGTTCGCAGCGTCGAGCGGTGTTCCGTACTGAGTGCAGAACACCAGGCCGAGCTGCACCCACCTCCGGCCGGCGTTGAGCTGGGTCTCTGCTTGGTCGCGTCGGTGAGCCCGCAGCGCGGCGACGCAGCGGTCTGGCAGTTCAAGAGTGCGGCGTGACCGGGGTGTCTTGGTCTCTCCGCCGCGGCGGACTGACCGCCAGACCATGATCGTTTGGCGGGTCGGCGTCGAGGTCGAGGTGGTCCCACCTCAGCGCACGCAGCTCCTCCGTCCGGGCGCCGGTGAGCAGTGACAGAACGATGTAGGCGTTCATCGGCGTGCCCTCGCCGAAGCGTGGAGGGCGGTCAGATCGACGCCGAGGCTGCCGCACGAGCCGAAGCCGCATCCCAAGAGTGACGTGCTGGTCGGGGCGCCGCTGACGGCGAACAGCGTCGCCAAGCTCGCCCTCGGCATCGCCGACAATCAAGCGTTGACCGTGCTGTGCGAGTGCGTCGCCACCGTGCCCATGAACGTCTTCCCGCGCATCAACGCCGCCCACGCCCGCCAACCGGCATGGAGCGACCACCTCAACCGGCTCCGCTCAGCAGGCGTTGACCTGATCTACGGCGAACACGTCTGGCCCCTCGCCGAGCCCCGTGCAGCTGGACCACGCGAGTTGCCCTGGGCAGCGATCCTCAGCGCCCTCAAGCAACACCTCTGACGAGTTCCCGGACTGGTCGGTCGTCTTCCGCCTCTGCTCCGTGAAACCTTCCATACTCGTTCAAGCCGGCGCAAGCGCCGGCCCTGCGACGCGTGTCCTCGCTGCGCTGCGGGCCGCGCCGCCCAGATTTCCCTGGACCGGTGCGCCAGGCAATACCCTTTCGCGCCCTACACGGCATCCGATGGCGGTGTTGCGCAGAGGGATGCGCTAACGCTCGCGTAGCGCGGGGCTCTCGTCGGCGACCCGACGCTCCAAGCCCTCCAGCAGCAGCTCCAACCCGTAGTCGAACTCGTCCGCGAACGCGTAACCGCCATCGCCGAACAATTCGGCGCGCGAGCGCGCAATGTGCGGATACAGCTCCGCCGACGCCGCAACCTTGACGGCGAATGCCTCCTCGGCGCCGTCCCCCGGTTCGAACGGCAGGCTCGTCTCGGTCAGCGCGAACCCGTACACGTAGGCGTCGATCGCGGAGAACGCGTGTGTCGCGAGCGCGGCGCTGAAGCCCTCGGCCATCAGCACGCCGAGGAGACGTTCGTGGTGCTGCAGCAGCGCTGGGCCGGGGTTGGGGCGCGATTCCATCATCCCGAGCGCCCACGGATGAGCGGTGAGCACCGACCGTGCCGATCGTGCCCGGCCGGTCAGCGCCTCCCGCCAGGCAGCGCCGACCTCGGGCAGCTCGATCCTCTCGAATACCCAGTCGGCGAGGTCGTCGAGCAGCGCCTCCTTGCTTGGGACGTGATGGTAGAGCGACATCGCCTCAACGCCGAGCACCTTCGCGACACTGCGCATGCTCACGGCGGCGACACCTGCGCGGTCGGCGACGGCGGCGGCCGCGGCAATGATCCTCTCCCTGCTGAGTGGTGTGCGCCGCGTCATTTTCCCATCCTTGCGCACTTACGCTTGTAAGGCTACGCTTGGGACCGGTCCTTACAACCGTAAGTCCCGAATCTGACGAACCGTAGGAGGTTCACCATGTCCGGAACCAGCACCACCCACCCAATCAAGCCAAGGAGCATTGTCATGAGAACGCCTCAATCCCACACCGCACGAGAGAATCCGCGATCCCACAGCACGCTGGAAGATCGGCGCATGCCCGTGCAGGCCAAGCTCGCAGCAGCATGGACCAGCTTGATGTTCTTCGTCATCTACATCGACTACTTCCACCTCTACAAGCCCGGCGCCATCGACCAAATCCGCGGTGGCCGCATCTTTGAGTTCGACATCACCCCGACGTTGTTGACCGTTTTCGTCGTGGTCATAGGGATCTCGGCCCTGATGATTATGCTCTCCATGACGCTGCCCGCCCGTGTGAACCGCGCCACGAACCTCGTCGTGGCATCGCTCTACATCCCCGTCATGGTGTTCAACGCGGTAGGGGAGTCCTGGGACTGGGCCTTCTTCTACGGCCTCTCCATCGGACTCGAGGTGCTGCTCCTGGCCTTCATCCTGCGCTCCGCCTGGACCTGGCCACGCCGCACCGCATCACCGGCGACCAGCCCGGACAGGGAGTCGCTCCGTACGCCGCAGCAGGCGTGACTGCCCGCCCCCACCCGACCATCCTTCGCTCGCCGCACCCGCGGGCCCGGTCACCTGTCTCAGCGTTCGCTGTTGAGCATTCCGTCCCACCCCCTCCCCCAGAACGGTCCCGGTCATGATCCAGGCACGCGAACTCACCAAGCGCTACGGCGACACCACCGCCGTGCATTCCCTCAGCTTCACGATCGCGCCCGGGACCGTCACTGGGTTCCTCGGCCCGAACGGCGCCGGCAAGTCCACGACCATGCGCATGATCATGGGCCTGGACCGGCCGACGTCGGGCACCGTCACCGTCAACGGCAAGCCCTACCGGCAGCACCGTGCCCGCTACGCGAGGTCGGCGCCCTGCTGGAGGCAAGCGCCGTGCACCCCGGCCGCAACGCCGGCTCACACCTGCGCTCCATGGCCGCGACCCACAACATCAGGCCTCCGGGGTCAGCGAGGTCATCGAGATGACCGGCCTGGCCGGGGTAGCGACGAAGCGCATCGGAGGGTTCTCCCTCGGCATGGGCCAGCGCCAGGGCATCGCCGCCGCCCTCCTAGGCGACCCCAGGACGCACATCCTCGACGAGCCGATCAACGGGCTCGACCCCGAGGGGCGCTGAGAACGATGAAGGCGATAACCCAACACCGCTACGGCCGACTTAACACTCTCGAATACGAGACTGTTGCCCGGCCCGTAGCGGCGAAGGACGAAGTCCTCATCCGGGTTCAGGGAGCATCCATCAACGCGCCCGATTGGCTGCTCATGCAGGGTGAACCCTTCGTTGCGAGGTTGGCGTTCGGCCTGCGGCGGCCCAAAGGTCTCGACGCGGGGCAGGGATGTGGCCGGCGTGATCGAGGTTGTGGGCGACAACGTGCGCCGTTTCAGCGTGGGCGACGAGGTTTATGCAGAGGTGGATGCCGGCAGCTTCGCCGAATACACCGTCGCCCAGGCGAAGCGCCTCGCTCACAAACCCTCGCGAATCAGCTTCGGCGAGGCGGCTGCCGTACCGATCGCCGCAACAACGGCGCTGCAGGGGGTGCGGGATGTCGCGAAGATCAAGCCGGGCGACAAGGTGCTCATCAACGGAGCGTCCGGCGGAGTCGGCTCCTTCGCCGTGCAGCTGGCTAAGGCCTGCGGGGCCGAAGTGACTGGCGTCTGCAGCACCGCAAATCTCGAGTTCGTGCGGTCGTTGGGCGCAGACCACGTCATCGACTACACGGGTGAGAACTTCGCGACGGGCGAGGCTCGCTACGACGTGATCTTCGACCTCGTCGGCAACCGATCGCTGGCCGAGTGCAGGCGGGCCCTCACTCGTCGCGGAACACTTGTGCTGGCGTCGGGCAACGGGCGACGCGTGCTCGGTCCGATCCGACGCATGCTCGCAGCGATGCTGCTGGGCATGTTCGTGACCCAGAACCTTCGACCCCTCGCCGCGGTCGCGAGCGGCGCCGACCTCGAGGTGCTTCGGGAACTCATCGAGGCCGGCACCATCACGCCGCCAGTCGACCGCAGTTACCCGCTCGCTGAGACGCCTGAGGCGATCCGCTACTTCGTTGAGGAGCACGCCAGGGGAAAGATCACCATCACCGTCATCAGCCAGAAGAACACCAAGGAGCAGCACCAGTGAACACACCGCCACAACTCTGAGCCCTCCCGTGCTCCCGGCCCGCGACATCCGTAAGTCCTACGGCAAGGGCACCGCCCGGTTCGATGCGTTGGCTGGTGTGTCGCTGTCGGTGTATGCCGGGGAGTAGATCGCGATTGTGGGGAAGAGCGGGTCGGGCAAGTCGACCCTGATGCACCTGCTTGCGTTGTTGGACCAACCGGATGACGGCACCTGATGGTCGGCAACACCAACGCCGATGAGTTGTCGGTGCGGCAGCTGAACCGGTTACGCAACCAGGACTTCGGGTTCGTGACCCGCATGGCCACGCAACGCTGCGATGACAAGCCGCTCATGCCATCTGGGGGTCAGGGGGGTCGCAGGTTCAAGTTCCGCCAGCCGGCCGCTCGGTGCGGCCGGTGATCGTGACCCGCTACGGATCCTCGCCATGCGCCGAAGATGAGCTGTGGCCAGCAGCCATGCACCGCCTCGTCGATCGGACTGTCACAACACCAGTTGCGCCGCTACAGTGCAGGCAGCCTGGGTGTTGCGGAGCGCGAGACTCAGGCTGCCACATCTTGAATGCCAGACACTTTCCAGCGCTGCGCGGCAAGTCTTGTGCCCGACTGCAAGACCGAAGAGGCTTACGTTGAGCCAGCACGGACGCGGATGACCGGGATGGGCCTACGGGCGCGCCCCTGCAGTCATTCGGTCACTGCCGCGCGCACCCGATCCAGCATGGCTTGCTCTCTCTCGCTGACCTGCTGTGCGTGGAACCCCATGAAGCCGCCGTCCTTGGCGGCTTCGGCGGCTGCCTGTGCGGCAGCGATCAACCAGCCCCCGAACGCTGCGGCCTCGTCGGGCGTGGCCTTGGCTACCACTATCTCCTGCACGGCGTGCAGTTCTTCGATGACCTGTTCGCCGGCGCTTTGGTCCGTGGTCGGCTTGTACCCCTTGAGCGGATTTTGGTGCTGCTGCGTCATGGCCTGGACTTCCAGAGCGACCTCGGTCAGCAACTGTTCGCGGCTGGGAGGGTTGATGGTGCTCCGGATCGCGGCCATCGACTCCTTGGCAGCCTCGATCGGTCCGCCGGGATCGGCTACCGAGATCGCCAGCCCAGCCACCATGGGCGCACGCACGATGCGAGACCACTCGTCCTCGGTGAAGGCACTCTTCGTCGTCACTGCACTTCCTTCCTCGTCGCGGTCAGGGCAATCGCCCTCGGCCGGCCCCCGCGCCCCTTACCTGCCTGGGGAGATGCCGGGTGCGTACCGCCGGTAATCCGATCCGAACCGTAGCACCCGTGAAGAGTGCGGAAACCTGAGCACCCATGGCCCCTGACCGCGCGCTGTCGCGTCCCGCAAGGTGGTGGTGGTGATCACGCCCCTGCGGCGGTCCGCGGCTTTCTCAAATCATAGGAATCGACGGTTCGCTCCTTTGGGCAGTTCGGCATCGATCGACCCTTCCGACTTTGCTACCTTTTGCGGCCGTGACCAGTTGGGCCCCGGGGCGGGCGTGAAGGCGGTCGTCTACGACCGGTACGGGTCGCCCGATGTGCTGCGGGTCGAGGAGGTCCCGGTACCGGCACCGGCCGCGGGCGAGGTGGGGTGAAGATTGCCGCGACCGCAGTCAACCTCAGCGACTGGGAGTGCCTACGCGGATCGCCCGCGTACGCGCGGATCGACGGGCTGCGGTTCCCGGCTCGCCGGACGCTCGGTTCGGACATCGCCGGCCTGGTCGACGATGTCGGGGAAGGGGTGACCCAGTTCCGACCCGGAGACGAGGTGTATGGCGACAACCTCAGGCTGAAGGGGGGCTTCGCGGAATACACCCTCGTGCCGGAATCCGCACTCGCCCACAAGCCGGACCAGCTCACCTTCGTTGAGGCGTCGACCATCCCGCAGGCGGGCGCGATCGCCCTGCAGGGCACGCAGAGGGCCGGGACGGGTCGCCGGGTGCTGATCAACGGCGCTGGCGGAGGGTCAGGATCATTCGCGATCCAGCTCGCGAAGTGGCTGGGTGCTCACGTCACCGGTGTCGACAACGCCTCCAAGCTGGACTTCATGCAGTCGGTCGGCGCGGATCGCGTGATCGACTATCGCCGAGACGACTTCACCCGGACCTCCCAGCCGTACGACCTGATCCTGGACCTGGCCGCGCACCGGTCCGTACTTGCCTACCGGCGTGCGCTGGCACCCGGCGGCACGTATCGCTGCGTGGGTGGGTCGGTGTCCACGCTGCTGCGCCTGCTTACCGTCGGCCGACTGGTTGGGGGACTCACCGGACGCGACATCGGGATCCTTGCCGTCAAGGAAGGGCCGGCCCACTTTGAGCCGCTTGCCGCCCTCTGCATCACCGGGGACGTCAAGATCCACATCCACCGCACGTTCGCGCTCGACGAGGTTCCCGCCGCGCTTGCTCATGTCGGTGAGGGACGCGCATCCGGCAAAGTGGTTGTCGCCCTCTCCTGACCCACTCTGAACCGTCCTGGCCCGCAGGTCCGCGCATGGGCACGAGCGCGCAGGTCGCAGAGGCGTGTGTTGTCGTGCGTGGTGACGTCGTCGCTCGGAATCGTGGCATAGGACATAGCGGGAGCCAGGCTGGAGCCAATCGAAACCACATTCCCTGCGTACGAGGAAGGCGGCCTCGCCACAGGCCCGGTCAGTGGCGAGGCGACCGTCGGGTGCGGCTGTCGGCCGAGCTCGACCGGCGTGCCCTAGCCGGGCTTCGGGGTCTTGCCGGCGTTGGAAATGCCGGCGGGCCTACCCGACGCGGAGGTTCTGGGGGGCAACGGGTGCGGGGGGAACGGGACGCCGAGAAGCTCCGGTACGGGCGTGGGTCGCGTACACCGTGAGTCCCACGAAGGTGAGGCCGCCGACCAGGTTGCCGACCACGGTCGGGATCTCGTTCCAGAGGAAGTAATCCGCGATCGAGAAGTTACCGCCAAGCATCAATCCGGACGGGAAAAGGAACATGTTCACCACCGAGTGCTCGAAGCCCATGTAGAAGAAGACCAGAATGGGCATCCACATTGCAATGACCTTGCCCGACACGTCCGTCGAGATCATCGCAGCGACGACGCCGGTGGACACCATCCAGTTGCACAGGACGGCGCGAATGAAGAGGGTGAGCATCCCGGCGGCGCCGTGAGCGGCGTAGCCGACCGTACGGGCCTCGCCGATCTTGCCCAAGGCTTGACCGACTGCGTTCGGGTCCTCGGTGAAGGCGAAGGTGAAGATCACCGCCATCATGGCCGCAACAGTCAATGCCCCGGCGAAGTTGCCGAGGAACACGAGACTCCAATTGCGCAGGACCCCGCGCATCCTGACGCCAGACCGCTTGTCAATCAGGGCAAGGGGGACCAGCGTGAAGACTCCGGTCAACAGATCGAAACCCAGCAGGTACAGCAGGCAGAACCCGACCGGGAACAGGAGAGCACCGACGATCGGCTGGCCGGTCTCCACAGTGATGGTGACCGCGAACGCTGCGGCTAGGGCGAGCGTCGCGCCGGCCATATACGCCCGGATCAGGGTGTCCCGGGTGGACATGAAGATTTTCGCCTCGCCCGCGTCGATCATCTCGGTGGCGAGGTGTGACGGCTTCACATAGGACATGACCCCTCCGTCCCGCAGCCGGAGCGCCGTAGCACCCACGGTAGGCAACTCAATGCGCTGCGTCGAGCCTTAACTCATCTCGCGAGATAATTGGCGGTCTATGCGGCGTCCTTTGAGGCCGGCGAGGTGGACGGCGTTGACACCATAAAGGTCAGTTCGAAGCTGGTGGCGGCCGACGATGCCCTGCGGAAGATCATCGTCGGTGACTGCCTCGCTCCAGAATGTCTGGAGACTCGATTCGCCGGAAGGAGATCGTTCTCATGGCACGTCCTGAATCGCAACATCCCGCGGCGATTCAAGTCGAGGGTCAGAATGAACCGGATACCCCTCGGGGTTTCAGTATCGCTGGGCTGTGGGTGTGTCCCAGGCCAGGGAGCTGAAACGGCAGTGTCCTTGTTGGCAGGCATCCATCGTTTCGCTGACATCACGGCGGGTCGCCTGCAGTTCGGTGATCTTGGTGTCGATGCGGTCGATGACGGCCTGCATTGGCCACAGTTCTGATTCGCATGTCGCCATACCGGCATCGTGGTTGCGCAGAGCATCGATTGCTTCGTCAAGGGTGAACCCAAGATGTTGTAGTGCACGGGCGAACCGGATGCGTTCGATGGTTGACGCCTCGTAGCTGCGGTAGCCGGAAGGCGTCCGGGGCGGTGCCGGCAACACGCCGCGGCGTTCGTAGAAGCGGACGGTGTCGATGCTGACCCCGGCCTGCTTGGCGACCTGTCCGATCTTCATGCCCGTTCCTTAGTCTTGACTCTGGACTTAGGTCCAGAGTTTAGGGTTTGGTAGCGCGGACGCAACAGGCGTTCGAACCGTCCTGCCAGGGAGTTGTCATGGATCTTGACGTGAATCCGATGCCCATCGTGTGCGACATGAGCGCGGCGCCCGACACCGGCCCGCAGCGGCTGGCCGAGACCACCGGCTGTTTTCGACACACTTGCTCGGCCGGGATCGCAGCAGCCACGGTATCCGCTTCCAGCTTCAGGCGGACCCCGGCGTTGAGGCTTGGGTTCGGGACTTGGCCGCCCGCGAGAAGGCCTGCTGCGCCTTCTTGGACTCTCAGATCGCAGTGGAAGGCGGTCAGGTGCTGTGGGACATCACCACGATCGATGACGACATCGCACGGGCCATCCTCGACGAGTACTACGACCTACCCGGCACTCGGCAGGCGCCGACGCCGACGAACTCGAGCGGCGGCTTTCGGCCAAGGGTCTGCAGTTCATCGGCACACCCGCAGCGCGATAACCGAAGCACGCGCTACCCGGACCGCCAGAACGAGCCGGTGTCCTGACGACTCGACTCCTGTCGGGTGCGCCCGGCGTGCCCGCGGGTTCAAGTGTTAGGTCAGTTCGTCGCAGCTGCATGCCTGGAGCGTTGTCAGTGTCCAGCTGGATGGCGAGCGCCGAGTAGGGCCCGCCGAATGTCGTGGCGACCAGCTCGACCACGGCGGTGGAGGCTTGTAGTAGCGGCCCGATGTGGCCGGCGCCGGGCAGTATGACCTAGGGCCCCCCGCTTCAGCTGAGCTGCCGCCGCGCGAGGTCGGCGAGGTCCACACATGGGGTGTGATCCCGGTGGTCAGCAAGGTGGGTGTGTCGAGTCGCGCGAGGACGGGCGTCAGGTCGGGAGGCGTAGGCTGAGCGATCGGACGGCCGCGTACATGCCGCGGCGGTCGGCTCGGCGGAGACGCGTCGGCGACGATGGCCGCGCCGTCGGGGTCATCGGTCGTGGCGCGCGGCCCGAGCAATGCGTCGACGAGCAGATTGACCACCGGTCCCGGCCCGGCTACCCGGTAGAGGGCCGCGAGCAGCCTGGTCTCCGGCGGTCAGCAGGGCTCGGCGCGTGCACCGGCGCACCGATGGCGACGAGGCTGCGACAGCGGTCAGGATGCGCGGCCGCGAACAGGATGCCCACGTGCCCGCCGAACGCGTTGCCCAGCCAGTCGATCGGCTCCTCCACTCCGAAGTGGTTCAGGATGTTGATCGCGGCGCCGGCGCACTCGTCGAGGGTGAACGGTCGACGTACCGGCGGGTTGGCTCCGTGGCACGGCACATCGACCAGAAGCACCCGGCGCTCGGCTGCTAGCGGCCGCTCGACCCGGACCCAGGTGGTGGCGTCGACGAACAGGCTGTGCCAGAGCAGGGCGGTCGGGCCCGAACCGGTCACGCGTACGTTCAGCGGCCCGAGCCGGGTGGGCACGGCGCTGCTCGCCAGCTGTGGCTGATGGA
>CAVQCQ010000030.1:0-40362 GCA_963711015.1 uncultured Actinomycetota bacterium
CCGATGAATCCGGTACCGCCGGTTACGAGGACGGTGCTCACGACGCGAAGTCGGCGTACGTGGCGTCGCGGTCCGACATCACTCGTCCGCTGGGCGGCGGCTCAGGCCATGCGATACCGAACGCGGGGTCGTCCCAGCGCACGCCGCGCGCCGCCTCGCCGACGTAGTGGTAGCCCATCTGGTAGTGCACTCGGACGCGTCCTCGAGGGTCTGGAAGCCGTGCGCAAGCCCCGATGGAATGAAGAGCGACTCGGTGCCGCCCGCGCGCAGCTCGAGGCCGAACCACTGCCGGAAGGCGGGCGAGTCGGGCCGGACGTCGACGATCACGTCGAAGACGGCGCCGCGCGTGCAGCGCACGAGCTTCGGTTCGCCGTGCGGCTCCGCTTGGAAGTGCATGCCACGCAAGGTGCCGGCGCGCGCGTTGAACGAGACGCTGCATTGGACCACGGCCGGGTCGAGCCCGAGGTCGGCAAAGGCGGCGGCGTCGAACGTGCGCGCGAACCAGCCACGCTCGTCGCGCAGCGGCTCGAGCGTCACCACGTAGGCGCCGGGGAGCGGCGTCTCGACGAACTTCACGACAGCAGTGTCAGCTCGGGCGTCCGCACCGCGAAGGTACCGCCCCAGTCACGGATGAAGCCAGCTGCTCCATGATCTCGTCCTTGAGGTTCCACGGCAGGATGAAGGACGACGTCCGGCCGGTCTCGTTAATCGCCTCGGGCGGGCGGATCGGGATGTGCGTGCCCGGCAGGAAGAGGCCCTGCTTGTGCGGGCTCAGGTCGACGGTGTAGTCGAGGAAGTCGCGGCCGATCCCGCAGTAGTTGAGCAGCGTGTTCCCCTTCGCCGGCGGCGCCGTAGCCGACGATCGCTCTGACCCTCCTCCTTGAGCTCGATCAGGGTGGAGAGGATCCGGCGCTTGTCCTCGGCCACCGTGACGCCGTAGTCGAGGTAGGTCGCGAGCGTCCGAGTACCCGGCGGCGTCCTCGCGCGCGATCAGCTCGGCGGCGCGCGTCGGTCTCGGGCTTGCCGGCGTCGTCGTCGTGGCATCCGTAGATCCGCAGCGAGCCGCCGTGCGTCGGCAGCTCCTCGACGTCGAACAGGCGCAGCCCGTGCGCTGCGAACACCCGTCGCGCCGTGGTGAAGGACAGGTACGAGAAGTGCTCGTGGTAGATCGTGTCCCACTGCCGCTCGTCGATCAGCCGCATCAGGTGCGGGAACTCCATCGTGATCACGCCGCCCGGCTTGAGCAGCATCTTCATGCCGCCGACGAAGTCGTTGATGTCGGGGACGTGCGCGAGCACGTTGTTGCCGATCAGCAGGTCGGCGCTGGAGTTCGGGCGCGAGGCTGCGCGCCGTCTCGACGCCGAAGAACTCGCACGAGCGTCGGGAGACCCTTCTCGACGGCGACCTCGGCGACGTTCGCGGCCGGCTCGATGCCGAGCACGGGGATGCCGCGCTCCTTGAAGTACTGCAGGAGATAGCCGTCGTTGCGAGGCGATCTCGACCACGTGGCTGTCTGGGCCGAGGCCGAAGCGCTCGACCATCGCGGCGGCATAGCGCCGGGAGTGCTCGAGCCACGAGGTCGAGTACGACGAGAAGTAGGCGTAGTCGGAGAAGATGCTGCTCGGCGACTCGTACTCCTCGAGCTGGACGAGAAAGCAGCGCTCGCACACCAGCGCGCGCAGCGGGTAGAACGGCTCCATCCCGTTGCACTGCTCCGGCGTGAGGTACGAGTTGGCCAGCGGCGACATGCCGAGGTCTGCGAAGACGGCGTTCAGCGGGCTGCCACAGAACCGGCACGGCGTCGTCATGCGTGCGCAGCCTAGCGAGGGCCTCCGCCTCAAATGCTGCTTCGACCCTCACCGTGGCGCCCATCCGAGGTGCCCCCCGGAGATGCCCTCGATATGCTGGGACGGCGTCGGGCAATGTTCCCGCGTGAGTGTCTGCCGAGCTTCGAGGTCGACGTGCAGCGCCATGTCCCGTCCGAGCTGCGCGAGCAGAATGAAGAATCGCCTCGCTAGGCTCGAACGCTTCTCGACGGGAGGTCATCGATGATCCTCACTCCACTGATCGGACGAATCCTGAGCGCCGTGGGCGCCGCCCTGCTGATCATCACCCTGTTCGTGGTGTGGTACCACGTCGACCGCGGGGCGTCCATCACCACTTCCACGGGCTGGGACACGTTCCCGCGGCTGCGCGTCATCATCCTCGTCGGCGCCGTGCTCACGTTAGTGACCGCGCTCGTGCCGCAGGTGCGCTGGGTCCTGCTCGCGCGCACCGCACTGGGCCTCCTTCTGGCCGCCCTGATCGTGCGCCGGATCGTCGACCCGCCCGAGATCGATGACCCGGTCAGCACGCAATTCGGCGTCTACGTCGGCCTGCTGGGCGCGCTCGCTGTCGCGCTGGGCGGTCTTGTCGACACCGGCCGCCGGGTGGCCGCGGACGGCCTAGGCGGGCTCGGTTTTGGTCGGCCGCTTCCGCAGCTGCCGCCATCCGCCGGACCTACGGGCGCCCGTTCCTCGGAGGAGCCTGAGCCGCTGCGTGTTCCCAACGAGGCCGCCGGCAGCCGGTAGGCGTTCGCGAGCGACACGGCGTCGTCATCGCGGGCAGCCTAGCGGCGGTCCGCGCGGCTGAAGTCGGCGAGCTGGCGGAGCGTCAGGGCGCGCGGGTCCGCGCCGTCGCGGTAGCGCGGTACCAGTCGACGATGCGGCGAGCGCGCGTCGAGGTCCCAGCGCGGGCGCCCAGCCGAGGCGCCCGCGCGCCTTGGACGAGTCGAGCCGCAGGTAGTGCGCCTCGTGCGGATGCTCGCCCGCGTCCTGCTCCCACGCGCAGCTCGCCGCCACAGCTCCGAGAGCCGGTCGACGATCCAGCCGACCGGCTGCGCGTCGCGCTCGTGCGGGGCCGAAGTTCCAGGCCTCGCGCGCTGTCGCGTCGTCCCACAGCGCGCTCGGCCAGCAGCAGGTAGCCGCTGAGCGGGTTCAGCACGTGCTGCCACGGGCGGACGCGCCCGGGGTTGCGGACGTCGACGGCGCTCGCCGGCGAGCGCCGCCGCGCATCAGGTCGGGGATCAGCCGGTCCTCGCCCCAGTCGCCGCCGCCGATCACGTTGCCGGCGCGCGCGGAGGCGAGCCGCGGTCGCGTCCGGCGCGCGAAGAACGAGTCGCGGTACGCCGCGGTCGACCAGCTCCGCAGCAGCCCTTGCTGTGCTGTACGGGTCGTGGCCGCCCATCGGCTCGTCCTCGCGGTAGGCCCACTCCCACTCGCGGTTCTCGTAGCACTTGTCGCGTCGTCACGTTGACGACGACGCGCACGCCGCCGGCGGCGCGCACGGCCTCGAGCACGTTGACCGTGCCCATCACGTTGGTCTCGTAGGTCTCGCCCGGATCGCGATACGAGCGGCGCACCAGCGACTGCGCGGCCAGGTGGATGACGACCTCGGGCGCGTGCTCGCGCGACGCGCGCGTCGCAGCGCGCTCGCGGTCGCGCACGTCGCCGTGCACGGTCGCGCACGTCGCTCGTCGACGCCGCGCGAGCTCGAACAGCGAGGGCTCGGTCGGCACGCCGTCGCGAGAGCCGGTCACGTCGGCGCCCAGTCGACGTCGAGCCACAGCGCACAGCCAGCTGCCCTTGAAGCCGGTGTGGCCGGTGACCAGCACGCGCCTGCCCGCGCCAGAAGTCGCGGGTCTACGTCCACGTCTTCCACGGCGCGTCGCCCGGATCCCACAGCGTCCTCGAGCTGGCGCTTGTCGCGCAGCGTGTCCATCGGCTGCCAGAAGCCGTCGTGCGTGATACGGCGCGAGCTGCCCGTCGCGCGCCAGGCCGCTCCATCGGCTCGCGCTCCCAGACCGTGTCGTCGCCGTCGATGTAGTCGCCGACGCCGGGCTGAGAGGACGAAGAAGCCGCCGTTGATCCAGCCGCCGTCGCCGTGCGGCTTCTCCTGGAAGCCGCGTGACCGCGCTCGCCGTCGATCTCGAGCGCGCCGAAGCGGCCCGGCGGCTGCACGGCCGTGACCGTCGCCAGCCGGCCGTGCTCGCGGTGGAACGCGACCAGCGCGCCGATGTCGACGTCGGCGACGCCGTCGCCGTAGGTGAAGCAGAACGTCCTCGTCGCCGACGTAGTGCGAGCACCCGCTTGCAGCCGCCCGCCGGTCATGCGTGTCGCTCGCCGGTGTCGACCAGCGTGACCCGCCACGGCTCGGCCGTCGATCTGGTGCACCTCCATCGCGTTGTCGCGCCAGGTCGAAGGTGACGTCGGACGTGTGCAGGAAGTAGTTGGCGAAGTACTCCTTGATCACGTAGCCCTTGTAGCCGAGGCAGACGACGAAGTCGTTGATCCCGTGGGCGGAGTAGATCTTCATGATGTGCCAGAGGATCGGCTTGCCGCCGATCTCGATCATCGGCTTCGGCCGCACCGCCGTCTCCTCGCTGATGCGGGTGCCGAGGCCGCCGGCCAGGATCACTGCCTTCATAGCGGCGCCACGCTAGCGAACGTTGAACCGCTTCTTTCCCGATGGACGGGCGTTCTTGTGCGTGAGATCACATGGCGCATCAGCAACCGCTCACCCCGACGCGCACGCCGGCTGCGGCTCCCCCGATCCCGGATCAGGCGGCGGTCCTCGGCATCCCGCTCGCCCTGACGGATTATGAGCGCACGCTGGACTGGATCGACGCGACGGTCGCGCGCGCGAGACCGGGGTTACCTCTGCATCGCCGCCACTCACACCGTGATGGCCTCGCAAGAGGATCGTGCTCTACGTGCTGCGGTGCTCGCCGCCGACTTCACGGTTCCCGATGGCCAGCCGCTCGTGTGGGCGCTCAATCTGCTCGGCCACCGGCTTCCGGACCGCGTCTACGGCCCGACACTCATGAGGAGGCCTGCGAGCGCGCTGCCGCACCGGTCAGCGCTTCTACCTCCACGGCGGTCGCGACGAGCCCGGAGGCGCTCGCACGACTGGCCCGCAAGCTCCGCCTCGCGCATCCCGGCCTGCAGATCGTCGGCGGCTCCACCCAACACTTCGGCGAGTACAGCGACGAGGAACTAGACGCCGTCGCGACAGAGATCAACGCCAAGCACCCGGACGTCGTGTGGGTGGGGCTCGGCGTCCCGCGCCAGGAGAAGTGGATGCAGCGAATGCGCCCGCGGCTGGACGCGCCGGTGCTGGTCGGCGTCGGCGCAGCGTTCGATTTCCACGCCGGTCTGATCCCGCAGGCGCCCGACTGGATGCAGCGCTCGGGGCTCGAATGGCTCTTTCGCCTCAGCCGCGAGCCGCGCCGCCTGTGGCGGCGGTACCTCCGCTACAACCCGCGATTCATCACCGGCTTCGCGCGCCAGTACGTGCGGCACCTGGCCGCGCCGCTAGCCTGCCCGCGCTCGTGAAGAACGCCATGATCACCGGGATCACCGGCCAGGACGGTTCCTACCTGGCCGAGTTGCTGCTCGACAAGGGCTACGCAGTCCACGGCATGGTCCGCCGCGCGTCGACGGAGAAGTTCGACCGGATCGAGCACCTGCGCGATCGCATCACCCTGCACCAGGCGGACCTGCTCGACCACCGCTCGATGACGGACGCTCTCCGCGCCGCGAAGCCGGACGAGATCTACAACCTGGCCGCGATGTCCTTCGTCGCGGTGTCGTGGGTGCAGCCGACGCTGACCGCGGAATTCACGGGCGTCGGCGTGACCCGGCTGCTGGAGGCCGTGCGCGAGGTATGCCCGCAGGCCCGCTTCTACCAGGCCAGCTCGAGCGAGATGTTCGGCAAGGTGCGCCGAGACGCCGCAGAACGAGTCGACGGCCTTCTATCCACGATCGCCTTACGGCGTGGCGAAGGTGTACGGACACTTCATCACCGTGAACTACCGCGAGTCGTACGACCTGCGGCTGTGCTCGGGGATCCTCTTCAACCACGAATCACCCCGTCGCGGACGGGAGTTCGTGACTCGCAAGATCACCTGGCATGCCGCGGCTATCAAGCTCGGCCTGGAGCGCGAGCTGCGGCTCGGAAACCTGGACGCCAAGCGCGACTGGGGCTTCGCGAAGGACTACGTCGAGGCCATGTGGATGATGCTCCAGCAGGAAACCCCTGAGGATTTCGTGATCGCGACCGGCGAGACGAACACCGTGCGGCGGTGCGTGGAGATCGCGTTCGATCAGGTGGGTCTGGACTGGGAGCCGTACGTGGTGATCGACGATGCCTTCAAGCGGCCCGCCGAGGTTGACCTACTGGTGGGCGATGCGAGCAAGGCCAAGCGCGTGCTGGGCTGGGAGCCGACGACGAGCTTCGAGGAGCTCATCCGCCTGATGGTCGACGCGGACCTCGCGCTTCTCTCACGCTGACGCGACTCCGGGCACGCCGGCGGCGTCCAGCGCCGCGAGCGTCCGGCGGAGGCCCTCGGCGAGACCGACTTGTGCGCTCCAGCCGAGCACGCGCTTGGCTGCGGAGGGATCGAGACACGACCGCGCGACCTCGCCGACACGCGCCGGCGCCAGCTTGTGTGGGAGTCCGAGCTCGCGCACGAGCTCGATGACGCTCACTTCGGCGCCCGTCGAGAGGTTCAGAGCTCCCTGCGCGGTGCTGTCCGCGGCGGTGAGCCAGGCGTCGACGACATCCGCGACGTAGATGTAGTCACGGGTCTGCCGCCCGTCGCCGAAGACGGTCACCGCCTGACCGGCCACCGAAGCGCCCGCGAAGATCGCGACGACGCCCGCCTCTCCGTGGGGATCCTGTCGCGGTCCGTAGACATTCGCCATGCGCAACGACAGGGTCGACAGGCCGTGGAGCCGGGCATATTGATCGAGGTACCACTCGGCGGCCGCCTTCGACGTTCCGTAAGGCGAGAGCGGCGCAAGCGGCGCGTCCTCAGCCGTCGGCACTTGCTCGGGGTTGCCGTATGCCGCGGCGGTCGAGGCGAACAACACGCGGCGGGCGTCGACGTGACGCGCCGCCTCGAGCACCGAGACCGTGCCGGCCACGTTGACCTGCACGTCGTAGGCCGGGTCGGCGACGGAGCGGCGCACGTCCGCCTGAGCGGCGAGGTGCATCACCACCTCAGGTCGCACCGCCTCGAACGCGCCGCGCAGCTTGTCCAGGTCGCGCACGTCGACGACGTGCAATTGGGCGCCGCTGCGCAGCGCCTCGGCGACCCATGGGCGGGGGCTGCGGCGAAGGTGATCGACGATCGTTACGTTGTCGCCGCGCTCAAGCAGCGCATCGACGATATGCGAGCCGATGAAGCCCGCAGCTCCGGTGACAAGGACTCCCACGGCGCCTCACGCTAACGCCTCGCACCGACGCCCGGCGACGCGCAGGCAAGTCGGACTTGCGGACGACCTGGACGTTGGACAAGGGGATCGACGCTACTTTGGCCCGCGCCCGGAAAGGTTGGGACCGTGGCCACGGTAGCGGGGGTGCGGGTACGCCGGGTGTACGACGAGCCCGAAGTCGACGACGGTGTAAGGGTGCTGGTGGACCGGATTTGGCCGCGTGGAATGACCAAGGCAAGGGCAGCGCTCGACGAGTGGCGCAAGGATGTGGCCCCGTCCAATGAGCTGCGGAAGTGGTACAGCCACGACCCTGCGAAGTTTGAGGAGTTCACTCAGCGTTACAGTGCCGAGCTCGAGCAAGCTGAGCGGGCTCAGGTCCTGCAACATCTCCGGGATCTGGCCGCTGACCGTCGCCTGACCTTGTTGACCGCCAGTAAGGCTGTCGACATCAGCGAGGCGGCCGTCCTCGCGGCCATCTTGAACAAGTGAACCGAAACGGTGACGCCTGAACGAGTGCTGAGCGAGGAGGTCGTCGAGAGAGAGCTAAATCGGCAGGCCACAACCGCCGGTCACCGTGATGACCAGGCCCAGGCTCCCAGCACTTGCAGAGGCGATCTGAGCCCGGTCGGGTGGTGGTGATGAGGAGCCCGCGCGAGAGGTTGGGTGGGTTTGGCGCCCGAAGTCGGCAGGGTCGGAATGTGAAAGGTTGCCGGTTGAGATCCACATTCGGCGCTGGTGTATTGAGCGCCGCGATCACAGTGGAAGATCGCCCCCGGGGTGCAGACCGCCGCGGCCGGCGGCCATCGTCATCGCATCGCAGACCAGGTCTGTCCGCATGTGAGCGGCCATCGACCAGCCGACCACCTCCCGGGTGCAGCAGTCGATCACGGTGGCCAGATACAGCCAGCCCGGCCAGGTGCGGATGTAGCTGATGTCGCCGACCAGCTTGGTGCCCGGGGTGTCGGCGGTGAAGTCCCGGTCCACCAGATCGGCTGGCTGCCCGGTGGCATCCGGGTCCGGCTGGGTGGTGGTCTTGTAGGCGCGCGGCTGGCAGCCTCTCAGACCCAGCTCGCGCATGATCGTGGCGACCAGCTTCGCGAGCACGACGCGACCTCCGGGTCGTGGCTGCGGGCCAGCACCCGCCACACCCGACGGACCCCGTACGCGCCCCGACCCGCTCGAACGCCGCCCGGACGTGGCCGATGATCTTGGCCCGGCGCCGGTCCCGGTCGGACTCGACGGCGTTGAGGTGGTCGTAGAAGCCAGACGTCGACACGCCCAGCCAGGCGCACATCTTGACCACCGGGTAGGGGCTGGTCACGTCGGCCCGCTCCGCGGCAATGAACGCGAACTTCTCGCTCATTGTTCCTTGGCGAAGAAGGCGGCCGCTTTTTTTAGGAAGTCCCGCTCCATGCGGAGCTCACGGTTCTCTTTCTCCAGTTCCTTCAGCCGCGCCCGATCAGCGACGGTCGAGTTCCTCACTCACCGGGTGGTCACGCCGGTACTGCGTCACCCAATTACCCAACGTGCTCTCATTGATGCCCAGATCCCGCGCCACCTCCGCGATCGGCCGTGCCGGTTTCGATCACCATCTTCACGGCCTCGTCCCGATACTCCGGGCTGAACTTTCGATACCTTCCCACAATGACCCTTCTTTCCGGGAGACAATCTCCCATTTGGGGCCACTATCCGGAGAGAGGGACACACCCCGCACCTCGACCGGCTAACCGTGGAGGAGGAGCTGCACCTGCATGCCGGTTTCGATGGAATAGGTGGCTACTGCGCTGCTCACCTCAACGCGCAGCGTTCGCCCGGTCAGGACTAATCCGAACGCGAGCCCGGTCGTCGGTGGCGCGAACATGCCGGACTGCCGCCCCGGCGATGTCTGCATTGACATGGAAGCCGGAGCCGTCGCCACGGCTCCAAGGTGGTGGACACCGTCGTCCGAACGTGCCGCATTCGGCAACGGTCGGATCTTGAAGACACCATTGAGAGATAGGAGCCCGGCAAGCCGTACGGCTCACTCCTCGTCCAGGTTCCCGCGCCAACCAATGTGGCCGTTGGACAATGCGAAAACTGATTCCGTCTGAGCCAGCACGTCCAGGCCAAGGCCTGCCTCCCGCAGGCGCCACGGCTCCGTCACGACATACTGGATGCCCGATCACGTCACGGCCAGAGCGTTATCAGTGGAGTGACGACACGGCTGGCCGCTGCAGCAAACTGGTCAGCGGGACGCCGGGGTTGGCGAGGTCGTCGGTGTTGACTGGGTGCGCTGATTGGACGAGTCGCTCGATGTCGCCGGCGACATCCCAGATGTTGATGTTCATGCCGGCCAGGACCCGTTGTTCCTGAAGCCAGAAGACGATCAGCTGGCTGGGGTCAGAGTGTCGGCGGAAGATGACCTGGTCGTAGCCAGACGGGCCGATATCGCCGGTGTACTCCATGCCGAGGTCGTACTGGTCGGAGTAGAAGTACGACGGTCGGGTGTCGACCGCGTCCTGTCCGAGCATCGCCTTGGCGGCGGTGGCGCCTTGGCGCCGTGCGTTGGCCCAGTGCTCCACGCGGAGATGTCTACCGAGGCGCGGGTTGTACGCGTTGGCGACGTCACCGGCGGCGAAGATGTCCGGGTCGGAGGTGCGCAGGTGCTGGTCGACGATGACCCCATTTCCGACGTTTAGGCCGGCCGCGGCGGCCAGCTCCGTGTTGGGGGTGATCCCGACTCCGACAAGGACCATGTCGGCCTGGATCCGGCTCCCGTCGCTCAACATGACACCGGTCACTGACCCGTTTCTGCCGGTCAGTTCGGCTACCGCAACCTGGCAGCGCAGGTCCACACCGTGTTCATGGTGCAGGTCGGCAAAGGTGCGTGCAGCCTCCGGGCCGAGGACGCGCAGTAACGGCATCGCTGCCGACTCGAGGAGGGTCACGTCCAGTCCTGCGTGGCGGGCAGCGGCGGCGGTCTCCAGCCCGATCCAGCCGGCGCCGATGATGGCGACTCGCTGTGCCCGCGCGAAGCCGGCCTTGATGCGGTCACTGTCCTCGAGATTGCGCAGGTAGTGCACGCCGTCGAGGTCGGAGCCTGGCAGGCTGAGGCGCCGGGGTGTCGAGCCCGTGGCCAGCAGCAGCTTGTCGTAGTCGAACCGTGCGCCGGCGGCGGTGGTCACGGTCCGCGAGGTGGGGTCGAGCGAAGTCACGGTGGCGCCCAGACGCAGCTCGACATCATGGTCGGCGTACCAGGTCTCCGGGTGCACGAAGATGCTCTCGCGGTCGGCGTTGCCCTGGAGGTAGTCCTTGGACAGCGGAGGGCGTTCGTACGGACGGTGCGAGTCATCTCCGAGCAGGGTGATCCTCCCGTCGAAGCCTTCCTCGCGCAGGGTCTGTGCCGCAATGGCGCCCGTCAGGCCGCCGCCGACGATGAGAAAGCTGGATTCGGTTGTCATGAGTGAGCCCTTTCATGTGGCAGGGGTGCGTCGTCTGCGTTGGGATGTGGGGATGTCGTGCGGAGGCGGTCGCTGAGCTCGTCGGTGACCGTGGCCCAGGATTCTTCGAACTTCGTCAGGCCCTCGGTCTCGAGCAGGTCGACCACGTTGTCGTAGTCGACCCCGACAGCAGCGAGGTCGTGGAACACCTGATGCGCGTCTGGGTAGAACGGGCGGATGGTGTCGCCGCGGATGGTGCCGTGATCGGCTACCGCCGCCAGGGTGGCCTGCGGCATGGTGTTGACCACGCCTCGGGTGACAAGGTCGACCACGTATCTGGTGTCGTCATACGACGGGTCCTTGACACCGGTCGAGGCCCACAGCGGGCGCTGTGGGTGGGCACCGGCCGCCTGTAGCGCTGTCCACCGGTCACCGGAGAAGACCCGCTCGTAGTGCTCGTACGCCAGTCTGGCGTTGGCGATCGCGGCCTTTCCTTTCAGCGCTCGCGCTTCCGGGGTGCCGATCTTGTCCAGCCGGTTGTCGATCTCGGTGTCGACTCTGCTGACGAAGAACGACGCCACAGACGTCAGCGTGGACAGGTTGCGGCCGGCGGTGAGGGCTTGTTCCATGCCGTCGAGGAACGCGTCGATCACCTCTGCGTAGCGCTGCAGGGAGAAGATCAAGGTGACGTTGACGCTGATCCCTTCTGCCAGGCACTGGGCGATGGCGGGCAGGCCGGCCTTGGTGGCCGGGATCTTGATGAACAGGTTGGGCCGGTCGACGAGTTGCCATAGCTGCCGTGCTTCGGTGATCGCGTCGGCGGTGTCATGGGCGAGTCGCGGGTCGACCTCGATGGACACGCGGCCGTCGACGCTGTCGGTGGCGTCGTAGACGGGCCGAAGCACGTCGCAGGCACTTCGCACATCGGCGACGGTGATCAGCCGCAACGCCTCGGCGGTGGACGTTCCTCGCTGGGCGAGCTCTCGGATCTGGTCGTCGTAGTCGGCGCTGCCGCCGATGGCGTTCGCGAAGATCGTCGGGTTGGAGGTGATCCCGACGACATGGCTGTGCTCGACCAGCCGCTTCAACGCTCCGGTGACGAGCAGCTTCCGGCTCAGGTCGTCCAACCAGATGGAGACTCCTGCTGCACTCAGGTCTTCGAGCCGGTCAGCCACGGCGCACTCCTGGATGTCCGTTGGTACCAATCAGAGTGAAGAACTCGGCCCGAGAAGCGGCCTCACGGAGCTGGCCGTGCAGTGCCGAGGTGACCGTCGTGGTGCCGCGGGCCCCGACGCCGCGAACCGTCATGCACAGGTGCTCGGCCTCAACGACGACACCGACACCGCGTGGTGCGACCTGCTCCTGGAGCCAGTCGGCGATCTGTTGGGTGAGCCGCTCCTGCACCTGGGGGCGGCGGGCGAATAGCTCGACAACCCGGGCCAGCTTGGACAGGCCGAGAATCCGGTCTCCGGGGAGATAGCCGACATGGGCCACCCCGACGAACGGCAGCAGGTGGTGCTCACACACTGACTGCACCGGGATCGAGCGGGCGATGATCAGCTCGTCGTACTCGGCGTCGTTGGGGAAGGTCGTCAGGTCGAATGGCCGCGGGCTGAACATCTCGGCGTACGCCCGGGCCATCCGAGCCGGGGTGGCGGCCATGCTCTCGGAGTCGAGGTCGACACCGAGCGCGACCAGGAACGCGGCCGCTGCATGCTCTGCGGCGACGAGATCGACTTCGCTCGACGGCCGGACCACCCGCAATGCCGCTCGTTGGACGGCTTGAGCTTGGCGGCCCCCGGTTGAACGGTGTGCGGCCAGCGGCGCCGAGGTCACGAGGCCGATCCCTTCGAGGCGCCCTGGGTGCTACGGCGGAAGGCCGGCGCCAGCCGGGCCAGGGCCAGTGCGGCCAGGAGGAGGCCGAAGTCGCGCAGCGCGACGTCATAGAAGCCGGCGATGGTCAGCAGGTTCGCGATGATGCCGGCGAGCCAGCCAACTACGAGGTAGTCCCTCACTGTTGACTCCGTTTCTAAAGGACAATACTGTCTACGTTAGACCGACGAGTATCTTTCGTCAAGGGATGTGTTCTTTAGAGAGGTGGCGTTGTGACGCCTTCAACCGGACCAGGTCACCCATCGAGGCATGCGCCGCGCTTGCCGACGCGGCTGCGGTTCTCAAGGCACTCCTCAACCATGGCTGAGGAGTCCGCGAAGGGGCAGGGCTGCGGTCAGCCAACTAGGCCGCAAGACATTGCCGAGCATCGGCAAGAGTATGGGGAAGCAGGACAGGCCGGGTCGGGACGGAACCGGTGGATCGACAACGTCGGGCGCGTAGCTTCCCGCCTGGATTGGTGTACGGGGCAAGCGGTGGGCCGAGCGAGCGAATCGAACACCACCGCGAACAGGCCGTCGGCAGGTCGTCCAGCTTCCAGGACGACGGCTGAGAATGTGGGACGGTCAGTCCCAAGGTCGCGCGGGCTGTCGTCAAGAGACTCGGTGGAGGGCAAGGGTGGCGTTCATGACTGACGGTGATCTCACCGAGCGGCTGGCCGTCATCGCGGCCCTCGCGGATCCGATCCGACGCGATCTCTACCTCTATGTGAGCGCACAGCCAGTGCCGGTCAGCCGGGATCAGGCTGCCAACGCTCTCGCCATTGCCCGGCACACCGCCAAGTTCCATCTCGACAAGCTGGCCGAGGAGGGTTTGCTCGACACCAGTTTCAAGCGGCTCTCCGATCGTCGAGGCCCGGGTGCCGGTCGGCCCACCAAGCTGTACACGCGATCCAACCGTGAGCTGTCTGTGACCGTGCCCGAACGCCGCTACGACCTCGCCGGTCACCTACTGGCTAGCGCCATCGACGACGCCGGCGAAGACGGCGCGACTGCCGCCAACGCTTTGACCGCGGTCGCCGCCCAGTGGGGCGGCGTCGTCGGCGACCAGGCCCGAGCAGCCGCCGGTCCTCGACCGAGCCGCGAACGGCTCATCGCCGCCACCTGTCAAGCACTGGCCGGCTACGGGTACGCGCCGCACCGGACCGACGGCGCCATTCTGTTGTCCAACTGCCCATTCCACACACTCGCCCAGGAACACACCCAGCTCGTCTGCGGCATGAACCTAGCCATCATCGCCGCAATCACCGACCGAGTCAGCAAGAGCGGGCTCGCCGCCCGGCTCGATCCCGCACCAGACAGATGCTGTGTTGTCCTCGACGCCGACTGATACCCCAGATACAGCATTCAGATGACTTGGCAACGCCGACCACGCTAGCGCCTGCGACTGCTGGCTTCAGCCGAGCGGTTATGCCGTGAGAGCATTGGGGATGAGCGAGATCACCGTGCGTGTATTGACAGACAACGACTGGCGAGAGTTCCGAGCCGTCCGTCTGGCCGCGCTTCAGGAAGCGCCCGAGGCTTTCGTCGCCGCCTACCCTGAGGAGGCGGCACAGCCTGATGAGTACTGGCGAGACCTTATGCGGCGCGCCGATCGGTTGCTTGCGGAGCGTGATGGAGTACGGCTGGGAGTCGCATCGCTCGAGATGACTCAAGGAGATTCCCAGTCGGCCGATATCTGCGATTTGTGGGTGACTCCTGAGGCGCGCAATACCGGCGTAGCCTCGCGGCTCGTCCAAGCGGCCGCGGACCAAGCGATCAAGGCCGGCCGGACGAAGCTGTACTACTGGGTCAGCACCGAGAACGGGCGTGCAATCGGGTTCGCCAGCAACGCCGGCTTTCGAGTGACGTCGCAGCGTCGAACGACAGAGGTCGAAAACAAGGAGTTCGGCGATCAGGAGGTCGCATTCGTGCTGTCGCTCGTCAACGACCCCCATGCGGTGGCCACGTCGACACCCTCTCGCCTGACCTCCAGGCCAGGGCCACGCTGATGTGATCGCCTGTGGCGGGTACCGTCGCTGCTCGTCCACTGCTTGCTCGATCGATTCGTGGTGCGACCGAGCGCCGATCGTCGGGTCGGAGTTCTTATCGGGAGTCGAACATGACTCGATTGGGCCCAACCAGCGCCTGGTCTCATCGTGCCAAGTGGAAACCCGTCAAATCATTCGAGCGCTTCAGTGCGGGCGGCTCACGTTTCTGATCCTCTTGCCGGTGTTCATCACTTCCACGTTGCCGACGATCGGCAAACAAGCAGTTTGAACATCGCCGAGCCTGCCACTGATGGCAGAAACAATATGACGATAAAATTGCTGCCATGATCGTTCTTGTTGGTATTGCCTTGATCCTGCTGCTACTCCTGGTGCTAGAGCCGGCCGCACACCCCGCACAAGCCCCGGGCTGGACCGGATTCATCGCGGGGCCGTCCACTCCGTCCCGCGACCGCGACGAGGTACGGGTCGGCGGCGATCTCCAGGTCCTCCGGTAGTCCGACCTCTGCACCGGCGCCGAGGGCATGTCTCCCAAGCCCCGACGGCTGCGCGACGACCGTGGCCGCGTTGGTCATCGTCCGTAATGACTGCGGGCCTCCTGCCGACGACCAGCACGACACTTGGGCGAACTGGACTCCTCGATCCTCAGCGCACACGCCGAACTCGGCGTACGGCTGCTCGATCGATTCGGCACCGCTCCCAGACCCGCTGTGCGCCCAGCTGGCTTCCCGCTCCGCTAACTCTCTGGCCGGTGCCGACCGGCTGATCCTCCATCCCCTCGTCTTCGAAGGAACGACCATGCATCCGATGATCGACTCGGTCGGGTCGACCAGCTTCGCTGTGCTGCAAGATTGGCCACCTGCCATCCGGGCAGAGCTGGACCAACAGGGCCGCTTCCGTGCCCGACAACTCGACGAGCTCGCGACGGACACCGCCGAGGCCCTCGCCACCGCAGACCAGTCCGGCCTCCAGGTCACCCACATCCTTACAGTGGCCGCGGAATCGGCCCTGGGCGAGATTGACATGCCCTCCGGCGGCTGGAGGAACGTCTCCCTACAGAACCTGTAAGCGCCTGTCCGATCCGGTGGGAACGGCTGGAGGTCCTGCCGATGACCAGGCTCTGCACTCCCTGCAGTGGGTTCGCCGAATGGTGTCGCCCAAGGGCCTCCCGGATAGCCCAACCCCGCCCGCCGACCGAACCGATGAAAGAAGACATTTGATCATGGACACAATGACACGCCCGAAGCAGCAGGTGCTGCTCGAGGATCCGTCCGCGCACGAACTGGAAACAGTCCCCATGCGTGTGGTGATGAACGGAAGCGCTCCGCCATCCACGATGGCGATGTCACCTCCTCATCGCCGCAGGGCGATCGTCACCGCGACATTGGGGTTGGCTGGGCTTGTCATCGCCTCAGCCCTCCTGGCTGATGCATCAGGCGTGGCGGCGGGCACCTTGGTTGTTGTGGGCGTGTGGCTGGCTAGGTACTGGGGGCGCCATTCTCGATAGCTGCCAGCCCACGTCGTGCGAAGGCCGCTGACGCCCATGGGTACCCTGCTGGTCCTTTCGTCGCGGTCGCTGGCGCGGGAAGGATGGGTACCGACTGGCCGCCCCTGGACGTCCTCGCCGGCCGGCCGGCGCCCCCTGGCCGGTTTGGCCGCTTGGAGCAACGGAGGAGCCTCGATCACACAAGTCGCACGGGTCGGTCGGTACTTGCGGACTCGTACATGCCAAGGATGAGGGCGAGAACGCGGCGCCCGTCGGCCGAGCCGACTTTCGGGTGGGCGTCTAGATCACCGGCACGGCGGGCCCGCACGACGGCGACGAGGTCACGCAGCTGGTCGGCGTGCGTCAGGCCGAGGGCTCGCTCCTCGGGGTCGAGCTGGTCCCCCGGTTCGACCTGGTTGTCCGGGATGCCCGAGTCCGACATCTCGATTGCCCGGCCGTGCCGAGCGGCCTCCTCAATCTTGACCGGATTGTTCGAGGCAAGGCCCATGCCGTGCAACTCCTCGAACCGCCCGATTGCCGAGGCGCGCTCTCGGCTGAGGATCGTCTCCACCAGCGGCCATGCCGCGGCGTGCAGCTCCTCCACCGAAAGCTGGTCTGGATTTTGGCGGACCGCTTGATCAATGACGTACGTATCCGTTGACCCGACGCCGATGGTGTGCGTCGGGATGAATAGTGACAGGTGCAGGTCCCGCCGACCGTGCTCGGCCGGCTGCTCCGTGGAGACGTTGTTTCTGGCGACCGAGCCGTGGTGCTGGGAACAGCTATCCGGCGGGGCGACGGTCGTCGAGCTCGGCGTCGATGAGGCCTTCGCCCACTGCGAGCTGCTCGACCGGAAAGCGATCCACGTCCTGTCCGCCCGCGGCGACCTCTACGCTGTCCCCGCCGCGGAGGTGCCCGGTGGCGGCGACATCGCCGCCATCTTCCGGTACTGAAGGCTCTGCCCCGTGATTTGAGCTCCGATCGCCGAAACGGCAACATCCTCAAGCTGTTCCCCGGCTCCGACGGGCAGCTCCGGTCTCTGGTACGCCGCGGCCTAACGGTACGATCGGCCAAATGCCTGTCCTCGTCGGCTACAACGGCAAGAAGCATGCAAACGAGGCGCTCCACTGGGCAGCGGAGGAGGCGCTTCACCGCGCCGCGGCGTTGATCGTCCTTTTCGCAGCCAACTATCCCGGGATGACGCTCCCTCCAGAGTCCGGCTTCCTTGAGTTCGAGCCGGGTGCACTGGATGCGGCGAGAGAGGTTACCGATACCGGCCTCGCCGAGGTGAGAGCCGCACACCCGGACCTGATAGCCGTTGGCCGCACGGTTGTGACCAGTCCAACGCAGGCGCTGGTGGAAGAGTCCGCTGAGGCGTCCCTTCTTGTGGTGGGCTCGCGCGGCCATGGTTCGGTTCTCGCCACCCTTCTGGGTTCGATCTCCTTCGCCGTGGCTAGCAGCGCCCAGTGCCCGGTGGTCGTGGTGAAGGAGGGTGCCGCAGCCACGGTGGTCGGCCCTCGAAGCCGTGTCGTCGTGGGGACGGACGGCTCGGAACGAGCAGCGTCTGCCGTGGCGTTCGCGGCCGATTTCGCCGCCAGCCGATCCGCGTCGATGGAGGTGATCTGCTGCACTGGCGAGCTCTCGGTTCCCGTTGTCAGTCAGGAGGATCTACGACGCTCGGCAGCCGACATCCTGGAGCGCACATGTGCATTGTTGGCAGAAGCACATCCGCGTCTGACCGTCGGAACCCGCCTGGAGGACGGGGTGCCGGAACCGAGCCTGGTAGATGCCTCGACTCACGCCGGTCTCCTGGTCGTCGGAGCAAGTGGCAGGGGGCATCCCCGCTTGATGATTCCAGGCTCGACCGCTTTCGCAGTTATCCACGGTGCGCGCTGTCCAGTGGCGGTGGTCGGAGGGGCGTAACGTGACGACCGGACTGCGACAGGATGCCTCCGTCCTCGACGTTGCGGAGGTAGCCGAGGCGTTGGCGGTTGATCTGGACTTGGGGCTGTCTTCGGCGGAGGCGGCACGCCGCCTCGAGGCGGATGGTCCGAACGCGCTTCGAGCGGCTCCGCCGGTGCCAACCTGGCGCAAGATCTTGGCCCAGTTCCGCGATCCGCTGATCTATCTTCTGTTGGCCGCGGTCACCATCTCACTTCTTGCCTGGGCGCTTGGCGGCGGGAACGGCTTACCGGTGGACGCGATCGTGATCGCGGCCGTCGTGGTGCTGAACGCGGTCTGGGGATACGTGCAGGAGGCCCGGGCCGAGAGTGCGGTGGCGGCCTGGCAGGAGATGACTGCTGTCACGTCATCAGTTCTCCGCGATGGGCGGTTGGCACGGATACCGAGTCAGCAGCTGGTACCTGGGGACCTGCTCGTCCTGGCCGAGGGGGATGCCGTCGGCGCCGACGGACGGCTCACCGAAGCGTCGGCGCTGCGAGTCCTGGAAGCCTCCTTGACCGGGGAGAGCGAGGCGGTGGAGAAGGACGTCTCAGCGCTGCCGGGACCAGTTGCTCTGGGCGATCGGCGGTGCATGGTCTTCAGGGCACAGCCGTCGCTCAGGGCAGCGCACGCGCCATCGTCACTGCGACGGGGATGGCGACGGAAATGGGTTCCATCGCGGAGATGTTGGAAGCAACCGAGGAGGAGCCCACACCACTCCAGATCGAAGTCGGCCGGATCGGGCGGATGCTGGGCGTCACGGTGCTCATCATCGCGATGGTCGTCGTGGCGACGGTATTTGTCATCTCCGACGCGCGGACGGCCGGGGATGTCATCACCATCTTGTTGCTCGGAGTCTCGCTAGCCGTTGCCGCCGTACCGGAAGGGCTGCCGGCGATCCTGTCGGTGGTGTTGGCGCTCGGTGTGCAGCGGATGGCCAAGCACCGAGCGATCGTCAAGGAACTTTCCTCGGTGGAAACGCTGGGCTCTGCCTCGGTGATCGCCTCGGACAAGACCGGGACGCTGACCAGGTCAGAGATGACGATCCAGCGGGTGATCACAGCCTCAGGTAAGGCTGAGGTCACCGGGGTCGGATACGCACCGGAAGGCAGCGTTGTCACTGAGCGGGGGTTGGAACTCACTGGTGGCCCACAGCTCGCCGAGAACATCGTGGTGCTCAGCGGCGGCAGCCTGGCCAGCAACGCGGACCTTCAGCACCGAGACGGTGAGTGGCACATCGAAGGCGATCCGACCGAGGCTGCCTTCCTGGTCGCCGAGCGAAAGCTGGGCGTCACCGAGAAGCGCGTGCAGCGGTTCGAACGCGTTGCAGAGATCCCATTCACCTCCGAACGCAAGCGCATGTCCACGATCGAGAAAGATCACGAGCAGGGCCACTCGTTGGTGCTGATCACCAAAGGAGCCCCGGACGTGCTACTGGAACGCTGCACCCGCGTACGAACCGGAACCGATGTCGTCGAGCTGGTCGATGAAGTCCGGCAGCAGATCCTGGCAGATGTTACCGAGCTCTCCACGGATGCGCTGCGTACGCTGGCGGTGGCGTACCGACCACTCGCCGACGGCGAGACCGCCGAGCCGTCTGAGGACTTGGAGCAAAATCTGATCTTCGTCGGCACGGTGGGGATCATCGACCCGCCCCGCCCCGAAGCTGCAGTGGCGATAGCAGAGGCACACAGAGCCGGAATCAGAGTGATGATGATTACCGGCGACCATCCGCAGACCGCAGAGCGGATCGCGAAGGATCTGGGCATCGTCCAGTCGGGTGCGGTCGCACTCACCGGGCTCGAACTCGACCGACTCGACGAGCATGCCTTCGCCGTGGCCGTACGGGAAACTCCATCTACACCCGGGTGGCACCGAAACACAAACTACAGATCATCGACCCCCTCCAGGCCGACGGGAAGATCGTCGCCATGACGGAGACGGCGTCAACGACGCGCCGGCCCTGAAGTCCGCCGACATCGGGATCGCCATGGGCATGACCGGCACCGAAGTCACCAAAGAGGCCGCCAACATGATCCTGGCTGACGACAACTTCGCCACCATCGTGGAGGCGGTCCGTGAGGGCCGGGGAATCTTCGACAACATCAAGAAGTTCCTCCGCTACCTCCTCTCCTCGAACATGGGCGAGGTCCTCACCGTATTCCTCGGCGTGGTCTTCGCCGCGTAATCGGACTGACCGGCGCCGGCGAGGCGGTGGTACTGCCGCTGCCGGCCACTCAGATCCTCTGGATCAACCTCATCACCGACTCCGGTCCAGCCCTAGCGATGGGCATCGACCCAGAGACTGAGGATGTGATGGTACGGCCGCCGCGGAAGCTGACCGACCGCGTGATCGACCGGCAGATGTGGGCTGGTGTGCTGGAGATCGGTGTGGTCATGGCAGTGGTCACCCTGCTGACCATCGACATCTTTCTGCCCGGCGGGCTGGTCCACGGGACCCAGGACCTGGCCAACGCCCGCACCGCCGGCTTTACGGTGCTGGTTTTCTGCCAACTCTTCAACTGCTCAACGCCCGCTCCGATACCGTGAGCGCATTCCGCCACCTGTTGGTCAACCGGTGGCTGTTGGGCGCGATTGCGCTCTCCGTCATCCTCCAGATCGCGGTGGTCCACCTCGGATTCCTCAACACAGCCTTCGGCACCGTGCCGCTGACTTGGGAGCAGTGGCTCATATGCATCGCGATGGGCAGCTTCGTGCTCTGGTTCAGCGAGCTTCGGAAACTGCTCGCCCGCTCGATCCGCCACAGCGAAGCCCCTCAGTGATTGACTCCGGAATGGGAAGACAGCAGGCTAGGGGTCGGGTAGCTGAATCAGAACCGGTGGATCCATGACCACATCCGAGCCAACGACGTCTCAGCCGACGAAGCACACTAAAGACCTGGCCGATCCGTACGCCCTGGACCCGGGGGACATCCAGAATCCGCCGACAAGTTTCACGGGCAGGCTCAGGTTCCTGGGGCCGGGCATGATCACGTCGGCCGCGGTCGTCGGGTCCGGTGAACTCCTCACCGCGACGACGCTGGGCGCCCAAGTCGGCTTCTTGCTCCTGTGGCTGGTCCTGGTCTCGACATTCGTCAAGGTGTGGGTGCAGGTCGAGCTCGGCCGCTGGGCGATATCGACAGGCAAGGTCGCGATCACGGGCTACAACGAGGTTCCACCGAGGATCGCCAAGCGTGGGTGGATGGCTTGGCTCGTCTTGCTCATGTTCGTGCAGTTCCTGGTCAGCCAGGCAGGCGTCATCACCGCGTCTGCGTTCGCCTTCTCGACGCTGCTGCCGATCGGCGAGGATCCGTACTCGTTATTGTCGATAGGCACCTGGGTGGCGATCCTCGTGGTCGTGGCCATCGCCATCCATATCGCCAACAAGTACACGGTGGTCGAAAGGGTCTCGACCACCCTGGTCTTGCTCGTCACCGTCTTCGCCGTCGTCCTGGTGTTCCTGCTCCGGACGACCGAGTTCTCCTGGACCGTGGGCGACCTGGCCGGCGGTATGCGGTTCCAAATTGCTGCCGGCGCCATGGGTGTCGCCTTGTCGATGTTCGGCCTGACCGGTGTCGGCGCGGGTGAGATCACCGCGTACACCTACTGGTGCGTCGAGAAGGGTTATGCCGCCTGGACCGGCCCGAACGACGGCTCCGAGGCCTGGGTCAAGCGGGCCCGGGGCTGGATCTCGGTGATGAAGCTCGACGCATGGGTCGCCTGGTTGGTCTACACGATCTCGACCGCCGCGTTCTACATCCTCGGCGCGGCCGTGCTGAACCCACAGGGCGTCGTCCCGGAGGGCCAGGAGGTGATGACCACGATCTCGAGCATCTTCTCCTCGACGCTCGGCACCTGGGGTGGGGTCGTCTTCCTCGCCGGCGCGGGCGTCGCCCTGTTCAAGACGATCATCGCGAACGTCCCCAGCCTCGGCCGCCAGGTCGGCAACACCCTCGCCGTGTTCGGCGCGTTCGACTGGAGCGACCAGAAGCAGCGGGACCGCTGGATGCGCGTCATCATGATCGTGCTGCCGATCGTGTGGGGCCTGCTGGGCACCATCGTCTCCTCCCCACTGGCCCTGGTGCTCCTCGCCGGAATACTCAACGCCATCTATCTGATGGGCGTCGCGGTCGCCACTTTGTACCTGACACACGCGCAGACCGACCCGCGTACCAAGGACGGTACAGGCTTCCTGGTGATGCTCGTGATCTCCGCTATCGCGGTCTTCCTCGTCGGCATCGTGGGCCTGGTCAACTTGTTCTGAGGCCCACCGGGGCGAGGGAGAGAGGAGGTAGCTCGTGAGGGCAGTCGTCGTGCACGGTAAGGACGACCTCCGGGTAGAAGAGATCTCCGACGCTGTCTGCGGCAGCGACCAGGTCCTCGTCGAGATGGAGTGGGGCGGCATCTGTGGCTCCGATGTCGCCTACTGGCAGAAGGGCGTTTCGGGGACCGCGGTTCTGGAAGATCCGTTGGTTCTCGGGCACGAGGTCGCCGGGCGCGTGGTCGACATCGGCGCGGACGCGGCCGTGCAACTCGCGAAACGACTGGTCGGGGTCGGCGTACCGGTAACCATTCACCCGGCCACCCCGGTTGGCGAGCACCAGGTGCCCGAGGAGATCGCGTACCGCACCAACCTGTGGCCCGAGGTCCGCTACTTCGGATCGGCGGCCTTCCGGCCGCACGAGCAGGGCGGGTTCAGCCGATTCCGCGCGGTGCGCCCGGACCAGCTGCGGGTCCTGCCTGAGGGTGTGTCCACGAAGGAAGCCGCGATCGCTGAGCCGTTCGGTGTCGCACTGCACGCGCTCTGGCGAGCAGGCGACGTCACCGGCCGGGACGTCCTGGTCAACGGCTGCGGTCCGATCGGCGTCCTGGCGGTCGCCGCGGCGAAGGCTGCCGGCGCGAAGCGGGTGATTGCCGTCGACCTCTCGGACGCGGCCCTCGACATCGCCCGCCGGATGGGCGCGGATGAGACCGCGAACCCCGGCCGCGGCGGCAGTCTGTCGCAGGACGTCGAGGTCGCGATCGAGGCTTCAGGCGCCCCGAAGGCGCTCGGCGCGGTCATCGCGGCGGTCCGCCGCGGCGGGGTCCTGGTCCAGGTCGGCAACCTACCGGCTGACGAGGTGCCCGTCGCACTCGGCAATATCGTGACACGCGAGATCGACTACCGCGGCTCATATCGGTTCATCGACGAGATCTCCCAGGCCCTTCAGCTCATGGCGAACGGCGTGGACGTCAGCCCGCTCATCACCCATGAGGTGTCGATCGACGACGCCGTTCGCGGCTTCGAGCTCGCCGCGGACCGGTCCACCGGTTCGTCGAAGGTGATGATTCGCCTCTCCTGAGAGCGCGAACTCAGACGATGGTCTCGGGCCGCAGGTCGAGGCGTCGCAGCAGCTGGGCGTTGAGGGCGACCACGATGGTGGACGCCGACATCAGGATGGCTCCGACCGACATCGGGAGGACGAAACCGATCGGGGCCAGGACGCCGGCGGCCAGCGGCACGGAGATCAGGTTGTAGCCGGCGGCCCACCACAGGTTCTGTTTCATCTTGCGGTAGCTGGCCTGGGAGAGGGCGATGACCGACAGCACCGAGCGGGGGTCGTCGCTGGCGAGAATGACGCCAGCGGAGGCGATGGCGACGTCCGTGCCGGCGCCGATGGCAATTCCTACGTCGGCCTGGGCCAACGCGGGCGCGTCGTTGACCCCGTCACCGACCATGGCGACCCGCCTACCCTCGGCTTGGAGCTGTTTCACCTTGTCGGCCTTGTCTTCGGGCCGGACACCGGCGAAGTAGCGGTCGATTCCGAGCTCTTCGGCGACGGAGCCCGCAACGGCCTCGGCATCTCCGGTGATCATCACGACTCGGATGTTGCGTGCGTGCAGCGCGCTCGACCGCGTCGCGGGATTCGGTGCGGATCTCGTCGGCCAACTTGAGCGCACCGATGACACGGCCGTCGGCGAGGACGTGGAGGATTGTCGCCCCGTCGGCGCGCCACCGGTCGGCAGCCTCCAGCTCAGAGACACCGTGTTGCTCCAGCAGGTATGGGCCACCGACCTGCACCTGATGACCGTCCACGGTGGCGGTTACCCCGACCGCAGGGGAGGAGGTGAAGTCCCGCGCAGGTTGCAGCCGCAGGCCTAGGTGCTGGGCGGCCGCCACGATCGCGCGGGCCAGCGGGTGTTCTGAGTCGGTCTCGGCGCTGGCGGCGAGGGCGAGCACCTCCTCCTCGCTGTGACCGGCGGAGGGCTGGATGGCGGTGACGGTGGGCTGGCCCTTGGTGAGGGTGCCGGTCTTGTCGAACAGCACGGTGTTGACGGTCCGCATCGATTCCAGCGCCAGACGGTCCTTGACCAGCACCCCGCCGCGGGCGGCGCGCTCGGTGGCGATTGCCACCACCAGCGGAATGGCCAGGCCGAGGGCGTGCGGGCAGGCGATGACCAGCACGGTGATCGTGCGAATCACCGCCTGGTCGGGCTGTCCGAGCACGGTCCACACGATGGCGGTGATGATGCCGGCGATAAGGGCGAACCAGAACAGCAGTGCGGCGGCTCGGTCGGCGATCCGCTGGGCCCGGGAGGAGGAGTTCTGGGCTTCGGTGACCAGGCGTTGGATCCCGGCGAGGGCGGTGTCGTCCCCGACCGCCGTAACTTCAATTCGTACGCCGGAGTCGGTGGCCACGGTGCCGGCCACCACGGTGTCTCCGTCGTCCCGGCGGACTGGCTTCGACTCGCCGGTGATCATCGACTCGTCCATGCTGGCCGAGCCGGCGCGGATCCTACCGTCGGCGGGGACCCGACCGCCGGGTCGCACAACCACCAGGTCACCCAGCCGGAGGTCGGTGGGCGCAACGAGCTCGGTTTCGTCACCGACGACCCGCTCGGCCTGGTCGGGAAGGAGCGCGGCTAGCGAGTCCAGCGCGGAGGTGGTCTGGGCCAGGGACCGCATCTCGATCCAGTGGCCGAGCAGCATGATCACGATGAGCAGCGCCAGCTCCCACCAGAAGTCCAGCTCGTGGTCCAGCACGCCGAGGCTGGCGCCCCAGGAGGCGAGGAAGGCCACGGTGATGGCCAGGCCGATGAGCAGCATCATCCCGGGCTGCCGGCGGCGAACTTCGTCGACAGCGCCGGTCAGGAACGGCCGCCCGCCCCATAGGTACATGACGGTGCCGAGGAGCGGGGATATCCAGCGGATCCACTCGTTGTCAGGAAGGGTGTAGCCGAGCAGCATCGAGAACAGGCCAGAGAAGCCGATCACCGGCACAGCGAGCAGCAGCATGATCCAGAACAGCCGCCGGAACTGACCGACATGATCGCCGTGGCCGCCGTGACCCCCATGTCCGTCGTGCCCAGTGTTGCCGCCGGGTGCCGCGTGGTTCTGATGCGCGACGTGGTCGGGATGCGGCGACGTCGTGGTGTCGGAAGCTTGGTGCGACGCTGTGCCCCGACGATTGCGAGCCCGATCGTGGTTCATCAGCTCACCTCGAGGGTCGCGTGGCAAGCCGGAGGATACTCACCAGTTCGATGGGGGATCGCTTGCCGGGAAGGACTGCCGTCCCCACTCGTCGACCAGGTCATCAATAGTGCTCACCGGCTCGACGATTCGCTGTGCGGCTGTGGTGGCCATGGACGGGAGATCACCCATCGGGCCGCCGGTGCTCGCAGAGCGGTCATGACCAGTTCCCATCTGGCCACCTCTGGTTTCCTCGCTCTTGCCCGTGCCGTAGCCATGACCTGCCGGCATTTGCGCTCCTCCCGTTTCGTCGCCTCTGTGGGTCAAGCGAGGCGCGAGCACCAGATTGGCTACCACTGGGTGTAGTGAGGCTCGACGCTGGCGTTCTGTCAAGAATGGCTCAGGTGGCCGCATGTTCGAACGTCGCGTGGCGCGTAGACGGTCAGTTCGGCTGAGAGGACTGGTTATCGGCGAACTATCCGATGGTCGCGCCGAAGGCGAGTCCGAGCAGGTAGGTGGCCGCCGCAGCGCCGTAGCCGATACCCAGCTGACGCAGGGCCCGCTTGAGCGGTGAGGCGCCGGACAGGATGCCCACCACCGCCCCAGTTCCGAGCAGTGTGCCGCCGACCAGCACCGCGGCGATGATCACCGCTGTCCAGCCGGTGGCGCCGAGGAGATACGGCAGTACCGGTATCAACGCGCCGGAGGCGAAGAAGCAGAAACTGGAGACGGCCGCGCTCCAGGCCGATCCGACGGCTTCGTGGGGATCAATCTCGGCGACATCCGGCGCCTCGGCCTCCAGGTGCAGGGTGGCCAGCACGGTTCGGGCATGCTGCTCGGCCCGGGGTGGGTCCATTCCGCGCGCGCGGTAGACGAGCGCGAGCTCGTTGGCGTTCACGTCCAGGTGGGGCAGCGCTGCATGGGACCGCGGGTCTGGCTGGGTGGAGTGCAGCAGCTCGCGCTGCGACCGCACCGACACATACTCCCCGGCGCCCATCGACAGCGCTCCGGCCAGCAGGCCGGCGATCCCGGTCAGCAGGATGGTGCGGGCGTCGACGCCGGCGGCCCCGATACCGAGCACCAGAGCGAGGTTGCTGACCAGGCCGTCGTTGGCGCCGAACACCGCCGCCCGGAACGTCCCGGAAAGCCGCTGCCGGCCCCGCGCCGCCAGGCCCCTCAGCACCTCACCGTGGATCCGCTCGTCGGCCGCCATGGTCTGGCTGGCATCGACGTCGGTCTCGTACGGGGAACGGCCCTCCGCGCGCTGCATCAGCGCCAGCACGAACACGGTGCCGAAGTGCCGGGCAAGAAAGACCAGCAGCCGAGTACGCACACTGCTGCGAGGCGGCGGCTCGGCGGCATCGCCGAGCAGGTCGAGCCAATGCGACTCATGCCGCCTCTCCGCATCGGCCAGGGCCAGCAAAATCTCTCGCTCCTCACCGCTCTTGCGCTCCCCGAGCTCGCGGTAGCCGGCGGCCTCCGCGCGCTCGTCGGCGAGGTACTGCCGCCAGCGGCGAATCTGCCGGGCAGTACGCCGCGGAGCTGGCGAGGAGGTCACCGCTCCATCATGGCAATGGCTGTCGCCGGGATCGACTTGAGCCGCCTGGACCTCGGCGATGGCGTCGGCGGCCCGGATGAGCCCGAGGTGGCTGAACGCCTGCGGGAAGTTGCCGGCCAGCCGGCCGCTGGCCGGGTCGTACTCCTCACTCAGCAGGCCGAGATTGGTGGCGCAGCTGCGCAGTCGCTGCATCAGCCGACTGGCATCGGCGATTCGGCCGCTGTGGGCGTACTGCTCGACCAGCCAGAACGAGCAGAGCAGGAACGGGTACTCCTCGCCGGTGAGTCCGTCGAGCCGCGCAGCGGTGCGGTAGCGATGCACCAACCCGGTCTCGTCTTGCAGCTGCTGCTCGATCCGGGCCACGGTGCCGAGCATCCGGGGGTCGTCGTAGCCGACGAACCCGGTGTGCGGCAGCTGCAACAGCGAAGCGTCGACCTCAGTGTTGTCGTAGGTCTGGGTGAATGTGTTCAACGTGGCGGCGAACCCATGTTCGTCGATCTCGACCCGCAGCCGATCCCGGAGCGCCCGCCAGTTCTCGATCGGTCCGGCCAGCCCGTGCACCTCGACCGCTCGGATGCCTTCGTTGAACGCAGCCCAGAGCATCGCCCGGCCGTGGGTGAAGAAGTGCGGCTCCCCGCGCATCTCCCAGATGCCGTGGTCCTCGCGGTCTAGGTTGGCCTCGCAATACCGCAGTAGGTTCTTCTGCAGCCCCCACGAGTATCTGGTCTCCTGCACCCCGGCGTCCCGGAGCGCGGCCAAGGCCAACATGACCTCACCGACGACATCGGCCTGGTACTGTTCGGCAGCCCCGTTGCCGATCCGGACCGGCCGCGACCCTTCGTAGCCGGCGAGATGACGCAGCTCGGTCTCGCGCAGGTCCCGCTCCCCGGCCAGCCCGTACATGATCTGAACCTTGTCGGCGTCGCCAGCCACCGCCCGCAGCAGCCAGTCCCGCCACAACCTGGCACCTTTGGTCAGGCCGTGGGTCACGGCAACCTCGATGGTCAGCGCGGCATCGCGGAGCCAGGTGTAGCGGTAATCCCAGTTGCGGCTGCCGCCAAACTGCTCGGGCAACGACGTGGTCGGGGCGGCGACGATACCGCCGGTGTCGGCGTGGGTGAGCGCCCGCAGCACCAGCAGCGAACGGACAGCCAACGGATCATGATCGTGAACCGTGAGCTGGGCGCCCCAGTCGGTCCAGAACGTCACGGTTTCGCGGAGCGCCATGTCGGCGTCGAGCGACTTCGGCGGCGCCTCGTGCGAGGGGAACCAGGTCAGGTCCCAGGTCAAGGCCTGGCCCTCGCTAAGGGAGAAGGAGCCGGCCAGCTGTGGCATCGCGTCACCTTCCTCCTCGTCGCTGGTCTCTACGTCGGCTGCGGCCCGGCGCAGCAGCGGTCCGCTGATCATGAGGCCTTCGGGTCCGGCGAGGGAGAGCAGGACCGATCCGCCGTCGGGGCGGTCGATCCGCCGAATCCATGGCGTGGCGCGGGCGTAGTCGAAGCGGATCCGCAGGTCATAGTCCACGTCCACCCGGCCCTGCAGGCACTCCACCCGGCGGACAAGGTCGGCTCGGGTGGTGCTCGGTGTCATGAAGTCGGTGACCAAGGCGCGACCGCTGGGGCTTCTCCACGTGGTCTCCAGCACGAAGGTGCCCGGCCGGTACCGCCAGTCGATCACCTCCCCGTCAGCCACCGACAGCCGCCAGCAGCCGTCGGCGGGCTGTCCGAGAAGTGCGCAGAAGACCGCCGGCGAGTCGAACCGTGGAAGGCAGAGCCAGTCGATGCTGCCACTGCGAGACACGAGCGGACCGGTACGCAGGTCCGACAGCAGGGCGTAGTCCTCCAGCGGAGTACTCATGAGCCCGCGCCTACCATGTCGCGGAGCAATTTTCGACATCGAGGCTGAAGCGTCCGGCGTAACCGGCTGCCATCGGCGACTGCCGGAAGGCGCGGAATTTGGTGGTTGCCCCTGACCGCTGCCCAACAGCTCGGACCGGCGGTCTTGTCCGATGGCTGACGACTGACGTGATGCTGCGCGACGATGAGCCACGACAGACAGGCTAGGGATTCTGTACCAGCACCGTCCACGGCGGCCGCGATTGCCGGGTTGCGGCGGACTGGAGCCGCCGCACCGGCGCCGAGGTGGACGAGCAGCTCCGGCACAGCGAGCGTGTGCGACGGTGTGCGCCGCCGTTAGTCTGCGTGGTACACCCGTACGGAAGGTCCCGTCGATGACCACTTATGATCCGCTGCCGACCGTTCGACGAATGTTCGAGGCGTTTGTGAACCGCGATCTTGATGCTTTGGTTGAGACGGTGCATCCCGATTCGCGCTGGACCTACGTCGGTGCCAATCCGCGCCCAGCGAAGGGCACCTTCGTCGGCAAGGACGGCGTTAGAAGGTTTTTCGAGAACGTCTTCCGGAGGTTGGATATCACAACCTTCCACGCCGGTGAGTTCGTGACAGAGAATGACACGGTCGTGGTATTCGGCTATGAATCAGGAACGGTCAGGAAAACCGGCGGCCCTTTTCGCAATGAATGGACTCAGAAATACGTCGTGCGAAACGACCTGATCACCGAGATGGAGGAATACAACATCCAAGTGTCCACGACCTCGTAGTCAACGGTCGGCGGTTCGGCGACGGATCGAGTGCAGCCGTCGGATGGACGATTCAGCCGCCCGCGGGCTGCCTGGCCACCAGCACGGAACAGTGTGCGTACCGGACGCACTGGTCGCTCACCGACCCCAGAACCATTCCTCGGAATCCACCTAGGCCGCGGCTGCCCACCACGAGGATCCGCGCATCGCGCGATGCCCTGATCAACGTCTGGGCAGGACCGGCGTGGTAGGTGGCGATAGCTGATGACGACGTCGGGAAAACGGCCTACCAGGGCCCGCGTGTCCGCTTCGAGCTCGGCTTGCACTGCATCTGCAAACTCGTCTACCGACGGGACGTATCCGAATGTCCAGCCTGGCGGCCGTGGCGCAGTTACCAGTGACCAAGCACGAACGATGGTGACTGGCGCCCTGAGCTCGGAGGCGAGTTGCAGCGCTATCTCCAGGGCAGCGTCGGCACCGGCAGAACGGTCGTGTCCAACGACGATGGCCTCGGTCGGCGCCACCTCGATGTCCACATCACTTGGTTCGGCGGCGAGCATTCTGTCTTGGTCCACACCTCAGCATGACGAATAGGCGAGCGGGCTCGATTCGAGGGTCTTGTTCACACACGGCGCGGTTGGCTACAGTGATGGATTGGTCCGAGGCATCGGACGTCGGCCGATCGGCGGCAATGACATCTGGCGCCGGTCCCAGGCTGAACCCTGCCGCGGTGAGGTCGTCAGCAAGGTCATCGCGATCAAGCAGGTCGCGGCGGACCTGGTTGCTGCGGTAGACGGTGCGGCTGACCAGGTGCGCAGCCACGGGGGCTGTCATGAACTGCAAGGCGGCGATCAGCAGGACGGTGCCGAAGGCGGCCCAGCTGCGCAGGGAAAGCTCGACGCCAGTGACGACAAAGATGAGACCGAGGGTCTGCGGCTTTGTCGCGGCGTGCATCCGGCTGAGCACATCGGGGAAGCGGGCGAGCCCCACCGCCGCGGCCAGACAGAGGAACGCGCCGACCATCACGCAGACCGCGCCGACGACGTCGAGCAGATCGGTTATCACAAGGCCTCCCTGCGATCGGTCCGAGCACCGGCGGAGTCCGCGGCGGGCGGCTCCTCCGGCCCGACGTTCCACCGGGTGGCCTTGTCCCGATCGGCGACGAAGCGCGCAATGCTCACCGAGCCGGCGAAGCCGAGCAGCGAGAGCACGAGCATCACCGGCAGCGTGGTGCTGTGGTCATTGATGATGGCGTCCAGGGCCGACGTGGCGATGACCACGGCGATGAGGACGTCAGCGGCGACGACCCGGTCGAGGCTGCTCGGTCCGCGTGACATTCGGAACACTGTCAGTCCGGCGGCCACTGAGAGCATTAGCGCGCTGCCGACGACCAGCGCCATCACGATCGTGTTGACCATCAGGATCTCCCTCCCGCAGCGTCGTCGGATTCCGGCTGAGGCTCGCCGGCCTCCAGCGCAGCGACCTCGGCGGCGGAACCGAAGGTGCGCAGTGCACGCGCCTCGGCATCGAACACCCCTTGCACGGCGGAGGCGATGGCCACTTCGTCGGTGGCGCCGAGCACGTGCAGGTACAGCGTGCTGGTGGCCCGGTGGGCCTCGAGCACGATCGTGCCGGGCACCAGGGAGACCTGCTCGGCGGTCACGGTCAGATAGAGATCAGACCGGCTGCGCAGCTGCACCCGGATGATCGAGCTGCGGGGTACCGCGCCGAAGCGGAAAGCCAGCCGGACGACCTCCACGCTGGCCCGCGCCGCATCCACCAGCAGCCGGCCAACCAGTCGTAGACCCTGCAGCGGGCGGAACCGGCCGCGCAGGTCGATCGGGGGCAGCGGGAAGACCAGGCCGACCAGCAGGGCTAGCAGCAGCCCGGTGAGCACGAGAAACAGCGATATCTGGTCCCACAGGAGCACCCACACCACGGTCAGCACGACAAGGGACGCCGGGTGGAAGCGGCGTGCCGGCGGAGCTCCTCGGGTCGGCTCGGTCATCGGATCCCCCTGGGCAGCACCGCGTTGACATAGGAACCTCCATCGACGATGTCGATGGCCGAGCGCTCCGTGTAGCCGTACAGCGGGCCAGACACCACGGTGATGCCCAACCCGAGCAGGACGAGCACGGTCGCGGTGGCCACCATCGGCACGGGGAGTCTTCGGCGCTCGATGGTCTGCGTGCTGATGCGCTGCGCGGCGGGGGCTACACCGTCCTCTTCACCCACCACCATCTCCAACGCGTCCGGCTCGGCGCTCAGCGGTCGCCAGAACGCCCGGTTCCAGACCTTGGCCATCGCGTAGAGGGTCAGCAGGCTGGTGGCCACCGAGCCGCCGATGAGGAGGTACGGCAGAAACCCGCCTGCCTCGGCGCCGGCCTGGAGCAGGCCGATTTTGCCGAGGAATCCGGACATCGGCGGGATGCCCGCGAGGTTCATCGCGGGTACGAAGAACAGGATGCCGAGCATGGGGGACGCCGTGGCGAGCCCGCCGAGCTTGTTCAGTGACGTGCTGCCTCCGCGTGTCGCGATCAGTCCCGTTACCAGGAACAGCGTGGTCTGGATGGTGATGTGGTGTGTGGTGTAGAAGATGGCGCCGGCGTAGCCGGAGACGCTCGCCAGCCCGATCCCGAAGATCATGTAGCCGATGTGGCTGACCAGGGTGAAGGACAGCATTCGCTTGATCTCCGACTGGGCGATCGCCCCCAGGATTCCGATGACCATGGTGGCGAGCGCGGCCCAGAGCAGCAGCCCGGTGAGGTGGCTGTCGGGGAAGAGGAGGGTCTGAGTGCGGATGATCGCATAGATGCCGACCTTGGTGAGCAGGCCCGCGAATACCGCCGTGACGGGGGCGGGCGCGGTCGGGTAGGAGTCGGGCAGCCACGCCGACATCGGGAAGACGGCGGCCTTGATGGCGAAGACGGTGAGTAGCAGCAGCTGCAGCACCAGCTGGATGGCGTCGGGCAGGTCCGGCAGCCGGAGTGCCAGCTGGGCGAGGTTCACCGTGCCGGTGGCGGCGTAGACCGCGGCGAGGGCGATCAGGAACAAGCAGTCGAGGACAGCAGGCTGACCACGACGTAGGTGGTGCCGGCCCGCATCCGCTCCCCGGTCCCGCCGATGGTGAGCAGCACGTAGGACGCGAAAAGCAGCATCTCGAAGCCGACGAACAGGTTGAACAGGTCCCCGGCCAGGAAGGCGTTCGAGACGCCGGCGGATAGCACCAGCAGCGACGGGTGGAAGATCGAGACCGGAGTCTCCCGCTTGCGCTCCTCCTCGTCCGCGCCCATCGAGAACAGCAGCACCATCAAGGTGACGACCGAGCTGACACCAGCAGCATCAGGGCCGACAACCGGTCGGCGACCAGCGCGATGCCGAGCGGCTCCGGCCAGGCGCCGACCCAGAGCACGATCGGACCGTACCCGGTCGGTGAGGACCAGCAGCGTGGTGGCGACAGCGACCACGGCCAGCAGCACCAGGGTCGACACGACGCGCTGGGCGCGGGGCCGCCGATTCAGCGCTAGGGCCAGGCCCGCTCCCAGCAGCGGCAGCAGCACCGGCAGCGGCAGCAGGTTGTTCATCGGGTCTCCCTTGCGGACTGGTGCTCGTCGGTAGGCGGTTCGCATCGGCGTTCGGCGCGCCGGGTTCGTCAGCGTCTGCCTGGCCGCGCTCGACCTCCGGGGCGTCTGCTGCCTCGGGTCGGGAGCGGGCACCCGCTCGCCCTCCTCGTCGCCGATACCCTGCCCCACCTCGTCGGGATGGCCCTCGATGTCGGCGTCGTACGAGTCTGACGCGAGGTCGGCCTCGGCCAGCCGGACGGATCGGCGGCGTCCTCGACGTCGTCGGCGACCTCGTCGTGGCCGTTCAGCTGGAAGCTGCGGTACGCCATCGTCAGCAGGAACGCGGTACTGCCGAGGGTGATCACGATCGCGGTGAGCACCATGGCCTGTGGCAGCGGGTCGCTCATGTCCTGCTGCGGCGGTGACGCCGATGATCGGCGCGCCGCCCGGCTGCGCCCGCTGACCACGAGGAACAGGACGTTGACGCCGTTGCAGGTCAGCAGGATCGCCGACCAGGATCCGGGTCAGCGAGCGCTCGATCATCAGGTAGACGCCCGCCGTGACGAGTATGCCGGCGATCAGCACGAGGGTCAGGTTCGGGCTCATCCGGCCGCCTCTCGACGGGTGACCACGGGCGCGCGCGTCCCGCCGGTGGCCGCGGTGGCGCGGGAGCGGAGCGTGCTCTGCGGGGCAGGCGTACGGTCCTCAGCCTCGTGCTGGTCGATGCCGGAGCCGAGGCTGCGGGCCAGGTCGAGCATCACGCCGATGACGACGAGGTAGACGCCGATGTCGAAGAACACCGACGTGACCAGGTGCGATCGTCGCCCAGCAGCGTGAGCGGGCCCCAGCGGCGTGAGCAGCTGGCCAGGTACGGCCGACGTCGATGCTCGAGGTCGTAAGCTCTGCACGATCCGGCCACCGACGAGCACCGGGGCCAGCGCGCTCAACCCGGCCAGCAGCAGACCGGCCCCGAGCACCCGGCCCGCGTCGACCGGCGCCGCCTCGTCCAGCTCGCGGCTGCCGCCGGCCAGGTAGCGGATGATCAGCGCCATTCCGGCGACCAGACCACCGGCGAACCCGCCGCCGGGTCGTTGTGGCCGGCGATCAGCAGATACAGCGAGACCACGATCATCACCGGGAAGAGCAGCCGGGTGACCACCTCGAAGATGATCGAGCGACGCGACGGTGACAGCGTCACCCCGCCCGCGCAGCCAGGTCATCCGGCCGGCGGTGCTGGTGTCGGCCTCCACGGAGGGACGGGTCGGCAGCTCGGAGTAGCGGCGGCGGATGAAGATCAGGCTGGCCACCCCGGTGGCCGCGACCACCAGCACGGAGATCTCGCCGAGGGTGTCCCAGGCCCGGATGTCGACCAGGGTGACGTTGACGATGTTGTAGCCGTAGCCGAACGTGTAGGCCGCCTCGTAGAAGGCCTCCGACACCGGCGTGGCGACCCGCGCGCCGGAGGCGGCCAGGCCGATCAGCGACACGACGGTGCGCCGACGGTGACGGCGACCACGAGCCGCCACCAGCGGGTCGCCTGCAGCGGACGGCTGGTGAAGTACTTGGGCAGCTTGCGCAGCACCAGGACGAAGATGACCAGGGTCACGGTCTCGACCAGGATCTGGGTGAGGGCCAGGTCGGGAGCGCCGTGCAGCAGGAACAGCACCGCCATGCCGTAGCCGGTGACCCCGACCAGCATCACCGCCTCGCAGCCGGCCGCGCGACGTGGCGGCCAGGAAGGCGGCCGCCGACCATGATGACGCCGATCAGCAGCTGGGCCGGGGTGTCGTACAGCCGCACCTCGTTCGGCCAGTCGCGCAGCACCAGCAGCGCCCCGCCGGGCAGCACGATGACCACGAGCAGGATCGAGCCGAGGTAGAGCGGCAGCGAGCCGCGCTGGGTCACGGCGGTGACCTCGACGGCGAGCCGGTCCACCGCGCGCATGGTCCGCTGGTAGGCCTCCTCGGCCTCCAGCACGTTCGGGAAGGTGGACTGCGCCTTGGCGATCAGCGTGCCGCTGCCAGAACAGCAGCACCCCGCCTGCCAGCGCCAGCACCGAGAGCAGCAGCGGGACGGTGAACCCGTGCCACAGGGCGAGGCCGTGGCTCTCCTTGCCCGACCCCGAACTGGTCGACGTAGCCGCTGAAGGCCTCGGTCAGCCAGGGTCCGGCGAAGCCCGCCGACCAGGCTGAGCGCCGCCAGCAGGACCGGAGCCGCGGCGAAGCCCCAGGGCACCGGACGGCGGGGCCGGACGTTCTCCTCGGCCCCCTCCGGGTCGACGTAGATGTACTTCGCGGCGGTGGCGAACGCCCCCCACCAGAACCGCAGCGTGTAGGCCATCGTCAGCGCCGAGCCGGCGACGATCGCCGCCGGTCAGCAGGACCGCCGGCAGCACGGGCCAGCCGGTGCCGTCCCCGTCGGCGACCAGGTAGGTCAACGCCTCGAAGCCGGCCTCCTTGGCGATGAACCCGAGCGTGGGCGGAACGGCGGCCATCGACGCCCCGGCCACTGCGGCGGCCGCGGCGACGACTGGCATGGCGCGCCCGACGCCGGCGAGCTTGCGCAGGTCGCGGGTGCCGGCGCTGTGGTCGACGATGCCGACGACCAGGAACAGGCTCGCCTTGAACAGTGCGTGCGAGATGAGCAGGGCCAGCCCGCCGAGCGCGGCGGCGCGGGTGCCGATGCCCATCAGCACGGTCAGGAAGCCGAGCTGGCTCACCGTGCCGTAGGCGAGCAGCAACTTGATGTCGTACTGGCGCAGCGCCCGCCAGCCGCCGACCAGCATCGTGGCCGCGCCGAGGGTGAGCAGCACCGGGCGCCAGGCCGGGCGTGCCGGCGAAGACCGGCGCCAGCAGGGCGACCAGGTAGACGCCGGCCTTCACCATGGCCGCGGCGTGCAGATAGGCGCTGACCGGGGTCGGAGCGGCCATCGCCCCGGGCAGCCAGAAGTGGAAAGGCACCAGGGCCGACTTCGACAGCGCGCCGACCAGCAGCAGCAGGACCGCCACGACGACGAGTGGGGAGTCGACGCCGCTTGCGGCCGCGCCCGCCATCACGCCGGAGAGGCTGTAGTTGTCGTAGCGGACGGCCAGCAGGACGATGCCGACCAGCATGGCGAGACCGCCGAAGGTGGTGACGATCAGCGCGGTCAGCGCCGCCCGTCGGTTCGCCGTGAAGGTCGGGTTGTGCCCGACCAGCAGGTAGGAGAAGACGGTGGTCAACTCCCAGAAGACGTAGAGCCCGATCAGGTCGTCGGAGGTGACCAGGCCCAGCATGGCGCCGGCGAAGGCGAGCAGCACCGCGCCCGTCCGGGTGGGCGGGTCGTCGTCGTCGAAGTACCAGCGGCAGTAGAACAGCACCAGGGCACCGATCCCGCTGACCACCAGTGCGAGCACCCACTGGAGCACGCCGATCCGGAAAGAGATCTCGATGCCGAGCACCGGGATCCAGGTGAAGCCCTCGGTGAGCACCTGTCCAGTCGAGCACGGCAGGGCTCTGTGCCAGGGTCCAGACGAACGCGGCCAGCGGGGGCAGTGCGAGCAGGAAGAAGGCGCGACCGCGCAGCCGACGGAGCAGCAGCGGAGCTAGCAGGCTCACACTGAAGTGCACGGCGATGAGAAGGGTCACGAGGGCCTGCCGTCGTCTGATGAACAGGACGAATGATGGACTCTATTCGACCAGCCCCGAGACATCCACCGATCTTAGGAGTCGCGCCGAACCCGAGCGTGGCGCTCGCGGCGTCACGAGCAAGGCCGGTGTACCTGGAGGTAAACCAAACTCGGCCCTGATACCCACACCCCATTCCTGGCCCGAGTCGAGCCGGTCTTAGCGGGGGATCGTCATCAGACGAATGCCATGGCCTATGGCGGCAGCCGAGAAATCGCGGAGACCGTGGCCGACGTGCTTCAGCTACGGGGAGAGGATCATTATGGCCAATGTCACGATCTTTGGTTCGGGCAACATGGGTAGCGCCCTCGACGAGGTACTGGCTGCGGGGCGGGGCGTCGATCAACCACATCAGCCGCACCGACGCTCAAGCTGAGATCACAGGTGATGTCGTCATCTTGGCGGTCCCTGTTCAGCTCTGAAGGAAATCATTGAGCGCTACGGCGAGCAACTGGCCGGCAAAGTGGTGGTGGACATCACGAACCCGTTGGACTTCGCCACCTTTGACTCCCTGGTGGTGCCGAGCGCCAGCTCCGCCGCACCCGAACTGGCTGCAGCTCTGCCCGCCCCGAGAGTGGTCAAGGCCCTACAACACCTTCGCCGCCGCCTTGCGGTCCAAGTCGATCGGGCCGAATCCAACGGTCGTTCTGGTGGCAGGCGAGGACGCCGACGCGAAAGACATCTTGATCGAGGCCGTCCAGGCCGGCGACGTTGAGGCCGTCGAGGTGGGCCCACTGCGACGTAGCCGAGTACTCGAGGCTGTGGGCTTCCTTCAGCTGACTCTGGCCGCCAGTGCGAAATCAGCGGCGGGCGGCTTCGCACTGCTGCGCTGAACGCGAGCGCGGCTACGCCAGCGCCGTTCAGCCGTCAGCGTTTGACGTGGCTGAGCCGTATCCGGCGGCGACCCGCTGGTCCTTCACAGCGTGCGCACGCTTGATCAGGTCGAGAAGCTCGTGCTCGTCGCGGATCCGGCGGCGGTACTTCTCCGGCAGGCCTCGGATGATCTGCTCCTCCTGCAGCAGCGCCGCGAACGTCTTCTCCCGCAGCCGCTGATCGGCCTCATAGCTCAGGTCCAGATACTGCTTGGCGTGCCGCCGGGCGTTCGCGACCGCATTCTGGGCCCGGCCCTTCGGGCTGATCAAGGAGGCGACCACTGTCACCAGCAGGACACCGACGATGACGCTGAGGGAGAGCCCGGTGCTGATCTCGACGACGTCGACCGGTTCGCCGTCGTTGATGAACGGCACGTTGTTCTCATGCAGGGCGTGCAGGATGAGTTTGATGCCGATGAAGGCGAGGATCGCGGCCAGCCCGTAGCTGAGGTAGATGAGCCGGTCCAACAGCCCGTCGATGAGGAAGAACAGCTGCCGCAGCCCGAGCAGGGAGAAGACGGTGGCGGTGAAGACGATGTAGACGTTCTCGGTGAGGCCGTAGATGGCCGGGATCGAGTCCAGTGCGAACAAGACGTCGGTGCCTCCGATGGCGGCCATCACCAACACCATCGGGGTCAGCACCTTCCGGCCGTTCTCGACGGTGACGAGCTTGTCGCCGTCATAGCGATCGGTCGTGCGAAAGAGCTTCTGGGCGATCCGCACCATGATGTTGTCGCCGCTGTGACTGTCCTCGCCTTCGGGCTTGAGCATGTTGCCGGCGGTGATCAACAGGATCAAGCCGAACAGGTAGAACACCCAGGCGAAGGAGTTGATCAACGCGGCGCCCAGGAAGATGAATCCGGTACGGGCGACGATGGAGAACACGATGCCGAACAGCAACACCTTCTGTTGGTCGGCTCGCGGTACCGCGAAGCTCGTCATGATGATGAGGAAGACGAACAGGTTGTCGACGGAGAGCGCCTTCTCGGTGACGTAACCGGCGAAGTACTCCGCGCCCATCGTCGGGCCGCCGAGAATCAACATCCCCAGTCCGAAGAGGATCGCGATTCCCACGTAGATCGACGACCAGACGGCCGCCTCACGCAAGGTTGGTGTATGGGCCTTGCGGACGTGGAAGATGTAGTCGAACAGCAGCAGGCCGATAACACCGAGCACCGTCAGCAGCCACACGTACCCGGGAACTCCCATTGCTCCTCATTTCCGCCACGTCAGGTGATGGCATGCCACAGCAGGTTCACACAGCGCGGAATCCAGTCTGAACCGACCCTGCCATGGCGCACGAGCTCAGCGAGGTAGTACCCCAGCATCGCCGTGACGACAGCGTCGGCGTCAAGATCGCTGCGCAGTTTCCCCGCTGCCTTGTCGTCGGCGATGAGCCCGGCCAAAGACGTGGCGTACGGGGTGAGCAGGTCACGCACCAGGCTGGTGAACGCGGGCTCGCGGTCGTCGATCAGTGCGGCAACTCCTCCTGGGCCGAGCACGTCACCGAGGATCGTGCTGACTTGGCCGAGTGCCCAGGTCAGCCGGCCCTCGATGTCAGCGACCGGTGGCTCATTGGGTGGTGTCACTGCTGATCCGATCGCGGTACGGATCAGGTCATCGCGGTCCCGATAGCGGCGATAGATCGTCGTCTTGGCCACCCCGGATTCGGCGGCAACCGCCTGCACGTTGATCGCGGACGGGCCTCCGTTTCGTAGCAGTCCGAGCGTCGTGTCGAGAAGCCGAGCGTCGACCTCAGGTGATCGCGGCCGGCCCGTGCGTCGCTGGTGGTGTCTCACGCGGTCACTCTACTCGGAATAAAAACGCTACGCGTAGCGTTCCATATATATACACACAGTGATCAGTTCAAGGAGGAGAGAAATGTCTGTTCAGTCCATTCCGCTCGTCACGATGGATGCCGGCACGTTGTACGAAGCTGGGTCCCGCTCGCGTAAGCGCCGGGCGAGAAAGACCAGCTACACAATCACCGCGCTCGCCCAGGTCGTCGCCACGATGTTCGTCGCGTCCATCATCAGCCTTGCCATGACGGTCCCGTCGGATGGCACCCAAGCCCTGAGTGGGCCGGCATTGATCAGTGGAGCTGTGGGCATGCTGTCCGCAGTGGCGGGCCTCGCAGTCGGCTACGCCAAGGCCGTGCAGGTGGCCGGCCAGGACAGTTGACGATCCCGTACGCCAGCGGCGGAGGCTATGTCGCGGTTGTCGGTGACGGGTCGGTGCTGGTCACCTGGGAGGCGGCGGCAACCTTCATCCGGTGCGGGATGACCGTTGGCACCGGCCGCGGTAGAAGCGGTACCGCCTGACCTCCTCTCGGTCCTCTATTCGTCGTCCCGGCTTGTGCGACCGCTCAGTGATCGGTGCCGGCCTTAGGAATACGAGGGGCGTTTTTCCACAGATCCACAATCGGTTCGGCGCCTCGGCGGTGAAGTCCCGGTTCACCAGGTCCGGCGGCCGCGGCGCCGTGCTGTCGGACTTAGTGGTGACGAACCGTCGCCCGCGGCGAACCCCTTCAGTCCGGCCTGTTTTTGGCCGGGATCGATCGGGCCTCCGTCGAGGCCTACAAGACCTGGCTGGCCGCCCGCGGCGGCTACCGGAACCGAGCTGAAGGAAGTGATCATCCACCTCGCTTCCTACGCCGGCTGGCCGCGCGCCACCTTG
>CAVQCQ010000031.1:0-424493 GCA_963711015.1 uncultured Actinomycetota bacterium
ACGTCCTTGACGCTGTGCCCGGCGTTGGTCCTCGCACAGTCGAGCAGGTGATGGCAGCCGCTCGATCGACGGAGCGACGCGTCCGGGACGACACTCCGCTCAGATTCGATCCGGATCGGCGTGATCCCGGGACAGACCCGACTGTTGGCCACGTTCGCGGCGCTGCGCTCGGCTGAGCAGGTCGCACGATCGATGGATCAGCCGCTGAGGATGTTCGTGGACCAGACGTCCCCGCTGATCCAACAGGCTGAGCCAGCCGGCAGCCGGGTGCGCATGTTCTTCAGCGACTCCCGCAAGCGAGATTCAGCGCATCAGGCCCTCGCTCAGCTCGAATCGATTCTCGCCGACCCCCGCGTACCGAAGCTGTATCACCAGGTGCGTGACGCCGAGATCGCCACCGATCCCAACACCTATCAGCCGAATCAGCTGTGGCAGCACTACCTTCGTGACGCCGCGTCGGTCAACGCAGTCCTGTCCACAGTCAGCGGTTCTCGAGGCCCGGACGAGGAAGAGACGGCGGCTGGATTCATCCCGGAGGAACTGCGCCAGAAGATCAACGCGGTCCCCCTCGATACAACGCTGTTGACTGTCACGCTCCGCGGATACCAGGTGTTCGGCGCCCAGTACGCGATTCACCAGGAGCGCTCGATCCTCGGGGATGAGATGGGTCTGGGGAAGACGGTTCAGGGGCTGGCCGTGATCGCTCACCTGGCAGCTCGGGGCCAGCGCAGGTTCCTCGTCGTCTGCCCGGCCAGTGTCCAGATCAACTGGCTCAACGAGACGAGGAAACACACCCGGCTCCAAGCACACAGTCTTCATGGAGATAGCAGGGAGAACGCCACTCAGCGCTGGCTCCAGCAAGGCGGCGTGGCCGTCACGACCTTCGGGACGCTCGCTCGACTCCCGGACGCCGTGCGCAGCTCCGACGCGGCGCTGCTGATCGTTGACGAGGCCCACTTCATCAAGAATCCCGGGGCCGCTCGCTCGCAGGCTGTCGATGCGGCGATCGCCGGCGCCCAACGCACGCTCTTCCTCACCGGTACGCCGATGGAGAACCGCGTCCAGGAGTTCCGCAACCTCGTCGACTACCTGCAGCCCCGCATCGCCGCGCGGGTCAGCGCCGACGACGCGGTTGCCGGAGCCCGGGCCTTCCGACGTGCCGTTGCGCCGGTCTACCTTCGGCGCAACCAGGAAGACGTGCTGCACGAGCTCCCCGACAAGATCGAGATCGAGGACTGGGTTCAGCACTCCGCTGAAGATGAAGCGGCTTACGTCGCTGCGGTGCGCGCTCGACACCTGATGGACATGCGCCAGGCCGCGTACCGATCGCCGTCGTCGGCGAAGCTGGAGCGGTTGGAGCAGATTGTGGACGAGGCGTCCGAAGACCAGCGGAAGGTCGTGATCTTCTCGTTCTTCCTGCACGTGCTCGCCGCGGTGGGACAACGACTCGATTCAGTCGTGGGAACGATCACGGGCGCTGTTTCCCCGTCCAGCCGGCAGGACATGGTCGACCAGTTCACCAAGCACCACGGTCACGCCGTCCTCCTCAGCCAGATCGAGGCGGGCGGCGTCGGCATCAACCTGCAGGCCGCATCGATCGTGATTATCACCGAACCACAGTGGAAGCCCAGCACCGAGGACCAGGCAATCGCCCGCGCTCACCGGATGGGCCAGGTCCGTTCCGTCCAGGTCCACCGGCTCCTCGCCAAGGACAGCGTCGATGAGCGCATCCGCGAGATCCAAGAGAACAAGGCGCTGCTCTTCGACGAGTACGCCCGCAAGAGTGATGCGAAAGAAGTCGACCGACGCGCCACCGACCGAGAGTGGCACCGGCCGACAGAACTCGACGACGCTGACGTGCCACTGGAGCGCAGAGTGATCCTGGCCGAGGAGCATCGACTGAGCGGTCAACCTGGGAGCTACGAGTGAGCCTGGAGCCCAGCGGCTACGACGCCGAACTGCGGCGGCACTACGAGGCACTGCGCCGGGCCTGCGACATCCAGCTCCGCGACCACGTCCTCGACATCGGATGCGGAACCGGGCAGACGACCCGGCAGGCCGCGCGCACGGCCCATGCCGGCAGCGCGCTCGGGGTCGACGTCTCCGCGCAGGCCATCGAGCGCGCCCGCGAGCTCACCCGGGCCGAGGGGCTCGGCAACGTCACCTTCGAATGCGCCGACGCGCAGGACCACCGCTTTCCGCCCGAGCGCTTCGATCTGGCGATCAGCCGGTTCGGCACGATGTTCTTCGACGACCCCGTCGCCGCGTTCGCCAACATCAGGCGAGCGCTGCGCCCGACCGGCCGCCTGGTGATGATGGTCTGGCAGGCCTCCGAGCGCAACGAGTGGGACGTCGCCATCCACCAATCCCTCGAAGCCGAAGGCCCAATAGCCCTCCCTTCCGAGGGACCGGATCCGTTCTCGCTCGCCGACCCGCCGACCGTGACGGAGATCCTGGAGGCCGCAGGATTCGCCGACGTCACCTTCACCGACGTCCACGAGCCGGTCTACTACGGCCCGGACGTGGCCAGCGCCCTCGACTGGGTCCGCGGCTTCACCAGCACCAGCAACGCACTGGAACGGCTGGACCCCGCCGCCGCGGACCGCGCGCTCGGACGGCTGCGCGAGGCGCTCGCCGCGCACACCAGCGACGACGGTGTCTGGTTCAACTCCCGCGCCTGGATCGTCACTGCTCATCGCCACTGAGCGCGAGCACATCCGCGCTGAATGCGCCGAACCTCCAGTCACATGACTGCCTTACCTGTCACATGACTGGTAGGATGAGCCAACGCTGTTTGGCGAGCCGTTTGGTGGAGTTATCCCAGGCGCACGTGAGCCGTGTCGGCGACCCTGTTGCGCACCGATGCTCCTTTGACGGGGCGGCAGGTCCACGCGCTGGTCAGCGATGACTACAGCCTCTGGACTGTCCAAGAGGCATTGAAGGCGCTGACGCAGCTCGGGCTGGTCAACACTCAGACCATCGGCCGGGCAGGTGTGCACACCGTCAACGAAGACCACGTCGCGGTGGCGCCCCTGCGAACCCTCCTCGATCCGGTCGCCGCGCTGACCGACACCGTGCGCGAGGCGATCGGCGACGATGTGGACACCGTCATCCTTTTCGGGTCGATCGCGCGCGGTGAGGCCCACATCAAGAGCGACATCGACCTCGCTGTCATCGCACCGGCAGGATGGAGGGGCGCACCGATCTGGAGGACGCGGTTCGTACCCGGCTCGGCAACGAATGCGACGTTCTGGTCTTCACTCCCGAGGACTTCACCGGCCTGCCAGGGATCGATGAACCTGTCGTTCAGGAAATCTTTGCCGAGGGCGTCGCGCTGATCGGATCCGTCCCCGACCGAAGAGCGGAGCCGCGTGATGGCAACCGCCGACGCAGCGAAGCTACGCCAAGAGCTTCCTCAAGAAGGCCGAGGAGTACGTGGCCTCCGCCGAGGACAACCTCGCCGCCGAACGTCACACCCCCGCTGCGGGCGACGCGATTCACGCAGGTATCAGCTCCAAGGACGCCATCGTCACCGCGCTCACCGGTTCGACCACCAAGCGCAAGGACCACGCGACGGCTGCCAAGGAACTCAAGCAGGCTCTGGGGAAGCGACCAGAATCCGCCGCGGCCGAGAAGGCACTGCGGGAGCTGCTCTCCGCGAAAGGCGATGTGGAGTACGGTGTCGCGCTCGTCTCGGCTGCCAAGGCCGAATCACTCGTTCGGAGGGCTCGAACCCTCGTCGAGCTCGCCGTCCAGATCGTCAGGTTAGGGCGCTAGCGACCTAAGTGCTGTCACGTTGGCGTGCGGATCGGCGGATGCGATTTCGTCCCTTGCCGGGTTAGGCGGCACAGCGTCATCCCGGATGCACCAGACCGCACTCGTACGCCAGAACCACCGCCTGAACGCGGTCGCGCAAACCGAGCTTGGCCAGCAGGCGAGCCACATGCGTCTTGACCGTGGCCTCACCGATCACCAGCCGTTCGGCTATTTCCGCATTGGACAGCCCTTCGGCGACGAGCTGCCACACCTCGGTCTCCCGGGCCGTGAGGTCATCGGCGATGGCGGACTCCGGCGGGGTCGTGACCGGGTGAACTGTGCGATCAGCCGACGCGTGACGCTGGGCGCGAGGAGGGCGTTCCCGGCGGCGGCGGCGCGGATCGCGTCCACCAGCTGATGCGCGGGTGCGTCCTTCAGCAAGAAGCCGCTGGCCCCGGCGGCCAGCGCATCGAACACATGCTCGTCGAGGTCGAAGGTGGTCAACACCACGACTCGAGACTGCGACGGACCGCTGAGGATCCTGCGCGTCGCCTCGAGCCCGTCCATCCGCGGCATCCGGATGTCCATCAGCACGACGTCGGGAGCCAGTCGATCAACCGCCGCCAGGGCGTCGAGCCCGTCGACCGCCGACCCGACAACCTCGAGGTCGTCCTCCGCCTCGAGGATCATCCGGAGTCCGGTGCGAATCAGCTGCTCGTCGTCGACCAGGAGGACGCGGATCATGCTGAGATGCCACTCAACGGCAGCCGGGCATGGACGACGAAGCCACCGTCTGGCGCCGGTCCGGTCTCCAGCGAACCTCCATACAGCCGGACCCGCTCGCGCATCCCGACCAGACCGTGCCCACCTTGTCCACTCCCATCGGTGCCGGCGCCGGTGTCGACCACCTCCAGATCGAGGACGTCGGGCAGATACCGTACGCGCACCTCGGCCGTCGCCGGGCCGGCGTGCTTGAGCGTGTTGGTCAACGCCTCCTGGATGATGCGATAGGCCGACAGCTCGAGACCGGCGGGTAACGGCCGGACGTCTCCCTCGACGTCGAGCTCGACAGGGAGCCCGGCACTTCGCACCTGATCGGCCAGGGTGCTCAGCTGGGTCAGGTCCGGCTGCGGTGCGGTGGAACCGGTCGCGTCCTCGGCAGCCTGGTCGTCGGCCGGCGTTGCGTTCAGCAGGCCGACCAGCCGCCGCATCTCCCCAAGCCCACCGCGGCCGGTGGCCTCGATGGCCAACAGCGCCGACCTGGCGCGGTCCGGGTCCCGGTCAAGAGCGCGCTGCGCACCCTGCGCCTGGACCACGATCACTCCCATGCTGTGCGCGACAAGATCATGAAGCTCACGGCCTATCCGGGCCCGCTCGGCGGCCACTGCCTGGGCGGCCAGCTCGGCGGCATTCCGCTCCGCCGAATCCGCGCGCTCGACCAGCTCCACGGACTCGACCCGACGGTGGCGCATCCATCGCCCGAACCCCCAGGCGCCGGCGAGTACGAACCAGGCCGGCACCACCTCATCGATCGGGTCACCGCGCAGCAGCCGGGGCACATCCACCGCCACCACCTGGAGGAGGACCAGCGCCGGCCCTACCAAGGTGGAGGGAACCGGTGCATGGGCGCCGATGGAGTACAGCGCCAGCAGCACGGCGAAGAAGGCCTGTCCGAGTCCGCCACCCAGCTCGTACTGGATGCCAGCGGCCGTCGCGACCACGAGCATGACCAGCAGCGGGTACCTGCGACGAACCAGCAACGGCAGGGTGATTGCAGCCGCCAGCACCGCGTGAACGCCTCGACCGCCCGTGACCTCGCCGTCGCTCCAGGAGAACACCTGCCAGAGCGCCGAGCCGGCCAGCGCGACCACGACGGCGGCGTCGACTATCCCCAAGGCCTTCGCGCGCCTCATGCGCCGAACGTAGTGCCTCGCGGACCTTCTGGCGCCAGCCCTGCGGCGGATCTGCCGACCCGACTCCGCCTTCCGGCGGAGCGCGAAATCCGCCTGAGTGCTGACGACGCGGGTCCCGACGCAGACCTACCGTCGCTGCAGAAGTCATTCCTCGTGAAGGAGTGTGCATGGTGCAAAGCGATCAGAGGTCGGCGGGAAGATCGGCCATCCTGGCCGGCTCGCTATGGGCGGCATCCGTGGCCGCCGAGCTGATCTTTCGACCCCAGCGGCCCGACGGGTCTGTCGAGGATATGGCGGTTTTCGCCGTGAGCCTCGCAGCCGCCGTAGTGGGATCGCTCTTCCTGGTGCACGCCTTTCACGGATTGCGAAGCTGGTGACGGCCAGCGGTAGCCAGATCCCCCATCTCGCGCATCGGTGCCTGGTGCGCGGTCCTGGGCGCGGCCTTGCTGGTGCTGTTCACCCTGCTGGGCCTGGTCAGCGGCCTCGTGACCGGGAAGGTGTGGGAGCCGTCGTTCCTCGTGTTCGCGCTGGCCATGCTGCTGCTTCTCGTCGGCCAGGTCACGGTCGGAGTCACGAACCGACGCCTGCCCGGCCTCGGCCCGCTGCTCATCGTCGCCGGAGCTGCGTGCTGGTGGCCGTCGTCGTACCGGTCGATCCCTGGCACGACATCGGCTTGTTCTCGCTGTTCGCGTGCTGGATCGGTTTGGGGCTGCTGCTCCAACGCACCACGACACTGCCGCGAGTTGGTGACGGCCAGTGCCGTCAGGCCGCGCAGCATACTGGCCAGATAGGCGTGGCCGGATGGCCGCGCCTACCTGGGAGGGCTCGTGAACGCTGTCGTGTCTCTAGCGCGTCAGTTCGTCGTGGTGCGGTCCTCGATCGTCTGGCACGCGCATGTCAGCCGGGACCCGTTGGCCCGACTCAATCTCGCCGAGGGCCGCCGCGATCCCTACCCCCTCTACGACGAGGTCCGTCGGCGTGGGGAGCTGATCCGCAGCCCGCTGGTCGGCTACCAGACGGCCACCCATCGCGTGTGCCGCCAGGTGCTCCGGGACCGGCGATTCGGCGTACGCGTCGAGGGTGGTGGACTCAGCCGCGGTGACGGGCAGCTGTCGCTGCTCGAACTCGACCCACCCGACCACACCCGACTGCGCCGGCTCGTCGCCCCCGCCTTCACCCCGCACGCCATCGCCGGGTACCGCCCGCGGATCGAGAAGGTGGTCGACGATCTCTTGACGCGGTCCCGGCCGACGGTCCGTGGGACCTGGTCGCGAGCCTGGCCTCGCCCTTGCCGATCGCGGTGATCACCGACCTGCTCGGGGTGCCGGACGCCGACAGCGCCGCCTTCGCCCGGTACGGCGCCACGATTGGCAGCGCTCTCGCCGGACCTCAGTCCGTCGCCCATGTGGCCCGGTTGATCGAGGCCGACCGGCAGCTCAGACGGCTGCTGTGCGCAGGTGTTCGACCACCATCGCCGGGAGCCCGGCGACGACATCGTGAGCCAGCTGGTGGCCACGGAGGGTGACCAGCTCGCGCCGGCGGAGCTGTATCCGCTGTGCCTGCTGTTGCTGCTGGCCGGGTTCGAGACCACCGTCAACCTGATCGGCAACACGGTGCTGGCCCTCCTCGACCGGCCGGACCAGTGGCGAGCCGTGGTCGAGGATCCCTCCCTCGCGGCCGCCGCCGTCGAGGAGACCCTGCGCTGGGACCCGCCGGTGCAACGCACCGTTCGGACGCCGTTGGCCGATCTGGAGCTGGCCGGAGTCGCGGTGCCGAAGGGGTCGATGGTCGTCCTCTACCTGGCCGGCGCCAACCGCGACCCCGACGCGTACGACGATCCCAACCGCTTCGACTTCACACGACAGGGCGGGGCCGAGCATCTTGCCTTCTCCGCCGGCATCCACTACTGCCTTGGGGCTCCGCTGGCGCGGCTCGAGGCAACCGTGGCCCTGCAGCGGCTCGTCCAACGCTTCCCTGATCTGCAGCGCGCCGGCCGGCTGCGGCGACGCAACGGCACCGTGATACGCGGGCCCGCGGAGTTCGTGGTGGGCCAGTCGTCCAGGGCCCTTGCCGCTTGACGGGCGGACGGTTGACGCTGGAGGCCGGCCGGTGATTTCGTAGCAAGATCACCTGGAGGGATTGGGGGTTTGCCATGAAATACGTCATCGCCTGGGAGCCTTGGCCCAATGCTTCGGAGGACGTACAGGCCCGGTCGTTGGAAGTGTTCAGCAAGTGGGCACCAGCAGAGGGCAATAACTTCCTGCAGTTCGTCGGGCGGGTGGACGGACGAGGTGGTTTCGCGGTCGTCGAGACGGACGACGTCACGCTGATCGCTCGAGACATGGCGATATTCGGCGCCTTCCTCGAGATGAGTGTGTACCCCGTCGTGGATATTCAGGAGTCCGCCCGAATCGCTGGGGAGGCGGTGGAGTTCCGCCAGGCCACACGCTGATCGCATCCTCGAGATCGACCCGAGCAAGCTGACCGAGCGGGAACGGCTCGCGGGACGGCCACAACGATGGCCGGCAGGTGCATGTCGACGGCCTGGCGATGCTGGAAGACAACGACGGCTACCATCCCCGGCTCACCCATTGGTGGTGGGCGGCCGGCGCCGGGAGCTTTGGCCCCTTGCGACACTAGGACTTAAGGACGTGGCAGGGTTCAACGGGTCGGGGGTGGTGAAGCAGTGCGAGCGTCCATCTCACTAGGCCGCATCGCTGGCATCAAGGTTGGGATCAACGCCAGTGTTTTTGTGATCGTTGCCATCTTGGTGTTCGGCCTCGCGACCGGGCAACTGCCCGACAGCTATCCAGGCCGCGGAGTCGCCGCCTACATCGGTGCGGCAGTCGTGGCCGCGGTGCTGTTCCTGGCCTCACTGTTGGCTCACGAGCTGGCGCACTCGCTGGTGGCTCGCCGCAACGGCATCGAGGTCGAGAGCATTGTGCTGTGGCTGCTGGGAGGCGTCGCACAGCTTCGCGGCGATCCGAAAACCCCGGGGGCCGATTTCCGCATCGCCATCGTCGGCCCGCTGACCAGCATTGCGCTGGCCATCGTTTTCGGCATCGCCGCCGGCGGGCTGTTACAGCTCGGTGCTGGCGGACTGCCCACTGGTGTGCTGACCTACCTGGCCGTAACCAATGCGATGCTCGCGGTGTTCAACCTCATTCCCGCCGCACCGCTGGATGGTGGTCGAGTGCTGCGCGCGGCCTTGTGGCGGTGGCGAGGCAACCGGCACACAGCCGCCGTGAATGCGGCCCGTACCGGCCGGGTCTTCGGCTTCATCCTGATCGCCATCGGGGTGCTGCAGGTCCTGATCGGTGCCGGACTGGGTGGGTTGTGGCTCGCGCTGATCGGCTGGTTCGTGGTCAGCGCCGCGACCGCGGAGGAGCAGCAGGCCCGGCTGAGCGGCCGGCTGGCTGGTCTCACCGCCGCGCACGTGATGACCGCAAATCCCCTTACCCTCGACCCGAATCTCACCGTGGACGGCTTCGTGGGCCAGGTTGCGCTGACTCACCGGTTCTCGACCTATCCGCTGGTTGATCCATACGGTCGGCTCACCGGGCTGGTCACCCTCAACCGCGTGCGAGCCGTGCCGCTCGGAGCGCGGGCGACGACTCACCTATGGGAGATCGCCTGCGCACCGGCCGAAGTCCCCACCGCACGCCCCGACGAGCCCGTCATCGAGCTTCTCCAGCGAATGCATGGATGCGCTGACGGGCGTGCTGTTGTTATCGACGACGCCGGCCGAGTGGTCGGCGTCGTGTCCCCGACCGACGTCGCCCGCGCACTGGAGCTGGCTGACCTACGCGTCCTCGACCCTTACCCCACAGCCTCCGGAGCTGACCTGACCTCGCTGTCCCCACCTCCGGACCAGCCGCCCCGTCGCTGAGCAGCCGAAGCGGTACGATTTCTGCCGCCGGCCGCAGCCTCGAGATTTCCTGGCTGTTGTGCACCTGAGCCCGCGGGAGGATCATGCCGCTGACAACTACGGACCTGCTGAACATGTCGCCCGAGGAGCTTGACGGTGTGTTTCGAGCGTCGCCTGCCGGTCCGATCCCGGCCGGAAAAGGCGACGGCATAGCCCTGTTTGCACCTGGTAGTCCGGTCGGCAAGGCGGCGGCCAAGGTGGTGCGGGCGGTTGCATGGAAGGGAAAGGTCTTCGACCCGGAACGCGGCGAGCTGCTCAACCTGATCGGCCCTCCCAGCGCCTTGGCGATCCGCGCACAAGTGTTTCCGGGGAAGAGCTGGTTTGACGGGGAAGAGTCGATCATCCTGGACTACGGCACGACCTCACGGGTCGCTCACTGGATTCGGGATGAGATCCGAATGATCGGCACGGACACCTATCTGGGCATCGTCTACTGGGGCCACACCAAGATCTTGAGGTTCGCCCTGCAGTTCCGCCCGACTAGCCGCCGATGGACAAAGACCCCGCCAATCAGTCGGTCCCAATTTCGAAAAAGGTCCGCCTATCCGCCAAGTTTGGTGCAGAAGTAGATCTGATCCTGGCGTTTCACAACGTACTTTTTCACTGCTTCTGGACCCAACTCCTTGGCGTAGCGATGCATGTGGACGGAAAAGCCGGCGTGCTCTAGCCGATCTTTGAAATCCTGGCCATAGATGCGCACGTGATCGTTCTGACCAAAGACCTGCTCTCGCTCCTCTGGTTCCACGACGCTGGCGTCCTCGAACGTCTCCGCTCGGTCCGGTTCCATGGGAACCATAAGTACCGCCCAACCGCCCGGCTTGAGCACTCGGTACAATTCGCGCATCGCCTGTTGATCATCCGGAACGTGCTCCAGTACATGGCTGCACAAGATGGCGTCGAACGACCCGGCTTCTTTGGGGATAGCCGTAATGTCGATCGCCAGCATCGCCCGCCCCGGCTCGAGATCCGCAGTGATGTAATCCAGATTGGGGAGTGCGGCAAAGGTGGCGTAGAAGCAGGGCTCGGGTGCAAAGTGCAACACCCGCAAGGGGTCGGTGAACAAGTTCGTGCGGTCGCGCAGAAAGAGCCACAGCAAACGATGGCGTTTCTTCGAGCCGCAGTTTGGGCACTTCGTGTTAGGTCGTCCCCGCAGGCGCGACGACCCGAATTGTGCGAACTCTCCACCGCAACAGGGACAGGTAACCGTATCGGCAACCTGTTGATCGGTCGTTAATGTGTTCTCGATAGTCGTCATGCATCCTTTCTTGCCCTTCGCCCCACCTACCAGGGTGATGGTAATCCTATTTTTCTGTAGTTTGTCGGTATCAGGGCGCTGGGCAACGCCACTCGCGGATGGTTCGTGCCGACTTGACAGAGGAGGGACGCATGGTCGAGTTCACGCTGGACACCGACATCGGCAGCGATGTTGACGACCTGATGGCGCTGGCCATGGTCCTCGGCTCGGCAGAGATGAACCTGCGGGCGGTGACCACCGTCTACGGCGACACCCTGCTCCGGGCCCGGATTGTGCGACGGGCGTACGCGCTCGCTGGGCGCCCAGCTCCGCCGGTCGCGGCCGGAGCACGCGAGACTCGCTCGGGCCGGCCGGTTTGGTGGGCCGGCCACGAAGGAGCCCTGATGCCAGACCTGGCGTCCGAGCCGGTCGACGAGACCCTGGACGCCACGGCACTGCTACGCGGCGTCCACAGTGGTCGCGGCAGTGGGACCGCTGACCAACGTGGCCGACGCCCTGCAGGGCCCGCACAGCGTCGAGCAGCTGGTGATCATGGGCGGCGACATCACCTCCGGCAAGCCCGAGCACAACATCTCCTGCGACGTGGCGGCCGCGCAGGCCGTGTTCGCTGCCGGGGTACCCGCGGTGGTGACAGGGATCGACCAGACCAAGCGAGTCGTCCTTGACGAGGACGAGATCGCGGCCATCGAGGCGTCTGGAGCCCTGGGGCGCTGCTCGCGGCCGAGATCCGTCAGTTCCGGAGTTGGCTTGGCCGGCCGAACAGCCCGCACGACCCGATCGCCGTCCTGGCCGCCGTACGACCCGAGCTGTTCACCTTTGCCCGCGGCTGGATCCGGGTGAACTCCGACGGCGTCACCAGCCTGGAACGCCACGACGACGGGCCGCATCGGATGGTGGTCGACCTCGACGATCACCGTGGTGGCGCAGGAGGTATTGAGCCGGATCTGCCGTGCGCAGACCGGCCAGAACGCGCCGCACGGTCGAACGGCGGTCGGACATCGACCGCCGCGGACCGTCGCCGCGATCGGCTCGGCTGTCGCCGAGGCGCTCGCGCGCTGGCCTACACCTAGCGACCTCGCTCCGACGGAGTCTGGTCGCGACTTACACATCGGCGACGCAGCGAGTCGTCACTGCATCAATGACGTCACCGTAGACATGCTGACCGCGCTTGATGCACTGATTCGCTTCAGCCGAAGCTGCGTCAGACGCTGCGCCTAGCCGAGTCGACACGCGGGGTACTGATCACCGAGAGTTCGCGCAATTCCGCGGAGCTGAGCGTGCAGCAAGCTCGGAGGCACAGCGCGGATGTCAAGTCCTCATCGGCATCGAGCCGGTCCACCAGTTCCGCTCCCTTAGGATCGATCGCCCATGCCGGCAACCCATCTGCGAACTCTGGCAGCGACGATTCACCGAAGCCTGGCGCCAGCTTCCCGCGGCGGAACACCGGCAGCCGGGATCCGACGGCCTCGAACACCGTCGACGGCAGGGTCGACTGTTCTGAGCCTGGCAACCGGCGGGCCCTCTCGACGGAACTTCAACGATCAGGCACTCCGCATCAGCGCTGAACGGCGATCTGACCTCGGGCACGGTGGGAGGTCAGCAGCGACGAAGCCTTCCGCACACCGCCACCAACGGATAAGCGCCGGTAACCTCCGGGTGATCGTCAATGCAGGCAGCACGGGCTCGCCACCAGACTTGACCATACGATGGCGTACTCGTGCGACGGCGATTCGCGACGCTCGACTTGCGGTCGACCTGCGCGGTGCTGGCGGCTGACGCGTGGCAGGCCGTCAGTCCTTCGGCTTGACCAGGACGATCCGGACCGCCTGTCCCGGCACGGCTTGGGCGGCCGCATCGACGTCATCCTCGCGAACCACCGCCACCACCGGGATAGCCGCCGGTCACCGGATGATCGGCCAGAAACAGCACCGGCTCGCCGCCGGCCGGGACCTGGATGGCTCCTCGTACGACGCCTTCGCTGGGCAGCTCCTGTCCTTCGCGCTCCGGGTGGCGACGCAGCGCCGGCCCCTCGAGCCGGATCCCGACCCGATCGCTGCGGCTGGACACGGTCCAGGTGCTCGGCGGTCAGCTCGGCGGGCTCGGCGAGCCAGTCCTCCCGCGGCCCGGCTAGCGCGTGCAGCACCAGCGGCCCGGCCGCGGGACGCGGCGCCGGCGCGTGGTCGACCACCGGGAACGCACGCGGCGGCGGGCCGACCGGCAGCAGATCGCCGGCCTTGACCGGCGGCGGCCCGATGCCCGACAGCGTGTCGGTCGCCCGGGAACCGAGAACGGCCGGGACGTCGACCCCGCCCCGCACCGAGAGGTACGTGCGCAGCCCCACCGGAGGAGTGCCGATCTTCAGCGTCTCCCCGTCTCGCAGCGGGAGCGGACTTCGGTACGCGACCGAACGACCGTCGACCGTCGCGGGTGCCTCGGCCCCGGTGAGCGCCACCATCAGGTCGCCGTGAGCGCGTACCTCGAGCCCTCCGAAGGTGACCTCGAGCGCGGCCGACGTGTAGTCCTGAGCCAGCAGCCGGGCACCGAGCCGGAAGGCGCCGCGGTCGGCCGCTCCCGACCGGCCGACGCCGAGCGCGGCGAGCCCGGGACGGCCGAGGTCCTGGATCAAGGTCAGCGGACCGGTCGCCAGGACCTCGAGCGCCCGGCTCATGGCTTCAGCTCGACGAAAGCGCACGAGAGTGCCCGGCTGAAGCAGGGCGGGCGGGTCACGTTCCAGGTCCCACATCACCGCATCGGTGTGCCCGATCAGCTGCCAGCCACCCGGGGAGGACCGGGGGTACACCGCGCTGAACTCGCCGGCGAGCCCCACCGACCCGGCGGGCACGCTGGTCCGCGGCTCGGAACGGCGCGGCACCTGAAGTCTGCTGTCCCCTCCGACCAGGTAGGCGAACCCGGGTGCGAAGCCGCCGAACGCCGCGTACCAGCTGGTGGCGGTGTGGGCCTCGATGACCTCTTCGCGGGTCAGTCCCGTCATTTCGGCTACCTCGTCCAGGTCAGGCCCGTCGTAGTGGACGCCGATCTCGACGGTCTCGGCATCACCGCCGCCGGACCTTGGGCCAGCCGCAGCCGAAGCTGTGGCGGCCAACCGGGCCAGCGCGGGTCGCAGCGAGGTGACGCTGCCGCCGTCGCCGACCATCACCAGCACGGTGGTGGCGGCGGGTACCACGTCGATCACGTCGGTGAATCCAGGCTCACCGGCCGCCACGGCCGCGCGTACGGCCTCGGCCAGGGCCAGCACCTGCTCCAGCCCGTCGCACTCGACCAGGACGGCGTGCTCACCGCAGCGAAGCAGCCTCGGCCCAGTCATGACGGCGCAGCCATCACGGCACGAAGGCGCGGATCTCCACCCCCGCCTCGATCAGGGCGCGACGGAGGGCAACCGCCATGGCGACCGCCCCCGGTGTGTCGCCGTGCACGCAGATCGACCGGGCCGAGACGGCGATCTCCGCACCGTCGACGGATCGCATCCGTCCAGTGGTCACCATCCCGACCATCCGCGCGGCGATCTCCTCCGGATCGTGCAGCAGCGCTCCCGGCTCCGTACGCGGCACCAGGGTGGCCTGGGCGGTGTAGCCGCGGTCGGCAAAGGCCTCGGGAACGGTCGGTCAGGCCGCTGTCCTCGGCCAGCCGAAGCAGCGCGGAGCCGGGCAACCCCAACACGGGAAGGGTTGCGTCGTACGCCGCGACCGCCGCCACGACCGCCGCGGCCTGCTTCTGGTCATGAACGACGCGGTTGTAGAGCGCGCCGTGCGGTTTGACGTAGCGGACCCTGGTGCCGGCGACTCGGGCGAAGCCGTCCAGCGCCCCGATCTGATAGAGGACGTCGTTGGTGAGACTCTCCGCGTCCATGTCGATGCTGCGGCGGCCGAAGCCGGCCAGATCCCGGTAGCTGACCTGCGCACCGATGGCGACGTTCCGGGCGGCCGCCCAGTCACAGACCCGGCGGAGGATGTTCGGGTCACCGGCGTGGAAGCCGCAGGCCACGTTCGCGCTGGTCACCACGTCCAGCAACGCCTCGTCATCGCCCAGCGACCAGATGCCGAAGCCCTCGCCGAGATCGCTGTTGAGGTCGATCGTGGGCATCGCCGCCGCGCCTTCTACGCGGCCCTGCGGGGGGCCGGCTCTTCTTCGGCGGGGTCGGCGTGCAGGTCGATGCGGGAGGTCTCCGGGGCCAGCAGGACGCAGGTGATGGTGACCAGGAGCATGGCGACCACGTACACCGATACCGCGATCGAGGTGTCGAAGCGGCCGAGCAGGGCGACCGAAATGATCGGGGCGAGGGCGCCGCCGACGATGCCGGCCAGCTGGTAGCCCATGGAGGCGCCGGTGTAGCGAACCTTGGTGGGGAACATCTCGGCGATGAACGCCGCCTGCGGACCGTACATGGCCGCATGGAAGATCAGCGCGACCACGGCGGCGAGAACGATCAAGATGAACTGGCCGGTGTCGAGCAGGGCGAAGAACACGAAGACCCAGATCGCCGGCCCCGATCGCCCCGGCGAGGTAGACGGGCCGCCGGGCGATCCGGTCCGAGAGCCGGCCGAAGAACGGGATGGCGAAGACCTGGATGGCGGCCGCGATCAGCACCGCGTTGAGGGCGTAGTTGCGCGGCAGCTCGAGGTAGGTGGCGACATAGGTGGTGATGAACAGGACGAAGGTGTAGAAGGCCACGTCCACGCCGACTCGCGCGCCGACCGCCAGCAGCACCTTCTTGGGATAGCGCCGCAGCACCTCCATGATCGGGGCGGCCGCCTTGGTGTCAGCCTGCTCCACCTCTCGGAAGAGCGGGCTCTCGGCGATGGTGAGCCGGATCCAGAGTCCGACGACCACCAGCAGGCCGCTGAGCAGGAAGGGAACTCGCCAGCCCCAGGAGAGGAATGCCGCCTCCGACGTGATCGCACCCATCAGCGACAACACACCGTTGGCGAGCAGCAGCCCGATCGGTACGCCGACCTGCGGCCAGCTCGCGTTGAGCCCGCGCTCGGTTCGAGTCGCCCGACTCGAGCGTCATCAGCACCGCGCCGCCCCACTCACCGCCGAGGCCGAGCCCCTGCAGGAACCGCAGTGCGACCAGCAGGATCGGCGCCCACACCCCGATCGTGTCGTACGTCGGCAGGACGCCGATCAGGAACGTGGCGATCCCCATCAACAGCAGCGTGACCACGAGCACGTTCTTGCGGCCGAGCTTGTCGCCGTAGTGACCGAAGACGATCCCGCCCAGCGGCCGCGCCACGAAGCCGACCGCGTACGTGGTGAACGCGAGCAGGGTGCCGACCAGCGGCTCGAAGCTGGGGAAGAACAGCCGATTGAAGACCAGGGCGGCCGCCGTGCCGTAGATGAAGAAGTCGTACCACTCCAGGGATGTGCCGACCAGGCTGGCGACGATCACCCGGCGGACCGAGGAGGGGGCCTTGGCGACCGGCGACGAGGGACTCGTTCGAGACATGCGGACTCTCCTCACAGGGCATATCGAGCCTAGTGATGGAACGAGGTGAGGTGCTGGCGGGTGCCGCTCCGCTCATCCCTGACCATCGGGTTCCGGGTGCTGGTTCTCATCTTCGGACCGTGGTTCCGCGCCCGGTACCCGCCGCCCGAGCTGCCCATTGGTGGCGATGATCACTGCCGTGGCGGCAGCAACGATCACGCCGCTGAAGATGAGGAATCGTGCTGTGGTCGACCCGGGAAGCATGCCGGACAGCTGGTTGATCGCGGCGTCGAAGCTGGCGTGGAAGATCGCTACCAGCAACACGCTGTAGCCGGTGCGGTTGTAGAGCCACACGAACAGAGCGCGGGCGAAGAAGAGCGAAACGGACTCGATAACGAAGACGACAGGCGCCGCAATGAGCTGCTCCAGGCCCCAGCCTTCCTCGGCGAAGTGGTCGGGTACGTGCCAAAGAGCCCACAGCAGTGCCACGTACGCGGTGAGTTTCATCGGGTGGTACCGGTCCTGCCAGTGATGCTGGAGGAACCCGGTGAAGCCGATCTCCTCGGGAAGTTGGAACAGGGCGAGCTGGAGCAAGAAGGCGGCGGCGACATCGACCACGACTCGCGGCCAGCCGCCAGACAGTGCCGCTACCGCGTCCGTGCGGTAGATCGCGAGGGAGACCAGCGTCGCCCCGACCGGAACGGTCAACAGCGCGATCAGATACCAACGCAGCGGAACCCGCCACCGCACGCTGCGGCGGGCAAGGTCGGCCACCCCGGCGCGTCCGGCAAGCGCGTACGTGACCAGGAAGGCGCCGAGGCCAACACCGAGAACGCCGCCGACCAGCCCGTGCAGCGGCAGGTCGAACGGCAGGATTTGCGCGTCCACAATCGCTGGGATCAAGCTCACGGCGAACGCAGCGCCCAGCCCGATCGCCATGAAGACGACAACGGGATGCCGTGCCACCGCGCGCATCACCGATGACGTCATGACCCGCCACCCACACGGGGGAGCGACACTCTCATGTCGGTACGCGCCCGGCGGGCCAGCTGACGTGCCCGCCGAAGCGGCTCAGGTGTTCGCTGCCGACGGGTGAACGCGAGAACGATCTCCGCCGCCGTGGCGAGGTCGATGCGCCAGCCAGGATGTACGGCCAGCGGCCGGACACCGGTTTGAGTCCGCAGCCAGCAACCGACCACCGAGTCGCCGATCCGTAGCGGACTGGTCGCGCCGCGCCGGTCGGCTGGCCACTCCCCGGAGGCAGTGAGCGGGCGATGGGTCACGCCGATCGTGGGCGTATCGAGTTCGACGCCGAGGTGTAGCGCCAGCCCGGCCCGCCGCGGATGATCACTGGCGGTGGCGTCCAGCAGCAGGACCTCCGGGGGCTCGTCCAGCAGACGTACGGTCTGGTCCATCAGCGGGCCGAGCCGCAACGCCATCAACCCGGGCAGGTACGGCGCACTGGCCGTTCCCGCAACGACCCGCTGCTCGACCACGTTCGAGCGTCGCATTGTCACGACCGCGCACCACGCCGGGTCGCGATCAGTGCCGGGACCGGTGAGGCCGCGTAGAAAGCACACCCAGCAGCCGCCGATGCGGACGCTCCCGTCACCGAACGCGACCGGGTCGGATGCGCTGAGCGCAAGCTCGTTCTGCCGGGCCATCAGCGTGCCCTCATCATGAGGCCACGCCATATTCACCTCCTGGTCACTATGCTCTCGACCTTGACAGCTATGAGTCCTACACCGCCAGCCGAAGCACGCCGAATACTCGCGATCACCACCGATCTGGCGCAACGCGCGACAACCATGCTGGGCAAACCGCCGGCGCTGCGTGAGATCGCCAGGCAGCAGTCTGATGAGCTGAAGGCCCGTGCGGTGACGGCAAGGCTGCAGCAGCTACCGATCACGGCGCTTCGAGGATCAGCCGGGCAGGGCGCCCGGCTGGGCCAGCTTCAGAAGGCGGGCTATCGAGCCGTCGGCGATCTGCTGGCCGCGCGGCCGCACGACCTTGACGCGGTGCCCGGTGTGGGTCCTCGCACAGTCGAGCAGGTGATGGCGGCCGCTCGATCAATCGAGCGCCGGGTGCGGGACGACACTCCGCTCAGATTCGATCCGGATCGGCGTGATCCGGGACAGACCCGAATGTTGGCCACGTTCGCGGCGCTGCGCTCGGCCGAACAGGTCGCGAGGTCGTTAGATCAGCCGCTGAAGATGTTCGTGGACCAGACGTCCCCGCTGATCCAACTGGCTGAGCCAGCCGGCAGCCGGATGCGCATGTTCTTCAGCAACTCCCGCAAGCGAGATTCAGCGCATCAGGCCCTTGCTCAGCTCGAATCGATACTCGCCGACCCCCGCGTACCGAAGCTGTATCACCAGGTGCGTGACGCCGAGATCGCCACCGATCCCAACACCTATCAGCCGAATCAGCTGTGGCAGCACTACCTCGGTGACGCCGCGTCGGTCAACGCAGTCCTGTCCACAGTCAGCGGTTCTCGAGGCCCGGACGAGGAAGAAACGGCGGCTGGATTCATCCCGGAGGAACTGCGCCAGAAGATCAACGCGGTCCCCCTCGATACAACGCTGTTGACTGTCACCCTCCGCGGATACCAGGTGTTCGGCGCCCAGTACGCGATCCACCAGGAGCGCTCGATCCTCGGGGACGAGATGGGTCTGGGGAAGACGGTTCAGGGCCTGGCCGTGATCGCTCACCTGGCCGCTCGGGGCCAGCGCAGGTTCCTCGTCGTCTGCCCGGCCAGTGTCCAGATCAACTGGCTCAACGAGACGAGGAAACACACCCGGCTCCAAGCACACAGTCTTCATGGAGAAGACCGGGAGAACGCCACTCAGCGCTGGCTCCAGCAAGGCGGCGTGGCCGTCACGACCTTCGGGACGCTCGCTCGACTCCCGGACGCCGTGCGCAGCTCCGACGCGGCGCTGCTGATCGTTGACGAGGCCCACTTCATCAAGAATCCCGGGGCCGCCCGCTCACAGGCTGTCGATGCGGCGATCGCCGGCGCCCAACGCACGCTCTTCCTCACCGGTACGCCGATGGAGAACCGCGTCCAGGAGTTCCGCAACCTCGTCGACTACCTGCAGCCCCGCATCGCCGCGCGCGTCAGCGCTGACGACGCGGTTGCTGGAGCCCGGGCCTTCCGACGTGCCGTTGCGCCGGTCTACCTTCGGCGCAATCAGGAAGATGTGCTGCACGAGCTCCCCGACAAGATCGAGATCGAGGACTGGGTCCAGCACTCCGCTGAAGATGAAGCGGCTTACGTCGCTGCGGTGCGCGCTCGACACCTGATGGACATGCGACAGGCCGCGTACCGATCGCCGTCGTCGGCGAAGCTGGAGCGGTTGGAGCAGATTGTGGACGAGGCATCCGAAGACCAGCGGAAGGTCGTGATCTTTTCCTTCTTCCTGCACGTGCTCGCCGCGGTGGGCCAACGGCTCGATTCAGTCGTGGGAACGATCACGGGCGCGGTCTCCCCGTCCAGCCGGCAGGACATGGTCGACCAGTTCACCAAGCACCACGGCCACGCCGTCCTCCTCAGCCAGATCGAGGCGGGCGGTGTCGGCATCAACCTGCAGGCCGCATCGATCGTGATCATCACCGAGCCACAGTGGAAGCCCAGCACCGAGGACCAGGCGATCGCCCGCGCTCACCGGATGGGCCAGGTCCGTTCCGTCCAGGTCCACCGGCTCCTCGCCAAGGACAGCGTCGATGAGCGCATCCGCGAGATCCAAGAGAACAAGGCGCTGCTCTTCGACGAGTACGCCCGCAAGAGTGATGCGAAAGAAGTCGACCGCCGCGCCACCGACACGGCCTGGCACCGGCCTACAGAACTCGACGACGCTGACCTGCCGCTGGAGCGCAGAGTGATCATGGCCGAGGAGCACCGGCTGAACGCCTCCGTCACCGACCAGTCGGCTCCACGACGGTGATCACGACGCTGCCGACCTTTCGGCCGGACTCGACATAGCGGTAGGCATCGACGATCGCCTCGAGCGGGTACCGTCTGTCGATCACCGGCGCGAACTCGCCCTTCTCCATCAGGTCCTTCACGTGCGCCACAAGCTGTGCGTTCTGTTGAGGCACCGGGAACACCACCCGCCTCCCCCTCAGCAGAGGTGTGACGATGGCCAGCGGCACATTCTGCCAGTACGGCCCGAGCTCGGACGAGCTGTAGATCCCGTGCTCCTTGAGCAGGTGCTTGCAGCGCCCGAATGTACTCTTCCCGACGGCGTCGATGATCACGTCGTAGAGATCCTGACTCGCGGTGAAGTCATCAGTGGCGTAGTCGATGACACGGTCGGCGCCCAGCCGTTTGACCAGGGCGACGTTGTCGGTGTGGCAAACGGCGGTCACGTTAGCGCCCAGGCTCTTCAAGAGCTGAACCGCGGCCGAACCGATAGCGCCGGTCGCCCCGTTGACCAGCACGTCCTGGCCGCTACGGATCTTCGCCCTGGAGAGGCAGGCCTGGGCGTAGTGAGAGCCCTCCGTGCCCGGAGCCGCCTCCTCGAACGACAGACTCGACGGAATGATCGCCATCATGCTGTCGTGCGGCAGGGACAGATACTCAGCGTGGGCGCCGAAAGTGCCTTCGCAGTACCCGAAGACCCGGTCACCGACGGCGAACGACGTCACCGCCGGTCCGACTGACTCAACCGTGCCGGCGAACTCGTTGCCCAACACAGTTCTGCGTGGCTTCCGGAGCCCGCTGAATGTCCGAACGAAGAAGGGCTTGGCCATCCGATACCCGCAGTCGGTCCGGTTCACCGTGGTGGCATAGACCCTGACGAGTACGTCGGTATCCTCCGGCACTGGCTTCGGGACATCAGCGATCCGGACCACCTCAGGCGGGCCGTACCTGGTGTGGACGGCCGCCTTCATACTTGCACTGTATCGATGGAGCGCTAGTCACATGATCGACTTCACCCTGGACACCGACATCGGCACCGATGTCGACGACCTGATGGCCCTGGCCATGGTCCTCGGCTCACCAGAGCTGACCCTGCGGGCGGTGACCACCGTCTACGGCGACACCCTGCTCCGGGCCCGGATGGTGCGGCGGGCGTACGCGGTCGCTGGGCGCCCGGCTCCGCCGATCGCGGCCGGAACGCGGGAGCCCCGCTCGGGCCGGTCGGTCTTTTGGGCCGGCCATGAAGGAACCCTGATGCCCGACCTGGCATCGGAGGCGGTCGACGAGACCCTGGATGCCACCGACCTGCTGCGCCGGTCCACAGTGGTCGCGGCAGTGGGACCGCTGACCAACGTGGCCAATGCGCTGGAGGGTCCGCACCACATCGAGCAGCTGGTGATCATGGGTGGCGACATCACCTCGGGCCAGCCCGAGCACAACATCTCCTGCGACGTGGCGGCGGCGCAGGCCGTGTTCGCTGCCGGGGTCCCGGCGGTGGTGACCGGGATCGACCAGACTCAGCGAGTCGTCCTGCGCGAGGACCAGATCGCCGCCATCGAGGCGTCCGGAGCCCTGGGGGCGCTGCTCGCGGCCGAGATCCGGCAGTTCCGGACCTGGCTGGGCAAGCCGAACAGCCCGCACGACCCGATCGCCATCCTGGCCGCCGTACGACCCGAGCTGTTCACCTTCGCCCGCGGCTGGGTCCGGGTGGACTCCGACGGGGTCACCAGCCTGGAACGCCACGACGACGGACCGCATCGGATGGTGGTCGACCTCGACACCACGGTGGTGGCGCAGGAGGTGCTGAGCCGGATCTGCCGGTCGCGGTGATCAAAGAGGGCCAGCCGGAGCTCGTTGTGGCAACATCAGAATCAGCTGCTCACCGACAACTCATGAGGCTCGAGGAGACCGCCACGGCGATACGGACCGATCCGAACGATCCCCGCCACATCATCTTGTACGTCGACCTCGGGCCCCAGACCGGCTGACACCGCGCATCACGACGGCCACGCGACACGCAGTTCGAAGAGCTTGTCCGGATACAGGGCCTCCACCCACAGCGTGTCGCCGTCCACAGCCGCCGCCCCGAAGTGATCACCAGTTTCGGATGACCACTCGCCCACTACTTGATGGTCAGCGTCGAAGACCTGGACTCGGGTGTCGTCGACGACAACCAGGGTGCCGTTCGGGCCGAAGGCCACATCGATTGGTGTGCTGAACTCTCCTGGCCCAGAGCCTGACGAACCAAACGCCCACAGCGACTTGCCGCTCTTGTCCCAGGCCTGTACGCGGGTGTTGCCGGTATCCGCATTGGCGATCGTGCCGTCGCTGTCGATGCGGATATTTCCGGTGTCATTCAGCTGCCCTGGCTCACTGCCGGGTTCGCCGATCGTGCGCTGGTACTTGCCGTCAGCCGTGAAGACCTGGATATCGTCGCGCTCGTCGTCGACCACGAAGACCTCGCCGGACGGCGCGATCGCCACGCCGATCGGCTCCAGGAACTGCCCGTCGCCTTCGCCCTTCTTGCCCCAGGAGTTCTTTGGCTTGCCAGTGGCAGTGAGATGTTGAACGCGCGTGTTCCCGGGCTCGGCGACATACACCGACCCGTCCTCCGCGACGGCAACTCCACCCAGGGCGGCAAGCTCGTCGCCGCCACGAATGAAGTTGAATTGGCCGGGCTTGCTGCCCGACTCGCCGAACCGGCGGATCACCTTGCCGCCCGGTCCAATGACGAGGATCTCGGCGTTTCCGCCGTTGACGACGTAGAGCTCGCCAGGCTGGCCGACCGCCATGAACGCCGGCACGCGCAGGTCCGGGATGGTGGCGGTGTCGTAGGTCCCGACAATCTCGAACTGCATCGTCCGGGCCGTCTCGGTTGCTGACGGGGTGCTCGAGGTTGCCGGCGCCTCAGGCTGCTGGGCTGCCACTGCAGGCGCTGACGAGCAGAAGGACGGCGGCGATCGCCGCGGGAATCAGGCGGGCTCGCATCGCTCACTCCCGAGGGGCTCAAGATCAACTGATGGTAACTCTGGGAGGCGGGCGTCGGAGGTCCGATCGGCCATATCCGTTCTGGCACCGACCAGCCCGAACCGGCGTAACGTCACTCGGAACAGGCGAACAAAGGAGTCCCCATGTTGTCGAACTACAACCCGGTCGCAACGCTGCCCGTCACGGACCTGACCAAGGCGCGCGAGTACTACGAGCAGACCCTCGGCCTCAGCGTCGAGCAGGACACGCCAGGTGGAGTGACCTACACCTGCGGGAGCGGGAAGCTGTTCGTCTATCCGTCGGAGTACGCCGGGACCAACAAGGGCACGGCAGCATCCTTCGATGTGCCCTTGACGGACTTCGACGGCGAGGTGGACTGGCTCCGCGGCAAGGGCGTCGAGTTCACGACCTTCGAGGCGGAGGGCATGGAGTGGAACGACGGAGTCGCCTCGATGGGGGCGGCGCGGTGAAGGCAGTCTGGTGGACCGACCCGGACGGCAACATCCTCAACATCTCCGCTGGGGAGATGTAGCTGGTCGAAAGCGGCTAACAGCGGCGAGGACCTGACAGCGCAGCCACCGACAGGTCCTCGCGCTTCCGTCTGCTCAGTCGGTGCCCTCGACAACCTCGTAGATCTTGTCGGCCACTAGACCGTGCGCTTCGCGGTGCACGGTCACCGCGGCGTCGGCATCCGGGGCCTCGACCAGGCAGAACACCTTGCCGTTCTTCTCGTCGACCCAGTAGCGCAGGTAGTTCACCCCGTACTGGTCCTGGGTCTTCAGGTCGGCCCGGTGTGCACCCAAGACATCCTGGACGGTCGCGCCGTCGGGGAGGGATTCGTGGACGTCCATGAACAGCGGCATTACCTTCTCCTTACTTGTTGTGCGGAGCCGCCCTTGCGCGGCTTCGCTCTGACACCATGAGTGTCATGTCGGGCCGGCTACTAGGCCATGACCGAGGACCCACGGCAGATGATCGGGAACCCACGCTGTCGGTCGCGCTCGCCCAGCTCCATCTGCAGGGAGCGATCTTCCTGCGCGGCGAGTACACCGAGGCCTGGGCGTACGACTCTCTTCCCCCGAAGGACGCGGTCACCGTCCTGGCGCCCGGTGCGAAGCGGGTGATCCTCTTCCACGTCATCGCCGCCGGCCGGGCCTGGATCCAGACGTCCGACCGCGAACGCCACTGGGCCGACGCCGGCGATGTCATTGTCCTGCCGTACGGCGAACGCCATCAGATGGGCGGCATCGAGCCGGCCGAGTTGGTCCCAGTGGGTGATCTGATCGACCCGCCACCTTGGGAGCAGATGCCGGTCATCCGGCACGGCGGACCGGGCGCCGCCACCCATGTCGTCTGCGGATACCTGACCTGCGACCACCCCCTCTTCGACCCGAGGCTGCGGGCACTGCCGCCCGTGTTCGTGGTCCGACCGCCCGACGGCCCCGCCCGGGACTGGGTGAAGGCGAGCATCAGCTACGCGGCGTACGAGACCGCGCTCGTCGCCCAGGATCGGTTCGAAGCGCCGACCAACGTCCCGGAACTGCTGCTCATCGAGACGCTGAAACTCCATCTCGCCACCACGCCCAGCGGTGATTCGGGATGGCTCCATGCCTTGCGGGATCCGGTCCTCGCGCCCGCCCTGGCGGCGATCCACGCCGCGCCGGAACGCAAGTGGAACCTCATCGACCTGGCCAGGGAGGCTCACGTCTCGATCTCGCTCTTGGACGAGCGGTTCCGCGAGATCATCGGGGTGGCGCCCATCCGCTACCTCACCGGATGGCGCATGCATATGGCCAAGGACCTGCTCAGATCATCCGATCTGGGCGTCGCGGCGATAGCCCACCGGGTCGGCTACGACTCGGAGGAGGCGTTCAGCCGGGCGTTCAAGCGTGAGACGGGACTGCCGCCCAGCTCTTGGCGACCCACCAGCTGACGCGGCCAGAGGATCCTGGCTGGATCTAGTGGGCGAGATCTCCATTCGGGCTGGAGACGACGCACCGTCGGCCGGCGGAACCCGAGGCCGACCCAGGTAGGGCGGCCAGTCGTCCCAAGTGCAAGGTCGGGCCGGATTTCCCTTATTTTCTTGGTGATTCTGCTTGTGTTCGAACATGTGTTCGAGTAGTATGCGGTTGTGGATGTCGGGGATCCCGGGCAGGTCGAGCAAGCGCTCGACACGCTCCACGTCGACCTCGACCATCTGATCAAACTCGTTGAGGACCGCGGGTTGGAGACCCTGGACGATCCCGGGCTGGTCGGGTTCTTGCAGGGCTTCGAGAAGCTGCGGAACCGGCTGCCGCTGATCGATCATCAGATGATCAAGGAAGGTGCGACCCGGGGCCTGGCGCAGAGCCAGTGTCAGGGGACGATGACCCGGCTGCTGACCTCTGCCCTGCACATTTCGGGTGGTGAGGCGGCGTCTCGGGTTCGGGCGGCGGAGCACCTGGCGGAGCGGATGAGTATGACCGGGCAATCGTTGGAGCCGCTGCGGCCGCATTTGGCGGAGAAGCAGCGCACCGGTGAGGTGTCGGCGGTGAACGCTGATGTGGTGGTGCGGGCGTTGGCGCCGGTGAGCCGGCGCGGGTTCGACCCGGACCTGATCGATGCCGGGGAACGACTCCTCGCCGAGCATGCCACTTCGTTCGGACCCAAAGACTTGCACCGGTTGGCGAAGCAGGTGGTGAACGCGATCGACCCGGACGGCACCCTGCCCGATGAACAGCTGCAGTCCGATCGGCGGTTCTTTGCGATGCAGCCCACCAAGGACGGCGGCTACGCCGGCAAGTTCCGGCTCACCGGGGCGTGCGGGGCGAAGCTGCTGGCGTTGCTGCACCCGTTGGCCAAACCGCGGGTCAACTCCACCATCACCGAGGACGGTCAGCGGATTCGAAGAGCCGGATCCGCGCGGCTATGGGCAGCGGATGCACGATGCCCTGGCTGAGGTGTGTGACCGGCTGCTCCGGTCCAGCAACGCCGTGCCGGATTCCGGTGGCACCCCGGCCACGGTGATCATCAACCTCGACCTGGCGGACGTACTGGCCAAGACCGGCTGGGCGGTCGCCTCCGACGGGACCTTGATCAAGACCGAGACCGCGCTGGCGGCGGCGGATCAGGCCGACCTGTACTGGGCGGTCAAAGACTCGGCCGGCCAGATCCTGCAACCTGGGCCGGACCCGGCGGATCGCTTCGCTGCCGCAAACCATCGCCCTCTACGCCAGGGACCGCGGCTGCTCATTCCCGGGCTGTGACATTCCCCCGGAGTGGTGTCAGAGGCACCACGTCCGCGTCGTGGGCCGAGGGCGGCTTGACCGACCTGAACAATCTGACGTTCTTCTGCAGTTATCACCATCACAACTTCCTCAGCAAAGGCTGGGAGTGCCGGATCAACCACCAAGGCCTGCCGGAATGGCTGCCGCCCTGGTACATCGACCGAACCAGAACCCCGATGATCAACAACCGGATCCGCGCCGACATGGCCGCCACCGAACACCGACGACGCTGACACACCCTGAGCATTGACGAACGGTTCGCTTCGCGAGTGACGGGCAGGGTTTCTCAGTGGCCGTCGATGCGGCATGAGTAGGTCAGCGCTTGATGCGCGACAGAGTTCACCCTGCCCGTCGTAGGCATGGTGCCTCGCTCAGAGCGGACCAGTCAAGGGACTCCAGCGCAGGCCGCAGCACCTGATGCCGCGCGTCCGGTACCGCCCGTCAGGAGGAGAAAACCTTCGCGTTCTTCGTCAACTGGACCGCAAGGAGGTCCGAGGCCCGGGTGAAGTCCTCGGCCTTCGGATCTTCCTTGTCGAGAAGGAAGGCATAGGAGAAGTGGGTGACGACCTGGCCGGTGCGCGCGACGAGATAGTGCCGGGCGTACGCCAGCTTCGTGTGCGACTTGTCGTAGTAGATGCGTTCGGACCAGCTGGCGACCAACTCATCGGCATCGGGCACCGACGTCGGCCCTTCCTCTGATCGAACGACGTAAAGCCCAGCGGCATCCTTGTATTCCGCGCAGGTCTGATGGTCGTCGGCGTAGGCCGCCTTCAGGGCGCTGGCGTCCTCTTCCGCCAGCGCCGACAGACGGTACGTCGCGATGTTCTTGCCGGCGCCCTTGCCTTCGGTGAAATCCGCCTGTGCGGCAGCATCGGTAAGCACCTTCTTGGTAGCCGACTGATGCCCGGGACAAATCTCACCCTTACTACCCGTGGTGGACACGGACTTCGGCTGAACCCAGGGTGAACCGAGATCGTCGACGGTGACCAGACCGTTCTCCAGGTCTGCCTCGTCCAGCACCTTCGGCTCGGCTGACGCAGACGAAGACTCGCTCAGCGTTGCCGAAGGAGCGGTCGAGCCTCCAGCGGGATCGGCCGTGTCACCTCCGCATCCCGCCAGTCCACCGACCAGCAGCAGCATGAGACAACGGGCCAGCCACTTCCTCACGGGTTCTCCCTTGCTCGTACGCGCCCAGCGGAGCATAAGCGTGTTCCACGGACGGTGTGTTGCTTGCGTGTATTCGGGGCCTGATCGTCACCCGGGACCCGGACCCACGCCTCGACCGCGAGCCGACGCAACCGGCTGGCGCTGTCTGAGCCGCACCTATCCGGGTAGGGGAGTCCCGTTGGCGGCAATGCGCCGACGCAGTGCACCCAACGTCTGGAGGACCCATGACCGAGAGCTCGAACCCTGCCCCGACGGCGCCCCCAGCTGCGCCAGACCCGACGTCCGCTCCGGTCAGCGCCCCACCAGACCAGACCGACTGGCCGGTGATGGACCAGGCCGACGCCGCGCCATCGGCCGTGACCTCGACGGTCGCGGCCGAACCGCCCGCCGCCCCTGGTCAGACGAGCATGGCCGCGCCGCGTGGGCTCAGCTACGCGGTCGACATCGTGTTCGGCATCGACGTGTCCGGCAGCATGACCCCGATCCTCGACCAGGTGAAGGCCAACGCGCTCCGGTTCTACGACGACGTCCAGACCAACCTCACCGCCAAAGGCAAGAACGTCGACCAGCTGCGGGTACGCGTGATCGCCTTCCGCGACTTCGCCGCCGACGGCGAGGCGGCACTCGAGGAGTCGCCCTTCTTCACCCTCCCCGAGGAGCGCGCCGGCTTCTCGGAGTTCGTGAGCGGCCTGGTCGCCGAAGGCGGCGGGGACGAACCGGAGTCCGGGTTGGAGGCCGTGGCCCTGGCGATCGACTCGGCGTGGACGACGACCGGCGATCGTCGCCGGCAGGTCATCGTCATCTGGACGGACCAGCCTGCGCAGACCTTGAGCCCGTCGGTGCTGCCCGCGGACATCGCGGCGCGGGTGCCCGCCGACTTCAGCGCCCTGACCGACGCCTGGGAGGACGAGCAGGGCCGGATGGGCTCCAGCTCCAAGCGGCTGATCCTGTTCGCGCCGGACGGTCCCGGCTGGAGTGACATCTCCGGCGTCTGGGAGAACGTCGTGCATCACCCCTCGCAGGCCGGCGGCGGGCTGTCCGAGGTCGACTACGGAACGATCATCGACTCGATCGGCAACTCGGTGTGAGCGAAGCCGTGGGCGCCTGGGCGCATTCGGCGCCATCGCTGACCCCCGGCCCGACCATCTCCTTCGCCTTCAATCTCGGCAAGATCCCTGACCAGGGCGAGGACTCCGACCCGATCTGCCGCGAGGGGCCCGACCTGGGCCTCGTCGCGGTGTTCGACGGGATGGGCGGCGCCGGGGGCACCGTCTACGAGACGTCGGACGGGCGGCGTACCGGCGCCTATATCGCGTCCCGGGTGGCCCGGGACGTCGTCGAACGACGCATGCTCGACCTGCTCGAGCCGGACTGGAACCTCAACGGCAAGGCCGCCGCGCTCGACCTCGAGCGGTCGGTCCAGTCGGCGCTGCAGGAGCGCCTGGAGGAGCTCAAGGCTCCGCCGAGCGGCCTGCGTTCCCGGCTGCTGCGTGCGCTGCCGACGACCATGGCCCTGGTCGCGTTGCAGCGCACCCAGCCGGGCGGGCCGAACTGGACGGCCCACGTGCTCTGGGCCGGCGACTCCCGCGCGTATGTCCTCGAGCCGGGTGGGGTACGCCAGCTCAGCACCGACGATCTTCGCGACCCGGGTGATGCGCTGGCCAACCTGCGCCGTGACTCGGTCGTCAGCAACGCGATGTCGGCCGACACCGACTTCCACATCAACTACCGGCGGGTCAAGCTGGAGGCCCCGTTCCTGGTGATGGGGGCCACCGACGGGTGCTTCGGCTACGTGCCCACCCCGATGCACTTCGAGGACCTGGTGCTGCGCCACCTTGCGGCCGCGCGCACCGTCGACGCGTGGTCGGCGGGGCTGCAGGAGGAGATCTCGGCCATCACCGGTGACGACGCGGCCATGGCGGTGCTCGGGATCGGTGCCGACTTCGCCGAGTTCAAGGACCTGTTCGCGCCAAGACTCGACGAGCTCGCACAGGACGTCATCGCACCGCTCGACGAGCTCCGCGGCGCCATCACGCGAGCCGAGCAGGAGCTCGAAGCCCTCCGGTCGCGCCAGGTCAGCGAGATGGGATCGATGTGGCACCGGTACAAGGACGGGTACGAGCGCTACCTGCACCCGGAGCCGGTGCTGGACGAGGAGGAACCTCCCGCCGAGGAAGCGGCTGAGGACCCCGAAGGAGCCGCTGACGAGTCCGACGAACCGGCCGAGACCTCCGCCGGTGAGCCGGAGCTCGACGCGGAGCCGCCGGAGCCCAGCCCGTCGGAGGAGTCGTCGTGAGGGCCGGCGACGTCCTGAACGGCTACACCATCCTCGAGGACTTCAAGGTGGTGGGTGCAGGGCTGAGCAAGTGGACCTTCGCCGAACGCGGCGGGCGCCAGTTCTTCATCAAGGAGTTCCTCAGCCCCACCTACCCCGACGAGAACGCACCGGGCAGCGAGAAGACCAAGGCCAAGAAACGGGCCCGGTGTGCGGTGTTCGAGGCGCATCACCGGGGCGTTCAGCGCGCCCTCGCGCCGCTGTCCGCGTACGGCGGGAACCTCATCGTCACGCTCGACTTCTTCCGCTGGGGCGCCAAGTACTACAAGGTCACCGAGAAGGTCGACGCGGCTGGCCTCAGTGCGGCCGACGTGCGCCGACTGGGCCTGCGCACCCAGCTGGTGCTGATGAAGACGGTGTCGCACAGCCTGAAGATCTTGCACGACCTGAAGATCGTGCACAGCGACCTGAAGCCCAGCAACGTGTTGATCAAGCAGACCGAGCTGGGTTACACCACGAAGTTGATCGACTTCGACAGCTCCTACATCGCCGGCCGGCCGCCGCCGCCCGAGGAGATCGTCGGCACGATCAACTACTACTCCCCCGAGCTGCTCGGCTACATCCAGGAGGCCGGGGTGACCCCGGCCGAGCTGGGGTTGGCCTCCGACGTCTTCGCGCTGGGCCTGATCTACACCGAGTACCTGACCGGGGCACCACCGCCGTTCGACGTCGCGCGCTACCACGAGCCGGCCGTCGCGGTCCGCAGCGGCGAGCGGCTGCGCATCCCTCGGGGCGACATCCCCGTCGAGCTCGCTGATCTGGTCGACGGATGCTCGCGCCGGACCCGGCGCAGCGGCCCTCCATCGCGCAGGTGCACGCCACGCTGATGACGATCCGGCCCGAAGCGGAGCGGCCGGTTCCCGCGCCAGGATCCACTGTTCTTCGCGGCAAGGGTCTGCGCGCGACCGGCGAACCGACCGCCGGCTCCCAGCCACGTCAGCCGAGCCGGCTGGTCGGCAAGCTCGTCCGGAAGCTGACCGACCGGGCCCACCGATGAGCGTCTGGCGTTGCCGGGTGTGCGAGGGCGTCAACCAGGGCGGCCGGGTCTGCGCCACCTGTGGCACCCAGGTGCCGCCCGGCGAACCGCTGCGGGCGGCCGTCCGCTCCCGTCTGCCGGCGGCGACCACCACACCGGCGCCACCCCCGGTGCCACCCACCCCGCGGGCCCGCGAGCTGCGCCATCTGCCGTCGCCCGAAGCCATGGCCCATGCGGATCCCGAAGAGCTCTACTCCGGTTCCGGAGATTGGAAGATGACTCCGATTCCCGGCGGATGCCTGGTGTCGTTCGTTCCCGATGAGTACCGGAAACGGTCCTGGGACTGGAGATAAGCCTCCCGTCGCCACGGCGGCTCGTCGGTTGGGGTTTGATGGACCTCATCGACGACAGCCAAGGAGAAATGATCATGCGCAAGATCGTGCACTTCGAGATCCCGGCGGATGACCTGGACCGGGCCAAGAGCTTCTACGGCTCGGTGTTCGGCTGGGACCTCTCGACGACGCCGATGCCCGGCGGAGGCGAGTACACCTCGGTCGTGACCACGCCGGTCGACGAGCAGACGATGACGCCGACGGAGCCGGGCGCCATCAACGGCGGGATGTTCCAGCGCGACGAGACTTTGACCTCCCCGGTGCTCACCATCGACGTGGATGCCATCGACGACGCGCTCGCCCAGGTCGAGTCCAGCGGCGGCACGGTCGTCGCACCGCGGACCGAGATCCCGGGCATGGGTGCCTTCGCCTACTTCAAGGACCCCGAGGGCAATGTGTTGGGCCTGTGGGAGACCACCCCCGCCGAGTGAGAGCCAGAACCGCCTTCGGGCTAGGCGTCGCGGTCATCGCCGCGGCTGCTATCGCGACCCGCCGCCTCGGACCGCATCTGCGTGCCGTGGCGGCAGTGCCACGCGAGCTCCGCAATCCCGTCCTCTATCTGCCGTTCGAGGTGAGGTCGAGGACCAGGCTTCGGCTGAAACGCATGCGGCCTCGTCCGCCTGGTCTCGTCGCCTCGGGAGTGGAGGTCGAGAGGCGAGAGGTGCCGGCGCGCGAGGGTCACCCCGGTACCCACGTCTACGTCTACGACACGCCCACCCGGCCGCGACCGACGGGCGTCTTGCTGTGGATCCACGGAGGCGGCTACGTCATGGGCGACCCACGCGGCGATCATGACGTGTGCAGCCAGCACGCCCGGGACCTGGGCATCGTCGTGGTCAACGTCGACTACCGGCTCGCGCCCGAGCATCCGTTCCCGGCCGCGCTGGAGGACTGCTATGCGGCGTTGCGCTGGGTGCACGAGAACGCCGACGAGCTCGGGATCGACCCCAGCCGAATCGCGGTCGGTGGCGGGAGTGCCGGCGGCGGCCTCGCGGCGGCCTTGGCCCAGCTGGCCCACGACCGGGGCGAGGTGCCGGTGTGCTTCCAGTACCTCGTCTACCCGATGCTCGACGACCGCACGACCCTGGTCCGCAAGCGCCCGAGGACGCTGGTGTGGACGCCGGGCGCCAACCTCTTCGGATGGACGTCCTACCTCGGGCATTCACCCGGACTCGAGGAGAGCCGTCCGTACGCGGTTCCCGCCCGGCGGGAAGACCTCAGCGGGCTACCGCCGGCGTGGATCGGCGTCGGGGACATCGACCTGTTCTACGAGGAGGATGTCGCGTACGCGGAACGACTCCAGGCGGCCGGCGTACCGTGCCAGCTCGAGGTGGTGCCGAGCTACTACCACGGGGCGTTCTCCATGGCGCCGGCCGACTCAGTGATCGCCAAGGGATTCCAGGACTGCGGCATGCGGGCTTTGGAGCGGGCGCTGGGCGCTACCCTTCGACAGGCTCAAAGCACCTAGTCGACGGGGCGCAAGGCCGCCCGGGCGAGCGCGCTGGCTGCGCCGGGAGTTCGGCGGTAGTCAGCCAGGTCGAGTGCCCAGAGCACCTCCCAGGTCGGGCGGGCGCATTCGAAGACCTCGTACTCGTCGATCGAGCGACCGGACACGCGCCATCCGAGCCGCTGCATGGCCTCCGCCGCCTCGGGGATGTCGTGAGACCACCGCCCCGCCGCGACGGCCAGCAGAGTGAGCAGTCCAGCTTGTCGCTGCTCGCGCCGACGACCGACCGGCAACCCCTCGACCAGGTGCGTCCACAGCGCTGTTGGATCCCGCCGAGTCCGGCGGCCAGCCGGGGTGAGCATCAGACGCTGGTTGCGCTTGCGTACCAGGCCCAGGCTCTCCGCGGCCGAGCGAAGCTGAGCGATCGGCGGCGTCAGGTCTTCGCGATTGGCCTTGCCGATCCACCACGTGGTGACCCCGGTGGCCTGACTCAGCTGCTCCACCAACGCCGGCTTGAGGTACCCCGCCGAGGTCAGCTCGGCACCGTCGTCGCCAACCAGCTCCAGCAGGTGCGCCAAAGGTCGCGTAGCCCTCTCGATCGCCTCTGAAGACAGCTCGCCCGACTCGTTCAACGCCCGATCGATCAGGTCATCCAACGGACTGAACGGTCCGAGCGCGAGCAGCAGCTCCACGAGCTCGGGATGGGTGAAGGGAAAGGTGATCGACGACCACCGACCGGCCGCGGCGTCCGCCGCCGCAAGGTCGGCGGCCTCCACGTCGAACTCGGCCGGATCGAACCCGGGAGGCAGCCAGGCGATCTTCTCGCGCATCCACTCGTCGGCCGGCGGTACGTCGTGGCCGAGAACGGTAACCAGCTCGTTGTAGGACCCGATGCCGCCGACATCCTCCGGCGGGCAGGCGCGACGTCCCCCGGTGACGCGTACACGCACCGGCTCCTCGCCCGGATCGTCGACCTTCTCCAGCTTCAGGGTGTGATCCCAGCCGTCCCCGAAGTCGTACTCGTAGAACAGGCGGTCGCCGGGCTCCGCCAGGGCCTCGTCCAGGCGTACGTCGGCCTCGGCGATCCCCTCGTCGCCCTCCTCGAGGTCGTACGCCGTGAGGAAACGGGTGATCCGGTGGTCCCGCTTGGGGCCCATCTCGAACGCGTGCAGGTGGGATTCGGTCCAGCCCATCGCGGCTTGGAGCACGAGGTGCAACCGGTCCAGCATCATGTCGCTGGGCACCTCGATGCGCCGCCAGATTCGTGGCGCGGACCCGTCCAGGTCGACCCGGACGGTGTAACGAGCGAGGCGCTTCGAACGGGGTAACAGAGTCGGCTGTCGTTGCTGGGGCGGCTCGAAGCCCCGACCCATACTGAGGATCGCGTTAAGGACGTCCTGCGGGCTGCTGCCAGTCGCGAGCAGGCGGTTCGCCAGGTCAGCCGGGTCCGGGATGGGGAACGGCACCACGTTGTCGCTTGGCATCACCGTCAGCCTAAGTGTGAGGAACTCGGGGCACCGAAGAACGCCGCAGTCTACCTTGGTCACGTGCAGCAGGAACCGGGGGACGGCAGCCCCGACCGTCCCAAAACCGAGGTGCACGATTCGGAGGCTGGCAAGCGGCGAGCTGTCGCTGGCCGGACGTCGCAGCGATGGATGACGCGGGACACAGTCGTCAAAGTGGTGGGAGCGGGCCTTTCGCTTCTCGCTGCAGCGGTCCTCGCGGTCGTTGTTCCGGATATCTATGCTCGGCTGACGGCCGAGAAATCACAGGCGCCGGCATCGGCCAGTCCCAGTTCGGCACCGCTGAGTCCGGCACCGCTGACTGCTGTGGTGTCAAGCGCCGGAGTCTGTGGCGGAACTTACATCTTGCCTCGGGAGGCGCTGGCCGATCTACCTGCCTATGAACGCCTCGATAGCAATTGGGTCTACGAACACGGTGGATTCGACGCTCCACAATTTTTCTTCTCTGGATACATTCTGACGATCCAGGGCCGTTCTGAGCAGGCCGTTGTGCTGTCAGGATTGCACGTTGCGAGAGTGGCAGAAAAGGAACCAGCCGTCGATCCTGTCGAGCTGGACCTTTGCCCCGGCGGGGGTGATCTCGCTCCACGACACTTCGAGATCGACCTCGGTAAATCGTTACCCGCAGTTGTTCCGAAGCGCGGCGACAGGGACGAGCCGGGTGATGACGCCGACGACCCAGTCGCATTCCCTTACAAGGTCTCGTCAACGGATCCCGAGGTCTTTTACCTCCAGGTCTTTAACGACACTGGTCGGTATCTTGAGTGGAGCCTTGACTTGGCCTGGACCTCCGGCGGACAGTCAGACACGATTCCAGTCGGACTGCAGGATGGGCGTTTCTTGACCGCCCCGGGCAACATGAAAATTCCGAAATACGTGTACTACCAAGATGGGCACCTCGAACCTCGGTAACCGGCTGACTCAGATGGGCGCCATCCCCGTCAACCCGCTGGACGGAATGACGCTGCCGCGGCGAGGTCCTCCGGCTACCGCATCAGCCGGCACCTTCGCTACCGCCGACCCCGCGGTGGCCCGCCCCTCGGCAGGCGCCAGGTACAGGTTGTCGGTGATGTTAGGTTCGGCGGCATACCGACCAACCCTGGCCAGGAACGGGAGCCTCTTGTCCATCCGAGTCCGACTCGTCCTGGCCAGCACGCTCATGCTGTTCCTGGAGTTGTCCCTGATCCGCTGGTCGGGCGCCCAGGTCGTGCATCTCAGCTACTTCAGCAACTTCATCCTGCTCGGCTCGTTCCTGGGCATCGGCCTCGGCTTCCTGCGGGCCGGCCGGCCCAACCGCTGGCCGCCGCTCTACTCACCGGTGGCGCTGCTGGCCTACGTGACCTTCCTGTCGGCCTTCCCGGTCACGGTCAACCGCGAGCACGAGTCGGTGATCTACTTCACCAGCCTGAGCACCTCCGGCCCGCCGATGTGGATCACGCTGCCGGTGATCTTCCTCGCGGTGGCCGCGATCATGGCCGGCCCGGGCGAGCTGGTAGCCGACTGCTTCCCGCTGCTGCCCCGGCTGGACGCGTACCGCTATGACCTGATCGGCTCGTTGATCGGCATCGTCGCCTTCACGATCTGCTCGTTCACCGGTACGCCGCCGGTCGTCTGGTTCACGATCGTCGCCACGCTGTTCCTGATCCTGCTGGGCGGTAGCGCCCGGTTCGTGAACATCACCGTGCTGGCCGCGACCGTCGCCATGTTCGCGTACCCGATGATCAACGCCAGCGGTGTCTTCTGGTCGCCCTACTACCGGGTCACCACCTTCCAGGAGCCGGACGGCAACAACGGCACCCAGTGGCAGGTCTACGTCAACGGCATTCCGCACCAGCGGTTGACGACCGCAGCCACCCGGCTGGCCCAGGAGCCCTTCTACGACGAGCCGTACCGGCGCGCGGTGAAGCCGCCCAAGCAGGTGTTGATCGTCGGCGCCGGCACCGGGACCGACGTGGCGATCGCGCTGTCCCACGGGGTCGAGCATGTGGACGCGGTGGAGATCGACCCACGGCTGCTGCGCTTCGGACGCGACAACAACCCGGACCGCGCGTACGCCGACCCGCGCGTGACCACGTACGTCAACGACGGCCGGGCGTTCCTGGAGCGGACCGACAAGAAGTACGACCTGATCCTGTTCGCCCTTCCCGACTCCCTCACCCTGGTCTCCGGAGCGAGCGCACTGCGGCTGGAGAGCTACCTGTTCACCGAGGAAGCCATGCAGTCGGCGCGCGAGCACCTCGCGCCGGGCGGGGCGTTCTCGATGTACAACTACTACCGCGAGCAGTGGCTGGTGGACCGGCTGGGCAACACGCTGGCCAGCACCTTCGGGCACTCGCCGTGCCTGTTGTCCAGTCCGCAGGCGATCTCGCTCGCCGTCTTCGTGGTCGGGCAGACGCCGGCCGATCAGCGGTGTGAGACGACCTGGGCGCCGACCGGTACGCCGCCGGAGCCGTCCACTGACGATCGGCCGTTCCTGTACGTCCAGGAGGGCGCCGGATTCCTCGGCATTCCGACGATCTACCTGGTGGCGGTGGGCCTGATCCTGCTGGTCAGCGCGGCGGCGATCGCCGTGGTCGGTGGGGTGGCGCAGGCCCGGACGATGTGGCAGTACCGCGACCTCTTCCTGCTGGGCGTGGCGTTCATGCTCTTGGAGACCAAGAACGTCACCGGCTTCGCTCTCTACTTCGGTACCACCTGGCTGGTCAACGCGCTGGTCTTCGCGGGTGTCCTGCTCGCCGTGCTCGCGGCGGTGGAGATCACCCGGCGCTTCCGAACGCCCCCGCTGCGGCTGATGTACCTGATCCTGTTCGGTGGGCTGGCGCTCGCCTGGCTGGTGCCGGCCTCCTGGGTGCTGTCCTTGGCCTGGCCGCTACGGCTGGCGGTGGCGATCGTGCTGGCGTTCCTGCCGATCATGGCCGCGAACATCATCTTCGCCAAGCGCTTCGAGCAGACGGCCCATCCGGCGACCGCGTTCGGCACCAACCTGCTGGGGGCCATGGTCGGCGGGTGTCTGGAGTACGCGGCCCTGGCCATCGGGTACCGCTGGCTGTTGATCATCTGTGCGCTGCTGTACCTGGCGGCGTACCTGATCACGCCGCGCGAGCCGGAACAAGCCAGCCGTCAGGGCACCGACCCGCTGAACGTCACGGCCGGATAGCCGGGCAGCTCCACGCGCACCCGCAGATAGCGGGTCCGGAACAGCTCGGTGGTGTCCTCGACCAGGAAGGTCTTGCTGATCTTGCCCTTCGCTCCGGAGGCGACCACGCTGGCGATACTGCCCACCAGCGGCGCAACCAGCTCTTGGTTGGACTCGCCGTGGTACGCCATGGCCATGGTCACGTCGCTGGCGGCCAGCGCCGGACCCGCGTTCTGGACCGTGATCGAGACGGTGACCTCGTTGCCGGGAACCGTCAGCGGTCCATTGGGTCGATCATTGTCGACCTCCGACATCTTGAAGGTTCCGAGCTCGTACCGGGTGCCGTCGGGAAAGCTGGCTCGCTGATGGAGAGTCAAGTCGGTCTGACCGACCTCGGCCGTACAGCCGGACAGCAAAATGAGCCCGGCGATGCCGGCCGCGAGCCGTCGCACGACCATGAACTCTAGCTCTCCCCGTACCGTCTTGACGGCATGACGGTCTTCCACAACTACCTGACCAGCGAAGTGGTCGAGGACTACTCCGACGGGATCATCACCCGCCGCGAAGCACTGCGCCGACTCGCCCTGCTCGGTGTCGGTGCTGCCGTCGCCGTCCCGCTGCTAGCGGCCTGCGACTCCGCCGCGCCCGAGACCGGAACCGGCTCGCCGGCCGCCTCAGCACCGCCGAGCAGTCCCGCTGAGCCCGCGACACCGGCTGGGCCCACTCCGCTGCCGACTGAGCCGATCACCTTCACCGGGCCGACGGCCGAGCTGCAAGCCGCATGGGCGGAGGCCAGCGATGCGCGCGGCGCCGTCCTGGTGATTCACGAGAACCGCGGGCTGACCGACCACATTCGCTCGGTCGCCGGGCGACTTGCCGCCAGCGGCTACTCGGCGCTGGCGCTGGACCTGGTGTCGGAAGAGGGCGGGACCGCGTCCTTCCCCAGCGAAGCCGAGGTCCAGGCCGCCTTGAACGCTGCGCCGGACAGCCGATTCGTGGCCGACATGAAGGCCGCGCTCGGCGAGCTCGAACAGCGGGCGCCCGACGCCAAGATCGGCGCCGTCGGCTTCTGCTTCGGTGGCGGCATGGTCTGGACGCTGCTGGCCTCCGGTGAACCCCGGCTGTCGGCGGCGGCCCCGTTCTACGGTCCGTTGCCGGACGGTGCCGACCTCTCCGGCTCGGCCAACGCCGCTGTGCTCGGCATCTACGCCGAGCAGGACGAGCGGGTGAACGCCAGCCGCGATGCGGCCGCTACGGCGTTGGAGGCGGCCGGACTGACCCACGAGATCGTCACCTATCCCAACGCCGGCCACGCCTTCTTCAACGACACCGGCCAGCGCTACAACCCCGAGGCTGCCGCCGCGGCGTACGAGAAGCTGATGGACTGGTTCGGGACGCATTTGAGCTGATCTCCCCTGACTTGTCCGGGTCGAGTCCGATAGAAACGGTCTATGGCTATCGGAACCCTGTTGTTGCTCGGCGCCAGTGGTGACTTGTCCGGTCGGCTGCTGCTGCCGGCCCTCGGGCAGCTGCTCGACGCCGAGGAGGAACGGCGAGGACTCGTCCTCGTCGGGGCCGGCGCCGAGGACTTGGACGAGAACGCCTGGCGGGAGCGCGTCCGGTCGTCTTTCGCGAGCGGAGACGTCTCGCAGGAGACCATCGACGCCGTGCTGCAGACCACGCGCTATGAAAAGGCCGACGTCACCAGCGCCGGGGACCTGCGGCGGCTCCTCGACGCCGGCCCGCCGGCGCCGGCTCTCTACTTCGCCCTGCCGCCCGCGATCACGGTGACCGCCTGCACAGTGCTCAAGGAGTTGGACCTGCCCACCGGCACCAGCCTGGCGCTGGAGAAGCCGTTCGGCACCAACGAGGAGAGTGCCGCGAGTCTCAACGAGCTCCTGACCGAGTTGGTGCCTGAGCCGCAGGTGCATCGCGTCGACCATTTCCTCGGCCGGTCGACGGTCCTCAACCTGCTCGGAGTGCGGTTCGCCAACCAGATGTTCGAACCATTGTGGAACCGCGACCGCATCGAACGGGTGGACATCGTCTTCGACGAGCAGCTCACTCTGGAGAACCGCGCCCGCTACTACGACTCGGCCGGCGCCCTGATGGACATGATCCAGAGTCACCTGCTGCAGATCCTGGCGCTGGTGGCCATGGAACCAGTCGCCTCGATCGACGCGGCGCACTTGCGCGACGCCAAGGCCATCGCGCTGCGGTCCTGTCGGCTCTGGCAGGACGATCCGGTCGGCGCGGCCCGACGTGCCCGGTACACCGCCGGATCCATCGACGGCCGGGACGTCCCGGACTACACGGCAGAGCCCGGTGTCGATGCGACGCGCAACACCGAGACGCTGGCCGAGCTCACCGTCGAGATCGACAACTGGCGCTGGGCCGGCGTCCCGTTCCGGCTCCGGTCCGGCAAGGCCCTGAAGGACCGGCGCAAGGAAGTTCTGATCACCTTCAAGCCACTGCCCCACCTGCCGACCGGGCTACACGGCAATGCAATCCTCGATCGCATGCGGCTGTCCATGCAGCCGGACGCGATGGCGATCGAGATCAACGTCAACGGTCCTGGTGACCCGCTCGACCTGGAACCGGCCGTGCTGAGCGCTGATCTCAATCCCGGTCGGCTGCCGCCCTACGGTGAGGTCCTGGCCGGCGTACTGGATGCCGACCCGTTGCTGTCCGTACGAGGGGACACCGCCGAGCAGTGCTGGCGCATCGTCGACCCGGTGCTCCAGGCCTGGCGGGAGAACCGGACGCCGTTGGACACCTACCCGGCGGGGTCGACGGGCCCGGACTCCTGGTGAGGAGCGCTTAGCTCCGCTTCCGGCTCCTTTGATCGGACTGGGAATCCAATCCCGGCGTCCAGTTGAGGATGCTCGCTCGCTCCATGAACTCCTCGGAGTTGATGTCACCCCGAGCGAACCGTTCGGCGAGGATGCGCCGCGCGTCGGCCTCGGGCGAGGTCGCGGTGCCGAGCGCTGGCAGAGACAGCCGGCCGGAGCGCCACAGGTACAGCGCCGTCAGGCCCGCGAGCAGGAGCAGCAAGAGCAGGAAGCTGCCGAAGATGGGCAACGCCGCAAGCGAGGCTTCCTCGCCTCCGCGTACGCCGCGGCCGCCGTGCATGACTGGGATCATCGTCGAGCCTTTCGTTCGGGCCGATGTGAAGCCACATCGTCGAACGCTCGGCTAGCGATTACCCCTGTCGAGGCTGTGGCCAACCTGTGAACGGTCTCGCGGTCCCGCGGTCAGTGGTTCTCTTCGGCATCGACGTCCTCGACCTGGGCCGGCGGCAGACGGCGGTCCAGGGTCGCCGTCACCAGATCGATCACCGCCTCCAGCGCCCCCGGCTCGCTGAACAGGTGGGTCGCCCGAGGAATGACCTGGAGGTCCACCTCGGCGGTCATCCGCGCCGCGGCGGCCAGGTTCAGCTCCCGAACGTGCTCATCGTCCCCTCCGACGATCAGCAGGGTCGGGGCGCGCACCCGGGTGAGCGCGCTCCCGGCCAGGTCGGGCCGCCCGCCGCGCGAGATGACCAGGCGTACCCGCTCCGCACGATCTGCGGCCGTCATCAGGGCCGCCGCCGCGCCGGTGCTGGCGCCGAAGATCACCAGCGGCAGTGCCGCGGTGTCGCGCTGGCCGGCGAGCCAGTCGGCCGCCGCAGTGAGGCGATCAGCCAGCGTCCGGACGTCGAAACGCAGCTGCAGCGTCTGCTGGTCGAGGTGCTCCTCCGCCGCGGTCAGCAGGTCCATCAGCATCGTCGCGTACCCGGCCCGCTGCAGCGCATCGGCGACCATCCGGTTGCGCGGGCTGTTCCGGCTGCTGCCACTGCCGTGCGCGAACAGGACGATGCCGCGCGCATGAGGCGGGATCGTCAGGTCGGCCTCGAGCTCGACCGAGCCGCGCCGGCAGCCGGATCGCGTGCATTCTCGTGAGCTCTCTACCTCCGATCCAACAGAGAAGAACCTGGCCAGTCCTTGGTGCCTACCCCGATCCACGACCGCGGAACCCACTCGCCGGCCGATCTGCCGATCCTGGCCGATTGGCTCGGTCCGCGACCGGCTACCCTCCGAGAATGGACCTCACCCCGACGCGCGACGACAAGTTCTCCTTCGGCCTGTGGACGGTCGGCTGGCCGGCCCGCGACCCGTTCGGCGACCCTACCCGAGGTCCGCTCGACCCGATCGAGGCGGTGCACCGGCTGGCCGAGCTGGGCGCGTACGGGATCACGTTCCACGACGACGACCTGGTGCCGTTCGGTAGCGACGCCGGCAGTCGCGACAAGATCATCGCGAAGTTCAAGGACGCCCTGGACGAGACCGGCCTGATCGTGCCGATGGTCACCACCAACACCTTCACCCACCCGGTGTTCAAGGACGGGGCGTTCACCAGCAACGACCGCAGCGTGCGCCGGTACGCGCTGCGCAAGATCTTGCGCAATCTCGACCTGGCCGCCGACCTCGGCGCGAAGACGTTCGTGTTCTGGGGCGGCCGCGAGGGCTCCGAGGTCGACGCGGCCAAGGACATCCAGGCGGCGTTGGAGCGCTATCGCGAGGGCCTGGATCTGCTCGCCCAGTACTGCATCGACCAGGGCTACGACCTGCGGTTCGCCATCGAGCCGAAGCCCAACGAGCCGCGCGGGGACATCCTGCTGCCGACGGCCGGTCACGCCCTGGCCTTCATCTCCACCCTCGAGCACGCCGACATGGTGGGGATCAACCCCGAGGTCGGGCACGAGCAGATGGCGAACCTCAACTACACGCACGGCATCGCGCAAGCGCTGTGGCAGGGCAAGCTGTTCCACATCGACCTGAACGGGCAGAGCGGGCCGAAGTTCGACCAGGACCTGATCTTCGGGCACGGCAATCTGTTGAGCGCGTTCTTCACCGTCGACCTGCTGGAGAACGGCTCGCCCGGGCGGCGGACCGGCGTACGACGGACCGCGGCACTTCGACTACAAGCCGCTGCGCACCGAGGACAGCACCGGGGTCTGGGAGTCGGCCGCAGCCAACATGCGGACCTACCTGCTGCTCAAGCAACGAGCGGCCGAGTACCGCGCCGACCCGGAGGTGCAGCAGGCCATGGCCGACGCGAAGGTGGCCGAGCTGTGGCAGCCGACCCTGGGCGAGGGCGAGACCTACACCGACCTGCTCGCCGACCGGTCAGCCTGGGAGGACTACGACCCGGACGCGGTGGGCGCGCGCGGCTACGGCTTCGTCCGACTCAATCAGCTCGCCGTCGACCACCTGACCGGCGCGCGCTGAATCCTCCTGCGGTGCGTTTGCCATCTCGAGCGGGCAAACGACCGTCCCACGGCCGCCCGACCGGGTCTTTTGCCAACTCGAGCGGGCAAACGAACCAGTCGGCAGGTTGCATTCAGGAGGAGATGGCGTCGCGCACCAGCGAGACCACCCGGCCGGCATTGACGGTCCAGCCGACGCCGAAGACGTGGGGGACGAAGATGTGGGGGTTGTCGGGCGACCAGAGCCGCTCCTTGACGCGCTCGACGGTCGGGATTCTGTAGTCGTACGGGACGAACCCCGCGACCGTCCCGTTCCAGGTCCGCTCATCCGCGGGAAGCCGCAGCTCCTTGACTACGGCGGCGATCGCCAGACCGGTTGTGACGAGCGAGACGGAACGACTGAACGCGCTCTTCTTCTTAGCCATGGGTGCCTCCTTAGCCGGACATTCGCTCGTGAAGGATAGAGCCATGGAGTACGTCCGTCTCGGGCAGTCCGGCCTTCAGGTCAGCCGGATCGCGCTGGGCTGTATGAGCTTCGGGGAGCGCAGCACCGGATTCGCGCAGTGGACATTGAGCGAGGAGGAGGCGCAGCCCTTCTTCGCCCAGGCCGTAGAACTCGGCATCACGTTCTGGGACACGGCCAACGTCTACAGCTACGGCAGCTCGGAGGAGATCGTCGGGCGGGCGATCACGAAGTTCGCCCGTCGGGAGGACATCGTGCTCGCGACGAAGGTGCGCGGCCAGATGCATCCTGGCCCGGGCGGCAACGGGCTGTCCCGGAAGGCGATCCTGGAACAGATCGACGCGTCGCTGCGCCGGCTGGGTACCGACTACGTCGACCTCTACCAGATCCACCGCTTCGACCGCGAGACGCCGATCGCCGAGACCATGGAGGCGCTGCATGACGTGGTCAAGGCGGGCAAGGCTCGCTACCTCGGCGCGTCGTCGATGTGGGCGTGGCAGTTCGCGACCATGCAGCACACCGCCGACCAGCATGGCTGGACCCGGTTCGTCTCGATGCAGGACCAGTACAGCCTGCTGATGCGGGAGGAGGAGCGGGAGATGTTCGGGCTGCTCGCCCACCAGGGCGTCGGCTGCCTCCCGTGGAGCCCGCTGGCCAAGGGCCGGCTGGCCCGGCCGTGGGGCGAGCACACCCAGCGCTTCGACGTCGACGCCATGGGCCGCCGCTACGACGTCGAGAGCGATCAGCCGATCGTCACGGCGGTCCAGCGGGTCGCCGAGGCCCGCGGAATCCCGATGGCCCAGGTTGCTCTCGCCTGGGTGCTGCGGAATCCGGTGGTCACCGCTCCGATCGTCGGACCGACCAAGTCGCACCATCTCACCGACGCCGTGGCCGCCCTCGAGGTCGAGCTCAGCGACGACGAGGTGCAGGCGCTCGAGGAGCACTACCGTCCGCACGTGCCGACGGCATTCTGAGGGTGCCGAGGAGAACTTGCACCAGTTCCTCGCATCTGCACCGTATGCAGACGGTGCAGATCGAAGGAAGAGGTGCAGATCCAGCGATTCCGCGACCGGGCGCTGACGCTCCTCGTGGTTTAGGGACGATCCAGGTAGATCAGCGCATCTCCGACCGAACGCTCGCTGCCGCCCGATGGTTGGTTGACCACCTGGCCGGCGACCGCCATGGTCGTCGAGCCTCCGCCGTCGAGATTCACTGCATCGGTCATCCCGAGTGACTGGGCCACAGCGGCGGTCTCGCGCAACGTCGTCCCCACGCTCGTGGTCTGCCGCCCGTCGATGGTGACGAAGAGGACCTGTCCATCGGCGGTCGTGCCCACGATGGTGCGGGGGTTGCGCGCGAAGAAGGAGCCGGTTGACCCGGGTACGACGACCTTGCCGCCCTTGGTCAGCCGGTAGCGGCCGGCCACGCCGTACAGGTCAGGGTCGAGGGTGATCGACTTCTTGGCCTCGTCGTAAAGCTTGATGCTCTGACTCAGGCACCCGGACTTGGTGATCTTGAGCAGTTCACGGGTCTGCTTGCCGGTCGCCTGCAGCGACGTCTGGCCAGCTACCAATGACGTCCCTCGCTTCTTTCCGATCTTGACAGGGCACCCCGACCGGTCGAGCACGACTTCGACACCGTAGCCGGCAGGGGTTGACACTCCGAACTGCGGCGAGAAATGCACGACGTCACCCGATGAGGTGCACCCGGTCTGATCGCTCAACTTGGCGCAACGCGACGGGACGACCGGTGGGTGATTGAGATACTCCAGCGACAGGCGGGCATCGGTGCTGCGATTACGCATCGAGCCGGCCCACGACAGCCGGCCGATGAGGGACTTCTTCGTCTTGGCGTTGATCACGAAGTCGACCTCGGTGCTGGTCGCCGCGGGTTCGCTGAGAAGCTTTCCGCCATAGAGACCGAGACCGACCGGATCCCCGGGGTAGAGCTGGTTCTTGGAGAACGTGAAGAAGGATGCGTTGACGCCGCCGACCGCATTCGCGAACTGCACCAGATAGGAGGTCGAGGCCGTCCGCGCCAGGTCAAGCCCGTAGGTCGCCTCGATCCGACCACCAGCCACCCGAGGGTCGATGCTCAGCACGTTGATCCGCCACGGCCCGTTGATCGTGGAGTTGATCTGGCTGGGCGAGGCGGGTGTACTGCCCCGGACGATCGAGGTGAGTTGAACGCCCTCGGCCACCGTTCTCGTGGTCCGCACCTCGGTGAGCGTGGTAGCGCCCAGCGGCAGCGAGAAGTTGACGCCGCGCGCAGGCGTCGTCGGGACGGCCAGCCCGGCGAGGAGCAGCGCACCCGCGGTTCCGGTCAGGATGACCCGTCGAGGGGTGGAGCGGCGGAAAGAAGGAGCAGGCGCCATCGAGCGACCTCCGGTCGAATGGGGAAGACTTCACCGACTGTCGATGGTGATTGAGCCTGACGGGAAACGCGAGGTCCAGTCGCCACGCGGTCCGCACTTGGTCACTATTCGGCAACAGCCCAGCGTCGCGTACGCCACTCGCCAACAATGTTGAGCGCTCGGGGTGAGCAGGAGGATCAGTGCACAAGCCGAGCGTACGGGCTCGCGCGCGGTACGCGTTCGACAACGTCATGTCCCGTGGCATGCCGGCGATGGTGGGTCTGCTCGGTCTGGCCTCCCTCGCCCTCGTCGTGGTCATCGCCACGATTGCCAGGCTGCTGGCCCCGACTGACGTCGCGGACAACGGGAACTGGCTCGGCGTCCTCTGGCGCGCCATCCTGCGCACGATGGACCCGGGAACCATGGGCGGAGATCAGGGCAGCCGGGCGTACCTGTTCTTGATGTTCCTGGTCACCCTGGGCGGGATCTTCATCGTCAGCGCTCTGATCAGCATCCTGACCGCCGGCCTGGACACCCGACTCGCCCTGCTCAGTCGCGGCCGGTCGCGGATCATCGAACGCAACCACACGGTGATCCTGGGCTGGTCGGACCAGGTGTTCATCGTGCTCGACGAGCTGATCAAGGCCAACGAGAGCGCTCGACGGCCCTGCGTGGCCATCCTGGCCGACCTCGACCGGATCGAGATGGACGAGATGATCCGGCAGCGGGTCGGAAAGACCGGCAACACCCGGGTGGTCTGCCGCCGCGGCGACCCGCTCAAGTCCGTCGACCTCGACCGGGTGAGCCCGGAGACCGCCCGGTCGATCATCGTCATGGCGCCGGCTTCGGATGACGCCGACGTCGACGTGATCAAGACCCTGCTTTCGTTGAACGCCCGGGAGTGGGACGAGCCCCGACCGACCGTGGTGGCCTCGGTCAGCGAGTCCAGCAACCTCGCAGCGGCCCAGCTGGCCGGCGGACCGGATGCGCACGTGATCGACGCCGACGACATCAGCATCCGGCTGCTGGTCCAGTCCCACCGCCAGGCCGGGCTGTGCACGGTCTGCACCGATCTGCTCGACTTCAGCGGCAACGAGCTCTACCTGCGCGCGGAGCCGACGCTGGTCGGGCGGACGTTCGGTGAGGCCCTGGACGCGTACGCGGCCGGCTCGGCGATCGGGCTCCGCTCGGCCACCGGCCAGGTCCGACTCAACCCGCCGATGGACACCGTGATCATGGCCGGTGACCAGATCATCGTGCTGGCCGAGGACGACGTGCTGATCACGTTGGCCGGCCGACCGGTGCCGCCCGACCCGAGCGTGATCACCGCGATGACGCCACTGCCGCCGCCGGCCACGAACACCCTGCTGCTCGGCTGGAACCACCGCGGTCCCAAGATCATCAAGTTGCTGGACCAGTACGCCGAGCCGGGCTCTCGGCTGGTGGTGGCCAGCGAGCGGTCCGATCCCACCGGTGATCTTGGACCGGCGCTGCTGAACACCAGCATCGGCTTCGTTCGCTGCGACCTGAACGACCGGGCCGAGCTGGAGAAGCTGGACGTCGGCTCGTTCGAGCACGTCATCGTGCTGGCCGACGACAACCGGGACGCCCAGCACGCCGACGCCCGCACCCTGGTGACGCTGCTGCACCTGCGCGACATGGAGGACCGGCTGGGTGAGGTGTACTCGATCGTCAGCGAGATGAACGACGACGCCAACCGGGAAGTCGCCGAGGTGACCAAGGCCGACGACTTCGTGGTCAGTGCCAAGTTGATCAGCCTCTATCTGACCCAGCTCAGCGAGAACCGCGAGCTGGGCGAGGTCTTCGCCACTCTGTTCAGCCCGGAAGGGTCCGGAATCCACCTGAAGCCCGCACCGAACTACGTCCATGCCGGGGAGCTCGACCAACTTCGCCACCGTGATCGAGGCGGCCCGGCGGCGGGGTGAGACGGCGATCGGCTATCGGGTGCACTCCGATGCCCGCAACGGCCCGCACTTCGGCCTGCGGATGAACCCCGACAAGTCCGCCGCTCTTCGCCTGGCCGTGAACGATCAGGTGATCGTGCTCGCCGACGCCTGACAAGTCGGATATGGATATGGGGCCAAGCCGAGATGGCAGGATGTCGGGGTGCCGGAGCCGACCGCGCCCCACTTCCCGCCACCACCGCCGGACGCGGTCCCCGCTGGTGTGCCGGAGGAGGCTGCGCCGACCTGGAACCCCATTCCCGGCGGGCCGATCGAGCACGTGGAGCCGGAGGTCCCGAACTTCCCGCCCCCACCGCGCCGGCGGCCTCGCTGGCTGCCGCTGCTCATCACCGCACTGACTCTGGCCCTGATCGCGTCGGGCCTCTTCGTCGCCGACCAGGTCGGCCGGCCCGAGGCGGGCCGGACCGTCAACCGGTACCTCCCGGCCGACGGCGCCAGCTGGGCGGAACGGATCGATCGCGTGACCCCGAACGGCACCCAGAGCGACACGGCGGTCACCGAGTCGGCCATCATCACCGGCTCGGCGATCACCGGTGCCACGGACTGGACCTTGAACACCCGACTGATCGGCGCCGCCAACTCCGATCCCGACCTCCTCAGCCGCGGCCGCTACTGGCGCACCACGACAACGGTGCCGACCCGCTCGGCCACCGAGGCGCAGCGGACCAAGGTCTATCGGGCGGAGCAGGATCTCGCACTGATGGTCGAGTCCAGCCCGACCGGCGGCGCTTTCGCCTACTACCCGAACCTGATCGAGCTGCCGGCCGACGCCGCGCCCGGCCGGACCTGGACCTCGTCCGGCAACGCCGGCGGGCCGATCAGCTATACCGCGGCTTTTCGCGCCGAGGCCGCTCCGAACGACTGCCTCGCGGTGACCGGAGACGTCACCTACACCGCGCCCGATCTCCAGCCGGTGCAGCGACAGCTCGGGCGCACCTGGTGCCCCGGCCTCGGCCTGGTCGCGGCGACCGAACGTGGCGCCGAGCAGCTCACGATCACCCGCCTGGATCCGCCGCCTGCCCTTCCTGCCCCCGATACCACCGACCGACCGATCGACTGGACGCCGACCGACTGGAAGCAACACGTCTTCGAGGCCACATCGGTCGATCCGACCTTCGGCTCGGGACCGATCAGCGGAACGCCGTCGGGTCTGAACGCGCTCACCCGCTCAGGGGTCCTGCTGCGCGGCACGACCTCGGCGCGGGACATCATCGGGTTCACCGCCGCCACGTCGGCGACCTGGCAGTCCCGCTGGCGGGTCCACCCCGGCGGCACCATCCTGACCCTGACCGCGTACGGGGATGCCTTTCTCACCACCACCTCGCTGCGCACGGTCGTGGGCTATGGCGCGGACGGCACCCGGCGCTGGTCGCTGAGCCTGCCCGAGGTGGTGCTGGCCCCACCCGTCCGGGCGTCGGACACCGAGGCCGTGCTGGTCACCCTCGGTGGCGAGGTGATCGGTGGTCGAGATCGCGACCGGTCGGATCCGCTGGCGGGTCACGCCGGGATCGGATATCGGCGTGGGCGCCGCGGTGGCGGCCGGGAACGTCCTCGTTGCCGATCGGGCCCGCCATCTGGTCGCGCTGCGGGCAGCGGACGGCGCCGAGGTGTGGCGCGAGGAGGAGGCTAACGCCGCCATCGACCTCGCCGGCAGCGGCGACCAGCTCATGTTGGTGGGCGATGCCGATGTGGACTCCTTCGGCGCGGTCGACGGCACGATGCGCTGGCGGGCCGGCTTCCCGGACTCGGCGTCCGCGCCGAAGCCGACGCCGTTCGCCGGTGGTGTGGTGGCGTTGACCAGCACCGGCGCGATGGCGCTGGACGGGGCGGGACGTACGCGGTGGGTCCGGGGCGGGGTCTACGGACTGAGCGTCGGCGGCGACGACCTGGTCTGCTGGGCGTCCGGCCAGGCCGAGGTGCTCGGGCCGGACTCGGCCACGCTGACGAGGTTCGCGATTCCCGAGCAGACCCTGGGTAACACCCACCAGTTCCTCGTCTCCCCCGAGGGCGCATGGCTGCTGGACTCGAGCTGGTCGGTCAGGAGGTACAGCCGTGACTGAGCCGAGCACCCCGGGATCGAGCACGATCACCGCCCCGGCCACCGGCCGCCGGTCGGACGTCCTCGACCTGGTCAAGATCTTCTTCACCCGGGTGTTGGTCGATCCGGTCCGCGAAGGCCGGCTGCGCAACCGGGAATGGCCGTTCGGGCTCGGCGCCGTGGTCGCGCTCGCCTACGTCGCCTACGCGGTCGGCGTACTGCTGGTGATGTCCTCCTCGGCCATCCGGGAACGGGCCGAGCTGTCGATCTCGTCGGCATCCTCGGCCACCCTGCCCCGGGCGTATGTCTGGGTGCTGCTGGCCCTGGTGATCTTCGCACTCGCGCTCTTCCAGACCTCGGCCATGCATGCGTCGGTGTGGCTGCGCATCGTCGGCCTGACCCTCTGCGTGATCGTGATGGGCACCTGGAGCATCCGCTACACCAGCCTCAGCGGCGGGCTGGTCGAGATGGTGCTCGGCATCGTGTTGATCATCGGGTTGATCGTCTTCACGCTGGTCCGCGGACCACGGCCGTTCGCCTGGTGGGAGGTCCCGGTGGTCCTGCTGCTGATCGGCGGATCGGTCGTGGTGGGGGTGGAACTGGTCAACCGGACCGCGCGGCCGCTCGGGTACGACTTCGTGAGCAGCCATCTGACGTCGACGATGACCACGCTGGCCCCGGCCGCATTGCCCGCGGCGGTGGCGGCCGGCCTGTCCGTGGCGGAGATCACCGTGTCCGGCACTTTGTGGGCAACCCGGCTGGTCACTGCCGCGGCGGCTCGGCGGGTGGCGTACCTGATCCTTGCCTCCCTGTTGGTGCTGAGACTGGTGCAGGCCGGTTGGGAGCTCGCCAGCTGGGACTTCATCCGCTATCCGCCCAACGTCTTCCTGACCTGGCTACTCCTGGCGGGTCTGTACGGCGGTCTCAGCGTGCTGCTGCTGCGGCTCGCCGGCGGCCGTGATCGCCTTGTGGTCTCGCGGATGCCGGAACGGATGGCGTCGATGTCGTTGGCGCTCGGCCTTGGGCTGGTCGGACTGTCCTTTGTGGCCATCGTGATTCTCGGCGTCTTCGCCGTCGCAGCTTCGGTCGCCCCGAACCAGGTGGGCGCCACCACGGGCGCGTGGCAGCAGAGCCTGACCTCGATCGCCGGGCCGAACATCTTCCGGATCGTCTTTGCGGTGGCGCTGGTCGGCCTGGCCATCCGCTCCGCCCGCCGCGGCCAAGCCGCCACCGGGCTGCTGCTGGCGGCGGTCGCGGTGGTCGTCCTGGCCCGGGTACTGAGCTGGGCCACCGACGGTGTGCTCGACGCCGGCACCGGAGCCGGCGCGCTGAACCTGATCGCCACCGTGGTACTCGTGGTGGCCATCGCGGTCACTGCACTGCGGCGGCGGTTGACCCCGGCCCGCGCCATCGGTTTCAGCGGGGCGCTGGTGCTGTCGGCGCTGCTGGCCTCCCACGACTTCGTGTCCGATCCCGTCGGCGCGCTTCTCGGGTTCTCCGGGGCGGCGCTGGTGCTGTTCGGTCTGACCTGGGGACTGTTCACCGACAGTGGGTACGCCAATGAAGGCAGCAAGCGGTATCCGGTGCCGACCCGGGTGCTGTTCGTCCTGGCCAACGTGCTGGTGGCGATCAGCATCCTCGCCTTCACCTCACTCGCGCGGGATCCGACCGCGACGATCAGCCTGGACGACTTCGCGGTACTCGGCGACCAGGTGCTGGGCACCGCGCTGCTGGCGGCGACCTTCGTGGTGGTGCTGGTCGCCGTCCGCGACGAGCGGTCGATCGAGTGACTCGCTCAGCCCACAGAGCTGACGAAGATCAACAGAGCGACGCTGATAACCAGCATGCCGGTCGCGTTCACGAACAGATTCCGGCCGAAGTCGCGGGCTCGGATGTGCATGGTGATGGCGATCAGGAAGTAGAGGACCAGGCAGGCCGAGGTCAGCAATGCCAGCGGCTCGAGCCAGATGCCGACCACCAGGCCGGCCGCCGCGGCGACCTTGACCGGGGAGAGCAGCCACCACCAGCGCTCCGGATAGTGCACGTCCTGCAGACAGGCCGCGACGAACGGCACCGGCCGCCACGACACTCCGGCGTCGACCAGCTGGATCGCGGCGACGGTGGCGAGGGGCCACCAGGGTTCGATCATGATCGGTCTACGACCACCTCTCCATCAAGCTCGTCGGCGAATCCCTGGCGCCAGCTCGGGAACTGCGGCACCCAGCCGAGCTCGGCCTTGGCCTTGGCGTTCGAGGAGCCGCGGAGCTGGGTCATCATCCGGACCAGCGCGTCTCCCCCGATCAACCACCCGACCCAGACGGGCACCCGACGCGGCTTCGGGGCGCTGAGCAGGCGGGCCAGCTCCGGCAGCCAGACCGCGACCGGTGCCGGCTCGTCGTCGACGACGTTGTACAGACCCCGGCCGTGGCTGAGGGCCGCCACGGCGGCTGAAGCCGCGTCGACGGTGTGCACGAAGGACCAGACCCCGCCGCCGTCGCCGACCTGGGGCAGCCAGCCGCGGCGGACCGCCTCGAACTGAGGGCCGCCGGCGTTGAGCGACGTGCCCGGCCCATAGAGACCGCCGTAGCGCAGCACCACGCCGTTGGCGTAGCCGGTGACCAGCCGCTCCAGCTCCTTGATCGCGTCCAGGGTCTTGCGGACCGCCTTGGGCGGGTCGGGATCGAGCGGGTCCGACTCGGTTTTGATCGGGCCCCCGACCGGAGCCGCGGGCCAGCCGCAGAAACTCTGCACGATCAGCCGCGCCCGGCCGTTCGCCTCGGCCGCCTCGACCAGCGTCGCGGTGCCTTCCGTCCGCAGCCGATTCGTCGTCGCGAAGTAGCTGTCGAATCGCCGCAGGTTGTTGCCGATCCGGCTCAGCGCTGTGGCCTGATGGATGATCGCGTCCGGCCGCTCCTCGGCCACCAGCCGGCGGGTGGCTGCCGCATCCAGCAGGTCGAGACGCCGCTGCTTGACCGCGCCCTCGGTTCCCTCCGGCACCTGTCGCCCGGTGGCGACCACCGAATGACCAGCCGCCGCCAGCTGGGGCACCAGCTGCCGGCCAACCACTCCGGTTGCGCCGATCACGAGGACCTTCGTCTGATTGCTCGTCATACCTGTCCGACGCAGCGGCGCCGCTCGCCGTGACATGGTGAGATGCATGTCACGCCCCGCTGGTCCGGTGCGTCGAAGGGACATGAGCTCCGACCACGCCGCCGAGTTCGAGACCCAGCGCGCCCGGCTGATGGGCGTCGGGTACCGGATCCTCGGCTCGGTGGTCGACGCCGAGGACGTGGTCCAAGAGGCGTGGCTGCGCTGGGACGGGGTCGACCGGTCGCAGATCGAGAACGCCGAGGCGTTCCTGACCACGGTGGTGACCCGGCTGTCCCTGGACCGGTTACGCCGAGCGAAAGCCCGTCGGGAGAGCTATGACGGCCCGTGGCTGCCGGAACCGATCGCCGCCGAACCCGACCCGGCGGCGGCCGCGGAGCTGGCCGACTCATTGTCCATGGCGCTGCTCGTCGTGCTGGAGACGCTGAGCCCGCTGGAGCGCGCGGCGTTCGTGCTCCGCGAGGTGTTCCAGGTGCCGTACGCCGAGGTCGCCGAGACGCTCGGACGCGAGGAGCCGGCGGTGCGCCAGCTGGTCCATCGCGCACGGCATCGGGTTGATGACGGTCGCGCCCGGTTCCAGGCCGACCGGGCCACCCACACGGCCACGGTGCAGGCCTTCGTCGCCGCGTGCGCGTCCGCGGACCTGGATGCGTTGCTGACCGTGCTCTCCCCCGATGTGGTGGCCGTCGGTGACGGTGGCGGGGTCGCCCGCGCACCGCGGCGTCCGGTGCACGGCCCGGACAAGGTGGGGCGGCTGATGCTGGGGATCACGGCGAAGGCGTCGCCGGACCTGGCGTACGCGCTCGAGATCTTCAACGGCCGAATCGGCATCGTGGCGCGGCAGGACGGCCGGGCGGTGGCCGCCATGTCCTTCACCGTGATCGACGACAAGCTGTCGACGATCCATGTCATCGCGAACCCCGCCAAGCTGGCCGGACTGGACCAGCCGGTACCCGTTCGCTGACCCGGTAGGAACCCCCTAACGCCTAATCACGTAATGTCCGGGCATGACCACCCACACTGCCGCGGACGACATCCTCGAACACAGTGAGCTCAAACGCTCGATCACCAGCAGGCAGCTGTACTTCTACGTGGTCGGCGACGTCCTCGGCTCGGGAATCTACGTCCTGGTCGGGCTGGTGGCCGCGGCCGTCGGCGGGGCCTTCTGGATGGCCTTCTTCGCCGGCTCGGCGATCGCCCTCATCACCGGCCTCGCGTACGCCGAGCTGGTCACCAAGTACCCGCAGGCGGCCGGCGCCTCGCTCTACATCAACAAGGCCTTCCGCACGCCCGTCCTGACGTTCTTCATCACCATCTGCATGCTGTCGGCCAACATGGCCGCGGTGGGGGCGCTGGGGTCGAGCTTCGTGCGCTATTTCAGCGGCCTGGTCGGTGTCTCGCCGGAGTCGATCTGGACGGCCACGATCGTGGCCCTGATCTTCATCACTCTCGTCACGATCATCAACCTGATCGGCATCACCGAGTCGGTCGTGGTGAACGTGATCATGACCTTCATCGAGTTGACCGGTCTGATCATCGTGATGATCATCGGCGTCATCGCCCTGGTCACCGCCGTCCAGAGCCCAGCGGTGCTGCTGGAGTTCAGCGCGGAGGGTTCGCCCATCCTCGCGGTGCTCGGTGGCGTCTCCCTGGCGTTCTTCGCGTGCACCGGCTTCGAGAACGCGGCCAACGTGGCCGAGGAGACCCTCGACCCCGCTCGGGCCTACCCGCGGGCGTTGATCGGCGGCATGCTGACGGCGGGCGTGATCTACACCCTGGTCTCCATCGCCGCAGCCCTGGCCGTGCCCATCGAGACGCTGGCCGGCAACACGCTGCTCGAGGTCATCCGCGCCGACCTGTTCTTCATCCCCGCCTCGATCATGATCGTCGTGTTCGGGCTGATCGCCATGACCGCCATCAGCAACACCACCCTGGTCACGGTGGTCGCCCAGGCCCGCATTCTGTACGGGATGGCCCGCGAGGACGTCGTGCCGGCCGTCTTCGCCAAGATCCACCCGACCCGGCGCAGCCCGTACGTGGCGCTGATCTTCGGCGCGATCATCGTCGGCGCCCTGCTGGTGGCCGGCGCGGCGATCCGAAGCAACCAGGCCGCCGCCGGCGTACCGGCCGAGGACCAGCTGGACATCGTCGACCGGCTGGCCACCATCACCGTGGTGTTCCTGCTGTTCATCTACGCGCTGGTGATCGTGGCCTGCCTGAAGTTGCGGGGCAAGGACGAGGGATCGCACGTCTACAAGGCCAACACCCCGCTCCTGATCATCGGCATCGTCGCAAACCTGATCGTGCTCGTCTACACGGTCGCGACCGACCCGGCCTCGCTCTACTGGGTGGCCGGCCTGCTGGCGGTCGGCCTGGTGCTGTACCTTCTCGAGCGGTTCTTCGGCAAGACCCGGCTACGACCTCCGGGGATGGCGGTCGGCGATCCCGAAGCCGTCGAACCGCCCCCGGACAAGGAGCGCTGAACCATGCATTGCATCGTTGCCACCGACGGCTCTCACGCCTCCCTGATCGGGGCCCGGCAATTCAAGTGGATCGCCGACTCCCGAGAGATCACCGACGTGACTGTCGTCGCGGTGGTGAGCCCGTACGCCGCGGTGCCGTTCGCCAACGAGCTGGGCCCGCACCACACCACCGAGCTCAGCGAGCTCAGTTTCGCTGAGGAAGCCGAGACCGCGGTCGACATCGTCGCGGCGGTGTTCGACGGGTGGGGGCCGACCATCCACAAGCAGATCCGCAGCGGGTCGCCGGCCCAGGAGATCATCCGGGTGGCCGAGGATCTGGACGCTGACCTGATCTCGCTCGCCGCGGGCAGCCGTGGCCTCACCCGGACGATCCTGCTCGGCAGCACCGCCTCCCGGGTGCAGCATTCCGCGCCGTGTCCGGTGCTGGTCTGCCGCCCGACTCCGAGGAGCGAGCGGGTCACCGCGAAAACGGCCCCCGTCGGCTGACGACGTCCACTCGGCTCAGTCGGCCGGGCTGGCCGCCATCCAGGCATCGACCCGGCGCTGTGCCTCCTGCTCCGACACGTCCTCAACCCTGGTCAGGATGGCCCAGCGGTGACCGAAGGGATCGAGCAGCGAGCCGAACCGGTCGCCGGTGACGAAGTCCTGGGGCTCCTCGAACACGGTCGCCCCCGCCTCGACAGCGGCCCGCCATACGGCGTCGACGTCGGAGCAGTAGAGGACGTAGGAGTGGTTGACCGTGTTGCTCCCGTCCGGCGGAATCAGATTCAGCTCAGGCAGCGGGTCGCTGAGCTGCAGCCGCCCGGAGGGGAACTGCAGCTCGGCGTGAGCGACCCGGCCGTCCGGGCCGTCGTTGCGGGAGACGAGCGTGGCGCCGAAGTGCGCCGAATAGAAGTCGATCGCCCGCTCGGCGCCATCGACGACCAGATAGGGCGTCACCGAGGTGTAGCCGGGGGGCGGGTTCTGAGGTCGGGAGTTCTTCTGCGGGGGTTCAAGGGGGTCGCCCCCCTTGCTCTTCTCGGTCATGTCAGTCATCGTGCCTAGAGTCGGGCTGTGGCTGCTTGGACAAACGCGACAGCACACGCGCCGCCGCGTACCGCGACCGATGCCGGGATTCTGCGGCCCGCCGACGGTAGCGGGATCCCCGAGATCGACCGGCCCAGCGCCGGGCCGCTCACCGGACGGTTCCTCGAGCGGTACTGGAGCGTCGGCTGGGACGTGCCGCAGCCGATCCGGCGGGAAGTGGCCGTCCTGGCGTCGCGGGTGCCGGAGGAGGTCGATCCCGGGTACGACCTGCTGCTGAGCATCGTCGCCGAGATGCTGACTGACCGTTCACTGAGCCGGGTCGAGGAGGTCGCCGAACGGCACGGTCTGTCGACGCGGGCACTGCAGCGACTGTTCCAGCGGCTGGTCGGGGTGGGTCCGAAGTGGCTGCTCCGGCACTACCGACTGCACGACGCGCTGGCCATGATCGATTCCGATCCAGGGGCGCCCCGTGATCTTGCCGGGCTGGCTGCCTCGCTCGGCTGGTGCGACCAGTCGCACTTCACCCGGGAGTTCGTGGCCCTGGTCGGGGTCAGTCCACAGGCGTATGCGCGACGGGCACGCGATCCACGATGACGAAGCGCAACCCGGACCTCTACACCGGAGCGGCCCGCTACTACGCACAGGGCCGAATGGCCTATCCGGTCGAGCTCGCCGACCAGCTGTCCGACTACCTCGGGCTGGACGGCACCGGTCGCCTGCTGGATGTCGGATGCGGGCCGGGATCGCTGACGCTGCTGCTGGCCGGTCGATTCGAGTCGGCGCTGGGCGTCGATGCCGATGCCGGGATGCTGGCCGAGGCGGAGCGGCTGGCCCAGGCGGCCGGCGTACCGAATGTGGGATGGCGGCAGCTCTATGCCGAGGACCTGCCGGCCGGCCTGGGCAGCTTCCGGGTGATCACCTTCGCGCAGTCCTTCCACTGGATGGACCGCGACCGGGTGGCCGCGATCGCCAGCGGGATGCTCGACGCGGGTGGGGCCTGCGTGCACGTGCACGCCACCACCCACCGCGGCATCCCGGCCGAGCAGGATCTCCCTTATCCGGAGCCGCCGCACGACGAGCTGGCCGACCTCACCGACCGGTACATCACCCGCGACCGCGGCCCGCAGTACCGGGTCCCGCCCGACGTCACGGCCGACACGGAGGAACGCGCCTACGCCGGCGCCGGGATGAGCAGGCACGCGCAGTTCGAGGTGACGGCGCCGGTGGAGACTCGGACAGTTGACGAGGTGCTGGCCGCGCTCTACTCCCTGTCCAGCTCGACTCCGCATCTGTTCGGGGACCAGCAGGCCGCCTTCGATGCGGCGGCCCGACAGTTGCTGCTCGCCACCAGCCCGTCCGGTCGGTTCAGCGAGGTCCGGCGCCCGGTGGCCGTGGACATCTGGCGACCATGAGTGACGCGAGCGAGCCCCGCCTTCTGGTCCGACCGCCTTCGCCGCGGCTGGCCGCCGGTGAGCTCACGCACCTGACCCGGGTCGACGTCGATCCGGAGCTCGCCCTCGATCAGTGGCGAGGCTATGTCGCCGTCTTCGCCGACCACGGCTGGTCGATCATCGAGCTGGAGTCCCTGGACAACCACCCGGACGGGGTCTTCGTCGAAGACACGGTCGTGATGTTCGACGACCTCGCCGTGCTGACCAGTCCGGGCGCACCCTCGCGAGTCGGTGAGGTCGCGTCGACCGCGCGAGCGTTGGCTGGTCTCGAGGTCGAGATCGCTCGGATCGAGCCGCCTGGACACCTGGACGGCGGTGATGTCCTCAAGATCGGCCGCACCGCGTACGTGGGCCTGAGCAGTCGCACCAACCCGGCCGGCCTTGATCAACTACGGGCGCTGGTCCGGCCCCGCGGTTGGACGGTGATCGGAGTGCCGGTCCAGCGCGTCCTGCATCTCAAGTCAGCCGTGACTGCCCTCCCGGACGGAACGGTGATCGGCTATCCCCCGAACGTGGCGAGGCCCGCCCAGTTCCCCCAGTTCCTGGCCGTTCCCGAGGAGCACGGGACCGCCGCCGTCGATCTGGGCCGCGGATCGGTGGTGATCTCGGCCAGCGCACCGCGTACTGCCGAGCTGCTGCGGAACCGAGGGCTCACGGTGATCACCACGCCGTTGACGGAGTTCGAGAAGCTGGAGGGCTGCGTCACGTGCCTCTCCGTCCGGCTGCGCTGACCGCGGCTCAGCACGCACTCAAAGTCTGCTCCGGCGAGCAGCCGAAGCTGCGTGCGTAGTCCGCCCGGAACCGCTCGAGCCGGCTGAACCCCCAGCGCAGGGCCACCTCCGCCACGGTGGTCGCCGAGTCGTCGAGATCGGTGAGGTCGCGATGGGCACGGTCCAGCCGGATGCGCTCCAGGTACTCCCGGGGCGTGGTCTGGAGATGGTGGCGGAACGCCAGATGCACCGCCTGACGGGTCGCCTGGGTGGTTTCGGCGAGCAGTCGAACGCTGATGTCCTCGTGCGCGTGATCATGCAGGTACGCCACGGCCCGGCGGAGCACCTGGGACCGTGCGGCATCGACCCGATCCCGGACCACCGGATCGCGGGCCGCGGTGTTGGGGAAGCACTCCAGCAGCGCGGCGGCCAGCGTCCGGGCCGCACCGTTCAGCAGCGAGGGATAGCGGACGACGATCCCGCCCGGTCCCACCTCCCGAGTGACGTAGTCGAGAACGGTGCCGAGCAGCTTCCGATCCGAGAGCGAGGCAGGAGTCAGCGAGGTGAAGCGAGGCACCAGGTCCCCATCCGCAGCCGCGACGTCGAGCAGGATCGTCGGATCGATCGAGACAAGCTGCAGATGCACCGCGTCGTCCCAGGACAGGAACGAGGGCCGGTCGGGCTGAGCCACCAGGACAACATCTCCGCTGCGGCACCAGCGATCCGGCTCGTTGATGGTGTCGCAGCGCCACCGTCCGTCCCACACCCGGGCGATCAGCAGCCGGCCGAACGGCTCCGCCTGGAGCTCGAGACCGGCCGTGTGGGTGAAGTCGGCCAGCCGGAGCGGTCCGCAGCGCACCTGCTCGTCTCGCATCCACAACCGCGATTGGTCGCCGAGGAGTCGCATCGTGGTCCGGGCATAGGTCTTGCCGATGTACGCGTGGACCAGCGCCGGGTCATCCGTCTCGAAGACGGTCGTCGCGCCGGCCTGGTCCTCGACCGGCTCGGCGGTCACGAACCCACGTCCGCGAGAGTACGGCGCGGCAACTCCCCGTACTGCGCCCGGTAGTCACGGGCAAAGCGGCTCAGCTGAACGAACCCGCAGCGGCCGGCGATGTCGGACACCGTCTCGCCGCCACCATGGCAGGCCGCCTGCAGATCCGAATGAGCGACGGCCAGCCGCACCTGCCGCAGGTAACCCAGCGGAGTGGTGCCGCGATGGCGGCGAAACGCCGCCTGCAACCCTCGCGGGCTCAGGCCCGCGGCGGCCGAGATCTCGAGGAGTCCGATCGGCTCCATCGCGTGCGCCTCGATGAAGCGCACCGCTCGATCAAGACTCGATGGGCTCGACGGCTGCTCGCCGTCGACGAACGACGCGAGCGGCTCGGCACCGCACACACGAGCTGCCATGCACAACAGATGGTTGAGCTCACGTTCGAGCACGCCAAGCCCGGAACAATCAGACTGAGCTCCGGTGTCGCATGCCAACGCCAGGCAACGCGCGTGGAACATGCGGAGAGCGTCGAGATCGGGACCATCACCGATGGGCTGCACGGCCAAGCGGACCTCCGGGACATGCCAGTAGCCGTTGCTTGACCGTCATCCACTATGTCACTCGACAATCACGATGTCGATGTCTGCTGCCAGATCGCTGCAGTGTCAAGTCGAGTGTTCGTTTCCTGTCTTGTCCTCCTTGATGTCGCGTGCTGTGCTGAGTACGTGGTCTAGAAGAGCGCCACGCCGCGACACCTTTTGCTGCGGGGGCGCGACCGGACCTCCAGTCCCAGCGGCGAGCGGTGTCTACTTTGGAAGGCGCCGCCATGTCCGCGACTCCCATCACTTTCCCCGACCGCGACCAGTTCGACCAGTGCACCCGCGAGACTCTGCGCGCCGCCCGCACCGCCGATCCCTGCGAGCGGAGCCGGCTGGAAGACCAAGTCGTCCGCGATCACCTTTGGTTGGCCGACTCACTCGCCCGGCGCTATCGACGCGGCTGCGAAGACCCCGAGGACTTGCAGCAGGTAGCACGCGCGGGGCTCGTGCAGGCGATCCGCCGTTATGACCCGGACCAGGGACCGTTCACGGCCTTCGTGGTGCCGACCGTCACCGGGCTGTTGAAGCGGCACTACCGCGACTACGGCTGGCTGGTTCGGCCGCCACGGCGTACCCAGGAGCTGTCCGCGGAGCTGCGGCGGACCTGGCCGGTGCTCACCCAGCAGTTCCATAGCGTCCCCACCAATCAACAGATCGCGGAAGAGCTGGGGGCAACCGTCGAAGCGGTGCGCGACGCGGCTCAGGCGAACCGCTCCTACCGGCCAGAATCGCTCGACGCAGTGTCGTTGCGGACCGCCGGCGCCCACGAGATCGGGCCGGCGGACGAGATCACCCGGTGCGAAACCCGGTTGTTGATCAATCAGCTGTGGCGGCAGCTCACCCGCGACGAACGGCGGCTGCTGCGGATGCGGTTCTACGAGGAACGGTCGCAGTCGGATATCGCGGCGCGGCTCGGCATCAGCCAGATGCAGGTCTCCCGACTGCTGGCCCGGACACTGCACCGGATGCGGGCGATGATCGGTGCGCTGGACGAGATGGACGTCGCGTGATGCGCGGATTCTCAGCGGATCTCGATCAGACCTTCGCTACGGAGCCCTCGAGCGTCCTGGCTCCCGAGCTGATCGACCTGGTCACCGAAGCGGTGGCGATGCCGGCCAGCGCCGTGGCGCGGGCCGAGATCATCTCCGAGATGCTGATGCGCGTGGTCGACGCGGTGGCCTGGCGACACGAACCGGACGGGGATCCGCTGGAGGAGGCCAGCCTGATGCGCATCGTCGACGCTGCTGGCAGTCATCATCGCCGGATGGTCGCCGCGGCCGCGGCCGAGCGGGTCTGAGCCAAGCCGTTACTGCGGCTCGCTGCCATGGAGGCCAGCGGGCAAGGCAACCTCACCGGTTGTTCCGTAGGCGTCCAGCAGGTCGAAGGCGTCGGCCAGCACGGCGGCCGTGCCGATGTCGGCGACCAAGGAGTCGTCGTGGGGGCACCGTTCGGCGGTCCAGCCGACCTGGGTGCAGTCGGCCCCGCACGTCGCACAGGCGGTCGTCCAGCCGATCTGGATCCGGTGTCGGCCGCGGCTCAGCGGGCCCGAGTTGATCACGTTGCCGAACCAGTAGAGGCCGACGGTCGGCGTACCCACCGCCTGCGCCAGGTGCCGCGGACCCGAGTCGTTGGCGATCATCAGTGCGCTGCCGGCCACCAGATCGACCAGTTCGGCGATCGAGATCCGGCCGGCGAGCGAGCTCACCCGATTCGGCAGCGCCCCCGCCCGCTTGGCGCCGCCGACGACCTGCTCGGCCAGGTCGGCCTCCGACTGGTCGCCGATGACGACCACCTCAAGTCCCGCCCGGAGCAGCGGGTACGCGACCTCACCGAAGCGGTCCGGCGGCCAGCGGCGTCGTGGGTCGGAGGCTCCAGGGTGCACCAGGACCCTCGGAGAGCGAGGCTGCGCACTGACCGCCATCCGGGGCTCCAGGGTGGTCGGCAGCGCTCCGGCCAGGCCCACGACTTCCAGAGCACGGAGCGACTCGTGCTGGTAGTAGCGGTAGGGCAGGTTGCGCTCCAGACAGGCCGCATCGGCTGTCCGGGTACCGACGGTGTGCCGAGCGCCGAGCTGCAGGAGCAGCGGGTTGGAGTTGCGTCCGCCGCCGTGCACCTGTACGGCGAGGTCGAACGAGCGTTCCCGCATCCGGGCGATGAAGTCGTCCTGGGCCGCGCGATCCGGCGGACCCGGGTGTACTCCCGGCCAGGCCGGAAGGACCTCGAGGGCGGCAAACGGCGATGGCCGGTCGGCGAGCAGGTCGGCGTGCAGCGGCGAACCCAGCAGCACCAGCTCGGCGTCCGGGTAGGCGTCGGCCAGGGCCGCGGCGGCCGGTAGCGCCATGATCAGGTCGCCGAGGCCGCCACCGCGCAGGAAGGCGATGCGCCGGACGCCGTCGAAGCGAGGACGCGGCTCCCCGAGCCCCTCGGACGAGATGCCGGACACAGGACCTGTCCTACCCGAAAAGGTCCTGGAAAACTCCGTTTGGCGTTGTGACGCGCGGGTAGCTGTCAATGAGTACGTGTCCATTGGAAAACAGAGGAGAGCACATCGTGACAACGCAGGGGAACGTGGACCCGCAGCGCGATCCGTGGCCGGACCCGTCGTCTACCGAGCCGGTCGGGACCGAGTCAGTGGCCGGCCAGTCGGTGACCTACGGCGAACCGACCTATTCGACCGAGTCGGTCGTCACCGAACCGCCGGCGTACGACGAAGCGAGCTACGCAACGGGATCGGAGTCCGGTGGCAAGCGCGAGGCCGCCAAGGAAGAAGCGGGGCAGGTGAAGGACACCGCGACCGAGGCCGGCCGACAGGTGGCCGGCACGGCGAAGGAGGAGGCCGCGAATGTGGTCGCCGAAACCAAGACCCAGGCGAAGTCCCTGCTGAGCCAGGCGCGCGACGAGCTCAGCAGCCAGGGCAGCACGCAGAAGGACCGGCTGACCGGCACCCTGCACGGGTTCGCGAAGGAGCTGGGCGCCATGGCGTCGAGCTCCGACGAGTCCGGGCCGGTCACCGACCTGGCCCACCAGGCCTCCCGCAAGGGCGGCGAGATCGCGCACTGGCTGGACAACCACGAGGCCAGCGACGTGTTGGAGGAGGTCAAGCGGTTCGCCCGGCGGCGTCCGTTGGCCTTCTTGGGCCTGGCCGCGGCGGCCGGCGTACTGGTCGGTCGGCTCGGCCGCGGTGCGGTTGCCGCCAACACCAGCCTGGACTCGAAGGATTCCGACATCACACCGTCGCGGGCGTACTCGGGAACGGACACCCTGGGCTCCGGGCTCCCGGCTACGCGGGGGTGTCGGCGCCGCCGGAGTGAGCTACGAACCCGGTCCGGCGTACGTGAGCACGGGCACTGACCCGGCGTACGCGGGCACCGCGGGAGCCGGCTACACCGGTACGGCAGCTCCGGGCTACCCGGGACCCTCGGACCCCTCCGATCCCGGATACACCGAGACGCCGCAGAATCCGGCCCAGGGATACGACCAGGGGATCCGGTGACCGAGTACCAGTACCGAGAAGAAGGCGCGTCGACCAGCCTCGGGACTGCCCTGCGGGATGTCACCCAGGACATCTCCACCCTGGTGCAGCAGGAGATCGCCTTGGCCAAGGCCGAGGCGAAGCAGGCGGCCACACGCACCGGACAGACCGTGGGGATGTTCGCCGGCGCAGCACTGGCCGGGTACTTCTTCGTGCTGTTTCTCTCGATCGCCCTGTGGTGGGCGATCGGTGACGCGATCGGTGACGAGACCGGCCCCGGCCTCGGCGTCGCGGCGATCATCGTCGCGGCGATCTGGCTGATCGCCACCATCGTGCTGGTCCTGGTGGCGCGGGCACAGCTCAAGAAGATCCGGGGGCTGGAACAGACCGCCGACACCCTCGGCAAGGTACCTAACGCATTGAAAGGACAGGAGGAGCTGAACCGATGACGACCAGCAATGACCCGGATGAGATCCGGGCCGATATCGAACGGACACGGGCCTCGCTCAGTGAGAACGTGGATCGATTGACCGAGTCGGCGGCCCCGTCGAACGTAGCCAAGCGACAGGTGGACAAGGTGAAGGAGACCGCCGTATCGGTCAAGGACAGAGTGATGGGTGCGGCCTCGGACGTGACCGACCGAGCTGGCGAGAACATCTCGTCGGCCGGTGACTCGGTGACGTCGGCGGCCGGCTCGGCCAAGGACTCGGTGGTCGCGGCCCCACGGCGGATGAAGGCCAAGGCGGAGGGAAATCCGCTGGCGGCGGGAGTGATCGCCTTCGGCGTGGGCCTGTTGATCTCGGGCCTCATCCCGTCCTCGCAGAAGGAGCAGCAGGCCGTCAGCACGCTGCAGGAGAAGGCCGAGCCGCTGAAGGACAAGGCCGTCGAGGCGGTCAAGGAGTCCGCTGAGGCGCTCCGGGAGCCGGCGCAGGAGGCCGCGGAGTCGGTCAAGGCGACCGCTCAGGAGAGTGCCGAGCGGGTGAAGTCCGAAGGGGCCTCCGCGAAGGACGAGGTGAAGGACCAAGTCGCCGAGTCCAAGGACAACGTGAAGTCGAGCTGAGTCGGGGGCGGACACCCGCCTCCTAGAGACATCTGCACCGTCTCCTGCGATCTGCACCGCTTGCATGCGGTGCAGACGGTAGGAGGCGGTGCAGATCCTTTTCGGGCTGCACGCCAGCACCGCGGCGAGTTATCCACAGATCTGCCGCAGCTCATTGCGACGGCCATGTCGAGCTTGGTCGGCTTCCCGGCATGACAAAGATCACTCTGAGTCGGCAGTTCGCAGCCGACGGGTTCAGCCCCGGCGAGCTGGCCAAGATGAGCAAGGCGGGCGAGCTGGTCCACCTCCGTCGTGGCGCGTACGCCGAACCCGGCCCTATGAAGCTGACGCCGGAGCTCGCGCATCGGCAGTTGCTCCGAGCCACGGTCCCGCTCTGCAGTCCGGATGCGGTGGTCAGCCACACGTCGGCAGCTGTGCTGCACAACCTGCCGGTCTGGCCGGATCGGCTCGACCGGGTGCATCTGACGCGCGACCGAGCCGGCGGCGGGCGTACCCGTCGCTATGTCCAGGTTCACGGGTCGCCGCTGCCACTCACCGACATCGTGTCGGTCGACGAGTTCAGGGTGACCAGCCTGGCGCGCACGGTCGTCGATCTCGGTTGCATGCTGCCGCTGCACCAAGCAGTCGCGGCGGGCGATGCGGCTCTGCTGAAGATCGACCGCTCCGAGGTGGTGGAGGCCCTCGGCCAGCACGTCGGTCGGACCGGCATCGGGAAGGCGCGTCGAGCGGTGGCGTTGCTGGATCCACGGAGTGAGAGCGCCGGGGAGTCCTACAGCCGGGTGGTGTTCCACCTCGGCGGACTTCCCGCACCAGAGCCGCAGATCCATCTGCTCAGCGACAACGGGCGGTTCGTTGGGCGGGCCGACTTCGGTTGGGAGAAGTTACGGACTCTCGGTGAATTCGACGGGAAAGCCAAGTACGGCAAGTTGCTGCGCAAGCCCGGGCAGACGATGGAGGACGTCCTGCTGGCCGAGAAGATCCGCGAGGAGCGACTCCGCGAACTCGGCTGGCAGGTTGTCCGCTGGATCTGGGCCGACCTCTATCGGCCGGAGCCGCTGCTGGAGCGCCTGCGTGCCGCCTTCGAGCGGGGCCGACGGCTGGCCTGAGCAACTCTGCACTGTCTCCGTCGACCTGCACCGTCTCCATACGGTGCAGATCGCAGGAAAGGGTGCAGATGGCGCTGAGAGGCTAGTGGACGCTCGCTTGGGCCCGGATCCGGTCGACGATCTCGGTGGTGGAGTGCTCGGGCACGTAGTCCACGATGTGCACCTCACCGCCGTACGCCTGAACCACCTCGGCCTCGGCCAGCATGTCAGGGCTGTAGTCGCCGCCCTTGGCGTAGACGTCGGGCCGCAGCCGCTCCAGCAACGGGATCGGGGTGTCGGTGTCGAAGATCACCACGTAGTCGACACAGCCGAGCGCAGCCAGCACGGCGGCCCGGTCCAGCTCAGAGTTGATCGGGCGTTGCGGACCCTTGAGCCGGCGGGTCGAGTCGTCGCTGTTGACCGCGACAACCAGCACGTCGCCGAGGCCGGCGGCCCGGGCCAGCGAGGTGGTGTGCCCGCGGTGCAGCACGTCGAAGCAGCCGTTGGTCAGCACGATCCGCCGCCCGGTCGCCCGTTCGGCCTTGATCTGGGTCAGCAGCTCGTCGGTCTCCAACACCTCGCCTTGGCCGGGCACCGACTAGACCGTGCCGCGCCAGGCGCCCGTCTCGGTGCCCCGGCTCTCGATGAACTCCTTGAACCGCTTGGCGTCCGCCTTCACCGCCCGATCATCGACGCCGACGGCCGCGCCGACCTTCTCGGCCACACCCTCCGGCGCCCAGTCCAGCTGGATGTTCACGCGGGTCCGGTCGGCACCGAGCGGCTCGAAGGTGACCGCGCCGGCGTGGGTGGTCTCACCGCCGATGCTCTGCCAGGAGATCCGCTCGTCGGGGACCTGGTCGGTGATCCGGGTGTCGAACTCCCGCTCCACCCCACCGATCTTGACCACCCAGTGGTTGGTGGTGTCGTCGACCTGGGTGATCGACTCGACCCGGTCCATGAACTCCGGGAACGACTCGAACTGCGTCCACTGGTCGTACGCGACGCGGACCGGAACATCGACCTCGACGGACTCTTCGACCCTGCTCATGCATCCTCCAATGTGGGTTTTCCTCTTGCTTCCTCTGCGGCCCTACCCCTGGATGCAGTGGCCAAAACTGCGGGACAGGAGAGCGCACGACCTCGTTTGAGGGGAACCGGCCTGGGTAGATCGTGGTCGTGCTCAGTCGCCGACCGCATCGCCCGCTCCGGGTGGCCCTGGTGTCCGAGCACGCCAGCCCGCTGGCCAGTCTGGGTGCGGTGGATTCCGGCGGCCAGAACGTGTACGTCGCCGAGCTTGCCGCGGGACTGGTTCGGCTCGGCCATCAGGTCACCGTCTACACCCGGCGCGACGATCGCACCCTGCCCGAGGTCGTCGTGACCGAGGCCGGCTATTCCGTGGTGCACCTCACGGCGGGCCCGGCGCGGTACCTGGCCAAGGACGAGATCTGGCCCCGCATGGGTCAGTTCGCGGCCGCACTGGCCGACGCCCTCGACGCCCAGCCGCCGGACGTGCTGCACGCCCATTTCTGGATGTCGGCCTGGGCCAGCTGGCTGGCCGCCGAGCCGCGGCGGCTCCCCTGGCTGGTCACCTTCCACGCCCTTGGGGTGGTCAAGCGGCGGCACCAGGGCAGCGCGGACACCAGCCCCGCTGAGCGGGAGGAGATCGAGCAGATGCTCGCCCGGACGGCCGACCGGGTGATCGCAACCTGTACCGACGAGATTCTCGAGCTCACCGCCCTGGGCGCCGATCCCCCGCGACTGGCCGTCGTGCCTTGTGGCGTGGACACCGAACGGTTCTCTCCGGTCGGGGCGGTCCTCGATGGTGCCCGGAACGGCCGACGGCGCATTGTCAGCGTCGGCCGCCTCGTGCCCCGCAAGGGCCTGGACCTCGCGATCGAGGCCATGGCGCAGGTGGAGAACGCCGAGCTGGTCATCGCCGGCGGCCCGCCCCAGAACGAGCTGGACGCCGACCCCGAGGCGCGCCGGCTGAATGCCCGGATCGCCGAGCTCGAGCTCGAGAATCGGGTGCGCCTGGTTGGTCAGGTCCCGCACGACGAGGTGCCGGCGCTCCTGCGCTCGGCGGACGTGGCGGTCTGCTCGCCGTGGTACGAGCCCTTCGGCATCGTCCCGCTGGAGGCCATGGCCTGTGGCAAGCCGGTGGTCGCCACTGCTGTCGGCGGCATGCAGGACACCGTGATCGACGGCGTCACCGGTCGGCTCGTCCCGCCGCACGACCCCCAAGCACTGGCCGCTGCGCTGTCCGGTCTGCTCGCCGACGACGACCAGCGCGCGGCGTACGGTCGGGCAGCGCGCGCCCGGGTGGAGAGCCACTACACCTGGACCTCGGTCACCCAGCGGATCGCCGACCGGTACGCGGAGGTGGTTGCCGCGGCGCGGCTCCCGGTCCGGGCCGGCCGATCATGAACCCGGTCGCCGCCGTGCTGTTCGACCGGGACGGCACCTTGATCATCGATGTGCCCTACCTGAACGACCCCGACGGCGTCCGCCCGGTGCCGCAGGCCCGCCGAGTGCTTGATCGACTGCGCGCACGGGACATCGCGGTCGGCGTGGTGAGCAACCAGTCCGGGGTCGGCCGCGGCTTGATCACCGATGAGCAGCTGGATCGGGTCAACGCCCGGGTCGCCGAGTTGCTCGGGCCGTTCGACACCTTCCAGGTCTGCCGGCACGCGCCCGAGACTGGCTGCGCGTGCCGCAAGCCAGCACCCGGAATGATCACGGCCGCCGCCCGCGACCTCGGCCTGGATCCGAGCCAGTGCCTCGTCGTCGGGGACATCGGGGCGGACGTCCAGGCCGCGCTGGCCGCCGGCGCGCCAGCCGTCCTGGTTCCGACCGCCGTGACCCGACCGGAAGAAGTCGCCTGGGCACGCCGGGTCGCCGAGGTCGCCGCGACGCTCGAGCAAGGCGTACGCGCGGTGCTGGACCAGAGCGCAGTCGCCGCCGGGAACCGGTAATGATCGCGCCGGAGCGGGTGCGCCGCGGCCGGATGTTGATCGCCCGGCTGGACAGCATGGGGGACCTGCTGCTCACCGGCGGCGCCGTCCGAGCCGTCGCCCGGTCGGCGGCCGAGGTGATCATGCTGGTCGGCCCTCAGCAGACCGCTACGGCGCGGCTGCTGCCGGGTGTCGACCGGTCCATCGAGTTCGCGGCCCCCTGGATCGTCGCCGATCCGCGTCCGCTGCAGGCGCCCATGATCGAGACGCTCGTCCGCCGGCTGCGCCGCGAGAGCTTCGACGGCGCCCTCATTCTCACCTCGTTCCACCAATCGCCGTTGCCGCTGGCCCTACTGCTCCGGATGGCCGGGATCAGCTGGGTGGGGGCGATCAGCGAGGACTACCCCGGCTCGCTGCTCGACATCCGATTGGTCATCACCGATGACCTTCCCGAGGCCGAGCGCAATCTGGCGGTGGCCGAGGCGGCGGGCTTTCCGGCCGACGCGCGCGGCGCCCGCCTCGCGGTTCGTCGGCCGCTGCCGGACCCCCGGCTGCTGACCGGTGCCGGCGCGTACGTGGTCTTCCATCCGGGCGCCTCGGTCAGCGCCCGCCGGCCCTCGGCCGAGCACGCCAAGCAGCTGGTCGAGGGCCTGGTCGGCGCCGGCTTTCGGGTGGTGGTCACCGGCTCGAAGGGCGAGGCAGCGCTCACCGCGTACGTGGCGGGCGGCAACGCCCTGAACCTCGGCGGCCGAGCGGACCTGCCGACTCTCGCCGCGGTGCTGGACCGCGCCGACTGCGTCGTCGCGCCGAACACCGGCCCCGCCCACCTGGCCGCGGCCGTCGGCACCCCGGTCGTCTCGCTGTTCGCACCGACCGTTCCCGCCAGTCGCTGGCAGCCCTACGGAGTGCCCACGGTGCTGCTGGGAGATCAGTACGCCGCCTGTCGGGACAGCCGCGCCCGGCACTGTCCCGTGCCCGGCCACCCCTGCTTGACGTCGATCACGCCCGAGAGCGTCGTCGCGGCGGTCAGCGAACTCACGACTGCGGACAAGTCGCCGGAGCAGGCCATTGCGTTTGACGCAGAGCTGAGCGGGCCGCGGTGAGGGCGCACCACGGCCCGCTCGTCCTGCTCGGGGACTCGCTGCTCGATATCGACCTGATCGGCGCCACCCGGCGTCGCAGCCCGGACGTCGACGTGCCGGTCGTGGAGGTCGAACGGCAGTTGGTACGCCCGGGCGGGGCAGGACTGGCCGCGCTGCTCGCCGCCCGGACGGACGCCGAGGTGGTGCTGGTGACCGCCCTGGCCGATGATGATCATGGTCGGTTGATCGCCGACCTGCTCGCCGATCGGGTCGAGGTCTGCCCGCTGCCGTTGAGCGGCCGGACCAGCACCAAGATTCGCGTGAGCGGGGAGTCTCCGCTGGTCCGAATCGACTCCGGCAACGGTCGTGCGGCCGGCGGCCCGCTCCCGAGCGAGGCCCGCCGGGCTCTGGAGTCCGCGAGGGCCATCCTGGTCGCCGACTACGGCCGTGGGGTCGCCGAGTGGGCTGAGCTCGCCGGACTGATCGGGCGCCGCGCCCACGCGGTGCCCGTGGTCTGGGACCCACACCCGCACGGTCCACCGCCGGTGCCGGGCTGCCGACTGGTCACCCCCAATCTCATGGAGGCAGCGAGTCGCTGGGATGCTACAGATCGGGGGGATCGGGGGGCGTCCCCCCGGGATTGGACGGAGCCACAGCGGGCCGCACACCGCCTGGCGACCGAGTGGTGCGTGAACGCGGTCGCCGTGACGCTCGGCGCACGCGGCGCCGTGCTGGCCGAGACCCGCCCGTCGCGGACGAGCTGGATGCGAGTACCACCGGCCGACACCGTGACCGATACCCGCGGGTTGGATCCGTGCGGAGCCGGAGACCAGCTGGCGGTGACGGCGGCCTATTGCCTGATGCAGGGCGCCGAGGTGAGGGATGCTGTACGCGCCGCAGTACGCGAGGCCAGTCTGTTCGTCCGGGCCGGCGGGGTCGCCACGGTCTCCACCGAGCACCTCGAGGGACCGCGCGCGCTCGTGGCGGCCGGCTCTGACGGAGGTTCCTGGCCCTGACGACGATTCTGCTGTGGGACGTTCACGGCGGCTATACCGACGCGTTGGTCAGCGGCCGGCACACCTACCTGTTCCCCCCGCCCGATGAGAACGGCGGCGGCCTGCGGCGACTGCGCAAACTCGACGCCGTGCCGGCCGGCTGCCACGAGGTCTCCTGGACCGACCTCGCCGCCGACCCGCCGGATCTGGTGCTGCTGCAGCGCCCGATCGATAGTGACCTCTGCGAGCAGCACCTCGGCCTGCGGCCGGGGCGCGATCTGCCGGCGATCTACCTCGAGCACAACACGCCGCAGGACCAGGTGCCGAACACCCGGCATCCGATGGCCGACCAGCGCGGGCTGCTGCTGGTGCAGGTGAGCCACTTCAACCATCTGTTCTGGGAAGCGGGATCGGCGACGTCGATGGTGATCGAGCACGGCGTGCCCGACCCGGGATACCGCTATCGCGGTGATCTTGCCCGGCTGGCCTTCGTGGTCAACGAGCCGGTACGCCGCTGGCGGGTCACCGGCACCGACCTGCTGGCGGCGTTCGGCGCCCATCCCATCGACGCGTTCGGGATCGACGGTGATCTGCTGCCGCCCGAGCTGGGTTCGCGGTGCCCGCAGCTGGCCTTCGCCGGGAACCTCTCACCGGAGGACCTGTACGCGGCGCTGGCCCGCCGGCGGGTCTATCTGCACCTGAACCGCTGGACCTCGCTCGGCCTCTCCCTGATCCAAGCGATGATGCTGGGGCTGCCCGTCGTGGTGGTGAACACGACCGAGGCCTCGCGCGCCGTACCGCCCGAGGCCGGAGCACTCTCCTCCGACATCGGCGAGCTGACCCGGGTGGCCGCGCAACTGCTGAAGGATCCGGAGGAGGCCGCCGCACGCGGGCGAGTGGCGCGGGAAGCGGCTCTGCGGCGCTACGGCCTGTCCCGGTTCCTCGCGGACTGGGACGAGGCGTACACCGCCGCTCAGAACCTGCTGCCCTGATCCGCTGACATCGCCCACGATCGCCGGTGTGACATCACGATCCCGGGGTAAGGGCCAGGCAAGCGCACCTGGTTCCCATGGAGGCCGGGACGCCAGGCCCCGCGGGTCGTGAAGCGTTGCTTGCGGGGCCGCCCCCCGGGGTCTTGGCTTACTCTCGGGGGGCTTCCCATGTCGACCTCACGTCGACGTGTCGGGAAACGAGTGGTGCTCGTGGGCGACGACCCAGCGGCCGTCCTGCCTGCGCAGACCGAGGGTGAGTCGCAGCCGCAGCTCCGGGTTCTCGGTGAGCTCCTCCCGACCGCCGCACCGAAGCAGCGCCCACACAAAGGCAACGTCCTCGCCGGCCGTGACGTCCATCGACTCGACCTCGAAGACAACGCCGTCCTGGGCCTGCCAGGTGAAGAACGGTGGCCAGGTCTGCCGGTAGGCCTCGATCCCGCGTACGCCTTGGTACGGGGGCGGGACGTCGAACATGACGATGTCGTCGGCGTGGTCCGCGAGCACCGTGTCGAGGTCGCCGCTGTGCACGGCGGTGACCCATTGCTCCACCAGGGCTCGGATGGTCGCCTCGTTGGTCACGCCGTCACTCCGGCCGGTATCGGGAGTACGTGACGCCACTGCGGAAGCTCTTGGCCTCGAGCAGCGCCAGTTTCGGGAGCTCCACGCCATCGGGGAACAGCCGGCGGCCCCGGCCCTGGACGGCGGGATAGACGAAGAGGCGGTACTCGTCGACCAGCCCTGCCTTGATCAACGTGTGACAGAGCGAGATGCTGCCGGTGAGCACGATGTCCAGGCCTGGCTGCTGCTTCAGGTCGGCGACCTGCCGAACCGGATCCCCCGAAAGAACGGTGGTGCCCTCCCACTGCGGATCGGTGATGGTCGAGGAGACCACGTACTTCTGCACGGAGTTGAGGTAGGCGGTGATGCCGCTCGTGTCGTCGGTCTGCTTCGGCCAGTAGCTGCGTAGGTCCTCGAAGGTGCGCCGACCGGTCAGGAACGCGTCGCTTCGTTCGTCCTGTCGGTGTATCTCGTCGAGGACGTCACTCTGATCACCTTGGCCCTGCGGATCGAACCAGTCGCCCAGCATCTCGATCGAGCCATCGACCGTGATGTTCTGAGTCACAACGAGTGCACGCATGCCGCTCCTTTGGGGGTCGTGACTGATCTTGCCGCACGCGTCGCGGCACACCCGAAGGTGTCCTCCTCACCAGGTCGGGTAGCCGCGCTCCCGGGACAGCTCGTCGACCAGCTCGTTCAGCCGGGCCCACGCCGGCGAGTCCGCGGCCCCGTGGTCGGAGATCAGGTGATAGCGGGTCGGGTCGACCATCCAGTCCTTCATGTAGTCCGCCGCAGCCTCGGGCGGATAGAGCCGCGCCATCACCTCGAGGCATTCTCGAGCCAGTTCGGGGAGCCGCGGATCGTCGGGATCCCAGTCGAAGGCCTGGTCCATCTTCAGCTGCAGCTGTTGGAAATGCGGGTCGCGGGCTGTCCGCTCCTTCCACGTCAGCACTGCCGGCACCAGCTCCGGATACGCCGCGGCCAGCAGGATCCAGCCCTCGCGTTCCATCCGGATGGTCCGCTCGCTGATCCCGATCGAGCGCTCGAGGTCGAGCAGCTCGGCGATCTCGTCGGGAACGCAGAGCCGCTCGGCCGAGGGCAGCTGGGCCAGGTCTACTCGCCGCTGCTGGAGTTCGGCGATCCTGGCCTCGAGCTCGGCATCCACGTCGGTGATGGCCTCCCGGAACTCGAGCTCGTCGGCCTGCAGCAGCTCACCGATCCGGCCGAGCGGTACGCCGGCACCGGCGAGGGTGGCGATCCGCACCAGGTCGATCACCGCCTGACCGTCGTAGCGACGGTAGCCCGAGGCATCGCGAACCGGCTCCGCCAGCAGGCCGCGCTGGTGATACCAGCGCACGGTGCGCACCGTCACCCCGGCGTACGCGGCCAACTGACTGATCGTCAGCACCCTTCTTCTCCTGCTCCGCTCGTACCCGTCGCGCTCTTGATCCTGTCGCCGGACCGCCCCGACCACGGTGCGTCAGCTCGGGTCGAGGCGGTACAGCACTTCGTCGTCGTAGGCCGTCGCCCATATCGACCCGAAGGCGACGAGCACGGAGCCACTGCTCTTCTCGGGGGCTTGGATCTCTTCGATCACGGCCGCCGTGGCCGGATCGATGCGGCGCAGGAAGCGGCCCTCGGTACGGAGCCAGACCGCGTCGGACGCGACCGTGAGGCCGGCGCCGTACCCCGGCACGCCGGTCTGGGCCACTGCCGTCGTCGCGACGGTCGCGTCGTCGATGCGCGCTACGCCGCCCTCGAAGCCGACCCAGACCTGCTCCCCGGCGGCAATCGCATCGGCACCGGGGAGGTCCGCGACGCGCCCCGCGACCTCGCCAGTGGCGGGATCGACCTTGACCGCCAAACCCCCGTCGGGGCATGCGGCCCAGATCCCCGTTGCCGAGGCCGCGAGCTGCGTGCAGACGGTGCCGAGGTCGGTCGTGGTCTCGACGGCGTTGCCGGCGATCTTGGCCAATTGGGAACCGTCGTCCACGAGCACCCAGGCATGGTCGAAGGCGACGGGGATCTGCCCCTGCACGTTGATCTTCCCAGCCGCAACGGGCGGCGACACCTTCCCCGACACCGCGTCGATGCGCACGATGTCGCCGGTCTCCCCGCTGCAGGTCCACAGGCCGTCGTCTGCGCTGCCGAGGCCCTGGCAGAGCACGTCGCTGACTTCGATCCCCTTGCCGGGCTTGCCCGTCTCCGGATCGACCGGGATCACCATCCCTGAGTCGGTCTTGATCCAGATCGCATCGTCCGTCGCGGCCAGGTAGTCCGGTCCACCGGAGATGTCAAGGCGCGCCACGAGACGGTCCTCGATAGGCACAATCTGGACATCGGCGGCCGCACTCGAGCTCGCCGGCGCGACGGCCGGCGGGGTGGCGTTGTCGCGCTCGTCATCGCCGACCGACCCACATGCCACCATCAGTGTCGCGCACGCACAACAGGCCGCCGAAGTAGCCCACCGGTTGCCGACGCTCATCGCCACTCCTTCCGGCCGATCCTACTGACGGCGCCTGTCGCGGGGAGGAACTTCGGCCAACTCACGCGTTCGGACGCGGCCGGAGCGGTCGCGGCGAACTCACGCATCCCCCGACTGACCAGGGCGTACGCGGCCACGCCCAGGAAGCCGACGAAGACGACCAGCGCGCCGACGCCCAGCGAGGACCTGGTCAGCAGCAGGGCCATCGCCGACAGGCCGATCGGCGTCGCGACCAGCGCAAGGGCATTGACCAGGCTCAGCACCCGGCCGCGTACCCGCTCGGCGACGCGTTCGGTGAAGAAGACCAGGAAGATCGGCGAGAGCAGCCCACCGCCGATCCCGACCAGGGCGGACCCGGCGGCCACCAGCCAGAAGCCGTGCAGGGTGGCGAACCCGGCCATCCCCACGCGTCTGCAGCACGAGGCCGGTGACGTAGACCAGCCGCCGCGAGACGCGGAGCGAGCACGCCGTAGAGGATCGACGCCGATGATCGATCCGGCCGCGAACGCCGACATGGTGTAGCCCAGCCAGTCGGCCTGACCGAGCTGCTGGAAGTGCGCGGGCAGCAGCACCGTGATCAGCGGTGCGGTGAGCAGTGCGCTGCCGAAGGCGATCACCACCATGGCCCGAAGCGCCGGACTCGCCCACACGGTGGCGATCCCGCCGGGCTGTTGCGAGTCGCTCGCGTGGTCTGTTTCCGACGGCACCAGCGGCATGATCAGCGTGCAGAGGGCGGCCAGGGCGGAGCAGGCCGCCGTCAGCCAGACCACGTTGATCGGATCGAAGACGGCTGAGCAGCACGCCGGCCAGCGCCGGGCCGCCCAGATAGGTCAGCCCGAAGACGCCTTGCCGGATGGCGGCGATCCGGTCGAGCGCGACCCCGCTGGTCAGGCTGACCCGGCCCATCAGCGTCTCGCGGGCGGTCATGCCCGGGACGTCGAAGAGGGCGCCGAGCACGCCGAGCACGATGAACCAGCCGAGGTCGAGGCCGAAGACCCGGTCGACGATGGCCAGCCCGCGACCGAGACCGCGCTGCCCACATCGGCGATCACGCTCATCCGGCGTTGGCCGACATGGTCGATCAGCCAGCCGCCGACCAGGGTCGCCGCGATCGAGGGGACCGCCGCGACCGCCGCCACCAGACCCGCGATGGACGGGTCGCCGGTCCGGCTCAGCACCAGCCAGGGCAGCACGATCCCGATCGCCGCCGTGCCGAACAGCGACAGGGATTCCGCCGCCACGAAGAGCGGCAGAGTGATCCTGACTGGGCTCGTGGTCGTCATACCCTCGATTGTCAAAGCCTGACGTTACGTCAAGGTCAAGCCCCGACAAGTGGGAGTACGCACCTACGCTGGCGAGCATGACGGCGCGCTGGGTGATCGTGCTGGTCACCGCGGCCGTGCTGGTCGCCGTTCCGTTGGCCGTACGCCACCGCCCGGTCACCGAGCGCGACATCTCCGCCATCGAGCTGGCCGAGCGGATCCAGGCCTCGGGCGGGATCGCCTGGTCCGGTCTCGCCGAGACCTCGGGTGGGCTTCAGCTGCCCGACAGCGACTCGTTCGTCGGCCTCGCCCAGCTCCTCGGCGAGGACAACGAGCTGCGCGTCTGGTGGCGGGCCGCCGACGACTGGCGGATCGACCGGGTCCGCAGCACCGGCGAGACCGACCTGTTCCGGCAGGGTCAGATGATGGTGCGCTGGGTCTTCGAGTCCGAGACCGCGACGATCACCCCGGTCTCGCGCGATCCGGCTGCCGGATGCCTCCGACCTGCTGCCGCCGACGTTGGCCCGCCAGATGCTCCAGGGCGTACGCCCCGACGAGCTGACCCGGCTCCCGGTACGCCGGATCGCCGGTATCGAGGCGCCAGGTCTGCGGCTGATCCCGGCCGAGCCGGCGAGCACGGTGGCCCGGGTGGACATCTGGGCCGACCCGTCAGCGGGCTGCCGGTCCAGGTCGAGCTGTACGCCGCGGGCGACCAGCAGCCGGTCGTCCGCTCGACGCTCGCCGAGCTCAGCCTGGAGACGCCGCCGTCCGAGCTCACCGTCTTCCGTCCCGCCTCGCAGGCCACGATCACCTATGAGGAATCAGTCGACGTGGCCGCGGCCGCCAACGCCTTCGCCCCCTACGACCTGCCGGCCACCCTCGCCGGGCTGACCAGCCGCGACGGCGACGACCCGACCGCGGTCGGCGTCTACGGCCGCGGCCCGACGACGGTGATGGTGCTGCCGCTGCGCGGCCAGGTAGCTCGGCCGCTCCGGGCCCGGCTGCGGGAGAGTGCCGGCTTCAGCGAGACCGAGGTCGGCACCCTCGCCCCGGTCGGGCCGGTCGGGCTGCTGCTCACCCCGCGAATCTCCGACCGGAGCTCGCTGCTGCTCACCGGCACAGTCACCACCGAGTATCTGGAGCGGGCCGCCGCCGAGCTGCTCTCCGGCTCATGACCGGCACACCGGTGATTCGCACCCGAGCGCTGACCAAGCGCTACGGCGAGCTGCGTGCAGTCGACGCGATCGACATCGAGGTGTCTGAAGGCGACGTATACGGCTTTCTCGGCGCCAACGGCTCGGGCAAGACCACCACGGTCCGGATGCTGCTGGGTCTGGTGTTGGCCACCTCGGGCGAGGCGCAGGTCCTCGGCCACCCGATGCCCGCCGGCCGCCGGGCCGTCCTCCCCCAGGTCGGCGCCCTCGTCGAGAGTCCCGGCGCCTATCCTCACCTGTCCGGGACCGCGAATCTGGCCTTGCTCGACGCCACCGGCAGCGACCCGCTCCCCGCTACCCAGCGCCGGGGTCGGATCGCCGAGGTGCTGGCGCAGGTCGGGCTGGATCCCGCTGACCGTCGGCCGACCCGGACCTACTCCCTGGGCATGAAGCAACGGCTGGGCCTGGCGGCAGCGCTGCTGCGCCGGCCGCGGCTGCTGGTGCTGGACGAGCCCACCAACGGCCTGGACCCGCAGGGCATCACCGAGATCCGTTCGCTGCTGCTCGACCTCAATGCCACCGGCACCACGATCTTCCTGTCCAGCCACCTGCTGGCCGAGGTCGAGCAGATGTGCACCCGGGTCGGGGTCCTCGATCGTGGCCGGCTGGTGCTGCAGGAGCAGCTCGACGTGCTGCTGCGGCCGACCGGGCTGGTCAGCGTCCGCACCTCGGACGCGTTCCGCTGCGCCTCACTGCTCGGCGATCAGGTGATCATGGTCGAGGGCGACCGGCTGCTGATCAAGGCCTCCGACCCCGCCGCGCTGAACGCGTACCTGGTGGGCGAGGGCGTACGCGTCGCCGAGGTCGGGCCGTACCGTCGCGATCTCGAGCGGGTCGTCCTCGAGGCAGGCGCCGGCTCGTGATCAAAGTCGAGCTGATCAAGCTGCTCCGACGGCCGCGCACCTGGTTGATCATCGGCATGCTGGTCGCGCTGCCGACCGTGGTCGCGATCTTGCTGGCGATCACCGACCTGGGTCCACGGCCGGGCACCGGGCCGCCGTTCCTGTCCGCGGTGCTCAGCGACGGCACGCTGTTCCCGCTGGCCGCCTTGGGCGTGGTGCTGCCGCTCTTCCTGCCCATCGCCGTTGCCGTCCTCGGCGGCGACGCCATCGCCGGTGAGACCCAGACCGGAACCCTGCGCTACCTGCTGGTCCGCCCGGTGGGACGGACTCATCTGCTGGTGGCCAAGCTGATCACCGTCGTGGCCTTCGTCGTGCTGGCCGTGCTGGTGGTCAGCGCGGTCGCCTACGTCGAGGGCCGGCTGCTGCTCGGCCGTTCGACGGCCACCGGCGGCACGGTCAGTCTGAGCGGGTCGACCCTGACCCAGGAGGAGCTCGCCGGCCGCACCGCTCTCGCGCTGGCGTACGTGATCATCTGCATGCTCGGGGTCGCCGCCGTCGCGCTGTTCCTGTCCACCCTGACCACCTCCTCGATCGGCGCCGCGCTCGGCACCGTCGGGGTGCTGATCACCTCGACCGTGCTGCTCGGCCTGGACGCGGCCGAGTCGTTGCATCCCTACCTGCCGACCCGCTATTGGCTCGCGTTCGTCGACCTCTTCCGCGACCCGATCCGGTGGGACGACGTGACCAGCGGGCTGGTGGTTCAGCTGGGGTATCTGCTGGTCTTCGGACTCGCCGCCTGGGCGAACTTCGCCAGCAAGGACATCACGGATTAACAGACCACTTCCGTCGGCGTACGCGGCGGTTCGGCACCCAGCACCGACGCCACGGTGGCCAGCGTGACCGGATCCCCCGGGAGTGCCCCGTGCTCCGCGGTCGAGCCGGGGCAGACGTCCTGGACCAACACGTTGAGGGCGCCGTCCAGCGCGGCCGAGTCCACCGGCGTCACCACCCGGTCGAAGCGCGACCGCACGGTGGCCCAGGCCGGCCCGTCCGGCGTCTCGTCCCCGGCATTGAGCCGGCGGAGCAGGTCACTGCCCGGAACCAGCTGCTCGCACGCGATCGGGCAGCCACCGGCGAACTCGCGACCGAGCGCCGCCTGGCTGGTGCCGTGGTGCGGCGAACCCAAGGTCAGCACCCGCCGGGCCCGCATCGCTCCGCCGTGGTCGCGGACCCAGAGCCGGGCGACCACCCCGCCCGCCGAATAGCCGATCACGTCGACCGACGGCGCAGCCGAGTCGGCCAGCACCTGCTGCGCGACCTCGTCCAGGTGCTGGGCTTCGTCCGACAGGTCGCCCGTGCCGTCCCCCAGTCGCTCGACCACGACGACCGTCCGCCCGGCCTCCCGCAGCGTCGCGGCCAGCGGGTCGAGCGAGACGACCCGGCCGCCGTAGCCGGGCACCAAGAGCACCGGGCCGGGGACATCCTGTGGCGCCGCGGCGACCCGACCCGTGACCTCACGGATAACGAGAGCGGCGATCAGCGCCATGAGCAGTCCCACGGTAAGACCGATCGTGATCATGACCAGGCGTCGACGCTGCGCAGAGAGTGACCCGAACATGTTCACCGGCCGAGCCGCAGCTCCATGACCACCCCGGCATGGTCGGACGGCCAGAGATCGGTACCGGGATCGCGGATGCTCGGGTGGTTGCCGGTCAGTTCGCCGCGGACGGCGGTGACGGGCACCTCCTCCGTACCTCGGGCGAGGACCAGGTCGAGCCGCCGAGTCAGCCCGGTGGCATCGGGATCGTCGACGGTCTCCGAGAGCATGGCCGTGAAACCGGAGCCGGCCTGCGACCCGAGCGATGACCACTGGTCGGCCAATCCCGCGGCCATCAGCCGCTGGTAGGCGGCGTTGCGAGGTACGCCGTCGCCGGGGCGCGGTGCCGTCGCCGCCGGATCGGAGTTGCAGTCACACACCAGCACCACCGGCCGATCAGCGGCGGCCGCCAGGTCGGCGACCAGCTCATCGGCCTGGGCCAGGGTCAGGTCGGCCAGCTCCGACTCGAGGTGGGTGGTGGCGAAACGGAACCGGATGCCGTCCCGTTCCAGGTCCGCCCACGCGTATCCGCGGACATAGGCGTACGCGATCCCGCCGAGGTCGATGTTCAGCCGGGCGTCGTAGCGGCTGCTGCCGCGGTCGCGGACCCGGAACCCGGAGTCAGAGCGGACCAGAACGACGTCCCGCAGGGTGAGCCGGACGTCACGAGCGTCCTCGATCGACTCGGTCGCCGGGTCGCCGGAGAACGAGGGAGACTCGACGTCGGTCGTCTCCTGAACCTGCACCACGTCGTAGACCAGGCCGAGTCCCAACAACTCGGACTGGAGCGTCTCGAGGAAGTCCTCGTCGACCTCGGCCGCGTCTGTGCGACCGGCGAACACGAGCTCCATCGGACCTTGCCGCCACAACGCCACCTCCTGGAGGCCGACCACATCCGGGCGGGCGGCGGCGATCTCGGTCGCCAGCAGCCGGCTCCGAACGCCGAAGTCGGTGCGATCGACGATCTCGCGCAGCTCCCGGGTCGCCTGTCCGAGAACGACCAGCCCCTCCTCGCCTTGCAGGCCGCCGACCGCCGCGACCACGCGGTTCACATCGGCACCCAGATAGACGTTGCGGGTCATCACGGTGATCGTCGTCGGGCCGGTCTCCCGCAGCCGCGGGACCACGACGGCGACGATCACGATCACCGCGACGACGACCCCCGCCCCGAGTCCGAGGAAGAGACGGGTCCGGGGCTGCACCAGCCCATGATGCCCCGGGTACGCGCCGACGCCGACCCGGCGGATCAAGATGGGCGTGTGAACTCCCCGAGGACTTCGGACATAGAGAAGGTGTGACCGAACCGGTGGCGGGCCCGATCGGCGCGGCGTGGACCCTTGCCGAACCGGCCGCGGACGAGAGGAGCGTCCTGGTGACCGAGCGGGGTTCAGTAGACGGTCGCTGTATCAGATCCATGCCCTTCGCCGTCCTTGCTGGGTGAGAGCTCGGCGCGCCGTCCGTGGACCGCCGACAACCGACACCCCCAGGAGGCACCCGGCATGGTCACATCCGGCAACCAGAACCACTACTGCGTGGTCGTCTCGACCGCCGCTCAGCGTTCGAACGACAAGGCGGCCCTGCTCAACAGCACCCGGTGGAACACCGGCGACCAGATCCGGGTGGCCTTCATGGAGGGCGACCCAGACCTTCAGAACCGGGTGAAAGCGGTCGCGCAACAGTGGACCGCACCGGACATGGCGAACCTGACGTTCCAGTTCGTGGAGCAGGGCGATGCCGAGATCCGCATCGGCTTCCTGGAAGGCGACGGCTCCTGGTCCTATCTGGGCACCGAGTGCCGGGACATCCCCGCCGACGAGACGACGATGAACTACGGCTGGCTGACGCCCGACTCAGACGACGACGAGCTGCAGCGGGTCGTGCTGCACGAGTTCGGGCACGCGCTCGGCCTCATCCACGAGCACCAGAACCCGAGGGCGGCATCGACTGGAACGTGCCGGCCGTGCTCGCCGACCTGGGCGGTCCGCCGAACAACTGGGACGAGGAGACGGCCCGGCACAACGTGCTCGACCACTACCAGCGCGACGAGGTGACGGCGACGACGGTCGACGCAGAATCGATCATGATGTACGCCATCCCGGCCGCCTGGACCAACGACGGGTTCTCCGCCGACATGAACACCGAGCTCTCCGAGCAGGACAAGGAGCTCATTCGCACGGTGTACCCGCACTCGCCGGCCTGACCCGTCGCGATTCCGATGCCGCCCGCCGTCCATCCGCACGATCACGCCATCGTGATCGGCATCCGCCGCTACGCGGATGACGGCGGCGGGCTGGATCTCGACCCTGAAGGGTCCCGGCAACGACGCCGCCGCGGTCGCCACCTGGCTGCGCGACCCGGCCGGCGGCGGGCTGCCTGAGGCGAACGTGCGGGAGATGGTCTCGACCGAGGCCGCCGACCCGTTCGCCAACGGCGAGGTCAAACCTCACCAGCGGATGGTGATGGACATCCTGAGCGAGGTGGCGCAGCTTCCGAAGGACGCCTTCCTCGGACAGTGGGCGGGGCGCCGGCTCTACGTCTACGTCAGCGGCCACGGCTGGGCCAACCGCCGCAACGAAGCCGCGCTGGTCACCGCGGAGGCCAGCCTGGCGTCGCCGCTCAACGTCCTGGTCACCAGCTGGGTCGAGTGGATGATGCAGGCGGCACCGTTCCAGGAGCTGGTCTTCTGGGGCGACACCTGCGCGACGCGTACCCCGCTGACCCGGCTGTTCCCGTGCGATCTGCCGGGCAGCTTCAGCATGAACTCACCGCTCGTCCAGGTCTTCAGCGCGTACGCCGCCCCGGTGGGCCTGGTCGCGGTCGAGAACGAGATGCCCGACGGGCAGTGGCACGGCGCGTTCACCTACGCCCTGCTCGAGGGACTGAAGGGCGCCGCCGCCACGCCGGTGACCGGCGAGACGCTGCGCGACTACCTGCTCAACGCCATGCGCGCCTTCATGAGCGAACGCGACCAGAAACGCCCGACGGTGGCCAAGGAGCCGTCCTTCGGCATCACCGACCGGATGGAGTTCGGTACGCCGGCGGCCCGGACGTTCCCGGTGACGCTGCGGTTCCCCGCCGCGGCCGTCGGCCACCCCGTCCGGGTGGCGGTCTCCCGCTCCGCACCGGCCGTGGCCGAGACTGTCCTCGGCAGCCGGAGCTGGACGGTCGACCTGGCCGCCGGGGCGTACGCGGTGTTCGTTGATGCCACTGGCACGGCGCAGACGTTCGAGGTGGTCGGAGGTGGTGCGGATGAGCACATCGACGTCGGCTGAGGCGGCGACCGAGGTCCGGATCACCGTCCGGACCGGCAGCCCGCTGGCCGAGGTGTTCGTGATCGACCACCGCTTCGCGCTGGTTCGCCGCTCCGTCGGGGATCTCGAGGCCGTGGTCGCCCCGGGGGTCTACAAGGTGAAGGCGAAGCTCGCCGACGCCCAGACCGAGCGCCTGGTGCTCTGCGAGGCCGACCAGGTGATCGATCTCACCGACGATCTGCAGATGCGCTCGCCGGCACCCTTGGCCGCACCCGGCGATCGCGTACCGGCCGGGCTCAGGTGGCCCGAACCCTCAGCGCGGTCCGGGCCGACTCCGATGCCGCGCCGGCCCGGGCGATGCTGATGACGACGCGCGCGAGCGGGCAGGTGGCCGCGCCGAAGGCGGCGCTCTACGACACCGCCGGGGTCCCCGCCAGCCTCCAGTCCCTGACCGAGAGCGCCGGGTTCGATGTGACCGGCGTCGAGCCCGGCAGCTACTTCCTGCGCTGGAGCGGGACGGCCGAGGTCGAGGTCGAGCAGACGGTCCAGACGGTTGCCGGCTGGCAGACCCAGATCTTCCTGCGCCAGGAGACCTCGGCCGGCGCGGCTGACCTCTGCGCGACCCGGGTCAGCATCTTGATGAGCCGCGGCGGCTTCGAGCCGGAGAGCGACGAGCTGCGCCGGACCGAGGAGGCGCGTACGGCGCTGGCCAACGAACGCAAGATCGCCACCGAGACCCTGGAGGCGATCGTCGAGCAGTCGGACAGCCCGATGCTCGCGCTCTACGGCGCTCACCTGATGCTGCTGACGCGCGATCCGCGCCAGTTCCGGACCGCGCGGGACCGGCCCCAGGCCGCGACGCGCTTCGACGAGCCGAGGTTCGCGCGCATCGTTTCCCGGCTCCAGGACGACCTCGGTCGTGATCACCCGGACGTGGTCGCGCTCTCCACCCAACTGTCCGGCCGGTCGCGCCGGCGGGTCAGACCGGTCAGCGCGCCGCCGATGCTCTCCCGCAGCTGGCTGCTGCTGCTCGCGGCGAGCAGCGACACTCCTGCTCTGGTCAGTCGGGAGGTGTGGGAACGCGCCGTCGCGCCAATGCCGCTCTACCCGTTCCTGATCTGGGCCACCCAGGTGCCGGACGCGGTGGACAGCGTCGAGGAAACCTTGACCCGCGCGTTGGCCGACGATGCCGGGGACGAGATGCGCCGTCAGCTCACCGCCCGGCTTCTGGTGCCGCGGGCGGTCGTCGACGAGGTCGCGGGGCGCCGGTGAGCGAATCGGTCAGCCTCGATCGGGGTCGGATCCGGCTCGGTGGGCTGTTGATCTACCTCGAGCACTGCCTGGCGCCGGAGGCGCCGCTGGATCGTGGGGCGCCGGAGGCGCCGCTGAGATCGTGGGGCGCCGGAGGCGCCGCTGGATCCTGGCGTAGTGCCGCGGGCCTACGGGGTGGCGCCGACCTTCTTGACCACCGACGGCGAGGTGCTCGCCGCGGTGGCCCGGGCGAGGCGGTCTGGCTGGGCTTCTCGGCGGTGGACGGCGTGGTTCGCGTGCGCGTCATGGTGGACGACGAGCCGCTCGAGGAGCTGACCATCCCCCCGGCCAGCCGGCTGGACGCGGTCTTCACGGCCCCACAGCGACTGCTGGTGATCCTGGTCGATCCGCCGGGCCCAACGGCGGACATCCGCCTGGTGACCCCAGACGTCTGGGCCGAGCTCACCGGGCGCACCCCGCCGCCCCTCGACCTCACCCGGGGCTACACGGGCTGGGCAGCCCCCTGACTCACCCTCCAGCGGGGATGACCGTTGCCCGGCACTCGCCGAAGCCGACCGGCGCGGCTCCAGTTCGTTCGGCACGAGCGGTCAGGATGATCTCGTCGCCGTCGGCGAGGAAGGTGCGCTGCTCCCCGGACGGCAGCTCGATCGGCTCGGTGCCGCCGCGGGTGATCTCCAGCAGACTGCCGTAGCCGACCGATATCGGGGCCGAGATGGTGCCGGTGCCCAGCAGGTCACCAGGCCGCAGGTTGCAGCCTCCGCTGGTGTGATGAGTGATCAACTGGGCCGGCGTCCAGAACAGGTGCCGGGTGGAGGATGCCGACAGCAGGTGCGGCGGCATCCGCTCGGCACGCATCTGCGCCGTACTGAGCAGCACCTCGAGCCCGACGTCCAGCGCGCCGCTGCGTTGATCATGATCATCGTTCAGATACGGCAGCGGCGCGGGATCGCCGCCGCGCCGGTCGATTCCGGAGCGGAAGGGGGCCAGTGCCTCGGGGGTTATCACCCACGCCGACACGGTGGTCGCGAAGCTCTTGGCCAGGAACGGCCCGAGCGGCTGATACTCCCAGGCCTGGACGTCCCGAGCCGACCAGTCGTTCAGCAGGCAGTAACCGCCGACCTGGTCGGCGGCCCGGCCGATGGGCACCGGTTCGCCAAGTGGGTTGCCCGGTCCGATCCAGATACCGAGCTCGAGCTCGAGGTCGAGCCGCTCGGTCGGCGCGTACGCGGGGGGCGCGTCGGCGTTAGCTCTGAGCTGCCCACGCGGACGGCGGAACGGCGTGCCGCTGACCTGCACGCTGGAGGCCCGGCCGTGGTAGCCGATCGGCAGCCAGCGGTAGTTCGGCAGCAGCGGGTTGTCGGGCCGGAAGAGCCGACCGACATTCAGGGCGTGGTGGATGCCGGCGTAGAAGTCGGTGTAGTCACCGATGGCGGCCGGGAGCAGCAGCTCGACGTCGGCGATCGGACGAAGCAGCGGCCTGATGCGGTCTGAGCCTGTCGAAGACCGCATGCAGCAGTCGATGCACTGCGAGCCGCAGCGCGACTCGGGGTCCCGATCCGAGCGCGAACAGCGGGTTGAGCGTGGCCCCCGCCCCGGCCTCGGCCGCCCGCTGGGCCGGTCCGGACAGCAGACCACTACTGGCCAGGCCGGCCAGATCGATGATCATCTCCCCGATCCGGATGCCGCCGCGCGGGGTCCCGCCCGGCGTACGGAAGACACCGAACGGCAGGTTCGCCAGGCCGAAGTCGGGATGCCCGTTCGCGGACTCGACCCAGCTCGTCGCCTCCGGGTCGTGGGTCTCGTCGAGCTCGCTCACGGCTTGGTCGGGTCGAAGCGCTTCTCCAGCCCCTGCCAGCAGTCGACGTAGTCGGCCTGGAACTGCGGCACGGCCGCGGCGTACGCGGTGACCTGCTGCGGGTAGCAGGTCTCGAACATGAAGGCCAGCGTGCCCTCGTACTTGACCGGCTTCAGCTCGACCGTGCTCGCCGCCTCGAACGCCTCGGCGTCCGGGCCGTGCGGCAGCATGCAGTTGTGCAGGCTGAACCCGCCGGGCACGAAGCCCTGCGGCTTGGCGTCGTAGACCCCATACACCAGGCCCATGAACTCGCTCATGATGTTCATGTGGTACCACGGCGGCCGGAAGGTGTTCTCGGCGACCATCCACCGCTCCGGGAAGATCACGAAGTCGACGTTGGCCGTGCCCGGGGTCTCCGACGGCGCGGTCAGTACGGTGAAGATCGACGGGTCGGCATGATCGAACAGCACCGGCCCGACCGGTGAGTAGCGGCGCAGGTCGTACTTGTAGGGCGCGTAGTTGCCGTGCCAGGCGACGACGTCGATCGGGTCGTGATCAAGCTCGGTCCGCCACAGCGACCCGCCCCACTTGACGTAGAGCGCAGTCGGCTCGTCGCGGTCGTCGTACGCGGCGACCGGGGTCATGAAGTCGCGGGAGTTGGCCAGGCAGTTGGCGCCGATCGGCCCGCGCTCCGGCAGGCTGAAGGTGCCGCCGTAGTTCTCGCAGACGTAGCCGCGAGCCGGGCCCTCGACCAGTTCGAGGCGGAACTTCACCCCACGCGGGATGACCACGATCTCCCCCGGCTCCGCGTCGATGACCCCGAACTCGGTGCGGAAGGTGAGTTGGCTCGTCTCGAGCACGAAGAGCATCTCGCCGTCGGCGTTGTAGAACGTCTCGTCGATCATGGACTTCGTGACCAGGTAGACGTGGTTGGCGAACCCGGTGCGGGCCGCCGGGTCACCGCCGGTGGTGATCGTGTGGATGCCGGTGATCAAGGTCTGCTCGGCGTCCGGGATCGGGATCGGGTCCCAGCGCATCGGCGCGATCGGGGTTTGGTGATCATGGTCGGGCGCGGTCAGCCAGGCCCCGGACTCGATCTTGGTGAACCGGCCGATGTGGGACACGGTGGGGCGGATGCGATAGAGCCAGGACCGCTCGTTGCTGACCCGCGGCGCGGTGAACGGCGAGCCGCTGAGCTGTTCGGCGTAGAGCCCGTACGCGCACCGCTGCGGTGAGTTGCGGCCCACTGGCAGGGCGCCCGGCAGCGCCTCGGACTCGAAGGTGTTCCCGAAGCCGCTCAGGTACTCCGTCATGATCAGGTCCTTTCTGCGAAGTCGGGATGCAGCCCGAGCCGACGTAGGTCCTCGATCGGCTCGCTCGTGCTGCAGCTGCCGTAGGAGGTGAAGACCGCCCGCACGGCGTACGCGGTGTCCCGGTCGAGGGACTTCGCCTCGTTGGTCAGTCCAGCCTCGTCGCGCGAGGTCAACACGTCGACGACCTCCGGTCGGCGCTGTCCGGCCAGCGCCCGACGGGTGGCCAGCAGCAGATTGAGGAATCCGAAGTGGTCGAACCCGGAGGCCGGATCGGTGTAGCCGACGGCATGGTGCAGACCGGCCGTGGCCTTGATCGGGAGTCCGCGGATGATGGCAGTCTGAAGCAGGCCGGCCAACTGCTCGGGGGTCGGGAACAGGTCGGCCGTGACCCCGCCGCAGCGGATCTTGACTCCCCAGCGGTTCACCTCGAGAGCATCCAGCACCACCACCTGCTCAGGATCGCGCGGGCTGACCTCGACGAAGACCGGGACGCCCGGCGGGGTGTGTGCGGGCCGCGGCACGGTCGTTCGCGGTGGGATCTCGATGGCCACGACCCTCACCCGCGGATCGGCCTCGATCGATGACAGCGGGCGATCGAGAATGAGCGATACCTGGATCTGGTCATCATCGGCGAGATGGTCGCGCAGTTCGGTCCACCGGGACGCCGGGCAGACGAACCGATGACTGAGCACCGGGTCAGCCTCGGCGAGGTTGCGGCGGTAGCGGTCCAGGGCCGGGCCCATCGCCAGCCGCTCCGGTGGGAACAGGCCGGCGTCATCGACCAGGCCTGAGATGAGGATCTGGCGGGCCTGTGCGGCGTACGACATCGTGCTCTCGAACTTAACAGGGCCGGCGGACTCACTCTCCTCCCTCCGACTTGTCAGCGTGGGTGGCTGTTATAGCGACCACTCACGCTGACAAGTCGGGAGGAGATTGGGTTTAGGGGCCGCCGAAGCGGTCGACCGGATCGGTGGCGGCGGACCACAACTCCGCCTCGTCGCCTGCGCGCCGCTTCTTGCGCCGCACGACGTACACGACCGCACCGACGGCTGCGCCGATGGCCACCACCTGCTTCCACTTCACGCGCCCACCCTAATGCGGGGACGCGGGCGTATGAGGGCGCGGGCCTCGACCGAACGACGTGCGCAGCACTGCACGCCACATGTTCGCGCTGTACGCCGGAAGTAACGGGAGTTCAGCGCGAGATTCGGACGCAGCGTCCGAATTTGACGGGGGACCGAGAAGGGTCAGGGGCGAGAAGAGGGAGTCGCGCTGAAGGGGGGTCGGGGCAAAAGGGTCAGGAGGCGAGGCCGAGGCGGTGGGCGACGGCGGCCGCCTCGCCCCGGCCGCTGACGCCGAGCTTGGCCAGGATGTTGGAGACGTGGACGCTGGCCGTCTTGGTGCTGATGAACAGGGCGGAGCCGATCTCGCCGTTGGAGCGGCCGGCGGCGACCAGTTGCAGCACCTCGATCTCGCGTGGGGTCAGGCCCGACAGGGCGGTCGGGGCCGCGGCTGGAGCGGGTGCCAGTCCGGCCCGCTGGCTCAGTGCGCTCAGCCGGTCAACCAGCAGGCCGGCCCCAAGGGTGGTGGCCTGTTCGGTCGCGACCGCCAGTACGTCCTTGGCCTCCGCGCGCTCCCGGGCCGCGACCAGGTGCTGGCCGAGGCGGAGCCCGGCGTACGGGGCCAGATGCGCCGGCGCCGGCCGCCCCTCGAGCTGATGCAGAGCGGCACGCCAGCCCTCCGCAGTGTCGGCGAGCTCGGCGTTGATCATCGGTTGCCAGAAGGCGGCGATGGCGAGCGATTGTGGCCCGCGATCCTGGTACGCCCGGATGAGCTCCTGGCGGTCCGACGACCCGTCTGCGGCATCGAGGATCCGCGCCGCCGCGGCACCCATGCTCAGCACCGGGAAAGTCCAGGACGAGTGAGCCGTGTCCCACCGATCGAGGAAGATCTCGACGTCCGCCCACGCCCGGGCGTAGTTTCCGACCGCCACGGCGTGCTCGGCGTCGGCCCGGGCCGCCTGACTGAAGTACTGCGGTGACGAGTCCGGATCGGCGATCATCGGCCGGAACTCGTTGAGGATCACATCGGCCTCGTCCAGCTCGCCGCGCCACGTCCGCAACCAGGCCTGGAGCAACCGCAGGTGGGCGACGTGGTTCGGCGGTGGATCGAGCTCCAGGGCCCGCTTGATCATCGATCCCGCCCGGGTCCACTCCCCGAGGGCGAGCATCGGTTCGGCGGCGTTGCCCGCCAGCATGCTGCCGATCGAGCGCTCCAGTCCCTGGGTGCGCGCCAGCTCGATCCCGAGGGCCGCCTGCTGCACCGCCTCGGCGTAGTGCCCGGCCAGGTGTAGTGCATCGGAGTAGTTGATGAAGAAGCGCAACTCGGTCTTGATGTTCCCCCGCGCCAGCACGCCGGCCCGGTCCCACTCGGTCTGTGCCTCGTCCTCCATGCCCCGGCCGATCAGCCCGCTCGCCAGGGTGATCCGCGCGTTCGCCTCGGCCGTGTCCGAACCGATGCCGCACGACGCCGCCACCGCTTGCCGCGCCGCGACGACGCCCTCGTCCACCTCGCCGGTCAGCAGCAGCCGGCGGGCCAGCGCCTCGAGCAACCGCGCCCGCAGCACCGGATCGGCGTCGGTGGGCAGCAGCGACATCGCCTCGCGCAGCGGCGCGACCGTGCCCGGCTTGAGCAGCCCGGACATCAGGCTGGCCTGCAGCATCAGCCCCTTGATCCGCTCGGTCGGATCGTCCTCTCCGAGCTCCGCCAACGCGGCGGTGACCAGCGCCAGCGCCCGCTCCTCCTCACCGGCATCGCTCGCGGCGATCGCCGCCTGCTTGAGCACATTGGACCGGGGCCCCGCGACGGCAACCGGGTCGTCGACCTGGTCCCACAGCTCGAGTGCCCGCTCGTACATCTTCAGCGTCTCGTGGTACGCCGTCGAACGGGATCCGGCGACCTTGATCGCCGCGCGGAACGCCTTGTTGATCTCGTGCGCGGCGGACCAGTGGTGGGCGATCTCCAGATCCGCCGTGCCGTCGCCGACCAGTTCGGGCCGGCTCTCCAGCACCGCGGCGAACCGGGCATGCAGGCGCGCATGCTGGCCCGGCAACAGGTCGTCGTGGATCACCTCACGCAGCAGCGCGTGCCGGAAGCTGTAGCCGGTCTCGTCGGTGGTCAGCACCGCGGCGTCGATCGCCTCCCGCAACCCGCGGTCGAGATCGACACTCGCCGGGGCGGCGACCGCCTCCAAGAGATCGTGCTCCACCCGGTTGCCGGCCACCGCCGCCAGCTGCACGGTCTCCTGCGCCTCATCGGTCAACGCCTGGACGCGGACATTGAGCGCATCCCGCAGCGTGTCCGGCATGTCGATGCAACCGCGGGCGGCCGAACGGGTCAGCTCTTCGACGAAGTACGGAATGCCCTCACTGCGCCGATAGACCGTGTCGATCACCGCGTTGGTCGGCGGCCGGTCGAGCAGTCGGGCCAGCAGCTCAGCGACCTCGGCGCGGTCGAGATTCGGCACCTCGATTCGGACGGTGCCGGGCAGCCGCCCGACCTCGGCCAGGAACGGCCGCAGCGGGTGCCGCCGAGTCAGCTCGTCCGTGCGGTAGCTGGCGAGAATCAGAATCGGCGCGTCGGTCAGTGCCCGCGCCAGGAAACGGAGCAGGTGCCGGGTCGACTCGTCGGCCCAGTGCACATCCTCCATGATCACCACGAGCGGCCCGGTCTCGCTGGCCCGTTCCCAGAGCATGGCGATCGCCTCGAACAGCTGCAACCGCATCGACTCGCCGTTGGTCGAGGTCGAGGCCTCCGTGGCCAACTCGGGAAGCAGCGTTCCGAGGACCGGTCGGGCCACCCCGGCCCACTCCAGCACCTGATCCCGGCCGTAGAGGCTCACGAGGTCGCGGAGCACTCCGACGACCGGCGCGTACGGCAAGCCCTCGCCGCCCAGCGGTACACACTGGCCGCGGATCAGCTGGGCTCGCCGGTCGCTCAGGCCGTCGGACAGGTCGGCGGCGAACGCTTCGATCACGGTCGTCTTACCCGCACCGGCGTCGCCGCCGATCAGCACGAACCGGCTGCCGTCACGCACCACATCGTCGAGCACCCGGCGCAGCTGATCCCGCTGCTCCTGCCGCCCGACGATGCCGGCGCGTACGGATTCCGCGGAGCGGACCGCCGTCACCATAAGCACTATCGTGCCACCCACCTCTGACAGTGGCCGGTCACGAACTCAGTGCGCGACGCGATGCTGGGCGGTGGCCAGCGTGCTTGCGGGACGCCCTTCGGAGCCACGGCGTACGCGTTCCAGAAGGCGACGCCAGGTGGACGTCCGTCCCTCGAGGGCCAGCGTGGCCAGCCGGTCCTGGTCCGCTTCGGCCATCAGGTCCATGCGGCGCTGTTCGGCGATGATTGCGAAGCTGAAGTCGCTGTTGGTATCCATGTCCACCAGCGTCGTGCTAAGGCCACTGGGCGCACATCAGTCGACTGCCTGATCTTCGGCCAAGACCTTCGTCTGAGGTACCTAAGGTGCCTTAGACGACCCTATGGGCATAGACCTGCTCGATGACCGCAAGCGATCGGGTGGCCTCCCGGGGCGAGATCCAGAAGGGGTCGGGATCATCCAGCCGCGAGTAGAAGTCGCGGATCAGCACCTCGTGGGACACGCCCCAGTAGGCCCGGCCCGAGGAGGCGGCGACGCGCTCCCCGATCACCTCGTTGTGCCCCTCCCGGTACCGGACGGTGAGATCGCCACGCAGGCTGAGGGTGGCCCGCTCGGTCGCGATCTCCAGGTTGACCGGCGCATCGACGGTGTTGGCGACCGTCGCGAAGAAGATGCTGCGCACCCCGCTGGCGTGCTGCAGGACCATGTCGGCCGTGTCCTCGACCTCGACGACGCCGTCCAGCACTCGACGAGTGGCCGAACCGTTCACCGTGACCGGGTCGCCGAACAGCCACAGCAGCAGGTCGAGCATGTGGACGGCCTGGTTGATCAGGACTCCGCCGCCGCTGGTCGCGAGCCGGCCACGCCAGGGTCGGGCCGCGTAGTATTCCGGCGGCCGGTTCCACATCAGGGTCGCCGACGCACCGATCACCGCTCCCAGCTCACCGCTGTCCAGCATCGACCGGAGCGCTTGGCTGGTGGCGTTGTACCGGTTCTGAAAGCAGATCCCGATCTTGGTCGTGCCCTGCTCCGCAGCGTCGATCAGCCGGGCTGCCTCGGCCATGGTGTGGGCGACCGGCTTCTCTTGCAGCACGGCGACTCCGGCCCGTAACGCGGTCAGGGAGACCGGCACATGGGCATCATGCGGCGTGCACACGTGGACCACGTCCGGTCCGACGCCGGCGATCAAGGACTCGACGTCGGGAAACGAGGGCACGCCATGCCGCTCCGCCGCCGCTGCTGCTGTCGCGGGATCGGTATCAGCGACGCCGACCAACTCGGCATCCTCGATGGCGGCGATCGCCTCGAAGTGCACCACCGAGACGACACCGCAGCCGATCACCGCGACCCTGGGCAAACGCGTACGCCTTTCCGGGCTCACCGTAACAACACCGCCCTGCGGCCGGTTCACCGCTCGGCGCAGCGGCTAGCGTGGAGTTGTGAGCGCTCCCGCACGCATCTGGACCGCGACCGATGCCGCGGCCGCGATCACCCCGTTCCTGACCGGGGTACGCCGGCTGGGCGTGGCCTTCTCCGGCGGGGTCGACTCCTCGGTGCTGCTCGCGCTGGCCGCGCGGGTGCTGGGCCAGGACAAGGTGATCGCCGTGCTGGGCGTCTCTCCCAGCCTCGCGACCGCGGAGCGCATCGGCGCGCACGAGGTCGCCGCGCTGATCGGTGTTCCGGTCGTGGAGATCGAGACCCAGGAGGGCGAGCGCGCCGCGTATGTCGCCAACGGTCCGGACCGGTGCTTCCATTGCAAGGACGAGCTGTTCACCAAGATCGACCGCGAGCTCCTCGTCGCCCACCGCCTGGATGCCGTCGCCTACGGCGAGAACGCCGACGACGTACGCCGGCCGGATCGGCCCGGCAGCCGAGCAGCGACCGATCACGCGGTGCGAAGGCCGCTGGCCGACGCCGGGCTGACCAAGGCCGACGTACGCGGCATCGCCCGGGCGCTGAAGCTTCCGGTGGCCGACAAGCCTGCCGCGCCCTGCCTGGCGTCGCGGATCCCGCACTTCGAGCCGGTCACGCCCGAGAAGCTGCGGCAGATCGACCGGGCGGAGGCGGCGCTGCGCCGGCTCGGGCTGACCGAGCTCCGGGTCCGCCACCACGGTGACCTGGCGCGCGTCGAGCTGGGCGCGGATGATCATGAAAGGGCGGCGACCGAACCGCTGCGCAGCCGGATCCACGCGGCTGTGCGTTCGGCCGGCTTCCGATCGGTCACCGTCGACCCGCGCGGGCTGCAGTCCGGGGCCTTCACGCTGCAGCTGATCTCGCGTTGACCATGAACGACCCGCTGGACGCGTTCGCCGACCTCGATCTCGACCGAGCGCGGCGCCGCGGTTACCCGGAGGCGGTCTATTGCGCCGGCAAGACTGCCGAGCAGGTCGGCCTGATCGCCGAACGACTCCGTGACCAGCCGCAGGTCGCGATCTTCACTCGGGCCGGCAAGGAGCACGCGGCGGCCGTGCTCGCCGAGTTGCCGGACGCCTTGCACGACGAGGAATCCCGGCTGCTGATCTGGCCGGCGACGCCCCCGGAACCGACTGGAGGCCTGGTCGTGGTCATCGCCGCGGGCACCTCCGACCTGCCGGTGGCCCGGGAGGCGTTGCTCACCGCCCGTCATCTCGGCCGACCGACCGAGCTGGTCGTCGATGTCGGTGTGGCCGGACTGCACCGGGTGCTCGGTCGGCTCGACCTGCTCCGCCGGGCGAAGGTGATCATCGTGGTGGCCGGCATGGACGGCGCGTTGCCGAGCGTGGTGGCCGGGTTGGTCAGCGCGCCGCTGGTGGCGGTGCCTACCTCGGTCGGCTACGGTGCGGCCTTCGAGGGCCTGGCCGCGCTGCTGACGATGCTCAACGCCTGCGCCCCCGGCGTGGCGGTGGTCAACATCGACAACGGCTACGGGGCAGGACATCTGGCGGCGCAGATCGCGGCGCCGACCGGGGACTCATGACCGGACGGCACGCCTGGATCGATGCGTCGGCCGGGGTCGCTGGGGACATGCTGCTCGGCGCACTGGTGGACGCCGGGGCCGATCTGAGCTCCGTGCAGTACGCGGTCGATGCGGTGATCCCCGACTCGGTACGGATCACCCGGCAGTCGGTGACTCGGGCCGGCCAGCGGGCGACCAAGATCGACATCGAGGTTCTGGTCGAGAATCCGCCGATGCGCACCTGGCGCACCATCCGCACCCTGCTGGCTGACGCGGACCTGCCGGACGCGATCCGCGACCGGGCGCAGCAGACCTTTGCCCGGTTGGCCGAGGCGGAGGCCGCCGTGCACGGCATCGCGGTGGAGGACGTGCACTTCCACGAGGTCGGCGCCCTGGACTCGATCGGCGATGTCGTGGGGGTGGCGGCCGCAGTGTCTTCCCTCCAGGTCGAGGCCATCAGCGCCTCCGCGGTGGCCGTGGGAGCCGGCCGGGTCGACATCGCCCATGGAGATCTGCCGGTGCCGGTGCCGGCCGTGGCGCAACTGGCCCGCGGCTGGCGGATCCTTGCCGGCGGGCCTGGTCAGCTGGCCACGCCGACCGGGATGGCGTTGATCACCGCGCTGGCGGAGCGTTGCGACGACCTGCCGGCGATGGAACTCGAGGCGGTCGGCTGCGGCGCCGGCACCCGGGACACGGCGGGTCGGCCCAATCTCACCCGGGTGCTGATCGGCACTCCGGCAGATACCGACAGTGCGGATCACGGCGAGCCGGCAGTGATCATTCAGACCAATGTCGATGATCTCGATCCCCGACTGTGGCCCGGTGTGCTGAGCAGCCTGCTCGAGTCCGGGGCGGCCGACGCATGGCTCGCCCCGATCCTGATGAAGAAAGGCCGTCCCGCGTACACCCTCTCGGTGCTGGCCCGACCTGACCAGGCGCCGGCGCTGCGCGACGTGATCATGGACCGGACCAGCACGCTCGGCGTCCGGATCAGTCCGGCCGCCAAGTGGGCCCTGCCCCGGCGCTGGGTCGGAGTCCAGATCACCGGCGGGACGGTGGCGATCAAGATCGCCTCCCGGAACGGGACGATCGTCCGGGCGACCCCGGAGTTCGGCGACGTCGCGCGGGTCGCCAGCGCCTCGGGTGTCGCCGAACAGCGCGTTCTCGCCGAGGCCCAGACGGCCGCCGAGGCCGCCGGTCTGGTGCCGGGCGCACCGTTCGCGGACTGAACCGGCCTCAGCTGACCGCGATCAATGAGGCGACGAAGGCGATCAGCGGTGGCGCTGCCTGCCCGACCGCGCCGGAGACCCCGGTCCCGCGCGGCCGGCTGAGCGCCATCCGGTCCGCAATGAACAGGACCAGCCCGGACAGGGCCAACATCGCACTCAGATAGATCACCAGGGTCTGGCCCACCACGTCCTGGCCGGTCATCCAGGCAACCACGCCGATGATCATCCCAATCCCGAGGAACAGGTTGTAGAACCCGACCCCGAACGCCCAGAGCCGAACCGCCGGTACGTCGGCCGCAGGGATCTTGAACACCCCGGCGTGCACCCATGATCGATCGATCAACAACGCCTCGAGGACGAAGACCAGCAGATGGATGGCGGCAGTGACCAGGGCGAAGATCCAGGCCACCCAGGTGGTCACCACGGGCCGGCGCCGTCGATGGCGACGTCGTGGCGGGACAGCACCTGCTGCAGCTCGGCGGCCGTCTCGTTCATCGGCCGGCCGTGCGGGACGGTGGCATCCAGGTCGGCTAGGAAGGCGCCCATCGCTCCGGTCATCGCCACCGTCAGGAACGTCGCCGACGAGCTGAGCACGGTGAAGGTGTGCCGGGCATGGGGCGGGATGGTGACCGACGAGCCGGGCGTCAGGTCATACACCTCGTCCTCGATCTGCACCAGGATCCGCCCGTCCAGGGCGTAGTAGGTCTTCGCCCAGCCGGTCCGGTGCAACGGTGTGGCCGGCCCGCGTGGGGCCCGGATCTCCAGGACCTCATAGAGGCCGTCGGTGTGATCGGCGTCGACCTTGACGCTGACCACCGCGTCCGGCGCGGTGAGCTCGACGCCCTCGCCGGCGACGGTGTGCTGTACCGCATGAGTCATGATCAGAAAACTAGGTAGGTGCCCTCGGCCGCACCATCCCGGAAATCTGGGATCGAACCTGCCGCGGCATCGGAGCGATACTGATGGGATGTGGGAGGAGCGGGCCTCCCGGGCCCGACGCGAGATCGCCGCGCTGGCCGGCACCGGCCTGGGCGTCAGCGATCTGCACGCCGCCGCCATCCGGGTGGTCGAGCGCCGGGTCGGAGCCGAGCTGACCTGCTGGGCCTCGATCGACCCGGAGAACCTGGTGATCAGCAGCATGACCAGCGGCGATGCCCGGATCCCGGGCGAGTACGAGCCGATGCTGGCCGCAGCGGAGTACTCCGGCTCGGAGCCGCAGTCCTATGCCGCTCTCGCCCGGAGCAAGATCGACAGCGCGACGCTCGCCGACATGTCCGCGCACGACCGGGCGCGGTGTGCTCGGCTGAACACCGTCTGGCGACCACTCGGCGTCGACGAGGAGCTGCGGGTGATGTTCCGCACCGACGGCGCATGCTGGGGAGCCGCCGGGATGGTCCGCGCCCGGTCCGGCTTCAGCGACCGGGAGACCGAGTTCCTGCTGGCCGTGGCGCCGGTCATCGCCGCGGCGACACGGCTCGCCGTTCGGCTCGAGGCGCGGGGCTGGGCGTCCGGTGGGCCGCCCGCAGTGGTCGTCGTCGGGCTCGACGGGCGGCTCCGGGCGATCACCCCCACCGCCGCGGAATGGCAGGACCGCTTCAACATGATCACGCCGGACCGGTTCCGGACCCTGATGCAGGTGATGGCCTCCGGGGCGCATGCCTCGACCACCGGCGGGTTCCGCGCCCGGCTGCGGGACGCGTACGGGAACTGGGCCTTCCTGGAGGCCAGCCCTCTGACCGGGGAGCACGACGACCAGGTCGCGGTGACCATCGCGCCGGCGAGCGGCGATCACCTGCTCGGGTTGCTGCTGGCCGCGTACGGCCTCAGTGTGCGGGAGCGGGACGTCTGTCAGGAGGTGATCGGCGGCCACTCGACGGCCGAGATCGCGAACCACCTGTTCATCTCCGCCAACACCGTTCAAGATCATCTGAAGTCGATCTTCGGGAAGGTGGGGGTACGCAGTCGCGGCGAGCTGGTTGCTCGGCTGCGGCCCGAAGGCTGAACTCTCTTTCCGACTTGTCAGCGTGGGTGGTCGTGATAGCGACCACCCACGCTGACAAGTCGGAAAGATGCGGTAGGGCTATCCCCCGGGCGGATCGGCCAGCCAGCGGCAGTGTGTGGCGCGCTCCTTCTCGGCAGCGTTAGGGCATGACCACGCTGCAATCGCGGACCGCGCCCGTCGCCGCACCTCCTCGCAGGCCGCTGTGGCGCCGGCCCTGGGTCTTCCCGCTGCTGATCACGACAGTGCTGTTCCTCGTGTACGCCGTGCCGCCCTACCTGACGCTCGACCCGGACCGGGCCCGACTGGCTCCGCTGCCCGACCACCCGCTGTTCTATCCGCTGCTGGTGACGCACATCTTCCTCGGCTCGATCGTGCTGCTCGCCGCCTGCCTGCAGGTCTGGCCCTGGCTGCGGCAGACCCATCCGCGGTTCCATCGCTGGACGGGCCGGACCTACGTCGCAGCACTGATCCCGGCCGCCATCTGCGCGATCACCATCGCTCCGATGACCGGCCGCGGGCTGAACGCGGCGGTGGCCAACGCGACCCTCGGCGTGCTCTGGCTGCTGTGCACCGTTCAGGGGTTCCGGGCAGCGCGGGCGCGGCGGTTCGACGAGCACCGCGAGTGGATGCTCCGGAGCTTCGCGCTGAGCTTCTCGATCGTGGCGAACCGCGCCTGGTTGGTGATCTGCCTGGTGGCGTTCGTCCCCGGCCTGCTCACCGGCGCCGAGGTGGACGAAGCCTTGCTGCAGCAGGCGATCGGAGTCTCGAGCTGGGCCAGCTGGGTGGCGAACCTGCTGATCGTCGAGTGGTGGCTGCATCGGCGCCCGCGCAATGCACGCTGATCAGCCGGCGGCGTACTGTTGCGCGATCGTGTTGGCTGACAGCGCCGAGCTGTAGTACGCCACATCGTCCAGCGACCCGCCAAAGTAGCGGTCTATTGATGGTTCAACTCGGATTACGCGCAGATCTTCCGGCCTCATCGTTGACACCGGTGTCTTGCTGGTGCTGCCGGGCTCGGGCGCGCCGCTTGCCCTCGTGCATCGCCTGCACCCGGGCGATCGGGATCTCGTGGCCCTCGGCGATCAGGTCGTCGGGCAGGGTTTGGGGCTCGGGCATCCGCTCGGCCCAGAGATCGCTGCCGTTCAGCAGATCAGGCACGGTGTGCAGACTGAAATCCCTCGGGCTGATGGAGTCCAGATCTTCCCACGGCACGGGGAACGACACCGGTACGCCGGGGCGGATCCGCGGGCTGTACGCGGTGATCACCGTCGCGCCGCCGGCCCGGGTGGAGTCGACGAACACCTTGCCGTGCCGCTCCTCGACGACGAAGGCCGTGGTCGCCAGCACGGGGTCGATCTTCTCGGCCCGGGCGGCGATGGCTCGGGTGGCCGCGGCGACGTCGGGCAGCTCGGCCGGGGCTGCGTCCGAGCCCTCCGTGATCAGAGGCACGAAGACGTGCATGCCCTTGGCGCCACTGGTCTTCGCCGCGCCGGCGAGTCCAGCCTCGTCCAACGCCTGCTTGACCAGCTGAGCGGCACGGACGGCGAGCCGGAATCCTGCTGCGGCGTCCACCTCCGAGGGCGGGTCGAGATCGAGGATCAGGTGGGTCTGGTGGACCGGGTCGTCCGTGGTCATCAATCCCGGGTGGTACTCGACGGCACGCTGGTTGGCGAACCAGATCAGGGTGCGCCGATCGTTGGCCAGCGCGTAGCTCACGTCCCGCTTGGGCCGGTCGGCCCAGATGGCGACTGACTGCACCCAGTCGGGCGTGTACTTCGGCAGATTCTTCTGCATGAACGGCTCTTGGCCGGGCCGGACCCGGATCACCGACAGCGGGCGGTCGCGCAGGTGCGGGATCATCACCTCGGCCAGCTGGTCGACGTAGTCCACGAGATCGCGCTTCGTCGCCTCGGCGCCGTCGAACAGCGGCTGGTCGAGATGGGTGAGCTTCACGCCCTCCCGGGTCTCCTCGGCCTGCATCTCCGAAACGCTACGGGATCCGCCTGACGCCAGCCACTGTCGGCGGCGTGCGGAATCATTCCGCTGTGGAGTCGTTCGAGTTCGAGGCCGAGCTCTGGGTCTGGGACGCGCGGCGGCTGGACACCTGGACCTTCGTCAGTCTTCCGGTCGAGCTCTCGGAGGAGGTGTTCGAGCGATCACAGGCCCAGCCCCGCGCCGGCTTCGGTTCGGTGCGGGTGGCGGTGACCCTCGGTTCGACCTCGTGGCGGACATCCATCTTCCCAGCGGCGAGCGATCGGTTCGACCTGCCGATCAAGAAGGCTGTCCGCATGGCGGAAGGGCTCGAGCCGGGCGATACAGCTCGCGTCCGGATCGAGTTGCTCGACCTCTGACATGCTCAGGGTCCCGGGTGAACAATCAATGATGTGGGCATGCTGAACCTGCCGCCGGCGGTCGACATCCGTGAGGTCGGTCCGCGCGACGGGCTGCAGATCGAGGCACCGATCAGCACCGAGGCCAAGATCAAGCTGCTCGACGCACTCGTGCTGACCGGCGTACGCCGGATCGAGGCGACGGCGTTCGTCTCGCCGAAGGCGGTGCCGGCGATGGCCGACGCGGCCGCGGTCGCGGCGTACGCGCTGACCCTGCCGGGCGTTGACTGGTCGGCACTGGTGGCCTCACCCGGCGGAGCGACGCGGGCCGTCGAGGCCGGCGTGCGGTCGGTGGAGTACGTGGTGTCGGCCGCCGACGGCCACAGCCTGGCCAATGTGCGCCGGCCCACCGAGGAGGCCCTTGCTGCCGTGGCCGCTGTCGCGTCGATCGTGCATGCGGCGGGCGGCCGGCTCGAGGTGATCATCGCGACGGCCTGGGATTGCCCGTTCGACGGACCGACACCGGCGGAGCGGACCGTCGCGGTGGCGACCCGCTCGGTCGAGCTCGGCGCAGACCAGCTCTGCCTCGGGGACACCATTGGAACGGCCAGCCCGCACCGGGTGGCGACCTTGATCGATCAGGTGCACGCCGCGGCGCCCGAGGTGCCGCTGGGCGCGCACTTCCACAACACCCGCGGGGTGGGGATCGCCAACGCCCTCGCCGCGCTGCAGTGTGGGGTCACCCAACTCGACTCGTCGGTCGGTGGCATGGGCGGCTGCCCGTTCGCCCCCGGGGCCAGCGGCAACATCGCGACCGAGGAGCTGCTGTACGTCCTCGACGATGCCGGCGTCGCGACCGGGCTGCGTGCCGACGCCGTACTCGCGGCGGCGTACCTGGCCCAAGATCTGGTCGGGCACCGGCTGGACAGCAACCTGCTGCGCGCCGGAGGCCGGTCGCGTACCCGCCCGCGGGTGTGAACCGATTCCCGATTCCACAGCCACGAGTTCGCAACACTCAGCGATTCGCCTTCGGACTCGCGGCCGCATCCCTACGATGAGCCTGCAGGCTCTGCCTGCTCGGACACTCTCGGAAGGCTAGAAATGGTTGTTCTGGGTCTCATCCTGCTGATCCTGGGATGGTTGTTGGACATCTCCATCCTCGTGACGATCGGCATCATCGTTCTCGTCGTCGGGCTGGTCCTCTTGCTGCTGGGCGCGCTCAATCGCCCGGTGCTCGGCCGCCGGTACTGGTTCTAGCGGATCGATCTCCGCTCCGATCACCCCTTTAGGTGATCGGAGCTATTGCCACGACCTCGGTCGGCGAGTCCGGGGTGGTGCCATCCTGCTCGACGCTGACCGCCAAGAAGTCGGCCTGGGCCACGTCGCCGCGGAAGTACTGCCGCCACGGACGAGTGCCCGGCACCGCGTTGTCCAACTCGGGAGCAAGCTCGTCCTCAGGTCCGGTCGCCGTCCACAGCTGGTAGTGCTTCCCCGCCCCGGGATCAGGCATGTTCGTGCCCAGGTAGAGGGCCCGGTTCAGCTCCCGGGAGACGATGAACGTGCATCGCCCACCGACGCTGGCCTCCATGACCACGATCCGAGCATCCGGGGCCCGGAGCAGCTGCTGCTCGAAGGCCTGCTGAGCGACCTGGGCCTCGCGCTGCTTGTTCTGGTTGTAGATGATGCCGCCGAGACCGACCGTCAGGGCCAGCATCGCCGCGACCAGCCCACCCAGGATTCGGGTGCGTCGCCGTTGCCGGCGAAGTTTCAGTTCGTCGTCGGCCCGAGTCTCCAGCTGCTCCGGCTCCTCCAGCTCCTCCAGCTGCTCCGGCTCCTCCGGCGCCCAGGAGCCCGGTAGCGCCCGGCGTGGACCGGTCGGCTGAATCTGCGTCTCGGTGCCCATCGGCAGGCTCGGCGGACCCGCGTGGTTGTTGGTCTCGGGCTCGGCCGGAAGCTGCGGCAGGTCCTGGACGGCCGCGAGCACCTTCGACCGCAAGGTCGGCGGCGGCGTCGCCTGGGTCAGCAAGGACAGCTCCGCGGTGGTCGCCCAGAACTCGGCGACCTCCTGCTGGCAGAACTCGCAGGTGGCCAGATGCACTTCGAACTCCGCCATTTCGGCGGCGTTCAGGGAGACGAGGGCGTATGCAGCCGCATCATCGTGAATCGTGCTCATGCCCCACCTCCCAACGCTTCACCGAGCCGCTTCATGGCGGCTCTCGTTCGAGACTTGACCGTGCCGAGAGGCACATTCAGTCGATCGGCGATCTGGCTCTGCGTCAGTTCCTCGTAGTACGCCAGCGTGAGCGCTTGACTTTCCAGGTCGGTGAGCGACCGAAGGCCTTGCCGCACCCGCTCGATGTCCTGCTTCTGCGCGGTGCGATCCCAGACAACATCGATGTCGGGCGCAACTGCCTTGGCGTACTTCTCCGCCCGGGCCACCTCGCTGGATACCGACCGCACGCGGTCCACCGCCCGGCGCCGGGCGATCGTGATCATCCAGGTGATCACGCTGCCCTTGCTCGGGTTGAAGCGAGCGGCCTGCTGCCAGATCTCCGCGTAGACCTCCTGCGTGACCTCCTCAGCGTGCTCCGATGAACGCAACACCTGCAGGACCGCACCAAAGACGCGGCGCATCGTGGCGTCGTAGAGCTCGGAGAAAGCCTGATGGTCACCCTGAGCTGTGCGGCACATCAGATCGACAAGATGCGCGGCATGCGGATCGACGATGGGTGGCTCACCCACGTGACCGGCGCGCGGCGCGCCCGGCCCCCCGACTGGGGAATGATCCACGAGGAAGACATTCTCATGCTCGGGGCCCTTTGCCCAAAGTCTGGACATCGAACACCTGCTGCCACGGACCGTAGCGACGCCTCGCCGCGAAGGCACGTCCGTGAGCGTCACAGGGCTTATTCGGCGTAAGGGCGCCGCCGGATGGGCAATTTCCACAAATTCGTTTCCGTGCCCGACAGAGTCTTGACAAACACGCGTCCAGCGCGGGAGGTTACCTAGCGGCCCAAGCGCCGGGATCGGGGGATCACATCGGCCCACGATTCGGGGGGAGTAATGACCCTTAACGGCGATCATGGATTCAGCCGCCGCCGCTTCCTGCAGGGAACCGCCGCAGCATCACTGGGGACCGCCGCCACTGCCGCCGGAGTGACACCGGCCTCGGCCGATCCGCCGCCCCCCGATCCTGCCCCACGGTGCCGAACTCCGCGGGCTGGACCTGGTCATACAAGACCCCACGGCGGAGGGCCGCTTCGGGTTCATGTTCAAGAACCAGCCGCGGCATCGGGCCTCGGAGGAGCTGCTCACCGCCCTGGGTCAGACCATGGAGGAACAGCCCGTCATCGGCACCAACCTCACCGACCCGGTGACCGGCGAGCCGGTGCTGCAGAACGACACGCCTGTCGTGGTGAACAAGGACCACAACGACGCTCTCGGCGAGAACCCGAACCCCATGCTCACGTCAGGATTCACGTTTCTGGGGCAGTTCGTCGACCACGACATCACCTTCGACACCACGCCGCTGGACGAGCAACGGTCCGACCCCTACGCCACCGAGAACTTCCGCTCGCCGCGCTACGACCTGGACGCGATCTACGGCCGGGGCCCGAGCAAGGATCCGCAGCTGTACGACCCGAAGGACCGGGACAAGTTCCTGATCGTCAAGCGCCCCTACACGGAGATCAGGGGTGTCCCCACCGAGCCCGACACGGTCTATGACCTGCCCCGCGACAGCAACGGCAAGGCGATCATCGCCGATCCGCGCAACGACCAGACGATCATCCTCAACCAGCTGCACGTGGCCATGCAGAGGTTCCACAACAAGCTGGTGGACCGCGCGCGCACGTCACTGATTCCGGGACTGACCGCGTTCGAGACCGCCCGGCGGTTGACCCGCTGGCACTACCAGTGGATCGTCACCCACGAGTTCCTGCCCGCCATCGTGGGCCGGTCCATGGCCGAGTCGGTCTACAAGGAAGTCCTGCTCGGGTTGCCGATCATCAACATCCGGCACTACAAGACGACGAACCCGCTGGGACGTCCCTACATCCCGGTCGAGTTCTCGGTGGCCGCGTACCGCTTCGGCCACAGCATCGCCCGGCCTCGGTACACGGTCCGCGACTTCATCGACACCCGCACCGGCGCCACGGTGGCCGTCTCGAGCGTCCCGCTGTTCGAAGCCCAGCCCAGCGACAACAACCTGAATGGGTCGCGCGAGGTGCCGGCCCGGCTGAAGATCCAGTGGAGCAAGTTCTTCAACCAGGCGGGCAAGCCGCCGACCGCCCGACCGGCCCGCCAGTTCGACGCGTCGCTGAGCGGACCGTTGTTCCAGCTGCCCTCGACGGCCCTGCCGGACAGCAACCCGACCAGCCGGCTCTCGGTGCGGAACCTGCTCCGCGGCAGGAAGATGGGCCTTCCCTCGGGCGAGCAGGTGGCCCGGCTGATGGACGTGGAGCCGCTCACCCGGGAGCAGATCTGGCAGAGCCGGCGGATCCACGTGCGCATCCCCATCGTCGGCAACGTGGTGGAGGTCGTGGATCCGGGCGAGTTCGAGGTGGAGAACCAGACCCTCAAGCAGATCTTCGCCGACGGGGGCTGGGGCGACGAGACTCCGCTGTGGTTCTACATCCTCAAGGAGGCTGAGATCGTCGGCCGCGGCCGCCACCTCGGACCGGTCGGCGGGCGCATCGTGGCCGAGGTCCTCGTCGCCCTGCTGCAGCGCGATATCAACTCATACCTCTACCTGCAGCCGCTCTGGAAGCCCGAGCCTCCCATCGCGCCGGCCCGCGGCAAGTTCACGATGGCCGACCTGCTCAAGTACGCCGGCGTCTGGTTCTGACGGAGAGGGTGTCAGTACGGACGGGAGTTGTTCCCGTACCACTCGGACCACGCTGACGGTAGGGCGCGGAAGGTGACCGAGCCGACCCAGTAGGGGTGCGGCGAGTCGTACCGATAGTCCTTGACCAGATTCTCCTGCACCATTTCGAACAGGTGGTCCGGGTAGAAGTGGTCAGATGCGGCCGCGTTCGCCTGGTGCAGGCCCAGGCCCTTCGTGGCGGCTCGGTCGACCTTGACGGTCAGGAACGGATCGACGGCGACGGTCATGGACGAGGGTGCCTCTCCTGGTGAGCCCCGAGCCAGTTGCGAACGGTCCAGCCAGGACATGCAACCATGTCTCGCGCCGCCTGCCAAGGTGTGCCGGGACATCTCTCGGCGATGAGTTTGGCCATCCCGACCGGTCTACCTGACATCCGACGATCGTCGTCCCAAGGAGCACACCATGACCATCGACTGGACGTCCGAGACCAAAGGCGTCGGCGCGTACGCCGAGGTCAACGGCCTTCACCTCTACTACGAGACCCACGGGACCGGGAAACCGATGATCCTGCTGCACGGCGGGCTCGGTTCGGGCGAGATGTTCGGGCCGATCCTTCCCATGCTGGCGGAGCGCCACCAGGTCATTGCCGTCGACCTCCAAGGGCACGGGCGCACGGCTGACATCGATCGGCCTTTCGATGTTCGGCTGATGGCCGACGACGTCGCCGCCCTCATCGACCACCTCGGGCTCGAGAAGCCTGACGTCGTCGGCTACTCACTCGGCGGCGGCGTCGCTCTGCTCACTGCAGTGCGACATCCGGACAAGGTCGGCAGGCTCGTCAGCGCAGCCGCAAACGTCCGGCGAGATGCCATCCCGCCCGAGATGCTCGCCCAGCAGAACCAGGTGAACGCGGCAGCAGCCGAGTTCATGAAGGACACGCCGATGTACCAGCTGTACGACCGGGTGGCGCCCCATCCCGAGAACTTCCCGCAGCTGCTGGACAAGATCGGCGCGTACATGGCCAAGGACTTCGACTTCAGCGAGGAGGTACGCGGGTTGCAGGTGCCCACGCTCATCGTCGCCGCTGATGCCGACATGGCCCCGCCGAGCCACTACGTGGAGGTCTTCAAGCTGCTGGACGGCGGCCTCCGGGACGGCGGCTGGATGGGCGAGGGGCGGCCCAAGGGCGGGCATGCGCTCGCGATTCTGCCTGGCCTGACGCACTACAACCTCGCCGATTCACCGCTCTTCGTCGCGGTCGTGCTCGACTTCCTCGACAACCAGGGCTGAGCCTGCTAGGGCATCCAAGAACACATCTGCACCCTCTCCTCCGGTTTGCACCGCATGCGGGCGGTGCAGATCGTCGTAGAGGGTGCAGATGTGGTGCCGATCAGCCCCTAGGTTGGTCTCGTGAACCGCGCCGACGCCCAAGCCTGGCTCGACCGCTACGTCGCGGCATGGCTGTCCTACGACGCCGACGACATCGCCGCGCTCTTCACCGATGACATCGCGTACCGATATCACCCCTATGACGACCCGGTCGTCGGGCGGGACGCGGTTGTCGCGTCGTGGTTGGGCGAGGCAGACTCCGACGGAGGCTCGACCCGCGACGCACCCGGCACATACGAGGCCGCGTACCAACCGGTTGCCGTCGACCGCGACGTCGTGGTGGCGACCGGCAACTCGACCTATCGCGACCGACCCGACGGTCCGGTCGTGCGGGTTTACCACAACTGCTATCTGATGCGGTTCGATGACGACGGGCGTTGCCGGGAGTTCACCGAGTACTTCATGCTGCGTCCCTCACCCGAGGAGTAGGCGCCGCCGACCTACAGCTGGCCGATACCGTCGCCGATCAGCACTGCGCCGATGATCACGAAGACCACCGTCAGGATGGTGTCGTTCCTCTGCACGAGCCAGGTCCGAGCGGCGGTGAGCGGCCGGGCCATCCGATCAGGGTCGATCACGAAGGCCAGGACCGGCACGATGACCGAGAGGCACGCGATCACGGTGTAGCCGAGAGCGAGTCCCAGGGTTGTGCCCAGTGGGAGCGCCGCCGCGCCGATGGTCAGCCCAGCCCCAACGCTGAAGGCGAGCTCCTTGGGGTTGGCGACGGAGAGAACGAATCCGAGGCGGCCGGCGCGCGACGGAGACATTCGCTCGACCGACGACATCCACTTGGGCAGCTCAGCATCCTCACTCGTCTCCGGACGCTTGCGCCACTTCACCACTGCCAGTACGAGCAAGGCGACGCCGAGGACAACCTGCAGCACGGCCGCCGGCCAGGCGGATTCGGACTCGAGTGTGAGTACCTCCGTGAGGAACGAGGCCGTGACGGCGACCACGGCCACTCCTCCGAAACGCCCGAGGGCGCGACGCGCGGCTAGGAGATCCGGCGACGGTACGTGATCATGGCGAAGACGCACGCGAGGAGCAGGATGCCGACGCACCAGGCCAGGGCGAACCAGATGTCGGTGCCGACCGGCTGTTGGGTGAGCAGGTCGCGGATCGTGTCGACGATCGACGTCACCGGCTGGTACTCGGCGAAGGCGCGCACCGGGCCGGGCATGGTCTCGGTGGGCACGAATGCCGAACTGATGAACGGCAGGAAGATGAGCGGGTAGGAGAACGCGATCGCGCCGTCCGCGGACTTCGCGGCGAGACCAGGAATCACGGCGATCCAGGTCAGTGCCAGGGTGAACAGGATCAGGATGCCGGCGACCGCGAGCCACGCCAGCAGTCCCGCCCCCGACCGGAAGCCCATGACAAGGGCGACGAGCACGACGACCACCAGCGAGATCGAGATGGCGACCAGCGAGGTCCCCACGTGCGCCCACAGCACCGACGATCGGGCGATCGGCATGGACTGGAACCGCTCGAAGATCCCGTTCTTCAGGTCCAGGAAGAGCCGGTACGCGGTGTAGGAGACGCCCGACGCGATCGTGATGATCAGAATGCCGGGCAGCAGGTAGGTCACGTATGAGTCCGACCCGGAGTCGATCGCGCCGCCGAACACGAAGACGAACAGCAGCAGAAAGGCGATCGGCATGATCGTCGTCGTGATGATCGTGTCCGGGCTGCGCGCGATGTGGCGCAGGGACCGACCCTGCAGGACAGCGGTGTTGGCGAAGAAGTGCTTGGTCATCGTCGTTCCTCACTCGGCCGTGCCGGCGCTGCGGTCATGGCCAACGTGTCGTTGTGGTTGCCGTCGTTCCCGACGATGGCGAAGAAGACGTCCTCCAGGGTCGGTTGCTTCTCGACGTACTCGACCTTGGCGGGCGGCAGCAGCTGCTTGAGCTCGGCGAGCGAGCCGTTCACCAGAATCCGACCCTCGTGCAGGATCGCGATCTGGTCGGAGAGCTGTTCAGCCTCGTCCAGATACTGCGTCGTCAGCAGCACCGTCGTACCGCGCCCGGCGAGTTCCTTGATGGCCTGCCACACGTCGATGCGCGCCTGTGGGTCGAGCCCGGTCGTCGGCTCGTCGAGGAAGATGACCTGCGGATCCCCGATGAGACTCATCGCGATGTCGAGGCGGCGGCGCATACCACCCGAATAGGTCGAGACCTTCCGTGTGGCGGCGTCGGTCAGCCCGAAGCGCTCGAGCAGGTCGTCGGCGATCGTGCCCGGGTCCTTGAGGCGCCGCAACCGGGCGACCAGCACAAGGTTCTCCCGCCCGGTGAGGATTTCGTCGACGGCCGCGAACTGTCCGGTGAGGCTGATCGACTCCCGCACGTCGGCGGGGTGTGTGGCGACATCGAAGCCGTGAACGATGGCCGTCCCCGCATCAGCCTTGAGCAGCGTGGACAAGATCTTCACGACCGTGGTCTTGCCGGCCCCGTTGGAGCCGAGCAGGGCGAAGATGCTGCCCCGCGCCACGTCGAAGTCCACGCCGCGCAGCACGGAAACCTGCTTGTACGACTTCTCCAGGCCGTGGACGGAGATCGCTGGCCCAGCGGTCGACTGATCCGTCATGAGTGGGTTCCCCCGTTCTCGCCTTCGGCGCGGGCGATGGCGTTGATGAGCCGCTCCCGTTCCTTGTTGATCCAATGACCGTCGGCGTAGTTGCGGAGGAAGGTGTCGGCGAACTCCACCGGATCCTCCCCGACGACGGCGCGGACCGGGGTCTCGTCCGCCGCAGCCTGCTCGAACAGATCAGCGAGATCCTCGAGCATCGTCATCATGATGTCGCCCTTGCTGATACCGCCGAAGTACATGAAGTACCGGTTCAGCGCCTCGACCGCCGTGCGGTAGTTCTCGGGCAGCGCCTTGACCCGCGCCTTGTACGCCCGCCACCGCCGCTTGTCGCCGAAGTCACCGACGACCTTCTCGATGAAATTCGTCATTCTCTGCCTCCTTCATGGAGCTGTTCGAGACGTTCGGTGAGGAAGCTCCAGGTCCTCCAGAACTCGGTGAGGTACTCCTGTCCCTGCGCGTTGAGGGAATACACCTTGCGCGGCGGCCCCTTCTCGGACGGGACCTTCTCCACGTCGACGAGGCCGCGCTGCTCGACCCTGACGAGCAGGGCGTACACGGTGCCCTCGGCGATGTCGGCGAAGCCCTGCTCGCGCAGCCACGCGGTGATCTCGTAGCCGTACGCGGGGCGCAAGGCCAAGATCGCCAGGACGATGCCCTCCAGGGTGCCCTTGAGCATCTCCGTCATCTGCTTGACCACGCCCACCTCCTCAACTACTAAGCGTTACTGACTACCGGTACATAGTAACACTGAATAGTGACGGCGCAACCCCGAGGAACTGGTCAGGCGGAACTCGCTTCTCGCGGTGTAGGTCAGATCTCAGAGCGCGGTCGACGCGGTGAGTTCCCAACGCGGGCGCGCGCGTAGCGCTCGTAGATCACGCGGGAGTCGAACGTCCTGGTTTCGATCAGGTCCAGCGGGATGTGCTCGGTGACCGGCGGCAGGAACGGCGTACCGCCTCCGACAACGACCGGATTACGGAACATGCGCAGCTCGTCGACGAGGCCGAGCTCGATCGCCGCCGAGGCCAGGCCTGCACCGCCGATGGAGATGTCCTTGTCCGTCGCGTCGAGCGCCGCGGCAGCCTCCTCGGCCACCGACGCCTCGGCGAGCCGGGCGTTGCCCTCAACACTGTCCAGCGTGCGGCTGAAGACCACCTTCGGGATCGCGCACCAAACGTCGGCGAACGTGGCGCCGAGCTCGTCGTCGCGCAATGACGGATCCGTCTCCCACGGCAGCATCGTCTCGTAGAGCCTGCGGCCGCACAGATGACCGCCGAGCTCGCGTACCTGTGCGATGTGGAAACGGAACTGCTCCTCGCTGGGGACCGTCCACCCGAAGGCGCCCTGACGGTCCGCGATGAAGCCATCCACCGACACGCTCATGGAGTAGATCAGCATGGGCTCTCCTGTGGTCACTCAAAACTGATCGCGTTCTGCTCACTCGGTGGGTATCTTCCACGCACGTGGGCAGGAGGAACTACTTGATTGAAGGCCTTTCCGGCACCGGTAAGACCTCTGTCGCCACTGAGTTGCAGCGGCGCGGCTATCACGCCGTTCATGGCGACCGCGAGCTGGCATACCGAGGCGATCCGGAAACCGGGGAGCCACTCCAGGAGGACGCCCACGAGCACCACCTCTGGGATGTCGCCAAAGTGCGGTCCCTGGTCGCCAACACAGCTGAAGCGGCCACCTTCTTCTGCGGCGGATCGAGAAACTTCGCGAAGTTCATCGATCTGTTCGACGCCGTCTTTGTTCTCGAAGTCGACCTTGCCACATTGCATCGGCGGCTTGACGAGCGACCAGACGACGAGTGGGGTGGCGGGGTTCCGACCGATCGTGAACGCATCGTGCGGTGGCATGAGACGAAACAGGACGTTCCGCAGAATGGCATTGCCATCGACGCCACCGCCCCGATCGAGCATGTTGTCGACGATATTCTTCGTCGATGCCAGATAGGGACCGTAGCCACCCGCCAATGACTAGCGATCAGGATGCTGGCGGGGGCAAGGTCGTTGTAAACCGGGCGATGTCGCTGGACGGCTTCATCGCCGGCCCCGACGGCGCGATGGACTCGATCCTCGCGTACAACGACCAGTACTCGTTTGCTGAGGTCATGCACGCCACCGGCGCCATGCTCATCGGCCGGCGCACCTACGAGGTAGCGAAGCAAATGTCCGATGAGGACACCGGCTACGACGGGGGACCGGTATTTGTCCTGACTCACCGCCCGCCGGAGGAGCCGGAGCCGGGGGTCACATTCCTCACCTGTGACCTCGCGGAGGCCGTCGCCACGGCGCGCACTGCCGCGGGCGGCAAGAATCTGGAGATCCTCGGTGCCGACCTGGCCAGTCAGTGCCTGCAGCAGGGTCTCGTCGACGAGGTCTTGGTCTATGTCTTGCCTGTGCTGCTCGGCGACGGCGTGCGCTTCTCGACCTCGGGCCTCGGCAGGATCGACCTGGAACCGTTCAGCAACACGCAGTCAGGTCCAGTGACGATGCTCCGCTATCGCGTGCGGAAGTGAGGGCCCGCTCAGCACTTGAGGGTGTCTGACCCTCGACCTGCTGCTCGCCGGCGTACTCGGGAGCCTCCCACTGACGCCGATGGCCTCACCCAGTTCGCGCCAGGAGGGATGGGCGGCGTGGCTGGCCTCGGCGAGTTCCTTCTCCGCAGCAGCGCGGCGCACCTCCGGGCGGCTAATCGAGATTGCTCTGCAGCTGCGGGAAGACCTTGGCAACTTTGCCGACCAGGTACTCGCCGTAGGTGCCGGTGAACGCGCGCAGATCCTGGCCATCCCAGCGCGGTGGCCCATCGGCACTGGCCCGTCGGGCGACCTCGGGCAGCGGTGGCACCTCGGCGTCGAAGTCGGGGTCGAAGAAGAACGGATACGACAGCCGCTCGTTGCCACTGACGTTGCGTACCCGGTGCGGCGTCGACCGGTAGTAGCCGCCGGTGAGTCGGTCGAGCATGTCGCCGATGTTGCAGACGAAGGTTCCGGGCAGTGGCGGCGCCTCGATCCATCCGCGCGAGGTGCGCACAGCGAGGCCGCCGTTGTCGTCCTGGGCGAGCAACGTCAGCAGGCCGTAGTCGGTGTGCTCGCCGACGCCCCAGTCGTCGGCGCCGGCGCCGGGTGGTGTTGGCGGGTAGTGGAAGATCCGGAACAGCACGGTCGGGTTGCGCGTGTACCCGGCCGCGAAGTACTCCGAGTCCAGGCCGAGGCTGACGGCCACTGCGCGCAGCACGTCCTGCGCGGTCGCCGACAACCGGTCGAGGTATTCGAGGACCGTCTCGCGCAGCGCCGGCACCTGCGTCGGAAAGAGGTTGCGGCCGTGCAGCGGCCGATCGGAGGAAGGGTCCTCCGTCCCGAAGTAGATCCCCTCCTTGCGGTCTGGGCGCCCGGCGGTCAACTCGCCGCCGACGGGAAAGAACCCCCGCCAGGCCCGGCCACCGTGCTCCATCGCGATCTCCAACTTCACCGCCTCGGGAAGGGCGAAGAACTCGCGGGCCGCTGCGTCCATGCGGGCGATCAAAGCTGCTGGAACGCCGTGCCCAGTGACATAGAAGAAGCCGCTGTCGCGGCACGCCCGCTCGATCGCGGCCGCCGTCGTCGCCATCGGCTCGGACAGGTCGATCACAGGAAGACTCACTGGTACATCGTGCCTCCTGGTGAGCCTGCTGCGACTCGGCAGCGTCACGCCACCGTGTCGAGTCGCTGAACCTTCGGCAGACCCGCGGCGCGCTCCGAAGCCAGGTCGTGCGCGGTCTGCATCGCGAGCCACGCACGAGCCGTACCGACACCAGCCTCTTCGAGGCGCACGGCGAGATTCGGGCTCAACCGAGCATGCCCATGCAGCACCCGGCTGAGCGCCACCCGGGAGATGCCCAGCCGGGCGGCGGCATCACCCACGCTCAGACCCAGCTCGCCCAACACGTCCTCACGGAGGATCTCACCGGGATGCACCGGATTCTTCATCGCCATGATCGTCCTCCCCACCTCGGAAGAGCTCGGCCGGATCAAGGTGTTGTTGGCAAACCGGTAGCAGCGACCCGCGCCCGCTTTGCAAGCCCGCCAGCGTCGGCGCGACCCGTTCAGGAGGTGATCGCGGTCATCCGGATAGAGACGAGAACCCCGGGCAGCTCGACGCCGAGTTTAGCTACATAACGGGCGGGCGGATCGGAGGGGAACGAGCGGGCGTACTCCTCGTTCAGGCCAGCGAAATCGGCGGGATTGGTCAACAGAACGCCGACCTCCACGATGTCGTCGTATCTCGCCCCGCCAGCTTCCAGGATCGCCAGGCAGTTGGCGATGGCCTGACGAGTCTGCTCCTGGATCGACCCGCCAGCAAGGGCACCGGTCGCCGGGTCGGTGCCGGTCATCCCGGAGACGTAGACGTGATCACCAACCCGAGCACCCTGGCTATAGAGGGACGAGCCGGGGGCGCGGTCGGTACGAATCAACTGTCGGCCCATGCCGGCATCATCCCAGCAGGCATCAGACGCGACAACCTGCCGGTGTCGGCGACGTGCAGTGGAATGAGTCGGCATCCAGGCCCCTCCAAGCCACACGAGTGGCGGCTCGTCGGGCTTCTGTCTCTGCCTGCTGTCGGGTCAGATGGTGATCGTGACGTCGGGTAGCGGCCAAATAGAGGGTGATCTTCGCCGGCGGGCAGGTGGCCGCCACGTTGCCCGATATTTCCGACGTGACGCAGCACCGCCAGTCGGCGCTGGGCTCGTCGTTCCCAGCCCACGTTCAGTAAGGCCGATCTCCGAGATCTAGGAGAACCCGACTGTCAACAAACCTCCGTCGGTCTGGAATGGCGCACCCGGAGGTGACTGGTTGCGCGACATAGTTGGCAGCTGTCTCGAGACATCGTTGACACCTTCGTTGATCTTGGAGGTGCTATGTCGCTGCCCCGGCTCGTGATCTCCGCTGTCACCGTGGAACGTCGCAGTAAGAGCGCGGTAGCTTAGGACGATTCGGTGACGGTGACCGCTATCCCCCCGAGGTTGGTGAGCCCGGCCAGCACGGCAAGGGCGCCGTATTAGCCGGCCCGCGCCCACCGCGTCCAGGACTGCGCCGCTCCAGCGCAGAGCGACCAGCCCGACGATCAAGATCGCCGGCGCGAGAGCGAGGGTCATTTGTAGGGCCGTTGCCCCCTCAACCGGCTGGGGATAGCTGAACGCGTCTCTGCTGTCCATCTGGGTCGTTGCGGCGAGGTACCCACTGCCGGCGGCTCCGAAGAGGTGTGGTCAGACGCGAGCCTTCCGGGTTGATTCAGTGACAACCGTTCATCGTTGGACGGTGGATACTCTCCGCGTTGTCATCCGGGCCATCCACCGCTACACCGGCGACCTGATGGACCCCACCCGCGACTACCAGCCCCGCGGCCTGCCACCCGGACCACCACCCCGCCGCGCCACCCCCGGGCCGGCACCTGATCCCGGCCAATCCGCGGCGCCCGCAGCCGGGGTCAAGGCTGGCCGCAGGCCACCCGCAGGGCCACGGCTTTGACCCCGGCGAGGACGACGCCACACTTCCCGGCCGGGTGCCGGGCCCTAGTCACACCAAGATCAAAATGCAACGATGTCTCGAGACATCAATTTGAGCACCGCAAGGGTGTGCACTCGCTTCCGCTCGGGATGGCGGCCAATTTCTGCGAGCGGGTGGTCGGGTCAGGGGGCGCGCAGCGGGGCGGGCGGATCATGGGGCATCCCGGGCGTAAGCGAGTCTTCCGGTTGAGTGGGGTTACCTCCGATTCGGGGCAGTGACCTTGCCCCGGTCGACGAGGTGGCGGTGCGGCGGCCAGCCTCACCTAGGTCCGCGGGCCAGTAGGCCCGGCGACATGATGATGGATTGGGTGTCCGCCCGCTCGGCGGGGGATGCGGCCGCTCATTCTTTGCAGGCCGTCCGATGCGTCCTGGCCAGCAGGACAACGGTGCGAGACGCCTGGCAAAGCGCATCTACTCGATGATCACGTCGCTCGACGGCTACGCCGAGGCGGCGGAGGGCGACCTCTGCACCGGGACCGACAACCAGAAGGTGCATACCTTTATCAACGACGTCTTCCGCCCGATCCGCGGCGGCCCCGGGGCGCGTCCACGGTCGGGGAGTCGGGGACCGCGTAGCCGTGCGCCATCACCTCCGCGGCCGCCTCATCAGGGAGCTTGGCGCGAATGTTGGCCAGCCGGTGGAACCAGCAGCGGACCGGATGCCGGCGGGAACACACCTCGATCGCCTTCACCAGCCCGAGGCTCGGTCGGAGGTGTGTACATACAGATGACATGCCGAACACTCACGCTAATATGAGCGGCAATTCGGGCGGAATTGGCACGATGCCGATCTAGTCGGGCGTTTTGCGGGCTAGCGAGGGCTGGGCCGCGATGTCAATGTTGCCCAGGGCGGGGGAGGAGCGGGGTCGTGCGAAGGCAACTGGCCGTTCGGGTGTCGTCAACAATCCTCGTGGCGCTGTTGATGGCGCTGGCCTTGGCCGGACCAGCCGCCGCGGCCAAGCCGTTCCAGGAGAACATCGATACTACGGTCGATGAGGTTGTCTGCGGCATCCCCGTGACCACCCATGTCGTCGGCAGCCTCCGGTCCCACATCAAGTACGACGTGACCGATCCGTCCAACGTCAACCACATCTGGTTCGGCCACATCAACCGCAACCTGACGATCACGTTTACGAATGCGGAGGGCGACACGCTCGTCGAACGGGTTCGGGACAATCTCAAGGACGAGGCGATCGTCGACAACGGCGACGGCACCTGGACCTTCACCTTCTCCAACCGCGGCCAGCCGCAGCGCCTGATCGTCAACGGCCGCACGGTTGTGAAGGACGTGGGCAAGATCACGTTCCAAGACACGGTCTTCCTCGGCGACCTGACCACCGACGACGACGACGCGTTCATCAGCAGCGAGATCCTGGGCATCAGCGGGCCGCATCCCGAAGCCGAAAGCGATTTCACACTCTTCTGCGAGGTGTTCGAGGACGCGCTCGGCTAATCGCATTGCTGATCCCCGATTCAATGCGGGACGGGGCCGGGCAGACGACATGATCGAGCAGGTCACCTCGATTTGTGCAGGAAAGCTAGGACGCCACTAACGCGGTTATCGCGATACTGGCACCAGTGCTGTTGATAGGTTCTTGCATCGCGTATCGATAGGTCGGCCATTGCAGCCGGCGCCTCATACCGATACGAGTGCGAAGGCACCGTCTCGGCCAACCCCAGGCAAGGCTGCTGGAGAGTCTGGGACGGTCTATCTACGGCGGGATCTGGCGCACTGCGTCTGTCACCGGCCAGTGGCATCGCCGCCGAGTTGCTGTCAGGGCTGCTGTCAAGCCAGCGCCTACCTGACTGCTGCCTGTGTGTACTTCACTGTATGCGCGACGTAGTGTCGAGGCACCGAGGACTTGTGTGCAAGCTCCCGTCTCCGTCGGTCCCCGGCGTAAATGTCTTCCGGTGGAGCCATCATGATCACAACCCAGGGCAGCGACATCCAACCACTCGGGCGTCTGCAGCCCATGTCTAAGAGCAGGATCGGATTGATCGTTGCTCTCTCGATTGCCGCTGGACTGATTGCCGCCGTGATTCTGGTGGCCATGCCGTTCATCCCGGTGAAAGAGAATGTCCTCACCGGAGTGGTGATGCTGGCGTTTGGGCTGGGATGGGCGTTGTTGGCCGTGTTGTCCGTCCGGTTCAGTGACCAGCCACAACGGTGGGCAGCTGTGCCGGCCACGTTCATGGGAGTGGCCGGCCTCGTTGCGCTCGGCGGGTCCGCCGCCGTGCAGGCGGTGTTCGGCTGGGTATGGCCGCCAGTCCTGTTCGGGCTGGTTGTCTGGATGTTTCTTCGGGTCCGCCGCCAGATGCGCAGCCGAATCGGTCGATGGCTCATGTACCCCGTACTAGCGGTGTTGATGATCGCTTCGGTGGGCGGCGGCTACGCGACCGTCCGGGAATCGCTTGACAGTCCCCCGCCCGGCCAGCTGATCGATGTGGGCGGGCACCGGCTGCACCTGCACTGCACCGGCTCGGGCAGCCCCACAGTGGTCCTGGAACCGGGTGGCGGCGAGTCGTCCTCCGCCCTTAGCTGGATCGCACCGGCCGTCTCCCGCGACACCACCGTCTGCGTGTACGACCGCGCCGGCCGGGGCTGGAGTGACCCAGCCGAGGGCCCGCAGGACGGTAACCGCATTGCCGCGGACCTGCATACGCTGCTTCAACGCGCCCATATTCCCGGGCCGTACGTGCTGGCCGGTCACTCGTTCGGCGGCCTGTACATCCAAAGCTTCGCCGCCCAGTTCCCCGACCAGGTCGCCGGCATGGTGCTCCTGGACTCCACCGCACCCAAACCCAGCCCAGCCCAGCCCACCAACATCGATCCCTACAACGTCATCGGTCGCGTCGCCGCCTTGACGGCCGCGTCAGCTCACCTCGGAGTCGGACGCGACCTCGGCAGCTCCATCGAGGAGTATGGAGTGGCGAACACGTCGATGCAGCAGGCGTCGGCCCTGACCAGCCTCAACGGCAAGCCGCTCATCGTCGTCACCGCAGACGAGGGAATCACCGACGATCAATGGCAATCGAAGCAGGACCAGATGGCCGCCCTGTCGACCAACAGTCTCCACCGGCACGCGAACGCCACCCACGCTTCGCTCATCACCGACGAAGCCGACGCTGCCGCAGCCAGCCAAGCAATCCACGACGTCGTCGTCGCCGTACGCACCTCCCAGCCGCTCGCCTAGCTCGGTCGTCGGGGTAGGCCACTCGCCGGGTCGAGCTACGCATTACGAGATAGTCCAGTGTTGGATGGTGGTCGATGGCTGGTGTCGGCCAGGGCTGGGGCTCTGCCCTACTGTCCATGGCTGGCGACGGCTGGCGGCGGTTGGCTTCAGGTATTCAGTGGCACGACGGGGGCACCGAATGGCTCCTCCGCAGGTCAATACGGGCGCGGTGGGGCGGTCCGCGGCGCTGGGATGCCGGGAACGGTGCGCTCACGAACGAGTTCGGCGGCGATGTCGTGGAGCTTCCGGTTCGTGTTCTGGCTGATCCGGGTCAACACCAGGAACGCGCGTTCCCCGCTGACGTTGTAACGCTCCATCAAGATGCCTTTGGCTTGCCCAATCAGGTCCCGGCTGACCACGGCGTTGGCGAGCTGGGCCTCCTTCCGGACGCCGGCGTAGGCGACGGCGGCGTGGGACGCGAAGAGCAACCCGACCTGTTCCGACTCGTCGTCGAAGGCGTTGGGTGTGCGGGAGTAGAGGTTCAGCGCGCCGAGGTTGTCCCCTTCGACATACAGCTGCAGCGACAGCATGCTGGCCGCCCCGGCCTGACTGGCTCGCCGAGCGAACTCCGGCCACCGGGTTTCGCTCGCCATGTCAGCGACGCGGACGGTCAGTTCGTCATAGGCCGCGTCCAGACACGGACCCTGCTGCGTTTCCTCTTGGAGGGCGTCGACCTGCATCGGCAGGTCACCGGTGGGTGCCTGGGAGCCGATGTTCCGGCGGCCGGTGACCACGCTGATCGATCCTTCGTCCACGCCGGGCACCATGGCGACCGCCGCGGCCACGATCTCAGCCAGCATGACATCGGGATCGTCATGCGCCTCGAGGCTGCGAGCCAGACCACCGAAGTCTTCCGCGAGCTGGTTCAGATCGGCGGTTCCGGTGTTGGAAGTGGAGGGCTGACCCTTGCCGCCGGTTCCGGATCGATCTTCGGTCATGGATCATCTGCTTCCTGCGGTTGTGCGCCGTGGGGCGCCGGTGTCGTGGAGATTCAAATCCCCAACCTAACCGGAGGGCATGGGCCTTGACGGATGGGCCCAGAGCCGGCGTGATCAACCAAACCCGTCGGCCCGGTCATGTTCGCTCCGCGTGCTGTTCACGGCCGCCGTCGACCTCTGCCCTAGCAGGGATGCCGCGTCCTCGTGTCTAGCACGGGAGGCCGCGTGGGAACGTCCGGGACCGTGCGGGGTTGGACGTACGTCAGCGTGTGTGGTGCTACTCAGATTGTTACTCACGGGTCTGGCAGCGATGTTCGGCGCCTCAGCCAGCGCGGGGAACAGCAGGCAGCGGTACTCTCCGACTTAACTTCGAGTCGAGCGCATGGTCTGGGGCGTCGTTCCTCTCTTGCGGATACGCTCTGGTCAGCGACCGGTGAACGAGACGCAGATGAATTCGGGTGCCGCACGTTGGCTGCTGGTCACGATCATCATGCTGGTTGCGGCCGTAGGCTGTTCGCCCTCCTGGGCCGCCACCGATCGACTACGGGGCCGCTCATCATTGCAACATCCAAGGCCACCCCGGCGATGTGATACCACTTCAGGCTCTGGCGTGGGGACCGCTTGGGGACCCGGCGAGCTACGCATTACGAGTCGCAAGCAGGACGTCCACTGGTGTAGCTGCCTCGCCTGCCTGAGTCCGTGGACGCGTCTGGAGACGTCCACGGTCGTCTATTCCCTAGACTGTTTCGATTGGCTGCTCAGACTCGAGTGCTGTTAGTAGCGCCGAGTTGGCGACATCGCTGCTGGCGGCGGTCAGGATGTTCCCATGGAGGCACGGCTGATCTTGCCGGCAGGCGCGGCGTCGTTGTCGCTGACGGAGATACGTGATGTCGCCGGTCGGGATGGGGGCACGCTCTGGCTGGACTTCGACCACACCGATGAGGAGGGCATGGTGCTGCTCGGTGAGCTGATCGAGGTCAGGTCGAGCGACGTCAAGGAGTGCCACAATCGGTCCCCGGTGCCGAAGATGCGCTTCTACGCCGACCACCACTTCAGCGCGATCAATGGTCTCGCACGCGGCACCGACGGACGGCTGCGTTTCCAGCCGCTGAAGCTCTTCCTGACTCCAAGGATGTTGGTCACCGTGCTCGGCCCGACGAGTTTGTCGTTGACATCGGAGATCGCGCGACGCGAGCTCGCCGCCGTGCGCCAGCAGATCGACAGCGGCCAGCTTCGTCCAGCCAGTTCGTTCGAGCTCGTGGGCGCGATTCGGGCGGAAGAGATGCGGACGCACGAGAATCTGATCACCGAGTCCTCGGCTCGTATCGGACAGCTGGAACGGGACGTCTCACAGAAGGATCCGGTGAAGGCCGAAGCGCTGTTGCAAGACCTGTTCGATCTCCGGCACGACCTCGAAGCGATCCGTACCAGTGCCGCCCAGGCGGCAGAGTCGTTCGCGAACTTGATCGAGACCATGGAGCTGCAGGAAGGATTGATGCAGACGGACCTGCGCCTGGTGCGAAACTCGCAGCAGGGCTTCCGTCATCTGCAGCACATGGCTGATCTCGAGCGCGAATACCTGCAGGAACTGATCGACCTGTTCCAAACGCGCGTGTCCACCGAACTCAATCGCTTCGTACGCAAGGTGACTGCCTGGGGGTCGATTGGCATTGCCTGGACGGTGATCGTCGGTTTGTACGGGATGAACTTCGCCTACATGCCGGAGCTCGGCTTGCGTTGGGGTTATCCGGCCGTGCTTGCTCTGATGCTCATAGTCGGCGTCCTCCTGGTGTTTCTGTTCCGGCGCCGAGGTTGGCTCTGATCAGACTGGTCCGGTGCGAGATTGATCAAATCGTCTAAAGGAGACCGAGATGTTCGCAGTGTTAAGAGTGAATACGTTCGACCCCGACAGGTTGTCGGCTTCGAAAGACTTCATTGCGGAGTTTGACCGGATTCACGCGGCGCAGTCAGGCTATGTAGGCAGCGTCGTTGTCGAGCTCGGGCGAGGACGCGAATTCGCGTTGAACCTGTGGGACAGCATCGAACACAGTCAGGCTGCCCTTTCGGTGCTCGGTCCGGAAGTCAATCGGCTCCTCAGACCGCTGATGGTGGCGCCATCTGAGTTCATCGGTGCTGGCGAAGTCATCTCCTCGGACCTCACCCGCCAGGACTGATCTGTGGCAGCCTTGGATCGTGGAAGTTGGGGGCCACTGTTGTCAGGGCCCTTCGCTCCACCCCCTCCGCCCGCTTAGCAGGTCGCCGGACGGCTGACTGAATCCGTCTGAGTGCGGTCGCGGGCCGGCCGGGAGTCGACCCGTCGGGGCGGTCGGGACGGTGGGCGGACGCGACCGGCTTTGACCCCGCGATTCGCGCCCTGCGTGAGCCTGGCTTCACCGTTATCGGGTTCGGTAACCCGCATCGCGACCTCGCGGGCGACGCGACGTACCTGGCCGAGTTCCTCCGAACCCTCACCGGTCCGATCGTTCTCGTGGGCCACACATACGCCGGTAACGTCATCTCCATGGCCGCGGTTGGCAACGACCAGGGCCAGGCGCTGGTCTACCTCAACGGGTGGATGTGGGATGAGGGCGAGCCAGCAGCAGCTCCTCGAGAGGTTCGAAGGTAGCCTCGTGGGGCCCTCGATCCGGCCCGTGCCATTCACCGGGCCGAACGGGAGTGAGGGTGCCGACCTCTACCTCGACCTCGAGGCGTTCCGTGAAGCGTTCGCCGCCGACGTCGATCCGGAGACGGCCGGGGTGATGGCCGCGGCGCAGCGACCGTACGCCGGAGCCGGGTTCGAGGCCACGCCGTCGGGCCCGCCAGCATGGAAGACGCTGCCGTGCTGGGACCTGCTCGGCACCGAGGACAAGGCGATCCCGCCGGCGCTCCAGCGGTTCATGGCCGAGCGTGCAAACGCAACGATTGTCGAGGTCGCGGCCTCTCACGTCTCCTTCGTCTCGCAGTCCGAGGCCGCAACCCAGCTCCTTCTCCAGGCCGTCGAGGCGACGAGTCACAACTAGTCTGCGATTACGATCACCGTCCGACTACTGCCTTATGAGAGCGTCCTGACATGCCAAAGCGAGCGTCGCTGGGCCTCGGCTGCCCTTCGTGAGCGGTCGAGGTCTCGCGTCAACGTGCACAGCGTCGCAGGGCTGCGGGGGCGCGTGAGTCCCGCTCGCCCCCTACCGGTACCTCAGCCAGCGCCCTTAGACCTTGCTGCTGTTCAGCGTCCGGCGGCATGCTCGTGACGTGAGGCTGGATCTACGCGCCGAGCTGCTGCAGCGCACCGAACAAGATCAGGCTGCCCGCTCTGCGCCTGAGCCGGACTGGGAGGTTCTGGCGGCCGTTGACGCCGACCACCTCGCCTGGCTGAGAGAGGTCGTGGCCAGCGTCGGTTGGCCGGGCCAGTCAATGGTCGGCGAGGACGGAGCGCACGCCGCCTGGTTGCTCGCCCAGCATGCTGACCAGGACCCGGCATTTCAGCGCAGATGCCTGGAGCTGATGACCCAAGCGGTCGCCTCCGGCGAGGCTGCGAAAGCCGACCTCGCCTACCTGACCGAAGGCGTGCTGCTGGCCGAGGGCAAGGCCCAGGAGTACGGCACGCAATTCGTTGGCCGGGAGAGCGGCTGGGCCCCACGGCGGCTTCGCGATCCCGACACTATGGATGACCTCGGGCAGCCATGTCGCTTGTAACGCTGGCCGAGAACACTGCCCGTATGGCGGCCGACCACGGGCGCCGACGCCAAGCAAGGTCATCTGTGCTGAATGCGGGAGCAGCTACGAGGCCTGGCTGCCAGAGGATGGCGAGACACTTCAGCTCCGCTGCCCTTTCATGTGGGACGACGATGACCTTGGCACTGGGTGCCGGCAGAACCGACCCGAGCCTGGTCCCCTCCCTCAACCTTCGGATCTCGTTCGACCATGAGGGCGGACAGCTGACGAAGATTAAGTTCGTGTGGCTGAATGCTGACGAAATCCCAGATAGGGCCGGCACGGGTTGTGATGGACGTCCTCGGGCACTCACAGATTGGTAGGGGTGGGAGATCTGTCCGTCGACGATTCCGTCCCATTACACGCGGCGTTCAGTCGGGCTGGCCTGACCGAAGGCCACCCGAAGGGCCCCGGCCTTGACCCCGCCGAGGACGGCGCCACCATCACAGCCGGGATGCCGGCCTCTGGCCGAACCAAGATCAGAATGCAACGATGTCCCGAGACACCTGTCAACGGTGTCCCGAGACATCACAGTGCGCACCCGGAGGGATTCGAACCCCCAATCTTCTGATCCGTAGCAATCACGGGTTCAGCGCTGTGCGGTGACTCAGAAGGTACGAGCTGCCTACGCCTGTCCTGGTCTGGCGACCGGCTGATCTGGATGAGGCGTTGGTGTCACGGAGAGATAGCGTTGCGCAAACATTGCAGTTGCCTGTTAATGCCTCGGTGGCAAATGCTTGCTAAGCATTAGGCCTGTTGCTCGTGACCGGGATCTTGCTTACCGATTGCGCCTGAACCAACCGAGTAGGCCTTCCCGACGGCTACCTCGGTCACCAGGTAACTCAAAGGATTCTTCGTCGTTGTGTGCAGGGGCAACTACGAGCATATGGCGACTCGGCTCCACCGACCTGCCATCACGATAACGTGGGTTCCTCCTGATCCACGGCAAACGATCCTGCTTCGACGACGTTGGACGGGGCGGGGTGAATACCCAGTGACGGTAGAGAAGGAAGTTCCACGAGGTCGATGCTGCTACGACCGCAAGCTTTGCCACCAGGTACCACCTATCGCTCATGTGCCCCGCGGTAGTCACCACCGCGAGTGTGATCACATAGTTGGCCACAACCAGTGAGCCGTAGCGCAGCGCGTGCTGCGTCAACCCCCGCGAGCCCGAGGATGACATTGCGGTTCGATTGAGCAGAAAGTTCACCACCACGGCGCTGCAGTAGGCGACCGTGGTGGCGACGCCAAGCGGAACCCCATAGAACTCACGGAGTAGGGCAAGCAGTGCTACGTCGACGACAACGGTGAGACCGCCGACGACCAAGTAGTAGAACAGCTGACGTTGCAACGGCAGCGTGGGCACTGATGGCAACCGGCTGTCCGTGGGTCGGGAAGCCGCTGTCGGGGTTCCAGGACATGCTGACGCGGGTTCCGGCCCATGGCTGTGGTTCGCAGACACCCGCGTCGACGGATGGCGCTGAGGTGCCAGCCACCGGGGTCGGCGTTTCGGCGCCGATCCAGACGACCGGGGAGCTGCCCGCAGACGACGCCACTCACGACCCGACCGGCACATAGAGGTCGAAGGGTCCGATGTTCAGCATCTGGTAGCGGTCCATCGGCATCCGCAGGTGCGGGATCTGACCATCTTGGTAGACGTACGCGACCTCGCGAGGGTCGGCGGCGTTGACGGTGGCGTTCTCCTCGTCGAACCGGACGGGTAGGTGAACCGCCGCCTGGAGGCGCCCTGCGCCCAGGTAGTCGACCAGGTACGCGCCCCAGTAGTCGCCGGCGACGTAGCGGATCTGCCGGGCGTCCAACTCACTGACCATCTGCTTGGCGTCGGTGTCGGGGTCGATCCACTCCCAGCCGGCCTGCTGATGCACCACGGGAACGCACAGCAACAGGACCCATACCGTCGGCACGGTGACCAGCAACCACGGCGAGTGGCGGATGCGCTCGGGGATCAGCAGCAGCCACGCCCCAAGCCCCATCAGCAGCTCTGGCAGGAACGGCAGGGCGTACCGCCCGTCCGCGATGTTGCTGAGTGGGGCGTACAGCGCGAGGACCGGGAACGCCAGAACCCCGGCTACCAGGATCGGCAGGGCCTGTCGGCCCTTGCGGATCACCAGCAGCACCATCCCGACTATCGAACCGATGATCAGTAGGGCCGCGACCCCGACAGCCACCGCGTCGGGGCCGACCCAGTCCCCACCCAACTCGGTGCGTAGACCGAAGGCCCGCGGGAGCAGCTCGGTGACGAACCTGGTCACGCGCTCCGGGTAGGTGGCTGTCCACCACCGGCGTGGCTGATTCCGGCCAGCCGTTCTGCGCCATGAACAGCAGCCATGGGCTGACTCCGAGCACCCCGCCGGCCGCGAGCGGCAGCCACCACCGGCGCAGCGCCCGCCGGCGGTACAGCGTCGGCGCGATCAACGCCAGCAGCGCGACCGTGCCGAAGATCGGATGGCTCCAGATCGCGAACCCCGCGGCGAACCCGGCGAAGCCCGCAGTCCGGGCCAGGCGTTGTTCCGTACGCATCGCGTGGCACGCCAACGCCAGCGCAGCGATCAGCGCGATGAACCCGGTCGTGTAGCCCATGTAGGGGCGCAGGAACAAGATCGTCACCGCGCCGGAGGTGGTCCACCCGATCAGCGCCAGTGCCGCGGCCGGTACCGAGCCGAAGAGCGGCCGCGCCAACCGGTAGAGCGCATAGCCGGCAACCGCGGACAGCGCGGTCGGCACGATCCGCAGCGGCCACACCCCGCTCCAAAACGCCAGGAACGGCGCAATCAGGTAGGTCTCGGTCGTCGAGCCGTAGTCGTTCCCGGCCACGATGAGGCGGAAGTTCCCACGCAGGACCTCGTACGCCTGCAGGCCGGTGACGCCCTCGTCGGCGTTCAATGGGACCAGCGACGTGTGCATCAGCCAAACCCTGATCAGCACCCCGACCGCCACCGCCGGAAGGCATGCGAGCAGGATTGTCTGGGTCGACACCCCGGCCCGGCGGTCCGTCTCGGGGTCGGCGATCACCGACATTCAGTGGTCCTTCGGGTAATGTGCGACGGCATCAGGCTATCCGCACCGACTCCGGCCCGCAGTGCCGACAGTCGACCGCGACCCGACAAGATCGTTCAGGAGTAGCCAGGTGGCAGACCGTGCGTCAGGCCCGGGTTCACCGCCTCCCGCCGACGGGGAGGTTTCCGCCTACTTCCGCACCCGGCTCGCGCCTAACGCCCACCGCGCCGCCGTCTGGAACCACCTCTGCGCCTACCTGCAGCGCTGGATCCCCGCTGACGCCGACGTCTTGGAACTGGGCGCCGGGTGGTGCGATTTCGCTAACACCATCAAGGCGCGGCGAGTCGTGGCCATGGACCTGGACACCACGGTGCGACGTGCCGCTGCCGAGCACGTACAGGCCGAGGTGGGTGACTGCACCGACTTGTCGCGCTTCGACTCAGGCTCATTCGACGTGGTGTTCGCCTCCAACCTGCTCGAACACTTGGAGCGGCCGGCGACCGGCCTGCTGCTCGCCGAGTCGGCCCGGGTGCTGAGGCCCGATGGAATCCTCGTACTGCTGCAACCAAACTTCCGGCTGAACCCCGGCGGCTATTTTGACGACTACACGCATGTCGCGATTTACACCGACCGCTCATTGGCCGACTACTTGCGTTCGGAGGACTGGCGGATCGTCGAGGTATTCCCGCGGTTCCTGCCACTGACGTTGAACAGCAAAGGCTCCGCTTTGACTTTCCTGGTGCCCTGGTATCTGCGATCCCCCATCAAGCCACTCGCCGGTCAGATGCTCCTGATCGCCACGCCGGAGGCCGGCCATGTGGAACGGTAAGACTTTGTCGGTGGTGCTGCCGACCTACAACGAGAAGGACAGCATCGCCGAGACCATCAGAGCATTCGACAAGCTCGGCATCGTCGACGACATCCTGGTGGTCAACAACAACGCGGCGGAGGGGACCTCGGACGAGGTCGCCATGACCACGGCCCGGGAGGTGCTAGAGCCCCGGCAGGGCTACGGAGCAGCGATCCGTCGCGGGCTCGCCGAGGTCGACACCGACCTGATCTGCATCTGCGAGCCCGACGGCACCTTCAACCCGAGGGACCTGACGAAGCTGCTGCCCTTCACCGAGGATTGCGACTTCGTGGTCGGGTCGCGCACCGTGTCGAACTTCATCTGGGACGGCGCCAACATGGGCTGGTTCCTGCAGTGGGGCAACTGGGCTGTCGCCAAGACCATCGAGGTGCTGTTCAACACCTCCTACCTCAGCGATGTCGGCTGCACATTTCGCGTCGTCTCCAAGTACCTGGTCCCTGGCCTGCTGCGCGACTCCCGCATTCAGGGTTCCGCATTCGGGCTTGAGATGTTGATGCTTGCCCTGGTAGCACGGGACACCGTCGTCCAGGTTCCGGTGAATTACCACCCGCGGGTCGGCACGTCGGCCGTCACTGGAGACACCCGCACCGCAATTCGCCTCGGCCTTCAGATGCTCCGGATGGTGCTGGCGATGCGCATCCGACCGCCGCGCCGCCCACATCGACCAACGGGCCGCCGCAGTCAGGACCAAGCCGCACGGGAACAAGCGCTGTGGAACCCATTGGGTCCAGCGGATCATGGCGAACTTGATCGCAAGCGCGAGGATGCCGACAGCGCAGCCTGATCACGCTGACTACTGGGGAGCGCAGGCCAGGCAGGGGTTGGCCCGACCGTCGCGATGAGCAATTTGCGCACCCGGAGGGATTCGAACCCCCAACCTTCTGATCCGTAGCAATGCTGAGTTTAGCGCTGTGCATATTCCCTAGTCACGACGGGCTGACAGCGAGCGCTGTGCGGCCAGTCAGAAGGTATGAGTTGGCGGCGCGCGGTCAAGATCAACTAGCAGCACGGTCAGTATTCACGGCACCGACTGGGGCACGAGACTGCTGCGAGGAGCGATCCCGATGCCCAACCTAACCCTGTCCGCTTCCTGGTGGCCCGCACAGTGCGACCCTCCCACGCGGCACATACCAACGTGACCACGCCCAACAACCGCCGGTTTGCCAACTGAACAGCGGGCCGAAGGATGCAGCCACCCCTATGATCCGGGGCGGAGCGGGGAAGCCGCCACGAGCGACCACGCAGGGTCTCGGTCGATGCGGTCGTTGTCGCTCATCAGGTGAGAGACCGCCGGTGCAAGGTCGTCGGCTTGGGCGAGAAACGCCGTTGCCGCGATGAGGTCTCCTCGTTCCGCATGCAGCCGGGCCAGCCGGTCCAGGAGGAGCACCTCGACGTCCCCCTGGCCGTCGCGGCGCGCAGCGGCGAGCGCCTCGTCCAGGCGGTTCGCCGCCTGGGTCAGCCCCCGGTCGGCGTCCAGCGCGGCGAGCGCGTAGTCGGCCAGCACGGCCCCTTCGCCCCCGCCCGCGGCCTCGAACCACTCACGCGCCGCCATAAGCACCAGCCGGGCGTCAGTGCGTTCGCCGCGCGCGCGCAACACCCAACCAAGGTGAGCGCGGGCGTACGCGGCTGTCCGCGCATCGCCGACCGCCTGGGTCGCGGCAATCGCCTGATGCAGAGCCGTCCGCGCGGATCCGAGGTCACCCGCCTCCTGGTGGACGCGACCGAGGTTGGTCAGATGATGAGCGGCCGCCGAACCGAAGCCGAGGTTGCCCGCCGCATCCGCCGCCCGCTCCAGATGATCGACGGCATCGGCGAAGCGATGCTCGGCCTGGGCGAGGCCGCCCAGGATGGCCTCGGCATGACTCAGCCCCCAGTTGTCACCGAGCGGCCGGATCAGCTTCAGCGCCTCCTGGCTGGCCGTCTGGCCGTCGGCCAGCGCGCCGAGGGCGATATGAGCCCAGGCAGACAGCAGCCAGCTGGCCCCTTCCTCCCAGTCCCGGCCCAGCCGGTGGAAGTCGGTCTGGCAGGCCGCTGACAACTCCAGGGCCTGCCGAGGCTGGCTTTGGACGGTGTGGACGAACGCAAGGTGCAGCCGGGCCAGGCTGAGCACCTCGTCGCCGCCGAGCGCCATGGCCTTCTCGATATCGGCGGTCGCCTGCTCGACATTGCCCCCGGACGCCTCCAGCCAGCCGGCCAGCAACAGCCCGGTGGCGCGGTCAGCTCCCGGTGCCGTGCCGCGGGCCGCGGCCACCGCGTTCCGGACGCGAGCCGCGGCTTCGACACCGCCGCCGAGGATCACCCAGGCCCAGCCGAAGCCGTTGACGATGCGCAACCCCAACCGGGGATCGTGCTCGCCGGTCCAGGCCAGGGCCTCGTCGATGTTGGCCCGCTCGGTACGGGCCACCGTCAGGTGCCCGGCCTGCTCCCGCCCGCGTACGCCGGCGGCGGCCCGGTCGGCCGCCGCCGCGACCCAGGTGGCGTGGGCACGGCGGGCGACTTCGTAGGAGTCGGACTCCCGCGAGCCGATCCAGGCTGAAGGCGCGGACGCTGTCGAGTAGCCGGTAGCGCACGGCACCACCGCGGCCGATGTCCACCTCGACCAGGGAGCGGTCGGCGAGCCGGCTCAGCACATCGACCGTGGCGGCCGGCGGTACACCGATGGCCATCAGCACCGACTCGACGGCGGAGAGGGGCGCGCCGCCGGCAAAGCAGGCGAGGGCCCACAGGCCGCGCTGGTCATCGGGGAACAGCAGGTCATAGCTCCAGGCGATCGCGGCCCCCAGCGCCCGCTGTCGCTCCGGGCGCTGGCTCGTCGGGTCGCTGAGCAACGAGAAACGGTCCTCCAGCCGGCGGGCGATCTCCTGCACCGACAAGGCCTTGACCCGTGCGGCCGCCAGCTCGATGGCCAGCGGCAACCCGTCCAGCGAGCGGCACACCGCCTCGACGACCGGCCGGGTCTCGGCATCGACCTGGAAGGACCGCCGCTGCTGGGACGCACGCTCGGATGAAGAGCTCGATCGACTCGGCCACGCGTGAGCGGCTCCAGGTGGTAGACCACCTCCTCGTCGACCCCCAGCGGCCGCTGACTGGTGGCGAGCACCCGCACGCCCGGACCTGCCGCAAGCATCCGGCCCACCGGCTCGGACAGCTCCGCGACCAGATGCTCACAGTTGTCGAGCACCAGCAGCAGCGTGGACCCCCGCAGCCGATCGAGGACGGTCGACTCAGCGGCCGCGTCGAGGTTGAGCGCCTCGCCCACGCCGGCCCAGATCGCGGCCGCCGTACGGGCACTCTCCAGGCGCACCAGCCCGACCCCACCGGCCGACAGCTCGCTGGCCAACCGGGTCTTGCCCACTCCGGCCGGGCCGACCACGGTGGTCAGACGGTGCTCGCTGACGAGCCGGCTCACCGCCGAGATGTCGGCTTCCCGCCCGACCAACGACGACGAGACGCCGGTCGGTCCGGCAACGCCGGTCGGCAGGGTGAGCGCGGCATCCTGGCGGAGGATCTGCGCCTCCAGGGTCTGCAGCTCCACCCCCGGATCCAGCCCCAGCTCATCGTCGAGCAGCCGCTGGATCCGGCGGTAGGCGGCAAGCGCATCCGCCTGCCGACCGGTCTGGTAGAGCGCGGTGATCAACAGCCGCCACAGACCCTCGCGGAGCGGATGCGCGGCCACCAATGTCTCCAGCTCCCCGATCACCTGACCGGCGGCCCCGAGGGCGATGCGGGCCGCGAGGTGGTCCTCGGTGAGCCGCAGCCGGACCTCCTCCAGACGCGAACGATGGGGCGCGAGCCAGGCGCCGTCGCCACCATCGGGCAGTACCTCGCCATGGAACATCGCCAGGGCGGTCGCGCAGCAGCGGGCGGTGGCCGCGGCATCTCCGGCCGCGCGGAGCGCCGCAGCCGACTCGGCGAGCCGCAGCACCTCACACGCATCGACCCAGCCGCGGGTCGACGGCGAGGGTGTAGCCGGCACGCTCCACCGGTGACCAGGCCCGGCTCACCCAGCGCCCGCCGCAGCATCGAGACCTTGGACTGCAAGGTGTTCGGCGCGACGCCAACGCCCTGCTCGGACCACAGATCCTCGAGCAGGCGTTCGGTCCGGACGAGCTCACCGGCGTCGACGGCCAGCCGGACCAGCAGCTCCGTCGCCTTGCCGGCCGGCAGCATTCAGGCGAGCACCGTCGCGCCGTACCTCGGCCGTCCCCAGAACGGCCACACTCAACACACTGCTGAGCCTACGGCCCACGTGCCTCCGCGCCGCCAGTCGCGCGCTGTCGGCGATCGAGGCGACGCCGCAGTGCCGGTCACGCGTCACGTGTCAGCGCCGCGCCAGCGCCCACGGCTGTTTCCATGACCCCCACCGAAACCGACAAGCTGATCCGACAGCTCATCGGCGGTGACCCGCACGCCCCCGTGGCCATCCTGCAGCGGGCCGAGACCAGCACCGATCCGGTCCTGCTGGTCGCCGCGGCCTTGATCAACTCAGCCGGCCCGGACCGGCTGGGCCGGGCGGCCGAGCTGGCCGGAAACACCCGCGACCGCCAGCTCGTCGCCATCGCCGCCGCGTACGTGGCCGGCGACCAGGACCGGGTGGACGCGCTCGCCCGCGACCATCTCGTCGACCATCCCGACCACCTGCTCGTCGCCTGGATCGCGGCCGGAGCCGGATTTCCTCGCTGACCCTCACCCCACCCACCACCAGGAGCAACCATGAGCCGCAAGCTGACCGCCGTACTGCTGATCGCCGCTGCCGTCTTGGCCAACGTCGCATTCACCGTCCTCGGCATGGTCTTCAACTACCCCGATGTACTGAAGGAGCCGGTCGAGGACATCCTCGCCGCGTTCACCGCCTCCCAGACCGCCGTCACGGTCGGGTTCGCCGTCCTCGCCCTGTCCGCGGCCCTGATGGCACCCATTGCCATCGGCGTCGGCCGGCTGTCGATCGCACCGGGCGATGCGGGTCGCGGTCCCCGTCGGCATTGCCGCCGCCGTCGTCCAGGTGATCGGGCTGTCCCGGTGGCCGCTGCTGGTGCCCGGCTTCGCCGCCGACGCGGCCAGCGCGGACCCGGAGGTGGCCGCTGGGGCGCGTGAATCGTTCGAGCTGGCCCATCGGGTCATGGGCAACCTGATCGGTGAGACCTTCGGCTATCTCTTGACCGCCGCCTGGACGCTGCTGGTCCTGGTCGCGCTCGGCCGGAGCATCGCCGGCCGTTGGTTCACCGCGCTCGGTGCCGTCTCCGCCGTGCTCGTCCTGGCCGGCGTGCTGTCACCGCTCGACCTGCCGGTGATCGACACGGCAAACTTCATCGGCTACGTGCTCTGGAGCGTCTGGGCGGTGGTCTTCGGGATCCTGCTGCTCCGCCGGCCGCGTACGTCCGCTGCTGCCGCCGCCACGGCGCGGTCCGGCGCCGAGGGGCGATGACCGTGATGAGCTCCTCGACACCTCGCCGGTACGCCAGCCGTCATGTCCTGGCTGATCTGGACACGTCGGCTTCATCTCCTTCCCCGTCGCCGGCATCGCCGCGGGTGCGATCGCCGGCCCGGTGAGCTCTCCGCTGGCCGCGCTGGTCGCCGGACTGGTCACCGGTGCCGTGATCGGGACCGGGCAGTGGCTGGCCAGTCGAAGGCGGCTCCGTGCCTCGCGCTGGATCCCGGCCAGCACCGTCGGGATGGGCCTGGGCCTGTTGCTCGGGGCCACCACCGTCGGTTTCGGCACCACGCTCGCCGACCTGGCCCTGATGGGCGGGCTGACCGGTCTGCTGCTCGGGGTTGCTCAGGCCCTTGCTCTCCCCCGTGGGACCCGGCACCGGTGGGCCTGGGCGGTGGCCATGCCCGCGCTCTGGGCGCTCGGCTGGACGGTCAGTACGGTGGTGGGGATCGCCGTCGAGGAGCAGTTCTCGATCTTCGGGTCCACCGGCGCCGTGACCTTCTCCGCCCTCTCCGGGATCCTGCTGCTCCGGCTGCTGCCCCGACACGCCGGCCCGGTCGCGACGTCACGACGGCCAGGCCGCCGTCCACCCCAGCCACCAGATGATCAAGGAGCAGTCATGAACAACAACGCACCACGCACACGTCGTCTTCGGGACCGGCGCCATCGGCCTGGCCACCCTGGAGGCCCTGCTCCGCCGCGGCGAGGGCGTCCGGATGGTCAACCGGTCCGGGTCCGCCCGGGTTCCGGAGGGGGTTGAGGTCGTCGGCGGCGATGCTGCCGATCCGGATTTCACCATCGACGTCACCCGCGGCGCGCAGGTGGTCTACCAGACCCTCAACCCGCCGTACGCGCGCTGGACCGAGGAGTTCCCCGGCCTGCAGGCCGGCGTGCTGGCCGCCGCCGAGGCCCACGGGGCACGGCTGGTCAGCATGGAGAACGTCTACATGTACGGGCGCCCGGCCGGCCGGCCGCTGACCGAGACCCGTGACTACGCCGCCCACACCAAGAAGGGCAAGCTGCGCGGGCAGATGGCCCGGGAGCTGCTCGCGGCCCACCAGGCCGGTCGGGTCCAGGTCGCCATCGGGCGGGCCTCGGACTACTTCGGCCCGCGCGGCGGCGCCCAGTCCAACCTCGGCGACCGGGTCTTTCCCGCCGTCCTGGCCAACTCCACGGCCCAGGTTCTCGGCGACCCGGACCAGCCGCACAGCTACACCTACATTCCCGATATCGGCGAGGGACTCGCGGTCCTGGGCGAGCACCCGGACGCGCCCGGGGAGGTCTGGCACCTGCCCAACGACCCGGAGACCCGCACCACTCGTCAGCTGGTCGACCTGGCCTTCCGGCAGGCCGGCCAATCCCGGACCCGGCTGCGGGAGATCCCATCCCTGCTGATTCGGATTCTCGCTCTGGGCAACCGCACCCTGCGCGAGGTGCTGGAGATGCAGTACCAGTTCGCCGAGCCCTTCATCGTGGACAGCAGCAAGATCACCGAACGCCTCGGGCTGCGGGCGACGCCGGTGGAGCGGGCTATCACCGAGACGCTCGACAGCTACCGAGCCGGAAGGATGGCGGCTCGGTGACTCAGTGGGGGTCGCCCAAAGGGCAGCCAGCTTGGAAATGCCTCCACGGCATTGTTGGCCCTAGTCTTGGTCGCGATGTCGGTACGTCACGCCGTGGGACTGCCCAACGTCGGCGTCTTCGGAAGCGTCCCCGCGCTCGTGGAGCTGGCGGTGCTCGTCGAGCGCAGCGGCTGGGACGGCATACACCTGTGGGACCACATCCTCTACCACGAACCGGAATGGCCGGTGGCGAGCCCGGTGGCGACTGCCGCCGCCGTGGCTGCCGCCACTGAACGCGTGCGCCTCGTGCTGACGCTCACCCTCCCTCGCCGTCAGGTACAGGATGTCGCGCAGGACACCGCCGGGATCGCCGCGCTGGCCGGCGGCCGCCTGACCGTGCTGGGCATCATCGGCTCGATGGACCGCGAGTTCACCGAGTTCGGCCTCGATCCCGACATGAAGGCGCGGGGTCGTGCCCTCGATGAGCGGCTGGCCCGTCTGCAGAAACTGTGGCGGCAATGGGGTGCGCCGGAAATCCCGCTTTGGTGCGGCGGCCGGTGGCCGCGCAAGCCAGGGCTGCGCCGGGCCGCCCGCTTCGACGGCGTACTCCTCACCTTCGCGGATCAGCGGAACTCGACGGTGCCGGTGGAGACGTTCGCCGAGGCGGTGGGGTTCGTGCGCGGACTCGCCGGCGACCGACCGTTCGACATCGCGGTGGAGGGCGCCACCGAGCCGGAGACAGCGGCCGGGCATATCGCCCCGTACGCCGCGGCCGGCGCAACTTGGTGGATCGAGGCGATGGGCTGGTGGCGCGGCGACCTAGCCACGGCCCGCGAGCGGATCGCTGCCGGCCCGCCAGCCTGAGGGGCGCAATCCTGGCGTTTGTGGGCCTCGCCGGTCTCCAGCAGCGTCTTCAGTTTGGCCAGGATCTCCGGCTACCCCGCCCATGCGCCACCTGAGAGGATGGTCCACCGTAGGCGTCAGGGGTGTCAGTCAGCACAGGAAAGCGGCGCGGCCCGCAGCGAAGCGAGGACACGCGCCGCGTGTCCGGGCGAAGCCCGGCCCTTGATGCGGGCCGGGATGCTCACCCCCAACATCGAACGGATGGCTGCCAACGTCCTGTCGGCAAATTCCTTGCCGTGGCCCGCAGCAATCAACGCGCCGAGCTCAGTGTCGTACAGCCCTGGCACCGACTTCTCGGTCGGCTTGGGTGGGCGCGCAATTTGGCCATCGGTTCGGCGGCGCTCCAGTCTTCGGTCGCCAGCCATCCGTAGGTCTCGACCAAGCGTCCGGACCGGTCCGACGGATCGGCTTTCACGCCCACAACCGTAATCGTTGCTCCGTGCGCGTCCATGGTCGTACGAGGTCGGCTGTGCGATCTGGCTCCCAGAATGGCTCCCGCTTCGTGATCTTGGTCCTCTGATCCGTAGGCCCTGGGCGGGTTCGACGCCGATCACGCGATGATTGCTGCGAGACTCGCAATCAGCTGATCGTAAACCGGATGGTACCCGCAGGAATCTGCCGGCCGAGCAGGCCGCAGTATTCTTGTGCCACCGGGCGAGGCGCGCCCGGGCACCCGGTTCGCATCAGACCACAGCGTCGCTCGATCCGTCAGGCCAGCTGTCGCGGTCGGCGCAGCAGCGTGACACCCATCCAGATGAACCAGACGATCAACCCGAGGCCGAACAATGGCGCGGCGTATTCAGCGGCGGCCGGCACGATGGTCCAGGCCCCAGCTACGCCGATTCCGATTCCGAGGGCGCCCAGGCCGTAGCCGAGAACGTGGGACCGGATCCCGGCCACGCTGACCAGCATCACCCAGGCGGCGCCGACGATCTCGATGCCGCCACCCAAGGCGGACTGCACGACGCTGACCGACGACCAGGTCGAGGCAGCCATCACCGGGTCGGTGGCGGCGAGCTCGACGACGGCCCGCTGGCCGACCAGCGCTATGAGCCCACTGGCGAGCAGCAGTCCTGCCCACAGGTGACCGACGACGCTCGCGGTCTGGGAGAGCCCGGCTGCACCGGTTCGGAGCCGGCTGTGGACTCCAAGCACGAGGCTGACCAGCGCGATGCCACCGACGAGGTAGAGGACGAGGTACCAGGAGTACAGCGTGATCTGGTGCTCGAGCAGGAAGGCCAGCGAGTCTTTGGGGCTGCCCTGCACGTCGAGATAGCCCTGCGGGGCGAGATACACCCCTATGAGCCCGAAACCGACGACGTAGGTCGCTGCGTTCACGAACCCGGCGATGCCGCCGGCGCGCTGTAATCGGTCGGTTCCAGGGGCGACGGATAGCGTGGTGGGCGGGGGAGTGGATGCAGTAGTTGTCATGGACTCACTCTCTGACCGGTGGACCCTGCCGCGCATCGGTATCGAGGTCGGAGTTGACCTGGCCTCGTGGCCAGGTCGGGATGGCCATGCGGCCGATGACGGCGACTGCCATGGGTGCCTAGGCTCGACCCGTGATCACCGGCGCGCTGCGGGCTGTCTGGGACGAGCCCCGCGTGCCCGCGCCGCCCTCACGCCCCTGGTGGGACGTCGCGCTGGTGGCGGCGCTCGTCCCCACGGCGCTGATCGAGGGCATCGTGCGTGACGACGTGCCGTGGCCTCCGTACACCACCTTGTTGACGATGGTGTGCGCCATCGCCGTGCTGTGGCGCGCACAGCACCCGCTGGGGATGCTGCTGCTGGCGTTCGGAGCGCAGACACTAGCTGAAGTCGGACCAGCCGTGGCCGGGCTGGACGACGGCGCCCTCTATACGACTGCGGTCGTGCTGCTGCTGCCCTACTCGCTCGCGCGGTGGGACAGTGGCCGACACGTCACGGTGGGCGTCGGGTTGCTGATTGCCTGCCACGTCCTGCGGGAGCTGCTCTATGGCTCCCCCGCGGCTGACATCGTGGTCGGCGCGGGCTTCTTGAGCTTTGCTGTCGTTCTCGGGGCCGCCGTCCGATTCGGGGTGAGCGCACGCCAGCGTGGGGCGGAGCAGGTGAAGTTGCGGGAGCGCGAGCGGTTGGCACGCGAGCTCCATGACACCGTGGCACATCATGTGTCCGGCATCGTCATCCAGGCCAAGGCCGGGCAGGCCGTCGCGGCTACCGACCCCCAGCGGGCGCTGGGGGTGCTCGGGGTCATCGAGAAGGAGGCCGTCCGGGTGCTGACCGAGATGCGCGCACTCGTGGGTGTGCTTCGAGACGGCGCGGAGGTGGAACGCGCCCCTATCTACGGCATCGCGGATCTGCAGCGGCTTGTTGACGACACGGCGGACGGGCCTCGGGTGGAGCTGATGGTGTCCGGCGACATCGACAACGTCGGAACATCCGTCGGGGCCGCCGTGTACCGGGTCGTGCAGGAGTCGGTCACGAACGCGCGCTGGCACGCCCATGGCGCCACTCGCCTCGAGGTCCGTGTGCGGACCGACGATGACGTCGTGCACGTCGACATCGTCGACGACGGTACAGGGCGTGGGCATCGGCGATCGAGCGCCCGCGGACAGGGATCGGGTCTCGGCATCATGGGCATGCGCGAGCGCGTCGAACTGCTCGGCGGCCAGCTCCGGGCCGGGCCGCTTCGCGACGACGGGTGGGCTGTTTCGGCCACGATCCCGCGGGTGCCTGCTCAGTGAGCAGCACTCCCGAGGCAGCCGTACGCGTGCTCGTCGCAGACGACCACGACCTCGTCCGCACCGGGCTCGTGATGATCCTCAATGCCCAACCGAACATCGAGGTGGTGGCTGAGGCCCGCAGCGGGACCGAGGCGGTCACGCTCGCGCGTCGCCTGCGACCGGACGTCTGCCTGCTCGACATCCGCATGCCCGGCCTGGACGGCATCGAGGCGACTCGACAGCTCGCGGGACCCGAGGTGACGGATCCGCTCGCCGTCGTCGTCATCACGACGTTCGACTTCGACGAGTACGTGCACGCAGCCCTCCGAGCCGGGGCGCGAGGATTCCTGCTCAAGGACGCCGACACTGACCTGCTCGTCCAGGCCGTCCACGCCGCGGCACGCGGCGACGCCCTCATCGCGCCCAGCGTCACCGTGCGGCTGCTCCAATCCTTCGCACGCGCCGGAGCGCGAACTGCGGCCCAGCCGCTCGAGCCGCTGAGCCCCCGTGAGGAGGAAGTCCTGCGCACCGTGGCTCGCGGCCTGACCAACGCCGAGATCGCGCAAGACATGCACCTTTCCATTAGCACAGTGAAGGCGCACATCGCGAGCTTGATGATCAAGCTCGGCGTACGGAACAGGGTCGAGATCGCCGCATGGGCCTATGAGAGCGATCGAATGTCAGAGCCAGGCTGACCAGTCAAGGTCGTGACCGCTCCGCGATCCAAGGACCTCGTCAATACACGGTTCTGATCCTCGACTCGAGCACGCAGACGACTGTGGCCGGTGGGCCGCCTCTCAGTCCAGCGGGGCTTCGGCTGCTTCCCTACCTGCAGACATCTCACGTACCAGCAGATCGGGGAGCGGCTGTTCGTGTCCCGCAACACCGTCAGATCCGAAGTCGGCTCGATCTATCGGAAACTGGGCGTCTCTCACGCGGTAAAGCGGTGCAAAGCGCGATGCGCACCGGGTTGCTCGGGGGATAGACGAGATCCGCCCAACACAAGCTGTCGAGTAGATGGGGCGGCGCGGCCCGCAGCGAAGCGAGGACACGCGCCGACTCCGGCCGAAGGCCGGCCTTGATCTACCAGGACGGGGATCGTTGGCGGGGTGCGGCCTCGTTCGGCTACGGGCCGGACGGTCGTCGGGTTCGCAAGAAGGTCAGCGGTGCCACCAGGGGAGGTCATCCGCAAGCTGCGTGAGCTGCGAGCCGAGATGGATCTGAGCCAGTCAGTCCCTGATGATCGACTGACGGCCGCGGCGTTCCTTGATCGCTGGGTCGCCCGGAGTCTGCCGGGCCAAGTCGGCGAGAGGACGCTGGACAGCACTTGCGGGGGGAGTTCAGGGCGATATCAGAGCGCTGTGCGTGGGTTGCCGGCGGGCCGATGTGACGTAGCCTTCGGCATTATCCCTGGTCAGTGGGCTTTTTGCGCACCCGGAGGGATTCGAACCCCCAACCTTCTGATCCGTAGCAATCATGAGCTTAGCGCTGTGCGTTAGTCCTAGTCACGCCCTGCCTCGGGTGAGCGCTGTGCGAGAAGTCAGAAGGTATGGATTACGGGGCCGGTCAAGATCAACTATGGCCCCGGTTGGTGCTGATGGCAAACAACCAGACCAGACCGCTGCGAGACCGATCCGGTGCCCGACCTAACCCTGTTCGCATACCTGCCCACCAGCTCAACATCGGGCGTGCCCGGAGCATCTGATGCTGGACCGCCATTGACATTGGCGGCGGCTATGGCGAGATGGCCGCGCACTTGCCAAATCGAAAAATTTTGCGACAATCGAACTAGACGCTAGGCGCGCCCAAGATGAGCCCCCCTGCTGGAGGTGGAGTCCCCCGCCAGCTGTCTCGGGCGATGCAGAGACTCCTCAAATGACCAAGGTGTCAGTCACCTACCGGGGGTGAGCATGGCTGCGATAGATGACCCCGACCTGAGCGATCTTTTGGAGCAGGTTCGAACGAAGCGATCGAGGGTAGAGCGTTACATAGCATCAAGGTCTCGCCGACAGCGCAGCCTCGCTAATCGTGCAATCATCTTCGGCTCGATATCCGCATTTCTATCTGCCTCTCTCGCCGTGGGCGGAAAGGACCTCACGGATGCCCTGCAGGTTTCTCTTGGCCTCAGTGTGCCTTCCTGGCGGCCCCTCTGCTCAATCGCTGCGTTATGCTCGATCATTACCATTGCCCTGGCACAAATGCAGAAGTCGCGAAATTACGAGCAAGATATCCCTCGCGCACAAGCAGTCCGAGCTAGCTTAGAGAGCTTAGAAGTCTCGATCGACTCGAATGACTTTAGTAAGCGGCGCGCAACAGACGAATTTCTGAAGTGCATCCGGGACGGTTCATTCATGGAAACTGATGAATCCATAAAACCCGATATCGAGGATGAAAATTCCGAACGCCGGGATCGGTCGTAGGACCGGCCGCGACGACCTAACTGGACGGGACCGCGGACCGCCTGATCGATGTGCGGACCACTGGTGCCGGGGGAGCTGCCAGCCAACTGTCCCGTCTCGTCAGTGGCATAGGCCTCCGACAGCAGCGGACTAGGCGCAGACCCGGATCTCTCTCACGCTCGCAGGTGGTCAGGTTAGACATCAGAGCATTGTGCATCGCTCTTGGGCGGGCAGGCGAGAGACCGTAGCCAGCGTAAACGCTAGTCAGAAGCCACTTTGCGCACCCGGAGGGATTCGAACCCCCAACCTTCTATCCGTAGCAATGCTGAGTGTATCGCTGTGCATAAGTCCTAGTCACGCGGTGAAACAGCGAGCGCTGTGCGACGAGTTAGAAGGTTTGAGCTAACGCCTCTGGCTTCATGATCATCGGGATGGCGCGTACGTTGCATCAGGAGGCGTAGCGCTGGCGGGCAGCTTCGCCGCTGGTGCCGATGGCCGCCCCCAGTTCGTGCCACGAGAGGTGGGCCTCGCGGGCAGCGTGGATGGCCTCGGCCAGTTCCTTCTCCGCGGCAGCTCGCCGGAACGCGGCAAGCTTGACCGCCATCAAAGGTGGAAGCGGGGCATCGAGGTCATCCGGCTTGGGGTGGTGGTTCTCGAACGCGTCGGCCGCGGTCGGCATTGGCGATGAGGTCGGCAAGGGAGGGTCGCATCAGAATCACCGTCGGCACTTGTCTCGAGCGGGCCGCAAAGCGTGGGCGATGGCAAGCTCGCCACCCCACCAGATCACAACGCCGACCTCAACCAGCTCAGTGCCGCTGGCGGCAGGGCCGACGAACATGACCATGTTGTCGTCTTGTCGGACGTGGTAGATCGCGAACCGTAGGGAGCACCCGGACGGATTTCGACCCCAACCTTCTGAGGTGATAACACAAGATCAAGATGAACTGCTGGCGTACTCACGCTCACGGCATGGCAGCTACAGGCACGACTTCCGGTCGCCCTGATCGCCGCTAGAAGGGGCGGAGACAAGAGGACGGCCGACCAAGGCCGGTGCTCAACGCGCTCAGACTCCTCGGGTTGAGCTGGTCAGTGGACAGTGCTGAGATCGGCCTTCATCGCCAAGATCAACACGGCCTGCGCCACGTCGGATGCGGTCCGGTCGTAGGCCTTTCCGAGCGACACTTTTCGTCTCAGGTCGTCCGTTGCGACCCCGTCATCCTTCGAGACGCGCTCGGGCTTCAGCGACTGACCCAAACGGGCGTAGTGACGACGTCGGAGACGATGCCGAGGGGCTGGAGCTTGCCGCCGGAAGAATCGACCATGTAGAGACCCTGGACTCTCCCTGGATCGGTGCGGTCGGACACCGTCAGCAGCCGTAAGCCGTCAGGTGACCAGGCCGGCTTCTCCTCGGTGGCCGGGCCGCCGACCAACCGCTCGACGTTCGATCCGTTGGCGTTCATCACGTAGACGTCGAAGCCGCTGTTTATCGTCGATCGGCGGAAGGCGATCCGCTTGCCATCCGGCGACCAGGCCGGGTCGGCGTCTCGGCCGGACCGGTCCGCGGTCAGCGGGGTCGGTTCGGCCGAGCCGTCGAGCGGCATGGTGAAGATGCCGCCGCCGTTGGCCCGCCTGGTGGTATCGGCCATCCAGAAGGCGACCAGCGTGCCGTCGGGCGAGACGGCCGGATCGTCCATCCGGACGTTGCCGATGTTCAGCCGCCGGACCAGGTCACCATTGACGGTGACGACGAAGAGCCCCCTGCGCCCGACTTCGTCGATACATCGCATCACCAGTTGGTTCTGGTCGGCGGGGTTCCACGAGATGTGGCTGATGGTGGCGCACCCGGGCGGGTGCTTGCTAAACAGCACGCGATCGCCGGACCCGTCGGCTGCGATCGTCCGCAGCCGGTTGGCGGTCCGATCGATGTAGATGATGGTCCGCCGATCCACCGAGAGCGTCGGACTGTTGACCCGGTGACCCTTCGGCGTCTTCAGCCGCTTCGTGGCGGTCGGGCCGTTCAGCCAGGCGACATCGAGCCGTTGGGCATCGACCGGGCCGCGCGGAACGACGAACTGAGCGTCATCCAACGGTGAGCTCCGGGGCAGATCCGGCGGCGTACCGGTCGACGGGGTCCTGCTCGGACTCGCACTCTTCGCCGGTCTGTCCGACGGATCAACCGAAGCCACCGACGGGCTCGGCAATTGCGGGACTGGGGTCGTACTGCTGACCACCGGGGGTGAGGCGGTGACTTCGCCGATCTGGTGAACGACGGCGCCGGTGGTTGTTCCCAGCACCAAAGCGCCGGCAAGGACGGCGATCGGCAGTACGCCGGCGCGACGACGGCGCCGGTATGCCCATCCGGGGAAAGTCATGTCAGCCCAGGTCGAGGCCGCTTTGGCGATGTATTGGACGAAGCCGTTTGACAGGAGGTACCAAATCGACTCCCGCCGACCGACGCGGGCCTGGCATGCCGTCGACCAGATGACCAAGGCCAGGATCTCCAGCAGATCGATCCGATCCTGAAGTGAAGCGGGACCCGATCACAACTGTCCGCCTTCCTGACTTGGCTGCGAGGCTGTCGATGCTCCGCGCTGAAGACAGAGGGCGGCGACGTCGACAGTTGGGCCGGAGTGCCCTGCGGCAGGGCGAGGTCCCGGAAATGCTGCATCAGAACCATATCTTCGCGGTCCGCCAATCGGACAGCTTTGACTCCAGGTACCTCGTCTACCGGCTTGATGGACCTTCGACGCGCTGCTCCTTCAGAGCGAATGGCAAGAAGACAACCAACATTGCGTCGACCAACAAGTGGCCTCTCGGGAATCTCCCGATCGCGCGTCCGCCTCACCGTGCAGCACAGCGAGTCCTCGCGGGCTGGGTCGGGTCGCTGGTGTTCAGGCCGTCGGTCGACATCGTCTGTCGGCCGCTCGATCACGCTGCGGATAGCCATCAGGACTCGCTGGCGCACCACGCGGTCACCGCGGCGGTCTTGTTGGTGATGACGCCGTCCACACCGTAGCGGCTGAACATGTGCCAGCCGTCCGTGTCATCGACGGTCCATACCTCGACCAACAGGTCGTGCGCGTGGGCCGTGGCGACGTACTCAGCGGTGATTACGTTTCGTCGAATCAGTACGCGGTCGGCGAGTTTCTTAACCGACTCCGGGTCGGCGGGCTCGCGGACGATGAGTCCGAGTTGGGTCGGGCCCGCGAGGGGCTTGAGTTGAGCCAACACCGAATTGTGCGCAGACGTCAGGACCGCGGTCTCCCGCAACTGCATCGTGGTCAACACGCCGAGCGCCTCACGCAGGCCGGCGCCGGAGACTCGCTCCGGCTTGAGCTCCACCTCGATGCCGACTCCTGCGCCAGCGGCGACCTGGGCGGCCTCGCTGAAGGTGGCCAGGTCGGGTTGCAGGTCCTTGAGGCTCTTGAAGGTCGTGCGGCTGATCCGGTGACCTCGGATTGCCGCATCGTGGTTCACCACCCAGGTGGAGTGGCCCTGATCGTCGGGCGCCGTTCGGCGGATGTCCATCTCGATGACGTCGGCGCCATCGGCGATGGCCTGCCGAAAGGCGGCGACCGTGTTGTCGCGGGCGGCCCCAGCGTCTACGCCGCGGTGACCGACGACCTGGAATGAGCATGCGGAGAGCGGACTGTCGGCCGGTCCGGTGGGCGTCCCGACATTGACGGCAACAACAATTGTGGAAACCAGCGCGGTGATGGCCTGGGCGATCAGCATTTTCGAGATCCTCTGCGCGAATTAGAACCGTGAATTGGCGCTACTTCAGGTGAGGCTATGGACGTCGGATCGTGCCCAATAGTGGAGAGCTGAACCCGTTTTGGCATAAACCCATGACGCCCCAAACCAATGGCGGGGTAAACCCATTGAGAGGTAAACCCATTGAGGGCTAAACCGAGAGAGGGCTTCTGGCGTACCAGCCACACGGCTACGACACCGCCGGCTGCCAACGGTTGGCCGTGCGGATCAGCCCGTGAAGCCTTCGACATCGCACGCGGGCTCTAAATCAACACCGTCACTAGCTAGCGCGTCGCAGGGCTTGGTGCGATCATCGTTTAGCCATGACCAGCCAGCCTCCGACCAGCAGCGACAGCGGATCCGCCTCCCCTGTGCTGGTCCGCAACAACGGGCGCACATGGCGCCTGGTCAGCGGCGGAGCGTTGACGTTCGGACGCGGCCTGGACGTGGACATCAAGGTGGCCCACGAGCCCCCGGATCTACGGGTGTCCCGGCACACCGGCACATTTCGGCACTTGATCGATACCGTGTTGATCATTAATGCCTCTTCTCGCGGCATGCTCACCCTCATGGCAGATGGAGCAGTGACCCGCGAGATCTCGCCCGGCGAAGCGATCAGCTGCGATCCGCACCGGAAGTTCCGAGTTTGCGTGATCGGGGAGTACGGCCTGACTCACGATCTCCACGTCGACGCGAGTTCACTGCCCGAGCAAGAGTCGGGTGACCGCCCGCACGGCGGGGTGGGGACGGTGCTGTTCACGCGATACGACCTGACGCCCGGTCAACGGCGGGTGCTCAGTGCCCTATGTGCGCCGCTACTCGACGGGGATGCGCGCTCCGCAACCGCCCGCGAAATCGCAAAAAGCCTGAACCTGAAGCCGAACTATGTCCGCAACGTGCTCAAGGACACACGGGAAAGGCTGGCCGCCCAAGGCGTACCCGGACTGCTCGGTGAGGACAACCCGCATGCCGTCGAGGCCCTACGTCACGCCCTCGCCCAGTGGGCCATCCGCAACCGCGACGGCCTGGACTTCTGACATTGTTGGGTCGACGTGCTGATCACCGCTAACCTCTTTTCTTCGCTCATCGAGAACTGTTGCAGGTCGGGTTCCGGTGAGAATCGGGAATGCCGAACACCCCAGAAATGCAACGAGGTCTCGAGACACCTGCCAACGATGTCTCGAGACATCCCAAATTGATCAATGTGAGCCGCCGACGCCCGATCCCACGCCACCGCATTGGCTATTGCGCACACCCTTGGGTAGTGCGGTCGCAACCGTCGGCTTCGTGTTCTAGGCCGCAGGAGTGCCGCTGCAGATTTGGCACATAGCCGTTCAGGTAGATCCGGTAAGACATTCAAGATCCAATGTCACGTGCCCACCGAGAACATCTGCTGTCGTCGCCGGCCGCTTCGTCATCGCATCCGCTCCGACGACCAGTCTGACCCCGGCGGGCTTGACTCCGACGGGCTTGACTCCGCCAGAGTCAAGTCAGGCGACCAGCCCAACCACCGGCCTCGGCGTTGTCTATCCGCTGAATCGTCATTCTCCTTCTTCGTCGCGCGGCCTGGCGTGACCACCGGTGTACCTGGAGCGGAGCCAGCACCACATTCTCGACACTCGGGAAACGTGCTGAGCTCTCCGGACCGCCCTCATGTGGATGTTCTCGCGTGGGTGTGGACGGGGTTGAGATGTCCACTGGTCCGCCCACGGCGGATATCAGAGGGTGACCGCATGTCGATGTCTCTCCCTCGGCGATGGGGTGCGCGCACCCTGGCCGTGGCTGCCGCCTTGGCCCTGATCCCCGCGTTCTCTCCTTCCGTTGCGGCGTCCGCTGCCACTGGCTGTCGTACCACCGTCCCCGGCGACGTCAACGGCGACGGTCTGGCCGAATTGGCGGTCAGTGAGTCCGGCAACAACGTCGGCGCCGGCGCGGTCCACGTGTTCTACGGCCACAAGGCGGGGCTGGTCACCAAGTCGACCGGCTCGGCCCGCAACGACCAGTACTTCACGCAGAACAGCCCCGGGATGCCCGGATCCGATACAGCGCTCCGACTCCTTCGGAGCGGCGGTCGCGCTCGGCGACTTCGACCACGACGGATGTGCCGACCTAGCCTCCGGAGGGTACGGCGAGGACGACAGAGCCGGCGCGATCACCGTGCTCGACGGATCGACCGCCGGCATCACGACCACGGGTGCGCAGAAGTTCGACTCCGGCCGCCTCGGCCACGCATTCAGTCGGCTCCGGGCCAAGGTGGTCGTGGCCGATCTGAACGGCGACAAGTTGGACGATCTCGCCGCCACGGCCAGCGGCCAGGTGGTCTTGCTCTACGGCGACACCGACGGGCTCAACCGCGGTGAGACCACCGACGTCTTGACCAGTGACAGCCCGGAGATCCCCGACGTCGTCGGCACCATCGGGACGGGCCTCTCTGCGGGTGACTTCAACGGAAACGACCGTGACGAGCTCGCGGTGGGAGCCGAAAACTCCGACCGCCTCGGCGCCTTGTTCACCCTCCAGCGCAGCGCGAACAGCTTCACTCCGTCGACACCGATCACCCTCGCCCGCCCCGGCATGCCGGACAGCCCGGAGGACTTCCTGAACTTCCGGGCCGTGAGCGCCGCCGGCGACGTCGACGACGACAGGGCCGACGACCTAGCCCTCGGATTCACCCGGGTCGCCTGCACGCTGCCGGACTGCGATCCCGTTGAGGACGATGATCCGCCGGTCAAGGGCGCCGTCGTCCTGCTACCGGGGTCTTCCACCGGACTGACCCCGACCGGTGCCCAGCCAGGGGCGCTGGCCTCACATGCGAGTTACTGGTCTCGGCTCCCTGGAAAACCGTCGTGCGACAGCCGGATGACAGGTTGCCGATGATGCCTATCCCAAGGTTGGGGGCAATTCAGTACCGGCTGCGGGAGCGCGTTCTGGGGCCCGGCGGCCGAACTGCACGACAGGCCGCCGACGTGATTCGTGGGTTCGCAACTGAGGACGTCGCCCGTTTCGCGGCGGCGCACCAACTGAACCTCGAGGACACGGTGGCGCGGCTGATTGGCAATACGATCAGCCTGGCCCGCTTTGGAGACGGAGAATTCGGTTCGATGCTGCGGCCGAACTACGACCTCTACATGCAGCGCACGACGCCGAAGTTGATGAGTGAACTCCGCAACATATGGACGCTCGAAACCTACAGCACGGATTCACTGTTGCTCGGGCTCCCCTCCCCTTTCAGCGGCCCGTACTGGTCCGACGTGTGGGCTAATGTATGGCCAGACCTGCGGTTGATCACCCGGACCGATATCACCTATGGGAATACACATGTCACACGTCCGATCTTCTTCCGTCGGCTGGGCAAGCGTGGAGTTGATCTTTGGCGACGGGTGTGGGCCGACAAGTCAATCTGTGTCGTTGCCGGAACCGGGTCGCGCTTCGTCGAGATCCCTGCTCTATTTGATAGCGCCGCCACCATCACCCGCGAGAACGCTCCACCGGTCGATGCGTATGCCCAGGTAGACGCACTTGAGCAGCGACTGATTGCAATCCCCGCCGACATCATCTTGCTCTCCCTCGGCCCCACGGCGACGGTTCTTGCCGCGCGGCTATCACGGAGAGGAAGAAAAGCCATCGATATCGGCCACATCACCAGCAGCTACCGAACGGTCTTCCTGAAGGATGCCCGCCCAGAAGATCAGGCTCTCAGGTAGAGGAGCGTCTATGCTTCGCGACGAAGGCAGGTCGAAGCTGATGGCATTTCCTCAGGCGGTTCCTCCGGCTCGGCCAGCGCGCCGGCTTCAATAATACTGGTGGAACCAACGGCCTCGAACCCGCAACCCCTGCTTGCAAGGAGGCGGAACGGAACCCGGCCGCGAATAGCGCTGCTGACCAGATGGCTGAACGCTGGTGGACGCTGTAACTTCGCGCAGCTCGTTGGCTGCTGCTGACACGTCGCTGGTGCAGATTGGCCCGCTCGCGGCTGCTGCCTGTGTGGATGCCTCGAGACATCACATTTGCACATCCGGCGCACCCGGAGGGATTCGAACCCCCAACCTTCTGATCCGTAGCAATGCACGAGTTTAGCGCTGTGCTAACCCTAGTCACACGGCCAACGGCGAGCGCTGTGCGGCGAGTTAGAAGGTATGAGTTGACGCCGCTCGCTTCATGATCATCGGGATTGAACATACACGGCATCAGGAGGCGTAGCGCTGGCGGGCAGCTTCGCCGCTGGTGCCGATGGCCTCCCCCAGCTCGCGCCAAGAGAGCTGCGCCTCGCGGGCAGCGTGAATGGCCTCGGCGAGTTCCTTCTCCGCGGCGGCTCGCCGGAACGCGGCAAGCTTGACCGCCATCAGCGGCGGAAGCGGAGCGTCAAAGTCCTCGGGCTTGGGGTCGTGATTCTCAAAGGCGTCGGCCAGGCGGTCGGCGTTGGCGATGAGGTCGGCAAGGGAGGGTCGCATCATGATCACCGTCGGTACTTGTCTCGGGCGGGCCGCATAGCGTGGGCGATGGCAAGCTCGCCACCCCACCAGATCACGACGCCGACCTCAACCAGCTCGTTGCCGCTGGCGTCGGGGCCGACGAACATGACCATGTCGTCGTCCTGTCGTACGTGGGATCGCGAACCGCAGAGCGTGACGTGACCTCACAGCACCTTGTCGACCATGTCCAAGGTTGCAGCCTGAACAAAGTCGGAAGGCTCGGGGTTCAGCGACAGTCGTTCCGGCAGCGCGTGGTACCTCTCCTCGGCTGCTTTGAAGCCGTCCGCCCCGGAGTATCCAACGAGCCACACGAACCGATCGTGCGCCCGATCCACCCATGCACCGACTACCTCGAAGCCTTCTTGCTGCCGCATTGGCACGATGCCACCCTCCCAGCCTGCAATCCAGTCGTCCATGTGTCCCGGTTTGATCCGGTAGTCCCGCAGCTGAATCTCCACGACTTCGAGTATCCCCCGGCGTCATGATGCGAGATCTGCGCTTCGCCATCGCCCAGGGCATGGGTGCCTGAACCCAGCCCGGAGAACCCATCCTGACGATCTCATCTGCCGCTGATATGCCAAATCACTCGGTCACAGTGTCGCCATGGCGATGGGCTACCTTCCACTCGCCGCCCTCGCGGCGATACACCTGGGTTGCCCGCAGGCTGTAGCTGCGTGGCTGACCGTCGACAGAGGCCGAGGTGTGCTCCAGGCCGGCGGTATAGGCCATATCAGACACCACGTCATACGCCTGGAGCTCGAACGCGTACGACGTGCAGTTGGAGAAACTCCGTCCGAGGGCGGTGAAAAGCTCATTCAGCTCGTCTTGCCCATGGGCGTTCCGCCACGCACCCAGGACACTCACGGGCTCGTTGCGGGACCAGAGCGCCCGGCGTGGGGCCGGGTCACCGTTGTGCAGTGCGAGCTCCGCTTGGTACAGCGTGGTCTTTACCCAGGCTAGGAAGCCGTCGCGGTCGGTCATGCCATCAGCATGCTCCCGGTCAACGCCGTCTGGGTAGACGTGACGGCGGAGCCGTGGGCATACACGACCCACCGGGGCCTAGGCTGCTGCTCGATTGCTGCCTTCATGGCGTTACACAGACGAGTGCGACCGCGCTGCGTGTGCTGGGCAACGCCGGGCGCCGGACCGATAGTCACTCAGTTGGTCACTCACTCCATCTCGGCCGACCCCACCCGCTGTGCGGAGCGCTGACAGGGCCGCTTGCATGGGTAGAGCGTTCAGGGTTGACCACACTAGAGTTGGCCGCCACAGGCCGCCCACGTGATCCAAGAGCTAACACCGGCTGTTGCGGCCACCTTTGCGGGCGCGGTCGAGTCCGCGATCCAGGGCGACTCTGAGGACGGTGTTAGCACCAGCGTTAGCAGGAAGCAAAGCGCCAGGCTGAGGCCGATCGACCAAACCGGCTCCGGCTAGGGAAGACGTTGGCGCACCCGGAGGGATTCGAACCCCCAACCTTCTGATCCGTAGTCAGATGCTCTATCCGTTGAGCCACGGGTGCAGGGTCGAGCCTCGGCCCGAACCGCCAGTCGAGTGTACCGGCAGTGCCAGCGGCCAGCGAACCAGTTGGGACAGCATGGCCCCATGAAGATCCTGTTCGCGAGCCTTCCCGCGTACGGTCACCTCTACCCGTTGATGCCACTCGCGCTGGCCTGCGCCGACGCCGGCCACGACGTGACGGTTGCCACCGGCGCGCCGTTCGTCGGGCAGCTTCCACTGCCGACGATCCAGTCGGTGCCGCCGGACGCAGACATCGACGGGCTGGTGGCCGAGACCCGTCGGCGCCATCCAGAGGCCACCGGAGATGACCTCGTGGTCGGCATGTTCGCCGACGTGAGTGCGGAGGCGATCTCCGACATCCTGCTGCGGCAGCTGAAGGACGGCCGGCCGGACCTCATCATCTACGAGGCGATGAACACCGGGGCCGGCGTCGCCGCAAGCGTTCTTGGCATCCCGCTCTGGCGTTTGCGATCAGCATCACCCACGGCGGGTACTCGAGCATCCATCCAGCAACCGTCGGATTCCGACAGCGGGTCTGGGCCGAGCGCGGTCTCAAACCGCCACTGGGGACACCGTTGCTCGCCGAGGCGCTGCTCGATCCCGCGCCGCCGTCGCTTCAATCTCTCAGCGGGCCCTACGACGTGCCCAAGATCCCGATCCGCAGCCAGGCCTGGACCGGAGGAACTGCTCCGGTGTCGGACTGGCTGCGGGCGCCCAAGACCCGGCCGCGGATCTACCTGACGCTCGGCACGGTCTCCTTCGGCGCGGTCGAGGTCCTCCGTCGGGTGATCGACGACCTCACCAACCTTGACCTCGATCTGCTGGTGGCGGTCGGCCCTGAGGGCGACCCCGCCGCCGTGGGGGAAGTCTCGGCTCACGTCCACCTGGAAAGGTTCGTCGATCAAGCGCAAGTGCTTCGGTTTGGTCGACGTCGTCGTCCACCACGGCGGCACCGGCACGGTCCTCGGAGCGTTCGAGGCCGGCGTACCCCAGTTGATCTTGCCTCAGGGCGCCGATCAGTTCTTCAACGCGGATGCCCTTTCTCGGATCGGGGCAGTCCAGGCGATCCACAACAAGGATCAGGTCCCCGGAACGATCCGAAACGCGGTCGAGGAGCTGCTCGGCGCCGGACCGGAGCGACAGATGACCCGGCGGCTCCAGGCCGAGATCGCCGCCATGCCGGGCCCCGCGGACGTCGTCGAGAAGGTGATCAGGTACGCGGGCGGGGCTGCTCCACGGCCTTGACCGCCAAGGTCCGGGCGATCATTGCGTCGACTCGGCGAACCTCAGCACGTGATGAAGCCACAACGCCGGCCGCTCACGATGGATCCCGTGGCCACTCTTGATCACCACGACATGATCAGCGGGAAGCTCTTCCATCAGGACCGACCGGTCGGGGTCGCCCAGGGCCGAGTTGTCGGTCGCGGCGAGTAGCTGCACCGGCACGGGGCAGTCCCGCACCAGCGCTTGCAGATCCCACCGATCGCTCTTCAGTAGTCCGGCCACCCGGTCGACGTCGAGGATCAGCCGGTTCTCGACCGAGTTGGCCGCGTCCCGGCGGGACCACATCGGATTCTCCTCAAGCAGCGCTCGGACGGTTGCGGCCGGATCCATCCGGGTGATCCGCACGGACTCCTCCAAGCCCCGGGCCGCGTCGTGCAGGTCGAGCGACCCGCCCAGTCCCGGAGGATCCTCGATCACCAGGCGCTCGCAGTAGTCGGGCGCGAGCCCGGTGAGGGTGAGGGCCACGACGGAGCCGAGCGAGTGGCCGGCCACGACCTGCACCGGCCCCGGCACCTGATCGAGGACGTCTCGTGCCATGGCCTCGATCGTCAGCTCGTCGGGACCAGCAGCGTGCCGTGACCCATGCCCCAACAAGTCGGCCACCTGCACCTGCCAGCCGAGGTCCTCCAGATCCTGCCGAAGACGCCACCAGGTCAGCGAACTCGACTGCACCCCATGGAGCAGCAGGATGGACCGCCTCGCCGTCACCCAGCCATTCAATCAGTGCCGGCCGCAAGGCGCGCAGCTCAGCCTGAGCCCAGCCTGGGCCGCAATGTCGGTGATCCGGTACCTGCGAAGCCCGCCCTGCTCCGGTGCTACTCGCCCTGGACTACGTGGGATCGGCCGACCATGGTTGACGCGGGCTGGACCGAAATCACCCCATCAGAGTGACGCGGACCACGGCCGGCTGCGCCAGGCTCGTTCCGATTCGATTACCATCGGTCCGCACGGACCTAAAACAGGAGGAACACCCACCAATGGCCACTCTCACCGCATGGGCCTTCTCGGACGTCAATGGTGCCGAACAGGCAGTTGAGCGACTCAAGGGTTTGCAGGCCCAGCGGCTCATCAATATTCAGGACGCCGCAGTCGTGTCCTGGGAGCCGGGGAAGAAGAAGCCGAAAACCCGCCAGCTGAACAATCTGACCGGCGCGGGCGCCCTCGGCGGTGCCTTCTGGGGCATGCTCTTCGGGTTGATCTTCTTCGTGCCACTTCTGGGTGCTGCGATGGGCGCCGCCATCGGAGCGTTGAGCGGCTCGATGGCCGACGTCGGCATCGACGACTCCTTCATCAACGGAGTGAAGCAGCGCGTCACGCCGGGCACCTCAGCGTTGTTCCTGCTCAGCTCCGATGCCGTCATCGAGCGGATCAAGGAGGAGTTCCCCGGCTCTCAGGCTGAGCTGATCGCCAGCAACCTGTCGGCGGATCAGGAGCAGAAGCTGCGCGAGGCCTTCGCCGAGGAGTGACCTACCGGCGGAGAGATCAACCACTGAGGAGCTCTCCGTCCGCCCGCCGGTACGCCGGCCGCTGCTGCATCGACTGGACCGGGCTCCTCATGAGAAGTCAGGCAGTCGGATCCCGCATCACGCAGCGGAAGCCGATATGACTCATCCCGGTATCGATCATCTGCGGCCGGCGAGCGGCGGCCGGTATCGTTGCCAGGCCCATACTGCGATTACTGCGATCGCAGGTTCTGGGCAACCCCCATTGGTCGCGGCCGCAGAGACGAGGAATCGGGATGGCAATCGACACCTTCATCGCGTACGTGGGCGTCTATCCGAGAGTCGAGTACGCCCAAGCGGATTACCAGTTGGTCAAGGAGCTCCACACCGAGCGCGGCCTGATCGACGCCTACGACGCCGCCGTGATCGAGCGGGGATTCGACGGCAAGGTCCGGATCACCAGTAAGCACGAGACACCCACCCGGGTCGGTGGCGTTCTCGGCGGCGGCGTCGGCCTGGCTACCGGGCTCGTTGTCGCCCTGTTCCCGTTCGCCGCGATCGGTGGCGGCCTGCTGGCCGCGACCACCGCCGGAGGCGCGGTCCTGGGCGCGGTCAGCGGTCATGCAGCTGCCGGGATGAGCCGTCATGATCTCAAGGAGCTGGGCGAACACCTGGATGCCGGTCAGGCCGGACTGGTTGTCGTCGGCGCAGCCGACCTGGAGGCTGACATCACGCGCGCGATGGCCAGGGCAGAGAAGGTGGAGGCGCGGCAGCTCGAGGTCGACACGGCCGGCATCGAACACGATGCCAAGGCCGCCGGCGAACAAGCGCAGCCGACGTAGTCCGAGACCAGCCGCCACTACACACTGACCACGCAACGGAAGCCGATGTGCGTGGTCGAGGTGTCCAACGTCTGCGGTGAGCGCGCCGCCGGGCGGTACCGAAGGCAGTACTCAGGCGCGCACAGGTGAGATCCACCCTTCAACGCCTTCTGCGTGGTCTGAACCAGGGTTGGTCCGGCGGGCCGTGAGGAGGATGTACAACAGGGCGAGGTCATGGCATGGCCGCCGAGGTAGTCGGTGGTCGTCCACTCCCAGACGTTGCCGATCATGTCCGACAGTCCGAAGCCGTTGGGCGGGAATGATCCGACCGGCGACGTCCCCACCCAGCCGTTGGCGCCGATGTTCTCGTACGGGAACCGCCCCTGCCAGGTGTTGGCCATCAGCCGGCCGTTCGGCTTCACGTCCTCGCCCCAGGCGTACGTGGTGGAACTGCCCGCCCGAGCCGCGTACTCCCACTCCGCTTCGCTGGGCAGTCGGCGACCGGCCCACCGGGCATAGGCCTCGGCGTCGGCGTACGCCACCTGAACGACGGGGTGGTCGTCCTTGCGCGCAATGTCGGACTCCGGGCCGAATGGCTGCCGCCAACTCGCCCCGGGCCGCCATCGCCACCACTGGCGCCAATCCCCAAGATCGACTGGGCCCGGCGTGGCGGTGAAGACGAGGCCTCCAGGCTGCAGCTCGTCCGCTGGCAGCCCGGGAAACTGAGCCGGGTCGAGTGGGCGCTCGGCCACCGTCACATAGCGGGTATCCGCAACGAAGGCCGCGAACTGGGCGTTGGTCACCGGGTGTTGTTCGATCGCGAACGCCGTGACGTGCACATCGTGAACCGGTCCCTCGTCCGGATAGAACTGCTGCGATCCCATCCGGAAGTCGCCGCCGACCAGCTCGACGAGATCGGTGTACCCAGCCACGAGAACGACGGTAATCCCGATCGGGGCGAGGTGGATCACCCGCAAGGTGTGATGCCCGTGACCGGCAGTCGGATCACAGGCGCTTTTGCACACGTGCGCAGAGAAACCGGCTCCTAACCACGCCCAGGCCACGTTTCGCACCACGTGCGCAGAGAAGCCGGTTCAGGACTCCGCTGTCACCTACGCTCAGACCGCATGGATCCGGTGACGGCGCTGAAGCGGATCGCGTTCCTGCTGGAGCGATCCCAGGCGCCGACGTATCGCGTCACTGCATTTCGCCGCGCTGCCGAGACCGTTTCCACCCTCGATCCTGGGGAGTTGGAACGCCTGGCCGGCAACGATCAGCTTCGCTCGCTGAAGGGGATCGGTCCAGCAACCGAAGCGGTGATCACCCAAGCCCTCACGGGCGAGGTTCCTGCCTATCTGGCGAAACTGGAAGCAGAACCGGCGCCGTACGCCGTTGCCGGCGACGCGCTCCGCACAGCGCTGCGGGGCGACTGTCACACCCACTCGCTGTGGTCCGACGGCGGCAGCCCCATTCTCGAGATGGCTCACGCGGCGCGTTCGTTGGGCCACGAGTACATCGTCATGACGGACCACTCGCCACGGCTCACCATCGCCAACGGACTCTCGACCGAGCGCCTGCTGCGACAACTCGACGAGCTCGAGGCCGTCAACGACCAGCTTGCCGCTGAAGCCGATGCTGGGGCGGCAGCGTTTCGGGTGCTCAGCGGCATCGAGGTCGACATCAACGAGGACGGCACCCTTGATCAGGCCCCGGAGGTTCTCGCGGCCCTCGACGTCGTCGTCGCGAGCGTGCATTCCAAACTCCGCTCGCCCGGCGATGTGATGACCAAACGCATGCTCGCGGCCATTGAAGACCCCAACATGGACATCCTCGGCCACTGCACCGGTCGCATCGTCGTCGGCCGGGGTCGTCCTCCATCGGAGTTCGACCACCAAGCGGTGTTTCGTGCCTGTCGGGACAACGCGGTCGCCGTCGAGATCAACTCACGGCCCGAACGCAAAGACCCGCCCCGCGAGCTGCTCAGGATGGCCGTCGAGATCGGCTGCCTGTTCTCGATCGACACCGACGCCCACGCGCCCGGACAGCTCGAGTGGCAATACATCGGATGCGATCGCGCTGCCGAGTGCGGAGTGCCCGAGGAGCGGGTGATCAATACCGGTTCACTGCCGACGTTGTTGCGCTGGAGCGAGTCCCGCCGTTGAGCTTGACCGACGATCCAACTGTGAGACTGGCCGGTCATGGAGGTGCTCGCCGCATGCGCGCTGGCGGTGGCCGGTGTCGCCGCCGGTGCGCTCGGCGCGGCGGGAGGCATCACGTCGTTGGTCTCGTATCCCGCCCTGCTGCTCGTCGGCGTACCTCCGCTGCCGGCCAGCGTGGCGAACCTCGTCGCCGGAGTTGCGTGCTGGCCCGGATCAGCGCTGACTTCTCGAACTGAACTAGCCGCGGTTCAAGGCCATCTGACCCGCGCTCTGGTGATTGCGGCCGCCGGCGGCGCCTGTGGAGCGGCGCTGCTGATCATGACGTCCGCCGAGACCTTCGCACGGGTCGTGCCGTTCATGGTCGCGGCCGGCTCGTTGTTGCTGATGGTCCAACCTCGGCTCACTGCCTACCTTCGTCAGCGGCCCAGCCGCCACAGCGGCCACCTGGCCGGGTGGATATCGCTCAGCCTGGTGTCGGTCTACGGAGGCTACTTCGGCGCCGGCGCGGGCATTCTCCTGCTCGGCACGCTGCTCACCACGATCGACGACCGACTTCCGGAAGCGAACGCCCTCAAGAACATGATGCTGGGAGCTGGTGCCATCGTTTCCGCGACCGTCTTCGTCCTGGCGGGAGCGGTGAACTGGGCGGCGACATTACCCCTGGCCGCCGGGCTGTTGGTGGGAAGTGCCTTCGGCCCGATCATCGCCAGGCGAGTGCCGGCGACGCCGATCCGATGGGTTGTGGCTGCCTTGGGAATGATCTTCGCCGTTCAGCTCTGGCTACGCGCGTAGCGACACGGCTGGGGCTGTTACGCGGAGGGCTGCGGCGCCTCCTGGTTGGTCATCCGGTCCTGAGCCTCGGGGTATCGAGCGCCGACGATCTGGATCTGGTCGGCTGCCTCGCGCAGCTCGGCTAGCTGCGCCTCGGTCAGCTCGACGGCCGAGGCGCCGACGTTCTCCTCGAGCCGTGAGATGCGCTTGGTCCCCGGGATGGGCACGATCCACGGTTGCTGGGAAAGCAGCCAGGTCAGCGCCAGCTGGGCCGGGGTGGCCCCGGTCTCCTCGGCGATCCGGTTCAGCACCTCGACCAGGGCCAAGTTGGCGTTGAGCGCCTCGCCCTGGAATCGAGGGGTCTTGCCCCGAAAGTCGCTGTCGGCGAAGGTGGTGTTGGCATCGATGGTGCCGGTGAGAAAACCCTTGCCCAACGGGCTGTAGGGAACCAGACCGATCCCGAGCTCGGCCAGCACGGGGATCGTGTCCTGTTCGCGGTCGCGCCACCACATCGAGTACTCGCTCTGCACCGCCGCCACCGGATGCACCGCATGAGCGCGACGCACGGTGCCGGCCGCCGCCTCCGACAGTCCGAAGTTCAGCACCTTGCCGGCGTCGACCAGCTCCTTCACCGTGCCAGCAACATCCTCGATCGGCACCGCCGTATCAACGCGGTGCTGGTAGTACAGGTCGATGCGGTCGGTACGCAGCCGAGCCAAGGAGTGGTCCACCGCGCGCCGGATGCTCTCCGGCCGACTGCACAGACCGCCCGGTTCGACCCCGTTCTCGGCAAAGGCGAAACCGAACTTGGTGGCGATCTTCACCTTGTCGCGTACCGGTTCGAGCGCCTCGCCGACGATCTCCTCGTTCTCGAACGGGCCGTACACCTCCGCGGTGTCGAAGAACGTGACGCCGAGGTCCACCGCGCGTCGAATCAGCGCAATCGAGTCCTCGCGGGTAGGGCCGCTGGTGGTGCCGTAGGCGCCAGTGAGGCTCATACAGCCCAACCCGATCTCGGAGACGGTCAGGCCAGTTCCCAAAGTTCGCTGCTTCATGGGAATCCTCTCGTGTTGTTGGTCGACTTCGAGGCTGCCGCACATCGACCGTGGCGAGCCAGGCCCTGCGAGAACCCCTTTCAACGGCCCACCCTCGGCGACGGCCCACGATGGTGGGCAGCCGGCCGCAGAGTTCCGACATCCGGGTTGGCGGCGCCGTACGCCCTGACCGGAGCGGAGGTGGCGGGATTTGAACCCGCGAGAGGGTTGTGCCCTCAACCCGCTTAGCAGGCGGGCGCCATAGACCGGACTAGGCGACACCTCCAAGGCGCGCCCCACCCAGGCGGAGCGCTGGGCAAGACTACCCAGCGGACCAGTCGTGAGGCAAAGCCGTTCCTCCTCAGCGGAACATGTCGCGCCGACCCGAATGGGCACGTAAAGTTAACGGAGTTTTCACTTTCATAGTCCGCGGGGAGGAGGTGAGCTTTGGCGGACCAGTCGCCTCCACCGGATTGGTGGAGCTGGCAGCACACCGAATCGCCGACCTCCCGTCCACGTCGCTCACTCCAGCCCGAGCAGAACTTCCGGCGCACGATCCTCTTCACGATCGCCGGCACCCTCGTCCCCGGCTTGGGTCTGATCGCGGCCAAACGGCGGATCATCGGCAGCGTGGTGCTTGGCCTGTTCGCTGCCGGGCTCCTCGCGGTCGGCCTCTACGCGGTGGTCGACCGCCAGGGCCTGCTCGCGTACGCGCTGAACCCGACCGCCCTCACCCGGCTGTCGGTCGCGCTCGTCCTACTGGCCCTGGTCTGGGTCGGCATTGTGATCGCCAGCCACCTCAGCCTGCGTGGTCGCCGTGTCACGGCGGCCCAGCGCACGGCGGGAGGTGTCCTGGTCGGCTTGCTCGCCTTCGCGGTCGCGGCACCGCTGGCCGTCGCGGCCAACTACTCCTACGTCACCGCGACCTCGGTCAGCGCGGTCTTCAAGAGCGAGAAGACGTCCAAGAGCGCGACCCGCCCGACCCTCACGGCCACTGAGACCACCAAAGGCCAGCCCAGGCCGCAGGATCCCTGGGCGAACAAGCCCCGGCTCAACGTGCTGCTGCTCGGCGGCGACGCCGGACCGGGCCGGATCGGCACCCGCACCGACACGATCATCCTGGCCAGCATCGACACCGCGACCGGCGACACCACGATGTTCAGCCTGCCGCGCAACACCGGCCGGATGCCGTTCCCCGAGGACTCGCCGCTGCATGACCGCTACCCGTCGGGATTCACGGCCGGCGACGGCAGCAACCCGGAGTACTTCCTCAATGCGATGTACGAGAACCTGCCCAACCAGGTGCCTAAGGACGTGATCGGCGAGACCGACGACCTGGGCGCCGATGCGCTCAAGCTCTCCGTCGGCGCGGCGCTCGGGCTGCAGGTCGACTACTACATGTTGATCAACTTGCAGGGCTTCTCGAAGATGATCAACGCCCTTGGCGGCATCAAGGTCAACGTCAACACCCACATCCCGATCGGCGGAGACACCGACAAGGGCATCCCGCCGTCGGAGTACATCGCCCCCGGTCCGAAGCAGAAGCTCAACGGTCGGGAGGCCCTCTGGTACGCCCGTGGCCGCTACGGCTCCGACGACTACGCCAGGATGGACCGGCAGCGCTGCGTCATCAACGCGATCATTCAGCAGGCCAACCCGGCCAACATGCTGGCCCGCTACGAGGACGTGGCCAAGGCAGGCCAGCAGATCGTCTTCACCGACCTGCCGCAGGAAGTGCTGCCGCTGATGGTCGACCTCAGCTTGCGGGTCAAGGACGGCAATGTGCGCAGCATCGTGTTCAAGACCGGCGTCAACGGCTTCGTCAGCGCCAACCCGGACTTCGTCGACATGCGCAAGCGGGTCAAGACTGCCCTCAACGAGACCAAGAAGGCCAAGAAAAAGAAGAAGTCGAGCGACTCGCCTTCCGGTGACTCCACCAGCGTCAGCGAGGACATCAACGACAGCTGCGCGTACGACGCGAAGATCGCGGCGACCAGCCAGCCGGTCCGCTGACGACCAGCGGCTCAGCAGCTCGGCCGCGGATGCTAGACAGGTGCTGACCGCAAGCGGAACTTCGCGCGAGGAGGCCCCTGCCCATGCCTGCCCTGAACGTTGATCAACTACTCGGCGAGCTGACTCTGGAGGAGAAGGTCTCGCTCACCCTCGGCTCGGACTTCTGGCATACCGCGCCGGTGGAGCGCCTGGACATTCCCGCAATCATGCTCTCCGACGGCCCGCATGGGCTCCGGGCGCAGCTGGCGGAAGCCGATCATGTCGGACTGGGCGGCAGTGTGCCGGCCACCTGCTTCCCCACCGCCTCCGCGCTCGGCAGCTCGTGGAATCCAGACCTGTTCGCTGACGTCGGGCGAGCCTTGGCCGTCGAGGCTCGGGTCATCGGCGTCGCGGTCATCCTCGGACCGGGGATCAACATGAAGCGCTCGCCGCTGTGCGGACGCAACTTCGAGTACGTCTCGGAGGATCCCTGGCTCGCCGGTGAGCTCGCGATCACCATGGTGCAAGGCATCCAGAGCCTCGGTGTCGGCACCTCGGTCAAGCACTTCGCGGCCAACAACCAGGAGCACGACCGGCTGCGCGTGAGTGCGGAGGTGGACGAGCGGACACTGCGTGAGATCTACCTACCCGCCTTCGAGCGGACCGTCAAGATGGCCCAGCCCTGGACGGTCATGTGCGCGTACAACAAGATCAACGGGGTCTACTGCTCGGAGCACCACTGGCTGCTGACCGAGATTCTCCGCGACGAATGGGGCTTCGAGGGACTGGTCGTGTCCGACTGGGGCGCCGTCGCCGACCGGGTGGCCGCACTCGGGGCCGGCCTGGACCTGGAAATGCCGCCGAATCTCGAGGGCAGCCCACCGGCCGTGATCGCCGCGATTCGCGAGGGCCAGCTGGATGAGTCGGTGCTCGATGCCAGCGTTCGGCGGGTGCTCAACCTGGTCAACCTGGCCCAGCCGACCGTGGTGGAGGGCGGCACATTCGACGCCGACGAGCATCACCGGCTGGCCCACCGGGCGGCGCTGGAGTCGGCGGTCCTGCTCAAGAACGACGGCAACGCCCTGCCGCTCCGCCCGGAGTCCGGATCCCGGGTCGCGCTGATCGGGGAGTTCGCGCGTACGCCGCGGTACCAGGGCGCGGGCAGCTCGCAAGTGAACCCCACCCGCATCGACAAGCTCACCGATGAGCTCGCCGACCGGTTCGGGTCGGAGGTGGAGATCACCTTCGCGGCCGGGTTCGGCATCGACTCGACCGAGAAGGACGACGCACTGCGCACCGAAGCCGTGGCCGCCGCGCGCGGTGCTGATCATGTCGTGGTCTGCCTCGGCCTTCCGGCGTCGGCCGAGTCGGAGGGCTTCGATCGGACGCACATGGACCTGCCGGCCAACCAGCTGGCCCTGGTCGAGGCGCTCGCTGAGGTGAGCGACCGGTTGATCGTGATCCTGGCCAACGGGTCGGCGGTCACGCTGTCGACATGGGAACGCCGGGCCGCGGCGATCTTGGAGTGCTGGCTGTCCGGGCAGGCCGCCGCCGGCGCGGCCGCGGACCTGATCACCGGTGCCGCCACCCCCTCGGGCAAGCTCGCCGAGAGCCTGCCGCTGCGGCTGGCTGACAACTCCTCCTACTTCAACTTCCCCGGCGAGAACGGCGTCGTCCGCTACGGCGAAGGGCTGTTCATCGGATACCGCGGATACGACAAGGCGGAGCAACAGGTGAGCTATCCGTTCGGCTTCGGGCTCTCCTACACGACGTTCGAGGTGGGCGACCTCCAGGTCAGCGCTCGGGGCTCGGTGGCCGGCAGCGACCTGGAGGTCGAGGTCTCGGCTTCGGTCCGCAACACCGGCGAGGTCGCCGGCGCCGAGGTGGTCCAGGTCTATGTCCGCGACGTCGAGGCGAGCGTCGACCGGCCGGTCCGCGAGCTCAAGGCGTTCCGGAAGGTGTGGCTCGAGCCGGGCGAGAGCACGACGGTCGCCATGACCTTGGATTCTCGGTCCTTCGCCTACTGGTCGGTCGTCCGGAGCGACTGGGTGGTCGAGGCCGGTGACTTCGAGATCGCTATTGGCACCTCGTCCCGGCATCTTGTTGCGACCGAGGTCATCAGCCTGGCGGCGCCCAGCGTCGCGGGACCGATCGGGACGAACTCCAGCCTGGAGGAGTGGCTGGCCGATCCTCGAGGCCGGGAACTGATCCACGGGCTGGACAGCCCCGTGATGAAAGATCCCGAGTTGGTCAAGATCATCGGCAACATGCCGATGAACCGGCTCTCCGCCTTTGGGGCCTTCGGGTTCAACGCGGCAACCCTGGAGCAGATGACGCAGCAGCTCACCGCATCGGAGCGATGATCAACTGGTTCGGTAGCCGCGGTCGGCGTCAAGACGCTTCTGCAGTGCAGCGACCAGGGCGAGGAAGGTCGGGTCAGTCGGCGTACGCGGATTGATCACGATCACGTCCGGTTGATCATCGCTCTTGCTGATCATGCTCAGTCGAGGGCCGTCGAGATCCACGTGGTCGACCGCCGACCATCCCAGCCGCTGGCGGCGACCGCCGCGCAGCACGGTGACGCCGTCACGGTCGAGCACCACCGTGGACCGCAGCCGAACCAGCAGCAGGACCGCGATCAGGCCGAGAGTGAGCCCGAAGACCAGCAGCGCACTGCCGATGATCAACAGCACCAGGCCGAGACCACGGGCCTGCGCCAGCACCATGAGGACGGCCCCGAGAACGGTCGTCGCTGCCGCGATCGCGAGCGCGCGGACCGGCGGCGGAGCCGTCAGCACGAATCGCTCCCCGCTGCTCTGGCTCACCGGGTCAGCCTATCCAGGCGGCGCGGCCCAGCGATCGGCGTTGGCCGCTCCTCATCATTGAGGACCCTGAGTGCGGACCTGCCTCAGGGCCACATCTGTCTGATGGTCCCGTTGCGGTACACATGCCAGAAGCCAGACGGCCGGTCGTGGACCGCTCGAAGCACACGAGGCATCGCGTTGAGCCATACTTCGGACATCTCGGAGATAGTCAAGTTGCCACTGACCAGGCAAAACAGGTGTCCAGGATGCAGTGCGGCTAGCTCGATCGCGCGATAGCGAATGCGTTTGTCCTTGGTAAGGAGAGCCCATCCATGTGAGCACCCCTCGGCGATCCATGTTTCGTCGGGAACGTTGTCGGCATCACGCGGGTAGTGGTCGGCGATGAGGTGTATCACGTATCCCGACTCGCGCAGTCGTGCCGCCGTGATCTTCCCGAGGCTGCGATCGAAGAAGAACTCAGGCGGCTTGCCGGAGGACATCCTCGACGACGTCGACAGCGAGGCCGTACTCCTCCGCGATGGTGGTGAACCGTTCGCCTTGTCGCCAGAGGTCGACCAGGTCTCCGACCTTGACCTTGGACGCCCCGAGCACTGGTGCTCCCCAACCGAAACGCGGGTCGATGATCACATCGGCCGCTTCGGGGAAGTTGCGCAGATGGAGCCGCTTTGCGTTGTTCCCTTTGTCCCACTCGATGCTCTTCAAGTAGTCCTTCAGCGTCTCGGGGATGGCTAGCTGCTGATCCCGAGCGTGCACGTATGACTCATTGGCAACTTTGACGAACAGCGCCACGCCATCGGTGACGATCCGTCGGTGGGCGAGTGCGTACGGATCGTCGAACTCATCGCGCACCAGGTCGGCCGCTCTACGGATGTCATCCATGGACAAATGCAGTTCGCGAAGTGCCCGCAACACGTACGCCTCGACGACACCGACGAACGGCACGCGTGGCCAACCTCGCCGCTCCGGTTGAACCGAATGGATCAAGGGATCCCGGCCGCGATCGAGAAGCCACACATCGAGCGTGCTCTCCGGCATGCCGAGGTAGCGTGCGGTCTCCCGGGCCGTCAATATCGGCCTGGTGTAGTAGTCGTTCGGCACGGCTGACCTCCTCACTCGACGCTATCGCTGTGTGACACAGGCGAGGACTATTGGTTGGTCAAGTGTCGCATCGAGTACTGACAGCGCACCGAGTTCGGAGGTTGCTGGAGCGCGGCGAGGGTGGGATTCGAACCCACGGAACGGTCTCCCGCTCGGGCGCTTTCAAGGCGCCTGCACTAGTCCACTATGCGACCTCGCCCGGGGCCCGATCCTAGCTGCCGTTGCCGGTTTGACACCCTGTGATCCGTGCAGGCGATCACCGTACGCGAACCCGGCGGACCCGAGGTGCTGGAGCTGGCCGAGGTGCCAGACCCCCGACCGGGACCGGGTGAGATCGCGATTCGGGTACACGCAGCCGGAATCAACCGCGCCGACCTCCTGCAACGCCAGGGCCACTACCCGCCGCCCGCGGGGGCGAGCGGGATTCTCGGCCTGGAAGCATCAGGAGAGGTTGCTGAGCTGGGCCCGGAGGTGTCCGGGTGGGCGGTCGGCGATGCCTGCGTGGCGCTGCTCTCCGGCGGCGGGTACGCCGAACGGGTCGTGGTTCCGGCCGGACAGGTTGTCCCACCGCCGCCGGGTCTCGACGAGGTGGCGGCCGGTGGGGTGATCGAGGCGGCGGCGACGGTGCAGTCCAACTTGGCGAACGCCGAGCTGACCGCCGGAGACACCTTCCTCGTGCACGGCGGCGCCGGTGGGATCGGCTCCTTCGCCATCCCGTACGCCAAGCACCTCGGCGCGACAGTGGTCACGACCGCAGGCACGGCAGCGAAGCTGGACTACTGCCGGACGCTCGGCGCCGATCACGCGATCTCCTATCGCGGCGACTGGGTGGCCGAGGTACGCGCGGCGGTTGGTGATCACGGCATCGATGTGATCTTGGACAACATGGCCGCCAAGTACCTGGATGATCATGTCGAGCTGTTGGCCGCCGACGGCCGGTTGATGATCATCGGGATGCAGGGCGGGCGGAAGGGCAGCCTGGACATCGGTCGGCTGATGTCCAAGCGCGGCCAGCTGCACTCCGCCTCGCTGCGGACCCGTCCGGTCGAGCAGAAGGCCGCCATCTGCCGGGCGGTCGTCGAGACGGTCTGGCCGCTCTACGCCGACGGCACTCTCGCTCCCCCGGCGTACGAGGTGTTCCCGCTCGCTGACGCCGCGGCCGCCCACGCCCGGATGGAGTCAGGCGAGCACACCGGCAAGATCATCCTCCGGGTCCGCTGATCGCGGCGGTTCCGAGTATCGACGTCAGCTCGTCGAAGACGGCCGGCGGGCCGGCGACGACGTGGTTGCCCCGCAACAGTGCATCGCCGGTCAGGTAGTCGTTAATGCGGACACCGGCGGCCTCGCACACCGCAAGAGCGCCCAGGCCGTCCCAGGAGTTGAGGTGAGCCTCCACGTAGCCGACCAGCCGCCCACAGGCCACGTCGCACAGTCCGAGGGCGCCCGAGCCGCTGCGAACGAACATGCCGCCGGCCCGGAGCAGCCGGTCGAGCACCGGAACCACCTGCTCGGGTCGGATCCGTGACGAGTAGCCGAGAAAGGTGAGCCCGTCGGCGACGCTCAGCGCCGGACTGGGGGCGATCGGCTGCCCGTTCAGGGTCGCCGTGACGCCACGACCGCCCACGAACAGCTCGTCGGCGGCCGGGTTGAAGACCACCCCGAGCCGGATGCGGCCATCGCGCACGTAGGCGATCGACACACACCAGCTGCGCAGCCCGCTCAGGAACGGTTGGGTCCCGTCGATCGGATCGACGACCCAGATGCCGCCGTCGGTCTCGCCCGCGAGGCCGGTCTCCTCGCCCAGGAAGGCGTCGTCGGGGTACGCCGCGGCCAGCCGGTTCCTGATCAGCTCCTCCACGGCCAGGTCGGCCGCCGAGGCCATGTCCTGCGGCCCCTTGCTGGTGATCGCAAGCGTTCGGATCTGGCCGAAGTACTCCAGCGCGAGCGCACCGGCCTCGCGCACCAGGTCGATCGCGAACTCGAGCCGCGCAGCGTCAGTCATGACGGCTCACTGTGCCACAGCCAGGCGGCACCGCGTACGCCGCTGGAATCGCCGTGCCGACCGCAGTAGCACACCGGCCCGGGAAGCTCGGTGACGTCGGGTTGCGGCAGCGGGTTGTGGCCCCACTCGCCGGCGCCGTTGTTGGGGCCATGGTGGGCGCGACCGGCGACGGCGATCGTAGTCGCCGCGCGGCGTAGGCACCCGCGAGCGGAGCACTTCCGTGCCCGACTGGTCCAGCACGACGGATTCGATCTTGGTGCCGCCCCAGTCGATCCCGATCCGCACCGCCCCATCGTGCCAAACGCCCGGAGGCCGGGCTAGGACGTCCAGGCCCGCCAGAGCCGGGCGTACTCCCCGTCGGCGGCCAGCAGCTCGGCGTGACTGCCCAGCTCGGCGATCCGGCCGTCGATCACCACCGCGATCCGGTCGGCGTCATGGGCGGTGTGCAGCCGGTGCGCGATGGCCACCACGGTCCGGTCCAGCAGCAGCGCCGCCATCGACCCCTCCAGGTGCCGGGCGGTGTGGGGGTCGATCAGCGACGTGGCCTCGTCCAGCACCAGGGTGTGCGGGTCGGCGACCACCAGCCGGGCCAGCGCGATCTGCTGTGCTTGGGCCGGAGTCAGCTTGGTGTTGCCCGACCCCAGCAAGGTGTCCAGCTGCCGCGGCAACCGCTCCACCCAGTCCCAGGCCTCGACCGTCTTCAGCGCCTCGATCACGACCGAGTCCGGCGACGACTCGCGCGCCAGGATGATGTTGTCCCGGACGCTGCCGACGAACACGTGGTGCTCCTGGGTGACCAGCGCCACCTCGGTCCGCAGCACGTCGAGCGGCAGCTCGACGAGCTCCACCCCGCCCACCGTCACCGAGCCGGTCCGGGGCGGGTTGATCCCGGACAGCAGCCGGGCGAGCGTCGACTTGCCCGACCCGCTCGGCCCGACGATCGCGAGCCGCTCCCCCGGCCTCGGTGCCAGCGACACGCCGTGCAGCACGTCGTGGTCGTCGCGGTACGCGAACCGCAGGTCCTGCCCGACCAGCCGGTCATCGGCCGGGCGCGCCTCGCCGGCCTCCCGGTCCTGGGGGACGTCGGCGATACCGAGCAGCCGGCTGGTCGAGGCGATGCCGACCTGCAGCCGGTCGACGTTGCGGATCAGCCGCTCCAGCGGCTCCACGATCGCCTGCATGTAGAGCACCGCCGTCGTGATCTCGCCGAGGGTGACCCAGTCGTTGAGGTAGCCGACCGCGCCCAGACCCAGCACCATGATCACCGGAGTGTCGTAGGCGAAGCCGAGCAGGGTGAACAGGATGTTCCGTAGCGCCATGGTGTAGCGCTCCGCCTGCGCCGAGACGGCGACGTCGGTGTCGAACACCGCGATCCGGTTGTCCCGTAGCCCGAGCGCCTCGACGGTGCGCGCGCCCTCCACCGTCTCGGTCAGCGTCGAGTTGATCGTCGAGTACGTGCCGCCCTCGGTGATGTAGCCCATCGGCACCCGCTTCAGGTAGCGCCGCACCGCGACCACGAAGACCGGCGCCACCACGAGCAGCGGCAGGGTGAGCAACGGTGAGTTGAGCACCATCGCCACGACGGTGAGCAGCGGTGGCCATGCCGGCGATCACCGACTCGGGCAGGCCGAACCGGAGACTCTGGCTCATCGTCGAGACGTCCCGGGTCACCCGGGTCACCAGGTCGCCGGAACTGGCGGCCTCCACCCGGCCCAACGGCAGGCCGAGCACGGTGCGCACCACGTACTCCCGGGCCTCGGCCAGCACGTCCTGGCCGAACAGCACCGACATCCGCAGCGCGAGGAAGGTCATCAGCGCTTGGACGACGATCACCCCGGCCACGGCGAGGGCGAGCCCGTTCATGGTCGCGGCCAGCGTCGCTGGGGCGGCCGCCCGGTCGACCAGCTCGCCGAGCAGCCGAGGCACGACCAGGCCGGACAGCGCGGCCAGGGCGTGCAGGATCAGCAGGGCGACGACCGCGAACCGACGAGTTCGGACCATCCGGCGGAAGAACGTCCAGACCGCCTGGCGGTTGGCCACCGGCAACCCGCGTTCCGGACGACGCGACGACGCGAAGTACTCGACCGCACGGCGTTCGCGCAGCAGGTGCCGGCCGCGCCATGCCTTGAGCCGGAACCGGAGCGAGCCCTCGCGCGGCGGCAGCAGCGCGTCCGGTACCCGCGGCGGCGGCGGCGTACTGCGCCAGGTCTCCGCCGAGTTGCGCAGGCCGGTGTGCAGCTCGGTCATCGTGCACCCGCCTCGTCATCGAGGGCGCGGGCCACCACCGAGCGGTACTCGGCGTTGTCCCGCAGCAGCTCCTCATGGGTCCCGTACGCCGCCACGGTCGTGCCGGACAGCAGGGCCACCCGATCGGCGTGATGCAACAGCAACGGCGAGGTGGTCGTGATGATCGTGGTCCGGCCTCGCCGGTAGTCGGTCAGCCGATCGGCGATCATCGCCTCGGTGTGTGCGTCGACGGCCGAGGTCGGCTCGACCAAGATCAGGATCTCCGGGTCGAGGGCCAGCGCCCTGGCCAGCACCACGCGCTGCCGCTGACCACCGGACAGCCCGCGACCACGCTCCTCCAGCTGTCCCTGCCACCCGCCGTCGAGCGCGACGAACACGTCCTCGGCTGCCGCCGCGCAGAGCGCCGCCTCGGCCTGCTCCAGCGTGAGCCGGCCGCCCGGGTCGATCGCCGCCTGCAGGGTGCCGGCGAAGACCTGGCTGGCGGCGTCACTGACCACGATGCGCTGCCGCACGTCGTCGATCGGCACGTCGGCCAGATCGACACTGCCCAGGCTGACGCCCCATTCCTGCCCCGCGAGCGCAAGATCACGCTTGGTCAGCCGTGCCCACTCCGCCTGCTGCCGGGCCCGGGCCTGCCGAGCCGCCCGGCCGGTGAGGCCGTCCTCGACGTCGAGGCTGACGTGATCAGACTGCGGTGGCAGGTAGCGGCCGAGCCGGTCGGCCAGCGCTGCCGAGTTGTCCGGCAGCGCCGAGACGATGATCGTCAACTCAGCCGGCCGGGCGACGAAGCCGGACCGATGATCATGAAGTGCCGCACCGTGGGGCAGCGACAACGGGACCTCCGGCGTACGCCACGGCGGCTCCTGGCTCAGCACCGCGATTGCCTTGCGGGCCGAAACCAGGCAGCGGACCCACTTCTGGGCCAGCTCGAAGAACGTCTGGATCGGCCAGACCATGAAGACCGCGTACCCGAAGAAGCTGATCAGCTCACCCACGCTGAGCTGGCCCTCGACGACCTCTCGAGCGCCGAGCCAGGTCAGGGCCACGAGGAACAGGCCGGAGAACAACACGCTGTTGCCCTCGACCGCCGCCTGCCAGACTCCGGCCGACACCCCGGCCCGCCGAGTTCGCTGCGACTGCTCGGCGTAGTTGCGAGCGAACGTCTGCTCACCGCCGATGCCCCGCAGAATGCGCAGCCCCGCGACGATGTCGGTCGCCATCGAGGTCAGGTCGGAGTTGCGGGTGCGCTCGACCTCCTGCCGCCGCTCCATCGGGCGGAGCAACGGTGACGCCAGCAGCACCAGCACCGGTGCGAAGATCAACACGACGATGCCGAGCGGCATCGAGGTGGACAGCACCAACCCGGCGATGATCAGGTACGCGATGAAGGCGCCGGCGAATCGAGCCACGATCTCGGTCAGGGCGCCGAACTCGTCGGTGTCGCTGGCCGCCACGCTGAGCACTTCACCGGTGGGTGTGCGCTGCGGCATCAGGTGACCCATCTGGATGGCCTTGCGGTTGACCATCATTCCTGGGCCGTACATGCCGACCAGCCACGTCCGGACCACAAGTGTGTGGCCGCCGATGCCGGCAGCGATGCCGACCAGCACCAGGACGCCCATCAGTCCGGTCAGCGCGGCGACGGTGCCCAGGTCGCGGCCCAGGATGCCGTCATCGACGATCCGGCCGACCAGGTAGGGGCCGACCGAGCCCGGCAGCCACTCCAGAACCGACAGCAGGGCCGACACCGCCAGCGCCGGGCGCTGTTGCCGCAGCAGCCAGCGCAGGAACCGGCTCGGGCTGCGAGTGTCGGGGTCGGCAAAGGGCCTCCGCGCGTCGTCTGAGGAGGCTCTGTGGAGGTCCGCAACCGGCGGCGGGAAGTCGAGCATGACCGACTCACATTACGGCGCTCGCGCTGCCTGCCTCCATTGGTTTTCGGCGAGCACTAGGGTCGAAGGCATGACCGCGAACCCGAACGCCGGAAACGAGGACGCCCCCCAACAGATGCAGGGGGTGGCGGGCGCCACCGACGACGGCCGGGTGTACGTCGTGACCCCGCAGGCGATGGCCGTGGAGGGTCCGCCACAGGCGCAGGACCAGCCCGAGGACTCGGCGAAGTCGGTGACCGACATGGTCGAGCAGCCGGCGAAGGTGATGCGGATCGGCAACATGATCCGGCAGCTGCTGGACGAGGTGAAGTCGGCTCCGCTGGACGACGCCAGCCGGCAGCGGTTGAAGGCGATCCACGAGGCCTCGATCGCCGAGCTGGAGAACGGGCTGGCGCCGGAGCTGGTGGAGGAGCTGGAACGGATCACGCTGCCGTTCTCCGATGATGCGACGCCCACCGACGCCGAGCTGCGCATCGCCCAGGCGCAGCTGGTCGGCTGGCTGGAAGGACTGTTCCACGGCATCCAGACCGCGCTGTTCGCCCAGCAGATGGCGGCGCGGGCGCAGCTCGAGCAGATGCGCCGCGCCCTGCCGCCCGGCACCGGGACCGGACCGGTGATGCCGGACGGGCCACCGCGTACGGGCGCGGAAGGCATGTACCTGTAGGCGGTTTCTCCCGCGGCAGAGAAGTCAGGGAATTCTCAGGGAAGTCCTGATCTTTCCGGGAACCGGTGAACCAGAGCGCCCGTCCCATGCGTGGCTATTTCAGGCCGATCACCGCCTCGCTCGGGAGACCACGTCATGCCGAATCCGACCCTCGCCGCCCCCGGCCGCGTACGCGCTCGTTGTGTCGAGCTCGCCCCCGTCTTCCAGAGCCCGTTGCTCGAGGAAAAGCTCGGGGCGGCGGCCCCGGCGTCGATGCGACGGCAGCAAGCAGAACTGATAGGCCAGGCCCGGGCGGCCTGCAACGAGTGCCCTTTGATCGCCGGCTGCCTGTACACGGCGGTCGTCGAACACGACGTCGCCGGCTTCGTGGCCGGCACCACCCCCGCCCAGCGGACCCAGATCCGACGCCGGTTGCAGATCACCGTCGCGCCCGAGGACTTCGACACCCTGGCCGGCGTGATCGGGCGGCACCGCCAGATCGACCACGACGAGGTCATCCGGCTGCGGAGCGCCCATCCCGACGAGAGCCTGGAGCGGCTGGCCCGGCGGCTCGGCTGCTCGCTCTCCACGGTGAAGCGGCACATGCGCCAGGAGCGGCGCTCGCCGAGCGTCCGCCGCCCCGACCCCGTCAAGCCGACCCTGGCCGCGGTCCTGGCCGTCGCCGCCGACGTGGCCGGCCCACCCGTCCGGCGAGCCCAGGCGGCCTGACGACATCTCCCTCTTCGCTCCCTCTTCCCCTCTCTCTCCCTGTCAGGATCGAACGCTGCGTCCGTTGTTCGCGCTGGACTCCCGATACTTCCGGCGTACAGCGCGAAGATCCGACGCAGCGTCCGATTCTGACCGAGGGCGTGGGGGCCTAGCCTGAGGGCTCATGGAGCCAGAGGTGGTCGCGTTCGCTCGTTCCTACGAAGCCTTCACCGAAGCGATGACGGCGGCGGTGGAGGGCGAGCGCTCCGGACTGACGCCGGTGGGCGAGGAGATCCAAGCGTTCCTGGGCGTACCGCTCAACGAGGTTGAGCCGGTCTCGGAGAGCTTCCCGCCGTATCAGACGATCAACGTCGACCTGGCACTGGAATCGCTGCTCGTCGAGCACGGCGGTACCCGACGTGGTGTCCAAGGCCGCGACCGCGGTGACGCGGACACGATCATGGACATCCTGACCCACGCGTACGTGTCGTTCACGGCCGGGCCGGTCTCCTACGAGCGCAAGGCGACCGGGCCAGACACCGACCGGCGCGTGGTCTCACTCGGCATCGCGGAGATCACCTTCCGCGGCGCGCCGCTGGTCTGGCTGCAGCGCACGCCGCAGCCGCGTTATGGCCGGGGCCGCTACTCGCTCGACGTGCTGTCGCCTGACGCTCAGACGGCCGACAACTTCCTCGCCGAGGTTCGCGAGCGGATGGCGCAGCTCAGCCTGCTTCGTGGCCAGGTGATCTCCTTCGCCGTGCACAAGTTCGACTTCGAGGACTCCGGCGCCGACCTGACCTTCCACCCTCGGCCGGAGGTCACCGCCGACCAGGTGGTGCTGCCCGAGGGGGTACGCGAGCGCGTCACCCGGCACGTGGTGGGCATCGGGCAACGTCGGGATGTGCTGCTCGCTGCTGGGCAGCACCTCAAGCGTGGCGTGCTGCTCTATGGCCCGCCGGGCACCGGCAAGACCCACCTGGTCCGGCATCTGCTCTGCGCGTCACCCGGGTCAACCGCCGTGCTGCTTTCCGGCCACACGCTGCATCTCATGCATGACGCCACCACCCTGGCTCGGGCCGCGCAGCCGGCGATCGTGGTGCTGGAGGACTGTGACCTGGTCGCCGAACACCGCGGCCGGGGCACGAATGCGGCGCTGTTCGAGACGCTGGAGGCGATGGACGGGCTGGCCGCGGACGCGGACATCACCTTCATCCTGACCACCAACCGGGTCGACCTGCTGGAGCGCGCGCTTGTCGAGCGCCCCGGGCGGGTGGATCTCGCCGTGGAGATCACCAAGCCGGACCAGGAGGCCCGCGAGCGACTGTTCCGGCTGTACGCCGCGGAGCTGCTCGACGCGGGTCAGCTGAGCGAGGCCGCCGCGCACACCGCGGCGGCGCGCACTGAGGGAGTGACCGCGTCGTTCACCAAGGAGCTGATCCGCCGGGTGGTGATCAACGCGGCGCAGCAGGACCGTACGCCGACCGATGCTGATGTCAGCCAGGCGCTGGACGAGATGCTTTCCGACGCCGAGACGCTGACCCGCACCCTGCTCGGGGGTGAGGGTCGGTCCCTGCCGGAGACCGACGACGAGCCCGAACCGGGCCTGGCGCCGAGCGGTTGGGCCGCGTACCCGCTGGGATGAGCGACGCCTGATACGACGGCTCGGAGTGACTTCCGCTCCCGCAGTTTCGGACGCTGCGTCCGTTCTTCGCGCTGTGCTCCCGTTACTTCCGGCGCACAGCGTGCAAAACGGACGCAGCGTTCGATTCCAACGGGGCCGTCAGCCGAACCAGCGGCGGAGCTCAGCCACCGGACCGCCCTCGTCGAAGCGCGGCCCCACGTCGTCGGCTGCCGCCTTGACCTCCGGCGGCGCGTCTCCGATCGCCACTCCGCGACCGGCCCAGCGCAGCATCTCGATGTCGTTGCGACCGTCACCGAAGGCCAGGACGTCCGCGGCGGAAATGCCGAACCCGGCCGCGACTTCGGCGAGGGCCGTAGCTTTGTTGACCCCCTGCGGAGCGATGTCCAGCCAGGCGCTCCAGCCCACGAAGTACGTCACACCGTGCAGCCCGAGGTGCTGGGCCAGGGCCAGGAAATCCGAGTCCGATCGGGTCGGATCGCGCAAGATCACCCGGGTGACCGGCTTCGCACTCAGCTGCTCGACGTCTTCGATGATCATCTCCCCGGTCAGGTCGCCGCCCGGGAAGTGATCATTGAGTCGGTACCCGCGGCCGATCTCCTCGACCGCGATCAAGGTCCCGGGCGCGAACTCCTCCACCTTGGCGATCACGTCCCGCGGATCGAAGGTGATCGCCTTGACGATCTCCTCCGGCGGATAGCTGACGACCACCGCGCCGTTCGAGCACACCACCGGCCCGCCGGGCAACCTGAGCAGGTCGACCAGGTCGCGAGTGCCGTGCCAGGACCGGCCGGTGGACAACACGACCGGGATGTCGGCGGCCACGACCGCGGTGATCACCTCTGCCACGGCATCCGGCAGCACGCCGTCCCGGTCCACGATGGTGCCGTCGACGTCAAGAGCGACCAGCCGGGGACGCCAGCCCCCGTTGGCAGAGAAGTTGATCAACGCGGTGTCAGGGCCTCTCGCCCACCGAGGAAGGGCCGCAGCGCCGCAGGGATCCGCACCGATCCGTCGGCCTGCTGGTGGTTCTCCAAGATCATGATGATCAAGCGGGTCATCGCCGCGAGCGTCCCGTTCAGCGTGGCCACCGGGCCGGTGCCGTCCGCGAACCGGCCGCGGATGTTCAGCCGCCGGGCCTGGAACTCGGTGCAGTTGGAGGTCGAGGTGATCTCCCGGTACCGCTGCTGGGTGGGCAGCCAGCCGCAGCAGTCGTACTTGCGGGCCGCGCTGAGCCCGATATCGCCCGCCGCCAGCTCCTGCACCTGGAACGGGATCTCCAGCGCGGAGATGAAGTCCTTCTCCCACTCGAGCAGCTTGCGATGCTCGTCGGCCGAGTCCTCGGGCGCGCAGAAGACGAACATCTCGACCTTGTCGAACCAGTGCACCCGGAAGATCCCCCGGGTGTCCTTGCCGGCCGCCCCGGCCTCCCGGCGATAGCTCGGGCTGTAGCCGACGTAGTGCCGCGGCAGGGTGGCGGGGTCGAGGATCTCGTCGGCGTGGTACGCGGCCAGCGGCACCTCAGCGGTGCCGACCAGGTAGAGATCGTCCTGCGCCAGGTAGTAGACGTCCTTGGCCGCCTGGCCGAGGAAACCGGTGCCCTCCATCGCCCGCGGCCGGACCAGCGCGGGCGGGATGACCGGGGTGAAGCCGTTGCCCAGCGCGTGGCTCATCGCCAGGTTGAGCAACGCGAGCTCCAGCTCCGCCCCCTGCCCGGTGAGGTAGTAGAACCGCGACCCGGACACCTTCGCGCCGCGCTCGACATCGATCGCGCCCAGCAACGTGCCGAGCTCGAGATGGTCCTTCGGTGCGAACCCCTCGGCGGCGAAGTCGCGCGGCGTACCGGAAGTTTCCACGATCACGAAGTCGTCCTCACCGCCCGCCGGGACGTCGGGGAACACCAGGTTGCCCACGTCACTGAGCATCGCGTGGAAGGTGTCGGTGATCTCGCTCTGGGTCGCGTCAGCCTTCTTCACCAGGTCGGCGAGCTCCTTGGTCCGCTCGAGCAGGCGGGCTCGCTCCTCGCCCTGCGCCGCGGCCAGCTGCTTGCCGAGCCCCTTCTGCTCGGCTCGCAGCTCCTCGAACTGGGCGATCGCGGTACGCCGGGCGTGATCGGCCGCCACCAGATCGTCAACCAGCGACACCGATGCCCCGCGGGCCCGCTGGGACGCGCGTACGCGGTCGGGATCGGTGCGCAGCACCTTGACGTCGATCACCGGCCAAGCCTAGCGAGCGGCTCGTGGCCGGGCGACGCAATTGACGTCTCCGCGGATGCGGACGCGGGTATCGGAGCCGGCAGTTGAGATGATGGCTCAACTATGGCCCGCCGACCGCCCAACCGCTGGTCGATCCTGATCGCGGTGGCATTGCTGCTGGCCCTGATCGGATGGACCTGGCTGACGTTCGACTCGGCGGCCTTCCGGACCTTCGACGAGAGCCTCGTCCCCCCGCCGTTGGATCCCGCCTCGCCAACCGCACAGATCGCCGCCGCCTTCGCTCTGGTGACCTGGCCCGGACTGAGCTATGCGGCGATCCTGGGCATCGCAGTCTGGGCGTTCCGGCACCGGCTGCGGGCGCTCGCGGTGGCGCTGGTTCTCATAGCCGTGCTCGGCTGGGGGTTGGCCGAACTGTGTCGGTTGGTGTTCCAGCGGCCGCGGCCGGATTATGCCCTCGACCTCATCACCGCCACCGGGTACAGCTACCCCGCCGCGCACCTGACGAGCGCAGTGGCCGTCTCGATCGCGGTCGGCGCCACCTTGGCGGTCTCGCGGCAGACCCTGGGCACCCGGGTGCTGTGGCAGGTGGGTGCCGGCCTCCTGGTGCTCGCGGTCGGAGTCGACCGCTGGCTGCTCGGCGCCAACTACGTATCCGACATCGTCGGTGGCGCGCTGCTCGGGGCCACGGTGGCGACCCTCTCCCTGCTCGTCACGGGAGTCAAGGTTCCGGTGCAGGATCTGATGACCGAGATCGTCCGGAGCAAGATCGCGGCCACGGCCAGCTCGCCGGCCCGTCGCGCGGCCGTGATCTTCAACCCCACCAAGGTGACCGACTGGGCGATGTTCCGCCGGCGGGTGGACTACGAGCTGACCGCTCGCGGTTGGCAACGGACGCTCTGGATGGAAACCACCACTGACGACCCGGGGCGGGCGATGACCGAGCAGGCCGTACGCGAGGGAGTCGATCTCGTGCTGGGCGCCGGCGGCGACGGCACCATTCGGGTGATCTGCTCCGGTCTGGCCAACACCGGAGTGCCGTTCGGGCTGATCCCGGCCGGCACCGGCAACCTGCTGGCCAGGAACATCGGCATCCCGCTCGACGAGGCTGCGGCGCTCGACGTCGCGTTCGACGGGGTGGACAAGCCGATCGACCTGGTACGCCTCAGCGTCGACGACCGGCCACCCGACTACTTCGCGGTGATGGCCGGCGTCGGTATCGACGCTGTGATCATGGAGGGCACCGACCCCAACCTGAAGCGCGCGGTCGGCTCGGCCGCCTACTTCGTGTCCGCGGCTCAGCATGCCAACCACCCGGCGCTGCACGCGACGATCGCCATCGACAACCAGCCGGCGATCCGGCGCCGGGCCCACCTGATCGTGGTCGGCAATGTCGGCATCCTGTCGGGCAACATCCAGCTGATTCCCGAAGCCCGTGCCGACGACGGCATGCTGGACGTGCTGGTGGCCTCCCCGCGGACCGCCCGGGACTGGGTGCGGCTGACCACCCAGGTGCTGACCCGGCGGCGGCGCGAGGACGCCCAGCTCGACCGGCTCACCGGTCGCCGGGTGACGATCAACGTCGAGGAGCGGGACCACTATCAGGTCGACGGCGACACAGTTGGTGAGTGCAACACCATGATCGCCGAGGTGCTGCCGGGCGCGTTGACGTTACGGGTGCCCCGGACGTCGCGGTTGATTCCGACGGGTGTGACCGACGGGCCGGCGACCGATGGGCAGTCGCCGGACCCGGGCGTGAAGTCAGGGGTCGCAACCCGGCCACTCCGGCGACGGAGCTGAGCCGAACGAGCATGCCAGGCCCTGGCTTCGCCACATTCGGCTTGGCGCACTGGGCGATGCTCGCGGCGACCGTCGTCGGCGCTGTGCTCCTGATCCGGTTCGGCCGTCGTCGTGGCGGCACGGCCGCCGAGAAGGCGTTCACCCGGGCATTCGGGATCGTCCAGTTATCGGTGACGCTGGGATTCCTGATCCTGTGGCTGCTGCCGCCGTTCTTCGCACTTGGCCAGTCCCTGCCGCTGCACCTGTCCGACCTGCTCCGGTTCGTCTCGGGATATGCGCTGCTGCGCCGCCGGCCCTGGGCCGTGGCGCTCACCTACTACTGGGGACTGACCTTCAACCCGCAAGCGCTGCTCACCCCGGACATCCACCTCGACGTTGCTCCGGTCCTTGAGTTCGCCTCCTACTGGGTGCAGCACATCCTGGTCATGTGGGCCGTTCTGTACCTGACCTGGGGTCTGAGACTGCACCCCACCTGGCGCAGCTATCGGATCGCGCTGGTGGGCACCGCCGCTTGGGCCGCCATGGTCTTCGGCATCAATCTCGCGCTCGGCACCAATTACGGCTACCTCAACCGCAAGCCCCCAGGCGCGTCCCTGCTGGACCTGATGGGGGACTGGCCGTGGTACCTGTTGCTGGCGTTGGCGCTGGTCGCCGCCGTCTGGGCCGCGATCACCTGGCCCTGGGTCCGGCGCACGCCCCGTCCTCCCCTTCCCGCTAGGTAGGAGTTGGCAGGCCACGCTGTTCGAGCGCGCGGATGGCTTCGTCTCGGGCGGCGAACACATGCTCGCTCGCCGTCTTGGCTGCGATGTCTGGCTGATGTCGAGCGATCGCAGCGACGATGGCCTCGTGCTCGCGGAGTGCGTGTTCGCGGCGTCGTTGCGTGTCGTTGGTGAGCTTGCGGTAACGCGACATGTGGCCGTCGACCTGCCGATGTAGGCGGTTGACCCAGGTGTTGTCGGCGATGACACCGATTCGTTCGTGGAGGCTGTGGCCGATCGCCTCCGCGTCGGTGGCGAACCCGACCAGCAGAGCGTTGCGCTCGACGATCTCGTTGAGAACGGCGATGTCGCTGTCGGATGCCTTGCGGGCGGCGGCTTCGGCCTGGATGCCTTCGAGGGCCGCTCTGGTGGTGTACAGCTCGTCGATGTCGCGCACGGCCAGGCGGGGAACGACGACACCGCCGGTGGGAAGCTGTTCGAGCAGATCTTCGGCCAGCAGCAGTTTGATGGCTTCGCGGAGAGGAGTGCGGCTGACCTGCAGTCGTTGGGCCAGATCGGGTTCGTAGAGCCGCTCGCCCGGTGCCAGCTCCAGGTTCAGGATCTGTCGTTTCAGTTCGGCATAGACGACCTGACCGCCGGACACCCGGAGTACTCGCTGGTCCATTCAGCCCCATTTGCATAGTTGTATACATGTGCGCTTGTACAGTATTGTACCCTCACTAATCTGGAAACTGGAGCCGCCACGATGCGAATTCTTGTGCTGCCGGGCGACGGCATCGGCCCCGAGATCACCGAGGCCACGATGGGCGTGCTGGGTGAGGTGAACAGCCGGCTCGCCCTCGGACTGCAGTTCGAGACCCGCGACATCGGGCTCGTGGCGCTCCGTGACAGAGGAAGCACCCTGCCTGATGACGTGGTCCACCGCGTACCGGAGGTGGATGGGGTGATCCTCGGGCCGGTGTCGCACTACGAGTACCCGCCGCGTGACAAGGGCGGTTTGAATCCCTCCGGTGAACTGCGAACCAGGTTCAAGCTCTACGCCAACATCCGGCCGTGCCGGTCTCGATACGACCTGACGATGCTCCGCCGCCCGATGGACCTGATCATCGTCCGGGAGAACACGGAAGGCTTCTACTCCGACCGGAACATGTACGCAGGTCAGGCCGAGTTCATGCCGGACGAGAACAGCGCCTTCTCGATCCGCAAGATCACGGCGACCGCCTCCGCCGCGGTGGCGCGCGCCGCCTTCGACCTCGCGCGGGAGCGACGCGGCAAAGTCACGGCCGTGCACAAGGCCAACGTCATGAAGCTGACCGACGGGCTGTTCCTCCGCGAGGTGCGCAAGGTCGCTGCAGAGTACGCCGACGTCGAGCTCGAGGAGCTGATCGTCGACGCTGCCGCGGCCGCCCTGATCCGGCGACCGGACAGCTTCGACGTCGTCGTCACCACGAACATGTTCGGCGACATCTTGTCCGACGAGGCTTCAGAGCTTTCGGGCAGTCTGGGCCTCGGCGGGTCGATCAGCATCGGCGGGTCGGTCTGCGTGGCGCAGGCTCAGCATGGGTCGGCGCCGGATATCGCCGGCCGCAATCTCGCCAACCCGACGTCGTTGATCTTGTCGTCCGCGATGCTGCTGCGCTGGCTCGGCCGGCGTCATGACGATCCGCGACTGCAGCAGGCCGCCTCCGCGATCGAGCGGGCGGTCGAGGCGGTGCTCGACGTGCCCGAATCGCGTACGCGCGACGTGGGTGGTGCCCAGAACACCGACCAGTACTGCGCCAGCGTCCTGGCGGCCCTCGCCAGCGAACTCGACACGACATTAGGGCCATGAGAAAGATCGTGAACACAGACGCTCTGACCGCGTTCGGAGCCGAGGTGCTGACCGCACTGGACGTGCCGGACGCGGACGCGCAGCTGCTCTCGGACAGCCTGGTTACCGCTGAGCTGTGGGGGCATTCCTCGCACGGCATGCTGCGGCTTCCTTGGTACGTCAACCGGCTGCGCAGCGGCGTGATGAGGTCGGTCACGCAGTCCAAGACGGTGATCGACTCCGGCGCGGTGGTGGTCCGGGACGGACGCCACGGCATCGGTCAGGTGCTGACCGCCGAGGCGGTGCAACTGGGGATCGACCGGGCGCGGAGCCATGGGATCAGCGCCGTCGGGATCCGGAACTCCAACCACTTCGGCACGGCGGCCTACTTCACCCGCCGCTCGGCCGAGGCGGGCTGCGTCGCACTTCTGGCCACCAACGCCAGCCCTGCGATGGCCCCGTGGGGAGGACGGGAGAAAACGGTCGGCACCAACCCGTGGTCGATCGCGGCTCCGGCCGGACGCCGGGGCGTTGCCGTCCTCGACATCGCCAACACCGCCGTGGCGCGCGGCAAGATCTACCTGGCCGCCGAGCGTGGCGTGGACATCCCGCCGGGCTGGGCGGCCGACGAGTCGGGCGCCCCGACGACCGACGCCGCCAAAGCGATCCACGGGCTGATCCTGCCGATGGCCGGACACAAGGGCTACGTCATCTCGTTCATGATGGACGTGCTGGCCGGCGTGCTCACCGGCAGCATGTTCGGTGGCCAGGTCGTGGGGCCGTACGAGGCCGACAAGATCAGCGGTTGCGGCCACCTGTTGATCACCATCGACGTGGCGTCGATGATGCCACCGGCCGAGTTCGACGAGCGGATGGAGGCGCTGATCGCCGAGGTCAAGCAGACACCGATGGCTCCCGGCGTCGAAGAAATCTTCTTCCCGGGGGAGATCGAGGACCGCAACACCAGCCAGAACCGGGAGCGCGGCATCGCGCTGCCCGACAACACCTGGAACAGCCTGATTCAGCTTGCGGCCGGCACGGGCGCGAAACTGCCGACGCCGACCGTCCCCGAGCCGGAGAGACTCCCATGATCGCGTTGATCGTTTCCCTGCAGGTCCACGAGCACAAGCTCGACACCTTCCTCGATGCGATCAAGGAGAACGCTGAACGTACCGTTGCGGACGAGGTGGGCTGCACATACTTCGACGTCACCCAGGACCGCGAGGACCCGCTGCACTTTCTCTTCTACGAGCTCTACCTCGACGACGAGGCATTCGCTGCGCACCGGGCGACTCCACACTTCGCGGACTGGCGCCGGGCCGCTGACGAGTGCGTCGTCCAGGGCAGCCAGGTCAACACCTTCTGCACGCAACTGTTCCATCATGATCAAGGAGACCGCCGATGAGCGCGCCGACCGAACCGAACTTGTTGATCACTCCGTCGGAGGTGGAGCCCTTCGACCGCGGCAACGGGGTGGCAACCATCCCGTACGTCGGGAAGTGGAACTGCGCCGACAACAAGATCACCACCGGCCAGACCACCTTCCAGCCCGGCACCGGCCTCCCACTGCACACCCACAACTGCGAGGAGTCGGTGCTGATCTTGGAGGGCCAGGCCGTCGCGCAGATCGAGGATCAGACCTTCGACCTGGAACCGGGCCAGGCGACCTGGGTACCGACCGGCGTACCGCACCGTTTCTACAACCGCGGTGAGGGCGTGATGCGGATCTACTGGGTGTACGGAGCACGCGACGTGACCCGGACCATCACCGCTACCGGGGAGACGTTCGAGCATCTCTCCGCTAGTGACAAGGGCGGCCTCAGTACCCCATGACGACCACGATCACCACGGTCAATCCGGCCAGCGGCACCGAGCTGGCCAGCTATCCGACCTTGACGCCAGCCCAGATCGAGGACGCGGTGGCCGCCGGTGCGGCCGCGGCAGCGAACTGGGGACGGGAGCCGCTGGAGGCACGGGTGGCCGCGGTTCGTCGGCTGGCCGCGGAGCTGCGCCGCCAGCAGGACAGCTTCGCCGAGCTGATCACTGCTGAGATGGGAAAGCCGCTGGCCGAGGCGGCCGGCGAGCTCGCCAAGTCCGCCGTGACGGCCGACTACTACGCCGACCAGGCCGCCGCCATCCTCGGCGACGAGCAAGTAGAGATCGACGGCGCTGAGGTGTGGGTCAGCTACGAGCCCATCGGGCTGGTGCTCGCGGTGATGCCGTGGAACTTCCCGGTCTGGCAGGTCATGCGGTTCGCCATCCCGTCGGTCACCGCCGGCAACGGCGTGCTGCTCAAGCACTCACCGAATGTCACCGGCAGTGCTTTGGCATTGCAGCAGCTGTTCCTGGACGCGGGCCTGCCGCCCCACCTGGTCACGGCACTGGTGGTGGCCGAGCCGGACGTGCCCCAGACCACGGAGCACTTGATCAACGACGACCGCATCGCTGCCGTCACCCTGACCGGATCGAACCGTGCGGGAGCGGCGGTAGGCGGGGCCGCAGGCCGGGCATCGAAGAAGTCGGTGTTGGAGCTCGGGGGATCAGACGCTTTCGTGGTCTTGGATGACGCGGACGTACCGGCCGCGGCGGCTGCAGCCGTCAAGGCTCGCTACCACAACGCCGGGCAGAGCTGCGTGTGCGCCAAGCGGTTCATCGTCGCTGCGGCCGTTGCCGAGGAGTTCACCGATCTCTTCGTCAACGGTGCCAAAGGGCTCACCGTCGGTGATCCGACGGACCCGGCAACCGACGTCGGGCCGCTGGCTCGCCGAGACCTGCGGGACACGCTGCAGCGACAGGTCGATGCGTCGGTCGCTGAGGGCGCAGTTCTGCTCGCCGGCGGGCAGCCACTCGAGGGTGCCGGCTACTACTATCCGCCGACCGTGCTGACCACGACCGGTCCTGGAGTGCCGGTGTTCGATGAGGAGACCTTCGGTCCGGTCGCCGCGATCGTCGCCGCCGCCGATGATGACGAGGCGATCCGTCTCGCCAACTCCACGCCCTTTGGGCTGTCGCTCAACGTGTGGACGTCGTCGATGGACCGCGGCGTGCAGGTGGCCAAACGGATCACCTCCGGCGCAGCCTTCATCAACGCAACCACCGCTTCGGATGCCCGGGTTCCCTTCGGTGGAACCAAGAAGTCCGGCTACGGCCGCGAGCTCGCAGCAGCCGGCATCCGTGAGTTCACCAACATCCGGACCTTCTGGACGGTCGCGGGGGGCTAGTCGGCGGGAAGGACGACGATGCCGTCCTCATCGGAGACGACCCGCTGACCAGGCCGAATCCAGACACCGCCGATCTCGACCGGCTCGCCGACCACTCCTGCGCCGGTCTTGCCGCTCTTGCGCGGGTTCGTCCCGAGCGCCTTGATCCCGAGGTCCAGGGCGTCGAGGGCCACCGAATCGCGGACGCATCCGTACACCACCAGTCCGGACCAGCCGCGCTCGACAGCGATGGCGGCAATCACATCGCCGACCAGTGCCGATCGGAGTGATCCGCCGCCGTCGACCACCAGGACCGGCCCTTCGACAAGCTCAGGGCGCGTGTTCGGCTCAGGGCCCGTATCAGGCTCTGGGCGCCGGTCCGAGAGCACAGACTTGAGCAGCGCGTTGTCCTCGAAGCACTTGACCGTCACGGCCGGGCCGGCAAACCGGCGCCGCCGGCCGAAGCTGCGGAACTGCACCGGGATGGAGGCGAGGGCTTCCCCGTACTGGTCAACCAGGTCGGCGGTCGCCTCGACAGCCGGTTCGGACATCAGTCGGAGGGCCGGACGGTCAGCACCGGGCACGGAGCGTTCATCAGGATCTGGTTCGCGTTGCTGCCGAGCAGCATCTTGCCGACCGCGGTCCGCTTGCGGATGCCGATCACGCACAGGCTGGCGTCGACCTCGTCGAGCACGTCGAGCAGTTCGTCGGCGGCATCGCGACCGCGCATCTCCTGCCGGACGGTGATCTCGACGCCCGCCTCCTCGGCGGTGGTTCGCGCCCACTCCAGGTCCGCCGGCTGCGCGTACGTGGGGTCGTCCAGGGATTCCCCGCGCCCGGAGTTGACCACCACCAGCGGCTCGGACTCCTTGCGGGCCTGCGCGATCGCCGCGACCAGGGCGGCCCGGCCCGGCGGCGCCGGCGTGTAGCCCACCACGATGGTCATGATCGTTCCTCCTTGCTCCGACCGCCCGGTGACTCCTCCGTCGTCGGGGCAGCAGGCGGCTCGCTCTCCTCGGTCGTCGTGACGTGATGATGCTCGGCCACCTGCAGCGCGGGCTCGGCCGACATCGACTCCACCGCTCCGGCGGCCCGGGCCGGCAGCACCTTGCGGATCAGCCGGAAGATCAGCGGCCAGGCCAGGATGATCACGATGATCGCGTAGATCGTGCAGGCGATCGGTGACAGCTGGTACTCCCCCGTCGCCTGGTCGACCCCGCCGAAGAGCCCGGACACCTCGCCGCCCGACAGCTGCAGCGCCCGGCGGCCCTGCAACTCGACCCGCGGCCCGAGGATGACAGCGACGATCAGTGGCAGCACCGGCAGCCCGAACCGCCGCATCACGAAGCCGAGCAGCCCGAGGAGCAGCAGCAAGATCAGGTCGAACGGCGTGCCGTTGACCGCGTACGCGCCCATCGAGGCGAAGAACAAGATGCCGGCGTACAGGTACGGACGGGGCAGCCGCAGCAGCCGGGCCCAGACCGTGGCCAGCGGCAGATTCAAGATCAACAACAGTGTGTTGCCGATCAGCAGGCTCGCGATCAAACCCCACACCAGATCGCTCTCCCGCGAGAACAGCAGCGGCCCGGGCTGCAGCCCGTACGAGGTGAGCGCGGCCAGCATGACCGCCGCGGTCGCATTGGTCGGCAGGCCCAGCGAGAGCAGCGGCACCATGGTGCCGGCGGCGCTCGCGTTGTTCGCCGCCTCGGGTCCGGCCACGCCCTCGATCGCCCCGCGGCCGAACTCCTCCGGGCGCTTGCTGAGTCGCTTCTCGGTGACGTAGGAGAGGAAGGTCGGGATTTCGGCACCGCCGGCCGGGATGGCGCCGAACGGGAACCCGAACGCCGTACCGCGTAGCCAGGGCTTCCAGGACCGCTTCAGGTCCTCCCTGCCCATCCGGGCACCTTTGACCCGGATCACGTCCGCCGGCTTGCGCCGAAGATGCGCAGCAACCCAGAGCGCCTCACCCACGGCGAAGATGCCCACCGCAACCACGACCACGTCGATACCGTCGCCGAGCTGGGAGATGCCGAAGGTCAGCCGGGGCTGGCCGCTCACGGAGTCGATGCCGATCAGCCCGATGGTCAGGCCGATGGTCAGCGAGATGAAGCCGCGGAGCCGCGAAGCACCCAGCACGGCGGTGACGGCGACGAACGCCAGCAGCATCAACGCGAAGTACTCCGGTGCGCCCAACGACACCCCGAACCGCGAAATCGGCGGAGCGAAGAAGGCCACCAGCAAGGTGCCGATCGTCCCGGCGACGAACGAGCCGATCGCTGCAGTGGCCAGCGCCGGCGCTGCCCGTCCGGCCTTGGCCATCATGTTGCCCTCGATGGCGGTGACCACCGAGGCCGACTCGCCTGGAGTGTTGAGCAGGATCGAAGTCGTCGAGCCGCCGTACATGCCGCCGTAGAAGATGCCGGCCAGCAGGATCATCGCACTGGTCGGATCGAACGCGTAGGTGAGCGGCAGCAACAGCGCCACCGTCATGGCCGGTCCGATGCCGGGCAGCACGCCCACCGCGGTGCCCACCAGCACACCGATGAAGGCGAGCAGCAGGTTCAAGGGCGTGAGGGCAGTGGCGAAGCCGTCGATCAGGAGCTGAAAACTGTCCATCACAGAATCCCCTGCAGAATGCCGGCGGGCAGCGGTACGCCGAGCCCGATGGCGAAGCCGTAGAAGGTGACCAGCGCCAGCACGATGCTGACCGCCAGGTCGCGGATGAAGTGCCGGCTGCCCAGCACGATCACCAGGCCGTAGAACAGCAGCGATCCGCTGATCACCCATCCGAGCAGGTCGATCAGAACAATGTTGACGGCGAACACGCCGGCCAGCAGGCCCACGGTCTTGAGGTCGGCCTTGGCGTGCAGATCGACATCCTCACCAGCCTCGGCCTCGCCAACGTGGCCGCGGGCCACCTCGAGGGCGAGCAACCCGGCCAGCACGATCAAGGCACCACCGACCACCACCGGCACCGGCTTGGGGCCGAGGGGGTCGACCCCGGTCACGTTGTTGCTGAGCCGCAGCGCGTCGATCAGCACGACGATCCCGGCCACCGCCAGCCCGGCACAAAGAACGAAGTCCGGTACGCGGCTGCGGGTGAGCTGCGGCTCGGCCGCCGGGCGAGGCTGCCCGGCGGCCGCGGCCGCGTCACTCATGACAACCCGAGCTCGGTCAGCACGTCCTCTACGGCGGTGGACTGCTCCTCGAGGAAGGTGCCGAACTCGGCGTCTGAGACGTACGCGTCGGCCCAGCCGTTCTTCTCCAGCGCAGCTTTCCAGTCCTCAGTGGCGTGCATCTTGGCCACTGCGTCGACCAGCGCCGCCTTGTCGGCATCGGACAGCTCCGGCGGGGCCACGACGCCGCGCCAGTTGGTGAACACCAGGTCGATGTTGGACTCCTTCAGCGTCGGAGCGTCGACTGCGGCCATCTTCTGCTCCCCGCTGACCGCGAGCACGCGCACCTCGCCGGCCTCGACCTGGTCGAGGAACTCCCCGACCCCGGAGGCGCCAAAGGCCACCTTGCCACCGAGCACCGCCGGCAACAGGTCGCCGCCACCGTCGTAGGCGATGTAGTTGACGTCAGTCGGCTTGATCCCGACGGCCTGAGCCAGCTGCATCGGCAGCAGGTGATCGGGGCCGCCCGGCACCGAGCCGCCGCCAACGGCGAGCCCCTTCGGGTTGGCCTTCCAGGCGTCCACCAGCTCGGTGATCGTCTTGTAGGGCGAGTCCTTGGCCACCACGATGGCGCCGGACTCCTCGATCAGTTTGGCGATCGGCGTCGTCTGGTCGAGCTTGGCCTCGCTCTGGTTGGTGTACTGCGCCCCGACCACGCCGAGGCCCATCATCATGATCAGCTTGCCGTTGCCCTTCTCCGACACCGTCCGGGCCAGGCCGGTCGTGCCGCCGGCACCCGCGAGGTTGAAGACCTCAACGTTCTGCGTGATCTCGTTGTCGTCCATCACCTTGGCCATCGCACGGGCCGTGGTGTCGTAGCCGCTACCGGCGGTGTTGGGGACCATGAAGCGCAGGCCGGTGATCGGACCGGAGGCGGCAGGCTCGGAACTGCCCGGCTCCGTGCGGTCGGCCGTGGCGCCGCAGCCGGAGAGCAGCAGCGCGGATGCGGCCACCAGGGCCGCGGACAGCTTGATTCGTTTGAGCATCGTCGTTCCTTGCGTCGGGGCCGCAATGGGCCGCACCTTGGTACACCGAATCCTGCCGTCCGCGTACCGGGGTTGTCTGTATCTGGAACTGGAGATCATTGTGGTCTTTGTGTACGCGGGCTCGTCCGCGGGGTGCTGGGCCACAATGAATTGGTCGGCTCCAGGAGAAGGAGGGACGTGCGTACGCGGGTGTGGCGGTCTCTGGCCTCCCAGCTCGTCCTCGTGCAGCTGATCTTGATCGGCGCCGTGCTGGTCGCCGTGTCGGCGGTCTCGGTCGAGCAGACCCGCCGGCAGTTCCTGCTGGACCAGGGCCGCCGGACGCTCGCGCTGGCCGAGAACCTCGCCGCCCGCTCGCTCGTCCGGAGCGGGAACTTCGCGGTCGTCAACGATGCAACTCTGCCGGGCGCCACCACCCAGCTGCAGCAGATCAGCGGCGCGGAGCTGGTGTTGATCACCGACCGGACCGGCAAGGTGCTGGCGGGCACCGATCCGACGCTGCTGGACGAACCGGTGGCCTGGCCCGAGCTCGCCGCAGCGCCGGGACGGTCCCACACGGCGACCACTGAGCTCGGGGGTCGTAGCTACCTGATCTCCGCCGCGCCGGTCCTATCCCTCGGCGACGACGGGCCGGTACGCCAGCTCGGCATCGCCCTGGTCGGCGAACTCAATCCCACGCGCATGGATGCCCTGGTCGAAGCTGCGCCGACCTTGATCACCTATCTCGGCGCCGCCATGGTGCTCGGGGTCGTGGGCTCCCTGCTGCTGGCCCGCTGGATCAAACGGCAGACCTTCGGGCTCGAGCCGGCTGAGATGGCGGCGCTGGTCGAGCAGCGCGAGGCGATCTTCACCGGGATCGCCGAAGGGGTGATCGCGCTGGACTCCCACGATCGGGTGACGATGGTCAACCCGCTGGCCGCCCAGCTGTTGTCGCTGCCTGCCGAGCCCGTCGGTCAGAGTCTCGACGAGCTGGCCATCGAAGGGCGACTGCGCGAGGTGCTGACCGGGGCCACCGGAGCCGAGCGCGATGCCGTCGTCATCCGCCGCGGCCGGGTGCTGGTGCTGAACCGGATGCCGGTGATCCACGACAACCGGACGATCGGATCGGTGACCACGCTGCGGGACCGAACGCAGCTGGCCGAGCTGGAGCAGGAGATCGGCGCGTTCCGGGGTACCACCGACCTGCTCCGGGCCCAGACCCACGAGTTCGCGAATCAGTTGCACACCATCTCAGGGCTGATCCAGATCGGTGACTACGACGAGGTGGTCAGCTATGTCGACGCGCTGACCGAGGGTCGCGCAGCCGTAGATCTGACGGTGGCCCGCCGGGTCAAGGACTCCTCCGTCGCGGCCTTGCTGGTGGCCAAGTCCGCCGTGGCCGCCGAGCGGAAGGTGGCGCTGCGAATCAGTGCACAGACCAATCTCGACCCCCTCGAACCCTCCTGCTCCTATGACGTGGCCACCGTGCTCGGCAACCTGATCTCCAACGGCATCGACGCCGCGGCCGGTCACCGGCTTGACCAGAAGGACGCCTGGGTGCAGGTGGAGATCCGGCAGTCCGGGCGGACAGCCGAGCTCATCGTCCGCGACTCAGGACCGGGTGTCGACGCGCGGATCGCCACCGAGGTCTTCGAGCACGGCTTCACCACCAAGGCGGCGCAGGACGGCGAGCGTGGCATCGGGCTGGCGCTGACCCGGCTGATCTGCCGCCGCCGCGGTGGCGAGGTCGAGGTGAACAACACCTCCGACGGGGCGGAGTTCGTGGCCCGGATGACGATCACGCCGGCCGAGACGGCTGCAGCGTCCGGGGCCGCTCCCCGGGTGCGGTCATGATCACCGTGCTGGTGGTCGACGACGACTTCCGGGTGGCCCGGATCCACTCGGCCTTCGTCGACCGAGTGGAGGGCTTCCGGACGGTCGGCTCCGCCGGGACCGGACGGGAGGCCCTTGAACTGGCCTTGCAGCTGCAGCCCGACGTGATCTTGCTCGATCTGTACCTGCCGGACGTCTTCGGCCTGGACCTGTTGAACCAGCTCCGGGTGGCCGGAGTGGAGGGCGACACGATCGTGATCAGCGCGGCCAACGAGTCCGAGACCGTCGAACGCGCACTCAAGCTCGGGGTCGCCAACTATCTACTGAAGCCGTTCACCTTCGACGATCTCGCTGCGCGGTTGAACGACTACCGCTCCTCTCGGGCTCGGCGGCCGCGACCGCAGGTCGGCGACCAGGCCGAGGTCGACCGGATCTTCGGCCGCACCGGTAGTCGTCGCCCGACCGCGTTGCCCAAGGGACTGAGCCCGGAGACCGCCGAGCTGATCCTCGCTGCGCTGACCGACGAGCCGCGCTCGGCCCAGGAGTACGCCGATGAGGCGGGGATCTCGCGGGTCAGTGCGCGGCGCTATCTGGAGCTCTACGTGCAGCAGGGCAAGGCTTTGGTGAGCCTGCGCTACGGCAGTCGCGGCCGGCCGGAGCGCCGCTACACCCGGGCGCCGGACGCATCCTGAGTGGGCTCAGGGAACATACCTTCCATGCTGACCTGCACCATCCTCGACGACTACCAAGGCGTGGCCCGATCGTTCGCCGACTGGGATTCGCTGCCCGGCGTCCGCGTACGCGCCCTGTCGGAGCACCTGGTCGGGGAGGCGTTGGTCGAGGCGATCGCGGACAGCGAGATCGTGGTGATCATGCGGGAGCGTACGCCGTTCCCGGCCTCACTGTTCGACTCGCTGCCGAAGCTGCGGCTGCTGATCACCACCGGCATGCGCAACGCGTCGGTGGATCTGGCCGCGGCCCGGAGCCGAGGGGTGACCGTGTGCGGTACCGGCGGCAGCCCGCAGTCGCCGGCCGAGCTCACCTGGGCGCTGATCCTCGGTCTGGCCCGGCGACTGGACCGGGAGATGATCACCTCGAGTGACTCCTGGCAGCACACCATCGGCCTGGACCTGGCCGGCCGGGTCCTCGGGCTGATCGGGCTGGGCAAGATCGGCGCGCTGGTGGCGAGGGTGGGATCTGGCCTTCGACATGCGCGTGCAGGCCTGGAGCGAGAACCTGACCGCCGAGCGCGCGGCCGAGGTCGGCGTCGACCTCGCCCCGAGCAAGCAGGATCTGTTGCGCAGCAGTGATGTGGTGAGCCTGCACCTGGTGCTCAGTGACCGGAGCCGCGGCACGATCGGGGCCGCCGAGCTGGCGATCATGAAACCGACGGCGCTGTTGATCAACACCTCCCGGGCCGGCCTGGTCGACCTGCCCGCGCTGGTCGAGGCGCTGGACCGGCCGTCGCTCGGCGGGTACGGCGTCGACGTCTACGACATCGAGCCGCTGCCGGCTGATCATGTGTTGCGCCGGCCCCACGCCGCGCCGGTGCTCGGTACGCCGCACCTGGGCTACGTCACCGACGGGAACTACCGGACGTACTTCCGCGACGCGGTCGACGACATCGCGGCGTACCTCGCCGGCACGCCGATCCGAGTCCTCGGCTAGCTGCTGCCCGCTGACCCCCACATGCTCGCTCACGCCCCCGAAGTAACGGGGGCGTCGGAGAGCATGTGGGGCGTCAGCCGCGGAGGCGCTTGAGCCAGGCGACGGCGGCGGCGTAGTCGGCGTTGGAGGTGCCGTCGCGGATGAGCGGCTCGGCCCGGTCGGCTCGCGGGTAGCTGCCCAGGAACACCACGTCGCCGCAGATCCGGTGCAGCCCCATCATCGCCTCGGCCAACCGGGCGTCGTCGATGTGACCCTCGGCGTCGACCGAGAAGCAGTAGTCCCCGAGCGACTTCTTGGTCGGCCGCGACTCGATCCGGCACAGGTTGACCCCGCGACTGGCGAACTGCTCGAGGATCTCCAGCAGCGCACCGGGGTGGTTCTCCCTCATGAAGAGCACCATCGTGGTCTTGTCCGCGCCCGTGGCGGGCCCGACCTGACCGGGCCGGGACACCAGCACGAACCGGGTCACCGCGTCCGGGTTGTCGGCGATCCCCTCGGCCAGCGGGGTGAGCCGGTACATCTCCCCGGCGACCGGGGCGCAGATCGCCGCGTCGAACCGGGACAGCGGATCGGCCACCTCGGCCGCCGCGGCCGCGGTCGAGCCGCCTTCGGTGACCGCGGCGTGCGGGATGTTCAGCGCCAGCCAGTCCCGGCACTGCGCGGCGGCGTGCGGGTGGGTGAGGATGTGCTTGACGTCGTCGAGGGCGGTGCCGGCGCGGGCGAACAGCGTGAACTGGACCGGCAGCACCACCTCGCGGGTGATCACCAGCGGCTCGCCGTAGGTCAGGTTGTCCAGCGTGGCCGAGACGCCGCCCTCGACCGAGTTCTCGATCGGCACCAGCGCCGCGGTGATCTCGGCGTCGCGCACCGCCTGCAGCGCCTGGCCGACCGTCGCGTACGCGATCGGCTCGGCGGCCAGCGCCGGCAAGCTCAGCAGCGCCTGATGGGTGAAGGTCCCGGGCGGACCGAAGTAGCCGTAGCTGGCGGGGGGAACTCCGGGCACCGGGCCAGGCTATCCCTACCGGAGGGTGCCGCCGTGGTCATTTCCGGGCGGTGATCGTGCGAGCGGAGGTGTCGAGCGCGTCGCGGACCATCGTCGACGCGTCGTTGGGCCGCGTGGCGTACCAGACCGCGTACCGACCGCTCTCCAGCTGGGTGACGGCGAGGACGATCCGGTCGTGACTGCTGGGCACGTCCTCGATCGCATAGTGCAGGTCGGCCGAGATCAGCCGGCTACGGCCCGGGGCGCCCAGGTCGAGCGGCTGCTCTTGCCGCTTGCGGACGGTGATCTTGGTGCCGATGTAGTGGTGGCTGCTGAAGAATCGACTCGAAGGTGTCGTCGGCGGTCCGCTCGAGGTCGTCGGGCGTGACGAGGTTCTCGTTCAGCACGCCGAAGTTCGACGTGCTGACCCAGTCGCGGCCGGTGGGGTCGTAGTTCTCGTGCACGAGAGGCGAAGCAGGAGTGCACGCTGCGAAAGGTTGGTTGGCGTTCCGCGGCCGCGGCGTCGCAGCGGTACGGCCGGCCCGGGACGGTGTACGACATCTCCTCGGCCGAGACCCGGCCGGTCTGCGGGTTGTAGTCGATCAACGCGGGGGGCGGAGCGGCATCCGCCGGCGCGACGGCGGGACCCGTGGGCATCCGGTCCTCGGTCAGCGAGACGACCGCGCCACCGGCCATCACCGCAAGCAGGACCGCGGCCAGGATGCCGCCGGCGATCATCCGCGGTCTCGCGGGTGCCTCGACGGGTTCGCCGACCGGAGGTGGGAAGTCCGCTGTTCCCGGCACTGCCGGCTCAGCCGGCGGCGCGGGATCGGGCGGGCTCGGGTCCCGGCTCAGCCATCGGGTCCAGCCGGTTCCGTCCCACCAGCGGAAGACCCGGGCCTTGCCGCCGGGATCGGCGTACCAGCCCGCCCCGTGCATCCGGACAGGATAGACAGCAAACCGACGGCGGGCGCGCGACGTGGGCTGCCACACTCCTCCCTGTGATCGAGGAGTTCATTGCCGGCTTGCCGAAGGCGGAGCTGCACGTCCATCAGGTCGGTTCGGCCTCGACCCGGATCGTGGCCGAGCTGGCCGCCCGACATCCCGGGCCCGTGCCGAGCGACCCCGATGCCTTGCGGGACTTCTTCGTCTTCGACGACTTCGCGCACTTCATCCGCAACTACCTGGCGGTCGTCGACTTGGTCAAGACCGCGGAGGACGTCCGGCTGCTCACCTACGAGGTCGCGGCCGAGCTGGCCCAGCGCACGGTCCGCTACGCCGAGCTGACGGTGACGCCGTACATCTCGGTCACCGAGGCACTCCCGATCGAGGCCTTCGTGGAGGCGATCGAGGACGCCCGGCAGGCGGCCCGGCGTGATCATGGCGTCACCCTGCGCTGGATCTTCGACATCCCCGCCGACTTCGGGTTGCCGGCGGCGGAGATGACGGTCTCGGCCGCGCTCGACCATGACGTTCCTGGGCTGGTCGGCTTCGGCGTGGGCGGCTCGGAGCTCGGCTTTCCCCGGTCCATGTTCGCCGATCATTTCGCCCGAGCGCGCGCGGCCGGACTGCACAGTGTCCCGCATGCCGGCGAGACCACCGGACCGGAGACGATCTGGGACGCCCTGACCAGTCTGCAGGCCGAGCGGATCGAGCACGGCATCGCCGCGGTTCATGATCAACGGCTGCTGACTCACCTGGCTGAACACGGCATCACCCTTGACGTCTGCCCAACCTCGAACGTCGCGCTCCGGGTGATACCCGATCTCGACCGTCATCCGATCCGCGAGCTGGTGGACGCCGGGGTCAAGATCACCGTGAACACCGACGACCCGCCGATGTTCGGCACCGACCTGAACGCCGAATACGCGATCGCGGCCCGCCTGCTCGGACCTCGATGAGCGTGGCCTGGCCGACCTGGCGCTGGACGCGGTCGACGCGTCGTTCTGGGAGGACGCAGCCGGGCGCGCGGCACTGCGCACCGAGATTGAGGCATATGTCGCACCCACTTGATAAGAAAGACGTAGTTACGTAGTTTTGGAGTTGTGCCGGATTCGTTGGAAGAACGGGTTGCCGCGCTGGAGCAAGCCGTTGCGGCCCTGCAGGCGCCGCCGTCCGGCGCTTCGCCCGACGGCCCCCATGACCCGCAGTTCTGGCTGCTGAACGAGCTGAAGCAGCGACACGTCGACCACGCCATCGTGTTCGGCGGAACTGCGGACGTGGGCAAGGGTGACGTGGCCTGGCAGTGGGGAGCCCCGTCCGACCGCGTCCTGGAGCAGGACTGGGAGCCGGCTGCCGCGGTGCTCGACGCCCTGTCGCATCCGGTCCGGCTGCGGTTGTTGCAGCAGGTGCTGAACGGCCGCACCACCACCGCCGAGCTCGCCGCCGACCAGTCACTCGGCACCACCGGCCAGTTGCATCACCATCTCCGCGCGCTCGTCGCCGCCGGCTGGCTGACGTCGACGGGCCGGGGTAGCTGGAGCGTCCCCGGGCCCCGGGTCGTCCCGCTCCTGGTGGTGGTGCTGGCCGCGACCAGCCGCTGAACAAGACAAGGGGTGAGGAGCGTTGAGGACCACCGAGATCGACCGGGCCGATACCGCAGCGGCAGCGAAGAGTCCCGGCGTCGCCGCCGGACGCACTGGCGGGCGCCATGATCGTGCCTTTCTGGTCGGCGTGCTGGCCAGCCTGATCCTCGGACCGCGTACGCCGACGCTGGGGCAGGCGCGCAGCCGGCGATCAAGCAGCTGGTCGCCGACGTACGCGCGGCGCTGGTGCACCGACCGCGGGTTCCAGACGCTGTCGGTCGGCCGGCTCCGGGACGGCCAGGTCAGCTTCGCCGGACTGGGCACCGATGACGGGCGCGGTGCCAACCCCACAGACGATCTTACGAGATGGGCTCGATCACCAAGACGATGACCGGTCTGCTGCTGGCCGACGCGGTCGAACGCGGCGAGATGCGGTTGGCGGACCGGCTCGACGAGCACCTGCCGGAACTGCTGGGTACGCCCGCGGGCGACGGCGACGCTCGAGCAGCTGGCCACCCACACGCTCCGGACTGCCCGGTCTGCCGCCGCGGCTGGCGCGGAACAACCTGCTGGCCCTGGCCGGCAACGAAAACCCGTACGACGTCACGGTCGCGCAGCTCATCGACCTCACCCGATCAGCCGAGCTGAGCAAGCCCGGAACGTACGCGTACTCCAACCTCGGCATGTCCCTGCTCGGCCACGCCGAGGCGCGCGCGGCCGGCGTCGACCGACTGGCCGACGCTCGCCACCGAGCGGCTGCTGCGCCCGCTCGGCATGACCTCGACGACGTTCGCGCTGACCGCCGACGATCTCCCTGCCGAGGTCAGTCCCGCGCATCTGGAGAACGGCTGGCGGGCGGCCCACTGGTACGGCGCCGGGTATCACCCCGGCCGGATCGTCGACCTACACCACGGCCGAGGACCTGATCCGCTACGCCGAGGCCGTGCTCACCGGCACGGCGCCGGGCATGGCGGCGCTGGAGCCCGCGCGCCGCCGTCGACCTTTGGCGAGATCGGGCTGGCCTGGCAGACGATCGAGGTCGAGGGCCGGGTGATCACCTGGCACAACGGCGGCACCGGCGGGATGCGAAGCATGCTGGCGATCGACCGGGAGCGCGGACAGGCGGTGATGATCTTGGGCAACACGGGCCGGTGGGTCGACGAGGCCGGGCCTCGTGCTGGCCGCCGTCGACGGTCCGCCGCCGGCCGTCGACGAGCCCGCACCGCCGGGAGTCATGGCTGGGCGGTGACCGCTGCCGCCGTGTTGTTCTTGATCACCTTCGGTCCGGTGCCTTGCGCGCCCGGACCGGCTGGCCCTGCTCAGCGCGATCCTGTCCGGTGCCGCCGGCTTGGTGATCTTGCTGGCCTACGGTCCGTGGGTTCTGGTGCCCGGCCTGGATCTGGGGCGGGCTGGCCGGCGTCTCGGTTCGTCGCTGGCCGCGTACGCGGCTGTCCGGGCTCGGTCGCTGCCGACGCAGCCGGCGCGTACCAGCAAGAAGGTGCTCGGCTGGCTATCGGCCGCGTTGTACCTGATAGTCCTTGCGGCGGGCCTGTGGGCGCTGTGACACCGCGGTCGGGCTGCCCGGTCGGTGCTGACGGCACCGGTTCGGCCGCCGTGGTCGCCGCCGCGGTTTGGCCGGCTTCGCCGGCGCCGGTGCCGGGACTTGCTGCGGCGCAGCCTTCCGGCTTGCCGGAACGGGAACAGCTCGTGCCGGTCGGGCTGTCGCCACCACAGCACGACGGCCAGCAGCACGCCGAACTGGACGATCGGCGAGATCGTGTCCCGCATCCGGGTGGCGGTGAACTCCAGCGCCGGGCCGATCTGGTCCAGCGCGCGACCCGGGACGTAGGCCAGCGAGAGCGGCGCGATCCGCAGCAGCATGATCCGGTCCAGCTTGCTGGCGGCCAGCACGGCCATCGGTACCCAGGCCATCAGGTCGTACCAGCTGAGGGTGTACATCGAGGTGATCAGCCAGGCGACCGAGAGCACCAGGGCGGTACGCAGCGCGATGGTCAGCGGGTCGCGGCGCAGGTCGGCACCCTTGGGCAGGCCGGGAGCGGCGGTCCACGGCACGGTCCGGGACAGCATCCAGCCGATCACGATCAGCCCGAGATAGCTGATCACCCCGACGATGATCTTGGCGTTGGTGCCGGTCATGAACAGGTCGAGGAAGCGGAACACCGGGTTGGCCCACGAGCCGACGGAGACGTAGCCGCCGTTGCGCAGCACCTGGAAGAAGGCCGCCGGCTGCCAGACCACATAGGCCAGGCCCATCGGGATCGCGGTGCCGGCGCAGAGCAGCAGCGCCTTGACCGGTTGTCGGCGGTAGGCCCACAGCATGGCCAGGCCCCACAGTCCGATGCTCAGCTTGGCGCAGCCGGCGAGTCCGATGCCGATGCCGGCCACGAAGGGGTTCTTGCGCAGGAAGAGCATGCCGGCGACCGCGAACATGACCGAGAGCGGCTCGTTGTGCGCACCGGCGACCACCGCCCAGATCAGCACGGGGTTGGCGATGGTGAGCAGTGCGGCCCGGGCCTGTCGGCGCGCGTCGCCGTGGGCCAGCATGATCGCGCCGGCACCGACGAGAATGAACGGGACGGCCGAGCAGAGCTGCAGCCAGAACACGATGTCGTGCATGTTCTCCGCGCCCAGCTTGTTGGCCATCAGCTGAGTCCAGCTGGTGATCGGGCCGTAGACGCTCGGGGTGTCCTGCCAGGGGCGTTCGGTCCACCTCAGCACCGGGTCGAACTGGCTGCGGAAGACCTCGGCCGGAGTGATGTCGTAGGGGTTCATGCCGATCGCCTGCAGCCGGCCGTACGCGGCGTACATCAGACGTCGGCGGACGTCATCGGCGGCACGGTGATGGTCAGCAGGGTGAGGGCGGTCCCGAGCGCGAAGAGCCGCATGGCCCGGGGTTTCCAGCCGTCGGCGAGGGCGCGCAGGCCGACCCACAGCGCGACGGCGCCGAGAATGATCGCGGCCCAGATCAGCGCGGAGACGAACCACTCGTTGGGCGAGACGATGCCGGCGGGCAGGTACCACGGCGGCTGATAGGAATCGCGGGGGCCGAGGGTGAGCGTCACGGCGGAGGGGCCGAGGAATCCGGCGAGCAGGGTGAGTGCGGTGGCGCCGACGGTGCCCGCGAGGGCGTAACGGTGGTCCCGATGCCACTGGGTCGGGGAGTAGACGGCCTTGGGCGGCGCGGCCGGGTTCCCGGGGCGGCGCTTGCGCCTGGTCGTGGTCACCGCTTCAGCCGCTTGACCAGTCCGGGCAGTCCGCCGATGTCGCGCATGTTCTCGATGCCGGACTGCACCAGACCGCGGGCCGCGAGGGCCCGGGTGACGTCTTTGAGCTGCTTGGCCCGGTGCAGCTGACCGGCGAGGTCCTTGCCGGTGGCGCGGTGATGGAGGTCGATCTCCACCTCCTCGATCCGCAGGCCCGCCCGGAGGATGTCGATCGTCATGCCTACCTCCATACCCCAGCCGGCGGCCAAGCGGACTGGCCAGCTCGAAGGCCCTTCGCGTCAGGCAACGCTGGCCGGAGAGCGGGGCTCTCGGCGTCCAGCCGGTGAGCTCGGCGATGCCGCGACTGGCGGTGTTCATGACCAGGCCGAAGCCGCCGGGCTGCTGACCGTCGGAGGTCCGCTGCGCCGGTAGCACCGCGATGGTGAGGTCGGCCTTCCCGCTGGTGACCGGAACGATCAGCGGAGCGCAGTTGGCCGCGGACTCCTCGAGGTCGGCGTCCAGCAGCAGGAGCGTGCCCACCTCGTCGGTCTTGTCCCGTTGCTCGATCACGCCGAGGGCGTTGACCGCCGACTCGACCGCAGCGGCCTTTCCCCGGTTGCGACCGTGAGTGACCACGATGGCTCCCGCGGCGGCGGCGGCCTCACCGGTCTTGTCGGTGCTGCCGTCGTCGGTGACGAGAACGATCCGCACTCCTGGAAGGGCCTTGGCCGCGGCGACGGTCGCGGCCACCCGCTCCTGTTCATCCTTCGCCGGAATCACGCACGCGACGCGGGCGAGGGCGGCAGTCACCCTGCCAGATTAATCCTGACTTGCTGCTCCGTGGCAGTCGTCTCCAGACCGTCATCGGCCGTCTCGTCCCGCTGCAGTTTCGGACGCTGCGTCCGATACTCGCGCTGAGCTCCGGAAACTTCGGGAGCACAGCGCAAGGAAGTGGCGTGCAGTGGCCGATCGGCGGCGCCTCCCATCGCACCTGGCGTGTGCAGCAACGAGCATTCTCGGCACGCCACGGCCCCCGGCGTACGCCACTGGACGCCGGATTCTTGCACTGTGCTGACGAAGTAACCGGTCACAGCTCGCCGCTGGGGCCGGAGGTCGCTTCGCTCCCGCGATTTGTCCGGCGTGCAGCGCGAACATCGGACGCAGCGTCCGATTCTGCGAAGGGGCGCGGGGGGATGGCGGGGGCGGATAAGGTCGCAGCTGTGTCGGGAGGAACGGCGGAGCTGGGCGTACGCGCCACGCTCGGCGTGCGCAACGAGGTCGGACCGCTGCGGACGGTCATGCTGCATCGACCGGGCAATGAGCTTCGGCGGCTGACCCCGCGGAACAACGACGCGCTGCTCTTCGACGGGCTGCCGTGGGTGGACCGGGCGCAGGAGGAGCACGACGCGTTCGCCGATGCCCTCCGCAACCGCGGCGTCGAGGTGCTCTACCTCAGCAGGCTCCTGATCGAGACGCTGGCCGACCCCGAGGCACGGGCCCAGGCGATCGAGCACACCCTCACCGACATGCGGCTCGGCGACGCCCTGCGGAGATTCCTCGAGGGCTTCCTGGCCGAGCTCGACTCCGACGACCTGGCCGAGGTCATCATGACCGGGCTGCGCAACGACGAGGTACGCGGCACCGGCAGCCTGGTCGCTGCGCTGCAGCAGCCCGACGACTTCCTCATCGACCCGCTGCCCAACCTGCTGTTCACCCGCGACTCGAGTGTCTGGGTCCAAGACCGGGTGACCGTCACCTCGCTGGCCATGCCGGCTCGCCGGCGGGAGACCCAGCTGACCGAGCTGATCTATGAGTTCCATCCGCGATTCGCCGGGGTGGAGCGGATTCACGGCTGGCAGCAGGAGTTCCTCGAGGGCGGCGACGTGCTGGCCCTGGCCGACGGCGTGCTCGCGGTCGGCGTCGGCGAGCGGACCCGGCCGTCGGGGGCCGAGCGACTGGCCCGGACCGCCTTCACCCGCGGGCTGGCCCACACCGTGCTCGTCGTGCCGATCGACCAGGACCGGGCGACCATGCACCTGGACACCATCTGCACCATGGTCGACGTCGACGCCGTGGTGATGTACCCGAACGTCGCGCACCGGCTGCAGGCGCTGACCGTACGCGCCGGCGACGACCCGGCGGAGCTGGTGCTGGAACCGCTGGCGCCCTTCCTGCAGGCCGCGGCGAAGGCGATGGGCATCGACCAGCTGCGGGTGATCGACACCGGGCTGGACCCGGTCACCGCCGAGCGGGAGCAGTGGGACGACGGCAACAACACCCTCGCGCTGGCGCCCCGGGTCGCGGTGGCGTACGAGCGCAACTCCGAGACCAACGAGCGGTTGGTCAAGGCCGGCATCGAGGTCATCCCGATCGCCGGATCGGAGCTCGGGTCGGGCCGCGGCGGTCCGCGCTGCATGTCCTGCCCGATCGCCCGGGATTGATGAGTCCAGCCAGTATCAGCAATTCGGCTGCAGAGCTCCTCTTCATTTGTCATCCTTGTGGTCACAGGGGATCTCACGAGTCGAGGGGAAGTTCATGAAGGGTCTTTATCGCGGCCTGGCTCTGGCCGTCGCCGTGCTCGTCGCTCTGCAGGCCGCGTTCATCGCGTACGCGATCGCGGGCCTGGGCAAGTGGATCGAGGGCGGCGGCACGCTCGACGCGTCGACCATGCAGGATCCGAACGCTGAGGTCGGCGGGGGTGTCGGCTTCATGCTGCACGGCATCTCCGGCACCTTCGCCGTGCCGCTAGCCGCTCTGCTGCTGTTGATCATCTCGTTCTTCGCCAAGATTCCGGGCGGGGTCAAGTGGGCGCTGATCGTGTTCGGGGTGATCGTCGTCCAGTACGCGCTGGCCTTCCTTAGCCGGTCCGCGGGCATCCCTGTGCTGGGCGCTCTGCACGGTCTCAATGCGCTGATCCTGTTCGGCGTGGCCGTGACGGCCGCAATGCGGGTGAAGCGGGCGACGCGGGTCGCCGAGCCGGTCGAGCCGGCCACCGTCGCCTGACCTTCCGCATCGTTCGATGACCGGGGGGAATGCGAGCGCGCGCCGGCGTTGGCGCATCGCACTCCCCATCGCGGCCACGGTCGCACTGCTCGCCCCGCTGGCCTACCTCTGGCAGGCCAGCCTGGTGCCCAAGCACTACTCGGTCATGCAGATGGGGTACGCCGACTTCGGCGTGTCTCAGTCCGGCCCATCGAGTCACAGCGGGGGCCACGGCGGCGTCGACACGGTCAGTGTGGAGACGCTCGTCGCCGACCCGGCCCGCAAGGCGGACCGGATCTTCGATCTGGTCGCCGCGGAGACCGAGCTGACCATCGGTGATCGGCCGGTGCCCGGCTACACCCTGAACGGCACGTCGCCCGGGGCCGACGCTGACGGTCACCCAGGACCAGCTGGTCGAGGTGCGGCTGCGCAACGAGTCGGTGACCGAGGGCATGACTCTGCACTGGCACGGTCTCGACGTGCCCAACGCGATGGACGGCGTGGCCGGGGTGACCCAGGACGCCGTGCTCGGAGGGCGGCGAGTTCGTCTACCGGTTCGTCGCCGAGCAGGTCGGGACGTACTGGTACCACTCGCACCAGGTCTCTCACGAGCAGGTGATCGGCGGACTCTACGGCGATCTTGGTCGTGCAACCGCGCGATCCGGGTGCCGCGCGGGACGTGATCGCGGCCGCGCACACCTACCTCGGCGCGAAGACGATCAACGGTGTGCCTGGCGACTACCGGGTGCCGGCACAGCCGGGCGAGGAGATCCGGCTGCGGGTGGTCAACACCGACAACGGCCCGATCAAGGCCTGGAGCGACACCCCGTATCGACTGCTGGCCGTCGACGGCACGGACGTCAACCAGCCTGGCGAGGTGGTCGACCAGTCGGTGACCATGACCGGTGGCGCCCGGGTCGATCTCGGTCTGACCATGCCGGCGGACGGCCGGCCGGTGCGGGTCCAGGTGTCCAAGGGCACCGCGGTCATCCTGGGCGAGGGCGATCCCGCCGCTGCCGCCGGAACCGCTTCGGGAGCTGGACCTGCTGGCGTACGGAGCTCCGCTCGATCTTGGCCTTCGACCCGGACCGGCCGGACCGATCGTTCGACTACTCGATCGGCTATCGGCCCGGGTTCGTGAAGGGCAAGCCGGGCCTGTGGTGGTCGATCAACGGCCACCTGTACCCGAACGTGCCGATGTATGTGGTGCGCCAGGGTGAGGTGATCCGGATGCACATCGACAACCACAGCGGCGAGGTACACCCGATGCACCTGCACGGGCACCACGCTCTGGTGCTGGCCCGCAACGGGGTGCCGGCCACCGGCAGTCCCTGGTGGGTGGACTCCCTCAACGTGCGGACGACGAGACCTACGACATCGCGTTCGTGGCCGACAACCCGGGGATCTGGATGGACCACTGCCACAACCTCGGGCACGCGAAGGACGGGATGATCGCGCACCTGATGTACGAGGGCGTGACCACGCCGTACCTGATCGGCCGGAGCGCCGACAACCGACCGGAGTGACTCCGGCCGCTCAGGCGGCGAGCATCGCGGCCACCCGGTCGGGGTGATCGGTGGTGTAGCCGTCCACGCCGAGCGCGCGACAGAACTCGATGTCCTCCGGCTCGTTGACCGTCCAGACGTTGACCCGGTGGCCGCGAGCGTGCGCGCGGGCGACGAAGCCCGGGTCCTCGCGGATCAGCCGCAGGTCCGGACCGACGACGCGTACGCCGTCGAAGAGCCGGCCGTTGGCCCAGCGGCCGAGTTGCTGCTCGATCAGGAAGGTGCGCTCCAGCCCGGGTAGCAGCCGACCGAGCCGCTTCACCGCGGTCTTGTCGAAGGAGATCACCCGCACCGGACTGCCCGGCGCGTCCCAGCGCAAGCGCGGTCAGCATCTCGGCCAGCCGCAGCTCGACCCGCGACCCGCGCGGGTTCGGGTGCTTGGTCTCGATCTCCAGGCTCACCGGCACCTGGTCGGCCCGAGCCCGCCGCACCATCTCCAGCAGCTCGGCCAGCGTGACCAGCTCGCGCTGCGCCGGGGTGGGCTGGTCCACCCAACGGCTGCCGAAGTCGAGGGACTTGAGCTCCGCGACGGTCATGTCGATCGCGCGGCCCCGGGTCGTCGCGGTCCGGTCAACGCGCAGATCGTGCAGGCAGATCAGCTGGTCGTCGGCGCTGAAGTGGACGTCGCACTCCAGGCTGAGCGGGATCTGCGTCACCGCGCACCAGGCGATCGCCTCGGCGTACGCGGCCCGGGTCATCTCGGGCTGGCGACCCGCGTACCCCCGATGAGCAACGATCATGACCCGATCTTCGCTCACGTCGTCCTGCTTCGACAGGGCCGAGTGAGCGAAGACGTCATGAACGGTTGGGTAACTGCCTCTTGGCCGCCAGCCGCCCGGCCACGAGCATCACCAGTCCGCCGACGAGGATCGCGGCGACCGAGGAACCGAGCCAGCCGGGGCGGTGAACCCGATCGCGCCCGCCACGGCGGTCCAGAAGTCCGCCCAGCCGGGCACGGTGCCGGGATAGACCAGCTGGTACGCCACGAACCCGCAGGCCCAGGCGATCACCGGCACCACCCGTACCCGGGCGCGGTCGCTGACGTCCCAGCGCTGTCCGCTGACCGCGAAGAAGTCCACCGCGGCGACGGCGAACAGCGGCACGAACACCGAACCGATCAGGAACAGGAACGACTGGTACTGACTGAAGTCCAGCAGCCCGGCGAGCAGCGTCGCGATCACGCCGATGGTCGACCGCGACGATCCGCCGGTCCAGCCGCGGGAACAGGTTCTGCACCGACATGGTGGTCGAGTAGACGTTGGCGAACGCCTCGTCCACCTCGTCGACCAGCAGGATGCCGATGGCGATCGCCCCGGCGGGCAGGGTGATCAGCGCGGTGATCACGTCGGCGGCGCCGAGGTTGGCGACGGCGAAGACACCGAGGGTGTAGTAGGCGACCGCGGCCAGGCCGTAGCCGAGCAAGGCGCCCCAGAAGGCATCCCGGCGAGTCCGGGAGTGCCGGCTGTAGTCGGGGGCCAGCGCCGCGTAGGAGATCACGCCGGCGATGGCGAGGTCGACCCCGGCCAGAAGCCGAGCACCGAATCCTGCGGGATCGCCTGTCGCGGCTGCAGTCAGCACCGGACGAAGAGGAACACGGAGGCCGCCAGCACCAGCCAGACCATCACCTTGCGGAGCAGCCGGACACTGCCCAGCGGGCGGACCGCCATCAGCGTGGCGGCCGGCCCCGGCCAGGATCACGAAGGGCCAGCGCCACGCCGGACCGAGGATGGCCACGGCCGCGGTCGCGATGACGATGATCTCCATCGTCGCCCAGCCGATGTTCTGGGCGATGTTGAGCACGGTGGGCAGTACCGAACCGCGGCGGCCGAGCATGCCGCGCATCGAGACCATGGCCGGAGCGCCGGTCGTGGCACCGAAGACGGCGGAGGCGCCGAGCAGGGTGGCGCCGAGAGCGCAGCCGACGAGAATCGCGGCGATGGCCAGCGGCACCGAGCCGGTGGTGGTGGCGACGAGGGCGCCGGTGAGCGGGCCGAAGAGGCTGATCCCGAGGTTGCCCCACATCGCCAGCTGGTCGAGGAAGCCGAGCGGCCGGGGCGGCTCGGTGGTGAGGACGAGCGGCGCTTCGGCTGCGCCGGTGCGGGTTGTGGGTGCTGGAGAGGTGTGACGAGGTGACGGACACTGATCGCTCCCTACGCCGGCATTACCCGGTCAGGTTCGGTCGGTCGGCGGACCCGCGTGACGCACTCCGCCCTCTCAGCCCACGTGAGGTGTGAGCTCCCGATGTGATGGTGCTTTCACGCTAACACCCCTGAAAAACCGATCGCTCAACGCCCGGCGGGGGTGCGACACGCCGGGCGGAGCGCTGTGAGGCTGAGTTCGTCAGGGATTCGAGCGGCGCTTGTCGAGCTCCTCCTTGACCTTCTCGAAGCCTTCCTTGATCTTGCGCTGGTTCTCCGGCTTGGACAGCTCCCGCTGCGCGACCTGAGCCACCTTGACGACGATGGCGCTCTTGATCAGACCTCGAACAAGACTCACGTTTCCTCCACGAATGGTGCTGGTCGACTCTTCGAGCCTAGCGCGGGTCTCGGCCGGCGAGGGCGGCGGCGACCCGGCCGATCAGCTCGTAGGGAATCGGCTTGTTCAGCATGAACTTGAGCGTGCCCTTGCCCGCGGTGTAACGGCTCGAGCTCCTCAGCCAGTCCGGCGCTGGACTCGGGAGTCGGATAGAGCGAGACGTGCCGGGCCCAGCCGGAGAAGTGCACGTAGCGGCGGCCGTCGCGGAGCATGGTCGGGATGTTGTAGCTGATCGTCTCGGTCGAGTCCGGCACCGCCTCATGGATCGTCCGCCGGATCTTCTGCAGCACGTCCTGCACCTCGGACGGGAAGCTGTCGATGTAGCTGTCGACGTCGGGGAACTTGTCGGGCATCGTCGCCTCACAGTTTCTTGGAGAAGCCGATCTCGTGCTGCCACACGCTAGCGCTGCGGATGGCGTCCTGCTGCGCGCCCGACGGACCGGAGCCGCGGAAGGCGTCGACCGCGGCGACCGACTCCCACTGCTCGAAGATGTTGATCCGGTCAGGCTCGAGCGGATCGGGGGTGAGGTGGAAGTCGACGCAGCCCTTCGTGCGCCGGGCTTCGGCGATCAGGTCGTAGCAGTCGTCGAGGTAGGCCGTACGCTGGGCCGGGTCGACGCGCAGCGCGCCGGCAACAATGATCATGATGTCTCCCTTCTCCGGTTTGACCGCGCCGGCCCGCGAAACTCATCGGATCGAGCTGAGGTCAGCACGCTGGCGACGGAGTGTGCCAGTGACCGTCGCCCCAGGGTCGCTTTCGGCGGAGCCGATCGACGCCCACGGCGGCCGATCGAGCTCGTACGGACGAACCTCGACGACGCCTGGCCGACGCCGACGAGTGTACGAGGAGAATCCGTACGGGCTGCGTGCTCACGGTGCTGGCGGCTGAGATGCGGTCGACGGCGGGCCCGATCCCGATGGCGCCCGCGCACGAACGTCGGTGCGCTGGACCTGGAGTTCGTCGAGGACTCGGACGCCTACGAGGTGCCGATGCCGGTATCTGGCTGGCCGCGCATCGGGACGTCGCGAGCGGCTCACCGAGGTGCCAGCGACATCGACTTCGAGAACGACGGAGGGCACGGTCAGCTACGTGATCAACGCGGCAGCGGCGGACCTGGCGACCTCGAGGTGCAGGCCGAGTGGGCTGACCCGATGGTGCTCCGTCACGCGCTCGACGACCTCGTCTCACCGGACGCCGAGGTCGCGAGCTTCAACGACGGCGAGACTTCGGCTTCGTCGTCGTCGATCCCGGTCAGGGGAGGCCGCTGCAGAAGCTGCTGGACACCTGGGTCGGCGGCTGAGCGGGCTGAGTCGCGGTGCAGACCTTCGTCCCCTACCCGGACTTCGAGACGTCGATGCGCGTGCTCGACCTGAAGCGACTGGGCAAGCAGCGGGTCGAGGTGATCCAGATCGTGCGCGCCCTGACGGTTCCCGGGTACGCGTGGGCCTCCCACCCGGCGGTCCTGATGTGGAAGGGCTACGAGGAAGCGCTCGGCCGCTACGGGCTGACCGCGTGCGCGGTGTGGACCGAGCGCGGCTTCGGTGACACCTGCGCGGAGACGATCGTGGCTGACCTGCGGACGGCCGGGGTGATGAGCATCCGGGAGTACGCCGAGCTGGCCGAGGCCGGCGAGCTGCCGCCATGGCTCTTCGACGAGGACCTGCAGATCAGCCACCGGTCGTCGTTGCTGCGCAAGGATCCGGAGCACTACGGACCACTCTTCCCACCGGGGACACCCACCGACGTCGACTACGTCTGGCCGGTGCGCTCGCCGGCGGTGATCGAGCGCGAGCAGCGCCAGGCGCAAGCGGCGCAGCGTCGGGCCGAACGCGCGGCCGAGAAGCTGGCCCGCGAGCGGGAGCGAGCGCGGAAGAAGCGCAGCGCGGCCGCCAAGCGCGGCTGGCAGGCCCGCACCGCCGAGCGCGACGATGAGCTGACCCCGGAGAGCATCTTTCAGGATTTCCCGGAAGGCCTAGTGCTCTATTGCGCCGTGGCGGATGCCGTGGCAGCGATCGGCGAAGCGGCGGTCCGGGTGACGAAGAGCCAGATCGCTTTCCGGCGCCGGAAAGGGTTCGCGTACGTCTGGCGCCCTGGGCAGTACCTGAAGAGCGACGTCCCCGCGGTCCTCTCGATCGCCCTGCCGCGTGAGGTCGCGTCCGACCGCTTCAAGGAGGTCGCGCATCCCTCAGCCAAGGTCTGGATGCACCATCTCGAGCTCACGAACACCGCCCAGATCGACGACGAGGTGCGCGACTGGCTGACCGAGGCCTATCAGAGCGCGGGCTGAGCAGTTACGCGGCGGCCTTCCGCGTAAAGGTGAGATGCGTGACCCCGCTCGGGGAGGAGATCGCCTCGATGGCGTAGGCGTCCTCGAGGGCCGCCAGGCCGTCCCAGATCCGGACGCCGCGTCCCAGCACGATCGGGACCTGGACGAGATGCATCTGGTCCACGAGTCCGGCGGCGACGAAGTCGCGGACGACGGTGGCGCCGCCGCCGATCCTGACGTCTCGGCCATCGGCCGCTTCGCGGGCGGTCTCGAGCGCGTCGGCCGGGGCGGCGTCGAGGAAGTGGAAGGTGGTGCCACCCTCCATCTCCATCGATGACCGGGGACGGTGAGTGAGCACGAAGGTCGGGGTGTGGAACGGCGGGTTCGGGCCCCACCAGCCCTTCCAGTCCGGATCGTCCTGCCAGCCGGGCGGACCGAACTTGTTGGCACCCATGATCTCGGCGCCGATGCCGGGGCTGTGGCGCTCGGCGAAGGCGTTGTCGACTCCGGCGGTGCCGCCCGCCTCCCAGAACTGGGTACCGAACATCCACTCGTGGAGCCGCTCGCCCGCATGACCGAACGGCGCCTCGAGGGACTGCGGCTCGCCGGTGGCGAAGCCGTCGAGGGAGATGGACAAGTTGTGGATCCGGGTGAGTGACATCGAAGCGCTCCTCGATTCGTGGTTGCGGCGTGGCAAGCCTGGCACCATCGGACACATGCCCTGGCTGATTACCCACACTCTGGAGGCGCTCAACGTCGAGCACATTCAAAAGCTCTACGCCGACAAGGCGAAAGTCAAAGCTCAGATCACCGGTTTTCCGGTGAGCGTTGCGGTCGACCTGGAGCCTGACCAGGCTGCCCAGTTGGTCCGCGACATCGTGGATCAGCTCGATCTGGGCCACTCGGTCGAGGTGGTTGGCCCCTCCGCACGTCGGATCACCGACCTGCGCTGACGCCGCGGCCGATACTCAGTTGGCAGTCGAGGACTCGTCGTCCAGCATGGCAAGGGTGGTCGACCAACCCGAGCGATGGACCAAGGCAACCGTCTACCCCGACATGTGGGCGGACCCGGATCAGGATCTTCGCAACAGCGACAACGTCAGCCCGGACGGGGAGCTGGCGACGTTGCAGGACTACCTGGGGAACTATCGCCTGACCTTGCTGATGAAGTGCGAGGGCCTGACGGCCGAGCAGCTCGCCCGGCGCTCGGTGCCGCCGTCGACCATGTCGCTGCTCGGCCTGCTGCGTCACCTGGCCGAGGTGGAACGGGACTGGCGGAACTGGATCACGCCCGACAAGCTGCCGAAGCTGTACGGCGACCGCGACGGGGACTTCGACGGAGCCGTCGCCGATCAGGGCATGGTCGAGGCGGCGTACGCCGATCTTGCCCGCGAGCAGGCGGCGACCGACGCCGCGATCGCCGAGCATCCGGATCTGGGCGAACGGCTGGGAAAGGACAACATCGCCGTCCGGGAGCTGCTGGTGCACCGGATCGAGGAGTACGCGCGGCACTGCGGGCACGCCGACCTGCTGCGCGAGTGCATCGACGGCCGCGTCGGTCAGTGAGTTCCGGCCGCGTTGTACTCCAGCGCGACCGAAAGCCAGAACTGCAGATCGTCGTTCGTGAGGGTCTCCTCGGCGACGGAGATCCAGCCGGGTCCCATCGAGCGGCCCGCCCCCATCTCGGCCTGAGCTGCGCCCGGGCGGCCGGTCAGCTCGCTGTGCCGGTCCGGGTCGACGCGGACCAGAAGATCATCTGCGCCCACCGCGACGACCATCTTGTCGTTCACCATGAACGCGACCTTCCCGAACATGCGGACCTCACGGGTCGAGGGCTGCGCGGCCAGTGCGTCGCGGACCCGGTCGGTCAACGGCTCGGGGGCCTGCTCCTGGCTCATCTGATGCTCCCTTGTTTCCTCATCGATCTCTGGTGGTGGTCAATCGGTATCGAAGGCGGCGTCGACGGCGTCGGCGAAGGCAGCCATGGACGTGAACTCCAGCAAGTAGGTCCACGCCTCCGACGGCTCCGGTGTGGCACCCCAGCCGGGCTGAGCGTGGCGACGGTTGATCCACACCGATGGCAGTCCCTCGCGCTTGGCCGGCACGTGGTCGTGGAACAGGCTCTGAGCGACGTGCAGCAGCTCTTCGCGGGCCACGCCGAGCTCCGGAAGGGTGGCGTCGAGGGCCCGGAAATGGTTGTCGGCCGGCTTGTAGGCGCCGACGTCCTCGGCGGTGATGATGGCCGCGAAGTCGCCCCGCAGGTGCTGGTTGCTGCCGGCGAACCCGGCCCGGTGGACATTGGACACGATGATCAGCTGGTAGCGCCGGCCCAGCCTGGCGAGGGCCTCGGCCGAGTCGGGGAAAGCCGGCCAGTCCGGTACCGACGCGCCGAGACGTGCGGCCCACGCCTCACTGACGGGCTTTCCGAGGCCGGCGCCGGTCCGCCGGAACGACTCGGCGAGAACCTCCGGGTACAAGGCCGTCGGAGTCTCGAGCTCGACGGCCGCCTCGTTGTCGGCGTACGCGAGCAGCAGATCCTCGGTGGTCAGCGTGAGACCCTGCTCGGCTGCCCACTCGCTCAAGACGGAGCCGATGCCGGCCTCCCAGTCGATCAAGGTGCCGTAGCAGTCGAAGCTGAGGGCCCGGAAGCGGGTCAGGTCGAGTGGAGTGCTGGTCATCGGATGCTCCTGGTGATCATGAGGCAATTACCTCACAACTGCATGTCGGTGAACCGGCTGTAGTGACCCTGGAAGGCGACGGTGATCATCTTGGTCGGGCCGTTGCGGTGCTTGGCCACGTCGAAGTCCGCCTCGCCGGCGCGTTCGGACTCCTTGTCGTAGAGATCCGGCCGGTTGAGCAGGATCACCAGGTCGGAGTCCTGCTCGAGGCTGCCGGACTCGCGGAGGTCTGACAGCATCGGCCGTTTGTCCGTGCGTTGCTCGGGTCCGCGGTTGAGCTGGGAGAGCGCGACCACCGGGACGTCGAGCTCTTTGGCCAGCAGCTTGAGCTGGCGGGAGAACTCCGAGACCTCCAGCTGGCGGGACTCCACCTTCTTGCCCGAGGTCATCAGCTGGATGTAGTCGATCACCACCAGCTTGAGGTCGTGCCGCTGCTTGAGCCGCCGCGCCTTGGCTCGGATCTCCATCATGGTCAGGTTCGGCGAGTCGTCGATGAACAGCGGGGCCTCGGAGACCTGGCCCATCTTGGTCGAGACGCGCTGCCAGTCCTGCTCGCTCATCCGACCACCGCGGATATGGGACAGCGGGATGCCGGCCTCGGCCGACAGCAGGCGCATCGTGATCTCGATCTGGCTCATCTCCAGGCTGAAGATCACCGAAGTCAGGCCGTTCTTGATCGACGCGCTGCGGGCCAGGTCGAGGGCAAGGGTGCTGTTGTGCGTCGGGATCATCGCCTCGGTGCACAGGTAGGTGTGGTCGGCGTTGTCGACCTGCACGCAGCGCACCGGAACCGAGTCGACCGGGCGAATGCTGGTGATCTCCCGACTGCGCGATGGTCCGTACCCGAGACTCAGGGCCAGCTCCCGCACGTCGTTCGCCAGCGCGGGATCCGCGAACCTGATCTCGACCGGCCCAGTCGGACGGGAGGCACGGTCGAGCCCGAGCAGTCCGGCCAGCAGCTCCCGCCGCTGGGTCTCCGAACCGCGGAGATAGCCGGCCGGGATCCGCTCAGGCCCACCGAGGCCGAACTCGTACGGCGGAACCGGAAGATCAGCGGGTGGCAGAACCAGCGGCCGAGCCACCGGCACCGACCAGTTCGGCCGACCGTCGGCCAACGTCACCGAACACGCCATCTCCCTGGTGGTGACGATCGCGGTCCCGGAGGGCTCGGCGGGTGTCGACACGTCGGCGGAAATGGAGGAAGCGCACGGATTGCCTGCTCGGGGGTTCAGGTAAGCCGTGCGCTTCGACGTCAATCATCGTGGCGCCGGCCCTCGTCATTACCGACGACGAGTGTGACGTGCGACACGCTCTCGTCGCGACGGGTCGCCACGACCGCGAACTGACCAGCCACTGGTGATCCGCGTCGGCGACAACCGTCGTCCCGTCGGAGAAGGTGACCTCGAAGCAGGGCCGTTCCGTCAGCACGTCGGTGGCCGCCACGACCCGGGTCGGGCGCCCGTCCGAGCCGATCAGCTCCTCCCCCACGCGCACCTCGCCCATGGTGGTCCAGCCCGTCGGCGTCGGCAGCGCCGTGTCGAGCGCGAGCGCCTTACCGACACCGGGTCGCGCGGCGATGATGACCATCTGCCCGGGATGCAGACCATTGGTCAGGTCGTCCAGATCGGCGAACCCCGTGGGCACCCCGGAGAGGCCGGCGCCGCGGGACTCGATGGCCTCCATCTCGTCCAGAGTCGGCTGCATGAGCTCGGAGAGCGGCTTGTAGTCCTCGCTCGCGCGCCGGTCGGTGACCGCGTACACCTCGGCCTGGGCCCGGTCGACGATCTCGTCGACGTCGCCCTCGGCCGCGTAGGACATCTGGCCGATCCGGACCGAGGCGTCGACCAGCCGGCGGAGCACGGCCTTCTCCCGGACGATCTCGGCGTACCACCCGGCGTTGGCGGCGATCGGGACGCTGCTGATCAGGTCGTGCATGTAAGGCAGGCCGCCGAGCCGCAGCAGCTCGCCGCGCTTGCCGAGCTCGTCAGCGACGGTGACCGGATCGACCGGGTCGCCACGCCCGTACAGGTCGGTGATGGCGTTGTAGACCTGCTCGTGCGCCGGCCGGTAGAAGTCCGAGCCGCGCAGCACCTCCACCACGTCGGCGATGGCGTCCTTGCTGAGCATCATCGCGCCGAGCACGCACTGCTCGGCGTCCATGTCCTGCGGCGGCGTACGGTCGGACAATCGGGACGCGTCGTCCCGGTACGGCGGCATGACCTCGGCCAGGCTCAAACCGTGTGCTCCTCTCCTGCTCGGCTTCGATCATCCCCAATCGAATGCCTGTTCGGAGATTAGAGGGACCCACTGACAAGTGCCGCGGCTCAAGCTCAGGCCCACCCCGCCTCAACTCCGCCGGCTACCGTATGCCGCTGGCCCATTCCAGGGAAAGCGGCTCATCCACAGCGGTTGTGGACAAACCGGGTCTTGGTTGTGCGCGACACGCCAACACCCTGTGCGCAGCGTCGGGACGAACCTGGGGACGGGGCCGGGTCTGAACGAGAAATACGCCTGTGATCAGGGAGAACAGCGTGGACAGCAGGTGGAGGAAAACTCCTCGGCGGCGATTCGGTTGGCGTGTCGCGCCGCCCTCGCTCCGTTGGCAATTCACGACATCGAACGGCTTGCCCACAGCAGTTATGCACAGTTCGTGGTTGCCCGGCAGGATACCCTGGGGAGGTATCCATCCAGGAGGCGCTCATGGTCGATCATGACCAACCCAGCCACGTCGGCTACATCGGTCGCAAGGACGACTATCTCAAACGGCTGCGCCGGATCGAGGGCCAGGCCCGCGGCCTGCAGAAGATGATCGACGAGGAGAAGTACTGCATCGACATCCTGACCCAGATCTCGGCGATGACCAGCGCGCTGCAGTCGGTCGCGCTCGGCCTGCTCGAGGAGCACCTCGGTCACTGTGTTGTTCGCGCCGCGGCGGCCGGCGGCCCGGAGTCGGAGATCAAGATCAAGGAAGCCGCCAGCGCGATCACTCGCCTGGTGCGTTCCTGAAGTTCCAACCATGCAAAGGAGATGTGCGGCACCATGCCTGTCACCAGCAGCTTCGTGGTGAGCGGAATGACCTGTGATCATTGCGTGCACGCGGTCACCGAGGAGGTCAGCGCGATCGGCGGAGTTCGCGACGTGCGCGTCGATCTCGGCACCGGCCAGCTCGTCGTGATCAGCGAGACCGACATCCCGTACGCGGCCGTCGCGGCGGCCGTGGACGAGGCCGGCTACTCCCTGACCGCGGGTTGAGCAAGGACCGCACCAGTTGATCACGAGCGTCCCCATGAAGCTCGCCGGGTTCGGGGTGATCCTGGCGACGATCTTCGGCCTCGCCTACCTCACGGGCACCCAGTCCGCGGCGCTGCTGGCCCCGGTGGAGACGCACGAGAACGACCTGGGCGGCCTCTCCGCGACCGCCGACGGCTACACGCTGAGCGCTGTCGAACCGGAGATCGAGCCCGGGCAGGACGAGTTCGTGGAGTTCAGCATCACCGGGCCGGACGGTCAACCGGTCGGCGAGCTGGACGAGGTCGACGGCGCCCACATGCATCTGATCGCGTTCCGCGGCGACCTGACCGGCTACCAGCACATCACTCCCGAGCCCGGCGAAGGCACGTCGTGGTGGGCGGTGCTCAACCTCACCCCCGGCCCCTGGCACGTGATCGTCGAGCTGGCCCCGCAAGCGCTCGGGCACGAGATCGACCTGGCGGTCGACTTCGCGGTGCGCGGAGACTACCGGCCCGAACCTCCGCCCGAGCCGACCGACGAGGTGGTCGTCGACGGACTGACCGTACGCCGTGGCGGCGCGCTGACCACCCGGCCCGACGCCCGGAGCACATTCACGGTCACCAAGGACGAGCAACCGGTGACCGACCTGCAGCCGGCGCACGGCTCGCTCGGCCACGCGGTGATCATCCGGCCGACCGACCTCGGCTACCGCCATCTGCACGCGGTGCCGACGACGACCACCGGCCCCGAGCTGGCCTTCGAGGGCGGCGTACCCGAGCGTGGTGTCTACCGGATGTTCGTGGAGTTCTACCGCGCCGAGAAGCTGCACGTCGCCACGTACACCGTCGAGGTCAGGCGGTGACCACCACCGGCGCCGCGGTCGAGTCGGTCGAACTCGATGTGCAGGGCATGACCTGCGCGTCCTGTGCGGCCCGGATCGAGAAGAAGCTGAACCGGATCGACGGCGTCCGCGCGACGGTCAACTACGCGACCGAGAAGGCCACCGTCCAGTACGGCGGCGCGGTCACCCCGCAGACCTTGATCACGACGATCGAGCAGACCGGATACGGCGCCACGCTGCCGGCCGCGGACACCCGCGATCCCGATGCCGAGCTGCGCGCGCTACGGCGGCGGTTGATCGTCTCCACGGTGCTCAGCGTGCCGGTGATCGTGCTGGCGATGGTGCCGGCGTGGCAGTTCGACTGGTGGCAGTGGATCTGCTTCGCGCTGACGCTGCCGGTGGTGGCGTGGGCGGCCTGGCCCTTCCACCGGGCGACGCTGCTCAACCTGCAGCACGGCAACGCCACCATGGACACGCTGATCTCGCTCGGCACCGTGGCCGCGGTCGGCTGGTCGGCGTACGCGCTGGGTTTCGGAGCGGCGGGCGAGATCGGCTACACACACCCCTTCGAGTTCCGGCTGGAGCGACACAGCGGGACCGCCAACCTCTACCTCGAGGCCGCGGTCGGCATCACCACCTTCCTGCTGCTCGGCCGCTATCTCGAGGCGCGCGCGAAACGGCGCTCCGGCGCCGCGGTGCGGGCCCTGCTGGAGCAGGCGCCGAATGAGGTGCTGGTGCTCCGGGACGGCGTCGAGACCATGATCGACATCTCGGCGCTGCAGGTCGGCGAGACGTTCGTGGTGCCCCCGGGAACGAAGATCGCCACCGACGGGGTGGTGATGCGCGGGCACAGCGCGGTCGATGCCTCGATGATCACCGGCGAGTCGGTGCCGGTCGAGGTCGGACCGGGCGATCCCGTGGTCGGCGGCGAAGTCAACACCGACGGCCGACTGGTGGTCGAGGCGCGGCGGATCGGCGCCGACACCCAGCTGGCCCAGATCGCCCGGCTGGTCGAGGCGGCGCAGAGCGGCAAGGCCGACGTTCAGCGGCTCGCGGACCGGATCTCCGGAGTGTTCGTCCCGGTGGTGATCGCGCTGGCCGTGGCCACCCTGGGCTTCTGGCTGGGCCAGGGCGCCGGGGCGACGTTCGCGGTGACCGCCGCGGTCGCGGTGTTGATCATCGCCTGCCCGTGTGCGCTCGGTCTGGCCACGCCGACCGCGCTGCTGGTCGGGACCGGCCGCGGCGCCCAGCTGGGCATCGTGATCAAGGGGCCGGAAGTGCTGGAGTCGGCCCGGCGCATCGACGTGGTGGTGCTGGACAAGACCGGCACGCTGACCGAAGGCCGGATGAGCGTCGCCTCGGTGATCGCCGGCGAAGGAGTCGAGGAGGACGATCTGGTCCGGCGGGCGGGGGCGGCCGAGGCCGGTTCCGAGCACCCGATCGGTCGCGCGGTGGCGGCGTACGGGCGGAGCCGGGGATCCCTGCCACCGGTGACGACGCTGCGCAACCGACCGGGCTTCGGCCTCGTCGCCGACGACGTCGTCGTGGGACGTCTGGAGCTGCTCGAGGCCGAGGGCGTGGCGGTCAGCGAGGAGCTGCGGAGCGCGTACGCGGCGGAGCAGGCGGCCGGGCGCAGCGGCGTTCTCGTCGGCTGGGACGGCGCGGCTCGCGGGGTGATCGGGGTTGCCGACACGGTGCGGCCGACGGCGGCCGCCGCGATCCGGGCGTTCCGCGAGATGGGCCTGCGGCCGATCCTGCTGACCGGTGACCATGCTGCGGCGGCGTACGCGGTGGCGGGTCAGGTGGGCATCGACGAGGTGGTCGCCGGAGTCCTGCCGGCCGACAAGGCGGCCGAGATCCGGCGACTCCAGGAGGACGGGCACCGGGTCGCCATGGTCGGCGACGGGGTCAACGACGCCGCGGCGCTGGCCCAGGCCGACCTCGGGATCGCCGTAGGAGCGGGTACCGACGTGGCGATCCAGGCCAGCGACCTGACGCTGGTCCGCGACGATCTCCGGCTCGCGGCCGATGCGATCCGGCTGTCCCGCTCGACGCTGGGGACGATCAAGGGGAACCTGGCGTGGGCGTTCGGCTACAACGTGGCGGCGCTGCCGCTGGCTGCGGCGGGCTTCCTCAACCCCATGATCGCGGCCGCGGCGATGGCGCTGAGCTCGGTGTTCGTGGTGACCAACAGCCTGCGGCTACTGCGGTTCAAGCCGCGCTACGCAGGCGCCGGCGCGCGCCGGATGGCGTAGGAGACGACCGCCGCCACCACACACAGTCCGGCTCCGGCGAGCCAGGCGATGGTGTACTCGCCGGTGATGTCCCGGATCGGCACCGGCCGACGCGGCGGCGATCGCGGCCCCGATCTGGTGCGAGGCGAAGACCCAGCCGAAGACGACGATCCCGTCGGTGCCGAAGGCCTCGCGGCACAGCGCGACCGTCGGCGGCACGGTGGCCACCCAGTCCAGGCCGTAGACGATGATGAAGATCAACATCGGCGGCCGGACCGCATCGGACAGCAGCCAGGGCAGGGCGAGCAGGCCGACGCCGCGGAAGAAGTAGTAGAACGCGAGCAGCAGCCGCGGGTTGACCTTGTCGGTCAGCGCGCCGGAGGCGATGGTGCCGGCGATGTCGAAGATGCCGACCAGGGCCAGCAGTCCGGCGGCCGTGGTCTCAGCCATGCCGTGGTCATGGGCGGACGGGATGAAGTGGGTGCCGACCAGGCCATTGGTGGTCGCGCCGCAGATGGCAAAGCCGCCGGCCAGCGCCCAGAAGGTCGGCGTGCGAGCGGCATTTCGCAGGGCGAGGATGGCGCGGCGGGCCGCGCCGGACGGATCGGGTCGCGGTGGGTCGGGCTGGTCGGCCGGGGCGCCGTAGGCCCGTACGCCGCGATCCGCCGGGTAGTCGCGCAGCACGAGGATCACGAACGGCACGACGGCGAGCGCGGCGAGGGAGACCGCGAGGGAGGCGGCGCGCCACGACGATGACTCCACCAGGTTGGCCATCACCGGCAGGAAGGCGAGCTGACCGGCGGCGGCCGCCGCGGTCAGGATGCCGGTGACCAGCCCGCGGCGAGCGTAGAACCAGCGGTTGGCCACGGTGGCGGCGAAGACCATCGCCATCGAGCCGGTGCCGAGCCCGATCAGCAGGCCCCAGGTGAGCATCAGCTGCCAGCCCTGGGTGACGAAGATCGTCAGTCCACTCCCGGCGGCGACCAGGAGGAGGGCGACGCTGGTCACCTGCCGGATGCCGAACCGGTCGATCAGCGCGGCGGCGAACGGGGCCATCAGCCCGTAGAGGACGAGGTTCACGCTGACCGCGCTGGCCATCAGGGTGCGCGGCCAGCCGAACTCGTCTTCCAGCGGCACCATCAGCACGCCCGGCGCGGCCCGGAAACCGGCCGCCCCGACCAGCGCCAGGAACGCCACCGCGGCCACCCACCACGCCGGATGAATGCCGGTGCGGCGCTCGGTCCGGGTCGTGGTCGGCGCGGTCATTCGCCGAGCATGCCACGAAGATCGCCGGTCGCGCCCGCCAGAATCCGGTCACGCACCGGCGCTATCCGGCCACGGTTCAGAGGCAGTTCACCGGCCAGGCAGTGGGTTCCCGCGGAGGGGATGCGGTCCGACGGACCGGTTAGCCAAGCAACTTGTCGAGCTTCTTCTTCACTGCCCGACGGGAATTCCTCGCCTCGGCCAGGTTGTCCTTGATCCGCTGCAGTTCCTGCTCGATGGCTTTCACCTGCTGCTTCACGTCCTGGAGCTTGTCATCGTCCCGCGCGACCTTCTTCAGCGACTTTCGCTCCTCGGCGCGGATATCACTCAGAGAGGCGCGGGCCTTCTCCATCTCCTGCACCTGGCGCTTGTCGACTGTCGGAGTCGAGGTGGTGCTGCGGGGCTCCGACGCTGCGGGGGTCTGTGCCGGCGGTTTCTGGGTCGGAGACGTGACCACCGGCTTCTGGGTCGGAGCCGTTGCCAGCGACTTCTTGGCCGCGGGGGACTTCTTAGCCGCCGACTTCTTGGCTGCCAGACTTCGTAGCCGTGGACTTCTTGGCCGCCGACTTCCTGGCCGTCGACTTCTTGGCCGCCGACCTCGTGGCCGTCGACTTCTTGGCCGCGACCTCGTGGCCACCGACTTCTTGGCTGGGGACTTCTTGGCTGTCGACTTCGTGGCCGCTGGGGACCTCGTGGCAGCCGACTTCGTCGTTGACTTCTTTCGGGTGGTAGCCATCGTGCCTCCTTCACTGAGCCTTCGTTCACATCATGGTGTGGCCACAGGCTTTCAGTAAACCGGCTGTGGCTCAGGTCGCTGATGTCAGTTGGCCACGGCGTACCGGAGGGTCACAAAGGTGTCGCCGTACTTCGTGACGTCCACGAGCTTGAGGGGTGGGGTGGTGATCTTGCGGGGCAGCAGCGGGGCGCCGCCGCCGAGGAACACCGGCGCAACGCCGAGGATCACCTCGTCGAGCAGCCCATGATCATGGAACTGCCCGACCAGCTCTCCCCCGCCGACGATCCAGACGTTCTTGCCCGCTGCGGCCTCGACCATCTCGGCGTGCACCGGCCGGACGTCGCCGGAGACGAAGCGGATGTCCAAGTCGTCGCGACGCGGCAGGTCGCGGCTGCTGAACACCCAGGTCGGCTGCGCATAGTCCCACTTGCTCGGGTCGTCGAGGAATCCGGTGTAGTTGGCGATCCACTCATACGTCGTCGAACCCATGGCCAACGCGCCGACATCGGCGATGAAGGTCGGATACTCCTCCTTCATGCCCTCAGCGCCCGGCGACTCGGGGATGGAGAACAACCACTCCAGCGAGTTGTCGGCGTCGGCGATGTAGCCGTCGATGCTGGTTGCCGTGTAGTACTGCGTCTTCATGGGAACGACTGTTCCGGAGGCCGCTGACAGCGACGTCACGCGAGGCGGGCGCGCACCTGTCCCTCCATCGCCTGCTGCAGCACAGCCACGGTGTGCGGGTCAAGATCGACGCCGAGCGACCGGGCCTGCGCCGCAAGCTGCAGCGCCAGCCGCTCGGTCTCGGCGGTGTTGCCGGACAGGTGCTCGGTGCGAATCCGCGCAGCGAGCAGCAGCTCGTCACCCGGGGCGGCGACGAGAGCCCGCGCGGCGGCCCAGCGGGCCAGCGTCAGGTCGCCCGCGTCCAGTGCCCGCTCGGCCAGCTCGGCCCCGACATCGCGTACGCAGGAGATCATGTCGGTGCGCAGCTCCTCGGCCCAGTGCCACTGTCCGGGCGCGGCATCGGCGAGCGGGGCACCACGGACCAGGTCGAGCACGGCCCGCAGGCTGGTGTCGCTGGCTCGGTTCACGCCACCCGAGGTGAGGATCTGCACCCGCTGCCAGTCGGAGCTGACCTCGGGGCTGAGGGTGATCCGCCCGCTGTACGCGTCAGGCAGGTAGGAACCGCCCTCCGGGCCGCTCGCCCAGCCAGCTCCGCAGCCGGCTCATGTTGGACCGGCGGGTGCCCTCGGCAACCGCGAGCGCGGTGCCCATGGCCTGGGCTGTCGTGCCGGGGTTCTCCAGCAGCCAGGCGCAGTACTCCAGGCACTGCCGGGACGCCCGCGGCGGCTCGACGCCAGCGGCCCCTTGCAGGTCGATGGGTCCGAGCAGCCTGAGCAACGGATGCCGCGGCGCCATCGGGTCGTCTCCTGACCTGATGGCTGTCATGATCATCGACCTCCTCTCCGCTTCCAGGGCCTCTCCCCAACCGGCCAACGTGGGTGTCCAGATAGGTGACGTTGTCCGGCGGCGGGTCCGGCGGTTGCCGGTCGGGTGTCCACCACCACGGTGCGGGCTGAGTCTCCTCCACACCGGTCGTCCCGACGAGATCCACCACCGCGGCGAACTCCTCGGTCTCGAGCGCTTGCGGAGTGAGCCGAAGACCGAGTGGGGCGAGCGTGGCCGGCTGACCCACCTGGCCGCGCAGGGTCCAGGCTGAAGGAGTGTCGGTCCCCACCGCCACCGACGGCCAGCGGAACTGGCGGCTCGGCATCGAGCAGCCGGCTGAGGCGCTCGGCCTGGGTGTCCTCCAGCTTGCGGCCGATCAGCACGATCTCCGGAGCCCAGGGGTCGGCCAGATCCGGATCGATCCGCTGCTCGCCGAGTACGGGACACGGGTCCTGGGCGCGTTGGATCGTCGCGCGCTGCTCCAACCGGTCGAGCAGATGGTTCAAGATCATCGGTGCAGGTGACATTGTGCCTGCCGAGCGCGTCCGGTAGCCGGACGGCGGCCCCGACGACAGTCAAGATCATCTCGTCGGCCCAGGGCGAGAAGGACAGCTCGACCGCCATCGCCGCCAGCACCGCGGCACTCGCGTCGGTTGATTCGAGGTCGAGCTGCAGCAGCCGCAGCGCCTCCAGATCGGCCAGCACCAGCCGGTCGCGGTCGTCGCGGCCCAGCGTCACCAGGGCCGGCCACGGTCGGGGGGACTCGCCGATGCCCGGAATCGTGGTCAGGTAGCCCGCATCGCTGCGGTCGAGCAGCCACGAGCGTCCCTTCACCGCGAAGCCGACCGGGGGCGTCGGCGGCGGGCTCGGCCATGACCAGCTCGATCTGGTCGTCGGAGACCAGGGCGAGCTGAAGTGGCGGCGGAGGGATACGCGCGGTCCGGCAATGGGCGGCGATCGCCCGCGTGGCCCGGTCCAGGGTGCGCAGGCTCAAGGGCCGCTGCCGGCGGCGCAGCGCGGTCGCCAGCGGCGCGTGCCGATGCGGGCGCGGACGGGATTCGTCGACCCTTGGGGCGGGCCTGCAGCTGGACCCGGCGACGCCACGCCAGGCCTTCGACCAGGCCCGCGGCCAGCAGGCCGCCGGCGGCCAGGGCCGGCAGCACGAGATCCAGCGTGTCGGTGTCCTCATGCGAGAGGGGCTCAGGCGCGATCGGTGTCGGACTCGCGGACGCCTCGGCGGGCACGGTTGATGTCTCAGGCTGAGGCGCCGGGGTCGGGTCGGCCTGAGGAGTAGGCGGAGTTGCGGGGACTTTCGATTCCTTGACTTTGGCTGAGCGCTCGGGCTTGTCGGTCTGTCGTCGTTTCCGGGAGGACGAGTCGGATCCCGACCGGAAGGACATCTGGATCGCTGAGCTGGCTGCGGTTCGCCTGGTAGAGGTCCGGCCACCGTTCGGCCGAACCGAGCTCACGCTCCGCGATGGCGGACAGGGTGTCACCGCGGCGTACGGGGATCGTGCGCTTCTCCTCCTCCGGTGCGTCGAAGCCCGGAATGACCAGCCGCCAGCCGACCTCGAGCCGGTCCGGCCCGCCGGTCAGGACTGTGGGGTTGGCCGTGGCGATCCGCCGCCAATCCGTTCCCTGCCCGTAGTAGCGCTCGGCCAGCGTCCACAGGTCGTCCCCCTCGCGTACGTGGTGGACGTGCCCGCGGTTGACGCCGGGTTGGCCGGCCGGCACTGCCGTCGGCTCGGCGACCGGAGGTGCCTCATTCGGCGCTGTGCTGACCGGAAGGATCAGTGCGGGCGGTGCCGGCGCCGTCGGCGGTGTCGAGACGGCGGGTGGCGCGGTCACCATCGTCACCACCGCAACCAGCAGACCGGCGGCCATCCGTTGTGGACCGGCCAGACCGGGAAGCCGGATCCGGATCCGGTGCCGCGAGAGGAGGGTGATCAGCTCGGCGAACGCCGAAAGCGCGAACACCGCCCAGGCCAGCCAGCCGATGATCGTGACCAGGCCGAGCAGGATGGTGCCGTCATCCGGCGTGAAGAGTGCTTCTCGAAGCTCAGCCCATGCGATGCTCGACGGCAGTGGATTCCCACCCAGGATGATCAGGGCGATGGGCGCCCCGATGATCACGCCCAGCAACAGCAGCAGAGAGCCGATGCCACGCAGCAGGCGGGATCCCTCGCTGGTCACGATCATCAGCCACCTTCCGGAAAGAAGATCTTGAGCATCGCCGCCGCCAGGAAGATCATGCTGAAGATCAAGGCCGGCAGCGTCATGTAGATCGTCATCCCCTCAGCCGCCGCGCTGGCCTTGATCTGCTCGCTGGTCAGATGCGCATCGCGCAGCTCGCGAACTCGGGCCCGCAGCGTGCCGGACAGCGCGGCTCCGGTCTCGTCGAGCTGCATCACATCGGCCAGGTCAGCCAGCTCGGGTAGCTGGAGCTGATCGGCGACCCGGCGCAACTCGGCATAGGGCGGCTGCTGCTCCAGCCGGGCACGCTCCAGCGCGGTGCGGATCTGGGTGAACAGCGGTCCGTCGCTGAGCTGCGCTGCGCTGTGCAGGGCCTGGGTCGCCGAGGCGTTGGCCAGTCGCTCCAGGGTGACCAGGTCGACGTAGACGAGCAGTGCTTCGACGGCCCCCGAACGCGCGCCTTCGGCACCTCGGCGCAGCAGCAGGTCCGGAACGAAGAACCCGATCACGACTCCGGCCAGGCCCAGCAGCGCCGGCCAAGCCGCCGTCGAGCCGGTGGCGAGCGACCAGGCGAAGGCCACCAGACCGGGCAGTACAGCGCCGATGATCATCATCACGGCCTTGTCGGCGTAGAACTCGACAATCGGCTTGTCCTTGAGCCGCAGCGCATGGCGTTGGCGTTCCGTGAGCGGCACGGGTGAGATCCGGTAGAGCAGCGCACCCAACCGCTCCGAGGCCGAGGTCACCGGCTCCAGTTCGCGCTTGGTGGGACCAGCCGCCGCGGTCTGGGAGCCGGCACGTTCCAGTGCCGCGTCCAGTCTCGGCACGCCGGGGACGGCCGCCACGACGAGAGAGACGACGCCGGCGGTGAGCAGGATTCCGGCCAGGAGGACGAGGGAGACCGTCATCGAACGACTCGGACCAGGATCCGGGGCCGGGGCAGCTGCCGGGCCTTGCGCCGCATCAAGATCAACGAACCGAGATACCCGACCAGCAGCACGGACAAGATCACCTGACCGAGCGGGCTCCGGTAGGGGTCGAAGAAGTTCGGTGCCAGCAGGTAGACGCCGAGCAGGGTGACCAACGAGATGATCGTGACCTGACGGACCACGACGTACGGCTTGGCCCGCTCCACTTCGATCACCCGCCGGCCCTTGAGCTGGGCCTGGATCGAGTCAGCCAGTGCCTGCAGGGTCTGGGATGCGCCGTTGGCGCCGCGGCTGACCGCGAGCATCAGCGCGGCGACGACTCCGTCGGCGTCGGGAGAGTCGAGCTCGTCGGCGAACCGCATCAGCGCGTCGCGGCTGTCCCAGCGGTTGTTCAGTCGGACCACGAGGAGGTTGATCTCGTCGGCGATGAGCGGTGGGGCCGTGCGCCGGGAGATCCGGATGGCATCGGTCACTGACTTGCCCGTGGCCAAGGTTGCGGCCAGCGCGCGGATCCAGCGGTCGAGCGCCTCGAGGAGTTCGACGTCGCGGGCTTTCGGCAGGACCAGGAGGTAGGGCAGACCGAGCGCGAGCAGCGGAGTGAGGATGATCGCCACGACCCAGCCGGTCAGTGCAGCAAGGACGAAGCCGATGGCCAGGCTGATCAACAAGACCGCGTCACGGTGCCGACCTCTGCTGCCGGGTGGTCGACGGGTCCATCGCGTCCAAAGCTCGCCGAAGGTTCGGGTGCTGGTGCGTCGTGGGCGCTCGGTGCGACGTACCCCGGTGATCAGGGTCAGGATGCCGCCGATGATCAACATGCCGGCCGCGGCGGCAGCGATGCCGGTCATGATCGACTGCCTGGCGGTCGGGGTAGGTCCCGGCGGAACGGCAGCAGCTCGGCTTCGAAGTCGGCATCGGGGTAGAAGCCGGCAGTGCGGCCCGGCATGCCGGTCGCGGAGTAGGTGAGGTGGGTGACCGGCCGGCCGTTCTCCAGCGCGCCGGTGACCTGACGGATCTCGGACAGGTAGCGGCGACGGGTGCCGCCCTTCCAGCTCTCGTCGACGAGTCGGACATACAGGAAGAGACCGATGTGATGGGCGATCTGGCGGTATGCCTCCTCGACGGTGAGCACGCCGCCCTGGGCGACACGGGACGCAAGACGATCGATGGTCGACTCGGCGGAGTGTGAATGGGTGGTTGACAAAGTTCCGGTACCGGCCTGCATCGCCTCGAACATGGCGGCCGCCTCGCCGCCGCGGACCTCCCCGAGGATGAGCCGCGAGAGATTCTGCCGAAGGGCTTCGGGGATCAGGTCGGCAATCGTCACGTCGCCCACCCGTACGCCGCCGGACGTCTCGCCGTGTCCGACCCGGGCCTGCAGCGCGAGGATGTTCTCCCGCCCGGGCTGCAGATGGGTCATCAGCTCGTAGTCGGTCTCCAAGGTGCCGAATCGCTCACTCGCCGGTATCGAGTTGATCAAGGCGCGGAGCAGAGTGGTCTTGCCGGCGCCCTGGTCCCCGGCGATCACCATCGAGGTTCGGGCCAAGATCGCGGCGTCCAGAAACTCGGCCACCTCGTACGGCATCAGTCCACCCTCGGCCAGATCGGCCAGCGAGACGCCGGTGAGGGTGTGCTGTCGGATCACGATGCTGGGGCGGAAGGAGAGGCCGAACCCGATGGCGTGCATCCGGAACCGCTCGCCGAGCGCGAGCGTCAGGGTCGGGTGGGTGTCGTCGAACGGTCGGGACGGCTCGCTGTTCTGGCCGAGGAAGCGGATGGCCTCGATCAGCTCCTCGTCGCTGTCGGCGACCGGCGGCATGCGCTCGCGGCGGCCGTCGCCGTACTGCACCATGACCGAGTTCCAGCCGTGGATCTCGATGTTCTCCACATCGGGGAGCTGGAGCAGCGGCTGCAGGCGGCCGTAACCGAAGACGGCATCCTCGACGGCGGTGACGTAGGCCTGTTCCTGGGCCGGCGACCAGAGTTCGGCGCCGTCCCGATGCAGGGCGCGGACATGATCACCGACAACCCGCCGGATGGTGGCTCGGCCGAGCAGCAGCCGATCATCCCCAGTCAGTGGCCGCCCGGTGACGCGTTGGTGCTCGGCCGCCTGCTCGGTGATGAGCTCTGAGGTACGCCGTCGCAGCTCGACGACCTGCGCCCAGTCGAGATCGGGATGCGGGAGGGTGGCGGGGGTGTGGCGCAGCTCGTCGCGGCTGAAGGTGCCGGGTGTCGGCCTGGTGGTGACCTCGCCGGCCGCCCGAGGTGGCGGCGGGTCATTGATCTTGTCCAACTCGATCAAGATCGGGACCTCGTCCAGTGCGGGTGGCGGCTCGACGGAGACGGCCTCTTTCATGATCAGCTCCTGACCAGGTCGGCCGAGCGCTGCAGCGACTGCGCCAGGTCGGCTGCGGCGGCACGGAGGCTGCGGACCAGTGGCGAAGAGTCGAATCGGCGAGAACGCGGCCGGCCGTCCGACAGGTGCGCCGCAGAAGCCCGGTCTTCGGCGATGTCGGCGACGACCGGCACCCCGAGTGAACGGCTGATCTCGCTCCGCGCGTACGGCTGTCCTTCGCCGATGATGATCAAACCAACGCGATGTTGCTCGGTGATGTTGATCACCGGCAGGTGCACCCGCGCGGACATCACGGATCGCAGGCTGGAACCCATCACCAGAGCGGTAAGTGCACTGCGCTCCATCAGGGGCGCGGGAAGACCAAGTGCGCCGAGCCGCCCGGCGTCGATGATCACATCGAGACCGACGTCGCCAAGCCGGTCGAAGGTGTCGGAGAGGTCCTCCCAGACGCCACCGAAGTGGGCGGCGCTGCCGGGTCTGGTGAACCCCGGCAGGAACAGCCGCCGATCGCCGTCCTCACCCGCGAGTGACAGGCATTGGTCGATCACCACCTCGCGCAGTGAGCGGCGGTCCCGATGGGCCTCGGCGACCCTCAGCAGACCCTTGCCATGGCTGGACTGCCCGGCCAGATAGCCGGCGAGGATGGCCTGATGCGCGCCGGGGTCGCAGTCGGCGAGCAGGACCGGCCGCGGCCAGGTCAGAGCCAGTCCGACACCAAGAGTGGTCACACCGGGCGACCCGCCGGCCGAGGTCAAGATCAAGATCGACATGGGATCATCACCTCCCGGCGTCCCGAATGAGGGCGATGCGGTCCTGCGCGGCGAGCAGCGCAATGGTCGGCGCCTGGTCGGCGGGGACATCGACGTTGACCAGGATCGACGTTCCGTCGGCACCGGGCGCTTGGTCGATGACCTGGCCGATGAAGGTGTCGCCGGACAGCTTGTCCGAGCCCGTCTCGGCCGGGAGCGCAACCAGTCGGACGGCCGAGGACGGGACGAGCAGGCTCGTCGGGGTTCGGCCGGCGGCCAGTTTGAGCCCGACGACTGCGCGGCCATCGGCCGGTACCGCCTCCGTGGTGATGGCGGTCGTGACGACCACAGAGCCTTCGACCAGGTCGACGGCGGCCCGCTTGCCGATCATGGTCTTGAGCTCGTCGGCCGGAACGGCTTGTGCGATGGATCCGGCCCGCAGCGTGAGCGTGGTGAGATCCTCCTGTTCGATCACTTCACCGCGGTAGACGGTGCTGGCCATGGCGACGACGGTCACCTCGGTCGCGACCCTCGCGTAGATGACGTAGGAGAGCAGGCCACCGAGGCACATGGCGATGATTCCGAGCGCGATCCACTTGGGATTGCGACGGCCGGGCATGCGCGGTGGCTCGGGCGTGGCGGGGGATGCTGGTGCGGTGGTCTGCTGCTTGGTGCGGCGACGTGACTCACCGGCCTTGGCGGCTTTCGGTTCGATGTCAATGCTCATCTCGGTGCTTCTTGGGTTCGGGGGCAAGGGGGACTGATCACCGGGATTGGCCGGTGGGCACGATGTTTGCTTCGGCGGTGCCGTTGCCAGTGACGGCGGCGATGCCGATCATGGACAGGAAGATCGTTGGTTCGGTGGCGGAGGTGCGAACGGTGACGATGCCGCCGCTTACGCTGACCGAGCCGCGTACGCCGGGCTGACCGGCCAGGTAGTTGCGCGCTGCGCGTAGCGCTGCTCCGGCTGGGTCGGCCGCGCCCAGCTGCTGGGTGGCGGCGGCGTTGCCGGCCGCGCGGCCGGCACCAGCGGCAGCGGTCTCTGCCCGGCTGGTGGCGGTGATCTTCTGACCACCATCGACCACCAGGCCAGCGCTCATGATCAGCGCAACCATGATCACGGCGATGAACGGGCTCATCGAGAGTCCTCGCTCGGTGCGCTTCCTGATCATCGGCCGCGGTAGGTGTCGAGGGCGGAGGCGCCGGAGGCGGAGAGACTGATCGAGCCCGAAATGCCGGGCAAGAGGAGGTCGGAGAACGAAACGCGGCAGCGCACGGTCGCAGTCACAGTGGCCGGCGTACCGACCGGAACGCCGAAGGCGGCGGTACTGATCGCGATCTCGGCATTGCCGCAGCGCAGACCGCCGGTCGAGAGCGATTGTTCGGCTGCGGATCGACCGGCCGTCGCCGCCTCGGTGGCCGAGCGGGCAAGCGAAGCGGCGCGGACGGCACTGTTGGCGGCCTCCGTCACGGTGGTGCGGGCGAACCACACCCGCCCGCCGGCGGCCAGTAGGCCGAGTATGAGGAGCAGCGCGGGAATCAGGATCGCCAGCTCGACTGTGGCTGAGCCGCGCTCGCTGCGGTGGATCTCCGTGAAGTTGATCATGGTTGGGTCACTCGTTCGAGCGGAGCAGATGCCGTCTCGTGAACCTGGGCGACCCCGATGTCGATCATGGAGGGCGCCTGGCCAGTGACGTCTGCGGTGACTGTGCTCGAGCCGCGGGTGATGCGCACGGTCACGCCCTCTAGCCCACCGCCGCGGGCGATGTCGGTGGCCAGTTGATGCGCCTCAGCGGTCGTCCCGAAGCTCCCCCTGGCCGCATCGACCGCAGCGGTCGCGGCGCGCTGAGCGACATTGCGACCGTGCAGGTAGATCCCGGCCTGAATGATGCCGAGAGTGACCAGCATGAGAAGGCTGAAGAGGACGGCCCACTGCGCGCTCTCACTGAGGCCGCGCTCGTCGCGAGACCTGGTGCGCACGGCTAGAGCTGAGCCATTTTGGTGCGGACGTAGGCCGTGACCAGGCCGACCACGACCAGAGCGACCGTCACTGCGCCGGCGATCAAGATCGCCGTTTCGGCTGATTGGCTGAGCCCGCGCTCGTCGCGATTGCGGGGATCCTTGAGGAAGACCAGCATGCCGACCAGGGTGGCGGCGATTTGCTTGGGGGACATGGCCTTTCCTTTCTTGATGGGGGCAGAAGGTTGGATCGGCTGGTTCGGATTATCGGACGAGCACTTGGAGCTCTCCGACGGGAAGTTGGGCGGTCTGGACTGCCGGAACACGAATCACGCCGGACTGGTTGTTGACTGTCCAGGTCACATCCCAGGTAGTCACTGCGGCGATGGTGTAGTTGCCTTTGGGTAGTGAAGGCTCCGCGTAGGCGTAACCGCAGGTCGGCGATTTCTGACCGGGCTGGACCGCGTTGGTCCAGCGCTTGCTCTCTGCCGGGCAGGTCACCGTGTTGCCATCGCCCATGCGGAATGAGACCTCCGACACCTTGGCGGTGAGCGACACACTCAGGCCCGCGACGGAATCGGACACGGGTCCGACCTGCGTTGGGCCGTCCGGCCAGAGCCAGAGGGGATAGCCGACCGCGGCGATCTTCCACGGGTTCAGATCTGGAGACGGCCCGATGCCGGGAGCCAACGTCGGCAGCTGCAAGCGCGCAACGGCGAGCGCGCCGGCTTGGGCGGGGGTGATCGTCGGTCCGGTGCCTGTGCCTGGCCGGTTGGAGCCAGTGACTCTCGACATGTCAGGTACGTCCGGAGCTGTGCCACACGCGACCACTTCGGCAATCGGGCCGAATCGGGTCAGGCATTGGCGATAGACATCGGTCGCCTTGGCCCAGGCGTCAAATGTACGGTCGATCGCTGCGACATGCTTTGTCGTTGATCGCGCTCGATTTGGCTTATCGGTCGAGGAGAGCCTGGTGTGTCGACCTATCGCGAGGCTTGGCGGAGCTAGTGGTGCCGTCCTTCGTCGCCATTCAACCTTACACAAGCCGACGCACTGCAGGTCTTACTAGTGCGGACGCTTCTCGTCAGCAGTGTGCGGAAAGGTCGATCGAGTTCAATCCACTGAGCAGAGCCGCAGCCAGACTACTAGCCAGCCACATCTTCGTGCCCAAGTCATGAGCCGCAATCCTGCGGTTGTACATTCTTAATTTCGTACTTTGCACGTCAGATACTTTCCAGTTGTCCTGCGCTACGGATCACTTGAGCTCTTGGATGTAGTCCGGTTGATCCTTCGGGGTGACATCTCTCCACGCTTATCAAGCATTCGCCACGAGGAGTTGTCCTCGCAGCGACTAGATTCAGTTCGTCGGCGGACCAACCACCATCCCGAGATACCCCGATAATCGTGACAGACTCCCTGCTGACGTAGGCCTCGTTTCTCTAAGTATCTGAGGCTGTCGATCTGCAACTCAAGATACTTGCCTGTGGCCACTGCCTCTAACTCCGGGGTGCTTCTTGGCGATGCCCTGCTGCGCTAATCGATCGCCTTCTGCGACGGCGCGTCGATACGCCTTCTCGGCCGCTTCGTAGTCGAGTCGCTGCTGACGCTCGATGTCGGTTTCCGTCGGCGTCGCTGTAGCGGGTGTCGGAGTAGGAGTGATTGTGGGGCCAGGTTCAGGCGTGCAGGCAGCAACGAGTGCGCATCCTGCCATCGCGGCCCCGATCCTCACGAAGCCCCGCACTCTGAGCGCCACGGCGACCCCTCAGTTCGGGAAGGCTCAGGTTTGCATGTCAGCGAGCAGGGTCGCAAGCGCTGGTCACCGTATGGGACAGGCGGCGTCAGCGCCTGCACCAGGACCCTGATAGCGCAGCAAAGACGGACGATGCTGCTGCCCGATTCGAGGCTGCAAGTCGCAAGCACCATGTCGTGAGCTTCCTGTGAAATGGCCAACCTCGCCTCCTCGTGACCTTGTCAACCCTGCCGACACGGTGTTGTCCAAGGTGTTGTCCGACCCACCAACGGTGTTGTCCGACCCGGGTTTGGTGTTGTCCGTTCAGGCAGCGTCGACGAGATGGCGGGCATGGGCCGCGAGTCGGCGAACCGCCCGACTGCAGCGCACCCGCACCGATCCGGGAGTGGATCCGTGGCGCTGGCTCACGTCTCGGTGATCGAGCCCGTCCAGATAGACGCTCTCCAGGAGGGCCTGGGTTGGGGCATCGATGAGCTGGCGCGTACGGCCGGCTTGCAGAATGTCGTGGCCCGACATCTCGTTACCGAACTCGGTACCGTCGAGGTTCCACGTGACACGGACCCCTTGAGCGAATTCGTCCAGGAACATCTGGGGTGCCCAGATGAGAACCTCAGCTCGATGCAGCCACCGTTGGTCGTTTCGCAGCGACTTGAAGGTGTCCATCGAGAGGTTCGCCGCAATCCGGTCAGGCCGCGACGCCAACGGATAGGTCTGAATCTGGCACCACAGTGCCGAGAGGTAGTCATCGATGCCGGCCTTCGGATCACGAAGCGCCATCCGCACCATCCGGCCGAGCATTGCTTGCAGCACCACCCGAGCGGCGAGCTGATTTCCGGTGGAGGCCTCGGTGAGGAGAGCGCGCAATCCGGCATCCGAAGTCAGCTGCACTGCGGCCAGAACGTCATCGAGTGATTCGCAGTCTGCGAACGCCTCGTACTGGAGTGCCCAGCGTGCCACCAGCCCCCGATGCCGGTCCACCAGCACACTCCAGTCGCGGTTGAGCGCATCCACAACCTGAAACCGCTCGCGACCTCGCACCGCCACAGCTGCCCCCGATGCCACGCACCCTCCCCACCTCGGCCAGGACACGACTGTGCCGAGGCGGTGTTGTCGGAGGTGTTGGCCGACACTCGGTCGGTGTTGTCCGCATCCACACCGGTGTTGTCCGTCGCGGATCGCGACTCAGAAGGGACAGACGCCCGCGTCGGGTGGATCGGGTTCCGGAGGTGGCTTCGGCTGATCGATCGGCACCGTCGGGTCATGATCACGCCAGAATCCGAGCGGTGGTCCCCACTCGGGATTGCGTCGGTAGGAGTGCCCGGTCGGGGAGATGAACTCCAGCCTCGACCCCGGGGTGTCCTGGATGATCCAGCCGCCGTGGGTCTTCAAGTAGTGGTGACGCAGACACAGGCTGTGCAGGTTGACGAAGCTGGTCCGGCCCGTCGCCAGCGCTACCTTCAGCCGGCGGGCGAACGGATGCGGGTCGATGTGGTCGAGCTGGGCATCGAAGGCAGGCACGTCGCAGCCGGGGAACACGCACGTGCGATCCCGCGCCTGCACCGCGGCCTTGAGCACCTTCGGCACCCGGTAGCTGGGCAGGTCGATGGCCTTGATCTCACCGGTGAACGGATCGGTCAGGATCCTGGTCAGCGCCGCGTCCTCGGCCAGTCGACGTGCTTGCTCCGCTCCGATCGAGCCATAGCCGAGCAAGGTGGCCGGACGCTGATCGAGCCCGGCCAGCGTGGAGGCCTGCATATAGAGATGCAGCATCACCCGCGCCGGATCGGTGAACCGCCGCGCCCGTGCCGACAAGCCATCTGATGCGGTATCGGGCTCGGACGAGGAAGCAAAGCCGGTGGACGAATCCGAAGCAGGCCGCGCGGGATTCACATCGGCGCCCGAGTCATCGCCGCCGCTTCGGGAGAGCAGGTCCTTCTGCAGCTTCGCCAACAGCCCGACCAGCGCATCGGCACGGAACGTGTCGAACCGGCGTGGCGCGCCCTCATCGTCGACACAGTCCTCGCCGGACTGGCATGCCGCATCGTGCAACCGCCAAGCCTGGGCGTTCAACGCCTGGTACGCCGCTTGCGCCTCCTCGGCCGTCAGGTACGCGCTCAGCGTCGCCATGCCCGACTGCTTGCGATGCACCCACACCCCACGTGACCGCTTCTCCCGGCGGTGCGCCTCCTCCTGCCCATCGGGCCGAGAGGCCATCACCGCGGTCCGGGCGTCGACCTGAAGCTTCTTCGGGGTCAGCTCCGCGCTCCGCTCCACCAAAGAGTCGACCAGCTCCTGGTCCTCCGGGGTGCCATAGCCGACCGGGGCGAGCTCGCGGGCCAGCACCTTCAGCCGAGCAACATCGATCAAACCTGCCGCCAGCATGGCTGCCGCCTTCGGCACGTCCGACGCGAAGTACGCCGCATCGATCAACTGCTGCGCGGCGGTGAACGACGTCCCGAGCGCCGCGCCGATCCCGTCTGAGCAGAACCGCTCGATGTCGCGCTGGGTCCCGAATCCGGTCTCCACCACCTGCCGACCCGGCAGCGGATCGTCGCAGGCATCCTCATCAGTGATCACCGCGTAGTCCGCGAACGCCTTCACCGCCGCCAGCTGCACACCCTGCGCCCATCGGGACAGCCGCTCCGCTCCGGTCATCGCCTCCACCAACTGGGCCGGCGACAACCGGGACATGTCGAGTCCAGACAGAACGGGCGCCAGAGCCGGACCTGCGACACCTGTGACACCGGTCAACGGACGCGGCGTCACCCGCTCAACGCCCGTCCAAGGATCGTCGTCACTGCCCCCGCCGTTCGGCAGCGAAGCTCCGAGCCACTCCTCCAGCTCGGCGTCGGTGAAGCCGAACTCCAACCAGGGATCCATCTCGGCGAGGGGGTCCCCTTCGGGGTCGGGGACCACAACCTCGTCGAGATAGGAGAAGTCGACCGAGACGTCACCAGCAAGCTGGTTGCTTGGCGCGTCTTCCATCTCCGACTCCCCGATTGTCGAACGTATGTTCGTATACTATAAGTGAGGAGGCGAGGGTGTCAAGGAGGCAGGATGGGAGAGTTGATCGTCGATTCTGGCGCGCAGCAGGTGCTGCTCCGCCTCATTGGTCGTCAGCGCCAGGGCCTTCTCGTTCGCTCGTCGGGCCTCGTCATGATCACCGAGCTCCGCCAGCAGTTGAGCCCTGGTCGCGTGCAGCAGGTGATAGTCGGCCAGCCGTTCGGCCATCGCATCGACCGCAGCGAGGGCAGCCGCCGGACCGCGTATGTGCCCCAGTGCGATCGCCGCGTTCAGCTTGATCACCGGCGACGAGTCATAGCGCTGCAGCATGTCGTACAGCGTCAGGATCTGCAGCCAGTCCGTCTCCGCCCAGGACGGTGCCGTTGCGTGGCACCCGGCCAACGCCGCCTGCAGCTGAAACCGGCCGGGCCGACGCAGTTCTGCGGCGGTGACCAGGTAGCCGTCCGCGCGACTGATCATCACCCCGTCCCACAGCGAACGATCCTGGTCCGCCAATAGCACCAGCCGGGATTGATCATCGAAGCGCGCTCGCGTACGCGCCGAAAGGAAGGTGAGCAGCGCCAGCAGCCCCCATGCCTCGGCCTGATCCGGCAGCGCCCGGGCCACCAGCTCGGCCAGCCACACTGCGTCGTCGCTCAACTCCCGGCCAGCGGCCGACGGGTCGAGATACCCGGCGTTGTAGCTCAGATAGACAACCGTCAGCACGTCGTCCAACCGCGGAGCAAGATCATTCGCGGCGGGAATGGTGAAGGGAATCCCGGCCTGGGTGATCTTGCGCTTCGCCCGCACCAGCCGCTGGGCCATCGTCGCCTCCGGCACCAGGAACGCGCTGGCGATCTGCGGGGTCGACATCCCGACCACGGCCCGCAGGGTGAGGGCCAGCCGGGCCTCGACCGAGAGCGCAGGGTGGCAGCAGCCGAAGAGCATCGGCAGCCGCTCGTCGCCCGGCCGATCGACCACCGCCCCGACCACTGAGCGGTCCGGCGCCATCTCCTCGGAGAGCTCGACCTCCCGCGCCCGCTTTCGGAGCAGGTCGATCGCCCGCCGCCGGGCGGTCAGGGCGAGCCAGCCCGCCGGGTTGGGCGGGACGCCGTCCCGCCGCCAGGTCCGCAGCGCGATCGCCGACGCCTCCTGCACCGCCTCCTCGGCGACGTCGAAGTCACCGAGGCGGCGGTGCAGTTGCGCGACGATCAGGCCGGCCTCGCGGCGTACCAGTCGCGCAAGGATCGCGTCCTGAGGCGCCGGCTCAGGGGGCAGCGGGCATCCCCTGATCGTCCTCGTCGTACTCGACCATCGGCCGGATCTCGACCGCAACGCCCGGGAGCCCGAGCGACGGCCACTCCTTCACCATCGCGATTGCCGCATCGAGATCGGGCACGTCGATCACGCTGAAGCCGCCGATATTCTCCTTAGCTTCCGAGAACGGGCCGTCGACGACGACCGGGCTGCCGTTGTCGCCGGTCTTGACCGTCGTGGCGGTCTCCGGGGCCTGCAACTCCGCTCCCATGTTGGCCATTGCGGACCCGTGCTTCTCGAACCAGCCGTAGATCGCCTGGTACACCTCCTGCTGCCGCTCTTGCGGCACAGCGGCGTCCAGATCGGGCCGATTGACGTACATCAGGACGTACTTCATGGTGCAACTCCTTGGGTGTTGAGAGATTCTGGCACCCTCTCCACGTAGCCGGCTGCCCGAAATCGACAGCTAGCCGCAAACTTTCTGAGGGCGGGTTCGCGTGCGCGCGTGGCAGACTATTCCTCCGTGATTGGGCCGAGCACCAAGCGACGGGGGAAACGATGAGCGCACCTCACCGTGAGCGCTCCCGTTCGGAGGAGTTCGAGCCGGTCTACCACCACTACGGTCCACACCGCGCCGGCCTGCCCCGGTTGATTCCCTACTTCCGGGAGCTGTGGCACCGGCGGGCGTTCGCTGCCGAGATGAGCAAGGCCGTGATGCGCGGTGCGAACACCACCACCTTCTTCGGGCAGCTCTGGCTGGTGCTCAACCCGCTGCTGCTGGCCGTGGTCTACTACCTGCTGGTGACGATCATCCGGGGTCGGAACGACCCCGCCTTCTTCGCCCATCTGTGTTTGGGTTTGTTCGCCTTCAACATGGTCTCGACCGCGATGACCACCGGCACCCGATCGGTGGTGTCGTCGGGCAAGCTGCTGATGAACACCCCGTTCCCGCGGCTGCTGATCCCGCTGTCGGCGGTGCGCACGGCGTTCTTCCGGTTCCTGCCGACGATCCCGGTGTACTTCGTCTTCCACGTCATCTTCCTGACCAACGTCTGGCATCCCAAGATGCTGTTGGCGCTGTACTTCCTGGGCACCATGGTCGTGTTCAGCATGGGAGCGGCCGCCTTCTTCGCCGCACTGCAGGTCTACTTCCGCGACACCTCGAACTTCCTGCCGTTCCTCGTCCGGATGTGGCTCTATCTCTCCCCCATCCTGTGGTTGCCGGTGCAGATCATCGGTCAGTTCGGTCCGGTGCTGATGACACTGATCCAGATCAACCCGATGTACTCCATGCTCGGCGGCTACGGCCAGTTGATCCAGGGCCCGGGCTATCCACCCCTCTACATGTGGCTGAGCGCGGCTGGTTGGGCAGTCATCAGCCTGGTGATTGGATTCCTGTTCTTCATGTCGAGGGAGCGTGAGTTCACTGTCCGTCTTGTCTAGCGGCCGCGGCACCGGAGTGGGCACGCCGCCGTCGACGAACGGACAGCACCCGTTGGCGGTCAAAGTGAGCGACCTGTCGATCACCTACCGGACGACCTTCGAGCGCAAGCCCACCCTGAAGCAGGCATTGATCCGGTTCGGCCGTGGGCAGCGGGCGGTCAAGGAAGTGCAGGCCCTGAAGAACGTCTCATTCGAGGTGCGGACGGGCAGTGCAGTCGGGATCATCGGCTCGAACGGCGCCGGCAAGTCCACGCTGATGCGGGCGATGGCTGGAATCCTGCCGCCGACCACGGGGGCGATCGAGGTCTGGGGCAAGGCCAGCACGCTGCTCGCGCTCGGCGTCGGCTTCAACCAGAGCCTGTCGGGGCGGGAGAACATCATCCTCGGCGGGCTGGCCGCCGGGCTGTCCCGCAAGGATGTGGAGGCCCGGGTCGACGAGGTGGCCGAGTGGACCGAGCTCGGCGACTTCATCGACATGCCGATGCGCACGTACTCCTCCGGTATGTCCGCCCGGGTCGGGTTCTCGGTCGCCGTGCACATGAAGCCGGACATCCTGATGATCGACGAGGCCCTGTCGACCGGCGACGCGCACTTCCGGGAGAAGGCCAACGCCAAGATGACCGAGCTCCGCGAGAGCGCACGGGCCATGTTCCTGGTCAGCCACGGTCTCGGCAGCATCAAAGAGATGTGCAGCGAGGTGATCTGGCTGGACAAGGGCAAGCTGATGATGCACGGCGAACCCCGCGAGGTCGTACGCGCCTACATGCGGTTTGTGAAGGTGAAGCGCTCCGCCACCGCTATGGAGGACATGTAGTCGCGCGGCGAGCCCGCACTGGACGCCGCAGTTTGGCGCTGTACGCCCGAAGTAACCGGAGCCCAGCGCGAGAAACGGACGCAGCGTCCGAAACTGCAGGAGGGCCGGAGGCCCGGAGGCCTGCCGGGGGATCAGGCCCAGGGGGATCAGGCCCAGGGGATCAGCCCAGGCCCTCGCGGCGGGCTCGCACGATCGCTTCGGCGCGGTTGGCGACCTGGAGCTTGGCGAAGATGCTCGAGATGTGATTGCTCACCGTGTGCGGTGACAGCACCAGCTTCTGGGCGATCGTCGCGTTCGACTCACCGGCGGCGATCAACGTCAGCACATCTCGCTCGCGCGCGGTGAGCTCGGGGAAGGCGGGCTCTGAGACCGGCCGGGCGTGCAGGAAGCTGAGCGTACGCCGCGCCACCCCGGGCGAGAAGATCGCCTCGCCCTCGGCCACCGCCCCGATCGCTCGGATGATGCTGTCCGGCGCGGACCCCTTCAGCACATAGCCCAGCGCCCCCGCCCGCATCGCGGCGAACAGTGACTCGTCGTCGTCGAACATGGTGAGCATCAGCACCGCTACTTCCGGCGCCGCGCGTACCACCTCGCGGGTCGCCTCGATGCCGTTCTGACCCGGCATCTGGATGTCCATCACCAAGACGTCCGGTCTCTCGGTCACCGCCGCCCGGACCGCCTCGGCGCCGGTGGCGGCCTCGCCCACCACCTCATAGCCCTCGACCGTGGAGAGCAGGGCGCGCAGTCCCTCGCGGACCACAGCATGATCATCGGCCAGCACGATCCGGACGGTCACGTCGCCCGCTGCCGTTCTTGATCATCGATCGGTACGTCGGTCGCCGTGGCAACGACGGGCAGTCGCACCGACACCTGTCCGCCGGCTCGATCGTGCCGGATCTCGCACACCCCGCCGAGCTCGGCGGTTCGCTCCCGAATCGAGCTCAGTCCGACGCCCGCCTGCCAGCCCGAGGCCACATTGGTCCCGTCATCGGTCACGGTGACGTGCACGGCACCAGCTTCGGCCGCCACTCGCACCAACGCCGACCGCGCCGTCGAGTGCCGCACCACATTGGTCAAGGACTCCGTGACGATCCGGTAGATCGCGACCTCGACCGCCGCGGGCAGACCGTCGGACACCCCGGAGATCTCGACCGCGACCGCCAACGGCGTACCGTCCGCCCGCCGCGACAGCACCGCTGCCTGCTCGCGCAACGCGCCCTCCAGACCGAGGGCCTCCAGCGCCGCCGGCGGACCGAGGTCGTCGACCAGCCGGCGGATCTCCTCGATCGCCGCGGTGGTCTGGTTCCGGAGCTGGGTCAGCAGCCCCTCTGCCCGCTCTGGATCCTGACTGAGGACCCGTAACGCAGTCTCCGCATTGAGCACCACCCCGGTCAGCACCGGACCCAGCCCGTCGTGCAGGTCCCGGCGCAGCCGACGACGTTCCTCCTCCCGGCTGGAGATGATCCGCTCGCGCGACCGACCCACCTCCGCGGCCAGGTTGGTCGCCTGAACCGCGACCCCGATCGGTGCCGCGAGCAGGCCGAGGACCCGCTCGTCGGCGGCCGCCACCCGCGACTCCCCCGGCCGCAGCCCGACCACCAGTTCGCCGACCGGCTCGCCGCCCGCCCGGATCGGTACGCCGTGCCGGTCCGGCGGCGCGGTGCCGTAGCCGGCGATCTCGATGCCGTCCACCACGATCGCCGCCCAGGGCAGCCGCAGCGCTGAGCAGACCGCCTCGAGCACCCCGGTCAAGCCGTCACCCGACGGCGCGGCCACCACCTCGAGGCGCTCGCCGACCGCGGCCAGCGCCCGGACCGGATCCCGGCGGGCCCCGTAGAACGCCCGGTCGAGCAGTCGCTGCAGCCGGACCCGCAGCGGGTTGAACGCCACCGCGATGAGCACCGTGGCCAGCACCGCGGCACCGGTATTCAGGCCAAGGCTCAGCCAGCTGAGTCCGGCGACCAGTCCCAGGTAGACCAGCGCGACGCCGCCGGTCAGCACGAGATAGAGCAGCGAGCGGGACACCACGATCCGGATGTCCAGTAGGTTCGCCCGCAGGATCGCCACGGTGATCCCGACCGGCAGCAGACCCAGCGAGAGGACACCCAGCCAGTCGTCCCCGGGCCATAGCGCACTGGCGATCTGCAACACCACCAGGGCGATCACCGAGAACAACACCCAGCCGATCTGCTGCCGCAGCACCGCGTCGCCTCGTCGGTAGCGCAGCAGCAGGCTGACCAGACCCAGGACGTAGATGACCAGGCCGGGAATGGTCAGCCAGGTCCAAGCCGTCCGCAGCCACGGCGCCGTCAACCCCGGAAGCCCCTCGACGCCGACCGATGTGCTCAGACCGCCGGCCGGCAGCCCGACCAGCATCGCGAACAGCACGCCGTTCACGACCGCGACCCCGACCAGCCAGCGCCAGCGCGGTCCGAGCGGTCGCCCGGTCGGGAACAGCAGCAGGCTGACCGGGATGGACAGTCCCACCGCCCACGGCCAGCCGAAGTTGGTCGCCGTCGCCACCAACCGCCAGCCCAGTCCGGACCCTCCCGGCTCGGTGCCCAGGGCGAGCACGACGTACCCGGCCGCGCTCGTCGCATAGCCCACACCGCCACCGAGCAGCAGCCAGCCGATCGGGTTGCCGGGCCGGTGGCCGGCCAGCAGAAAGCCCGGCACCGCCAGCATCAGCCCGAGCAGGGCGTTGCTGAGCACCAGGTCCTCACGCAGCCGGACCCAGCCGAGCCCGCTCACGGCGCCGCCGATCAGGGTCACCAGCACCTCGGCCAGCGCGACCGCGAACAGGCCCACGGCCAGGGCGTACGCGGCGCGCGAGCGGGATTGCACGGACCCATTCTCGATCCCGACGGCCACTAGTTGCGTAGTGGCCAGCCCCCAACCCGGTTGGGAGCCCGGCCCGGAAACGTGGCGCTGCGCTCCCTGCCCAGCGGGACCGCGTACGCCGCACGCTGATCGGCATGACAACAACCACACCTCGCACCACCGCCGCCGAGCCGACAACCAAGGCCGCTCGGCCTCCGCACGACCTCCGCACCTTCTGGCGGCGGACCCTCGCGGTCCTGCTGCCCCTGCCCCTGTTGTCGATCGGCGTCAGCTACCTGCTGGGTCCGACCCACGAGAACGGCAGCTTCGCCGACTCCATCCTCTACGCGCAGAACGGCCAGGGCATGTACGAGCTCCGCAACTGGGTGGAGCTGCCCTTCCTGGTCGGCATGGTGCCGGCCTGCCTCGCCGCCGCCTGGGTCGCCCGGCGCGGCGCCCCGGTGCTGGCCACCATCGCCGCCGTCCTCACTGCGCTGGGCTTCGGGGCCGGGTTCTCCGGCAACTTCCCGGGCGACCGACCCATGGCCATGGCCATCGTCGAGCTGGGACTGGACCGCGGCACCGTCGAGCAGCTGAACAGCTACATGTGGCAGCAGCCGCTCGCCAACCTGGCCATCGGCCTGTTCCTGCTCGGCGGGGTGATGATCGGCTCGGCCCTGCTCGGCATCGCCCTCTGGCGCAGTCGCGTGGTGCCGATCTGGTTCGGACTGGCGTTAGTGATCGCCGGCCCGACCCATCCGTTCATGCCCAACACGACCCTCGCCGGCCTGGGCCTGATCCTCGGCGCCGTCGGCTTCGCCGGGGTCAGCTGGTATCTGCTCAAGACCGCCGACAACGACCTCGACCTGCCTCCGAACCAGTAGCGCTCAGCCCTGGAGGATCCGGTCCAGGTAGTCCTTCAGGTCGCCGGTCTCACCGTCCTTGCCGCCCTTGCCGACGTACATGGGCGGCAGGGACGGTTCCAGCTTCACCCCGCGCAACCGCTCCTTCAGCCCGCCGGGCACGGTGAGGATGTAGTAGGCGCCGTCGTCGCCGATCGCCAAGGTCTCGTTCTTCCGCAGGTACCAGCCGACCTTGTCCGTCTTCACCGACTGGCCGGTGTAGAGCGTTGCCCGCAGCGGCACCGGCGCGATTCCCTTGGCCTTGGCCCGGGTCACGAAGTCGTCGATCAGCACCTGGGCCTGCGCGGCCTCGGCGCGTACGGCCTGCGCCTCCATCTCCGCGCGCCGTGCGGCGTCCTCGGCCCGGGACATATCCGGATCGTAACCCCCCTCCTGCGCGGGACGCATAGACTCCCGGGTGCCCGTCGACCGGCCCAGGGGCAGCCACCCCGTAGGAAGCCGATGACCCAGACCTCAAGCCGAAACGCGGCGCCCCGCTCCGGGGCGCGGCGCGCTGCTCCGCGCCAACGGCGGTGGCCGCGGGGTTTGCTGATCGGGTCGATCGTCATCGTGCTGATCTTGGGCGGCATCGGACTGTACGGGTTGGCGATCACCCGCCGGGTCACCGACAACATCATCCGCAACCTCGATCTGCCGGGCGAGTCGCCATCGATGCCCGGCGAGACGCCGCGGCCCACCAAGGAGCCGCAGGAGACCGGGACCCTGAACTACGTGCTGATCGGCAAGGACAAGAGCGACCCGAACAGCGACGACCCCGGCCGCAGCGACACCCTCCTGGTCGTCCACCTCAACGCCAAGCGGAACAAGGCCTACATCGTCTCCTTCCCGCGCGACATGTACGTGGCCATTCCCGGTCGCGGTCGGAGCAAGATCAACGCCGCGTACGCCTGGGGCGGGCCGGCGCTCACCGTGCGCACGCTGGAGGGGCTGACCGAGACCCGGATGGACCACGTGGTCGAGATCGACTTCGAGGGGTTCATCCAGCTGACCAAGGACCTCGGCGGAGTCACCGTTCCCAACAAGACGGAGTTCAGCTCGCACGGCTTCCACTACCCCAAGGGCCGGATCGAGATCGAGGGCGAGCAGGCCCTGTGGTTCGTCCGGGAGCGCAAGGCGCTGCCGGAAGGCGATCTCAGCCGGGCCGAGAACCAGCGCAACGTGATCAAGGCGATGGTGTCCAAGGGGCTGAGCGCGGAGGTGATCGCCGATCCGGCGAAGTTCACCCGCTTCATCGGCAACGTGGCCAAGCACGTGACGGCGGACAAGAGCCTGACCGACGAGGAGATCCGGCGTACGGCCTTCTCGCTCCGGCTGAACGGTAACGACGTCGAACTGCTGCAGGCGCCGATCGCCCGCCCGGCGAGAACATCCGACGGGCAGGACATTCTGATCGTCGACACGGCGAGGCTGGCCGAGATGTCCACGGCGTTGAAGGAAGACCGGATGGACGACTACCTCGAGAAGTACCCCACGAGCTGATGGAGTTCGCCCGCAGCCTGCGTCAGCTCTGGCGGCACCGATACTTCCGCCGCCTGCTTGCCGTCCGGGTTGCCACCCAGTCCTGCGACGGCGTGCTGCAGATCGGACTGGCGTCCTACGTTCTCTTCTCCCCGGAACGGCAGCCGGACGCGGCCGCCATCGCTGCCGTGCTCGCCATCACGCTGTTGCCGTTCTCGGTGCTGGGACCGTTCGTCAGTGTGGTGCTCGACCGCTGGTCGCGCCGGCAGATCTTGGTGGTCGTCGATCTGAGCCGTTCGGTGCTGGCCCTGGCGCTGGCCGCACTGGTCGCCACCGGACTGCGGACGCCGGGGATCGAGGCGATCTTCTACGGGATCGTGCTGCTGGCGATGAGCCTGAACCGGTTCCTGCTCGCCGCGTTGTCGGCCTCGTTGCCGCACACCATCGACGCCGGGGAGTACATGGTCGCCAACGCCGTGGTGCCCACCGTCGGGCCGGCCGGAATCCTGATCGGCGCCGGGGTCGGGACCACGCTCCGCCTGGTGCTGGGCCGGGTGATGCCCGACTACTCGGCCAACGCGATCCTCTTCGTTGTGGCAGGGGCGGGCTTCGTGCTCAGCGCGTGTCTCGCCCTGCGGATCCCGCGCCACCGGCTCGGACCGGACGATGTCACGCCGCCCCGGCCCCGCGACATCGTGGCCGGGCTGGTCGAGGCGCTGGCCCATCTCCGGACCGCACGCGCGGCTGAAATCGGCCTGCTGACCATCGGCGGGCACCGGGTGATCTACGGCATCGTGACGGTGGCGACGATTCTGGTCTACCGGAACTACTTCCATGCGCTGGACGAGGTCGAGGCGGCAATCGCCGACCTCGGCCTGCTGGTGGCGATCACCGGGGCCGGCTTCGTGTTCGCCGCCGTGGTGACACCGCCGGCCAGCGCGCGGCTCGGCATCCGCGCCTGGATGATCACCTGCCTGACCGCCTCGGCGATCTTCCAGATCGTCCCGGGCGCGTTCTACACCAAGATCACGCTGGGCATCGCGGCCTTTCTGCTCGGCCTCACCGCACAGAACATCAAGATCTGCGTGGACACGCTGGTCCAGGCGCACGTCGCTGACGTCTTCAAGGGCCGGGTGTTCGTGATCTACGACATGATCTTCAACGTCGCGCTGGTGCTGGCCGCGACGATCGGTGCGCTCATCCTTCCGGTCGACGGCGTCTCGGTGCCGATCCTGGTCGTGCTGGCCATCGGCTATCTGCTGGTCGCGGTGCTCTTCGCCGCCGCCAGTCGTGGGATGAGCATGGACGAGGGCACCGAGTCACTGCGGTCCCCCCACACCTCGTCCGACTTGTCAGCGTGAGTGGTCGCTATGGCGACCCTCCACGCTGACAAGTCGGCATTAGGAGCGTGTCGCCCACCAGGCCAGTAGCTCCTCGCGGGCCCGCTCGGGACCCAGCGGGCCATCGTCGATCCGGCGCTCCAGGAGATAGTCGTACGCCAGCCCGACATCCCGGCCGGGCCGGATGCCCAGCAGCTCCATGATCTCGTTGCCGTTGAGGTCGGGGCGCATGGCGTCCAGCTGCTCCTGCTCGGCCAGCTCGGAGATCCGGCGCTCCAGGTCGTCGTACGCCCCGCGCAGCGCGGCGGCGCGGGCCCGGTTCCGGGTGGTGCAGTCCGCCCGAGTCAAGATGTGCAGCCGGGCCAGCTGTGAGCCGGCGTCGCGGACGTAACGGCGGACCGCGGAGTCGGTCCACTCGCCGGTCTCGCCGAGGTGGTCGCCGTAACCGTGGAACCGCAGGTGCAGCTCGACCAGCATGCTGACCGCGTCGATCACGTCGGAGGAGAACCGCAGCGCGCTCAGCCGCTTGCGGGCGAGCTTGGCCCCCACCACGTCGTGATGGTGGAACGACACCTTGCCGCCCGGCTCGAACTTCCGGGTCGCCGGCTTGCCGATGTCGTGCAGCAACGCGGCCAGCCGGGTGATCAGGTCGGGCCGAGCCGGTACGCCGACATCCTGGCCGCCCCGCTCCGGCAGCCGCGCCTCCAGGTCGATCGCCTGCTCCAGCACCGTGAGACTGTGCTGATAGACGTCCTTGTGCCGGTGGTGCTCGTCACGCTCCAGCCGCAGGGCCGGCAGCTCCGGCAGCACCCGCTCCGCCAAGCCGGTGGCCACCAGCAGGTCCAGGCCGGGCCGCGGTCGATCGGCCAGCAAGAGCTTGCTCAGCTCGTCGCGGATCCGCTCGGCCGAGATGATCCCGATCCGATCCGCCATCGCGGACATCGCTGCGACCACCTCCGGGGCCACCACGAAGCCGAGCTGGGCCGCGAAGCGGGCCGCCCGCAGCATCCGCAGCGGGTCGTCGCTGAACGAGATCTCCGGGGTCGCCGGTGTCCGGATCACTCCCTTGGCCAGATCGACCAGCCCGCCGTAGGGGTCGGCGAAGACCTTGCCCGGGATGGACACCGCCATCGCGTTGACGGTGAAGTCGCGCCGATGCAGGTCGCCGGTCAAGGTGTCGCCGAACACGACGACCGGCTTGCGGCTCTCCGGGGCGTACGCGTCAGACCGGTAGGTCGTCACCTCGATCAACCAGGTGGCGCCGGCCTCGACGACCTGGCAGCCGATCGTGCCGAAGTCGCGGCCGATGGTCCACACTGTCGGGGAGAACCGGCGCAGCAGTGCTTCGACCACATCCGGCCGGGCCGAGGTGGTGAAGTCCAGGTCATGGCCGAGCCGGCCGAGCAAGGCGTCCCGGACGCTGCCACCGACCAGGTAGAGCTCGTGCCCAGCATCGGCGAACAGCGCCCCCAACCGGTCGGCGACCGGGGCGATCCGGAGCAGCTCGGCGACGGCGGCGGACTGGGCCGCGCTCAGCCGGGACGTAGACACGACGACCTATGCTACGAGACCCCTCCCTTCCTCCGACTTGTCAGAGGTGGCGGGCCGCGATGAACCCTTCGTGCACATCGGGCGGATCTAGGATGTCGTGGTGGTGTCCGCCCGGGCTGCAGGCGTCCGCGCCCGGCTGGCGAGCCTGGTCGCGGTGCTCGGCCTGCTGCTCGGCGGTCTGGTCGGTGCGCCACCGGCGTCCGCGGCGGAGCCGGTTGCCCTGGTCTCGATCACGCTGAACTCGATCGACCCGGCCGTGCCCGAGCGGGACGGTGAGATCACCGTCACCGGGACGGTCAAGAACATCACCGACCAGCCGCTGCTGCGGCTCAAGGCCATCTTCTGGCGTAACCAGGCGCCGATCACCGACCGGGAGGGCTTCGACCAGGCCCTGGTCTCGGAGTCCAACGACCCGCTCGGCACCCGCAAGGTCGAGGTCTTCCAGGAGCTCTTCACCGTGGCCGACCCCGCCCTGGACCCGGGCGAGACGGCCGACTTCACCCTGACCGCGCGGGTGGCCGACCTCGAGCTGGCCCCCACCGACGGCGTCTATCTGATGGGCGTGCACGTGCTGCAGGCCGGCAACCTGTTCGCCGTGGGCCGCGCCCGGACCTTCGTTCCTCTGGTCACCGAGGACGTTCCCGAGCCGCTCCAGCTCAGCACGCTGGTGGTGCTCTCCTCCCGGCCGTCGCTGGTCCGCGAGGGAGTGCTCTCCGACGAGCACCTGGCTCGCGAGATCGGCCCCAAGGGCCGGCTGACCCAGCTACTCAAGGCCGCCGACCGGGACGGCACCAGCTTCGCCATCGACCCGGCGCTGATCACCGAGCTGCAGACGATGCAGGGCGGCTACGAGGTACTTGCTGGCGACGGCGGCACTGCACCTGGCGCTGGCCAGACGGACGCGACCCGCTGGCTGGAGGACTTCCTGGCGATGAAGTCGGAGCGGAATGGTTACCGGCTGCTCTACGGGTCGCCCGACATCGCGGCGCTGGTCCGCGACGGTCAGGAGTCGGTGCTGACGTCGGCGGAGACCGCCAACCGGCTGGTGCCGACCACCAGCGCCCTGCCGCTGCTGGTGATGCCGACCGGTGGTCTGGCCAATGCCGACACCGTTGAGGCCGCCGCGGACCTCGAACCGACCGCGATCGTGCTGTCCGACAGCACGGTCCGCAGTGGGGCGCCGCTGCTCGCCGGGCCGGACGATACGCCGATCGTGGCCTTCGGCACGACCGCGGCCGAGGGCGGGCCGGGGCCGGACCCCCGTGACACCCCCGTTCACGTGCAGCAGCGCAGCGTGTCCGAGGCCTGGATCGAGGCCACCACAGTGTCCTCCGACGAGTCGGCCCGCGGCCGCGTACGCGTGGTGAGGACCGCCGCCCAGGCCCGGGCCGAGGCGGCCGAGGTCGCCGTGCCCTGGACGAAGCGCAGCACGCTGGGTGAGCTGCTCAAGGGCCGGCCGGCCAAGTGGGAGCAGCGGTACCGCTACACCGCCGAGGCTCGGGCAGCTGAGCTCACCGCCGGCCAGCTCGGCAGCCTGCGCCGGTTCGCCAAGAGCCAGCAGGTGTACGCCGACCTGCTGGTGGAGGCCGACAAGACCGAGCTGGCGGGAGACGCCGCGGTCGCGCGGGCGGCCAGCGGCGCGTGGCGAAAGCGCAACACCCGGCGGATGGCCTTCCTCGCTCCGCAGCAGGCCGAGCTCGACGACCTCCTGATGAACAAGCTGGAGATCCGCAGCAATTCCAAGGTCAGCACCTTCGCCCGCGAGGGCGTCGTCTTCCCGATCACCATCCGCAACAACCTGCCGGCCAGCAGCTCCGATCCGAACGTCAACGCGGTGCACCTCCGGTTGATCTTCATCTCCGACAACCGCTCCCGGCTGACCATCAAACCCATTGAGGCCGAGCTGATCCGGGCCGAGGACGGCTACACCGACAATGCCGAAGTCACCGCGAAGGCCAACGGCATCGTCCCGGTCACCGCTCAGTTGCAGACCATGGAAGGCGACAACGTCGGGCAGCCGTTCCGGATCGATGTTCGGGTCACCCAGAACGGCACCACCGGCTGGGTGATCGCCATCGCCGCCGGCCTGGTACTGATCGGCACCACCACGCTGCGGATCCGTACCGTCGCCCGGGAGCGGGCCCGCGCCCAGGCCGCGGCACCGGAGGAGACGGTGGGTGCGATGAGCTCCGCGCCCGCGATCGACGAAGCGCCGGTGGAGCAGCTTGCCGAGCGTGATGTCTGATCCGGCGGGATCTCGGCACGACGTGGTGGGTTCGGACCGGCGGGCGAGCCGCAGCGCCCGGCTGATCTCGGCGAGCGCGGTGATGGCCGCGGGCACCGCGCTGTCCCGAGTTCTCGGGTTCTTCCGGCTGATGCTGCTGGTGTTCCTGTTCGGCAACGGAACCCGGCAGGCCGAGATGTTCGCGCTCGCCAACACCGTGCCCAACAGCATGTACATCCTGCTGGCCGGCGGAGTGCTGAACACGGTGCTGGTGCCCCAGTTGGTCCGGGCCATCCGTAGCGACGCGGACCGCGGCGAGGCGTACACGAACCGGATCATGACCCTGGGACTGATCGCCCTGGCCCTGATCACCGTGCTGCTGACCCTGGCCGTGCCGGCGATCATCTGGCTCTACTCCGCCGACGGCTGGAAGTCGCCGGCGCTCAGCGCCCAGTACGCCTCGATGATCACGCTGGCCTACTACTGCATGCCGCAGGTCTTCTTCTACGGCGTACACGTGCTGGCCGGCCAGGTGCTCAACGCCCGCGACCGGTTCGGGCCGATGATGTGGGCGCCGATCGCCAACAACGTGGTCTCGATCCTGGTGCTGGGGCTGTTCTGGATCGTCTTCGGCCGCACCGACCCGTCCGCGCCCTTCACGGACTCCCAGGAGCTGCTGCTCGGCGTCGGTTCGACCCTCGGCATCGCCGCGCAGGCCCTGGTCCTGATTCCGTTCCTGCGTGCGGTCGGCTACCGCTTCCGGCCGCGTTGGGACTTCCGCCACACGGGGCTCGGCAAGACCTTCCGGCTGGCCAAGTGGACGCTCGGCTTCGTGCTGGTCTCGCAGGCCGCGCTCGTCGTGATCTCCCGGCTGGCCACCGGAGCCACGGTGAATGGGGCCGGAGCCGGACTGTTCGCCTACTTCAATGCGCACGCGGTCTGGATCCTGCCGCACTCGCTGATCACCGTCTCGCTGGCCACCGCGATGTTGCCGGCCGCCTCCCGGCTTGCCGCGGCGGGCGACCGGGCCGGAGTGGCTGCCGAGGTCAGCCACGCCATCCGGCTGGCGGTCACCGTGCTGCTCCCCGCCGCAGTCGGTTTCCTGGCGCTCGGGCTGCCTCTCGCGTACCTGGCCTTCGGCTTCGGCCGTGGTGCCGAGGACGCCGGCTTCGTCGGCGGGGCACTGATGGCGCTGGCCGTCGGGCTGGTGCCGTTCACCGTGCAGTATCTCTGCCTGCGGGCCTTCTACGCCCTGGAGATGAACCGCACCACCTTCTTCCTGCAGTGCCTGATCGCGGGCACCAACGTGGTGCTCGCCACCACCGTGGTGTTCCTGCTGGACCGGCCGTCGCTGGTGGCGACCGGACTGGCCGCCTCCTACTCCGCGGCCTACCTGATCGGCGTGGTGGTCTCCTTCCGGCGGCTGCGCCGGGAGCTGCCCGACCTGAGCGCCGACGCCCTGGTCCGGCACTGCGTCCGGCTGCTGCTCGCCGTCGCGCCCGGGGCCGGCGTGGCCTGGTTGATCTGCTGGGCGCTGACCACCTGGTCGGACACCAAGCTCGTGCTGGGGCTCTCCCTGGTGCTGTCCGCGCTGGTCGCCATCGCCCTGTTCGTGATCATGGCCCGGCTGCTCAAGATCGCCGAGGTGACCGAGATCATCTCGGTGGTGCTCCGGCGGCGCGGGCGCGGCAGCTCGGGCGACCCTTCGACCGGCTCCGGGGCCGCGGCGGCGGTGACCGAAGATGATCTTGCGCCGCCCGGCGATTCGGACTCGGGGACCGGGCCGGTGCGTGACACCATCGATCACATGGCCCAGGCCGTCGTGGACCCGCCGGGCAGCGCCGACCCGGCCGACCCGCCCGCCGCTGCCCACCTGCCGGCGGGCACGGTGCTGGGCACTCGCTACCGGCTCGAGGAGCTGATCGCCGAGTCCGCGCCCACCGTGACCTGGCGGGCCTTCGACCAGGTGCTGTCCCGTTCGGTGCTGGTGCACCTGCTGCCACCGACCGGGCCGGATGAGGACGACGACGAGCCCAGCGATGCCGAACTGCTCGCCGCGGCCCGGCAAGCCTCTGTGGCCACCGACTCGCGGTTCCTCCGGGTGCTGGACGCGGTCAAGAGCACCGATCCGGAGCTGGGGTCCTACATCGTCTGCGAGTACGCCACGGGGCAGTCGCTGGACCTGATCTTGAGCCAGGCCCCGCTGTCGGGGTTGGAGGCCGCCTGGGTGGTCCGTGAGGTTGCCGGCGCCCTGGCCGGGGTGCACAGCCTCGGGCTCTACCACCGGCGGATCAGCCCGGACACGGTGATCATCACCCCGACCGGCAACGTCAAGATCATGGGCTTGATGATCGAGGCGGCGCTGCGGCCCGCGGGCTCGGCCGTCGTGCCGGGCGCCGACAGCCCGGAGCTCGTCGACGTCACTGACCTCGGTCGGCTGCTGTACGCGTGCCTGGTGTCACGCTGGCCGGGCGGTCCGGCGTACAACCTGGCGGAGGCGCCCATGCTCGGCCGGCGCTGGGCCACCCCGCGTCAGGTCCGCGCCGGCGTCTCGCCGGCCCTTGACCAGGTCTGCGACCAGATCCTGGGTGACCCACCGCGGCACCGACTGGCCGCCATCACATCCGCGAACGAAGTCGTCACCGCCCTGACCAAGGTCCTCGGCAGCGCGGATGCCTCAGCGGATCTGGAGCGCCGGCTACGCCAGCCGGTTCCGCTGGTCGGCGGACGTAGCGCAACAGTCCACCCGGAGACCGGCACCGCGCCGGTGTCGTCACTGCTCGAGCATCCCGAACCGGCGGCTGGGTACTCGCGGCCAGTTGCCGCCGCCACGGTCCGGCCCCCGACGGTGACCCGCTCCGTCACGGTCGGCCCGAACGGCGAGATCGCCGCCGAGCGCACCCTTCGACAGGCTCAGGGCGCATCTGGGGGTCAGGGCGCATCGCGGGCTCAGGGCGCATCGCGGGCGACGGGCTCATCTCCCGTTCCGGCCACCTCGCGGCGGACGCCGCGGCGCTGGATCGGACTGTTGCTGATCCTGGCCGTCCTGGTGGTCACCGCCGGCGTGGTTTCCGCGCTGGTGCTGGACCAGCGGATCTCCACCGGCGCCCCGCCGGCCACGTCGACCGGACCGTCGGCGGGCGAGTCGAGCGGTGCGGCACCGTCGGTCCCCGCCGAGCCGGTCGCGATCGCGAGTGCCCGAGAGTTCGACCCGCAGGGCGATCCGCCGCACGAGGAGAACCCGGACGAGGTGCGGCTGGCGTACGACGGAAACGCCACCACCCGCTGGCGGACCGTGCGGTACCGCGGCAGCCCAAGGTTGGGCAACATCAAACGGGGTGTCGGCCTCGTACTGGACCTGGGGCAGCCGCTGCCGGTCCGGGAGGTGGCGTTGTCGCTGAGCGGATCGGGCACCAATGTGCAGTTCCGGGTGCCGAAGGGCGACCCGTCCCAGATCAGCAAGCCACCGATGAGCAGCGACGGGCGCTGGCGTAGCGTGGCGAAACAGTCCAAGGCGGACGCCACCGCAACGTTGACTCCGGTCCAGCCGGTGACCACCCGCTACGTCCTGGTGTATCTCACTTCACTGCCGAAGGAGGGGAGGGACTACCAGGGCGGTATTTACGAGGTCGAGGTGCGGCAGTGACTCAGGGGGAACCCGACCCGCCGTCCGACCACGAACTGCTTCAGGCCCACATCGACGGCGACCCCACCGCCTTCGCCACCCTGGTCGCCCGCCACCAGGACCGGATGTGGGCGATCGCGCTGCGCACGATGCGCAATCCCGAGGACGCCGCGGACGCTCTCCAGGACGCCTACATCGCCGCGTTCCGCCGAGCGGGCAGCTTCCGGGGCGACGCCAAGGTGACCACCTGGTTGCACCGCGTGGTGGTGAATGCCTGCCTGGACCGGCTACGCAGCCAGAAGGTACGCGCCGCCGACCCGCTTCCCGAGGATCTGGACCGCTCGCTGGACCTGGCGATGCCGACCGGCGACCCCGTCGAGGAACAGCAGGAGCGGGACCGGATCGCCGCCGCGATGGCCGTGCTCAACCCCGACCAGCGGGCCGCGCTCGTCCTGGTCGACATGGAGGGCTACTCGGTTGAGGAGGCGGCGACCATCCTCGACTGTGCGGTCGGCACGGTGAAGAGCCGATGCGCCCGCGGTCGAGCCCGGCTGGCGCCTTTGCTGGCGGGGGGATCGGCAGGTGCCCCCTCGGGAGTGAGCACAGCCAGCGTGGCCCCCGCAGAGGGGACGAGCTGATGGCCATACCCGTCGCGGCCCACTCGACCCTGTTCGCGTGGATACTGGCCGAGGCGCCGCACGCGGAGTTGAACCCCGGCTCGCGTCGAGGAGTCGAACGTTGACAGACCAAGGGGTTGCGATGAGCGCAGGATGGACAGTTGGTGCCTGACCATCCGAATTTGGCCGAGCTGGCCGACGCCGCCGAGGGCCTCCTGGAGCCGGACCGGGCGGCGGAGGTCGCTGCGCACCGCGCCGGTTGTTCCGACTGCCAGGCCCACACCGAAGCTCTGGCCCAGGTCACAGCCCGACTCGCGGCCGTCCCCGCTCCTCCGATGCCGCCGGAGGTCGCCGACCGGCTGAACCGGATCCTGGCCGGCGAGCGGATGCCCAGCCGACTGCACGCGGTCGACACGGAGAACGAAGACACGTTGCCGGTCCGGCGCCCACCGACGCCGCGGGCCACGCTGGGGACGTTCGGAGCCGACCGTCACCGCCGACCGGCACGGCGTTGGCTGGTGCCCGCGCTGGCCGCGGCCGCGGCGGCGCTGGTCATCGGGTTCGGCGGATATGTGCTCAGTGCGACCGCCGGGCTGAACGAGCCGCCGGTGGTCGCGGCGCTGAGCAGCAGCGAAGACCTGGGCGCCCAGGCGGGGGCCGTGGCCCAACGGATGGACCTGACCCCGCACCGGTTCTCCCGGGCCTGGCGGTGTGCCCGCGATGTCACCGACGGGCGGATCACGGGGATCGCTTCAACCACCGTGGACAGGGTCCCCGCGCTGCTGGTCTACCTCGAGAAGGACGGCGCCACCCAGGTCGTGGTGGTGACCGGATGTGGCGGCGAGGCGCCGTCGGCCGCGGCGTCGGCGTTGGTCTCTCGTTAGGATCTCGGCCACTGGGGAGGCACGTTTCCCATCTCCAGCGGGCAAACGACCCCAGGATCGGCCTGCGCCCGGGTCCTTTGCCATCTCGAGCGGGCAAACGACCCTAGGGGCCGGATCCCGCTGGCGGGTACGGATGCCGGAATACGTCGAGACGTGATGCCGTTGCGCCGGAGTAGGGTTACGCGACACCGCGCGCCCGCGAGGGGGCGACCCGCTCGAACCCCCGAAGACACCGGAGACCGAAGGACTTCATGAGCACCGAGACCGTACGCGACGTGATCATCGTGGGCAGCGGGCCGGCTGGATACACGGCCGCCGTCTATGCCGCCCGGGCCAATCTCAAGCCTCTTGTCTTCGAGGGCTCGGTCACCGCCGGCGGCGCGCTGATGAACACCACCGACGTCGAGAACTACCCCGGGTTCGCCGAGGGCATCATGGGCCCGGACCTGATGGAGCAGTTCCGGGCGCAGGCCGAGCGCTTCGGCGCCGAACTGGTCACGGAGGACATCACCGCGATGGATCTGACCGGCGAGACCAAGGTCGTCACCGACGGGTACGGGAAGACCTACTCCGCGCGTACGGTGATCCTGGCTATGGGCTCGGGCTACCGGAAGCTGGGCCTGCCCAACGAGGACACGCTGTCCGGCCACGGTGTCTCGTGGTGTGCGACCTGTGACGGCTTCTTCTTCCGCGGCAAAGACATCGCCGTAGTCGGCGGCGGCGACTCGGCAGTCGAGGAGGCGACCTTCCTCACCCGGTTCGCGAAGTCGGTCACCCTGGTCCATCGGCGCGACGAGCTGCGGGCCAGCAAGATCATGGCCGCGCGGGCGCACAAGGACCCGAAGATCCGGTTCGCCTGGAACTCCGTCGTCTCGGCCATCAACGGCGACACCTCACTGAGGTCGGTCACGCTGACCGACACGCTGACCGGAGAGCAGACCGAGCTCGAGGTGTCGGGGCTGTTCATCGCGATCGGGCACGATCCGCGGTCGGAGCTGGTGCACGGGCAGGTGCACACCGACGGTGGTGGCTACGTGGTGACCGACGGCAAGTCGACCCGGACCAACCTGCCCGGCGTGTTCGCCTGCGGAGACCTGGTCGACCACACTTACCGGCAGGCGGTCACCGCCGCCGGAACCGGGTGTGCTGCCGCCCTCGACGCCGAGCGCTACCTGGCCGATCTGGATGACGCCGGCAACGTGCTGCTGGCCGGCCACGAGGCCTTGCTCACCGCGGTCAACTGAGCCGCTGTCAGCGGGTCAGGCCATACTCGCTACGCGAACGATTGGAACGAGACGCCCCCTTCCCCCGGGGCGACAACGGCAGGAGAACCGATGGGTGCTGTAACCGAGGTCACCGACGCGACCTTCGAGGAGCTGGTGCTGAAGTCCGCCAAGCCAGTGATGGTGGACTACTGGGCCGACTGGTGCGCGCCGTGTAAGCAGGTCGAACCGATCATCGAGGAGCTCGCCCAGGCCTACGGAGACAAGGTCACCTTCGTCAAGCTGGACACGAACACCAACCCGGTGACCCCGGCCAACAACTACGTGCTCGGGCTGCCGACCATCCAGGTCTACGTCGGCGGCGAGCTGGTCAAAGCCTTCAAGGGCGCGAAGTCGAAGTCGGCACTGCTCGGGGCGATCGAGGAGTACCTCTAAGAGCCGTCGAGCACAGCGATCCGGCGCGGCCCGGCGGTCTGCCGGTAGGACATCTCCACCAGTTCAGCGACCTCGGTCCAGTCGGTGTCGCCATCCAGATCTAGGCCGATCCAGCCGTACGGGCCGAGGTAGCCCGGCACGAAGCACCGCGGATCGCCGGCCAGCGCGGCACGCTCGTCGTCGTCCAGCAGCACCAGCACCGACTGGTCGTGCTGCACCCACTCCCGGCCCACCTTGACCGAGGCGCCGAAGTAGGCGAACACCTTGGTGGTGTAGAACGCCGGCCGGCCGTGCGAGACCTTCTCCGCCGCGTCGGGTAAGACCAGCGCGATCTGACGTACCCGAGCGAGCATCGGGTCGTCGTCGGAGAACATCTTCGGATGCGTCATGTCGGCCAGGCTAGGCGTGGCGGCGGGTGACTGAGCGCCGCATCCTTGCGCTGTGCGCCGGAAGTATCGGGAGCGCAGCGCGAGGAAGTAACGCAGCGTCCGAAACTCCCAGGGATGTGGCGGCGAGTGTGGGCGCCTGCCGAGCGAGGTCTAGAAGAAGTCGTTGCAGTACGGCAGCCGGGACCAGGCGAACGCTCCGGAGAGGGTGACGACCGCACCCGGTGTTCGCTCCTCGATCAGCCCGGAGCGGTGCAGGGTGGCCGGCGAGATGCCGCCGAGGTAGATCGCGCCGAGCTCGCGGACGTTCATGACCAGGTCCGGTTGGCGGCGGGAGGGCTGAACGCTGGCACCGTCTGGACCGCCTTGCCACCGGAAGGTCCGCTGGTTGGCCGGCAGTAGCGGGTCGACGATGCCGATCACCAGCTCGGCCTCGGCGGCGTACCGTCGGGCCTCGAGTGCCCGCGGCACGTCGACGATCCGGGCGTACGTGCCGTCCCGCAGCTCGGCGCCGATGGCCCGCGGGTCGTCGACGAGGAAGCGCAACGGCTCGTCGATCGGAGCACCGTCGAAGCGGAAGCGCCGGACCAGGTCCAGGCTGAGGACGAACCGCCAGAGCGCCGCGTATCCGGTGCTGTCGGCGGCGTCGACGGCGAGGATCTGCACCTCGTCATCGGACTCCTTCACCCGGAAGATCAGGTAGCCGTCGGGCCAGGCGTCGGCGGTGAAGTGCAGAGCGAAGCGGTACGCCGAGGCGCCATGGCGCCACTGCTTCGGGTCGTGCAGCCGTACCTCCCACCACTCGTCCGTCCGCTCGAGCGCGCCGGGCCGATCGGCGAGCCAGCCGGCCCGCAGCTGCTTGGCGGCCGGCAGGAAGACGTCTCGGTCCACCTCGCCGACTGAGCCGGCACCGAAGTCCACGTGCGGCGCGAAGCTGACCGGCCGGGTTTCGCCAGTGAGCTGGTACCGGTTGAGCGTTTCGCCGTACCCGAACCGGCCGTAGATCGAAGACTCCGAGGCCCACAGCAGCGCCACCGGCTCGCGACCGCGGGCGGCGATGTCGGTCAGCTGATGGGTCATCATCGCCCGCAGCAGCCCGCGGCGCCGATAGGACGGAGCGACGGTGACCTGGGTGACCGCCGCGGTCGGCACGGACCCGCCGGGGGTGATCATGGTCTGGGTGAAGGCCCCGCAGGTGGAGATCCAGCGACCGTTCACCGTGAAGCCGAAGCTGCGGTCCGGCTCGAACACTGCGGTGAACGGATCGTCCTGCTCGGGCTGGTGGTCGATATAGAAGCCGCGCAGCACGGCGGCGAGGAACGCGTCCCTGCTCTCCGGGCTGGCGTACTCGAGCTGCGGCTGGGCGAGATGCGGTGGGGTCGGCGCGGTCACGACCCAAAGTCTCGCAACACTGCACGCCGGATCTTCGCGCTGTACGCCTGATGTAACCGGAGTCCAGCGCGAAGAACGGACGCAGCGTCCGAAACTTCAGGGGGTGGCCGGGGTGGGCGGGGTGCGCTCTTCCATCCCCCAGGGCGACTCGTACGGCCCGGCCAGCAGCTCGAGGAACGGTTTGGGGTCGAAGGCCTCGGGACCGAGGACGCCGACGCCCTTCCAGGCTCCGGTGGCCAGCAGCTCCAAGGCCACCACGGGGTTGACCGCGGTCTGCCAGACCACGCACTGGGCGCCGTACTCGGCCATGGTGGCTGCGTTGTCGACCACGTGGTAGAGGTACACCTCGCGGGGACGGCCGTCCTTCCCGATGCCCGTCACCCAGACTCCGGCGCAGGTCGCGCCGTGCATCTTCTCGCCCAGGAACGCCGGGTCGGGCAGAGCCGCGGCGACCACGTCGCGCGGCGCGACCAGCACGGCGGAAGCGTCACCGCCGCCGGCCGGGCGACCGCGTACGGTGACCGGTGCGGTGCGGTCGAGGCCGAGCTTGTGCAGGGTCTTGAGCACGTCGATGAACTCGCCCCCGAGGCCGTACTTGAAGGTCACCCGCTTCGCCTCGACCCAGCGCGGCATCAGGATCACCTCCTCGTGCTCGACGTTCACGCACTCCACCGGACCGATGCCGCCCGGGAAGTCGAAGACCTCCGGCTCGCTGAACGGCTCGGTGACGTACCAGCCGCGGCCGGCCTCCCAGATCACCGGCGGGTTGAGGCACTCCTCGATGGTGGTCCAGATCGAGAACGACGGGGCGAAGTCGTAGCCCTCGACCGTCAGGTTGGACCCGTCACGAGTGCCCAGCTCGTCGATCTCGGAGAACAGCTCGTCGGCGGCGTAGCGGGCGAAGACATCCGACAGTCCGGGCTCGACGCCGATCCCGACCAGAGCGAGCCGGCCCGCCTGCTCCCACTCCGCGGCCTGGGCGAACTGCTCGTCGCCGAGCATCACCCCCACCTTCGCGTACGGCTGCTCGAGGTCGGGCTGGGAGAGGGACATCGCCATGTCCAGGTAGTCCGCGCCCGCCGCGTACGCGCCGGAGAAGATCGGCATCACGAACCGGGGGTCGACCGCGTTCATCACGTGGCTGCCGCGGTGCTCGCGGACCAGGGCGGCGACCGAGCCGGCGTCGGAGGCGTCCACCTGAGCGGCGACGAACCGCTCGTCACCGACGGCGGCGACCGTGCCCTCGGCGCGAGCGACGTCGTAGTCGGCGACGACGCACGCCTCGAAGAAGGGCCGGCGGGCGGCGATCCGGGCGAATGCGTCGCCGACCCCGCCGGCACCGACCAGGATGATCCGCATGTAACAAGATCCTTTCCCTTGGATTGCGTTTCGCGCCAGATCTGGCCGCTGACCAGCCTATTCATGCAAGACTGCGGCGTCAGGTGATTCGCTCGCCGCACCCGGCGGGCGGGGAAGCGGGGTGGGTCGTGTCTGAGGTCGTCGAAACAGAAGAACACGCCGGCAAGGGTCTACAGAGCGGAGCCCTTGGGCTGTGGGGCAACGTCACCATCGGGCTCGCATCGACTGCCCCGGCCTACAGCCTCGCGGCCACGTTGGGCTATGTCGTGATCGAGGTCGGCGACAAGGCGCCGGCCATGTTCCTGCTGGCTTTCATCCCGATGCTCTTGGTGGCGGTGGCCTACCGGGAGCTGAACCGTGCGGCCCCGGACTGCGGCACCACCTTCACCTGGGGGACGAAGGCCCTCGGCCCCTGGGTTGGCTGGCTGGGCGGCTGGGGAGTCGCGGTCTCGGCGATCATCGTGCTGGCCAATGTGGCCGAGATCGCCGGCACCTACCTGTTGCTGTTCTTCGGGGCCGACAACCTGGCCGAGAACGCGATCGTCCGGGTCGGTCTCGGCATCGTCTTCATCGTCGTGATGACCTGGATCTCCTACCGCGGCATCGTGCTCAGCGAGCGAATCCAGATCGTGCTGGTCAGCTTCCAGTTCGTCGTGCTGGTGCTGCTCAGCGTGCTGGCGCTGGTCAGGTGTCCAACGGCACCGCCGGGGAACAGGCCGTGCCGCCGACGCTGGAGCAGTTGTCGCCGTTCGGGCTGGACCCCGGAGCGGTGGCCACGGCCGTGATCTTGTGCATCTTCATCTACTGGGGCTGGGACGCCTGCCTGGCCGTGACCGAGGAGACCAAGGACGCCGACCGTACGCCGGGCCGGGCGGCACTGATCGCCACGGTGATCCTGCTGGCCACCTACGTGCTGGTGGCGTACGCGGTGGGCTCCTTCGCCGGGTACGCGGAGGACTGGCATCGGGCTCGGCAACGAGGAGAACGCCGACGACACCCTGACCATCGTCGGGGAGCCGGTGCTGGGCGCGATCATGACCTCGGTGCTGCTGCTCACCGTGTCGGTCTCGGCGGCCGCATCTACCCAGACCACGATCCTGCCGACCGCCCGCGGGGCACTGGCCATGGCGGTCTACAAGGCCATCCCGGCCAGGTTCGGCGAGGTGCACCCGCGCTACAAGACTCCGGGCTTCGCGACGCTGGTGATGGGCGCCACGGCGATCGGCTTCTACGTGCTGCTGTCGCTGATCAGCACGAACGCTCTGGCCGACTCGATCGCCTCGCTCGGGCTGGCAGTGGCGTTCTACTACGGGATCACGGCGATCGCCTGTGTGGTCTACTTCCGGCGCACGCTGTTCCGCAGCGCCCGGGACTTCTTCCTCCGCGGCCTGCTGCCGCTGCTCGGCGGACTCGGGATGGTGACGGCGTTCGTGCTGGCCTCGATCGAGTACATCAACCCGGAGTACACCGAGACCTAGCTTCGGGCCGCTCGGCGGCATCTTCGTGATCGGCATCGGGATGCTCGCTCTCGGCGTACCGCTGATGATCGCCTGCGCCGTCCGGCTGCCGGCCTTCTTCCGCGGTGAGACGCTGAACGCCGACACCCCGATCCTGGTGCCCGACACCGGCGAGCCGCCGCGCGGCGGGCTCTGATCGACACCAGGACCACGGCCCACCCGTCACAAGTTCCCCATGTTGCATGGGAAACTGGACGATTCCATAGGAAGCTTCCTGTGGAGAGAGTGAGTTTCCCATGCTGCATGGGAAACCTGTGACTGATCGTGTCGTCGGGGTGCTGCTGGCCGCGGGCGGCGGGCGGCGGGCCGGTGGTCCGAAGGCACTTCGGTCGCAGCCGGACGGTACGTCGTGGCTGCTGCGTTCGATCGGCGTGCTGCGCGACGGCGGCTGCGCCGAGGTGGTCGTCGTGCTCGGCAGCCAGGCCGATCGGGCCCGCGATCTGATGGCGCCCGATCCGGCGATCGTTGTCGTCGAGGCCTCGGACTGGGAGCTGGGCATGGGCAGCTCACTCCGCGCTGGCCTGCTCGCCGTCTCCCAGCAGCACGCCGTTGCCGCGCTGGTGCACCTCGTCGACCTCCCGGACGTGACGGCGGAGGTCGTACGCCGGGTGCTCCGGCAGGCGCCGCCGGGTGCCTCGTCATTGGCCAGGGCCACCTACGACGGACGCCCGGGCCATCCGGTGCTGATCGGCCGCGAGCACCTCGCTCCAGTCATCGACAGCCTGTCCGGCGACCGGGGAGCGCAGGACTATCTCGCCCGGCATTCGGCCCATGGTGTGGAATGTGGTGATCTGGCCAGCGGCCGTGACCAGGACCACTGAGGAACCGTGACCACCTCCCCGACGCTCACCCCGGCGGTCATCGCCGACGGGCTCCGCCGCACCGGCTACCTGCCGAGCGAAGGACTGGCGACAGTCGTCTACCTGGCCACGGCGATGAGCCGCCCGCTGCTGCTCGAGGGCGAGCCGGGTACCGGCAAGACCGCCCTGGCCGAGGCGTGGGCGATGGTGACCGGCGCCGAGCTGATCCGACTGCAGTGCTACGAGGGCATCGAGGCCAGCCAGGCTCTCTACGACTGGGACTTCGCCCGGCAGATTCTGCACATCCGGGCCGTCGAGGCGGCGGCGGGTGACGGCCTCGACGCCCGGGCTCTCGAGGAGTCGCTGTTCGACGAGCGGTTCCTGCTGGAGCGGCCCATCCTGAAGGCACTGCGCTCAGCCAACGCCGTGCTGCTGATCGACGAGATCGACCGCGCCGACGACGAGTTCGAGGCGTTCCTGCTCGAGGTGCTGTCCACCTTCGCCGTCACCATCCCCGAGTATGGCGAGGTCCGCGCCAGCACGCCACCGATGGTGGTGCTGACCTCCAACCGGACCCGTGAGCTGCACGACGCCCTGAAGCGGCGCTGTCTCTACCACTGGATCGACCATCCCCCGCTGGCCCGGGAGGTCGAGATCATCCGGACCCGGCTGCCGGAGGTGAGCGAGGCCCTGGCGGAGCAGGTGGCCTCCGCCGTGCAACGGATCCGCGGTGACGACGGCATCCTCAAGCCGCCCGGCGTCGCCGAGAGCCTGGACTGGGCGCGCGCCCTGCATCGGCTCGGGCGTGATCAACTGGACGTCGGGTCGGCGGCGGAGACGCTCGGCGCGGTCCTCAAGTACCGCGAGGACGCCGAGCGCACCCGGCGGGCCCTGGCCGCGATCCTTGCGCGCTGAATGCCGATGACCAGCCTGCCGCCGGAGGACGTGCTGGTGGGATTCGCCACCGCGCTGCGGCGGGCCGGCATGGCGGTCACGGCTGACCGAACCAGCGCCTTCCTCCAGGCGGTGGCACTGGCCGGCTTCGGTGATCGCGCCGCGACGTACTGGTCCGGTCGGGCCACGCTGTGCTCGTCGCTGGATGACAACGAGCTGTACGACCGGGCCTTCTGCGCCTGGTTCGACGGCTCCCTCGACGAGGTCCGGCCGGGCAGCTCGACGCCGGCTTCGCGGCAACCTCAGGCCCTGCTCGGTGCCGAGTCGGAGACGCGGGATACCGGCACCGACGAGCTGGTCGCGGTGCGGGCCAGCACCACCGAGGTGCTGCGTCATCGCGACGTGGCGGGGCTCAGCGAGTCGGACCGGGCCCGGTTGGCGCTGCTGTTCGACCGCCTCGATGTGCAGGCGCCGTTGCGCCGTGCGCTTCGGCGTCGGCCGCAGCATCGTGGCACGGTCGACCTGCGCCGCACCCTCCGCGCCCAGCTCCGGACAGCCGGGGAGCTGACGACCTTGCGCCGCCGCCGGCCCGGCGTACGCCCCCGGCGGATCGTGCTGCTGATCGACGTCTCCGGCTCGATGCAGGCCTACGCCGACTCCCTGCTCCGGCTGGCCCACCGGATCGTGCGGGCGCTGCCCAGCCAGGTCGAGGTCTTCACGATCGGCACCCGGCTCACCCGGATCACCCCGGCGCTCGCGCTGCGGCAGCCCGAGGAGGCGCTGGCCGCCGCCGGCCGGCTGGTGCCCGACTGGTCCGGCGGGACTCGGCTCGGGGAGGTGATCGCCGCCTTCCTGAGCCGATGGGGCCGGCGCGGGTTGGCGCGCAGCGCGATCGTGGTGATCGCCAGTGATGGCTGGGAACGCGGCGATGCCCGCCTCCTCGGCGACCAGCTGCGGCAGCTCCGGCTGCTCGCGTACGCGGTCATCTGGGCCAACCCGCATCGAGGCAAGCCGGGGTACGCTCCGATCCAGACCGGCATCCTGGCCTGTCTGCCCCATCTCGACGCGATGGTGGCCGGGCACTCCTTGGCCTCGTTCGCCGAGCTGCTGGAGGTCATCGGCGATGTCTGACGTCACCCATGCGTGAGGTCCTCGACGCCCTGCTGCGGTGGTGGCGGGCCGGCGAGACCGTCGGCATGGGCACCGTCGTCGGCACCTGGCGCTCGGCTCCGCGGCAACCAGGAGCGGCCATGCTGGTCGGTCCCGACGACTCGGCGGTCGGTTCGGTCTCGGGCGGCTGCGTGGAGTCCGCGGTCTACCAGCTGGCCCAGGAGGTGATGGCCGACGGCCGGCCAGTGCTGCAGCGCTACGGCGTGAGCGACAACGATGCGTTCGCCGTCGGGCTGACCTGCGGCGGGATCCTCGATGTCTTCGTCGAGAAGGTGTCGCAACAGACCTTCCCGGAGCTAGGTGACGTCGCGACCGACATCGAGCGCGGTCGCCCGGTGGCCGTCGCCACGATCGTCGAGCACCCCGATCCAGCGCGCGTGGGCCGGCGGATGGTCATCCGGCCGGCCGAGGACTCCGCGGCGCTCGGTTCGCTGGGCAGCGATCGCGCCGACGCGGCGGTGGCCGACGACGTCCGCGGTCTGCTGGCGGCCGGCAAGACCGAGCTACTGACCTACGGCCCGGACGGCCAGCGCCGCGGCGAGGGGATGCGCGTCTTCGCGGCCAGTTACGCGCCGCGCCCACGGATGCTGGTGTTCGGCGCGATCGACTTCGCGGCCGCGGTCGCCCAGCTCGGCGTCTTCCTGGGCTACCGGGTCACGGTCTGCGACGCCCGTCCGGTCTTCGCGACCCGGACCCGGTTCCCGGCCGCCGACGAGGTGGTCGTCGACTGGCCGCACCGCTACCTGGCTGCCGAGGCCGATGCGGGCCGCATCGACGGCCGGACCGTTCTCTGCGTCCTCACCCACGACCCGAAGTTCGACGTACCGCTGCTGGAGATCGCCCTCCGGCTGCCCGATGTCGGCTACGTCGGCGCGATGGGGTCGCGGAAGACCCACGACGAACGGCTCGAACGGCTCCGCGATGCCGGGCTGACCGAGTCCGAGCTCGGTCGGCTGTCCAGCCCGATCGGCCTGGATCTCGGTGCGCGTACGCCGGAGGAGACCGCCGTCTCCATCGCCGCTGAGATCGTCGGCCGGCGATGGGGCGGCCAGGGCAGCCGGCTGAGTGACCTGACCGGCCGCATCCACCACTCGGCCTCCTGACCGGGACCAGATCGCGTTAGATTGGCCTCCTAGGCCGGCGCCGTCGCCAGCCAGCCGCGCATCCTCGCGTTCGGGGCGACAAGGGTTCGGAAGCGGGTGGGGCATGCGGATTTCGGTGACCGTCGACGGCGACACGTACACCGACGACGTCGAGCCACGGACACTGCTGGTGCAGTACCTCCGGTACGCGCTCGGCAAGACCGGCACCGTAGTCGGTTGCGACACGACCAACTGCGGTTCCTGCACGGTGCACCTGAACGGACTGAGTGTGAAGTCATGCACCGTGCTCGCGGTCCAGGCCGACGGAGCCGAGGTGACCACCATCGAGGGCCTGGCCAGCAACGGGGCGTTGCACCCGGTGCAGCAGGCGTTCCACGAGAGCCACGCCCTGCAGTGCGGGTTCTGTACGCCGGGGATGATCATGCAGTCGGTGGCGCTGCTCGAGGAGAATCCCGATCCGTCCGATGACGAGATCCGGGACGGGCTGGAAGGCAACCTGTGCCGGTGCACCGGTTACCAGAACATCGTCAAGGCCGTACGCCAGGCTGCGGGGATGGGCCGATGACCGTCACCGACGAACGTCCCGACACCACCCTCGAGGTCGGCAAGGCGCGGCTCCGCAAGGAAGATCAGCGGTTGATCACCGGCCGGACCCGCTTCACCGACAATCTCTCCGTCCCCGGCATGCTGTTCCTCGGCATGGTGCGCAGCCCCATCGCGCACGCCAAGATCGCCGCGATCGACGTGGCCGAGGCAACGGGCGCACCTGGGGTCATCGCGGTCTTCACCGGAGCTGATCTTGCCGACGACGTGGGCCCGATGCCGTGTGGCTGGCCGCTCTCCCCCGAGGACAAGGTCCCGGAGTACTACCCGGTCGCGAGGGAGGAGGTCAACTTCGCCGGCGAGATCGTGGCCGTGATCGTGGCTCGGAGCGCCCAGGCGGCCCGCGACGCGATCGAGCTGGTCGATGTCGAGTACGACGATGAGCCGGTTGTTCTCGATCTCGCAGGCTGCCGCGGATGGGCCTCCGTATGTCCATCCCGACTGGGAGACGAATGTTTCGACCCACTGGGTCTTCGACTCGGCGGAGGCGGGCACCGGAGGCGACGTCAAGGACGAGATCGCCAAGGCTCGCCAGGACGGCATCGTGCTGGAGCGGACCTTCCGCCAGCAGCGGTTGATTCCGGCCTTCATGGAACCGCGTTCCTTCCTGGTCGACCCGACCGGTGACCAGATCGTCTTCTGGTCATCGACGCAGGTGCCACACTTCCTGCGCGTCTTCACCGCGATTGCGACCAGCACCCCCGAACACAAGATCAGGGTGATCGCACCGGATGTCGGCGGTGGCTTCGGCGGCAAGTTGGAGGTCACGCCCGAAGAGTTCATCACCTTCACGGTGGCCAAGAAGCTGGGCAAGCCGATCAAGTACACCGAGACCCGCAGCGAGTCTTTGATGGGTGCTCACCATGGCCGAGATCAGGTCCAACGGTTGACGCTGGCCGCGACCAAGGAGGGCAAGGTCACCGCACTGCACGTCGACCTCCTGGCCAATATGGGCGCATACATGGGTCTGATAGGCCCGGCCATTCCCATCCTCGGCGCGTACATGTACAACGCGATCTACAAGTTCGCCGCCTACCGCTTCGAAGTCAAGACCATCCTGACCAACATGGTCCGCACGGATGCCTATCGCGGGGCCGGTCGTCCGGAGGCGACGTTCGCCATCGAGCGACTGATGGATGATCTTGCCGTCGAGCTGGACATGGATCCCTTGGAGCTGCGGGCCAAGAACTGGATCACCGCCGAGGAGTTTCCGTTCACCACCGTGGCTGGGTTCGAGTACGACTCCGGCAACTACGAGGCGGCCACCGCCAAGGCCAAGGAGCTGTTCGACTACCACGGGCTGCGGGCGGAACAGGCCGAACGCCGGGCCCGCAAGGACCCGGTGCAGCTCGGGATCGGCGTCTCGACCTACACCGAGCAATGTGGGCTGGCCCCATCACGGATCCTCGGCAGCCTGAACTACATCGCCGGCGGCTGGGAACACGCCGAGGTGCGGATGCTGCCCTTGGGGACGGTCGAGGTGGTTGTCGGCACCAGCCCGCACGGGCAGGGACACGAGACGGCCTGGAGCCAGATCGTGGCCGACAAGCTGGGAGTGAAGTTCGAGGACGTGGAAGTGCTGCACGGCGACACCCAGATCGCTCAGCGTGGCCTGGACACCTACGGCTCCCGGTCTCTGGTCGTCGGCGCGGTCGCCGTGCTCAAGGCCGCCGACAAGGTGATCGAGAAGGCCAAGCCCGTCGCGGCGCACATGTTGGAGGCGAGCGAGGATGATCTCGAGTACCGATCCGGTCACTACTGGGTGAAGGGGACTGATACGGGCAAGTCCCTGGCGGAGATCGCCTTCGCCGCGCTGCAGGCACACGCCTGGCCCGACGGGATCGAGCCGAACCTGGATTCCTCAGCATCCTTCGACCCCGACGTCTACTCCTATCCGCACGGCACCCACCTGGCGGCCATGGAGGTCGACACCGAGACCGGAGCGGTGAAGATCCGCAAGTACGTCGCCGTCGACGACATCGGCAAGGTGGTCAACCCGATGATCGTCGAGGGGCAGGTGCACGGCGGGCTGACGCAGGGCATCGCGCAGGCGCTGTTCGAGGAGGCGGTCTACGACGAGAACGGCACCCTGACCACCGGGTCGTTCGTGGACTACCTCGTGCCGACCGCTCCCGACCTGATCGACTTCGTCACCGACCGCACCGAGTCGCCGGCGGTGAGCAACGAGCTCGGCGCCAAGGGGGTCGGCGAGGCCGGCACCATCGCGTCTACCCCGGCCATCGTCAACGGGATCCTCGATGCGCTGCGGCCCCTCGGCGTGACCGACATCGAGATGCCGTGTACGCCGATGCGAGTCTGGAAGGCCATTCAGGGGGCGACGCCATTGAGCGAGGCGTCGGCGACGCCCGCCGAGGCACAACCGCACTTCAATCCTGAGGGCGACAACCCGCTGGTTGATCCGAAGGGGGACGACCCCCTTGAACCCCCGGCGCGCGCGCAAGCACACACGGGAGCGCGCGTGACCGATGATGCTGAGGAAGGGGCGGGCCGATGATTCCCGTGGCGTTCGACTACCAAGCTCCCACCAGCGTGGCCGAGGCGGTGCGGCTGCTCGCCGAGGGCGGCGACGACGCCAAGATCATCGCCGGCGGCCAGAGCCTGCTGCCGGTGCTGAAGCTGCGGCTCGCGGCGCCCGAGCTGGTCATCGACCTGGGCAAGGTCAACGAGCTGAAGGGCGTCCGGGACGACGGCGACGCGATCGTCATCGGGGCGATGACCCCGCACTACCAGGTCGTCGCGGACCCGCTGGTGAACGAGCATGCGTCGTTGCTCGCCAAGTGCGTGGCCACGGTCGCCGACCCGCAGGTGCGGCACCGCGGCACACTCGGCGGAGCGTGCGCCCACGCCGACCCGGCCAGCGACATCCCGGCACCGACGCTGGCGCTGGACGCTGAGTTCGTCGTCGCCGGACCCGGCGGTGAGCGCCGGGTGGCGGCCGCGGACTTCTACACCGATCTGTTCACGACCGCCCTCAGCGACGACGAGATCCTCGTCGAGATCCGGGTGCCGAAGTACACCGGCTGGGGTTCGGCGTACCAGAAGTTCGTCCGGGTGGCCCAGCAGTGGGCCATCGTCGGCGTGGCGGCGACCGTCCGGACCGAGGGCGGCACGATCGCCGAAGCGCGGATCGGGTTGACCAACATGGGATCGACGCCGATCCGGGCGCGGGCGGCCGAGCAGGCGCTCGCCGGCGTTTCGGTGGAGGCCGGCGCGATCGCTGAGGCACTGAGCAGCATCGCGGACGGCACCGCACCGCCGACCGACCTCAACGGCGACCCGGAGTACCGCCGGCACCTGGCTCCGGTGCTGGGCCGTCGCGCGGTGCTGGCGGCAGCCGGTGGTTAGGGCGTGATGGTCGAATGGACCTGACGCATCGTTTTCACGTGCCGGCCCCCCTCGACGAGACGTGGCAGGCGTTCAACGATCTGGAAGGGCTGGCGCCCTGCCTGCCGGGCGCCTCCATCTCCCATGTCGAGGGCGACGAGTTCTCCGGTTCAGTGAAGGTCAAGCTGGGCCCCATTGCCCTGCTCTACAACGGCACCGGCCAGTACGCCGAACGCGACGACGCGGCGCACCGGGTGGTGATCAAGGCTCGCGGCAAGGACAAGCGGGGAAACGGCACGGCCACCGCAACCGTCACGGCGTCGTTCACCGATCAGGGTGAGCAGACCGAGGTCGAGGTGCTCACCGACCTGGCGATCACCGGGAAGCCGGCCCAGTTCGGCCGGGGCGTGATCTCCGAGGTCAGTGACAAGCTGCTCGAGCAGTTCGTGACCTGCATCTCCGGGCGGTTCGCCGACAAGCAGGCCGCCGCGGCGGTCCAGGAGCCGGAGGAGCAACCCGTCGCGCCGGCAGCCGGGCAAACGGTCACCGACCGCGAGATCCCGGGGCGGCGGCCAGCTCCGCCGACCGCGGCACCGGCCGAGTTCAACGTGCTGAGCAGCGTCGGACCGGTGCTGCTCAAGCGCTTCGGGCCGGTCGCCGCCGCCGTCGGACTCGTGCTGTTGCTCGTGATCACGATCATCCGCCGCCGATCCTGATCAGCTGTCGAAGCCCAGGCCGGCCCAGTCCAACGCGCGGAGCCAGAGGTTGCGGCGACCGCCGTTCCGGTCGGCCCGGGCCAGGGAGGCGCGGGTCAGCTGGATGCCGGTCCAGCGCAGCGGCTCCGGCGGGAACGGGATCGGCTTGGACCGGACCATGGCCAGCCGGGTCCGCTCGGAGTCGCGGCCGTCCAGCAGGTCCAACGCGGTGCGGGCCCCGAAGTGGGAGGCGCCGACCCCGAGACCGGTGAAGCCGCCGACGTAGACGGCCCGTCCGCCGAGCATCCGATGCCAGAACGCGCTGAATCGGCTGCAGGTGTCGATGTGGCCGCCCCAGGCATGGCTGATCCTGGTGTCGGCCAGCTGCGGGAACGTCTCGACCAGGTGCTCGGCCAGCAGTGCGAACGTCTCCGGGTGCTGGGCCCGCCGGGGATCGGTGTCGCCGCCGAGGAAGTAGCGCGCGTCGTAGCCGCCGAAGAGGAGGCGGTCGTCGCGCGTCAACCGGTAGTAGTGGAACTGGTTGGGGGCGTCGCCGATGCCCTGCCGCCGGGCCCAGCCGAGCGCGGCGCGTACGTCCGGAGCGAGCGGTTCGGTCATCAGCGCGTAGTCCCAGACCGGCACGACGTACTTGGCCGTCGAGCGTCGGATCGGCGGGGCGGCCGCGGTGGCCAGCAAGGCCTTCGCCGCCCGGACCGTGCCGTGCGGGGTGGTGATGCGGACGCCGGCGCCGTCGCGGGCCAGGTCGGTGGCCGACGTGTGCTCGAAGACGCGTACGCCGAGCCGCTCGGCCGCCGCAGCCAGGCCCCAGGCCAGCCGGGCGGGATCGAGCATGACGACGCCGTGCGGGTCGTCGATCGCGGCGAGGTAGGTCGGGGAGGCGACCTCGGCCTGGACCTGGTCGCGGTCGAGCAGGCGCCAGTCGAGACCGAGGCCAGTCGCCAGCGTGTGTTCCTCGGCAAGAGCCTCGACCTGCCAATCGGCCACCGCGACGTCCAGCTCGCCGGAGCGCTCGAAGTCACAGTCGATCCCGTACCGGGCGACGGCGGCCTCGATCGCGTCCAGGGTCGCGAAGCCCATCCGCAGCAGGGTGGGCAGCTCGTCGGCGAACCGCTCGTGACCGTTGTTCAGTCCGTGGGTCAGACTCGCCGCGCAGAACCCGCCGTTGCGACCGGACGCACCCTCGGCAATCCGCTGCCCCTCGAGCAGCACGACGCTGCGGTCGGGGTTCTCCTCAGCCGCCTGCACCGCCGCCCACAGCCCGGTGAAGCCGCCGCCGACGATCACCAGGTCGGCCTCGAGGTCCGCGACCAGCCGCGGACGGGCCGCCGGGCGCTCGGGCCGGTCCAGCCAGTAGGGCTCCGGAGACGCGTCGGCCAGCATTTGAGCGAAGCGCGAGGCGGGCACGCCCTGAACCTAGCCGGAAGTAGCGGCGTGGACCGAGGATCAGGTCTCGCGGTGCGCGTACGCGGCGGGCTCGGGCGCCCCGCCGGGCTGGCTGACCAGGCCGGTCAACCGGTTCCACGCGGCGCCGAGATCCGGGCGCCAGCGCAACGTGGCCTGCAGGTCCATCCGCAGCCGGGGGGTGACGGGATGCGGCCGAACGACCTGGAAACCAACGGCCTCCAGCCAGCCGGTGGGCAGCATGCACGACGGTCCAGCGGTGTAGGTGCCGACGGCTTCGATCGCCCGGATGTCGCGGCGTACCAGCAGACCAGCGGCCGACTGCACCAGCTGGCGGCCGATCCCCTTGCCCCGGAACTCCTCGGCGACGTGCGCGGACATGATCACCGCCGCATCCTGGCTGACCGGGGTGGTGGCGAAGGCGCCGAGCCGGGGGACGTACATCGCCGGCGCCATGCTCAGGTGCGCGATCACCTCGTCCTCGTGGACCGCGACCACGCCGCAGTAGCCCCAGCGCCGGGTGACGGTCCGCGCCCAGTCCTCCTTCAGCGCGCGCCGGTCCAGCTGGTCGGCCGGCGCGGCGAGGTCGGTGAGGCTCGCCTCCCAGAAGGTGCACCGCGCGCACGGCTCGGGGATCGACGCGAGGTCGGTGGCGAGCATGGGCCGAAGCCGGCGGCTGACCATCGGCTACTGCCTGAACCGCGGCTTGGCCAGGCCGAGGGCGAAACCGAACATCAGGCCGCAGAGCGCGCCCGCGCCCAGCCACAACGACCACCGCGGGAGACGCGAGCGGCCGGGGTGCGCAAGCTCAGCCATGGAGTCATCGTAGGTGTCGGCCCAAGATGTGCGCATCGGCAATCTCATGAGGCACGCTAGTGGTGTGAACCTCCCGCAGCCGCCACCCGGGAGCGACCCGGCGCTGGAGAGACTGCGGCCGCGTGACACCCGGCTGGACAACTATGTCGACCGGTACGCCGCCCGCACCCACGGCATGACGGCCTCGGCCATCCGGGCTCTCTTCGCGGTGGCCAACCGGCCGGAGGTGGTCTCACTCGCCGGCGGCATGCCGAACATCGCCGACCTGCCGCTGGACGTGGTCGGCGCCTCACTCAACGACCTGGTGCTGAACAACGGGCGGCAGGCCATGCAGTACGGGTCGGGCCAGGGCGAGCCGGCCATCCGCGAGGCGATCTGCGAGGTGATGAAGCTCGAGGGGATCAGTGCCCACCCCGACGACGTCACCGTGACCGTGGGTTCCCAGCAAGGACTGGATCTGGTCACCCGAATCTTCTGCGACCCCGGTGACGTGGTGCTGGTTGAGGCGCCCAGCTACGTCGGCGCCCTCGGGGTGTTCCGCGCCTACCAGTGCGACGCCGTGCATGTGGCGATGGACGAGACCGGGCTGCTGCCCGACGCCCTCACGGAGGCGGTCGCCGCCCTGCGCCAGGCGGGGCGTACGGTCAAGTTCCTCTACACCATTCCCAACTTCCAGAACCCGGCCGGGGTCAGCCAGACGCTGGAGCGGCGGGTGGAGATCCTCCGCGTCGCTGAGCGGGCGGATCTGCTGGTGGTCGAGGACAACCCGTACGGCCTGCTCGGCTTCGATGGCGATCCGGTGCCGGCGATGCGCTCCCTGGAGGAGGACCGGGTGGTCTACCTGGGCTCGTTCTCCAAGACCTTCGCGCCCGGTTTCCGGGTCGGCTGGGTGCTGGCCCCGCATGCGGTCCGGGAGAAGCTCGTGCTGGCGCAGGAGTCGGCGACGTTGTGCCCGCCGGTGTTCTCCCAGTTCGCGGTGGCCGCGTACCTGCGCACCCACGACTGGCGCGGCCAGATCAAGGTGTTCCGGGAGATGTACCGCGAGCGCCGCGACGCCATGATCGCCGGGCTCACCGACCACATGCCGCCGGGCACCACCTGGACCTATCCACGCGGCGGATTCTTCGTCTGGGTCACCCTGCCGCCCGGGTTGGACTCGCAGGCGATGCTGCCGCGCGCCGTGTCGGCCCGGGTCGCGTACGTCCCCGGCACGGCCTTCTACGCCGACGGATTCGGCAGCCGGCACATGCGACTGTCCTACTGCTTCCCCACCCCGGAACGGATTCTCGAGGGCACCCGGCGGTTGGGTGACGTACTGACCTACGAGGCGGGGGTGCTGGAGACCTTCGGGCCCGCCATGCTGACCGAGGGTGGTCCACGACTCCGCCCGGATGAAGCGCCAGGAGCGAACCAAGCCTGATGATCAACGCTGAAGAGATTGTCGTCGTGCTGTCCGGCGGCCTGTCGCACGAGCGCGACGTGTCGTTGCGCTCCGGTCGCCGGGTCAGCCAGGCACTGCGGTCGCGCGGGCTGGAGGTCGTGGAGTCGGATGTCGATTCAGCGCTGCTCCCCCGGCTGGCCGAGCTGCCCGGGGCGGTGGTCTTCCCCGTGCTGCACGGCGAGGCCGGCGAGGACGGGGCGTTGCGGGAGGTGCTCGCCCTGCTCGGCGTGCCGTTCGTCGGATCGGTCGCGTCGGCCTGCCGGGTCGCCTTCGACAAGTCGATCGCCACCACGGTGGTCGCCGACGCCGGCATCCGGACCCCGGCGCAGGTCGCGCTGCCCCATGAGATCTTCCGGGAACTCGGCGCCGCCGCGCTGGTCGCCGCGCTCGCCGACCAGGTCGGCTTCCCGATGATGGTCAAGCCGTCACGCGGTGGCTCGGCGCTCGGGGCGAGCAAGGTGTCCCGGCCGGAGCAGCTGCCGTCGGCGATGGTCGGGGCGTACGCATACGGCCCGGTCGCCGTGGTCGAGGAGTTCGTGGCGGGCACCGAGGTGGCGGTGGCCGTGGTGGACCGCGGTGACGGGCCGTCGGTGCTGCCAGCAGTGGAGATCCGGCCCGATTCCGGGGTCTATGACTACACGGCTCGCTACACGGCCGGCGCGACGCGTTTCCTGTGCCCGGCCGAGGTGGAACCCGCGGTCGCCGGTCGTTGTGCGGATATGGCGCTGCAGGTGCACGAGGTGCTCGGGTTGCGCGACCTGTCGCGGACCGACCTGATCTTGAGCGGAGACGGCGAGCCCGTGTTCCTCGAGGTGAACGTGTCGCCGGGAATGACCGAGACCTCCTCAGTGCCGCTGGCCATCGAGGCGGCGGGATGGAGCCTCGGCAAGATGTGTGCCGATCTGGTGCGGGTCGCCTCGGCCCGGGCCGAGGTGGCGGCGGCCGCGCCCGGCCGCTGAACTCCGGCGGTGAATCGGTTTCGGCAGGCGTTGGTGCTGCTCGCCGGCTTCGCTCTCGCGGCGGGCATGGCGCTGATGGGCATCTGGCAGCTGCGCGTCTATCAGAACCAGGGCGCTGAGGCCGCAGCCCGACGGGCCGCCGAGCCCGCCGTCCCGTTGTCGGCGGTGGCGCCGGTGGGAGGTGCGGTTGGCGATGGGTACGGCCGCACGGTGACGTTCGCCGGGACCTACGATCCCGCCCATCAGAAGCTGCTGACCGTCGACGGGGTGACCGATCGGTTCCGGGTGGTCACGCTGCTTCGTACCGACGACGGCGCGGGAGTGGTCGTGGTACGTGGTGTGGTCACCGAGACGGGGTCGACGCCACCGGCCGGCCGCCAGGAACAGGTCGGCCTGCTGCTGCCCTCCGAGGAGCCGGAACGGCTGGACCCGGGCACTGATCCGGTGCGGGTCTCCGAGTTGGCCCAGACCTGGCCCGGTCCTCTGGTCGACGGCTTCGTCACCCTTTCGGCCGGTGACGCCGAGCGCCAGGGTCTCGAGCCGGCGAAGGTCGGGCTACCGGAAGGCCGGGGCCGGCTGCGCAACGGCGCGTACGCGATGCAATGGTGGCTCTTCGCCGGCTTCGCGGTGGTGATGGCGGTCCGGATCGCCCGCGACCTGCATCCCGAGAGCGTTGATCATGATGTGCCCTGAGCCCTTCGGCCAGCTCTATGGAGAACCCCTGTCACAGGGCCGAGCACGTAGGCTCCTCGCATGCGCGGTGCATTGATTCGGTACCGGATCATGGCGTACCTGGTCGGGACGCTGCTCATCGTCCTCGTCGTCGTCGGTCTGCCACTCAAGTACTGGTACGGCAACCCCGACGTCGTGACGTGGACCGCCATTCCGCACGGATACCTCTACATGGTGCTGCTGATCACCGCGATCGATCTCGGCCGCCGGGCGAGGTGGAGCTGGCTGCGGCTGCTGCTCATCGCGCTCGCAGGGACTGTGCCCTTCTTGTCCTTCGTCGCTGAGCGGTCCGCCACGAAGGACGTCCGTCGCAAGCTGGCCGCCGCCCAGCCGGGCCCGCCGCCCTCAGCGCGACCGGATGCCATTCCCCAGCCTGAACTGGCCGAGCCGGAGGTGCCCGCCACGCCGCTGTTGGGGGATTCTCGCGAGCGTGGATAGGGATTAAATCAAGTTACCTCCAGCGCACGCGTTCGTCATTGTCATTAAGTATTTCGCCGCTGAGTTCGTGTGCTATTTGCCGATCGGCCGCCTTGACAATTCTGCACGCGAAGTTTCTTGTCGACAGCACCTTAATATCGATTCCTTAGCGGCAGGCGAGACCTAAACGCTTTCCGCAACCCTGGCATCAGTGGGCTCAGGAAGAAGAGGGGTGCTGAACCTGGAGGTGAGGGCTGGTATCCGCTGGCTGCGGAAGCGAAGTAGATGCCGAGCAACGCGACCGCGGGATGGATCGGATGGTCGGCCTCGATTCGGGGTCTCATCGGGCGAGTAGCGGAACTGCGGCCGTTGTATCCGCCGCCGAACCGGGCAGTGCTGACCATGATCGCGGTTACTGACTATCCCAGCACACGGGCCGGCTCCAAGACGGATTCCGTCCATAGGGGTTTAATTTCAGATGCAGCCAAACGTCAGATCCCGCGAAGACGCCGTCGAAAATTGTTGACCAATTTCTTCAATCCCTTCCCATAGCCAGCCCCTTATTGTAGAATCGTATGTATGTTCGAGTCGGTGGTTGGCGAGCCGCAATTGTTGGCGGCGTGGCCGTCGAGCCGGCTCGCCTCGGCTATTGAGGAGAATCACCGGGCTTTGATGGCCCAAGAATGCCGGCAGGTCGAATTGGCGGCAGCCTGGGCCGACGCGCATGTGCGGGATGCGATGGAGTTGGAGTCGACCCCGCTGCTGCCGCAGGCGAAACTGTTCGGCGGGCCGGGTACGCCGCCGATCGATGAGTTCTGTGTTGACGAGCTGGCCACCCTGGTGGAGGTGTCGGCCACTTCGGCGCAGATCTTGATCGCGGACGCGTTGGATCTGCGGTGGCGCTGGCCGCGGCTGTGGGTGCAGCTCATCGCCGGTCAGGTGCGGGCCTGGCAGGCCCGCAAGATCGCGGCGTTGACCCGGCGGTTGTCGGCCGAGGCGTGCGCGGAGCTGGATGAGACCTGGTCGGGGCGGCTGCGGATGCTGCCCTGGGGCCGGTTCCTCCGGTTGATCTCGGCGGCGGTGCTGGACGCCGACCCGGACCAGGCCGCGGAGCGCGAAACCCGGGCCAGGCAGGCGCGGGATGTGTTGGCCACCGATTCTGAGGATGGGTTGAAGCTGATCTTGGCCCGGGCCGTGGCGGGGGATGCGGTGTGGTTCCTGGCCACCATCAACCGGCTGGCCGACCTGCTCGGCTTGGAGGGTGATGCGGATCCGGTCGGGGTGCGCCGCTCCAAGGCGATCGGCATCATCGCCCAGCCCGCGAAAGCCTTGGCGATGTTGGCGCGGCACCGCCACGACCCCGATCCGGACGAGGACCAGCCGGGCGCCAGCGCTCCGGAGCCCCCGACCGATCAGCCCGCGACTGATGAGCCCGCAACCGATGACATGAGTCGCTGACCGTGCGGCCGCCCACCCCGGCAGAGTCGCGAGCGGCCCGGCCGAAGGTGGTGCTGGTCTTCCACCTGGCCGACGCCGCGCTGCGGGCCAGCCGCGGCCTGGTCCGCCCCGAACACGGCGAAGCGATCGCGTTGAACCAGCTGAAGGCCTGGCTGGCCGACACCGGCTGCGCGGTCACCGTCCGACCCACCTGGCGGCCCGCGGAGGAGGCCCCGGTCGACGCCTATGAGATCCCGCAGCGACTCCGCGACGCCATCCGGCTCCGCGATCTGGCCGATGTGTTCCCCTACGGCTCCTGCACCACGGCCACCATGGATTTGGACCACACCCGCCCCTACGTGTCGATGATCAAGGGTGGGCCGCCCGGCCAAACCAGCCTCGCCGGCCTCGGCCCGATGACTCGACATCACCACCGCACCGTCACCCACGGAGGCTGGCAAAAGACCCAACCCTGCACCCGGTCAGTTCGTGTTCCGCTCACCCACCGGCCGGATCTACCTGGTCACCAACAACGGCACCCAACCCCTCGGCACCACCCCCTTCGCCCAACGAGTCTGGCGCGCCGCCAGCCGCGCAGCACCGACCTGAGTAGACCTGCTGCGCGACGGCGTAGCAGCCGACGCGATATCGACTTATTGCTATTTCGCGATGAGTTCGGTGATCCGTTCCAGGTCTTCCGCGCTCGCGAACTCCACCACGATCCGGCCTTTGCTGCGTCCCATCTCCACTCGGACGCGGGTGTCCAGCCGGTCCGACAAGCGCTGCGCCGCGTCTTCAGCCTCCGGGGCGGCGACCCGGGCCGACTTGCGGCGTACCGCCTTGGGGGCGCGACCGGCGTCGCCGAGTGCGACCAACTCCTCCACATCGCGCACCGACAGTCCCTCGGCCACCACCCGCTGGGCGAGCCGCTCCTGACTGGCCGGGTCGTCCAAGGCGAGAAGCGCGCGGGCATGGCCGGCACTGAGCACGCCAGCCGCAACCCGGCGCTGGATCGTCGGGGGCAGCCGGAGCAGCCGGATCGTGTTGGAGATCTGCGGCCGTGACCGCTTGATCCGCTGCGACAGCTCGTCCTGCGTGCAGCCGAAGTCCTCCAGCATCTGCTGGTACGCCGCCGCCTCCTCGAGCGGGTTCAGCTGCGCGCGATGCAGGTTCTCCAGCAGCGCGTCCCGCAGCAGCTCGTGGTCCTCGGTCTCCCGGACGATCGCCGGAATGGTGTCCAGGCCGGCCTGCTGGCTCGCTCGCCAGCGCCGCTCTCCCATCACCAGCTCGTACTGTCCGTCGGCGAGCGGCCGGACCACGACCGGCTGCAGCAGGCCGACCTCCTCGATCGACTCGGCCAGCTCGCGGAGGGAGTCCTCGTCGAAGACCGTACGCGGCTGGCGCGGATTGGGCGCCACGTCAGCGATCGGCACCTCGGCGAAGTATGAACCCTCGGGAATGCTGATGCCCTGAGGAATGCTGGAGCCAGCTGCAGTCGGCTGAGGGTCGCCGAGGCCTGATGCGGCTGCGGTCGGCGGGACCTGGACGATGTCCGTTCGCTGGAACAGCTCACCCAGCCCTCGGCCCAGCCCGCGGCGTTCGGTCGTCGTGGTCATGGCTTCTCCTCAGCGCCCCGGCGGGCGATCTCGTGGGCGGCCTGGAGGTAGGACACCGCGCCGGCGGAGTCGGGATGGTAGGTCAGCACGGTCTGCCCGTAGCTCGGCGCCTCGGAGATCCGCACCGACCTGGGAACCACGCCTGGAAGGGTTTCGGCGGGGAAGTGGGTCCGCACTTCCTGCGCGACCTGGGCGGACAGCCGGGTTCGTCCGTCGTACATCGTGAGCAGCACCGTGCTCACCCGGAGGTCGTTGTTCAACTCGCCCTTGACCAGGTTGATGGTGCGCATCAGCTGCGAGACGCCTTCCAGGGCGTAGTACTCGCACTGGATCGGGATCAGGATCTCGTTGGCCGCGACGAGGGCGTTGAGCGTGAGCAGGCCTAGGGAGGGCGGACAGTCCAAGAAGACGTAGTCACAGTGATGGTCGTCCAGGTACGCCCTGAGGGCCCGGAGCAGCCGGTTCTCACGAGCCACCATGGAGACGAGCTCGATCTCGGCGCCGGCCAGGTCGATGGTCGCCGGCAGCACCTTCAGTCCGGGAGCTTCCGGCGAGTCGATCACGTGCTTCTCGAGCGGGTCGCCGCCGATCAGGACTTCGTAGCTGCCCGGCGTCCCCGGCAGGTGGTCGACACCCAGTGCGGTTGACGCGTTTCCCTGGGGGTCCAGGTCGATCAGGAGCACCGACAACCCGCCGAGCGCGAGCGCGGCGGCGAGGTTCACCGCGCTGGTGGTCTTGCCCACCCCGCCCTTCTGGTTGGCCACGACGAAGATCCGAGGGGCGGGCGGGGCGGGGAACGTGACCGCCGCTGGCGATGTTTCACGGGAAACACGAGCCGGCTCGGCCCGGGCCGGTGGCGGACCGGCCTCGTCTTCGTCGAACCGCGCCCGGCGGGGACCGTGGGGCCGGGGCAGCAGCTCTACGGCTGCAGGCGGGCGGACGAGGTCCGCCTTCAAGGTTTCGCCCCGAGCCTCAACTACATCCACACCCTTCTCCTCAGCAGCGGGTGGGCTTGACCTACCCGCGTTGATCTTCCGCGGCCAATCAATGGTTTCCCGTGAAACATCGGGCCAGCCGATCCGGGAATCGGGCCTGACATCGCGTGGCCAACCCAGGCCGGGGGTGACGTTGTTGTCCGTCACGACCACTGTCATCAGCTCGAAGCCCCTCCGCGCATCCAGTTTCTGACCGCGCAACACGGTATCAACGCAGCAGAGCAGTGCCCGGATGCCGAGCCGCTGGGCATCGAAACTGGCGCTGCGCCCACGAAGTTTCGTGGGCACAGCGCCGGTTTCGAACGGATACGTGCGAAGTATCAGGGTCAGTGCGGAGCAGGATGCAGGCGAACCACCGTGGTGGGCTCGGCGTCGGGGTGGGCGCGTACGCGCAGCACGTCGGCCACCAGCTTCGCTCTCGTCAGTTCCCGAGTCGCCGCCGCCACCTCGTCCGCGGCCGACCGGCCCTTGAGGGCCAGGAGAATCCCGTCGTCGGCCCGCAGATGTGCACACCACGGGACCAGCCGGTCGAGCGGAGCGACGGCCCGAGCGGTGACCACGGCGTACGCGCCCCGGTGTTCCTCCGCACGAGCGCGCACCACAGCGACGCGATCGGTCAGCTCCAGGCGTTCGACGACCTCAGTCAGGAAGATCGAGCGGCGGAGCAGCGGTTCGAGCAGCGTGATCCGGAGATCCGGCCTCAGCACCGCCAGCGGAATCCCCGGCAGTCCGGCCCCGCTGCCGACATCGACAACCGAAGCTCCAGACGGCACCAGCCCGGAAAGGGCGGCCGAGTTCAGGACGTGCCGGTCCCACAGCCGAGCGCTCTCTCGCGGACCGATCAGGCCGCGAACCACACCATCATGCGCCAATATGTCGACATATCGACTGATCAGGGCGAACTCAGACGAGTAGAGCCGAGCTGCGACGGCCGAGCCGTCGCCCGTTGCGGTCAAACGGGCAGCACAACCACGTGCCGCCGCGGCTCCTCGCCCTCGGATGCACTGTGCAGCCCGGCGGCCGCGACGGCGTCGTGCACGATCTTGCGTTCGAACGGGTTCATCGGCGCCAGCGGTACGCGGTCGGAGGAGGATCGCACCTCCGCCACCGCGTCGGCGGCCAGCGCAATCAGCTCCTTGCGCCGCCGGTCCCGATACCCGGCGACATCCAGCATCAGCCGGCTGCGATCCCCGGTCGCGGTCATGACGGCCAGCCGGGTCAGCTCCTGGAGAGCGTCCAGCACCTCGCCGTTCTCACCGACCAGGGCGTCGGACTGGCTGACGATCGACACATGGGCCCGGTCGCCCTCGATGTAGGTGTCGATGTCGCCGTCCAGATCGGCGATGTCGAGCAGTTCCTCCAGATAGTCGGCCGCGATCTCCGCCTCGGCTTCGAGCGGATTCTCCGCCTCATCCTCAAGACCAGCCTCTGCCGGAACGCCCTCGTCGACCGTCTCCTCGTCGCTCGCTGCCTCGTCGGCCGCCTTGGGCTCCGTCAATTCCTCGCTCACACGCGTCCTTTCCGCGAGGCGGAGGCCCGCCTCGTTTCCACCCGATTCTGACGATCGGGTTCCTACCGGCTCAGCGTTTCCGCTGCGACCGGGTCTGCTTGCGGGGTTGCTGCCGAACTACCTTGGTCGGCGCAGGCGCCGGGGTCTCGGCCACCGGCTCGGGCTCCGGCACGGCGGCGACCTTCAGCTTGCCCTTGGCCTGACGCCGATGCTCCCACGCGTCGTACGCGGGAGTCCCCGGCGCGGGATTGCGCCGGATCACGTAGAACTGCTGGCCCATCGTCCACAGGTTGGAGGTGAGCCAGTAGATCAGCACACCGACCGGGAAGTTGATGCCACCGACCGCGAAGACCAGCGGGAAGACATACAGCATGATCTTCTGCTGCTGGGCGAACGGCCCGGTCAGCGCCTCCGGCGGCATGTTCTTGCGCATCAGCTGGAGCTGGGTGATGAACAGCGTCACCGTCATCAAGATGATCAGCACGACGGTGACGACGTGCACGCTCTGGATGCCGTCGCTCAGCGGCACCTTGAGGAAGGTGTCGGAGAGCCGAGCCCCGAAGATGGTGGCCTGGTTGAGCGACTCGACCAGATCGGGGTTCTGCTCCAGCCAGTAGCCCCGGACGATGGGGTCGCCGTTCTCGTCGGTCCGGGCCACACCGTCCAGCACCCGGAACAGCGCCAGGAAGATCGGCATCTGCAGCAGCAGGGGCAGGCAGGACGACAACGGGTTGGCGTTGTTGTCCTTGTAGAGCTTCATCGTCTCGCGGCCGAGCCGCTCCCGGTCGTGACCGTACTTCTTCTGCAGCTCGCGTACCTGGGGCTGCAGCAACTGCATCGAGCGCGAGGACTTGATCTGCTTGACGAACAACGGGATGAGCGCGACCCGGATCATCACGGTCAGCATCACGATGGCCAGCGTCCAGGTCCATCCGGAGTCGCTGCCGAAGATCGGTGCGAACAGGTTGTGGGCCAGCACCAGGATGCCCGAGACCACCCAGTAGAGCGGCGTCATGATCGCGCTTCCGATGGCGACGAACGGGTCGTACCAGGCCATCGGGATCAGCAGGGGCAGGAGCAGTTCCAATTCAGTTCACACCTCGTCGAGCCGTCCCCGCAACGGCGGGATGTCCGTGGTCCATTGTGCCTGCCTGCTCAGCGAGCTCCTCGTCGAACTCGGGCGTTCCCGGCACCGGGTCGTACCCGCCCGCGGCCCAGGGGTGGCAGCGCAACAGCCGGCGTCCCGCGAGCCAGGATCCTTTGACCGCGCCGTGCACGCTGACCGCGCGCAGCGCGTACGCCGAACAACTCGGGTAGTAGCGGCAGACGTTGCCGTACAGCGGGCTGATCACCAGCCGGTACCCCTTGAGCAGCCCGATCAGCACATATTTCATGTCGTTTGCTCCAGCCGCTCGAGCTTGGACAGCGCTCGGGGCCAGGCGTACGCCAGGTCGAGGGGCACCTCGGCGGGCGCGCTCGCGGCCCGGGGCAGGGCGCGGACGACGACAGCGACACCGTCCGGGGTACGGGTCAGCTCGGCCGCTGCCAAGTGCCGTAGCCGACGGCGAACTCGGTTGCGGATCACTGCGCCACCAACTGTCCGGCCTACGACGAAGCCGACCCGCCGGTCAGCCTCTTCCGAAAGCCGGGCAGCGTGCACCACCAGCGTGGGTCGTCCGACTCTCACCCCGTGCCGGGTCGTGCGCCGGAAGTCCGCTGTCCGGCGCATCCTCAGCTCCCGCGGCAACACCTTCTGGTCCAGGCCGGGTACGCGTCAGGCCGAGAGCTCGGCGCGGCCCTTGCGCCGCCGCGCGGCGAGGATGGCGCGGCCGGCCCGCGTCCGCATCCGGTGACGGAACCCATGGGTACGGCTGCGACGCCGGTTGCTCGGCTGGAACGTGCGCTTGCTCACGGGAGGACTCCCATATCTTGGTCGGCGGACTGGCGAATCAGAGTCGCGGGCAGCATCGAGCGTCGCGTGCACGACGACCTTCTAACGGTACGGGGCCGTCCCAAAGGGGTCAAACTGACCTGATTTTCAGGGTCTGTGTGACTGTTTTCACCGGTGTCCAGTCGACACGCGGTACGACCAGCCAATTTCTCAGATTGGGTTGCACGAGTGTCCACAGGTTGCTAGCGTCGCGGTTCGCCTCGAACTTTCCACATCACGGCCACTTCGGGCCCCTCCGGACGGCCAAACTGCCCGCACTGGGCCGTCGTACGCCCCCGGCGGTTCGCTGTACGTCAGATTAATGCACAGACTGTGGATAAGTATGTGGAAGTGCGAGGATGTGGGACACCCACGCAGGACGGTTCATCGCGGGGGTACGCCGATGCCGAGCTGGAGGGCGTCTCTCGGGGATTGAATTCAGCCGGCACCGTTGACCCTTGCAGTGGAGTATTCAGTGAGCGAGCCTCCGGAGAGCGCGGTCGAGCCTTCGCTCCTCGCTTGGCAACATCTCACGACCTCAGCCGCACCTGAGTTGCGCCGCTGGCTGAACGGCGCCCAGCCCATGGGGCTGCACGGTGAGCTGATGATGGTCGCGGTGCCCAACCCGTTCACCCGCAACCAGCTCGAGAACCGCTTCAAGGGCGACATCGAGGGCTCGCTGAGCGAGTACTACTCCCTTCCGGTCAAGTTGGTCGTGGTCGTCGACGACACCCTCCAGGTCCCGCAGCCGTCCGACATCTACGAAGCCGACACCGAGTTCGCGGACTTCGGCGGCGCGGTCAGCAGCACCGACTACCCGGTCACCGGCGAGCCTGAGCTGAACGGCGCCCGGATCGGCGGCAGCCCGCTGAGCGATGGACACCGCGACCCCAGCACGTTCCGCGACCCGGATGATGCGCGGCCGCGCCGCGAGAGCGACGCCCGGCTCAACCCGAAGTACACGTTCGAGACCTTCGTCATCGGCGCCTCCAACCGGTTCGCGCACGCAGCAGCGATCGCGGTCGCCGAGAGCCCGGGCAAGTCCTACAACCCACTGACCATCTACGGCGAGTCCGGGCTGGGCAAGACCCATCTGCTGCACGCGCTCGGCTACTACGTCCGCAGCTACTTCGACCGGGTGCGGGTGCGCTACGTCTCCACCGAAGAGCTGACCAACGACTTCATCAACGCGATCAGCCAGAACAAGGGTGCGGAGTTCCGGCGCCGTTACCGCGATGTGGACGTGCTGCTGATCGACGACATCCAGTTCCTGGAGGGCAAGGAGCAGACCCAGGAAGAGTTCTTCCACACCTTCAACACCCTCCACAACGCGCAGAAGCAGATCGTGATGACCTCCGACCGGCCGCCCAAGCTGCTGGAGAACCTGGAGCCGCGGCTGCGCAGCCGGTTCGGCTGGGGTCTGATCACCGACGTGCAGCCGCCGGACCTGGAGACCCGGATCGCGATCCTGCGCAAGAAGGCCGCACAGGAGCGGCTGGTCGCCGGCTCGGAGGTGCTGGAGTTCATCGCCAGCCGGATCCAGACCAACATCCGCGAGCTCGAAGGTGCCCTGATCCGCGTCACCGCGTTCGCCAGCCTGAACCGGCAGCAGGTCGACCTGGCCCTGGCCGAGATCGTGCTGAAGGACCTGATACCCGAGGGTGGCGAGACCCAGATCACCACCGGGATGATCATGGCCCAGACCGCCTCCTACTTCGACATCACCATCGAGGACCTGTGCGGCCAGAGCCGGACCCACACCTTGGTGAACGCGCGCCAGATCGCGATGTACCTGTGCCGGGAGCTGACCGACCTGTCGCTGCCCAAGATCGGCACCCAGTTCGGTGGCCGCGACCACACGACCGTGATGCACGCGGTGGGCAAGATCAAGCAGCAGATGGCGGAGAAGCGCAGCCTGTTCAACCAGGTCACCGAGCTGACCAACCGGATCAAGCAGCAGGCATCCCAGCGTTGAATTGAGCAAGGGGGACGACCTCCCGTGAACCTCTCAGCGCGTACGCGGGGTGAAGGCGCGAAGCGCGTCGAGGTCACTGTTCCGGGCCCGGACGTACTCGTCGGCCCACGCCGCCCGGTCCGGATAGGTCGACTCGGCGCGAATGCGCGCGCAGACCGCGTCGAGGTCGATCTCGGTATGCCGCAGCGCTACCTGGCCCTCACTCAGCAGTGCCCAGGCTCCGCCGGCCCGGCCATAGGGCATGCCGACGCTGCCGGGATTGACCACCAGCCGGCGGTCGACGAGCCGCAGGAACGGCATGTGGGTGTGGCCGCAGACCACTGTTGCGATGCGTCCGTCCAACCCGTCGAGCACTGCGGTCCAGCGCTGCGGCGACGAGTCGACGAGGACCACCTCGTCGTCATCGCGAGGCGTGCCATGGCAGAAGACGGTCATCCCGAACCCGGGAAGATCGAGAGTGACCGGGTGCGGGAGACCGGCGAGAAGGTCGACCTGGTCCGGCCGGAGCTGGCGAGCCGCCCACTCCGACTCCGGGTGCGCCGAGGATCCGCCGGCGGCGACCGCCACCAGTTCCCGGTCGGCGTTGCCGCGCACCAGGATCGCCCGTTCACCGAGCCCGACCAACGCGTCGAGGGTTTCGACCGGCATGGGACCGGCGGCATGGTCTCCAGTGACGACGAGCAGGTCAGCGGCTTGCACGTCAGGCTCGGCCAGGATCGCCTCGAGCACGGGCAGCACACCGTGCACGTCGGACAGGACGGCGACCGAACCTCGCATGGTTGCACCGTACGAGGTGGACCGCCCGGGCGAGATGAACGCAGCATGACGCGGCCCCCCACAGCTGGGGACAATCTTGTGGAAACGTGGATATCGCCGCCAGGATCACGGGGACGGGCGAGGGACGACCGCGTACGCCGGCGCTGTGGATCCCAAGATCCTCCCCGTGTGATTTTGTGGTGTCCACACCCGGACCCACACCCTCATCGCCGAGCTGACCAGCCCTGACGCCGGGCATCCCCAGGTTCCACAGCTGCTACGACTAAGACGAGAAGATACATAAGGTGAAGAGGGTCTAAGTCTGGCGCGGCGCAGCTGTGCATGAGGTGCGAACGAGGAGGAGATCGGTGAGCTTTCTGCGCAAGCTGCTCGGCCGCGAGACCGAGCCGGAGGACGTCCCGATCGTTCTCGATCTCGAGCAACGGCGGCCCCAGCTGCGGCGTTTGGAGAAGGCGCTCGACGCCCTGGCCGCCGGGATGCGTGAGGGCCACACGACCGACGACCCGGGATGGCGGGCCCGCCTGAACGAGTACAGCCGGCTGGCCGGGCAGGCGATGGCCGAGCGCCAAGGCACGCCGACGCGGGAGAGTGTGCTCGACCTGGTCTTCGAAGTGCGCCCGCTCTTCACCGGGCCGATCCCGCCCGGCATGGAGGCACTCGGCCCGTTGCAGGACGAGGTCATGGCCGCTGCCGAGGACCTGAGGAAGCTGCTGCCCGGCGAAAAGGCCTGAGCCGTACGCGCTCTGCCCTGCGTTGCTGCGCGGAGCGCTCCACGGTCAGTGGCCGTGAGTAAGATCACCCGTGCCCGGCCTGGGATCGGGCCGGCGAGGGGTTCAGGAGGCAGAGTGAAGATCCGACTCGAGCGGGACGTCCTGGCTGAGGCCGTGCAGTGGGCCGCCCGCAGCCTGCCGGTCCGCCCGAGCGTGCCGATCCTGGCTGGTCTGCTGGTCCGCGCCGACGCCGACGGCGTCACCTTCTCCAGCTTCGACTACGAGACCTCGGCCAAGATCACGGTGAAGGGCACGGTCAGTGACGACGGTCAGGCCCTGGTCTCGGGACGGCTGCTCGCGGATATCGCCCGCAGCCTGCCCGCCAAGCCGGTCGACATCACCGCCGACGACGTACGCGTCGAGCTGATCTGCGGCAGTGCCCGGTTCACCCTGCAGACGCTGCCGGTGTCGGACTACCCGTCGTTGCCGCCGATGCCCGAGGCGAGCGGAACCGTGCCGAGCGACGTCTTCGCTCAGGCTGTCGCTCAGGTCGTGGTGGCGGCCGGCCGCGACGAGCTGCTGCCGGTGTTCACCGGGGTCCGGGTGGAGATCGAGGGTGACCTGATCTCACTGCTGGCGACCGACCGCTATCGGATGGCCCTCAAGGAGCTGACCTGGAATCCGAGCACGACCCAGATCTCCGCGACGGCTCTCGTGCCGGCACGGGTGCTCAACGACACGGCCCGGTCGATGACGGCCGGCGAGGAGGTCACCCTGTCGTTGGCCAGTGGCGGTACCGGTGAGGGGATCATCGGTTTCGAGGGTCACGGCGCGGCCGGTGAGCGGCAGACCACGACCCGGCTGCTGGACGGGGAGTTCCCCAAGGTCCGGCACATCATGAACACGGCCGCGCTGCTGAACGTCCGGGTGAACACGGCCGAGCTGATCGCCGCCGCCCGCCGCGTCGCACTGGTCGCCGAGCGGAACACCTCGCTGCGGATGCTGGTAGGCGATCAGATGATCACGCTGGAGGCGGCGACCGGGGACCAGGCCCAGGCCTCGGAGGCGATCGAGGCGAACGTCGACCAGCCCGGTGGCGGTGAACCCGCGGTGACCGCCGCCGGCTTCAATCCCAGCTATCTGCTGGACGCCCTGGGCGCCTTCGACACTCCCTATGTGAACTTCGGGTTCACCGCGCCGAGCAAGCCCTGCCAGCTCACCGGCCTGCCGGATCCGGACAGTGATCCGCTGACGGATTATCGCCACGTGATCATGCTCATGAGGCTGCCCTCGTAACTGTGCCCTGAGCGTGTCGAAGGGCTCAGCGACCGAAAGATTGGCTCTGTTAGGTTGATCACAACCGCCGTGAATCGCCAACGATGGGGAGTTCGTCATGCAGCTGGGAATGGTCGGTCTGGGCCGGATGGGCGCGAACATCGTGCGCCGGTTGATGCGGGACGGACACGAGTGCGTCGTCTTCGACGTCAACCCTGACTCGATCAAGCAGCTCGAGGAAGAAGGCGCGGTCGGCGGCGCGACGCTGGAGGAGTTCATCGGCAAGCTGCAGCAGCCGCGGGTGGTCTGGGTGATGATTCCCGCCAGCATCACCGGGCGGACGATCGACGAGATCGTCCCGTTGCTCGACGAGGGCGACATCGTCATCGACGGCGGCAACTCCAACTACCGCGACGACGTACGCCGGGGCAAGAAGCTGCGCGAGCAGGGCATCCACTACGTCGACATCGGCACCAGCGGGGGCGTCTTCGGACTCGAGCGGGGCTACTGCCTGATGGTCGGGGGGTCCGACGAGGCGGTCAAGATCATCGATCCGATCCTCAAGACGATCGCTCCCGGTACCGGCGAGATCGAGCGCACCCCGGGCCGCAGCGGCGACCTGGCGCCGGAGGAGCAGGGCTATCTGCACTGCGGACCGTCCGGGGCCGGCCACTTCGTCAAGATGGTCCACAACGGCATCGAGTACGGCATCATGGCCGCCTACGCGGAGGGCCTGAACATCCTGGACAAGGCCGACATCGGCAACACGACCGCCGAGCACTCTGCCGAGGTCGCCCCGATGGAGGAGGCGGAGTTCTACCAGTTCGACATCAACACCGCCAAGGTCACCGAGCTGTGGCGGCGCGGCTCGGTCGTCTCGTCCTGGCTGCTTGACCTGACCGCGGCGGCGCTGCAGGAGAACCCAGCACTCGACGGCCTGGCCGGGCGGGTCTCGGACTCCGGTGAAGGTCGCTGGACGGTCAAGGCCGCGGTCGATATCGGCGTACCGGTACCCGTGCTCGCATCCTCCCTGTTCGAGCGGTTCGCCTCGCGGGACGAGGACAAGTTCGCCAACCAGGTGCTCTCCGCGATGCGCCTGCAGTTCGGCGGGCACAAGGAGCTGCCGGCCGGGCAGGAGCTGGAGGCCGGCGCCGAGAAGGCCGACAAGGTGGAAGACACTCAAAAGGCCAAGTAGCGTCAGGTTGAACGATCGTGCAGCGAAGTCGCCGCTAATCGTTCAACCCGACGTCGAGGAAGGTTCTGCGTGTTCGTCGACCACCTGCAACTGGCCGACTTCCGCTCCTACACCGCCGTCGACGTCCCGCTCAGCGCCGGTGTCAGCACCTTCGTCGGTGCCAATGGCCAGGGCAAGACCAACCTGGTCGAAGCGATCGAGTATCTCTCCACCCTGAGTTCGCACCGCGTCGCGACTGACCAGCCGCTGGTCCGCTCCGGCGCCGAGCGCGCGATCATCCGGGCCCGCGTCCAGGCCGGCCTCGACGACCCGCGCCAGCTCCAGCTCGAAGTGGAGATCAGTCCCGGACATGCCAACCGCGCCCGGCTGAACAAGTCACCACTGCGGCGGGCCCGAGAGATCGTCGGTGTGCTGCGGACTGTGGTGTTCGCCCCCGAGGACCTGGCGACGGTCAAGGGCGACCCGAGCGAGCGCCGCCGGTTCCTGGACGAGCTCATCGTCGCCCGCTGGCCGCGGCTGGCCGGCGTACGCGCCGACTACGACCGGGTGCTGCGGCAGCGCAACACACTGCTCAAGTCGCTGGCCGGGCGCACCCGCTTCACGACCGCCGGCTCCGAGGCCGCCGGCACCCTCGAGGTGTGGGACGCCCACCTGGCCCGGGCCGGGGGCGAGTTGCTCGAGGCCCGGTTGCGGACGCTCGCCGACGTCGGCCCGCACGTCAGCAAGGCGTACGCCGACATCGCGCCGGCCAACAACGACGCCACCGCGGAGTACAAGACCTCGATCGCGCTGGCCGATCATGCCGGCCGGGAGGAGCTGGCCGCGCTGCTGGTGGCGGCGATGGCGGAGCGGCGCGGCGAGGAGATCCAGCGCGGTGTCTCCCTGGTCGGGCCCCACCGGGACGACATCATGCTGTCCCTCGGCATGCTGCCCGCCAAGGGGTACGCCAGCCACGGCGAGTCCTGGTCGTTCGCCCTGGCCCTCAAGCTGGGCAGCTTCCAGCTGCTGCGGGCCGACGGCGTGGAACCGGTGCTGGTGCTGGATGACGTGTTCGCCGAGCTCGACACCACGCGACGGGAGCGGCTGGCCGGCGGAGTCAGCGCGGCCGAGCAGGTGCTGGTCACGGCCGCGGTGGGCGCCGACGTGCCCGAGGTGCTGCACGGACAGCGGTTCGTGGTGGCGGACGGAACGGTGACGCCCGATGGCTGACCAGCCGGAGAACGCGGACGAGCACGACCCCACCGGCCTGGGCCTGGCCCGGGATATCGCCCGGTCGGCGCGCGGTCCGGCCCGCGGCCGGCGTACCCGCTCCGCGACCTCGCGGCCGAAGACCGAGCCGCAACTGTCCGGCGCCCGGCCCGACGACCGTGATCCCAAGCTGCTCTCCGACGCCGTCGACAACCTGGTCCGCGCCAAGGGCTGGGCCACCGATCTCAGTGTGCACACGCTGCTCGGCCGCTGGGGCCTGCTGGTCGGGGCGAGCGTCGCGGCGCATTCCCGGCCCGAGGCGTACGCGGACACCGTGCTGACGGTGCGCACCGACTCGACGGCCTGGGCGACCCAGCTGCGGATGATGGCGCCCCGGCTGGTGGCTCGGCTGAACGAGCAGCTCGGCGACGGCACCGTCACCCGGGTCACGGTCCTGGGACCGGACGCGCCGACGTGGAAGAAGGGCCCGCGCTCCGTTCGCGACGGCCGCGGGCCCCGAGACACCTATGGATAGCAAGGGGGACGACCCCCTTGAACCCCCCGCCGCGCGCACAAATACACACGGGAGCGCGCGAGATGCGGTCCCCTCGTTCTCATACGATGCCGAGGTGCTGACCGATCTTCGGATCCTGGTCGTCGACACGGCTCGGGTCTGGTGGCGACTGCTGCCGGTGATCCTGCCGATCTACCTGCTGGGCTGGCTCGCCGCTGAGCTGGTGCTGCGCATCGCGGTGATTGCCGGCGACCTCAGCGCCTGGCTCACGTTGGTCCTCTTCGCCTTCAACTTCGTCTGCATCCTGGTCGCCGCGGTGCTGATCCTCGGTCTCGCCGGCCGCGAGCTGGGGATCCGCGACCTGCTGCCCGCCGACGAGCGGGAGGTCGACGACCGCGACTCCAGCTTGAGCCGGCTTGTCGCCGTCACCCTGTTGCCGTTCCTCGGCATGTACGCCGCCTTCGGTCAGGTCACCGAAGCCGCCTCCCGGCTGTTCGTGCAGCAGATGGTTCGTTATGGCGTGATTCCCGATGTGCCGACCGTCGTCAGCACGCTGCATGAGCTGGGCAGCGGCCATCTCGGCCGGATGGTGGCCCTACTGGTCGGGCTCTACGTGCTCCGCCGGGTGGTCGACGTCATCCACGACCGAACGGGCTGGCGGCTGCTCGGGCTCCTCGTCGTCCTGATCGAGTCCTTCTTCCTGCTGGTGTTGATCCTGGGCGGCGTTCGCGTGCTGAACCGGTTCGCGAGCTGGCTGGAGGAGCGCGTCTTCGTGCAGTGGTTGGTGGCGATCAAGAACACCTTCGCCGACTTCCTGGCCATCTTCGCCATCGACCTGCCGGCGATCGTGGACCGGCTTGTCGACCTCTGGTCGGAGCAGGTCTGGCCGCTGCTGCTCGACACACTGGCCGAGCCGCTGCTCTGGCTGGCCGTGGCCGCATTGGTCTACGGCTCCCGGGTCCTCTCCCTCGCCGAGCTCTGGCGCAGGGGCCAGCCGTACGCCGCGCGCGTACCCGGCGCCAGCGTCTTCGCCCGCTATCGCGACAAGCAGGCCCTGCGCCGGATCGGACCACCACCGCGCGGTATCCGGCTGGCCGCCGACCAGGTCCAGCAGGCGTTCTTCGGCGACCTCGACGACAAGTACCTGCCGACGGTGCACTCGCTCCGGCTGGTGCTACGGGCCGGCGTGGTCTTCCTCGGCTCCTACGTGCTGGTCTACTCCGTGCTCGAGATCGCCGGTAACTACGCCTCGCTGTTGGTGCACACGCTGACCGGCGGTCACCCCTTCACCTTCTGGGTCATCTGGGAGCCGGTGGTCGATCTGATCCTGCTGGTGCCGTTCGAGACCCTGCGCCTGTGCCTGCTGGCCGTGGCCTTCCGTCGCTGCTTGGAGCTGTTCGCCCAGCGCGTCGATCGGTCCGAGACCGGCTCGACCGCAACACCTCTCGGGGTGCCCGGATGAGAGGCTCACGGCTGGCTCGGATCGCGGTGGCGCTCGCCATGGTCGCCCTCGCCACGGCTGGGTTGCGGCTCAGCGACCGGGAGGAAGAGCGGTTCGAGGTCGTGTCCGGCGTGCTCGGCGAGCCGCTCGCGGTGGAGGCCGGGGAGGTGACGGCCACGGCGGTCCGTGTCGGGACCGGGATCAAGGAGTACGACGGGATCGGCAACCAGACTGCCGGCAGCTACGTGATGGTCAGTCTGACCTTCGCGGCCACCGGCTCGGAGGAGCTCTTCTTCGGCAAGGCACGTGTGCTCACCAGGGACCGGCAGTACGACGCCTACCGGACCCTCAACGGTGGCGGGCCACTCGTGCCGCCGGGGTTCGAGGCGACCGACGACCTGATCTTCGAAGTGGATCCGGCCGATCTCGCCGACATGGTCCTCGAGCTGTACTCCCTCGAAATCCTGTCCGGCTACAGCGAGCGGGTCCGGATCCACCTCGGGATCACGTCGGATAACGCCGCACAGTGGCGCGCCGCTGCGCAGGATCGGGCAGTCGAGCCGGCGCGGGAGCACAGAAGGGCGCTGCCGTGATCGCGACCGCACCGACGGCGGTGGCTCATCCGGTCCCGCTGCGCCCGCTGTTGTTCGTCCTTGCTCCCTGCTGCCTGGTCGCGCTGTATCTGATCACCTGGTGGGCCTACGCCTCGACCCATCTCGAACAGCGCTACGTCCCGCTGGCTCCCGGCGCCGCGTACGAGTTCGAGGGGACGACAGTCCGAGTGCTGAGCATGACCACCTCTGACTGGCTGGCTGACACCACGGGCGGAGACACACCGGCGCTGCCTGGTGCCGCCTGGGTGGTCGCGGAGCTCGAGGCGCAGCGAGCCGACGGTGCGACGGAGTTCTACTGCACCTTCGAGCTGCTGGGGCCCGACGGCCGCGTCTGGACGCCGGAGTTTCCGGCGGCGGAGCGTGCCGTGCCGGGTTGCAGCGGCGACGACATCACGCCGGGGCGAGCGCACCGTTTCGAGGTGGTGTTCCAGGTGCCCATGACCGACGCGGACCAGCTGATCGGGGTCAGCCGGGCCGACCCTGACCGCCCGACGCGTACGCCGGTGCTGCGTCCGCCGGCCTGACCGGCTCAGTACTTCTCCGGTGGCAGCTCCCGCACCGGCAGCTCGTAGAGGAAGCCGTAGGTTCCGATGATCCAGGTCTTCTCGTCGCTGGCGATGTAGCGGGTGCTGTACTCCAGCTCGGAGACCAAGAGCTGCAGGGTCGGCTGCGGCCGGTAGGTGGCGGCGAACTCGAACCGCAGCGCGTACCGGACCGGCGGCAAGCCAGGGGTGAAGGCGATCTTGTCGGAGCCAGCTCCGGAGCCGAAGTCCGCGTAGGTCGGGACCTGCACCTCGCCGCTGGCCGGATCCTTCGCCGCGAACATGCTGTCGTTGCCGTACGAGGGCGGACTGAGCGTCTGGTCACCGGTGGTGCGACCGGAACCGACGACGACGATCTCCCACTTCTCGATGGCGCCCTGGTCGTCGAGGTCGGGCCGAGCCGTGACCTCGGTGAAGGTCAGCTCGTAGGGGCCGCTGCTGACGACCGTGCCGGGCGCCGTCGGTCGCATCAGGTCGGTGCGCTTGCGGAAGCCGCCGAGTCCCCAGACGGCCATCCCGGCCAAGACCAGTGCGACCAGCCCGGCGGTCCAGACCAGCCAGCCCGGTACGCGGCTCCGGGTCAGCGCCCGGCCGGTCGGCGGTGCCCAGTCGGTCGCGACCGCTCCCTCGTCCAGCCAGACGGCGCTCTCGACCGGAGCCGGTGGCGGTGCAGTGGCCCGTTCGGTCACCCCCGAACTCTAGGCGACCGCGATGCCACTCCACCCGCTGGCGTCGGCGTCCTCAGTTTCGAACGTATACGTTCGAAACTGGCACTTGTGCGCACGAAGTTTCGGAGGCTGAGTGACAGTTTCGGACGTAAACGTTCGAAACCGCCAGGGCCGTCAGAGCGCCTCAGCGCCATCGGGGTGTGTACGGGACCTCGCCCGATGGCTGTTCGCACGCCAGACCGGCCGCGCAGACCCTGTGAGAAGCATTTTTGTGCCGTTCGACCCACGGCCGGAGTGCCGATTCGGCGCTTCGAGGACGTAGACTGGACAGCGTTCAACTACCACGTCCGTAGCAACCAACAATGCGTTCGTGCCGCCTGCTGCACCCTTCGACAAGGGGGTGCGGATCGGGCGGCGCGACTGTGACAGGAGCCCGCGCCGGTGCCGCCAACACCCTCTCAGCCAGACGCTGCCGCCACCGATGACCTGCAACCCGAAGACATCAATCTGACCGACGAGGAGCTGGACGCCGCCGCCGGCGACCTCGACAAGATCCGCTCCTCTGCGGTCAACCCGGGCAGTTACGACTCAGAGTCGATCACCGTCCTGGAAGGTCTCGAGGCGGTCCGCAAGCGGCCCGGCATGTACATCGGCTCCACCGGCGAGCGCGGCCTGCACCATCTGGTGTACGAGGTGGTCGACAACGCGGTCGACGAGGCATTGGCCGGTTTCTGCGACACCATCCTGGTGCGGCTGTTGCCCGACGGCGGTGTGCAGGTGGTCGACAACGGTCGCGGCATCCCGGTCAAGGACCACCCGAAGGAGAAGATCCCCGCCGTCACCCTGGCGCTGACCGTGCTGCATGCCGGCGGCAAGTTCGGCGACGGCGGCTACAAGGTCTCCGGCGGGCTGCACGGCGTCGGCGTCTCGGTGGTCAACGCGCTATCGGAGACGCTGAACGTGGAAGTGAAGCGCGACGGCTACCGCTGGAGTCAGGACTTCGTCCTCGGCGACCCGGTCGGCCCGCTGGAGCGTTTGGAACGCAGCGAGGAGACCGGCACAACCGTCACCTTCTACGCCAGCAAGGACATCTTCGAGACCACCGTGTACTCCTACAACACCCTGGCCAGCCGGTTGCGGGAGTACGCCTTCCTGAACAAGGGCCTGACCCTGACCATCGTCGACGAGCGACCGGACCGGCGCGACGAGGACGGCAACGCCTACACCGACACGTTCCGCTACGACGACGGGCTGATCGACTATGTCAAGTACCTGACCGGCAGCAAGGAGACGGTGCACAACACCGTGATCGCGGTCGAGGCCGAGCGTCCCGACACTGGGATCAGCGTCGAGCTGGCGATGCAGTGGAACACCTCCTACACCGAGTCGGTGCACACCTTCGCCAACACGATCAACACCCACGAGGGCGGCACCCACGAGGAGGGGTTCCGGGCCGCGCTCACCTACACGGCCAACAAGTGGGGCGAGAACTGGGGGATGATCAAGAAGCCCGAGGACAAGCTGTCCGGCGACGACATCCGCGAGGGGTTGACGGCGATCATCTCGGTCAAGCTGGCCGAGCCGCAGTTCGAGGGTCAGACCAAGACCAAGCTCGGCAACACCCAAGCCCGCTCCTTCGTGCAGCAGGTGGTGAACTCCCGGCTCGGGGACTGGTTCGAGCAGAACCCCGGCGAGGGGAAGATGATCATCCGCAAGGGCCAGGCCGCGGCGATCGCCCGGATCGCGGCCAAGAAGGCGCGGGAGCAGGCCCGGAGCCGTAAGGGCTTCCTGGGCGGCGGCGGGCTGCCCGGCAAGCTGAGCGACTGTCAGTCGACCAACCCGGAGGAGTGTGAGGTCTTCATCGTCGAGGGCGACTCCGCCGGTGGCTCGGCCAAGGGCGGGCGTAATCCGCGGACCCAGGCGATCCTGCCGATCCGCGGCAAGATTCTGAACGTCGAGCGCGCGCGGATCGACAAGATCATGCAGAACACCGAGGTCCAGGCGATCATCTCCGCGCTCGGAACCGGGGTGCACGACGACTTCGACCTGGCCAAGCTGCGCTATCACAAGATCGTGATGATGGCCGACGCCGACGTGGACGGCGCCCACATCCGCACCCTGCTGCTGACCTTGATGTTCCGCTTCATGAAGCCGCTGATCGAGGCCGGGCACGTGTTCTTGGCCCAGCCCCCGCTGTTCAAGATCAACTGGAGCAACCACCCGGCCGAGCTCGCGTACACCGACGCCGAGCGGGACGCGCTGCTCCGGATCGGCTCGGAGAACGGCCACCGGCTGCCCAAGGAGAACGCGATCCAGCGTTACAAGGGGCTCGGCGAGATGAACCCGAGCCAGCTCTGGGAGACCACGATGGATCCCGATCGGCGGATTCTGCTCCAGGTCACCCTGGAGGACGCCGCCCGGGCCGACGAGATGTTCTCGATCCTGATGGGCGAGGACGTCGAGCTGCGACGCAACTTCATCCAGCGCAACGCCAAAGACGTCCGATTCCTCGACATCTAACTCACCCGACTTGTCAGCGTCAGGCGTCGCCCGGGCGACGCTCCACGCTGACAAGTCGGAAGTGAAGGAGCCACCTGCCCCATGACTGACTCACCTGAGGCACCGATCACCGACCGGCAGGAGCCGGTGGACCTGCAGGACGAGATCCAGAAGTCCTACCTCGACTACGCGATGAGCGTGATCGTCGGACGGGCCTTGCCCGATGTGCGCGACGGGCTGAAGCCGGTGCACCGGCGGATCCTCTACGGCATGTACGACGGCGGCTACCGGCCGGACCGGGGCTGGAACAAGTGCGCCCGGGTCGTCGGTGAGGTGATGGGGCAGTACCACCCGCACGGCGACGGGGCGATCTACGACACCCTGGTCCGCTTGGCGCAGCCGTGGGTGATGCGCTACCCGCTGGTATCCGGGCAGGGCAACTTCGGTTCGCCCGGCAACGACAAAGCCGCGGCGATGCGCTACACCGAGTGCAAGATGGCGCCACTGGCCATGGAGATGGTCCGCGACATCGGTGAGAACACCGTCGACTTCAAGCCCAACTACGACGGCAAGGAGCAGGAGCCGGTCGTCCTGCCGAGCCGCTTCCCGAACCTGCTGGTCAACGGGTCCACCGGCATCGCGGTGGGCATGGCCACCAACATCCCGACGCACAACCTGCGCGAGGTCGCCGCCGCGGTGCAGTGGGCGCTCGAGCATCCCGAGGCGACGGCCGAGGAGCTGCTGGAGGCCTCGATCGAGCGGATCCAGGGTCCCGACTTCCCCAACGGGGCCCTGATCGTGGGCCGGCGCGGGATCGAGGAGGCGTACCGCACCGGTCGCGGCTCGGTGATCATGCGCGCCGTGGTCGAGCTCGAGGAGGACCGTGGCGGCCGCACCAACCTGGTCGTCACCCAGCTCCCGCACATGGTCAACCCGGACAACCTGGCCCTCAAGATCGCCGAGCTGGTCAACACCGGCAAGCTCAGCGGGATCGCCGATATTCGCGACGACACCTCGGCCCGGACCGGCCAGCGACTGGTGATCGTGCTGCGCCGCGACGCCCAGCCGCGGGTGGTGCTGAACAACCTCTACAAGCACACCCAGCTGCAGGACACCTTCGGCTGCAACATGCTCGCCCTGGTCGACGATGTGCCGCGAACGTTGCGGCTCGACCAGTTCATCTCCTTCTGGGTCAACCACCAGATCGAGGTCATCCAGCGCCGCACCCAGCACCGGCTGGACGACGCGCTCGCACGGGCGCACATCTATCGCGGCCTGGTCAAGGCGCTGGATGCGCTGGACGAGGTGATCGCGCTGATCCGGCGCAGCCCGAGCACCGAGGAGGCACGAGAGGGCCTGAAAGGGCTGCTCGAGATCGACGACCTGCAGGCCAACGCGATCCTCGACATGCAGCTGCGCCGGCTCGCCGCCCTGGAACGGCAGCGGATCGTCAACCAGCTCGCCGACTACGAACGCGTCATCGCCGATCTGCGCGACATCTTGGCCAAGCCGGAGCGGCAGCGACAGATCATCAGCGACGAGCTGACCGAGATCGTGGACAAGTTCGGCGACGAGCGGCGCACCGAGATCATCTCGGCCGACTGGGACCTGTCCAACGAGGACCTGATCCCCGACTCCGACGTCGTGGTCACGATCACCCGCGGCGGCTACGCCAAGCGGACCAACACCGACCTGTACCGGGTGCAGAGGCGGGGCGGCAAGGGCGTACGCGGGGCGACGTTGCGGGCCGACGACGAGGTCGGCCAGCTGTTCGTGACCACCAACCACCACTGGATCCTGTTCTTCACCAACCAGGGCCGGGTCTATCGGGCGAAGGTCTGGCAGCTTCCCGAGGCCGGCCGGGACGCCAAGGGCGGACACGTGGCCGGCCTGCTGTCCTTCCTGCCCGGGGAGGAGATCGCCCAGGTGCTGTCGATCCGCGACTACTCCGCGGCGCCGTACTTGCTGCTGGCGACGCGACGCGGACTGGTCAAGAAGACCGCACTGACCGCGTACGACTCGCCCCGGCAGGCTGGCGTGATCGCGATCAACTTCCGCGAGGAGGACGACGAGCTGATCGGCGCGGAGCTGTGCGGCCCCGATGATGAGGTGCTGCTGATCTCGAGGAAAGGTCAGTCGATCCGGTTCCCGGCCAGTGACACCGAGCTGCGGCCGATGGGGCGAGCGACCTCGGGGGTGACCGGCATGAAGTTCCGGCGGGGCGATGAACTGCTGTCGATGTCGATCATCTCGGCCGAGATCGAGGGTGATGGGCGGTACGTGTTCACGGTGACCGACGGCGGTTTCGCCAAGCGGACCCATGTCTCGGAGTACCGCCGACAGGGTCGTGCCGGATCGGGCATCAAGGCGATGAAATTGAACGAGGATCGCGGATCTTTGGTCGGAGGGCTTGTTGTGTCCGACAATGATGAGGTGATCGCAATCAAGGCGAGCGGTCAGATCACCCGTAGTGCTGTTGCCGAGGTTCCGGTCAAGGGACGTGACACCATGGGTGTGAGGTTCGTCGGGGTGGGCGACAGCGACTCAGTCGTCGTCATCGCGCTCAATCCCGAGACAACTGCAGAAGCAGCAGAGCTCGCCGCATCCGATGCAGCAGGTTCGACTGCCGAGGAACACGCCCTCGACGACGCCGGTGCCCCGCCGGCCGACGTGGAGGCCCAGGAGGATGACAGTGAGTGATGGCAGCACGGTCCGCGGACCCGACCGCCCGACTCCGAACGGCCAGAACGGCGGTAACGGCCAGAACGGCAGAATAACGGCCAGAACGGCAGCCGCCAGCAGTCGGAACTGGCCACCGCCCGGGCCGGAGCGGGGCGTACGCCGGCCGCGGCGCCGGTGAGCGGCCGGCCCAGCAGCGCCTCGAGCGCGCCGGTCCAACCACGGCCGGCTCCGCCGAACCCGTTCGCGCGTCCCGCAAAGCCGTCCTCCGGCACCCCAACTCAGCCCACTCCTCCGCCGGCTCAGTCCGGTCCCGCAGTGCCGCGTCCGAATGCATCGGCCGCCGCATCGCAGGCCCCGGGCGCCATGCCGCCCGTGCCGGTCTGGGATCCGCCGCCGCCACCGCGTGCCCGGCAGTCCTGGCGCGATCGTCTCGGCCTTCCCAAGCGGAACGAAGCGGCCGATACGGCCATCCCGTCGGCATCCACCGCCCCGGCCGCGCCCCGCGTGCAGGCAGCCCCGCCCGTCCGGGTCGTGCCGCCTGCGACTGGTGCCCCTTCGGTGCGCCCGGGGTCACCCCCGCCGGCGGCGACCGGTGGCGCGCCTCGGCCCCTCGCCCAACCCTCGGCGACTCCACCGGCGGCCCGGACTGCCCAACCACCGGCGGCCCGGCCCACACCGCCCGTAACGCCGCCCCCCACCCGGCCCGGCGCCGGCTCGGCATCGCCCGCTTCTCGTTCCGCGAACCCGCCGGCCGATGCCACCCGGGTCCGACCGACGTCGCAGCCGTCTCCGCCCCCGGGCGGCCGGCCCAGGACGCCCACCAGTCGCGCCGCAGCAGCCGGGACCGCTGCCGGTGCTGCCGCGGCGGCCGCTACCGCGGCCTCAGCCGCACCAACCACCGCTCGACCGCCGGCTCCCGGGGCTCCGGCAGCGACGCCTCAGCCCGGTGCTCCCACCACGTTTCGTTCGCCGCCTCCGTCCGCACCGCCCCCTCGGCCGGCCGACCCGGCCAGGACGGCGCCGCAGAGCGGCCGGCATACCGATCCGAAGCTCACCTCGCCCGTGCCTGGCCATGCTCCGGGGGCGCCCGAGACTCTGCCGGCCAGCAAGCCGAAGGCCGGTACCGCCCGGCGTACCCGGAAGGCTCGGCTCCGGCTCTCCCGGCTGGATCCGTGGTCGGTGATGAAGACGTCGTTCCTGTTCTCCATCGCCGCGGGCATCATGCTCGTCGTTGCGGTGCTCGCGGTGTGGACGGTGCTCAGCACGTCCGGGCTCTTCGAGTCGATCAACACGATCGTGCAGAGCGTCGTGTCGACGCCGGGTGACACCACCCCGTTCCGGATCGAGGAGTACGTCGACCGTCAGCGGGTGCTCGGCGTCGCCGCCCTGATCGCCTGCATCGACGTCGTGATCTTCACCGCGCTGGCCACCCTTGGCTCGTTCCTCTACAACCTCGCCGCGACCATGCTCGGTGGCCTGGAGATCACCCTCGCCGAGGACTGACCTCCCGCCTCTTCCCCACCCCGGACCGCCGTCGGTTTCGAACGCTGCGTCCGTTCTTCGCGCTGGACTCCGGGAACTTCCGGCGTGCAGCGCGGGGAGCCGGCGTGCAGTCCGTACGCGAACCGGCGCCGAGGGCCTCTAGTCCGACTTCAGGATCTTGTCAGCCTTACGGTTGATGCGGTCGAACTCGTCCTTGGTGAGGTTGCCCGCCTTGCGCTGCTTCTTGGCGCGGCCCTTAGCGTTGATCGCGTGGTCCTCATCGGGCATCGGATAGTTGCCGGTCTCCTTCTTCGCCTCCGCGGTCCGGGCCTTCTCGGGCAGGCCGAACTTCTTGGCGGGCAGGGCGGCGCGCTGCTTCGGGCTGAGCTTGGCCATCGCTTCCTCCTCCTCCGGGTCCGATAGTTCGCAGCGTAAGCCGAGTGGCTCGTCGACGCGAGCGCTTGATCGGTTGCAAGAAATTTGAGGGCGTACGCGCGGATCGGCTAACCTGTCAGATCGTGCCCGTTCTGGGTGCGTCGTCACGTGCGGGCCTATAGCTCAGTCGGTTAGAGCGCTGCCCTGATAAGGCAGAGGTCAGTGGTTCAAGTCCACTTAGGCCCACCCCTCCGAATGCGATGTCCACCAGGTGCGATGCAATTTCCGCGCCCCGGCCTTGGAAGCCCTCACCTTGATCAAGGGGGCGTACGGGACTCACAGCCGCTCACCTCGCTGCAGTGGAATGACCCTCTCGGGAGCCTCAGCAGGCCCACCGAGCAGTGCATCGAGCCGGCTCACAGCCTCGTCCGAGCCGTCCTCGAACAGCCCGCCGTAGCGGGTCAGAGTGAAGGCGACGTTGTTGTGACCGGCCCACTCGACACCTCCCGCACGTTGCAACCCGCCGCCACCAGGATCGCGACGAAGCTGTGGCGAAGGCCGTGGAACGTCACGCCCAACAGCCCGGCCCGCTCGGCCGCTGGCCGCCACACCCGTCGGCTGAACAGCGAACGTCGCAGCGGGCCACCCTGCGGAGCCGTGAAGACCAGAGCGTCCGGCTCGGGAGCGACGAACGCTGCCATATGCGCCTCCAGCTGACGCATCAGGCGATCACAGGCAGCCACATCCGCATTGAGTCGCTAGGACAGGGCCGGAAGGATGACCTCGGCTAGCAGGAAGGAGACGTCGGAGAGCTCTGCGTAGTCCTTCGTGGGTACAGAACCGACCGCCACCACAAGTTGCCGGTCCGGCACGATGGCGATCAGCTGACCCTCGCTACCGCGTGCGATCAACGTGTCGTGGGGGGTCGGGTTGTCAGTCGTCGGGATGACGGTCATCCGCCACCACATTAGGGCGTACTCGGGGCTGAGCGGGCCGACGGTGGTGGACTTCTCGACCCAGCCGGGCGGCAATATCTGCTTGCCCTGCCAGACGCCGTCGCCAAGGTAGAGCTCCCCGATCTTGATCATGTCGGCGGGGCGGAGCCGCAGCAGGCAGCAGGCGGTGTGCAGGCCGGCGGCGTCGGTGCCCCACCCGAACGCGGACATTGTGTCGTAGGACAGCGGTGTGGGCAGTACCACCGGCTTTTCGTACGCCGGGCGGGTGTCAATCTCCAACGGGTCGAAGAGTTTCGCCCGGGCGTAGGCGAGCACGGTGGGGAACCCCTCACCATTGGCGCGTTCAAGCGCCGCTTGTAGCACCGCGGACACTAGGTGGGAGCTTCGACTGGAGTACTGGAAGACCTCCCCGGGCTTTACGGATAGCCCCTCGGTGAGGATCAGGGGCACCGGGTCGTGACCATGCTGAAAAACCTTCCAGATGACGTCGCGCGGCTCGTCGGGCGGGAAGCCAGCCGTCATGTCCATCAACTGCCGCAGGCTGATCTGCTTCTCCTCCACCGTCATAAACCGCCGGTACTTCGGCAGCAGCTCGTCGAGGGTCTGGTCAAGGCTGCCGATGATCTGCTCATCTAGCGCGATACCGATTAAGGCGGAGGTGACACTCTTAGTCACCGACCAGACGTGCAGGGCCTCGTCGGGCTTCCGGCCGTTGCGGTAGTGCGCGATCCTGGTCGTCCCGTCGACGCTTACCAGGACAGCTTCGATGGTCTGCCAGCTGACCGAGCCCGACATGATCTTGGTCTCAATGGCCGTTTCAATGGCTTGGTAGTCGGTCGGAGCGCGGCTGGTGATGCTTGGAGAAGGTGTGTCGTCCACCGCCGTCGAGCAGGACACCACCAGGAGCGCGGCGAGGCAAAGCCCGGCGAGGCGCGGCCACACTGTGCGCATGCCCAACCCTATTGCTCCAGCGTCTCCCGGGGCCGCTGTGGACGCGCCTCACCCTCCTACGGATGAGAAGGTCGGCGGTCTCAGTTCTGGTCCCACTCGGAGACCTCGTGTGAATCGCAGCCGGCCGCCACCAGGATCGCGACGAAGCTGTGGGGCAGACTCGAAGAACGTGGCGGCGCCCGCAACCGCATCGACACCCTCGCACGAGTCGCCACAGCCGCTACCTGGTCCTGTCGTTCCCCCGAGAGGTTTCCAGCCAACCTGAAGGATGCCATCCAAGTCGCCTGAGTATCCGCATGCCTTGCCAGGTGTCAGTCGCATCGCCCCGTTCCGCCCACCAGGCAGTCGTCCTAGGACCGCTTCCCGAGCCAGGGCACCACCGTGCTCCGCAGTTGCTCGGCGTCCTCGACCATCGGGAAGTGGCTGCCACCCTCGATAAGCGCGAAGTCGGCGTTCGGGATGGTGGCGGCTAGGAACCGGCTCCACTCGGACGGGATCGGGTCCAGTTCCGAGTGGACCACGAGCGTCGGCGCCTCGATGCCGGCGAACCTCCTGATCGGGTCGAGCGCGCCCAAGCTGCCCATCATCCGCTGCGGCCCCTGCTGCACGTTCGCAGCGGTGATCTCGGTGAATCCGAGGGTGACGTGTTCGAAGTTCGCCCGCTCCCTGAAGAAGGGGAGGAAGGTGTTGAGCTGATGGCGCTCCAGGGCTTGTGGTTGTCCGGTCTTGAACTCCTCGGACTCCTCGATCGCCGTGCGTTCGGCGTCGTCGTCGGGAGTGCGACGGCTGGACATGTTCTTCCCGAACTGCACCATCAGTTCGGGCGCAAGCGGCGGGCCCGGATTCAGCAGCACCACGCCCGCTGTCGCTGCTGGGTGCTCGGCGGCGTACAGCGCTGCCAAGTAGGCGCCGGCCGAGTGCCCCAGCACCCGGATGCGATCGAGGCCAAGATGGTGGCGGAGCCCCTCAAGATCCTCGGTCCCACAGGCGAACGACACGCGCCGCACGTCGCCCACCGGAGTGTCTCCGCTGCCCCGCTGGTCGTAGTAGATGAGCTGAAGGTCCTCGCCCCAGTGGTCGAGCGCCCGCATGTACGTGCTGCCCAACCCGATGGCCCCATGCAGCACGACGAGCGGTGCGCCCTCCCCGACGATGGTGCAGGCGATCTCGATGTCGCCTGTCGGAACGGTCTTGCTGGTGGTTCGCATGATGGCCTCCTCGGTCGGGACCGTCTCTCGGTCCATGGCGACCGTAGGCCTTGCACTCAGGTTCAAGGTCAAGCGCTTGGCCCTGAACCCGGGTGCAGGGTCTACCGTGGATGGGTGCGCATCTCCGAGCTCGCCGGCAAGGTCGATGTACCGGTCTCGACGGTCCGGTACTACGAGCGGATCGGCCTCTTGGCTGAGCCGGCTCGCACCGGCTCGGGCTACCGGGAGTACGACGACAGCTCCGCCACCCAGCTGCTGTTTGTCGCCCGAGCACGCAGGCTGGGTCTGAGCTGCGACCAGATCGTGGAACTCCTCCCGATCTGGGGCGGCACCGACTGCATCTCCGCCCACGACGAGGTCGTACGGCTCATCGACGACAAGAAAGCCGAGATCGCCGCCCGCATCAAAGAGCTCACAGCATTCGCCATGCAGCTCGACTCCGTGCGCACAATCCTCGAATCCTCTCCGCCCCCGCACGCCTGCCGGACCGACCTCACCTGCTGCGTCCCGGCAGGGGCCGACGGCTTCGTCCCCCTTGAGGGGTTGACTGCCTCTCTCGGTTAAGTCTCATGCTTGGGCCGACCGATGCACCTTGAATTTCCCGGCAAAGTCGTAGGCGTCCAGCACGCCGGGAAGCTTCCTTCGACCGTGGCATGCCTCGCTCCACCACCGGGGGCCCTGTTGGTGCCCTTGGACTAGACCACGCCTGGGCTTGGCTGCTCCGGTTCGTAATCGGCAACCTCCGTAAGCAGGGGGCGAGCGGGACTCACGAGCCTGGACACCAGCGCCAACGCGTGCAAGACAGCCGCAGGTCTCGCAAGCCTGAGCGGCGCCATCTTGAGCCATCTGCGCACCGGCAATAGACGCGCGAGACGCTCTGATAAGGCAGAGGTCAGTGGTTCAAGTCCACTTAGGCCCACCAAAGCCTCGATGACTAGGGGTTTTACTCCAAGAGATTCATAGCCAGACGTTCCCCTTACCGCTTCCAAGCTGTTCGCTGGGCTCTGCACCTTGCCTGAACATTGCCTTGACAAGGCCATTTACTCAAAAGTGGCGCCGGCATTGACCTCCGCCCGCCTGGGTCACCACTCCTTGGAGACCGACTAGTCGATCTGTGGTTTGGCTAGGTGTTATGCACGGATGCTTGTCGATCGGGTGGACCGGTGTTACTAACCGAGTAACAGCCGCTGGCACATTGATCTCGGCCTCCGCCCGCAGGCGCAGCGTCCAAAGTCGCCTGTATCCGCTGCCGGGCCTGGTGTTGCTCGGCGAGGAGACAGGCGCCGGACCGGCCATCGAGGCTGAGGCGCAGCCCGGCGAGAACGGTCAGCTGTGCTGGGCCGAATGTCGGCGTCGTCGTGGGTTGTCGCTGCAGGGTTTGACGGCCCGGGTCCTGCTACCACAGCGACACCCAACGGGTGCGGTCGGCTTCGCTGCACGTCGGCAGGCGTGTTAGCCGTGGCACCGGTCGCCCAGGTGACCAGGACTTCTGCGTCTGCGAGTTCTACCGGCAGCGCTGGCTCGAGTTCGCGGGCGCGAGGACCAGGCTTGTCCCGACCCGAACAAGCTTCGCAAACGCCTACAGCTGGATGCCGCGGGTCAGCGCGCCGTCGACGATGAGGTTGGTGCCGCTGATCCGGCGGGCCCGGGGGCTGGCGAGGAAGACAACCGGCCCGGCGATCTCTTCGGGTGTGCCCATGTGACCAGTCGGGTTGAGCTCCACCGCCGTCTTGAATAGGGCTGGGTCGCCGGTTTCGATGCTCGCCCAGACTCCGCCCTCGAAGTAGGTGTTGCCCGGCGAGACGGTGTTGGCGCGAATCTGCTTGTCGGCCAGTTGCAGTGCCAGACCATGGATATAGCCGATGATGGCGGTCTTCGCGGTGCCGTAGGGCCCGGAGGCGAAGTCCGACTCGCGCCCGGACACGCTGGAGATCGCGATGATCGAGGCTGCGTCGCTTCGCTCGAGGTGCGGCATGGCCGCTCGGATGAGCCGGACGGTGTGCATGATGTCGACCTCGAGGCTGATCCGCCAGTTCTCCTCGGTGTCGGGGATCGCGAGGGCACTGACGTTGGCCACGACCACGTCGAGTCCGCCGAATGCTTCGGCCGACTGATCCACCCAGGCCGCGAGTGCGTTGCCGTCGCCTACGTCGACCGTCGCGCCGGTGATACTTCCGTGGTCGTGCAGCGCGTCCTGGGTCGCCGTGACCTCCTCAGATTTGCGCGCGCAGAAGCCGACGATTGCGCCTTCCTCGAGGAAGGCCTCGACGATGGCCCGTCCGATGCCGCGGGTGCCGCCGGTTACGAGGACGCGTTTGCCGCTGAGCTGCAGATCCATTGGGCTGGGCCTTCCGTGAGAAAGATCGGGCGTGGCAGGGCGTTGGTTCAGAGGGTGCCGAGGGCGCGGGCACGGGCACGCAGGTCGGCGTGGATGCCGCCAAATGCGTCCGCGGTCGGAAGCAGGGCCTTGGCAGCCTTGACGACAACGCTGTAGTTGGCGTCGACGACGTTTGCGACCGGCACCTGCGCGATTTGCGAGCAGAGTTGGTAGGCGTCCATTGGGTGCAGATCGTAAAGCTGGCCGACCCAGTGCACGAGCTCGGCGTTGCCGATCCGCCAAGAGTCCTCCATCGGCCGGCTCGACCCGACGGCCATCCAATGCGTGTCGTCCTCGATCCGGGGCCAGGCGGGGGCGCCGCCCTTGATGAGGTCGACCAGGAGGGTAGTGGTCATCGCGCCTTCAACCGCCGTACCGCAGGCTTCGCCCTCGCCTTGGCGGTAGTGCCCATCGCCGATTGAGAACATCGCGCCCTCGACATTGACGCCGAGAAATACCGTCGAACCGGCACGCATCTGGGGGGTGTCCATGTTGCCGCCGAAACGGTCGGGCACCAAGGAGGAGCGGACTTCACCGCCGGCCGGGGCCACCCCGACAGTGCCGAGCATCGGCTCGACTGGCAGCTCGATGCGGTGATCGCTGTGCCGCGCCGCAAAGACGACGGTGTTGTGCTCGCGGTCGAGCTCGTAGATCCAGGTCGTGTCCGGCAACGGATCTTGAAGGGTGACGACGCGGTCGGTGCTCGTCATCCCGCCGAAGAACGGGATGGCCGCCGACGCGCCCCAGTCGCGCGCGGGCTCCAGCGCGACGAGGTGAAGTACGAGAGTGTCACCGGGCTCGGCCCCATCAACATAGAACGGGCCGGTTTGCGGGTTCACGAAGCGAAGGTCGACCTTGGCGCTGGACAGGTCGTCAACGCTGCGCAGAGTGCCACCGAACGCGTCGTCAGACCACAGTCGCAGCGCGGCCCCCGGCTTGATGCGCATCACCGGGGCGGCGCCGCCGAACGTGTACACGTACGCCTCAGGGGTGGGCGTGTACTCGGTGACGTCCATGGGCAGGAACCTATCTCAGGCTCCGCGCAGCCTTACCTGATCGCGGCCGAGGTCGGAGACGCGCGTCACACCCAGCAGCGCCAGGGTGCCCGCAACCTCGTTGTGCAGGATGTCGGCGGCCCGTTGCACACCGCGCTCACCGCCGGCCATCAGACCATAGAGGTAGGCCCGCCCAACCAACGCCGCACGCGCGCCGAAGGCGACCGCGGCGACAATGTCACTGCCCGACAAGATGCCACCGTCGAGGTAAACCTCGGCCTGGTCGCCCACGACATCGACCACCGCAGGCAGCAGCTCCAAGGGTGTCGGAGCACGGTCCAGCTGGCGGCCGCCGTGGTTGGAGACGATCACCGCATCGGCACCCGCATCGACAACGGCGCGGGCATCGTCGACGGTCTGGATACCCTTGACGATCAGCGGCCCGTCCCAGGCGGATCGCAGCCAGGCGAGATCGGCGATCGTCGCGGCTGGGTCGAACATCCGCGCGGCGAGTTCGGCGACGGTGCCATCGAAGCGGTTTAACGATGCGAACTCCAGCGATTCGGTCGTGATCAGATCGAACCACCAGGCAGGGTGCAATGAGCCTTCGGCAAATGTCTTCAGCGACAGCGACGGCGGGATGGTCAAACCGTTCCGCACATCGCGCAGACGTGGACCGGCGATCGGGGTGTCGACGGTGAGCACGAGGGCCTCGTAGCCCGCTTCCCCGGCCCTCGCGACGAAGTCTCGGCTCGCCTGCCGGTCGTGCCATAGATACAGCTGAAACCATTTGCTTCCGCCGGGGACCGCGGCCGCGAGCCGCTCGATGGACGTGGTCCCCATCGTGGACAGTGCGTAGGGGATGCCCATCCGCGCCGCGACTCGCGCGACCGCAGGCTCACCTTCGGTGTGCGCCATGCGGGTGAATCCGGTCGGGGCGAAGATGAGCGGTGCCGCTGCCTGCTTCCCGAGGATCGTCGTCGATGGGTCCACGAGCGAGACGTCCCGCAGCACCCGGGGCTTGAACTCGACGCTCGCGTACGCCTGCCGGGAACGGCGCAGACTGATCTCTTCGCCGGCGGCGCCGTCGATGTAGTCGAATACCGCGCGAGGCGCCCGGCGCCGGGCGAGTAGCCGCAGATCCGGGATGGACGCGGCGCCGGCCAACCGCCGTTCGGTGGGATTGAGCTGGGGACGGCGCGGACGCAACAGGGGCTCCAGCTCGGACCAACGCGGCCAACGTCGGGCGGTCATCCTCAAGTTCTACACGACAACCACCTGACGGGAACGACGAGTGGCGGGGGTCCGCCGGCTCCGCCAAGGGCCCCGCTGTTGATCAAGATGTGGTTGGCGGCAATCGTGACAGCAACGTGCCTGGTCTTCACGCCTGCTTCCGCTTCCGGCCTGCCTGAGATCAGGCGCACATGAACGTCTCTGGACGGTTTGCCCGGACCCTTGAAAACAAGTGGTCGGGCGGCGTCACGTGCGAGGAGACGACCGTCATTTATTTGAGAACCGCGAGGGCCCGAATACGTCCATGACGACAGGCCGCTGTGGCTCGTGTGCGGGCAGCAGCGCCGTGCACACACGGCGGCTCGTAAAGCTGAGCGTGGGGCCGATGTTAGGTGAGCTCAAAGGGGAGGCCGTGCGTTGCCGCCGCTGAGATGGGTCCTGGCGCAGACGGGCTTCCATACTGTGTGATGGCACCAGACAGGGAGAGCCCGATGACCGCTCCAGACCAGACCTACCCGGCCCAGATCTACGCCGCCCGGCTCGAGATCGACTACCCCGAATCGCTGAACCGAGTGACTACCGCGTTCCGCATCATTTTGATCATTCCGATCGCCGTCGTGGCCAACATCCTGTCCGCGACCGCCGTCTCAACGGTGACCGTCGTCACCCAGTCCGGGCAGATCGTCAGTCAGGCGACCAGCACTGGGGGAGGCATCGCGGGCGCGCTGTTTCTGGCCACGCTGCTGATGATCCTGTTTCGGCAGCGCTACCCACGATGGTGGTTCGACTTCGCACTGCAGTTCAACCGTTTCCTGGCCCGGATCGGAGCGTACGCGGTACTGCTTACCGACCGGTACCCGTCCACGGTCGAGGAACAGTCCGTCCATCTGGACCTGGACTACCCCGACGCGCGGTCCGATCTGAATCGCTGGCTGCCGTTGGTGAAGTGGTTGCTGGTGATCCCGCACATCGTCGTGCTCGCGTTCCTCGGCATCGGTGCCGTCGTCGTGATAGTCATCGCCTGGTTCGCGATCTTGTTCACCGGACGCTATCCGCGCCCGCTGTTCGACTATGTCGTGGGTGTGAGCCGTTGGGCGCTCCGGGTAGGTGCGTACTCGACGCTGTTGATCACCGACCGCTACCCACCCTTCCGTCTGAGCTGATCGGAGTGATGACACCCGCGCACCAAAGTGAGTAACACCTCATCAGCTGACAAGTGCACCAACATGGACAGTCCCGGACGTTCGTACGCGGTCGTCCGCACTCAACAGGGAGGCGGGGCATCCCTGATAAGGCAGAGGTCAGTGGTTCAAGTCCACTTAGGCCCACCCCTCCGATCGCCCCTCCCACCAGCGCAGATGCGGCCATGGCGGGTCAGCGTGAAGGCCACGTTGTGTGGCCAGCCCACTCGGAGACCTCGCGTACGTTGCAGCCGGTGGCCACCCGGATCGCGACGAAGCTGTGCCGCAGCCCGTGGAACGTGATTCCTGGCAGACCCGCGCTTCACCGCCGGCTGCCAGAATGCGCCGGGCGAACAGTGACCGCGCCAGCGGCCCGCCTTGAGGAGCCGTGAAGACCAGTCGCGCCGCTCGGGATTTCCGGCTTGAGCTCGTGCCGGTAGACAGCTCAGTGACCGTCGTTCCGCTGTGGCAACCAGCTGCGAGATCTCCTCAAGCGGCACGCCCGCGTCCGGCAGCAGCAGCGGTGCCGCCCAGCGTGCTTCGTCCGAACGGGATGGGGAACTTCGGCGACGCCCCGTGACCGGCGTCCTGCAGGCAGGGATTTCTGGTCAACGTGACGATCGTCGCCGTCGGCTATGCCGTCGGGCGGGCCAGACTGCTGAGCGCCAATGCCGAGCGAGACCTGTCGCGGCTGATCGTGTCGGTGATGATGCCGTGCCTGCTGATCAGCATTCTGGCGGAGGCGGATCTGGCGCGGCTGTTCTCCTCGCTGTTCGTGATCTTGCTCATCGTCGCCCTGGCGAACATCACGCTGTTCCTCGCCATCGCGATGCTGGCCTGGCGACGAGAGGTGCCCGAGTCGGTGATCGGCGCGCTCAGCGCTGGGTTCTCCAACGCCGGCAACATCGGCATTCCGCTGTCGGTGTATGTGCTAGGAGATGCGGCGTTCACCGCACCGCTCATCCTGCTGCAGCTCGCTCTCATCACCCCAGCCGCACTGGTCGTCTTGGACGCGACCGCGACGAAAGGGGCGCGATCGCTGCGCCGCTCGCTCCTCATGTCGCTTGTCAATCCGATGCTGATCGCGACGGCGGTGGGGATGCTCGTGGCCGGCCTGCGCATCGCCATCCCTGACTTCGTCATGGAACCGTTTCGGCTCATCGGCGAGGCATCCGTTCCCCTGATCCTGCTCACCTTCGGAATATCGCTCAAGAATGAGCGCTTGCTCGCGTCCGGAAGCGGACGTCGCGACATCATCGTCGCGTCGGTGTTCAAGCTCGTCGTGATGCCGGTGCTGGCCTGGGTGCTCGGTCGGTTCGTCTTCGGCGTCTCGGCGTTCGACCTCCTCGTGGTGACGCTGCTGGCGGCGCTCCCGACGGCGCAGAACATTTACGCGATCGCTCAGCGCTACAGCAGGGCGGTGGCGGTGGCGCGGGACACGGTTCTCATCACAACGGTCGGGTCGATCCCGGTGCTACTGCTCGTTGCCGCCGTTTGTCGCTGTAGCCGCAACCTGCCTGCCTGGCCCACCTGATAAGGCGGTCTTGGTGGCGCTACCCTGCGACCCATGTCGATCAGACTCGACAACGTCGGCATCGCCGTACGCGACCTGGACGCCGCGATCGCCTTCTTCACCGACCTCGGCCTGTCGGTGCTCGGAAGGGCTCGGATCAGCGGCGAGTGGGCTGACACCGCCGTCGGTCTCGACGGCAACACCGCCGACGTCGCCGTGCTCCAAACACCCGACGGCAACGGTCGTATCGAAATGTTCCAGTACGTGCACCCGGAAGCGATCGAGGTCGAGCCCGTCCACCCGAACACCATCGGCATGCACCGCGTCTGTCTTGCCGTCGACAACATCGACGCCGCCCTCGAGATTGCCGCGAGACACGGCTGTCACCCGCTCCGCGGCGTCGCCAGCTACGAGGATGTCTACAAGCTCACCTACCTCCGCGGCCCCAGCGGCATCCTCGTGATGTTCGCCGAGGAACTGAACAAGGAAGACTGACCAGAACCGCCCTGGGAAGTCATGGCCGGGCCGCACGTCTCAAGCCAGATCTCACCGCGACGGAGATCCCGCCGCGCGCTCCTGCTGCCGCCTGAACGTTGCCTCGCTGGGCGCGAGGGCCACCCTCCCGAAATAGGCGGCCGCACGGCCGAGGACCGCCGGCGAGCGCGTGAACAGCACGTAGCGCTTGCGCCGCCCCAGCCCCTCGGGGAACCGGAAGTCCACGTGGAAGCCCATCGCGGCGGCGATGCGGCGGATCGACGCCACCGAGTAGTAGGCCGTGTGGTCGCGATAGTAGATGTAGCGGTCCCGCTCGAGGTTAGGCCGACCGCCGTGGATGTTGGTCCCGCAGACCAGCAGACCGTGCGGCTCGACCATCCCCATCAGCGTCGCGAAGTCCGACCAGGGGTCACGGAAATGCTCGATCACCTCGCTGGCGATGACGACCGGGAAGCGCTCCTTCCCGGGGTTGTTCACGTCGATGAACGGCGCGTCGTCGCGGACCTTCATGATGTCGGCGATCGAGACCGTGCCGGCGCGAGGCAGACGTTGGATGTGCAGGTTGTCGAGGCTGCGCCCGGCACCGAACACCAACACGTCCTGGGCACGCTTGCGGCCCAGGATCTGCAGTGCCATCTGTGCCATCTGGAACTCGCGTCCGGGGCGCTCAGTGGTCCCCATGCGCGGCTTCAGTCTGGGCAGCTGGTCGAGGGAGGTCGCGGTCCGGTAATGGCTCGGCCCGACCTCATCATGGCGACGAAGCCGCAGTGACCGCACGAGTTCACGGTCTTGCGCAGTGCAGGGTCGGCGAAGTACTGGATCTCCCGACGCGACACGCCGGGTGAGTGACAGACCAGGCAGCCACCCTTCGGACGCCGACCCGCCGGTGGTCCCGGCGCGGGAAGGGTTACGGCGGCGGCCCAATTCGGGCCCGGATCGACCTTGGCGGCGACGCGTACGAGCGCTTTGGCGACGAGCCGGCGCGGGCCCCACCGGCGCTGGTGTCGTTCCTCCCCCTGAGGCATGCGAGCAGAGTACGGTGCTCGCCGATGGAGGCAGCAGCGGCCGTTACCTGCCCCGACGATCGAGGCTCGGCCGAGTCGCTGCGGTCAGCTGACCGGCCGTTCGAAGGTGACCAGGACGCCTTCGACGCCACCCGGCCCGACGCGGCCCTTGATCTCCACGGCGGTGATCGCCTTGAGCTGCCAGCCCTGGGCGGCGTACTGGTTGAGCACCTTCTCGAGCTTGTCGCCGGACATCTTGCCGCCGATCATGCCCTCGCGGAGCTCGACCACCGTGTACTCGTATCGACTCGCCATACCAAGGACCATACTGGCGCGGTCGGGTCCTCAGGCAGAACGATCTAGGTCCTGGCCTTGACTTCGGGGTCGGGAACGAGGTCCTGCAGGAAGTCCTCAGCGAACCGCTCGACCTGATTCCAGTCGGTGTACTCGTGGTCGCGCGAGGTGTCGGTACTCAGGCCACCAGGCTTGTCCCGGACGATCTTCTTCATCATGTAGCGCTGGAGTAGCCCGTACTGGCGGTAGAGCAAGGCCCCACCGAAGAACCCGACCTTTGCGGGACGCCAACCGGTCTGCTGCTCGAAGTTCGCAACGTACGCCGCAGCGTTCTCCATGTCGCCATGGGCGGCCAGACTGACGGAGAAGAAGGCGGACGGCAGACGCTCGAGTGCTGCCCGGCTCTGACGAACGAAGTCGGCCACGTATTCCGGATGCTTGCCCATGTGAACCGAGCCGCCGACGATGACCGCGTCATAGCCAGCCAGCGACGGTTCCTTCGACTGCTTGAGATCCACGGCGTGCGCCTCGAAACCGCGGCGGCGAATCACGTCGCCAAGGTGATTCGCGATGCGGGCCGTCAGTCCTTCCGTCGTCCCGTACCCGATCAATACCTTGGTCATGCTGCCTGCCCCCTTCGCGCAGTTACACCCCTACCGTGCCGTGCGCGATGTCGCCGACAACATGAGTCGAAGGTCCTCTTCCACAGGACACAGTTCCCACGCCCGCGCAGGGTAGCGTCTGTCCATGCTCATCCTCGGAATCGTGCTGTTCGGCATGCTCGTGGGAGCGGCGGCGCAGCTGCTGCTCCGCACCCGCGGCCGCGGCATCAACTGGCCGCTCGCTTTCGCTGCCGGTCTGCTCGGGTCGTTCGTCGGCGGCCTGCTCGCCAGCTTGCTGGCCGGCGACGGTCTTGCGCTTCGGCCGAGCGGCATCATCGGCTCGATCGTCGGCGCGATCCTGGTGACGCTTGCCTACAACTTCTGGCAGGGACGTCAGCGCAAGCCCGCCTGACCCACTCCGAGTCCTTCGGCAGCCAAGCCGCAGCCAGGTGAACGGCACCGAGCATCCCGCCATTGCCGCCGTCCGAGGCCAGTTCAGCCCGGACGGCATCTACCTGAACACCGCGACCATCGGACTTCCGCCGCGCGGCAGCGTCGACGCGATCCGGGCCGCCATGGACGACTGGCAGGCCGGCCGGGCCAGACCGCAGGACTACGACCCGTACGTCGACGCCGCGCGTCGCCGCTACGCCCATCTCGTCGGGGTCGACACCTCGCGGGTCAGCATCGGTAACCAGGTCAGCATCTTCGCCGGACTGGTTGCCGCCGCAGTCCCGTCCGGCGCCGAAGTACTCACCGCCAAAGGCGACTTCACCAGCATCCTCTTCCCTTTCTTGGCCCAGGCGGGACGGGCGGTGCGGGTTCGCGAGGTCGACCTGGCCGACCTGGTCTCGGCGATCACTGACGACACGCATCTGGTGGCGGTCTCCGCGGTCCAGTCGGCCAGCGGCGCCATCGCCGATCTCGACGGACTGGCCGACGCGGCAGCCGCCGGCACCCGCGTGCTCCTCGACGTCACGCAGGCTGCGGGCTGGCTGCCCATCGACGCCGACCGCTTCACCTGGACCGTCGCCGCCGGCTACAAGTTCCTCCTCGCCCCGCGCGGCACCTGCTTCGCCACCGTCGGCTCCAACGGCGACGACCTCATCCCGCACGCCGCCGGCTGGTACGCCGGGAACGAGATCTGGTCCAGCGTCTACGGCTCACCCCTGCGGCTGGCCGCCGACGCCCGGCGCTTCGACACCTCACCCGCCTGGTTCTCCTGGATCGGGCAGGCCACGACCCTCGACCTTCTCGACGGGATCGGCCGCAACACCTTGCACCAGCACGCCACTGGGCTGGCCGGCGAGTTCGAGGCCCGGCTCGGCCTGCCGCCCTCCGGCTCGGCCATCGTCAGCCTCGGCACCCGACCGGCCACCGCTGAACGCATCCGTCGTGACGGCATCGTCACCGTCGTACGCGCCGGCCGCACCCGAGTGTCGTTCCACCTGCACAACACCCTCGCCGATGTCGACGCCATCGCCGACGCCTTTCTGAGCACCGGCTGGACCCCCGCCGACCAACACCACACCGGACCGGAGAACACCTGACCCGACTCCGCGGTTCAGGAGTCGATGCGCAGCTCAGCTCCGGTATCGGGGAGCTCGACGAAGGTCCGACCGGGGGCCATTCGGAAGGGACTTCCGTCGTCGAGCTCGAACGTGAACGGCTCGGCCACCCCGCCCTTACGCCAGGTGCCCGACACGTACCGGCCACGGTTGAAGTAGCTGAACTCACCGGCGGCGTCGATGATGCCGTGCAGCGGCTCATCGTCGCCGCGGCCCCGGAAGATCTTGCCGTAGCTCTGCGCCGCCTTGATCACGAGGACGTTGTCGGTCGCCACCCGCGTGCCGTCGGCCAGCACGTGCGGCCCCCAAGGCATGCTGCGCAGGTACCGCCGGCTCTTCTTGTCGTAGCGGTAGCTCATGAAGTAGTCGTCGCCCTGGTAGGGGATCGACATCGACTTGGCGCGTTCGCCCTGCCTGGCGCTGACCTCCGCGCGGCTCGACGCGAACGGGAAGTACAGCTGCGGCGGGCCGGACCGGAAGCGCTTGGTCTGCTTGGCGAGCACCTTCGGATGACAGGTGGTCGCCCGGTCGTAGTAGTTCTGCCCGTTGAGGGTGTAGACCCGCGCCGGATCGGTGCCGTACGAGCCGGTGCCGCGCGTGTTCTGGTAGGTGAGCTCACCCTCCAGGTGCTTGCGATGATGGGTGACGTAGTTCATCACCCACGGCGCCCCGCCGGTGTTGCCGATCAGGGCATTCATCGGGGACAGCAGCGCAACGTCGACCGGCCGGATGGAACGGACCGGGGTGACCGTCTCGGGCATCTTGGAGTGAAACACCGGCACGAGCCGGGTGCCACTGTAGCCGGCGTCGTCTCGATAGCCGTCCAGCTGGACGAAGACGATGTCGGCTTCGTTGAGACCACGCTGCGGATGCTCGTTGCGGTTGTCCGGCACCTTGACCGCCACGGCGGCATGCCGCGCATCCTTCGTGCGCTTCAGCAGCTTGCCGCTCAGCGGCCATCGCGGCCGGTCGTCGACCGGCGGCTCGGTGCCTGGACTCGACGGTGCTGCCGTAGCGTTCGGCGCGGTCACCGGCTGTCGCGGCTTGAGAGAACAGGCGGCCAACCCGGCGGCAACGGCGCCCAGTAACGCCGCACGACGGCTGAACCGCTGCATCCAAAACTCTCCGTTCGACACTGAACTGGTTCGTCCGGGCTCAATCGTAGGAAGGAAGAGGCCTGCAAACTGCTCGTCGCGACGAAATACCCCCGGGGAGTGCAGCAAGAGGATGAGGCACCCGAGACGGAGGTGGAGGCGGTGGCTTCGGTGATCTCCGGTTCCCGTTTGATCGTCTATCCGGAGACCGGGCATGCGGTGCAGTGGGAGCGCCCTGAGCAGGTCGCCCGCGACCTGACCGCCTTCCTGAGTCAATCGCGACCGCATGACAAGGTGAGTGGGTGCCTGATCGTCCCACCCTGGATCCGGTCGAACAGCGGGTGCTGGGAGCGCTGCTGGAGAAACAGCGCACCGTACCCGATACCTATCCGCTCTCACTCAACGGGCTGCGGGCCGCGTGCAACCAGTCCACCAGCCGCGAGCCGGTGGTCGACTACGACGAGTCGACGCTGGTCGAGACCCTGAACCGGCTCCGCGACCGCGAGCTGGTCCGGTTCCTCAAGCCCACGGGACTCCGGGTGGTCAAGTACCACCAGCGGCTCGAGGAGCAGCTCGGTCTCGAGCCGGAACACGCCGGTCTGATCGCGGTTCTCCTCTTACGCGGCCCGCAGACGGCCGGAGAGCTTCGGCCGCGTACCGAACGCCTGGCCACGTTCGCCGACCGGGAGGCCGTCGAGGCTGCGCTGCGCGAGATGGCGAGCACCGACCCGCCGCTGGTCCGAGAGCTGGAGCGCCAGCCCGGGCAGCATGACCGGCGCTGGATCCATCTGCTCGGCGCCGAGCCGATCGAGCCGCAGGCGCCTCCGGCGCCGGTTGATCTCGAGCAGGTGCTGGTCGACGGCGCCTCGGCCCGCGACCGCCGGGTCGCGGCCGACTACGACCGGATCGCCGAGGCGTACGCGATCGCCCTCGACGACGAACTCGACCACAAGCCGTTCGACCGGTGGCTGCTCACTCGCCTCGCCGCGGACAGCAACGGCGGTCAAGGCTTGGACATCGGGTGCGGGCCGGGCCAGATCGCGGCGTTCCTGACCGAACACGGCGTCGCCATGACCGGGCTCGACTTCTCACCAGCCATGATCGCCGAGGCGCGTACGCGACACCCCGACGTGCAGTTCATCCAGGGCAGCTTCGTGGTGCCGCCGATGCCGCGGGGCGGCGACCCGCGCGACCCGGGCTGGGCGTTGATCACCGCCTGGTACGCCTTCGTTCACCTCGCGCCATCCGAACTCGCGGCCACCGTGACCTCGCTGACCCGGGTGCTGCGCCGCGGCGGCATCTTGGCCCTCGCCACTCATATCGGTCACCAGCTACTTCGCCCCGGCGAGCTCTGGGGCCTCCCCACGCAGCTCGGCTTCGTCCTCCACGACGCCGCGGCGCTGATCGCGGCCGCGGAGTCGGCCGGCTTGGTCGATCTCGAGTGGTACCGACGCAGTCCCTTGCCGAACGAGGCGCAGACCGAACGGCTCTACCTCCTGGCTCGCCGGCCCTAGGCGCCCCAGCGCGAGGGGTCGAGCGAGGTTGGCCGCCAGCCTTCCGGCGGATCCTCGCCGACCCGGCCGTCGACCGCCTCCCGAAGGAGATCGGCGTGGCCGGTGTGGCGGCCGTACTCCTCGATCAGGTCGCACACGAGCCGACGAAGGCTCGCCTTCTGAGGCTCGTCCGGCCAGGCGGCCGGCTGGTCCAGCCCATCCGTCGCAATGGCTTCCGCCACTGCGGCTCGTGAGCGGGCAACCGCCGCGTCCCACCGCGCGTACAGGCTCTCCGGCGGGTCGTCGTCGCTGACGCGGAACTGCCAGTCCTCATCGGCATCCTCCGGTGCCTCGACGAGGCTGGTCGGCGCCTCGCCGCGGAACTTCCAGCTGAACTGGACGTCCTCGACTACGGCCAGGTGCTTGAGCAGGCCGCCCAGGGTGAGCTCCGACGCTCCGATCCGTGTGGTCAGTCCCTGCCGATCCAGCCCGTCGGCCTTCCAGGCGAAGGTCCAGCGCAACCGGTCGAGTGCGCCAATCAGATGTTCGGCGTCGGTTCCGGCCAGTGGTGGTTCCCATAGCGCTTGCACGAGACAGGACTGTAGCCAGGTCCTCCGACACTGCTGGAGCCAGCGTCCGAACCCTCGTGATCGAAGCGTGACCAAGACGCTCAGCAGAGCTCTGATTGTTTCGCAAGCGAAATAGGGATCGCCGCTCCAACAGTGGAGCGGCCTCACGGCCCTCTGCAAGTGTTTGTGACTCCTGTGACGAATGTGATCTGTGTGGCTGGTGATCGGCTGGCGAAGGGGACGGATGCGAGCAGCACGACTGCGAAGGGTGATCGTTGGCCTGGCGGTCGCCTGCGCATTGGCGCTGGGCGTCGGCCTCGGGGGAGTGTCGCCCGCACAGGCGAAGGAGAACGTAGCGACGACGACGGCCAAGGCGAAGGCGTCGGCAGCAGCCAAGAAGCAGGCGAAAACCCTCGCCACAGCCAAGGCCAAAGCCAAAGCCAAGGCGAAGGCGAAGGCAGCAGCTAAGGCGAAGGCCGCCCGGATCGCGCGAGCCAAGTGGAAGCGCGCCACTGGGGCCGGACCTCTCGCCGTGAAGACCACCAAGATCGCTGCCGTAGCCAGGGCCAAGGCGGTCAAGGCCTCGAACCAGGCGGCGCGAGACAAGGCGAAGGCCGTTGCTGCCACCCGGACCGCCGCAGCTGCCCGCGCCAAGCACGCCGCCATCGTCAAGGCCAAGAAGTCGAAAGCGAAGCAGCGCAAGGCATGGGCCACGGTCAAGAAGGTCGCGCGCAAGTCCAAGAAGGCCCGGGCCCGGGCCAGGACGAGTGCTGCCAAGGCGGCGAAGGCCAACGCTGCCTATCGGGTCAAGGCGGCCGTGGCAGCTCGGGCCCGATACGCGGCCGGCCCCAAGGCGGGGTGGGCGCCACGCAACCGGACGGTGTTCAACAATCCGAAAGGGTCCCCGAAGACCGAACGGGCGATCATCCGGGAGCTGGCCACGGCGATCGACGCCACCCCGATCAGTGGTGAGATCTGGATGGCGCAGTACCTCTTCGACAGCGCGACCTTGACCAGGAAGCTGATCGCCGCGCACCGGCGCGGAGCCTACGTCCGCATCCTGATCGACGACAGTGAGAAGAGCCCCGAGATCCGCCGGCTGCGCAGGGCGCTCGGAACGAACAAGAAGGCGCGCAGTTACGTGGCCAAGTGCCGCGCCAGCTGCATGGCGAGCAAGCCCTCCAATCTGCACGCCAAGTTCTTCCTCTTCTCCGTGGCCGGCAAGGGCCGCCGGGTCTCGATGATCAGCTCGGCCAACCCGTGGGACGAGAACGTCCGCCACAGCTGGAACAACCACCACACCATCGTCGGCGACGCCAAGATCTACGGCTCGTTGCGCAAGTACTTCATCGACATGCTGGCCGACCGCAACAACCTGAACTACTTCCGGGTCACCGGCAGCGGGAAGTACACGATCTACATGTATCCGCGCAAGGCCCGGCGACCCGAAGACATCGTGGTGCTGCACGCGCTCAACAAGGTGTCGTGCGCCAAGACCAAGAAGGGGTACGGGACCAAGACTCGCAAGACGATGATCCGGGTGGCGAACTGGGGCTGGTCGGCGGCCCGGCTGGATGTCGCGAAGCAGCTCTGGCGGCTGCACAACAGGGGCTGCCGAGTCCAGGTTATGATCAACAAAGGGACGATCTCCCCGAAGGTGTTGCGGGTTCTGCTCAAGCCGAGCCGGAAGTACGGGAAGATGGGCGTCTACGACGCCTGGCGCGACCGGAACAAAGACAAGGTCGCCAGTCTGTACGTCCACCACAAGATGACCACGATCAACGGGCGGCTCAAGAACGGCAAGAACGTCAAGATCACCTGGACCGGCTCGCAGAACTTCACGGCCGGGGGAACGCTGGTCAACAACGACATCGTGCTCCGGATCGTCGATCCGGCGGTGGTCCGCGCGTACAACACAAACTTCGCCTACATCCGCCGCAACTACACCCGCCGGCTGCGGTAGCCGCCGTCGCTCACGACCGGTCCCGGTGTGGGATGACTCTCTACGCTGGCTGGTGACATGGACGAGGACGGGCACTGGCGCTCGCGGCGGCGGGTCACGCTGGAGGATGTCGCCCGGCACGCCGAGGTGTCCCGCGCCCTGGTGTCGATCGTGATGCGTGATGCGCCCGGGGCCAGCACGGCGACCCGGGAGCGGGTGCTGGCCGCGGCGAGCGAACTGGGCTACCGGCCCGACGTACGCGCCCGGTCGCTGGCCGGCGGTCCCAATTCGGGACTGATCGGCGTCATGCTCGGCGTCGGAGTCGGCACCTTCCACTTCGACCTGCTGGAGGGCCTGTACGCCGCCGCTGAGCAGCACGGGTACAGCCTGATCGTGACGGCTCTGACCAAGGGACGCGATGAGCGACAGGCGGCGCAGTCGTTGATCGATTTCCGGTTCGACGCGCTGATCATGCTCGGCCCGCCGACGCCGGAGCCGCTGCTCGCCGGCCGTGTGCCGCTCGTGGTGGTGGGCTGGCATGTTGATCATCCGGCCGTCGACGTGGTGCGGACCTCGGACGACCACGGCATGGCCCTCGCTGTCGATCACCTGACGGGACTGGGGCACCGCGACATCGCTCATCTCGACGGCGGGTCGAGTGTGATCGCAGGATCGCGACGGACGGGCTACCTGAGCGCGATGGAGTCGCACGGTCTAGGCGGTCACGTCCGGATCGTTCACGGCGGCCAGAGCCCGCTCGACGGTCAACGCGCTGCTCGCACGCTCCTTGCCAATGGGCCGTTGCCGAGTGCCCTGATCAGCTACAACGACGACACGGCGGTGGCAGCGATGGGTCTGCTCGCCCAGCAGGACATCCATGTCCCGGACCAGCTGTCGATCATCGGCTGGGACGACGGTGAAGCGGCTGCCGTGTCCCCCGTGCCGCTCACCACCGTGGTCCAGGATCCGATGGCCCTGGCCGGCCTGGCGGTCGACCGAATGGCCGCGCGGATCGCCGGCCGTACGGTCGAGGACCGCGAGATCGTCCTGGAGCCCGAGCTGACGATCCGGTCGAGCACGACGGCGCCACGAACAATGTCTTGACATATTGACCCACCCCGGTCTAACGTTTCTGCCCAAGCTATCTAGAGCGCTCTAGTGACAGGGAGAGGGCCATGACGATTGGTATTGCCGTGATCGGAGCCGGCATGGCCGGCCGGGCCCACGCCGCCGCGTACCGGAGCGCCCCAACCTTGTACGAATCCGTCCTGCCACCGCTTCGCTACGTCTCGATCGCGGACGTGAGTCCAGAGCTTGGTGACCTGGCCGCGCGCCGTTTCGGCTACGAGCGTTCCGACACGTCCTGGCAGGCCATCGCTGAGAACCCCGACATCCACGTCGTCAGTGTGGTGGTCGCCAACTTCCTGCACCGGGAGATGGTGGAAGGCCTGGTGGCCGCGGGCAAGCACGTGCTGTGCGAGAAGCCGCTGAGCGACACCCTCGAGGACGCTCGGGCGATGGCCGAGACCGCCCGCAACGCTGACACCGTGGTCCGGATCGGGTTCACGTTCCGCCGGGCGCCGGGAGTCGCCGCTCTGCGTGAGCTGGTCACGTCGGGGACCCTTGGCCGGGTCCTGCACGTTGACGTCCGTTACTGGTGCGACTACGCCAGCGATCCGCAGGGACCGATCAGCTGGCGGTACAAGGGCGCGCCCGGAACCGGTGCGCTGGCCGATATCGGCAGTCACGCCGCATATCTCGCCGAGTTCTTGGCCGGCGACATGCGGCAGGTGAGCGGCGGCCGGTTCGCCACCGCGATCACCGAGCGGCCGGTTCCGGTCGGCACCGTGGTCGGGCATGGCCACGCGGCCGTCAGCGATCAGTACCAAGCAGTCGAGAATGACGACTACGCCGGATTCACCGCCCGGTTCGAGAACGCGGTCGGGGTCGTCCAAGTCTCCCGGGTCGCCGCCGGCCACCCGAACGGCCTGGTCCTCGAGGTGTACGGAGACCGCGGGGCGGCGTTCTGGGCGCAGGAGCGGTCTGGGGAGTACGGGTTGGTGCTCAACGATGACCCCCCCGGCCGCCGGGGCTTCCGCCGGGTCGCTATCGGTCCCGAGCACCCCTACTTCGGCGGCGGACTGCCGATGGACGCCGCCGGCGTCGGGGTGGGCCAGAACGAGGGTTTCGTCTACCAGGCCCGCGCCTTCCTCGAGGAGGTGGCAGGCCTGGACGAGGCTGCCTCGCTGCCTCGCTGCGCGAGTTTCGACGAGGGAGTCCACAACATGGAGGTGCTTGCCGCCGTGGCCGAGTCCGCCACTCGGGGCGGGGCAGCCGTCGAGATCCCACCGCAACGGGTCCTGGCGACGACGGAGGTGTCGCGATGAAGTTCGGCGTCTACAACGCGATCCTGCACGACAGGTCGCTACCCGAAGCGATCAAGGTCATCGCCGGGCTGGGGCTGACCGGCATCGAGCTGAACTCGGGCGGATTCCTGCCTGCGGTCCACATCCCGACGTTCGACGACATCCTCACCTCCGACGGTGCGCGCGACGAGTTCCTCGGCCAGTTCGAGGGCACTGGCGTCGAGATCGGCGGCCTGAACTGCAACGGCAACCCGCTGCACCCCGACCCGGTGATCGGCACCAAGCACGCCGAGGACATCCGCCGCAGCATCCGGCTGGCCAACCGCCTGGGCCAGCATCGCGTGGTCACCATGTCCGGCCTACCTGCCGGCGAACCGGGCGCGAAGCGGCCGAACTGGATCGTGAACGCCTGGAATTCCGGGGCGCTGGACGTGCTGGACTACCAGTGGAGCGTCACCGAGAAGTTCTGGCGGGAGATCGACCGCGAGGCGGCGGATCTGGACGTGAAGGTCGCCCTCGAGCTGCACCCGCAGAACATCGTGTTCAACCCGGCCGGCATCCGCGAGCTTGTCGAGCGCACCGGGGCCACCCACGTCGGGGTCGAGCTGGATGCTTCGCACCTGTTCTGGCAGTGGATGGACCCGGTGGCCGTGGTCCAGGACCTCGGACCGCTGGTGTTCCACGCTGCCGCCAAGGACGTGAAGATCAACCCGGCCGCCGCGGTGTACGGCGTACTCGACAACCGCTTCCGCCGGCTGGCGCCGGACGAGGCACGGACCAACCTCGGCGGCGACGAGTGGGCCAACGAGTGGCCGAAGGAAGCAGCCTGGGACTTCGTCGCCCTCGGCCGCGGCCACGACGCCGTCTACTGGTCCACCTGGCTCGCCGCCCTGGCCGCGGTCGATCCCGACATGTGGGTCAACATCGAGCACGAGGACGTCAGCCTCGGCCCGATCGAGGGCCTGGAGGAGGCGTCGAAGGTGCTCCTCGACGCCGCCCGCCGTGCCGGCCTGGGTCAGGACTGAGACCCCACCTGCACCACTCGGCCTTCGACGGAACTGGTGCGGGCGGCATCAAGAACCTCGAGTGTCCTGATGGCCTCCGTGGCTGGAACTGGCTGGGGCGCGTTGCCCAGTGCTGCGGCGGCGAACTGGGTGTAGAAGTCCTGGTAAGCACCCTGCTCCGACGGAACCTTGATCGACTTTTCGCCCGCCAGGTTGAGCGTTCCCCAGCGGGCTTCGACCTCACGGCCCCAGCCCTGAGGATCGTCAACTGGCTTCTTGCCCGAGAAGACCGCCTGGGCCTGCACATCGGACTGGTCGGAGACGTAGCTGCCCGACGGACTCAGGAGTCGGAGTTCCCTGGAGACGAGCCCGCTCAGTTTGCTGGACGAGAGGTACGAGCGCACGCCGCTTCGATGGGTGATGGCAATCATGAAGGCGGCGTCGGTCTGAACCGCATCCTCATCGATCCAGTCAAGGTTGGCGTAGACCCGCGCCGGCGGACCGAAGAGCCACAGTGCCTGGTCGACCAGGTGGCTACCGATATCACGCAGCAATCCGCCCTCCGGCCCTCGCTCCAACGTGGCCGGGTCATCGGCGTCGAACCGGGAGTCGAATCGCCAGACGTCGCCGAGGTGTTGATCATCGAGGACCTTCCGCAGCGTACGGATGTCAGCGTCCCAACGCCGGTTGTGAAAGACACTCAACAGCACGCCTGCGCCCTCGGCCGCGCTGACCAGCTCGAGCCCTGCCGCCGCACTTGGCGCGAACGGCTTGTCGGCGACGACATGGATCCCGCGCCCGACTGCCTCGAGCACCAGCTCTCGACGGGTGGCCGGCGGTGTTGTGATGGTCACCGCGTCGACACCACCGTCGATCATCTCGGCGAGCGAGCCGAAGATCGGTGTCTCGGGCCAGTCGGCCCGCGCCCGGGCGATCGTCGCCGGTGCCCGGGCCACGATCCCAACCAGCTCGCAGTCATCGGCGGCTTCGATGTAGGGCGCGTGGAAGTTCTTTCCCCCGGTGCCGTATCCGACTAGACCTATGCGCATGGCGCTCACGCCGACCTTTGTTCGTGATCCGCCTGTTCGAAGGCTTCGAGGGCAGAGTCGCGCGCCACGGTCAACGCCTCGATCAGGGGCCGTTGGCGATGTTCAATCGACAGAATCTCGACGCCCCAGGGCCCATCGAAGCCCACCTCGCGCATAGCGCGGATGAAGCCGACGACATCCTGGGCGCCCTGGCCGACGAGCGTGCGGCGGTCGCGGGTGTCCTCGAACAAGGTGCCGATGGATTCCGGCTGGGCATCGCAGAGCTCGACCCCGAAGGCCATGCCTGGGTCGAGACAGGCGACGAGATCCTGCAGCGTGGTATCGGCCCGGAAGACGTGCCAGAAGTCCACAACCAGCCCGGCCGCCGGGTGACCGGCGGCCCGGATCAGGTCAGCACCCTGGGGCATGGACCCGATGAGGGCGAACGGCAGCGGCTCGAGCGCGACCCGGGTGCCGTGGGCCGCCGCCTCGTCGGCGATGCGGCGGAGCGGTTCGACGAAGGGCGTGAGGTCGTCCACCGGGGATCCGAACTCGGTCCCGACCTTGATGAACGACGCCCCGAGCTCCTGCGCCGCCTCGAGCAGCATTTCCCATGTCCCCCGCCAGGAGACGTCGTCCTCCCGCCACCAGCCGGAGGCCAGCTCGACCTCGGTGTGCCGGAGGCCGGCGGCCTCGATCTCGGCCTTGAGAGCGGGAAAGCCGATGGTCTCGCGGACGACCTGCAGGTCGCCCTGGGCGAAACCGATGCCGTCCCACCCCGTCGACGCGACTGCGCGTACCCGGTCGATCGCCGAGAACGGGCTGACCTCGGGGTCGTCTAGGGGCGCGACATTGCCGGCGCTGGTCCAGCAGGTCGCGACGAGTGCCGGGGTGGTCATGAACTCAGATCGACGTCGACGGAAACACCCTCGGCGGCCGAACGGACTGCGGCGTCGGCGAGGACGAGCGCTGCGCGGCCGTCCTCGAAGCCTGGGCTGCTGTTGGGCCGGCCGTGGATGGCCTCCACGAACTCGACGAGTTCGAGGCGATAGGCCTCGGCGTATCGCTCGAGGAAGAAGGTGTGGTACGGGGCGCCTGCTTCCACGGATCCAGCGCCGAAGGCGCGGACAACGGTCGGACCGATGTTGCCGACCTGGAGGAGTCCAGTGCTTCCGAAGGCCTCGATCCGCTGGTCGTAGCCGTACGCGCAGTGCCGCGAATTGGTGATGCTGATCAGCTCGCCGCCGGCCCCGCGAAGGGTGACGACGACCGCGTCGTAGTCGCCGGCCTCGGCGATCACGGTGCTGAACTGCTGTGCCCCACGGGCGGTCACTTCGACGATGTCCGGAACGAAGAAGCGGGCAATGTCGAAGTCGTGGATGGTCATGTCGCGGAAGATTCCGCCGGAGACCGCGATGTAGGCGGCTGGCGCCGGCTCGGGATCCCGGCTGGTGATCGTCAGTTGTTCGAGCCGGCCGATGTCGCCTCGTTCCACCCGGCGGTGCAGCTCGGCGAAGTGCGGATCGAATCGACGGTTGAAGCCGAGAATGATGGGCACCGAGGCGTTTCGGGCCTTCTCCCGCAGCGCGTCGACTCGGGCGATGTCGAGGTCGATCGGCTTCTCGCACAGGACGGGGACACCGGCATCGATGGCGGCGCTGATCAGGTCGACGTGGGTGGGGGTCGGCGAGGCGACGATGATCGCGTCGACGTCGCCGGAGTCGAGCACCTCCGCGGGATCGGTGGCCACCCGAGCGGCACCGTACTTCTCGGCCGTCGCTTTGGCCCCGTCGACGAAGGGATCGCACACCCAGTGCAGGGTGGTTCCGGGCACCGCGGCCACGCTCGCCGCATGGACCTGGCCGATCCGGCCGGTGCCCATCAGGCCGATCTTCAGCTGGTCACTCATCGCAGTCCTGTCGGTTGGGAGATCTCGTCGAGGTCGATGGTGCGGCCGGTGCGCACCGACTCGGCGGCGGCCTGGGCGATCCGGATGGACACGAGTCCCTCGCGGGGTGGGGTGAGGTTGCCACCGTCGCCGGAGGCGAGCCGGACGAAGGCGTCGGCCTCAGCGCGGAAGGCGCGTTCAAAGCGGTCGATGAACTCCTCGTACGGGGGAGCGGGTGGGTCGACGCTCGGCTCGGTGGAGGTCATCGGCGTACGCGGGTCGAGGCCGGCCCCGAACGAGCCGAGGGAGCCGAAGACCTCGAGTCGCACGTCCTGGCCGGCGCCGTTGCGGCGTACCCCGCTGACCGTGGCGGCCGCACCCGACTCCAGCACCAGGACAGCCAGAGCGGTGTCGACATCGCCGTGCTCGGCGTGGACCGGCGCGTCGAGGACCGTTCCGGTGGCCCAGACGGTACGGACGCGTTCACCGGTCACCCACGGGATCGTGTCGAAGTCGTGGATGAGCATGTCGAGCCAGATCCCCCCGGAGGTGGGGATGTAGGCCGGGGACAGGGCCGGGTGATCGTGCCCGGTCGCGGTGACCGCGCGCAGAGTTCCCAGGTCGCCGTCGAGGATGCGTTGCCGCAACCGCTGGTGCCCGGGGTCGTAGCGCCGATGGAACGCCACCATCACCTCGGTGCCGATGTCGTCCAGCTCATCGGCCAATGCCGTCAGCTGGTCAGGATCGAGAGCGAGCGGCTTCTCCACCAGCGACGGCACCCCGGCGCGGGCGCTCTGCAGGGCGAACGCCGGATGGGTGCTGGTCGAGGTGGCGACGACGACGCCGTCGAGGGCGGGCAGCTCCTCGGCCAGGCCGGCGCCGGCCGACACCGTGGCGGTCGGGCCGCGGGGGGCGAGGCCTCCGGCGAGCTCCGACGAGGCATCCGGCCGCAGCGCGGCGGACACCTGGTCCAGTGAGACGGCGAGCCGGGCCGGATCGCGGCCCATGAAGACGACCTCGTCGACCCCGGCGGTCTGAGCCAGGTTGCGGGCGTGCATGACGCCGATCCGCCCCGTCCCCAGAACTCCGATGCGCACGGCCGTCAGGTCCTTCCGGTGGGCTCGGAGGTCACTTGACGACGAGCACAGGGATGTCGGCGTCGAGAATGAGGTTCTGCGTGACACTGCCCAGCAGTGCCTTACCGACCGGCGAGCGTCGTCGGGCGCCGATCACGAGGAGCTCGGCGCCGGCCTTGTCGGCGAGCTCGAGGATGGTGGCCGCCGTGTCCTCGATCCCGTCGCCCGGGGCCAGGGCTAGCTCCCAGTCGAGCTCACTGACGGAGGTCTCGGCCAACGCGCTGGCGACGTCGTCGCGGAGTTTGGCGGTATGAGCATCGGCGAGGTCCAGGTCGGTGGAGTCGGCGATGTGGATGACGGTCAGTCGGGTGTTCCGGTAGCCGGCCTGTTGGGCCGCCTCGCGGAGAGCCAGCTGTCCGGTGGCTGTTGGTTGGTGGGCGACGGCGACGGTCATGGATGTCTTCTTCCGATCGAGGTGGGGCAGGGGTCGACTCAGCCCAACTTGTCAGCGTGAGCGGTCGCCATAGCGACCACCCACGCTGACAAGTCGGTGGTGGGTGTGGGTGCTTACTGCTTGAGCTCGTGGCTCAGCTCGGTGAGCTCGTCGCCGCCGGCCATCTGCCGGGTCAGCTCGTCGAGACCGACCTCACTGCGCTTCTTGTCCAGCACGGTCTGGCCCAGTTTCAGGATGATGAAGTGGTTGCCGACCAGGTACGCGTGGTGCGGGTTGTGGGTGATGAAGACGACGCCGAGGCCCGCATCGCGGGCCGCGGCGGTGTACTTCAGCACCACACCGGACTGCTTCACGCCGAGGGCGGCGGTCGGCTCGTCCAGGATCAGCACCCGGGCGCCGAAGTAGACGGCCCGGGCGATGGCCACGCACTGACGCTGGCCACCGGACAAGGTGCCGATGGGCTGGTTGATGTCCTTGACCACGATGCCCATCTTGCGCAGCTCGTCGTCGGCGATCCGCTTCATCTCTTTGACCTTGAGCCCGGACAGCGGGAACTTGCTGCCGGTCATCTCCGAACCGAGGAAGAAGTTCCGCCAGACCTCCATCAGACTGACCACCGCCAGGTCCTGGTAGACGGTGGCGATGCCGTGGGCGAGCGACTCACGGGGCGAGGAGAAGTGCTGCTCGACCCCGTCGACCTTCAGGGTTCCCTCGTTGTGCGGGTGCAGCCCGGAGATGATCTTGATCAACGTCGACTTGCCGGCCCCGTTGTCGCCGAGCACACCGGCCACCTCGCCGGCGTTCACCCTCAGGTTGATGCCCCGGAGGGCCCGGATGGCGCCGTAGGTCTTGCCGACGTCGATCATCTCGACGAGCGCTTCGCCCTTGTGCAGGGTCGGGTCGGCGTGTTCGTGCAGGGTGTCGGTCATCTCAGCCCACCTTTCGGGTCGTCGAGAGCTTCTTGATGTAGAGGTTCACGATCACGGCCAGCAGCAGCATCACGCCGAGGAACGCCTTGAACCAGTTGGGATCCCAGCCCGCGTACACGATGCCGAGGCTCGTCATGCCGAAGATGAAGGCACCGATCGCGACGCCGATGGAGCTGCCGTAGCCGCCGGTCATCAAGGTGCCACCTACCACCGCGGCGATGATGTAGATGAACTCGTTACCCACACCGTTGCCGGCCTGGAGGACGTTGAAGTTGTACAGGAAGTGCATGCCGGTGAACCAGCCGAGAAACCCTACGGTCATGAACAGACCGACCTTGACGCGAGTGACCGGCACACCGACCGCGCGGGCCGAAGCGGCGTTTCCGCCAACTGCGAAGATCCAGTTTCCGATCTTGGTTCGGGTGAGGATCCATTGCGCCAGCGCGACGAAGAGGATCCACCAGAGCACGGTGATGTTCAGCTGGACCGCACCGATCTGGAAGGTGTGGGCGAAGACGAAGTTGAGCGAGGCGTAGCCGTCCATCGCGTTGATGTTCTGCGACGACACCGATCCGGTGATCAGCTTGGTCACGCCCAGGTTGGCCCCCTGCAGAATGAAGAAGGTGCCCAGGGTTATCAGGAACGATGGAATCCCGGTTCGCATCACCAGGTAGCCGTTGAGGAATCCAATGGCCAGGCAGACGACCAGCGACAAGATGGCGCCGACCCACAGGTTGATGCCGAGGTTGTAACAGAACATGGCGTTGACCAGGGCGGCGGTGGTGACCAGGACGCCGGCCGACAGGTCGAACTCGCCGCCGATCATCAGCATGCCGACGGCGACCGCGACGATGCCGATCGTCGACGCCTGATAAAGCACGGTGAAGAAGGATGGCGCGGTACGGAAGGAGGGCGCCACGATCATGAAGAAGATGAAGATCACGACGGCGGCCACGAGGGCACCGACTTCTGGCCGGGCCAGCAGGCGGTTGGACAGGCCGAGCGTGACGCGGTTCGAAGCCTCCGACGGCGCCGCCGCCGGAGGAGTTTTGACAGTCTGACTCATGGTGAGGCTCCGTTGGGTCGGGCCACCGAGCCCGACCGGATCGCTCAACCCACATCGGGGCGAGCGGCCCGGCCCGGCCGGCAGGGGTGAGGACTAGCGGGTGTTCTGGTTGATGAACGGAAGGATGGCGTCGACGTTGGTCTTGTCGACGAACGAAGGGCCGGTCAGCGACGGCTGGCCGCCGCCGAGGATGTTGCCGTTCTTCTTGTAGAGGTAGAGCTGGGTGATGGCCAGGTAGCCCTGCAGGTACGGCTGCTGGTCGATGCAGAACTGGATTTTCCCGGCCTGCACCGCCTCCGCCGCCTCCTTGTTCAGATCGAAGGTTCCGACCTTGGCCTCGCTCTTAACCGCATCAATCGCCTTCATGGCATCCAACGCCTGAGCCGCGCCGAGGGTGATGATCCAGTTGATGTCCTTGTCCTCAGCCAGCTTGGCCTGAATGGCCGACGTGACCGCGGAGTCGTCCTGGCCGTTGACCTGGATGTTCTCGGTATTCGGGAAGGCGGCCTTGACGCCGGCACAACGATCCTCCAACGCCACCGACCCGGTCTGCTGGATGGTGCACAGGATCTTTGTCGCCCCGTCGGCTTTGGCCTTCTCGCCGGCCTGTTGACCGGCCAGCTTCTCGTCGGAGGAGAAGTGGGTCAGAGCGCCAGCTTCCTTGTAGAAGTTGGTGCCCGAGTTGAAACTGTCGACCGGAATACCGGCGTCAACGGCCTTCTTCACGGTCGGGATCAGCGACTCCGGGGTCACCAGCGTGGTCGCGATGCCGTCGACCTTCGAGTCGATGGCGCCCTGGATCAGGGTGGCCTGCTTGGTGGCTTCGGGATCGGCCGAATACTTCAGCGTCGACCCAGTGTCCTTGGCCGCCTGCTCGGCGCCGGCGCGAATCCGGTCCCAGAAGGTGTCGCCCGGAGCCTCATGGGTGATCATCGCGAACGTGTAGCCCGAGTCGCCGCCGCCGCCGCCGCCGTCCGTGCTTTCGGATTCCGGCGCACCGCCTTCGCTACAGGCGGCGAAAACCACCAGACTCGCGACCGTGACGACGCCGAGGGCAGCCCGGGTGATCCTGGACATCTTCATTGATTGACCTTCCTTCATTGACTGACCTTTCTTCTGTCTCGGCGGTGTTGCCGAGATCTGAGGGGTAGCGACCGCCGTCACCAGTCGACGGCGATGTACTTGCTCTCGGTGAAAGCCAGTAGGCCTTCGACGCCGCCTTCACGGCCGATGCCGCTCTCCTTGACGCCCCCGAACGGGGCGGCTGGATCGGAGACCAGCCCACGGTTGAGGCCGACCATGCCGGCCTCGATCGCCTCACTGACCCGCAAGCCGCGGGCCAGATCCGCTGTATAGATGTAGGCGACCAGGCCGTACTCGGTGCCGTTCGCCAACTCGATCGCTTCCTGCTCGGTGGAGAAGGTGACGATCGGAGCCACGGGCCCGAAGATCTCGGTCTGCAGGATCGCTGCATCGGGTGAGACGTTCGTGAGCACCGTGGGTGGATAGAAGAATCCCGGCCCGTCGGGTTTCGTACCGCCGGTGGTGACCGACGCGCCGGAGGTCACTGCGTCGTCGACGAGCTCGACGACCTTGTCGCGGGTGGCCGCGTTCACCAACGGTCCGACGGTCACCCCGGGTTCGGCGCCCGGCCCCACCACCATGGCGCCCATGGCCCGGGTGAGCCGGTCAGCGAACTCGTCGGCGATCGACTCGGCGACGTAGATCCGGTTGGCGGCCGTACAGGCCTCGCCCCCGTTGCGCATCTTGGCGATCATCGCGCCCTCGAGCGCGGCATCGAGGTCGGCGTCGTCGAAGACCACGAAGGGCGCGTTGCCCCCGAGTTCCATGGAGCAGTTGACGATGTGCTCGTCGGCCAGCTTCATCAGCGTGCGGCCGACTTCGGTCGAGCCGGTGAACGACAGCTTGCGTACGCGGGGGTCGGCCAGCATCGCCGAGACCACCGCCGCCGAGGACTTCGACGGCAGCACGTTGACCACCCCGGCCGGAACTCCGGCTTCCTCCATCACCGCGGCGATGGCGAGCGCGGTCAACGGGGTCTCGCCGGCCGGCTTCAGCACGACGGTGCAGCCGGCGGCCAACGCCGGGGCGATCTTGCGCGCGGCCATGGCGGCCGGGAAGTTCCACGGGGTGACCAGGAGCGCAACCCCAACGGGTTGGTGCAACACGATGATCTTGTTCGTCCCACCCGGAGCGAGGAGGATGTCGCCACGGATCCGGACGGCCTCCTCGGCGTACCAGCGGAAGAACTCGGCCGAGTACAGCACCTCGCCGCGGGCGTCGGGCAGGGCCTTGCCGTTCTCCGCGGTGATCAGCCGCGCCAGGTCGTCGGCCCGGTCGACCATCAGCTGGTAGGTCCGGTACAGGATCTCCGACCGCTTGCGGGGCGCAGTGCTCGCCCACTCCGACGCGGCGGCCGATGCCGCGTCGACGCTGGCGATGGCGTCCTCGACGGTCCCACTGGCCACCGTGGTGAGCGCCTCGCCGGTGGCCGGGTCGATCACCTCGAAGGTCGCACCGTCGGAAGCGGCTCGGTGCTCGCCGCCGATGATCAGCTCGGTGGGGATGCCGCGGAGCACGTTGTTCACAGTGGTGGGGTTCACGGTGGCGGTCACAGGTAGAGCCTCTGGTTCGCGACTTCGGCCTCGTACTCCTTGCGGGCCTGCTGGGTGCTGTCGATCTCGGAGATCTCCGACACCGGAACATCCCACCAGGCGCCCGACCCGCCGAAGCGGCCCTTGGCGTCGACCTTGACGTAGATCACGACGGTGTTGTCGATCTCGGCGGCCTGGGCCAGAGCCTTGGTGAGCTCGTCGGCCGTCGTCGCGGTGAGCACCTCGGCGCCGTAGCTGGCGGCATTGGCGGCCAGATCGATGTCGATCCGGTCGTCGGAGAACTGTCCGTCCTCGCCGCGGTAGTTGAAGCGGCAGGCGAAGGCCTGCGAGCCGCGGGTCTCCGACAGCGCGGCGATCGATCCGTAGCCGTAGTTGTCGACCAGCAGCACCGTCAGCTTCAGGCCTTCCTGAACGGCGGTCATGATCTCCTGGCTCGACAGCAGGAAGGTGCCGTCACCGATGAAGCAGAAGACGTCGCGGGTCGGGTCGGCCATCTTGGCGCCCAAGGCCCCGCCGACCTCGTAGCCCATGCACGAGTTCCCGTACTCCAGGTCGTACGCCTTGGGGTCCGACGGACGCCACAGCCGGTGCAGATCACCCGGCATCGACCCGGCGGCGTTGACCACCACGTGGTGATCACCGGCGGCGGCGTTCACGATCCCGATCGCTTCGGCCTGGGACAGCGTCGGCCCGTTCTGGATCTCGAGAATCCGGTCGACCTCAGTCCGCCAGTCGTCGGCGGCCTTCTCGACCTCGGCGCGGTAGGCGGCGTCGACCGAATGGTCACTGAGGAGATCGGCCAGCTCGAGAAGGGTTTCGCGGGCATCGCCGACCAGGCCGAGCGCGGACTCCTTGTAGGCGTCGAGCTCGGTGACGTTGATATTGACGAACTGCACACCCTCGGTGCTGAAGATCGTGTTCGACGCGGTGGTGAAGTCGGTGTAACGGGTGCCGATGCCGATGATCAGGTCGGCTTGGTTGGCCAGCGCGTTGGCGAAGACCGACCCCGAGGCGCCGAGCGCGTTGACCATCTGCGGGTGGTCGTAGGGCAGTGCGGCCTTGCCGGCCTGGGTCACCCCGACGGGGATGCCGGTCTTGGCGGCGAAGGTCGGCCAGCTCGTCGGTGGCCGCGGAGTAGATGACGCCGCCGCCGGCGATGATCACCGGACGTCTGGCGCCGGCGATCAGCTGGGCGGCGCGGCGCAGCGCACCGCGGTCGGCTCGGGCCCGCGGGACGTACCAGGTGCGCTCCCGGAACAGCGCGGTCGGGAAGTCCCAGGCTTCGGCCTGCACATCCTGCGGCAGGGCGAGGGTGACGGCGCCGGTGTCGGCCGGGCTGGTCAGGGTGCGCATCGCCTCCAGGAGGGCGGTGGGCAGCTGGTCGGGCCGGTTGATCCGGTCCCAGTACTTGGAGACCGCCTTGAACGCGTCGTTGGCGGAGTAGTCCCAGGAGAAGTTCGACTCCAACTGCTGGAGCACCGGTCCGGTCCGTCGGCTGGCGAAGATGTCGCTGGGCAGACACAGCACGGGCAGCCGGTTCACGGTTGCGGTGGCGGCACCGGTGATCATGTTCGTCGCGCCGGGACCGATCGAGGAGCTGCAGGCCAGCGCGCCGAGCCGGTTCTTCATCTTCGCGTAGCCGGTGGCCATATGGACCATGCCCTGCTCGTTGCGGGCCTGGTAGAGGCGGAAGTCCTTGCGGTACTGCAGCAGGGCCTGGCCGATGCCGGCGACGTTCCCGTGCCCGAAGATGCCGATGGCACCGCCGAAGAAGGGCTGGACGCTATCGTCGCGCTCGACACGCTGAGCGGCGAGGAACCGGACGACCGCCTGGCCAACGGTCAGCCGCTGAGTGGACTGCGGGGAGTGAGACACAGAAGTTCCTTCCTCCGTGAAGGGTGAGGGAGTCGCGGGTCAGGTGGGATAGCGGGGGACGAAGGGCAGTCGAGAATCGATCCCGGAATCCGGCCAGGCGTCCTGGGTGGACTGGAGGGACGGATCCTGGAGGGCCTGGAGGCTCCGCTTCGGCGCTGGACCGGCCAGGATGTTCAGGTAGTAGAGGTCGTGTCCATGGGCGGCCACGGTGGTGTGGTAGCCCCACGGGATCAACAGCAGGTCGCTGTCGTGGACGGTCTCAACCAGGTCGAAGCCACGTTCGGGACTGTAAACCCGCTGCACGGCCCACCCGTTCTCGGGGTCGCGGAGCCGGTAGTAGTAGGTCTCCTCGAGCTCGGCCTCGCCGTCGCGGTCGTGTTCATGCTTGTGCGGCGGGTAGCTGGACCAGTTGCCGCCCGGAGTCCACACCTCGATCACGTGCAACCGGTCGGCGGGGAAGTCGGGCAGCATCAGGCTGCCGACCTGGCGGGAGGCGTTTCCGCCGCCACGGAGCTCGATGTTCACGTCGTCCGGCGAGACCAGTACCGGGGCGTACGTCTGGGTCGCCGGGGCGGCGGCAACGGCCAGCTCCAGGTCGGTCGAGGCCGTCAATGTCACTTCGGTGTCCCGGGGCAGGTAGAGGCACCAGCCGAGGCCGTCGAACACCGAGGCTCGGCCGCCGAACGTCCACTCCGTCTCACCGGAACGAGCGACGGCGACTCCGGAGAGGGGAACGAAAGCGCGCTCCTGCTCGTCGGCCGCGACGGGCAGGCTCTCGCCGGCCGTCAAACGGTGCACCGCAAAGCTGACGTAGGTCCATCCGGCGTCGGCGGGCTCGATGCTCGTCCAACCGTTCTTCAGGATCTGCGGGCTGCTCATCGCACCCTTCCTCGGTGTGACACCCTTGGTCAACTCTCGCTGAGTGAACAATCTGTTCGACTTGTGGACAGGATCTGAATAGCGGTAACGTATCGCGAGTTGGATGAGTTGTCCAACTGTTGATAAGAACTCTTTTTGGATCGGAGGAGGCGCGAACGCCTCAGCCGCTCCCCGGCGGTCCTGATGCGGGCCACGACAAGGGAGTCACGATGACCTTGCACGACGTCACGTCCACGGTTCCGGAGATCGGCGTTGCCATGATCGGCAGCGGCCTGATGGCGAAGTCACACACCATGGGCTACCGCAACGTGGAGAGCGTCTACGGCACCACACCGCTCCGCCCCCGCTTCGAAGTCTTGGCCGATGCGAGCGAAGGCCTGGCCAGAGCCGGCGCTGAGTCTCTGGGCTATGCCCGCTACACCACCGACTGGCGAGATGCCGTCATTGATCCTCAGGTTGACGCGGTCAACATCGTGACCCCGAACTTCCTGCACTTCGACATCGCGATGGCCGCGATCGAGGCCGGCAAGCACGTCTACTGCGAGAAGCCGCTCGCGCTGAATGCGGCCGACGCCCGGGAGATGTATGAAGCGGCCGAGAAGGCCGGCGTCAAGACGCTGGTCGGTTTCAACTACCTGCGCAACCCGGCGATCGCCGAAGCCCGCCGGCTGATCAGCTCAGGGGTGCTCGGCGACATCTGGACCTTTCAGGGGCGCTTCGTCCTGGATGCCTGCAGTGACCCCGACGTCCCGTTCACCTGGCGGTTCGAGCGCAAACTCGCCGGAAGCGGTGCCCTCGGCGACCTTGGCGCCCACATCATCTCGTTGGCTCAGGTCCTCGTCGGGCCGATCAGCTCCGTCGTCGGGCTCAGCCGGACGTTCATTCCCGAGCGGCCCGAGCCGACCGGGGTGTTCGGCTACGGCAGCGGCGCCGACCTCGAGGCCCCCAAGCATCGGGTGGAGAACGACGACGCGACGACCTTCCTGATGGAGTTCGCCTCCGGCGCGAGCGGCCACATCGAGGCCTCCCGGGTCTCGACCGGGCGGACCTGGCACCAGAGCGTCGAGCTGATCGGCAGTTTGGGCGCGCTGCAGTTCGTGCAGCAGGACATCCACACCCTGCGGCTCTACCTGACCGGCGACCCAGTCGATCGCAAGGGCTACAAGGAGATCGAGCTCGGCCCCAGCCACGGCGACTACGGTGCCTTCTGGCCCTTCGCCGGCGTCCCGCTCGGTGTCCACGAGCTCAAGACCATCGAGGTCCACGAATGGCTCCACGCCATCGCCGAGGACCGGCGTCCCGACGGTGACTTCCGCGAGGGCTGGCTGGTCTCGGAAGTACTGGACGCGGTGGAGCGCTCAGCGGCCGAACGCCGTTGGGTCGACGTCCCCCAACCCGACTGAGCACCTGCGACAGGAGAACCTCGTGACCACCCAAGCCGCCGTACCCGCAACGGACGCCGACCTTCCGGCGCTGGCCCGCCAGGCCCGCTGGCAGGTGATCAAAACGGTCACCGACGCGAAGGCCGGCCACATCGGCGGCCCACTGTCGATGATGGACCTTCTGATCAGCCTGTACTTCCGCGAGCTGAAGATCCGGCCGGATGACCCCCACTGGGCCGACCGCGACCGCTTCATCCTGTCCAAGGGCCACGCGGCGATCGGCCTGTACTCGGTGCTGGCGCTGCGCGGCTTCCTCCCCCTGGAGGAGCTGGCGACTTTCGACTCCGGCGACTCGCGCCTGCAGGGCCACCCCGACGTCACCCGGCTGCCCGGTCTCGACGCATCCACGGGTTCACTCGGCCAAGGCCTCTCGGTTGGCGTCGGCATGGCCCTCGGCGCCTCACTGGCCGGGCAGGACTTCCACACCTGGGTGCTGCTGGGTGACGGCGAGATTCAGGAGGGCATGGTCTGGGAGGCCGTACAAGTCGCTGCCCGCTACAAGCTCACCAACTTGACCGCGATCGTCGACCGCAACGGCCTGCAGCAGTTCGGCCTACCCTCGACCAGCGAGACGACCAATACCGACCGGGGTGACCGGCGCGACCCCTGGTTCGGCGTGGACCTCTCAGCCGTCTTCCAGGCCTTCGGATGGCGGGTCGTCGAGCTCGACGGCCACGACTACGACCAGATTGTGAGCGCCTACCAGCTCGCGCGGGCCGGAGACTTCAACGGTCGTCCGACCGTGCTCATCGCCCACACGGTCAAAGGCAAGGGCCTGTCCCTGGCCGAAGGGGTCCACTCCTGGCACAGCATCGTCCCGTCCCAGGAGGACTTCGAGAAGGCTCGACGAGAACTCGATGCCGATGAGATCGACCTGCTCGATTCCGACGCCAAGTCCCACAACCCGCGCAGCGCGGAGAACGGAGTGACGGCATGACCGCGATGCGCGACGTCTGGGGGGAGAAGCTGGTCGAGTTCGGCCACGCCGACCCGCGTACGGTCGTCCTCGATGGCGACCTCGCCAACTCGACCAAGGCCGACAAGTTCGCCAAGGCTCACCCTGACCGGTTCTTTCAGATGGGCATCGCCGAGCAGAACCTGGTGGGCGCCGCCGCCGGCTTGGCCTCGGTGGGTTTCGTACCCTGGACCTCGTCGTTCACCGTCTTCTTCACCCACCGGGCCCTCGATCCCATCCGGATGCTGGTGGCGCAGAGTCACGCCAACGTCAAGATCGTCGGCTCCTACTCGGGTCTGCTCATCGGCGCGGTCGGCAAGACCCACCTCGACATCGAGGACCTGGCCATCATGCGGGCGATGCCCGACCTGACCGTTCTCGCTCCCGCCGACGCCGTCGAGCTGCGGGCCATGATGGACTGGGCCCAGGCCTACGACGGCCCGGTCTACCTGCGCATCGTCCGCGACGCCGTGCCCGACCTGTTCAGCGCCGACTACACCTTCACGCCGGGGGCGATCCATCGGCTGCGAGACGGTGGCCGGGTCGCTCTGATCTCGACCGGCCCGCAGACCGGGCGGGTGCTCGAAGCCGCCGAGCTCCTCGCCGCGTCCGGGATCGACGCCTCGGTGATCCACGTCCCATCCATCAAGCCCGTCGATGAGTCGGCTCTGATCGAGGCTGTGACCGGCGCAGACCTGGTCGTGACCGTCGAGGAACACTCTGTGTACGGGGGACTCGGCGGTCTGGTCGCCGAGATCCTGACGGCGGCCGGCCCGGCGCCCCAGATCGAGCGGATCGGGGTTGATGACATCTGGGGCGAATCGGCGGGCAACGACTTCATGCTCGACAAGCACGGTCTTTCCCCGGAAAAGATCGCTGCCCGCGTCCAGGCGGTCGTCTCCGTCGCAGCGACGAGCTGAGCCACCCTCGGGACACCGGCCGTTGGTTACGGCCTGTCGTTGTCTTCGTCTCGGTATCGGTCGCCGGTTTGGCGTCGGATCTCGTCCATTACCCGGAGAACATCGATGCTGGCCGCGATCGGTCGTAGTGGCGAGCCGGTCTCGCCCGCCGTGATACGCCTGGCGACCTCGGCAGCCTGGTAATGCAGTCCTTCATGGGCGATCGGTGGCTCGTCATAGCGCAGACGGGTCGCACCGTCGGCTCCTGTGAGAGTGAAACCGCCTGGCTGATAGAACGGTCCGTCGACGTCGATCGTCGCCGCCGTACCGGCGATTGTGGCCGTTGTCGGAGTATTGGCGAGGAGGGTCGTGTGCAGGACGGCCTGTTGATCTCGGCGGCTCAACAGCATGGCCGTTTGGCCGATCACACCGGTCCTGGTGGTGGTGCCCGATGCGACGATGCGGTCGGGCGGTCCGACGACATCGAGGACGAGGCTGATCAGATAGGTCCCGAGATCGAGCATGGGTCCACCCGCCAGCTCCGGTCGATGAATGCGGTGACTGGCGGGGAACCACTCTCCGAAATCGGCCACGACCGCAGTGATCTCGCCGACAACGTCCGCGACGAGAAGCTGACGGAGCACGTCGAACTTCGGCAGGAACGCGGTCCAGTACGCCTCCATGCAGAACAGACCGCGGCTTCGGGCGGCCTCAGCGATCCTGATCGCCTGGTCCGCGTTGAGGGCCAGCGGCTTCTCGACGAGCGTGTGCTTGCCCGCCTGAAGCGCCAGTAGCGCGTGGGAGAGGTGTGCGTTGTGCGGGGTTGCGACGTAGACGACGTCGAGGTCAGGGTCGGACACGAGCTCCTGGTAGCTGCCGTGCGCCCGTTCGATGCCGAATCGCCGAGCGAACTCGGTGGCGCTGTCGATGCTGCGTGAACCGACGGCCGCGATGCGTTGACTCGAGTGTTTGAGGATGGCGGTGACGAACTTGTTCGCGATCCATCCGGTGCCGAGAACGCCCCAGCGCAAAGACGGTGCTGCGCGGGGATCTGGCGTCCGAGCAGCAGGCAAAGCGAGCTGCATGCCTACAGGCAGCTGGTCAGATAGGTGTAGGTGCGCCGGGCGATGGGCAGCGGCTTGTCGGGCGGGCACGGGTACATGTCCTGCTCGACGATGGCAAAGACCGAATGGGGCAGAGATTCTCCTGCTGCCCTGATCACCTCGGCGAGGTCCGGCACTCCGGAGGGCGGCTCGACCATGACGTCCATCCGCACGGCCTTGGAGAAGGAGATGTCCTCAGCGAGGGCGCGGGCGGCCAGGGCAGGATCCACCTGCTTGAGGTGGAGGTAGCCGATTCGATCGGGGTACTTGGTGATCAACTCGACCGAGTCGCCGCCGTAGTAGGCGATGTGGCCGGTGTCGAGGCAGAGGTTGACGAACTGGGGATCGGTGGATTCGAGGAAGCGCTCGACGTCGCGCTGGTAGCCGACGTGGCTGTCGGCGTGGGAGTGGAACTGTGAGTGGACGCCGTACTCCTCGAGCAGGCGCCGACCGAGCTCGTTGTTGCCGTCGACCAATGCGGTCCATTGCTCGGGGAGGAGTTCGCGGGGCTCCTTCTCATTGCCGGTGAGGTCGTCGCGCCAGAGGTCCGGGAGGACCACCATGTGCTCGGCTCCCATGGCTGCGGTCAGCGAGGCGATCGGCGCTACCTTCTCCCAGACCTCGTCGATCGTTCCGGGATGTTGCAGCCGCGCGAAGGTCGTGCCGCCGGAGACTTTGAGCCCGCGCGAGTTGAGGTCGTCGCGCAGCTTGGCCGGGTCGGTGGACAGGTAACCGTAGGCGCCGATTTCGATCCACTCGTATCCGGCCTCGACCACCTCGTCCAGGAAGCGATCGGCCGGGGTCTGGTTCGGATCTTCGGCGAACCAGATACCCCAGGAGTCGGGGGCGGTGCCAATGACGACGTTATCGGTGACCACGGTTGAACAATATCGCCTGACGGACAATGTGTCCAATGGCCGGGGTTAGGGAAGGGAGGCCGACAGCGTCGATGCTGCGGCCAGAAGCAGATCGACTGTCTTGTCCCGCCGTCGGTTGACTTCCTCGGCCAGACCACCGACGGACAACGCGCCGGCGAACCCTCCCGTGGTCGTCCAGAACAGGGGCGCTCCGAGTGCGCCGATGCCGTCGGTGACGTCACCGTCGGAGACGGCGTAGCCCTGCGTCCTGGTCAGGACGACGTCCTGACGAAGCTGAGCCGCGGTCGTCAGCGTGCGGTCGGTGTAGGCCTCGAACGGTGCGTTCGCCAGGTAGGCCTCGGGATCGTCCCGGCCGAAGGCCAAAGTAACCCGGCCCGCCGCCCCGGCGTACAGCGGCAACGCCCGTCCGGGCTTCAGGAGAAGCACGTTGATCGTCTCGCCCCGGGCCCAGTCGATGCAGACCGCCTCGTTCGCCCGCGGAACAGTGAGAAACACGGTCTGGTGAGTGGCGCCGGCCAACTCGTCCAAGACCGTTCGGGCCCCTTGCCACTCACTCATTGCGGCCCGGGCGGCGTCGGCCAGCCGAAGCCACCGCAGGCTGAGCCGAAGATGCGCGTCGGGAGCGTGCTCGATCATGGCCGCGTCGCGGAGAGCGTCGCCGAGCCGGTACACGCTGGACCGGGGGGTGTCGACGTGCTCGGCGATCTCGGCGGGCACCAGGGCTCCCCGCGCGGCCAGCAGCTCGACCAAGTCGGCCGAGCGCTGCAGGATCACCATCGGGCGCTCGGCGCTCATGCCGCCGACTCCTGCCCAAGCGATCGACTGACCTCGCGTGCACTCGAGATGATCAACTCGATGTTGGCCTCTCGGGAGGAGCCCAGAATCTGCGACCTGAGCCCGCTCATCGAGATGGCCGCCGCGAGCTCGCCACGGTGGTTGAACACCGGCGCTCCCAACGCCGCGATCCCCGGTGTGACATCGCCGTCGGAGACAGAGAAGCCATCGCGTCGGACGCGTTCGATGTCGGCCTGGATGGCGGTCGCTTCTGGACGCGGCGGATCTCCGGGGAGCCGGGACAACCGCAGCGACGAGCGCTGCTCCTCCGGCGGAAGAAAGGCCAAGATGGCGCGAGGCGCCGCGCCCGCGAACAGCGGGAGTGAACTGCCGAGCTGCATCGCCAGCGAGCGCACGGCCTGACCCTCGATACGTTCGACACAGACTGCGCGCGTGTCGCGTCGCACGCACAGGAAGCTCGTTGTCCCGGTGGTCTCGACCAGCCGGCGCAGAGACGGCAGGGCACACTCGCGGACGTCCAGCTTGTCCTCGAGCTGACCCCCGATGGTCAGCAGGAGCAGCCCCAGCCGGTAGGTACCACGTCGCCAGCCCCGGTCAACCCAGCCGACCCCGGTGAGGCTCTGCAGAAGCCGATACACCGAGCTGAGCGGTTCGCCGGTCCGTTCCGCGATCTCGGCCGCACTGGTCTCACCGCGGCTCTCGAGTACCCCGATCACCGCGTCGACCTTGGCGATGAGCTCGAGACCTGCAGTGTCTCGATCGGCTTGATCGGCGGAGGGAGCGGGCTTGGCGACTTGCGGGCGGGCGGCCTGTGCCTTGTCGCGGCCGCCTGTCGTGATAGCCATGATTGACTTCCCTTCACCGTCGCGTTGCCGCCGTGCTGGCACATTATCACCAGGTGGACAGTCTGTCCGTCTTAGCCTAAGATTCTTAGGAACTCGAGGAGTTCGCGAGTAACGGCAGGCCGGATCGCTGCAGGCTCGCGCCTTCCTTTCTCAACACGTCGGAGGAGAGTCATGGGCGTAGGTGCCCCTCGAAAGGCTCAACGCACGGACCTGAGAATTGCGGTGCTCGGCGTGGGGATGATGGGCTCCTTCCACGTCGAGGCACTGAGTCGGCGCGTCAGCGGGGCGCAGGTCACGGTGGTCAACGACTACTTCGCCGAGAAGGCCGAGGAGGTGGCCGCCTCCGCCGGCGCGCGGACAGTGGCCGATCCGATCGCCGCGATCAATGATCCCGAGGTTGAGGCGGTGCTCATCGCGACTCCTGGCGCCGCGCATGACGGTCAGGTCAACGCGTGTCTGGACGCCGGGAAGCCGGTGTTGTGCGAGAAGCCGTTGACCACCGACATCGCGTCGGCGTACGCGATCGTGCAGAAGGAAGCCGCGCTGGACCGCCCGCTCATCCAGGTCGGGTTCATGCGCCGCTTCGACGCCGAGTACGCGGCGCTGAAGCAGCTGATCAGCTCCGGCGGGCTCGGCAACCCGTTGCTCGTGCACTGCGTGCACCGCAACCCTGCCGTTCCCGACTTCTTCGACTCCGAGTACATGGTGCGCGACTCGGTCGTGCACGAGGTCGACGTGGCTCGCTTCCTGCTCGACGAGGAGATCACCAGCGTGCAGATCGTGCGGGGCACGGCCACATCGGTGGCCCCGCACGGCACCAGCGACCCGATGCTCGTGGTCTTCGAGACCCAGTCGGGGCGGCTGGTCACCGACGAGATCTACGTCCGCTCCCAGGTCGCGTACGAGGTGCGGACCGAGGTGGTCGGCGAGCGCGGCTCGGCGATGATCGGCCTCGATCAGAACCTGCAGCTCAAGAGCACCGACGGCCGCTGGGGCGGCACGATCACCCCGAGCTTCGTCGAGCGCTTCGGCGCGGCGTACCAGACCCAGCTGCAGCGCTGGGTCGACGCCGCCCGCGCGGGAACGATCGACGGTCCGGGGGCCTGGGACGGGTACGCCGCCGTCGCGGTCTGCGAGGCCGGCGTCCAGGCCTTGCGCACCGGCGAGAAGGTTCCGGTTGTCCTGCAGCCCAAGCCGATCCCCGAGCCCACGCCCGGTGTCACGGCCCCCGATCTCGAGGCCGCCCGGCCCTGACCGGTTGGCGCGTACAGAAAGGTCTGTTTGATGAAGCTTGCCCTTGACCCGCAGATGTTCTTCGCGACCAGTTCGGTGTACGAGCTGCCGGACATCGTGGCCCGCTGCGGCTACGACTGGATGGAGCTGTCGCCGAAGGCCGACTTCATCCCCTTCTTCCGCTATCCGCGGGTCGACGACGCCGGCGTACGCCGGTTGAAGAAGATCGCCAGTGACGCCGGGGTGGGGATCGCCTCGGTGCTGCCGGTGCAGCGCTGGTCGGGTCCCGACGAGGAGCAGCGGCGAGCGGCCGTACGGTCCTGGAAGCGGCTGATCCAGATCACTGTCGACCTCGGCGTCGAGGTGATCAACACCGAGTTCAACGGCCGGCCCGAGGCGCCGGAGACGGCCGAGGCGATGTTCCTGAAGTCGTGGGACGAGCTGGCGCCGATCTTCGAGAAGGAGGGCCTGCAGCTGATCATCGAGCCGCACCCGGACGACTTCATCGAGGACGGCCTGGAGGCGCTGAACCTGATCCGCGGACTGAATGCCGAGTGGATCGGCTTCCTCTACTGCACACCGCATGCGTTCCACCAGGGCCATCCCGCCGCAGAGATCATCGCCGCGGCCGGAGAGAAGGTGCGCTACGTGCACCTGGCCGACGCGTGGGACCACACCGCCTCGAACGGGTTGCGCTACATCTCCAACCCGCCGGGGAACACCATTCGCGTTCACCAGCACATGGAGATGGGTCGGGGTGAGGTGGACTACGACGCGGTCTTCGCAGCGCTGGCCGACGTCAAGTTCGATGGCGTGGTGTCCAGCTGCGTGTTCGGCTTCGAGGAGGACGCCCAGGGCGTCTCGGTGCGGCAACGCGACAAGGCGCTGGCGCTGATCGGCAAGCACTTCGGCGCGGACAGCCAGGCCGCGGTCACTTCGAGCAAGATCACGAGCGATTAAGGGTTCCCGACACCCGAGAGTTGCCAGGCAACGCGTCGCCCTAGGCTCGTCGCGTGGGCGACATCTTGGTGCACGAGTTCATGAGCCTCGACGGCGTGATCGAAGACCCGTCGTGGACCTTCGAGTACGGCTTCGACGAGCAGATGGGCGAGGCGATCGGCCGGGTCACCGAGCGCTGCCAGGCGATCCTGCTCGGTCGCACGACCTACCAGATGTTCGAGCCGGCCTGGTCGGAGCGCACGGTCGAGGACGACCCTGGAGCGCCGTTCTTCAACGACACCACCAAGTACGTCGTCACCTCGACCCTCTCCGAGGCGACCTGGCGGAACTCGGAGATCTTCGGGCCGTACGACGCCGACCGCCTCCGGCAGCTGAAGGAGCAGGTGGCCGGCGACATCTTCACCAGCGGCAGCGCCACTCTGGTGCGGGCCATGCTCGCCGACGGCCTGGTGGATGAGCTCCACCTGTGCGTCTATCCGACCACCCGTGGCTCTGGTCTCCGGCTCTTCGAGGAAAGCATGGACTCCTTGAAGTTTGAGCGCATCGCCAACGAGGCGTACGAGAACGGGGTGCTTTACCTGGCGTACCGGCCGCTGACCTGACCTCTCCGCGGCCGCCCGCCCACCTCGCACACCCCCCGTCAGTTTCGAACGCTGCGTCCGATGTTCGCGCTGCACTCCCGTTACTACTACCGGCGTGCAGCGCAAGAATCCGGCGTGCAGTGCGGCTGACTCGATCGAACCTGGGGTGCGGGCACGGCCGCAGGGGCTAATCCGACTTCGGCAGCACCGACGCGGCGACTGTGGCGTGGATGGCCCGCAGTCGCTCGATCTGGGAGTCGGCCCGCTCGATCAAGGACGGCAGCTCCGGCGCGATGCCCGACTCGAGCCCGGCGGCGTCCAGCGCCCACCACCCCGCCGCCTTGGCATGGACGGCGTCGAGCAGGCCCTCGATCTCGATCAACGGCGTCAACGGCGAGGGGCGGACCAGCCGGCCGTTGGGCATCAACCGGCTGACCCGCTCGCCGACCAGAAGTGCCGTTCCCAGCAGCAGATCGGGGGGGACCTGGACGCGGCGCAGGATCGCGCGCAGCGTGGACAGGTCCTCGCGAATCTCGTGGCGCAGCTCATCGAGCTCGGCGGCGTACGCCTCGGTCCGGTGTGATCGCGCGACCCGGGCGAACAGGGCGGACCCCGCCCGCCCCGCCGCCTCGTGGTTGCGTAGGTAGATCGCCAGTGGGCTGTTCGCGGCTACCCGGTCAAGAGTCGAAATCGGCCTACTCCTCCGAGACTTCCTCCAGCAGCTCGCCCACCTTCTCCTCGGGAAGCGAGCGAGCGACGTCGGCCTGGGCGAGCATGCCGACCAGCCGATGTCCGTCGATCACCGGGAGGCGGCGGACCTGGTGTTTGGCCATCGTCTTCAGCGCCTCTTCGGCCGAGTCATCCGCGCCGATCGTCACCGGCTTACCCTGACCGTACGTCCCGGCCGTGGTCGTCTTCGGATCGCCGCCGTCAGCAAGGCACTTCACGACGATGTCCCGGTCAGTCAATACGCCCTTGAGGCGGTCGTCCTCGCCGCAGATCGGCAGCGCACCGACATCGAGATCACGCATCTTGCGCGCTGCGTCGACCAGGGTTTCGTTCTCGCCGATGCATTCCGCACCCGCGGTCATCAGGTCCCTTGCTGTTGTCATGCCTTGCTCCTTTCTGGTGGTCGAGGGATTCTCGACAGTTGCGCCTATTGGCTCGCCTACCCACTGCCTGGGGGTCGAAACTCGGGTCAGGACTGCTGCGATGCGGCGAGTATCTCCAGATAGTGCGGGTTGGACATCACGCCGAGCACGTTGCCGAACGGATCGATCACCGACGCGGTCACGAAGCCTTCGCCGCGAGGGGTGATCGGCTCGTACTCCCGCGCCCCCAGCTCGAGCAATCGGCGCACAGTGCCCTCGAGATCGTCGACATGCCAGTGCATGATCACTCCGCCGGGCTCGGCGGATGCACCTTTCGGCGCGTACGCGCGGCTGATGATGCCCAGCTCGTCTTCCGCGTCGCCGATCCGGAACTCCACGTACGCTGGGGTGCCGTCCGGCCCGGGACGGGAGAAGTAGGGCTCGATGCCGAGGAACTCCGCGTACCAGGCGGCGGCAGCCGGCACGTCCTCGGCCCAGATGTTCAGGGTGGCGAATCCTCGAAGACTCATGCCGTCGACGCTATCGGGACCGTTCGGGGAAGGGCCCGCCGCGGGTCGGCTGGTGCTGTATGGTCCGCTGCTCGTTGTCTCGCAGCCGTGGTTCGTAGTGCCGCAGAAAGATCTTGGTCACCAGCTCGCGGCGACTGCGGACGCCGGTCTTGTCGAAGACGTTCTTCAGGTGCTGCTGGACCGTATGCACCGAGATCACCAGTTCAGCCGCGATCTCTGAGGTGGAAAGGCCCTGGAGCACCAGGCGGGTCAATTCCTGCTCCCGGTCGGTGAGCCCGTACGCCGACATCAGCAAGGGCGCGATCCGCGCCGGATCGGCAGGCTCGATGATCACCGCAACCCGTCGCTCCGGGCCGGCCTCCAGCGTGATGCCGTGCAGGATCAGCCATCGACCGGACCGGGTCAGCACGCGGGAGACGGCCACTTCCGGAGACTCGTCCGGCCGGCGTCCAAGGGCTCGGGCGGCGACCGCGACGATCGCCGACGGAAGCCGGTCGCGGCCCTGCTCGGTCTCGGCCAGCAGCTCGAGCCAGTGGTCGACGCCCGGAGAGGTCGAGCCGAGATCGAAGTCGGCGTCCAGGACGATCATGCCGGGCGCCTCGGGACCCTCGGGATCGGTCGCCTCGCCGACGAGCAGCGAACGGCGTACGCCGGAGGCCAGGGTCTGGCTGACTCCGCGCAGGAACGCCAGCTCGGTCTCGTCGAAGGTCGGTTGGCCGAGCTCGCGGTACAGCCCGAGCGCACCCCAGAGGTCGCCCGTCCTGGACCGAAGAGCGACGATCACCTCCTGATCGCCGCCGTAGGCGATGTTGGCCTGCCAGCGTGCTGTGTGCGAAGGATCGCCGCCGGTCGCCTGGTGCAACGTGGAGATCCCCGACGGTGACCGGGCGATGTCGACCAGCTGGTTCGGCCCCTCCTCGGCGTACTCCATCAGCAGCCACTCCGGTGGAAGGGCATGGATCCCCTCCTGAAAATGGCTGGTGATGAGCCGCGACGCCGGGTCGGCGGTGTAGCAGCATGGCGTCTGGTAATGCGGCACCGCCTCGGCGAGTACTGGCGTGCAGGCCCGCCAGAAGGCGACCGTGCTCAGGCCGGCCTCGGAGAGCCGCCGGAGCTTGTCACCGGCCCGCTCGAGCCGGGCTGCCTGGTCCATGAGCCTCAGCGTACGGACCATCGGGCCGCAGTGAACATGCCAGCTTTCTGGTATGTCTAAGATCCGGTGCGCGCTCCTAGCGTCGAGACATGACCACACCAATGATCACGACGATCAAGCACAAGCAGGGCTCGGAGATCCGCGCCACCGGCAATCCCGAGGTGGCACTTGATCGCTACCTCCTCACCAGCGGCGAATCCGGCGGGGCGATCGCCGTCGTCGAGGACGTCCTCGCACCGCACGTCCTCGCCGCCCCAGTGCACCGGCACTCCCGGGAGGACGAGTACTCCTTCGTGCTGGCGGGTCGGCTCGGCGTCTTCCAGGACGAGAGCGAAGTCATCGCGACCGCCGGCGATCTGGTGTTCATGCCCCGCGGGCATTGGCACACCTTCTGGAACGCCGGCGAGGAGGCGCTGCGTGTGCTGCTGCTGATCGTGCCAGGCGGGTTGGAGGAGCTGTTCGTCAGCCTCGCCGCGCTCGGCGACGGGTACGACATGGAGACACTGCCCGCAATGGCCGCTCAGTACGGCTGCGACGTCGATTTCGAACGCACCATGCCGTTGGTGGAGCGTCACGGACTCCAGTTCTGAAGATCGTCCGCGCGGCGATGTCGAAGGCGGCCGCTCGGCTCCGACGTCTCGGGTGGAATGGCCAACGGGGCCGTTCCTTCGACAGAGGAGACCAACATGAAGTACGTCATCCTGATCCACTCCAACCCGCAACCGTGGGGCCACCCGACCGGGGACTACGTCGCCGAGAACCTGGCTTTGCCGGCCGAGCAGCGGGCAGCGATGAACTCCGACTTCGAGGCCCTGCTGACCGAGATCAGTGAGCGCGGCGAGCTGGTGGTGGCCGAGGCACTCGGTGACCCGGCGAGCTCGACGCTCTACCGCTGGGAGACCGGGAAGCCGCTGGCGACCGACGGTCCCTACCCGGAGGCCAAGGAGCACCTGGCCGGCTTCTTCCTGGTCGACGTCGAGACCCCGGAGCGGGCCCAGGAGCTGGCCCGGCGATTCTCCGGCCCGGGCGAGACGATCGAGCTGCGCCCGACCATGTGGCCGGGCGGCGACGATCAGTGACCTCGGACCGCCGCGACCTGCCCGACGGGGCGATCGAGGACGTGTGGCGGCGGGAGTCGCCGCACGTCCTGGCCGCCCTGCTCCGCCGGCACGGTGATCTCTGCCGACTGCGAGGACGCCGCCCAGGAGGCCCTCGAGGCCGCGGCCGCGCAGTGGCCGAGCGAACGGCGTACCCGACTATCCGCGCGGCTGGCTGATCCGAGTCGCCTCTCGCCGGCTGATCGACCGGATGCGCGCGGACCAGGCCTCGAGTCCTTCGCGAGCAGGCCGTGGCCGCGGCCGATGCCGGCTGACGCTGCCGGCACCGCCCGATGTCGACGACAGCCTCCAGCTGCTGTTGCTGTGCTGCCATCCGGCGCTGACCCGCTCCTCCCAGGTCGCCCTGACGCTGCGCGCGGTGTCCGGCCTGGGTACGGCCGAGATCGCCGCGGCGTTCCTGGTGCCCGAGGCCACCATGGGTCAGCGGCTGAGCCGGGCCAAGGCGACGCTGCGCGACAGCGGCGCGCGTTTCGAGCTGCCGGAGCCTCGCCGATCTGCCGACCCGGGTGGCGGCCGTTCTCGATGTGCTGCACCTGGTCTTCAACGAGGGGTACGCGCGCACCACGGGTCACTCGCTCGTCGACTCCGCGCTGACCCGGGAGGCCATCCGCCTCACCCGGCAGCTGTACGCCGCGCTGCCCGATCACGACGAGGTCGCCGGTGCGTTGGCCCTCATGCTGCTCACCCAGGCCCGGGAGTCGGCCCGGACCGACGAGCGAGGCGATCTCGTCCTGCTCGCCGACCAGGACCGGTCGCGATGGGACCGGGACTTGATCGCCGAGGGCGTCGCGATCCTGGAGGCGGTGCTCCCGCGCGGCCACGTCGGCCGGTTCCAGCTGCAGGCGGCCATCGCCGCCGTGCACGCGGAGGCGCCGACCTGGGCCGACACCGACTGGCTGCAGCTCAGCCTGCTGTACCAGATGCTGTCCGACCTCGCGCCGAGCCCGGCCGTGACGCTGAACCGCGCGGTGGCGGTCGCCATGGCCCTCGGTCCCGAGCACGGACTGGCGATCGTGCAGGACCTGCTGGAGGAGGCGCCGGCGATGAGCCGGCACCACCGCACCTTTGCGGTACGCGCGCCATCTCCGGGAGCTGGCCGGCGACCTCGGCGGCGCGACGGAGGACTATCGGCGCGCGGCCCAGCTGACCGCGAGCGGGCCCGAGCAGCGTTATCTCAACGCCCGGGTGGCGCGGCTCGGTCAGCTGTGATGTCGTGGTTGTGGATCCAAGGAGTTGATCATGAACGTACGGCCGCACGGCAGCCTGGACTACCTGCAGCTTCCGGCGCTCGACGTCGCCGCGTCGGCAGCCTTCTACGCAGAAGTGTTCGGCTGGTCGACGTCTTCGGAGCACGGCAGCTTCGAGGCGCCGGGCCTGTTCGGGCAGTTCATCGCCGATCGCCAGCCGAGCCCTGACAGCGGACCGCTGCTCTGGCTCCATTCGCATGATCTCTATGCCACGCTGACAGGAGTTCCTGAGCTCGGCGGGACCGTCGTACGCCGGCCCTGGCTCGACGGCGGCGAACGCTGGCTGGCCGAGATCGACGACCCGGCCGGGAACCGGATCGGGATCGTGGTCAGTGTCACGGCGCCCAGGCCGCAGACCATGATCGCGGTCCGCGACGTCGAGGCCTCGAGCCGCTGGTACCAGCGGGTGCTCGGGTTCGCCAGCGGGCACGGCGGGCCGGACTACGAGCGGCTCCTTGCCGACGGCGAGATCGTGCTGCAACTTCACCAGGCCGACACCGGCCACCATCACGGCCTGATCGGCGACCCCGATGCGCCGGTCGGCAACGGCGTACTGGTCTGGTTCGGCGAGGTCAGTGACTTCGACGATGTCGTGGCCCGAGCGACCGAGCTGGGCGCGCCCGTTCTCCGAGCGCCGCACCGCAATCCGCCGGAGGGTGAGGGCAACGGCCCTGGTCATCGCGAGTTCTGGTTCGCCGATCCGGACGGTTACACGGTGGTCGTCGCCAGCCCGGACGGGGAGGCGTTCGAGCTGCGGTAGCACTCGGTGGACTGCCGCCCGGTTCGGCGATGGAGACGAGGTGTACGTTGTAAACAAGATCCAGTGATCCCGAAACAAGGAGGTTTTCATGGGACTCGGTGACGCTGGAGACAAGATCTCCCACAAGGTCGAGGAAATGACCGGCAAGGCCAAGGAGAAGGTCGGCGACGCGACCGACAACGAGAGCCTGCAGGCCGAGGGGGCTGCCGAGGAGTCGTCCGGCAAGCTCAAGCAGGCCGGCGACGACGTGGTCGACGCGCTACGGGACGCCGGCGATGCGAGGAAGATCGACAACCCGTAGGTCGATGATGCTCAGCCCGCAGTCAGCAGGTTGAGCACGGCTCGCTCGATCTTGCCGTGGGTGATGCCGTCCGACAGGTCGGTGTCCGCTGCGGCAAGATTGGGCGCAATCGTCGCCCCGTCGTTGAACAGGTCGACCAGTCGCGGATCGACGTAGGACTTGCGTGCGACCGCCGGGGTGTTTCCGAGGTACAGCGCGACCTGCTTCATGGCGCCCGAAATCGCTCGCTTGCGCGCTGCCACCGTCCGCGCCCGCTCGTTGGCCTGGGCCAGCGCGACCGCGGCGATCACCGTGCCATGCCAGGTGCGGAAGTCCTTGGCCGAGACATCGTCGCCCACCTTGCTCTTGATGTAGGCGTTGATCTCCGCTGAGCTCACGTCGTGCCATTCCCGGCCATCGTGGTACGCCAGCAGTTCCGGTCCGCCCTGCCGTCGGCGCAGCATCTCCCGCACCGCGGCCCGCACCAGGTCGTCGGCCAGCGCCACGTACCGTTCCTGGCCCGACTTCGCGATGTAGTCGAAGACCACCGAGCCGCCCTCGATGGTGACGTGTTCCTTGCGGATCGTCGCCAGCCCGTAGCTGTTGTTGGTCTCCGCGTACGCCTCTCCGCCGATCCGGAAGAAGCCAAGATCGAGAAGCCGGAACGCGGTGCCCAGGGCCCGCTCGTACGGCATTCCCTCCAGCTTCAGGTCCTTGGCGACCTTGCGCCGCGCCGTGGGCAACCGGGCCGCCACGGCCAGCACCCGGTCGTGCTTCGCCTCGTCCCGCTTGATCCGCCACTGCTCGTGGTAGAGGTACTGCCGCCGCCCGGCATCGTCGGTGCCGACGGCTTGGAGATGTCCGTTCGGGACCGGGCAGATCCACACCTTCTCCCACGCCGGCGGGATCACCAGCATCCGGCAGCGGTCGGCCTCCTCGGGTGCCAGCCGCGCCCCCGAGGTGTCGAGGTAGATGAAGCCCTTGCCCGCCCGACGCCGGGTCCAACCCGGATCCTGCGGGGAGACCGTCCTCAGTCGCGGCACGATTCAGTTCTACCCGGCCTGAGCACGGTCTAACGTGAACCCATGCCGGACCGCCTGCGGATCGAGCCGATCAAGGCCCGGCATCTCGATGATCTTGACGCCCTCTTCGTCCGCGGCGACCCGCGCCACTGCCAGTGCGCGTACCTGCGGATGACCGGTCGAGACTACGACCACAGTGGTCCGGCCGAACACCGATCCGAACACCACAAGGCCATCCGTCGGGCCCAACGGCGCGGCGAGGCGGCCGGCATGATCGCGTACGACGAGGACGGCCCGGTCGGCTGGGTCAGCTTCGGACCGCGAGAGGAGTACGCCCGGCTGGTCGCCTCGCCGGTCCTGCAGCCCGTCGATGATCAACCGGTGACCAGCGTCGTCTGTTTCGTGATCGCCGCTCGGGCCCGCCGGCGGGGAGTGGCCAAGGCTCTGCTCGACGCGGTGATCGGCTATGCCGCCGAGCACGAGATCACGACCTTGGAGGCCTACCCGGTGGACTGGGGCGACAAGCGGCCCTCCGGCGCCAGTCTGTGGCGCGGCCCGATCGCGCTCTACGAGAGCGCCAGGTTCACCGTGGTCGACACCCGGAAGGCCAACCGGACCGCCCGGCCGCAGCTGATCATGCGCCGGGACGTTCCGTGACCCGACCACCGGCCAGCCTGTCCGACCCGGCGATTACGGTGTAAACCATGAGCGAATTCGCATCTGAGCCCACTCAGGCCGCCCGGGAAGAGGCCGAGGAGATCCAGGTCGGTCCGGAGAACACCGAGACCCTCGGTGGGTCGGCCCCCGACCCGCTGCAGCGCGACCCGGCCGAGTGGGTCAGCGGCGACGACCCGATCACCCCGGCCCAGAAGAGCTACCTCGACAACCTGGCCCGGCAGTCCGGCGAGGAGCTGCCCGCCGAGATGACCAAGGCCGAGGCCTCGCAGCACATCGAGCGTCTCAAGGCCCAGCTGGGCCTCGGCAAGTGACGGGTCCGGCCATGCCCCGCTTCGGCTACACCCTGATGACTGAGCAGAGCGGTCCGCGCGACCTGGTCCGCTATGCGGCCGCCGCCGAGGATGCCGGTTTCGACTTCGAGGTCTGCAGCGACCACTACTCACCGTGGCTGGTCGCGCAGGGCCACGCGCCGTACGCCTGGACGGTGCTCGGCGCGGTTGCCCAGGCGACCAAGCGGGTCGAGCTGATGACCTACGTGACCTGCCCGATCATCCGCTACCACCCGGCCGTGGTCGCGCAGAAGGCCGCGACGATGCAGGTCCTGTCCGACGGCCGCTTCCTGCTCGGCCTGGGGTCGGGGGAGAACCTCAACGAACACGTCACCGGGGAGGGCTGGCCGCCGATCGACCAGCGCCAGGACATGCTGGTCGAGGCGGCGACGATCATCCGCGAGCTGCTCACCGGGGAGCTGGTCACCTGGGAGGGCGACTACTTCCGGGTCGACTCGGCCCGGGTCTGGGACGCCCCGGATGGCGGCGTACCGATCGGCATCGCCGTCTCCGGCGAGAAGTCGGTCAGCCGGTTCGCCCCACTGGCCGATCACGTGATCGCCGTCGAGCCCGATCCGGAGCTGATCAAGAACTGGGACGAGGAGAAGGGCACCACGACCTCCCGCAAGATCGGCCAGATTCCGATCTGCTGGGACACCGATCGCGACCGGGCGGTGGAGAGGGCTCACGAGCAGTTCCGCTGGTTCGCCGGCGGCTGGGCCGTCAACGCCGACCTGCCCACCCCGGCCGGGTTCGAGGGGGCCAGCCAGTTCGTGCGTCCCGACGACATCGCCGAGGCGATCAGCTGCGGCCCGGATCTCGACGCGATCGCCGAGAAGGCCAAGACGTACGTCGATGCCGGGTTCACCGACCTCGCCATCGTGCAGGTCGGCGACGAGGGCCAGACCGAGTTTCTCGACGAGGCCGCCCAACCCCTGCTGAAGGCCTTGCGCGCGATCTGATCGACCTGACTACTGAGTAGCACCGACCGAGAATCTCGGTAGTCACTGCGGATGTCGGTGTCCGGCCGCTCTGGCTGACTGGGATCCATGAGGATCCTGTTCACGGCCAGCCCGCTGCGGTCCCACCTGCAGGCGATGCGGCCGCTGATCCGAGCGGCATCCGACGCCGGCCACGAGGTCGTGGTCGCCACCGGACCTGACCTTTCCGCCGACCTCGCTCAGCTCGGCGTTCCCGGGTGGACTGCCGGCCCGACCATGCGCGAGGCCTGGGCTGACCTGGCTGCGGCGCGGCCGGCCGCTGACGAGTCAGGTCGCCACCGCGCCCTCGTCTGTGCCCTGTTCGCCCACCCTGGCGTACGCCGGGCCCGGGCCATCCTGCCGCAGGCCCGCCGCTGGTCACCGGATCTCGTCATCCACGATCTCACCGATCCGGCTGGGCCGGAGGTCGCCGCCCTGCTCGGGGTCCCGACTCTGGTGCACGGCACCAGCCCGTACGCCGCCCGCCAGATTGTCGACGTGACGCAGGTCTGCGCCGAGTTCGCGGCGGCCCTGATGTTGCCCGACCGGTACGCCGACATCGTTCACACCCCCTTCCTCGATCCCTTCCCCGCCAGCATGCAGCCGGCCGGACCTTCGCCGTTCGCCGACGTGCGCCGAGTCCGGCCCGAGGTCCCCCCAGCTGCACCAAGCGAGCGGCTGCCGCTGCGGATGCAACGATTTCCCCACCAGCGCACGGTTCTGCTCACCCTCGGCGCCGATCAGATGAGGCCCGACGCTCTCCTCGTCGCGCTCCAGGTGCTCCGCGACTTCCCGGTCAACGTCGTTGTCGAGACCGGCCCTGGCGTGGAGGTGGCCCAGCTCGGCCGGCAGCCGATCCAGGTGGCCGCCGCGCAGCAGCTGCCGCTGGCCCAGGTGCTGGCGACCTGTACTGCGGTGATCTCTCCGGGAAGCGCGAAGGAAGTCCTCGGCGCCCTCGTGTACGGGCTGCCGCAGGTCTGCCTGCCCCGCACGCTGGAGCAGCGCCACCACGCCGCCGCGGTCACCGACACGGGCGCGGCGATCACCGTCGCGCCCGACCCGCTGCTCCCGGGCGCCCTGCGACGAGCCGTTGCCGACGTCCTCGCCGTCCCGGCGTACGCCCGTGCCGCCCGCAGCCATCAGGCGAGCATCGCCACCATGCCGACCGCCGACGACGTCCTCCGCCACCTCACCCCGGCCCTCGCGGCCTGATCCCGTTGAAGGAGAGCTTGATCATGAAGGTGCTGTTCACCAGCAATCCGCTCTACGGCCACTTTCTGCCGATGGTGCCGCTGATCCGCGCCGCCCAGGCCCACGGTCACGAGATTCGAGTAGCCACTGGCTCGGAGCTGACCGGCGTGGTCCAGCGCCACGGTTTCCCGATCTGGCTGGTGGGAACACCGTTCGTCGAGGCCATGGCCAGCGCGCCGGCCGCGGTCTTCGCCAAGCCCCCGAGCGACCGTGAGCGGATGCAGGCCGCCGCCGTACACCTGTTCGGCCGGCCGGGCGCCGCTCGGGCTCGGCAGCTGATCCCGATGGCGACCGCTTGGCGGCCCGACGTCGTGGTACACGAGCTGTTCGACATCGCCGGAATCGAAGCCGCTGCCGCGAGTGGCGCCCTCGACGTCGTGCATGGCTTCGGAACGCAAGACTCCTACCTGCCGGAGCTGGCCAGTCTGATCTGCGCGGCCGCAGCCGACGAGCTCGGCACTCCGGACCGGAGTCAACGGCTCCTCAGCTCGCTCTATCTCAATCCGTATCCCTGTGGCCTCGAGCCACCGTGCCGCTCACCGTTCCGCGAGGTCTGGCCGATCCGGCCCGAGGTCGGGACCGTCCACCCGGGCGAGCGGCTGCCGGACCGGATCCGCGACCTGCCGTATCCGCACTCCATCTACCTGACCCTCGGCACCGCCTTCAACGCACCGGCCGCTTGGCGGGTGGCCCTCGAGGGCGTCAGCGATCTGCCGGTCAACGTGATTGCGACCGTCGGCCCGAACCTGGACCCGGCCATCTTCGGGCCGCAGCCGGCGCACGTCATGCTGGAGCGCTACCTGCCGCAGGCGCTGGTGCTGCCGTGGGTCGATGCCGTGGTCAGCCACGGCGGCTCGGGCACCACGCTGGGCGCGCTGGCCGAGGGCAAGCCGATGGTGATCCTGCCGATGGCCGCCGACCAGTTCATCAATGCCGACCAGGTGGTTCGCACCGGCTCGGGGCTGGCGCTTCCTCCGGTGGCCCGGACGCCGGACCGGATCCGGGAGGCGATCGAGCAGGTCCTGACCTACCCCTCCTATGCCGCGGCCGCGCGGGTGCTGCAGACCGAGATCCGGGCCATGCCGCCTGCGGAGATCGTGTTGGCCGACCTGGTCGATCGGCTCAGCGACATCGCTGCCTGATTGCGTGGTGGATGCCGGCTGATGTCGGCCGGGATCCACCCCGCATTCTCAGGCGACCACCCGGCGGCAGCGGTCGCAACGCTCGGCAGGACCCGGCCAGCCACGCAGCATCAGGTTGTGGGCGACCTCACTGGCCACCTCGCACGGTCCTCCGAGCACATCAGTCGTGCCGTATCGCAGGGTGGCCAGGCCGTCGGTGGTGGCCGCGTTGTCGCGGCGCATGTCACGGAAGCGTCCGAGCCCGGTGTGGCCGAGCTTGCCGTCGAGCTCGACCAGCAGTCCGTAGTGGACATACCACACGTCGACCTCCGTTCGGCGCCGTGACTGTTGGCGGCGTCCGACGGGGAGCCCATGGGGTCGCTCCACCTCGCGGAGGTAATCCAGTTCGAGTGGGCTGCGGACACCGGCGCGGACGTCGGGCAGCAGGGCCGCGAGCAGGGGCCGGTTGCGGAGGAAGTGCCGAGCTTCGGCAGCCCGCAGAATGCGCTGCGGCGTGGTCTTTCGAGCTTGGACGGCCATCGTCACCCAGTTGACCGCCGACCGGGTATCGCAGTCGGGGTCGTCGATCAGGTCGAGCACGGTGTCCTCGACACTCAGCCGCGGCGGCGATCCCAGCATGGCCGGCAGCCGGGCGCCCGAGCGTTCGCGCCGAAAGTCCCAAGGTCCGAGCACCTTCGGACACGGGCCCGCGGCCGGAACAAGAACCTGAAGTCGCGTCGGCGGCTCCATGATCAGGCCGTGCAGGTGCGCTGCGGCCGCACCGCCGAGCCGGGCCCGGTCGCCTCCGATCAGGACGCCGGCCCACGCCAACGCCGGCCAGGGAATCGGATCGAGAGGAGCGGTCAGATAGACGCCGGACGAGATGCGCTGCCAGACGCCCTGACGGACCAGTCGCCTGATCGCCGATTCGCTGAAGCCGTGTCCCATGGCCTGCTGCCGGTTGACCACGCCGTCCTGCAAGGCCGCCAGCTGCGCGAGGGCCGGCGGGATCGGTTGCCGCGTGTGCACATCGTGAGCATCCGGACGCTGGGCGGATTCGGCCGGGCGTGACGCGATCTGTGGATGACGCTCTCCGGCATCGGCGCCCTGTGCACAACCCGGCTGGAACGAATGCGGGGTGGATCCGGGCCGACATCGGCCGGGATCCATCACGCAAACCTTCCGAAAGTCGCTCAGCGCTCGATCGGACGAGACTCAGAGCCTCCGGCGTAGCTCGCTGATGACGGGCTCCAGCATCCTGGCCCCGATGCGCAGCGCGAGAGACTCGCCGCCCTCGACCATCAGCGCGCGGTGGTTCCAGGCGAAGATCGGCCGGGCGAGCGGGGACAGCAGCCGCATCCAGGGCAGCTGTGGGCGCACGTGCCACAGAAAGTGGACAAGAGTGCCGCCGCCGATCATCCGAACGCCGTAGCGGCCGGTGCCCTCGAGCCGCCCGGTCACTCGGACCTCCACGGCGAGCGGGTCTTCCGCGACGATCGCGGTCTCGAAGATGATGGCGTACGGCAGCCGGGTCTGAAAGGTGAAACGCCAGGCCTCTGGTCCGGCCTCGCCCGGTCCGTCGAGCCGGTCCACTCGCCGCACGGACGGCCACCAGTCCGACCAGCCCTCGACCCTGCGGACCATCGCCCAGACCTGGTCCGGCTCGGCCGCAATCCGCCACTCGTCGACGAAGACGTAGTCACTCATGCAACTCGGGGGGAGTTGTCTGGGGAGACTCGTGGATCGTCACATCGGCGATAGTGCCACCGGCCCTTCACATTTCGCGCTTGATGAGCGGACGAGGATCCCAGGGGCTCCGGCGCACCTCGCTGACGACGGGCTCGAGCATCCGGGCGCCCATCCGCAGCGCGAGTGACTCGCCGCCCTCGACCATCAGGACACGGTGGGCCCAGTCGAAGATCGGCCGGGCCACCGGCGATATCACCCGCACCCAGCGCAGGTGTGGGCGCAATCGACAGTGGAAGCGGACCAGGGTGCCGCCGTCGATCATCCGAACCCCCCAGCTACCCCGACCGGCGAACGGCCCGATCACCTCGACCTCCACTCCGGCCATCGGGTCCTCCGTGACCATGGCCGCCTCGAAGACGACGACGTACGACAACCGGGTCTGGAAGCTGAACCGCCAGGTCTCCGGCCCGGCCGTGCTCGGCCCGTCCAGTCGCTCGACCCGATGCATCGATGGCCACCACTCGCGCCAGCCGTCGATGCGGCGTACCAGGGCCCAGACCTGGGCGGGCTCAGCAGCGATGCGCCACTCGCCGACGAAGACGTAGTCCTTCATTCGGACTCGGGGGGACTCGGCTGCAGGTACTGGTGGATCATCGCCACCGCGAATGCCCCGGCGCCCACCGCCGCGGCGACCCGCTTGACCGATCCTTGGCGTACGTCTCCGATGGCGAACACGCCCGGCATGCTGGTCTCGAACATCAACGGCGCACGGGCCCGGCCGGGGACGGCCGCATCGGGTCCGGTCAGGACGAAGCCCCACTGGTCCCGCCGCACGTCCGGGCCGAGGGAGTCCGTGTGCGGCAGGGACCCGATCAGCACGAACAGCGCGTCAGCCGGCAGAGTCTCAGAGGTCCCGGAGTCCAGGTCCTTCAACACCAGCGCCTCCAGCCGATGGCTGCCGACGGCGTCGACCACCTCGGTCCGGGACCGGACGGTGATGTTCGGAGCGTTGCTGATCTCCCGGATCAGGTAGGCCGACATGGTCTCTTCGAGATCTCGACGACGGATGACCACCGTGACCTCACGGGCGAACCGAGACAGATAGATCGCGGCCTGGCCGGCCGAGTTGCCGCCGCCGAGTACGAAGACCTTCTTCCCGGTCATCGCCTTCGCCTCGCTGACCGCCGCCCCGTAGAAGACGCCTCGACCCTGCAACGCCTCCACGGCCGGAACGTCGAGCCGCCGCCACTCCGCGCCGGTAGCCACCACCACCGTCCGGCTGCGCAGCACGCCGCCGTCAGACAGCCGCAGCACCCGAAGGTCCTCCTCGGCCGCGATGCTGACCAGCGACCGGGACCACAGGAATGTCGTACCGAAAGCCCACGCCTGCTGGTACGCGTTGGCCGCCAGCCGGCCGCCGCTGATCCCGCGCGGGAAGCCGAGATAGTTGCGGATGAGCGAGCTGCTGCCGGCCTGGCCGCCCATGGCCAACGGCTCAAGCACCACGGTGCGCAGACCCTCCGAGGAGGCGTACACCGCGGCGCTCAGCCCGGCCGGCCCGGCGCCGATCACTGCCACGTCGAAGACCCCGAGGTCGTCCACCGAGTCCAGCAGGCCGAAGGCGCTGGCGATCTCCAAGGCGTCCGGGTTGATCAGCACCGGCCGCTCGGGACGGAACCGCAGCACCACGACCGGCAGTTCGGGATCGACGAGGCCGAGTGAGGCCAGCAGCTCCTGTCCCTTGGGACTGCTGGCCTCGTAGAAGCCGGTCGGCACCCGGTTCCGAGCGAACATGTCACGCAGCTCCTGCGAGCGTTGCGACCAGCGCTCGCCGATCACCTGGACCGCCTCGGCTTCCGTCTCGTGGCGGTTGGCCCACTCGTCCAGCAGCTCGGTGACCCCGAGATGGAACTCCTCGTCGCCGGGGACCTGCGGTTGGAAAACCCAGCCGTCAGCCTTGCCCACCGCGATGGCTTCGAAGACTGCCTCGGCCGCCTCGAGGTCACCCCAGCGGACCACGAAGGCCCGCAGTGCCTGCGGGTAGACCGGGCCGACCGCGGCCAGGACGTCGATGCCGCTGAGATCGTGTTCCGCGATCCAGGCCAGGGCCACGGCGCCTGTCGTGCCGGACTGGGCGAGCTGGTCGGCGACCGTTGGCCAGTCAGCGCCGGTGACGATCCGGTAGTCGGCCGCGTACCGCTTGGCCAGCTCGGCAGCGACCAGCTCACGTACTCTCTGGTCAGCGGACACCAGCACTAAAGCCGCTTTGGCCGGCGGCTTGCTCTGGGTATTGTCCGCGGTCACGCACAATACGTACTGTCTGCCCGACGGGCGGTCAAGAGCTTTGGGGGCGCACGGTGATCCTGCGGGGGACGCGGCGGCTGCTGACTGTCTTCAGCCTGCTGACGCTGCTCGCGTTCGTCGTGCTCTTCGGAACGGCCGCCTACACCGACCGCTATTTCGCCTGGACGATCAAGCCCTCGGCCACCGCTGCCTTCCTGGGCGCCTCGTACGCCGCGGGCTGTGTGCTGGTCGTCCTGGGGCTGCGCCGCGGGATCTGGTCGGCGATGCGACTGCCGTTCGTGACGATCTTGATCTTCACCTTGATCACACTCGCCGCGACGCTGCTGCACCTGGACCGGTTCCATTTCGGGTCTGATCTGACCGTTGCGCGGTTCGCCGCGTGGTTCTGGATGGCGGTCTACGTCGTCGTGCCGCTGTTGATGATCATCGTGCTGTGGCGCCAGCTGCGGAACCCGGCGGACGACCATCACCGGCCGCTGCCGATCCCCCGGCTGGTCGGCGTGCTGCTCGCCATCCAAGGGGTGACGTTCCTGGGCCTCGGGGTGGTGCTGTTCGCCTTCCCCGCGACCCAAGCTGTGCTCTGGCCATGGACCCTGACCCCGCTGACCGCGCGCTCAGTCGCCGCCTGGCTGATCGCCTTCGGCGTCTGCGCCCTGCTGGCGCTGCGGAGCCGGGATCTGGCCGACCTCGACGTGCCGGCCTGGGCGTACGCGGTGTTCGCGGTCCTGCAGCTGGTGGTGCTGGTGCGCTTCCCCGGCGACATCCGCTGGACCTCGCCGGCGACCTGGGCGTACATCGGGCTGCTGGTCTCGATTCTGATCAACAGCGCCATGGGCTTGCGCCGCCTCGCTCTGGAACGGCGCGCCGTCGGAGTTGGCCCAGATTTCTAGCCTGGCGGGGTGGCTTCGACCCTGAGCCGGCGGCAGCTGCTCGCCCTCGCCGGCGGTGCGGGTGTCGCCGCGTTGGCAGCGTGTACGCCGGGCGGACCGGATATCCGCCCGCCGGATGCGCCGTGCGTGCCGCGGACCGCGCTCGAATCGCGGCGGGTGCTCGGTGACCTGCCGCTGGTCTACGAGCCGAGCTCGCAGCGGCAGACCTTCTGGTTCGACTCGGGCTTCGCGGCGCAGCTGGACGCCTGGGTCGAGGAACTGAACCCGGTGGTGGGGTCGGCGCCGACCCAGTTGCGAACCTACGGCGCCTGGGTGGACGGCCGCCAGACCTGCGACTCCTGGCACAACGCGGGCCGGGCGTTCGACCTCGCCTCGGTGCGGATCGAGGGCGGACCGGCGGTGTCGTGCCGTTACGACCTGTGGCGGAACGAGACGGGAACCGCGCTGGCGGAGGCCCGGCGCGGCTACTGGCGGGTCGCGGCGAGCCTGCACCGGCGGTTCGCGTACGTGCTCACCTATCTCTACAACGAGCAGCACGCCAACCACATCCACGTCGACAACGGCCGCTCCGAGGGCGAGCTGTCGACCTTCGCGCCCCGCTCGAGAGTGCAGTCGCAGGCGGTTCAGGCGATCTGCACCTACCTGTGGGACGAGCCCGTCGAGCTGACCGGCCGCTGGGACGACGCGACGCGGGCCGCCAGCCGCCGGGTGCTGGAGCGGATCGGGGTGGACGACGACCTGGATGCGGGAGTAGAGGTCTGGCACCGCTTTCTTGCTGCGTCGGCCGCGCTGGACTGATGCCCGCGCACCGCCCGGCAGTCGGGGATCATGGAGCGATGGGGTCGGCGGCGACGTACGACAACCCCGAGGCCTACATCGCGGGGGATCGCCGGCGTGCGCTGTCGGCGGGAACCGAGCTGCCGGACCGGGTGCACGGCGCCGCGCTCTTCGCCGACATCTCCGGGTTCACGCCGCTGACCGAGGCGCTGGTCACCGCGTACGGCCCGCAGCGCGGAGCCGAAGAGCTGAGCGCGGTCCTGGACCGGCTGTTCGACGCGCTGCTGGGTCATCTGCACGCCTACGGCGGCAGCGTCGTCTACTTCAGCGGGGACGCGGTCACCTGCTGGCTGGATGACGACGACGGCACCCTGGCCACCAGCTGTGCCCTGGCCATGCAGACCGAGATGGCCAGCGCCGGTGTGATCAGCCTGCGGTCCGGAGCCGCCGCGACCCTGGCGATGAAGGTCGCGATCGCGGTCGGACCGGCCCGCCGGTTCGTGGTCGGTGATCATCTGGTGCAGCTGATCGACGTGCTGGCCGGGTCGCTGATGGACCGGCTGGCGGAGGCCGAGCACCACGCCACCGCGGGCGAGGTGGTCCTGGACGAGACGGCCATGATCAGCCTTGGTCGCCGGGTACGCGGTGCGGAGCGCCGGGACGACTCCGGCCGGCGCTATCTGGTGGTCGAGGACCTGGTGAGCGCTCCGGCCCTCCCGACGGCTCCTCCCGAGGCCGCTCCGCTGCCCGATCCGGTGGTTCGGCAGTGGCTGCTGCCGGCGGTCTACGAGCGGATGCGCACCGGACGAGGCGAGTTCCTGGCCGAGCTGCGGACGGCGGTGCCGCTGTTCCTGCGCTTCGGCGGTGTCGACTACGACAACGACCCCGACGCCGAGACCAAGCTGGACTCCTTCATCACCTCGGCGCAGCGGATCATCGACGGCTACGGCGGCAGCACGCTCCAGCTGACTCTCGGCGACAAGGGCTGCTACCTGTACGGCGTGTTCGGCACGCCGCTGGCTCACGAGGACGACGCGGCTCGGGCCTGCGCCGCGGCCCTCGAGCTGCTGACCCTCACCGACAACCACCCCGTGACGGGACTGCAGATCGGGCTGGCCCGCGGCCGGGTGCGTAGCGGCACCTACGGCCACGCGATGCGGCGGACCTTCTGCTGCCTGGGCGACCCGGTCAACCTCGCCGCCCGGCTGATGACAGCCGCGCCCGTGGGCGAGATCTACGCCACGGCCGCGGTGCGCGACGCCGCGGGGGCCAGCTTCGAGTGGTCGGCGCTCGGTGAGCGGCGGCTCAAGGGCAAGGCCCTGGCCGTGACCCCGTACGCGCTCCGGGCGGCGGACCGCCAGACGGCCGCGACCCGGCATCGCCGGCACACGCTGCCGATGATCGGGCGTGAGGAGGAGCTGGCGGTGCTGGACCGGCACATCGTGGAGACGGCGGACGGCCGTGGCCTCGTCGTGGCGGTCACCGCCGGTGCCGGGCTCGGCAAGTCGCGACTGCTGGTCGAGGGTGCGCGCTTGCTGGGCGAACGGGGGATCCGGGTCTTCGAGGGCGAGGCGCCGGCCTTCGGCACCCGAGCGAGCTACGCCGCCTGGCACCAGGTCTGGGCCGGGCTGCTCGATGTGCCCCGGCAGCTGTCCCCGGCCCAGCAGCGGGACCTGCTGCACGACCGGGTGGCCGGACTCGACCCAGAGCTGCTGCCCCGGTTGCCCTTGCTCGGCGCACCGCTCGGACTGGCGATCCCGGACAACGAGCTGACCGCAAGCCTGGGCGCCAAGCTGCGCAAGGCCTCACTGGAGGCACTGCTGGGGGAGCTGCTGGCCCGGCTGGCCATGACCGGACCGCCGATCACGATCATGATCGAGGACGCCCAGTGGCTGGACCCGCTGTCGTCCGACCTGCTGGTCGCGCTCGCCCAGGCCAGTACCGGTCTTCCCGTGCTCTTCCTGGTGGCCCATCGATCGGCGGCCGAGAACGACGCCGTGGCGCCGTTGCGCACGCTGTCGCACTTTCGCGAGATCCCCCTGGCGGAGCTCGACATCGACTCCTGCCGGCAGATCGTGATCACCAAGCTGGCCCAGCTCGGTGATCATCACGGCGAGCCGCCGGAGGTACTGATCAGCCTCGTCCTCGAGCGGGCGGAGGGCAACCCGTTCTACCTGGAGGAGTTGATCACCTTCATCGCCGCGCAGGGAGTCGACCCGAACGACGCGGCCGCGTTGCGCCGGCTGGACCTGCCCGACAGCCTGCAGAGCCTGGTCCTCAGCCGGATCGACACCTTGCACGAGGGGCCGCGGAGCACGGCCAAGGTGGCGAGCGTGATCGGCCGGATGTTCGCCACGCCGATGCTGCGTGGGGTCTATCCCGATCTCGGTACGGGTCGCGACGTTGCCCAGCACCTCGCGGCCCTGCGCCGGATCGGGTTGATCATGCTCGAGCAACCGGGCGGGTACGCGGTCGAGGAGACCCACCTGTTCAAGCACGTGATCACCGCACAGGCGGCGTACGAGACCACCCCGGCGGCGTTGCGCGAGCAGCTGCACGAGCGGGTCGGCGGCTATGTCGAGCGGCACGGCGAGATCGCCGGCGCCCAGATCGACCTCCTCGCGTACCACTACGGGCGGAGCAGGAACCTCGGAAAGAAGCGTGAGTACCTGCGGCGAGCGGGGGACCAGGCCCGCACGGACTACGCCAACCTCGCGGCCATCGACTACTACGGTCAGCTCAGCCCGCTGCTGGACGAGGTCGAGCGGGTGCCGGTGCTGCTGCATCTCGGCACGGTCCTGGAGCTGACCGGCGAGTGGGTCAAGGCCGAACAGACCTACACCGACGCGCTGGCGCTGGCCGAGGGGACGGACGATCAGCTCGGCGCACACCGGGTGCGCAAGGCGCTGGCCGAGGTCGCTCGCAAACAGGGGCGCTACGAGGAGGCGGGCGCCTTGCTGGACCTGGCCCAGGCCGGGTTCGCGCGGCTCGGCGATCAGGCCGGGGTCGGCGAGGTGCTGCACCTGGCCGGCACGCTGGCCGCCCAGCAGGGGGAGTACGCGCTGGCCCAGGAGCGCTACTCGGCCAGCCTGGAGATCCGCCGCGAGCTGGACGACGCCGAAGGCATGGGCGCCCTGTTCAGCAACCTGGCGATCCTCGCGGAGTACGAAGGTGATCTCGACCAGGCGCGCGAGCTCAACGTGCGGGCGCTCGGGCTGCGGCTGGAGATCGGCAACCGCTGGGCGATCGGGGTGTCCCAGAACAACCTGGGCATGATCGCCCTGCTGCAGGCCGACTACACCGAGGCGGTCTCCCGCTTCACCGAGGCGATGCGGCTGAACCGCGAGGTCGGCGACCTGTGGATGGTGGCCATCGCGCACAACAACCTGGGCAATGCGCTGCGCGGCCAAGGTGATCTCGAACAGGCCGCGTTCCACCTCGGCGAGAGCCTGACCGGCTACTCGCGCTTCGCCGACCGCTGGGCGCTCGCGATCCTGTACGAGGACATCGCGGCGCTCGCGGCCGAGCGTAGCGACGCCGAGGCGGCCGTCGCGCTGGCCGGCGCGGCCGAGACTCTGCGAGACGAGATCGGATCACCCCGGTCACCGGCCCAGTCCGAGGCCCTGGATGCGTCCCTGGCCGTGGCGCGCACCGCCCTGGGGGATCGCGCGAACGAGGTACTGGCCGCGGGCCGCGTCCTGACTGCCGAGGCGTGCCATGACCTGGCCCGGCAGGTCACCCGGGCGGGAGTGGCTCCTTGATGGCTGGATTCGCGGCAGGCTAGTGACGTGGGCGATCCTCTGGACGAACAAGGTGAGACATTGGCGGCTCTTCGGCAGGTGTGGGAGGCCGCCGGACCGTATCTGGATCAGTTGCCGGAACGTCTGGTGTACGACCGGTCGGCGGAGCCGCTGCTGGGCGAGCTGGGTGGGCCGCTGCCGGAGGAAGGCTCCGGCACCGAGGCGGCGATCGAGAAGCTGGTGCGGATCGGAACAGCGACGGCGACCGCTTCGGCCGGTCCGCGGTTCTTCCATTTCGTCATCGGCGGTTCGACGCCCGCAGCGCTGGCGGCCGACTGGGTCGTGCCGTTGCTGGACCAGAACGCGTTCGTACGGGCTTCCTCGCGCCTGGCCGACGCGGCGGAGACGGTTGTCCTGGACTGGCTGCGCCAGCTCGCCGGCCTGCCGCCCGGTTGGGGTGGCGCGCTGACGGCGAGCGCCACCTTCGCCAATCTCACCGGTCTGGCGCTGGCGACCCACTGGTGGGCTGAGCGGCATGGCGTCGATGCGACGTCGTCCGGACTCGCCGGCCTGCCTCGGATGCCGGTGCTGTCGGGTGGCTATGTGCATCCCAGCGCCCGCAAGGCCTTGCAGCTGCTCGGCCACGGCAAGGATACGGTCGAGGTCTTTGTCCGAGACGACATCGGCCGGATCGACCTGGCCGGAGTGCGGCGGCGGCTGAGCGAGCTCGACGGAGCGCCCGCCGTGCTGGCCGCCACCGCAGGAGAGCCCAACGCCGGCGACTTCGACCCGCTGGCCGACCTGGCCGATCTGGCCGAGGAGTTCGGTGCCTGGCTGCACGTCGACGCCGCGTTCGGACTGTTCGCAGCGTTGTCTCCGCGTACCGCACACCTCACTGCCGGCATCGAGCGCGCCGACTCCATCGCCGCCGACGCTCACAAGTGGCTCAACGTGCCGTACGAGAGCGGTTTCGCGCTCGTCCGGGAGCCCGACCGGCTGGGCCGGGCATTCGGCATGCCGGGGGCGGCGTACCTACCCGGACCGGACGACCCCCGCGGCGGCTACGGGCTGCTGGGGCCGGAGTCCTCGCGGCGGGCGCGGGCGCTGCCGATCTGGGCCACGCTCGCCGCGTACGGTCGCGCCGGCTACCAGGCGCTGGTGGAGCGGCACTGCGATCTGGCCCAGCACCTGGCGGCTGCCGTCGATGCGGCGCCTGACCTGGAGCGCGTGGCCGACGTCCCCCTCAACGTCGTCTGCTTTCGCTACCACGCCGACGGCTTGGCCGAGTCCGAGCTCGACCAGATCAACCGCCGTCTCGCCGAGGCCCTGCTCGACGACGGCCGGGTGTTCGCCGGCGGCACCGCTTACGGCGGCCGGGCCGCGCTGCGCCCGGCGATCAGCAACTGGCGGACCACCGCGGCCGACCTGGACCTCCTCGTCGAGGTCGTCCGCGAACTGGGCGCCAGGGAGGTCAACCAGTTTGGTGCGGCTCCCTGAGATCGTCCCGCTCAGCCGCGGAGTCGGATGAGCGCTTCACGGGATCCGGGTTGCGCCGCCAGCCGATCGCGACCAGGACGATCACGAGAAGGACGGCAACGGTGTTGTGGACGTACTTCGCCGCATCCGACCCGTCCCCGATCGGATCGATCAGGAAGCCCTCGAGCGCCCGGGCGAGCATGGCGCCACCCACCACCAGGAGCAGGTGCCGGGGCGTCCAGCCAGCGGTTCGGGACCAGCGGGACAGCGCTGCGAAGGCGCCGATGAGCACAGCAACGGCCACCAGGAACCCGACCCAGGACTGGTCGAACTCGAACGCGAATGTCGCGATCAGTGCGCCGAAGCCGAGCAGCCAGGGCGATGGCACCCGGCCGGCCACAGGAGTTGATGGTCGGTGCCCGAGAACAAGACCTGCAACCACAAGCGCGACCACGACGACACTGGCCCCGATGAACTGCCCGACCGACGGAACGAAATCCTCGGTGCGAAGGGTCCACCGCACGACGAAGGCCGATGCCGCCAGGTAGCACACAGCGGTGACTGCCAGTCCGACCGGCCCCAGCCAGGTCCGCTCCCGCACCGAGGGGTGAATGGCCTCGACGAGAGCGATGGGCGCGCAGATGCTGAACACCATGTGGCCGACCACGAAACCCAGCGACGACGCGAGTCCGATACCCACAACCGGGACCCAGGTGGGGCCGACCATGTCCTGCCAGTAGCTGATGTCGCGATAGCTGGGGTTGAACATCGCCTGGTCAACCAGCCCCGCTTCGACGACGCCGAACGCCGCAGCCCAACACAGCCGGCCACGCCATCCGGTCCGGGCCCGGACGCTCAGCTCGCGGATCAACAGAGCGGGAGCGCCGTAGAGCGGCACGAAGATCAACAGATTCCCGAGCAGCTCTTGCGGGTTGCCGGTCGAGGTGTCGTAACCGACCAGATACTCGGCACCGATCGGCGCGAGGATCAGCAAGCCAATGATGGCGGCGAGTCGCGTTCGCATCATTGAATAAGCATATAGGATTCTGGTTGTGTCACCAAGAGGACAGGATCAGACCTTCACCGAACGGGCTCGCCGGGAGCAGATCGTCGCCTCCGCGATCGCTGTGCTGGCGCGGGACGGGTACGCCAAGGCGACGTTCGCCCGCATCGCGGAGGAGGCCGGGATCAGCCCGGGGCTGATCACCTATCACTTCGGCACCCGCGACGAGCTACTGGATGCCATCGGCCGCACCATCGACCAGCGGATGGACGCTGCGATGGCGGGGCATGCCGAGGGTGCCGGTGGCTATGTCGAGGCGCTGCAGCTGATGATCGTGGGCTTCGTCAGCTATTGCGCGAACGAGCCGGAGTCGATGCTGGCGATGAGCCAGTTGCGCCGCGGAATGGCGACGGGTGGGCGGGAGGATGTGCTGCGCGAGTCGCGTGAGAAGGGCATCCAGGAGCTCGAGGGGATGTTCGCCGAAGGTCAGCAGAACGGGGCTTACCGGCGATTCGATACCCGGACCATGGCGATCACGCTGATGACCGCGATGGGCGCCACCCCGGACGAGCTGCACCGGGTCGGCACCGACCCCGACCGCTACGGCGCCGAACTGGCCGACCTGTTCGCGTACGCGGTGGCGGCCCACCCGTCGCGGGTGAAACCGCTGGCCGAACGGGGCTCCGCCAAGCCGAGCCGACCGGGGCGTACCGGACGACTGCGCTTCGGGCGGCGATCCGAGCACTGAATCGATGGCCGGCTGCTAGCGTACGGCGCCGTGGCGGACCTGCTGAGCAAGCTCAACCATCGCGACCAGACCATCGCCCTCCTCAATGTTCCGGGCGAGATGTCAGCCGACATCGAGAACCTGCTGGCCGGTGCCGAGACCACCACTGCGCTGCCCGACAAGATCGACTTCGCGTTGGTGTTCGTGCGCACCCTCGACGAGGTGCGGCAGCACGGCACCGCGGTACTCAGCCGGGCCCAGGGCGACGCGATCATCTGGTTCTGCTATCCCAAGCAGACCTCGAGGCGCTACAGCTGCGAGTTCAACCGGGACAACGGCTGGCAGGTGCTGGCCGACCACCGCTTCGAGCCGGTCCGTCAGGTCGCCCTCGACGAGGACTGGAGCGCCCTGCGCTTCCGCAATCTCGACTACATCAAGAGGATGACGCGGAATGCACCCAACTAACGCGAATTGACCAGAAAGAGGCAACTTCTGGCTCTTCGGTTACCCCAGCCAGTTGTCTTGTAAAGCCCGACTCTGGCAGTGATGATGCCGAGATGGGTGCCCCCCGGCTGATCGCCGTCCCGCTGACTGTCGTCGTCGCGCTGATCCTCTCGCTGCTGAGCCCGCTGCCGGCCGCGGCCGTCGAACCCGGCCCGCCGGTCTTCGGCCCGGAGACCTTCACCTCCGATATCGGCAATCCGGTCGGGACGCCGGAGGAGGTGGACTGCCCCGAGAACTCGGTGCTGCGCGGGATCTCGGGCGACACCGATGGATACTCCTACCTCCGGGGGGTCCGAGCGAGGTGCAGCGAGATCAGCGTCACGGCCGGCGTGATCGACCTGGGTGATCTGGTCGATGCCGGGGACGTGGGCCGGGTGGAATCCATCGACGCGAGCAGCGATTGTCCGACTGACTTCGTGGTGGTCGGGCTGGCAGGCACCGGCAAGCCGCGGGTCGACTCCCTGAGGGTCCGCTGCCGCGAGCTCCGTCCGGATGGGACGCTGGGCGACGCCGTGATTGATGGCGTCTCGATCGGCAAGAAGACCACGTACACGTATGGACCCGTTGACTGCCCGGCGGACGCCCTGGCCACCGGGATCGTGGGCACCTCTCTTCAGGACTACTACAAGACAGGTCTCAACTCCCTGAAGCTGCGCTGCCAGCCCGTCTACTTCCCCAGCGTCCGGCCCGAGGACATCAATCTCAGCTGGCCGACCGCACTCACCGGTCGGAGCCAACAGCAGCACCTCGGGTGTGATCACCGCACCCGGGCAGGACCGCTGGTACCGGTTCCCGGTCCAGCCCGGCGGCCGGGTGACCGTCGAGCTCACCGATCTGCCCGCGGACTACGACCTGACCTTGTTCAAAGACATCGGGCAGGCCTTCGAGGAGCTGACCACGACCGAGGACCTGGTCAAGCTGAGCGCCGAGTTCGCCGGAGACGCGTACGCGCCGAGCGTCTTCTCCCCGAGCGTGTTCAGTCCGAGTGTCTTCACGCCCAGCGTGTTCAGCCCGAGCGTCTTCAGTCCCAGCGTCTTCTCCCCGAGCGTGTTCTCGCCCGAGTGTCTTCAGTCCCAGTGTGTTCAGCCCCAGCGTGTTCTCACCGTCGGTGTTCAGCCCGAGCGTCTTCTCTCCGAGCGTCTTCTCACCGGCCGTCTCGCTGCCGAGCGTGTTCTCACCGAGTGTGTTCAGCCCGAGTGTGTTCAGCCCGAGTGTGTTCTCCGACGCGTTCGCCAGTGCCCAGACCCGCAGCGTGATCGGCTTCTCCTCCCGCGACGGCACCGCGACCGAGAGCCTGAGCAGCGCGACCTGGAACAACACCGGCTTCTTCTACGTCCGGGTCCAGGGCCGCAACGGCTTCAATCGCGACCGAGTCGTACACGCTCAACGTCTCCACCATCGGCGGCATCTGCAGCGGACCGCTGAACGGTTTCACCGACACGCCAACGATCGAAGGCGAACCGGGCAGCCAGACGGTCATCGTGACCGACCCCAGCCGGATGCCGGGGACTGCGGCGGAGAACGCCGCGCTGGACGCCGCCCTGGATGCCTTCGCCGCCCAGGTCGACGGCACGGTCGTCGATCTTCGGGAGAGCCAGAAGGTGCAGGCGCTGCAGGACCAGGCCGACAGCCCGGCCGCGATCTCCTGCCCGTACGCCAAGAACCTGGTCGCCGAAGCCATCCGCGACATCGTGAACAGCTACCGCGACGGCGGGTCGACGCTGCAGTACGTGGTGATCATCGGTGACGACAGCGTGGTGCCGTTCTTCCGCTACCCGGACAACGCCGGACTCGGACCGGAGAACAACTACGCGCCGCCGGTCGCCAACGACACTGCCTCTGAGGCCAGCCTGCGTGGCAACTACGTGCTCGGCCAGGACGCGTACGGTTCGGCCTCCGACGTCGCGATCAAGGGCACCGAGGTGCCGATTCCCGATCTCGCCGTCGGCCGGCTGGTCGAGTCGCCGGTCGACATCACCGCGACGCTGCAGCGCTACCTCGACCGGGCCGGCGCACCGCTGACCCCGACTTCGACCCTGGCCACGGGCTATGACTTCTTGACCGATGCCGCCGACGCGGTGGCCGGACACTTCCGGGACGGCATCCCCGGTGGCCGGCATGACACCTTGATCACCGACGCGGACGTCCCCCCGACCACGGTGACCGAGGGCGAACCCTCCCGACGCGAGTCGTGGACCGCCACCGACCTGAGGAACAGCCTGTTCGGCGCCCGGCACGACCTGATCTTCCTGGCTGGGCACTTCTCGGCCAACAACGCGCTGGCGGCGGACTACGAGACTACGGTCAACTCCACCGAGCTGGCCGGGGCTCCGGACGGCAACTTCACCGATGCGTTGATCTTCAGCGTCGGCTGCCACTCCGGCTACACCATCGTCGACGACGAGGGCGTGCCCGGGGTGACCGTCGGGCTGGACTGGACTGAGGCGTTCGCCAGGGAGGGAGCGACGCTGATCGCCGGGACCGGCTACCAGTACGGCGACACCGACTTCACCGAGTACAGCGAGCGGTTGTACGCCGACTTCGCCCGTCAGCTGCGGACCGGGACCGGCGCAGTTCCGGTCGGCCAGGCGCTGCTTCGCGCCAAGCAGGACTACCTCGCCGCCACGCCGACGCTGAAGGGCATCGACCAGAAGTCGATCATCGAGGCAACGCTGTACGGGCTTCCGATGCTCGGGGTCGACCTGCCCGGCAAGATCGACGAACCCAGCGATCCGCCTCTGGCGTCGCCGACTGCGGTGGGCACGAATCCGGGCAGCACCTTGGGCTTGCAGGCGGCCGACCTCTCACTCAGCCCGGAGCTCGAGACGCAGACCAAGACGCTGACCAACCTGGAAGGCGGCGAGGTCACCGCGACCTATCTGACCGGGCCGGACGGCGTCTCGGTCAACCCGGCCGAGCCGACGCTGCCGCTGTTCGACGGCAACGTCACGGTGCCCGGTCAGGTGCTTCGGGGGGTGGCGCTGCGCAGCGCCAGCTACACCGACACCGACGGCATCACCCCGCTGACCGGCGCCCCGGCGACCGAGATCCACAGCGTGCACACGCCGTTCGTCACCCCGGCGTTCTTCCCGGGCAAGATCGCGACCGTCAACTACTTCGACGCGCTGACCGGTGGCGGGTCCACTCGGCTGATGCTCACTCCGGCGCAGTACCGCTCGGACGGGCCCGGATCGCTGACCACGACTCAGCGGCAGTTCGAGAACGTCGGGCTGCGGTTGTTCTACAGCAGCAACATCCAGACCTACGGCGAGAACGTCCCGGCGCTGGCCGCGCCGCCGACGATCACCGATGTCCGCTCGGTCATCGAAGGCAACACCGTCACCTTCTCCGCCCGGGTGGTCGGCCATCCGGCCGCCGGGATCCAGGAGGTCTTCCTCACCTACACCGGCGAGCCGGGGAGCCCGTACCACGAGGAGTGGGCGTCTCTCGACCTGGCCCAGGACGCCGACGACTCGACCCTGTGGACCGCGACGCTCACCTTGCCGGCGGGCCAGGATGCCGACGACGTCCGCTATCTGGTGCAGGCGGTCAACGGTGTCGGGCTGGTCGGCGTCGACGACAACCAGGGGACGTACTTCATCCCCGGCGTGATCCCCGGTCTCGAAGATGATCTTGCCCCGACGAGCCTGACCCTCGCGGACGGCAACCCCGATACGGCGAACTATGGCGAGACGGTGACCGTGCGGGCCACGCTGACCAGCGAGGCCGGCGCCGGGCTGGCGAACCGCGCAGTGACGTTCGCCCTCGGCGGAACGTCGCGGACCGCCTTCACCAACAGCGCCGGCCTCGCCGTGGCGGAACTGCCGATCACCGTGCTGCCTGGAGAGTACGACCTGGTGGCCAGCTACGACGGCGACTCCGAGACCGCACCGGCGGCCGACGCCGCGGCGGGTTTCACGGTGGGCAAGCAGCCGACCACGTTGACCCTGACGGTGGCGTACGGCACCGCCTCAGCGACCCTGACGGGGAACGACGGACTTCCGTTGCGGGAGAAGGTCGTCTACTTCGCGTACGTCGACGCCGCCGGGTCCGTGCTCGCCGGCCGCACGGTGATCACCAACTACCGCGGAGTCGCCGAGCTGCCGCTCACCGAGCGACCGGCGGGAGCGACCCAGATCCGGGCCTACTTCGGGGTGGCCGAGACGCCGGTCCCGGGCGGCGAGACGATCGATCTGTCCGACCCGAGCTATGCGGCGGCGGGCCCGGTCACGGTGGCGCTGCCCAGTACGACACCCGTGGCCCGGCCGGACAGCTATTCCGTTGTCGAGGGCCAGACCCTCGCGGTCGCCGCGCCGGGCGTGCTAGGCAACGACACCAGGGCGCAGACCGCGCGCCTGGTCTCCGGTCCGGCACGAGGCAGGCTGATCCTGCGGCCGGACGGGTCCTTCACCTACTCACCTCCGGAGGACTTCGTCGGCACAGTGACGTTCAGCTACGTCGCGGTCGCCGACGGGCAGGAGTCCGCGCCGGCGACGGTCACGATCAAGGTGACCGAGGCGACGCCCGGCGAGTGCACCATCCGGGGCACGGAGGGCGACGACACCTTGACCGGCACGCCCGGAAACGACGTGATCTGCGGCTTCGGCGGCAATGACACGATCAACGGCGGGAACGGGAACGACCTGATTCTCGCCGGACCGGGCGACGATACGGCCACCGGTGGCAACGGGAACGACGTGATCATCGCCGGGCCGGGGAAGGACACGGCGAGGGGAGGCAACGGCAAGGACAGGCTGGACCTGAGAGACGGTGCCCCCGGCGACGTGGGCGATGGCGGTAACGGTAAGGACGTGGCGTTCCGTGACTCCGGCGACAAGCTGATCTCGGTGCCGTAGCAACTACATGTCATTGATCAGCGGGCCGGTCCGGGAGACCGTGGCGTCGGCCCGGCTGGTCGCTGCCAACCCCAACCTGCGTCGGATCAACCTGGCTTTGGCCGGGTCGATGATCGGCGACTGGGCGTACAACACCGCCATCGTCGTCTGGCTCTACGAGAACGGCGGACCGGCGTACGTCGGCGGGTACGCGGTGATCAGGTTGCTGCTGATCGCCCTCGGGGTGCCGTTCTTGAGCGCACTGGTGGACCGGCTTCCGAAGAAGGCGTTCCTGATCACCACAGACCTGCTGCGGGCCGGTCTGGTGCTGATCGCGGCCGTCCTGATCTGGCTGGACGGCCCCAGGCTCGCGGTCATCACGCTGGCGGTGATCGTCGGCTTCATCGGCGGCCCGTTCCGTCCGGCCCAGGCGGCGCTGCTGCCGCGGCTGGCCCATTCACCGCAGGAGCTGACCGCGGCGAACGCGATGAGCAGCACGCTTGGAGAGCCTGGCGTTCTTCATCGGACCCGCCCTGGCCGGCGTGCTGCTCGCCGTGACCGGCGTACCGGCGCTGTTCGTGATCAACGCCGCGAGCTTCGTCTGGTCGGCCCTGATGATCGGGCGGCTGGTGGTCCCGCCCGACGAACCGGAGCCGGAGGAGTTAGCCGCCGCCGAGGACGGGCGGCAGCGCCTGCTGGCCGAGGTCTCCGCAGGTTTCCGGGTCATCGGCGCCGACCGGTCGCTGCTGCTGCTGACCGGATTGGCGTGCGCGCAAACCGTGGTGGCCGGCGCCGCGGTGGTGTTCACGGTGACGATCGCCCTTGACGTGGTCCAGCTTGGCGATCCAGGAGTCGGCTACCTCTATGCCGTGCTCGGGATCGGAGCGATCTGCGGCGGTTTGGTCGCTCTCGGCCGGGCGTCCCGCGGGTCGGTCGCGCAGGACTTCTGCGTTGGCGTGATGGGCTGGGGGCTGCCTCCGCTGCTCGTCGCACTCTGGCCCTCGCCGGTGACGGCGTTCGTCGCCTTCCTTCTGATCGGCTTCGGCAACCCACTGGTCGATGTCAACTTCGCGACCGTGGTGCAGCGGGTGACCCCCGCCGCTGTGCTTGGCCGCATCTTCGGCGCACTGGAGAGCGCACTGGTCGGGGCCATGGGTCTGGGTGCGCTGTTGTTCCCGATGTTCCTCGAGCTGGTCGGGCTCAGCTGGGCTCTGGTGATCATCGGCGCGCCGGTGGCAGTGGCGGCGGCCGCGTCGCTACCGCGGTTGCGTCGGCTGGACCGGATCTTGGCGCCGCCACCGCACCTTGACCTGATCCAGGCGTTGGCGCTGTTCCAGCCGCTGCGGCCGGCGCTGCAGGAGGACCTCGCCCGCAAGCTGATCCCCGTCAAGTTGACGGCCGGTCACATGGCGATCGTCGAGGGCGAAGTGGGCAACCGCTTCTACCTGATCGAATCCGGCCGGCTGGATGCCGTCCGCGGCGACATCCTGCTGACCGAGATGGGCCCGGGCGACTGCTTCGGCGAGATCGCGCTGCTGCGCGACGTGCCGCGTACTGCGACTGTCGTCGCCCGCGAGAACTCGATGCTCCAGGCGCTGGAACGCGGCGACTTCCTGTCCGCGCTCGGCGGCGACCCCGAGGCCTACAGCCGCGCAGATCTCCTGGTGAACCGCCGCATCAGCCGCTGAGCGTCAGCCTTCGCTGCGCCGGGGTCACCGTCGGATTCGGGAGATCCAGTCGCACCCGGTCGGCCTCGGGTGGTCCGGCGCGGTCATCCAGGGTGACCACCAGCCAGCCACGCGCGGTCTGGTTGGCAAGTTCCGCTGGGTTGACGGTCACCGGAATCAAGGCCCGCTCGCCTGGTGACAGCTCCACCAGGTCGCCCTGGCTGAGCGCCGGGGCGAAGGGATCGAAGACGGCGCTGGCGTCGATGCTATCGGGGGGAATCGTGCCGTCGAGGATGGTCAGTCCTTCCGCGGTGAGCTCGATCGGCCCGGTGTCGGCCGTTGCGCCCAGCGCGCTGGCCAGCACGGGCAGCAGCACGGTCGACCCGTTGGCGGGGGCAACCGCATCCCACAGGTCGACCAGCTCTCCGGTTTCCGCGTCGATCGTGAAGGCACTGAGCCGCCCGTTGATCGCTCCCTCCAGCACCAAGCCGTTGTCGGCGACGAAGGTGATGAAGTCGATCGTGCCGTCGCCGGTGGAGTCGATCAGCACATCGACCTCCCGGCTGGCGTGGGTCGAGGTGCCGGTGGCCTGGGTGGCGGCGAAGACCAGCAGCCGGTCGTCGGGCGAGCCGCCGGCCACGTCGGCGGGCAGGGCCTGTACGCCGAGGTTGGTCAGGTCGGCCACCTCTGGGCCAGCGGCATCGCCGGCGGGATCGGCGAGCAGCCAGGCGTAGAGCTCAGCGGTCCCGGTGTGTACGCCGCGGTTCCGGACCTGGATCGGGGTGAATCCGCCGCTGCGAGCCGGGCGCACCGACGTCGACGCCGTCACCTCGGACAGCGGCACCGGCACGAACAGGAAGGCCATCCGCAGCGGCACCACGCCGCTCCGGTCCTGTCGCGGCCGAGCCACGATCAGGCCGTGGAGCGAGACCAGTTCCCCGCCGTCGTTGGCCGTCGCACCGGGCAGCCGGGACACGTCAGCGCGGCTGAGCTTGATCGTCACCGCAACGGTGCGGGTCTGGCCGGCGCCGACCCTGACGGTACGCGGTGCGATCGAGAGCTCAGCACCGCGCCGCGGCGAGCTCCAGTTCGTGCTCAGGTCGTAGGTCACCGGTCGTCCGGTCCGGTTCGTGATCTGGAACGTGCGGCGCTCGGCGTACGCACCGGTCAGCTGGTTCTGGCCGAACTTCAGGCTGTTCAGGCGGTCACTCGTCCAGGCGTAGGTCTTGGCCACCGCCGCTCGCCGCGGCTGCACCAGCCCGGTGCCGACCCGCAGACTGTCGAACCCGTTGATCCGGCCCGGCGCGGCCGTGGACATCAGCACCGCCTTGATCTGATGGGCCGACCAGGTGGGGTGTGCCTGCCGCACCAGTGCGGCGATACCCGCCACCTGCGGGCTGGACATCGACGTTCCTGACCTGCGTGCGGCACCCGTTCCGGTGCCGATCGCCACCGACGGGATCGAGACACCGGGAGCCGCGAGATCTGGCTTCTGGGCGCTGTCCAGCCGGCGCGGACCGTTCGAGCTCAAGGTCGCCACCCCGCCGTAGTCGGGATTCCGGATGTCCGGGCCGGGCGCGATGGTGATCGTTCCGCCGATGGCCGCGGCGTAGTCGTCGGCCTCGGTCCCGTCGACACCAACGAACGGGATGGTGACGCCGGCGATCGGCCCCTCCAGCGGCGGCAAGCCCTCGGCGTTGTTGACCATGATCACCGCCAGCGCGGCCGCCTGCTGACCGAGTCGGGCCCGGTCGGCCCGTTCGCAGGTACCGCGTACGGTGACCGCGATCTTGCCGGCGGCGCCGGCGTAGTCGGCCGGCTCGCAGCCCAGTCCGGCGTCGACCAGCTCGCCGGTGATCGGCGCGGCAAGATCGACTTCGTTGGCGTTGAGGCCGGTGCCGGTGACCGCCCCGGTGATCGCGAACCCGGGGAGCCGCCGCAGCTCGGCGTCGACCGCGGCGACGGAGAGCACCTCGTTCAGGCTGCCCGGTGCGTCGCTGACGTAGGCGCCGTCGCCCGAGTTGCCCGCCGCGGCCACGACCAGCACGCCGGCTCTGGTGGCGGTGCGGATCGCGGCGCCGAGTACGTCCTGCGGCGATCCGAGCGCCGTGCCGAGAGACATGTTGATCACGTCCGCACCGTCGGTCACGGCAGCGTCGATGGCCTGGATCAGCGCCCCGTCGTCGGAGAATCCGGCACAGCTGAACCCGCGGTAGGCCAGCAGCTCGGCGCGCGGCGCCATCCCGGGCTCGACCAGGAAGTCGTTGTCGAGCGCCGCGCGGTTGTACGGCCCGGTGTAGGTCTCGCCGGCGGGCGTGACGCCGAATCCGGCCGCCGTGCCCGCGACGTGGGTGCCGTGCCCGTCGCAGTCCAGCGGGTCCGGGTCCGGATCCGGCGCGGCGTGCGCCGGATCGTCGGGGTTGAAGTCGTCGCCGACGAAGTCGTACCCGGCGACCACTTTCGCGGTCGGGAAGGTGCCTTTCTCGATCACCGTGCCGTCGTTGGTCTCGTAGGCCTCGACGGTGCCGGGTCCGCCGAACGAGGCATGGGTGTAGTCGATGCCGCTGTCGATGATCGCTATCCGCTGTCCCTCGCCGGTCAGCCCTAGGGCCTGCCAGGTCCGATCGACGCCGGTGAAGCGAGCCGAGGCGGCGTTGTTGAGCTTGATCGTCCGGGACACCTGCACCCGCTCCACACCGGGCACCGCAGCAAGGGCATCAAGATCGCCGATCTTGACCCGCACCCGGACCCCGTTGAGCACGGTGGCGATCTGGCCGATCGGAGTGGCCCCGGCCGTGCGGAGTCGTGGCAGCAGGGCGTGCTGCTTGGCCCGGAGCTGTCGTACCGCTGCCTTGCGGTCGCGCTCGGCCGCTTGGGCCGCCGGTTGACCGGTCAGTTCCACGATCGCGTTGACCACCCGGTTCGCGTGGCGCTGCGCCGGACGTTCGACCGCGGTTCCGAGCCGGGCGCTGGCTGTCCGCTGGAACCGGCGGTCAGCCTCCCGGGGGTCGGCGTAGCTGGGGAGGGCGGTCAGGGTGGCGAACGAGACGACAACGGCCAAGACGAGTGACGGGGGCTTCACGGGGAATAGTTCATCATCCGAACACTTTCCGGCGCGCTCGTTTCAGACAGTGGCGGCCAGAACTTTTAGCCCAACGTCGGCGCTGGGAGCACCGACTTGGGGAGACGCAGCGCCACCGAACCCGCGACCGTGACGACGTCGTAGCGGGCCTGCACGCCGATCAGGAGGTGCGCCTCCCACGCCTCGAGGCCGTAGTCCTGCCCGAGCCACGCGACCATTTCGCTGGTCGCCAGCTGCAGCCCCCGATTGGTGGAGCTGACGAACTCGGGCTGGCTGCCGACGGCCATCAGATACTCGCTGTCCTCGACGCGGGGCATCGAGGGAGCGGCGCCCTTGCGGCGGTCGACGGTGAACTCGACCGACATCGAGGTTTCGACCGCAGTGCCGAGGGGCTCGCCGTCGCCCTGCAGTGCGTGGCCGTCGCCGACGAAGAGCAGTCCGCCGGGGTGGTAGACCGGCAGGTAGACCGTGGCACCCTCGCCGATGCGGTTGTAGTCGAGATTTCCGCCGTAGGCGCCGGAGGGACCTGAGGTGGGCGCGAAGTCCCCGGGTGCGGCGACACCGACGCAACCCATCATCGGTTGCACTCCGAACTCGAGGCTGACGCGAGCGGGCTCCGGCTCGCGCAGTTTCACGGTCCCTCTCTCGAGGTCGATATCCCACGGGACGAGGTTGGAGTTGCCCTCGCGGACGAGGTTCGCCTTGTACTCGGTGGAGTAGAGCGTCTCGATGGTCTCCGGGAGGAGCGCGGCGAAGCCAAGGCGATTGGCGCTCCAGCCCCAGTTGCGGTTGCAGCGGACGCGGTCGAACCGCACGATGAGCGCGTCTCCGGGCTCGGCGTCCTCGATGTAGAACGCTCCGGTGAGCGGGTTGCCCGGCTCGGAACGAGTGACACCGTGCATGTCGACGCCGCCGGCATCGACACAGGTGGTGCGCACCGAGTCGCCGGGAGCGATGCGCGCCAGCACCTCGTGCTGCCTCGAGAAGGTGCGGTAGTAGGTCGTGGTTGAGACCTCGTGCGTGGTAGCGGGCATTGAGCGCTCCTCATCGGGCGTGGTGTGGCGGCGTTCGCGGTGGCGACGTGGATGAGTGTGAAAGTCGGTCAGCCTCGATGAGCGCTGCCTCGATCCGTTCTCGGGCGGCTCCGCCGGGACGGTTGTATGCCCGTTGGCTGGGATGCGGGGTTTCCATGATCGTCAGACCTCGGGCCTCGAGCTCGGAGCGTTGCGGCGCAACGGCCGCACCGGCGGCACGCCCCATGGCGATGACCACCAGCAGCTCGGGCAGGCGGTCGATCAATCGCAGTAGCCAGAATCGGCCGGCGCGGACCTCGACCGGCCGGGGCGGCCGGATCTTGCTGGCCGATCCGACGTACCACGGCACCGCATTCCACACCAGAACCTGCCGCCGATCCAACGCGGTTGCCGAGAACGCCCGCCAGAGGTTGGCGGCAGCGCTGTCGTCGTTGTCGATCGACACGATCCCGGTGTGGTAACCGCCCGCGCGCGAAGGCGTCTCCAGCAGGATCAGCACTCGAGCACGTACGCCGCCGCCGTCCGGGTCAGCCGTCGGCACGACCGATCCGGTGGCCGTCGCGATCTCGCCGGCCAGGTGATTGATCGGGGTCAGATGGGGCTCGCCGAGCCGTGCCTGCTTGGCCGCGAGGAAGGCCGGGTCCCGGTGCTGGCGGGGCTCCGACGCGGCCACCCACCCATGCTCTCAGCGCCGGTGTGATGCACGATTCTCTGGGTAGAGGTGTCTCAGCCCGCTGACAGCAAAGGAGCACAGCATGAGTGAGATGTCGAAGGCCTCGGCGCCCCCCGGCGGCGATCCGCTGGAGGTCATGCCCGACAGCGGCGCGAAGGACGACGTCCTGCCCGGCCCGCCCGCCGACGTGGATTCGACGGACGCCGGCACCGGTGCCCGGTCGGACGAGTCCTTGCCGTCCGGTGATCAACCGGACGCCCCGGCCTCCGGCGAGCCGGTGAACGCCTCAACCGTCGGAGAACCGGTCGATCCCGAGGCGGGCCGGGATCCGCTCGACCCCGCCGACACCGAGGGCGCGCGTACGCCAGGGGTCGGAGGCAGCGAAAGCGGAGCCGATCCGATGCCCGATATGGCCGGCACTCAGCCGGACGATCCGTCCGAGCAACGCTGGCAGCCTCAGCCCGACCTGCCCGACCCCTCCTCGTAGCGCGCGGACCCCCTGCAGAATCGGACGCTGCGTCCGATTCCCGCGCTGTACGCCGGATACATCCGGCGTACAGCGCGAAGATCGAACGCAGCGTCCGATTCCGACAGGGGGGTGGGGGAGTGGACGGAGTGGAGCTCTAGCTCTAGCTCTAGTTGCCGCCTTCCTTCAGCTCGACGGTGATCGGGGCGAAGGACTTGCCCTCGACGTCGACGCCTTCGGCCTTCAGCTCAGCCAGGGCCTTCTCGACGTACTCGTTGGTCTTGGCCGTGTCCGGCGGTGCCTTGGTGATGATTGTCGCGCCGGTCTCGTTCTTCGTCTCGAGGGCGATGTCCACGGTCTGCTTCCAGGCGGAGTCCTGGATCATCCCGACCCCGGCCGTGGACGGCCAGATCAGCTTGTTGATCTCGTTGGTCATCCACAGCTGGTGGCTCTCACCCAGGGTCGAGCCGGCGTCGGCGACGATCTTGGCCGCCTCCTGCGGGTTGTCCCGCGCGTAGACCCAGCCCTTGATCGAGGCCTTGATCAACTTGGTGGTCTGTTCCGCGTACGCGGGGTCGGTGAGCTTCTCCGAGTTCGCCCAGATGGCGTCCTGCAGCATTGCCGTTCCGACGTCGTTCCAGTTGATCACGTTCAGGTCCTCCGGCTTGTACAGCTCACCGGTCGCCTCGTTCTTGGTCTCCAGCACCTGGGCGTACTCGTTGTACGTCATCGCCTGCGCCGCGTCGATGTCGCCGTCCAGGAAGCCGTTCATGTCGAAGGCCTGCTGGATCAGCTCGATGTCGCCGACCTGGACCCCGCTCTTCTGCATCCCGGCGAACAGCTCCCACTCGTTCCCGAAGCCCCAGCTGCCCACCTTCTTGCCCTTGAGCTGGGCCGGATCGGTGATGTTCTTGTCCTTGAACGAGATCTGCGTCGTCGCACTGCGCTCGAAGATCTGGGCCACGTTCGTGATCTTGGCGCCCTTCTCGATCGAGCCGAGCACCTTGGGCACCCAGGAGATCGCGTAGTCGACGTCGCCCGCCGACAGCACGTCCTGCGGCACGATGTCGACGCCACCCTCGACGATCTCCACGTCGAGGCCGACCTCCTCGTAGTAGCCCTGCTCGACCGCGGCGTAGTAGCCCGCGAACTGCGCCTGGGCCACCCACTGCAGCTGCAGCTTGACCTCGGCCATCTCGGCCGGAGCGCTGGCGCTTCCGCCGGGCTCCGGTTCGGCGTCGTCCCCGCCGCCGCAGGCCGCCAGCCCGAGCAGCGCGACGGTGGTCGCCAGGGCGACAGCGCCGCGTAGCCTCCTCCTGATCTTCATCCCTTCTCCTTACCTTGTAGAAATCCATCGGTTCTCATGAGCCGCCCCGATGCCGGCTCACGAAGTTCTCCAGCCCGAGCGCGGCGACGTAGAAAACGAGGCCGAGCAGGATCGCGCCCAGCACGTACGCCCACGCCAGCGCGTAGTTGCTGCTCGCCGCCGCGGAGGTGATCGACTTGCCCAGGCCGCCGACCGGTCCGCCGAAGTACTCCGCGACCAGCGCCGAGATCACCGCGAGCGAGGACGCGATCCGCAGCCCGGTGAACACGTACGGCGCCGCGGTCGGCAGGGTCACGACCAGCTGCTGCTGTCGGGGAGTCGCCGCGAACGCGCGCATCAGATCGCGGTGCACGGCACTGACCTGACGCAGCCCGCGCAGCGTGTTGAGGTAGACCGGAATGAGCACCGCCAGACTGGCGACGAGCTGCCGTGCCGTGTCGACATCCGCCCCGTACATCGTGTAGAGCACCGGCGCCAGCGCCACGATCGGCATCACGGCCAGTGCCGCGACGGCCGGCGCCGCCAGGCCGTCGAACACCGGGATCAGGTTCGCCAGGATCGCGGCCAGCACTCCGAGTACCGCGCCGACCACCAGCCCGACCAAGGCGTTCAGCCCGGTCTGCAGCGCTCCGCTGAGCACGCTGCCGAAATTGGCGATGAACTCGGCCAGGATCGCCGCCGGCGACGGCACGATGAACGGCTCGATGTCGAGGGCGGTGACGAAGAGCTGCCACAGCCCGACGATGACCAGCCCGAAGACCACCGGGGCCAGCACGGTCCGGTACCCGGAGCCGCGCGCCAGCACGCGGCGGGGCAGGGTCGCGGAGCTGATCGAGGCGCTCACTGATGCTGCTCCTCGCGCTCGCTCGGGACCTTAGGATCCCGCCTTCGGTGCCCTCCCGGGGGGCGAGCCCCCCGGACCCCCCGCGCGGGACGCGCTCGGCACCCGAAAGCCGCTCTGGTCACAACAGACGACGGTGCCTTCCTTGGTCGTCCAGGCGGGATCGGGTCCTTCGCTACCCGACGCTCGGAGCTCATCGCGACTCCCGGCCCGCGGCCGGCACCGGCGTCCCGTGCAACGCCTCGCGGACTTCGGCCACCCCGTGGAAGAACCGGTCGTCCTCGCGCAGCGCGTCATCCCGTACGCCGTCGCCGAGCTCGAGTGGCACTTCACGGGAGATCCGGCCGGGCCGCGCCGACATCACCACGACCCGGTCGGACAGGAACACCGCCTCAGGGATCGAGTGGGTCACAAACACCACCGCCGCCTCGGTCTCGGCGCAGACCCTGACCAGCTCGTTCTGCATCCGCTCCCGGGTCATCTCGTCCAACGCTCCGAACGGCTCGTCCATCAGTAGCAGCCGGGGCCGTTCCGCCAGCGCACGCGCGATCGCCACCCGCTGCTGCATGCCGCCGGAGAGCTGGTCGGGATAGGACTGCGCGAACTCGCCCAACCCGATCAGGTCGATCAGCTCACTGACCCGCGCCCGCCGGTCGGCCGCGCCAACCCCGTGCAGCTTCAGCGGTAGCTCGATGTTGCCCGCGACGGTACGCCAGGGCAACAGGCCGGCCTGTTGGAAGGCGATGCCGTACTCCTGGTCGAGCCGGGACTGCCGGGCCGACTTGCCGAAGACCTCGATCGTGCCGGCGGTCGGCGTGTCCAGGTCGGCGATCAGCCGCAGCAGGGTGCTCTTGCCACAACCGCTCGGCCCGATCAGCGCGACGAACTCGCCAGGGGCGACCTCCAGATCGACCTGCTCCAGCGCTACCACATCGGCTCCCTGCCGGCTGGAGAAGATCCGCTGCACTCCGACGACCCGCACCGCCAGCCCTTCGACAGGCTCAGGGCGCATGATCCCTGAGCTTGTCGAAGGGCCATTCACGCCGACACCTCGACGCGCCGGTAGGACCGAAGGAGCAGACCGATCAGCGCCACGAAGCCGGCCGCCACCAGCCCGATCAGGATGGCGCCGAAGATCGGCGCCCACGGCTTGGCCGGATCGCCGCCGGCGGCCTGCGCGTACTCGATGATCAACCGGCCGATCCCGCCGCGCAACCCGATCGACACCTCGGCGACCACGGTCCCGATCACCGCGGAGGCGGCGGCGAGCCGAAGCGCGGGCAACAGGTAGGGGACGCTGGCCGGCAGCCGCAGCCGGACCAGGGTGCGCCACCAGCCGACGCCGTAGCTGCGCATCAGTTCCAGGTGGGTGGCGTCCGGCGACTTGAGCCCACGGAGCATTCCGACCGCGACCGGGAAGAAGGCCAGGTACGCCGCGATGACGGCCACGGAGTACTGGTTGTCCCACTCGAACGACCCGATCTCGATCTGGGCCCCCCAGCGGCGGACCAGCGGCGCGATGGCGATCAGCGGCACGGTCTGGCTGAGCACCACCCAGGGCAGGATCCCGGCCTCGGCGATCCGGAGCCGCTGCATCAGCAGCGCCAGGATGAGACCGACGGTGACCCCGATCAGCCAGCCCACAGCGGCGATCCGAAGCGAGAAGAGACAAGCTTCCAGCACGGCGACCCAGAGCGGATCCCCGCTGCGGCCGGTGACCGGCTCGCCCAGCCTGCCGATCATGTCCCAGACGTGCGGCATGGCCCGCTCGCCGGTGCGGGGCAGGATCGCCCGGCCGCCGACCACCACCCCGTCCGCCGGGCCGAGGGCCTTGTAGAGCTCCCAGACCGCGACCATGATCAGCAGGCCGAGCGCACCCAGCCCGATCGGCCGCAGCCGCCTCATGAGCCGATCATGATTTCGCCGTCACGTGCTCACGCAGCTGCGGCATGATCAACTCGCCGTAGGCTCGCAGCGTCTCCTCCTTGTTGTCGTGCTGCAGGTAGACCGCGAACTGGTCGACGCCGATGGCCTTGAGCTCGTTCAGCTTCGCCACATGATCATCTGGAGTGCCGAGGATGCAGAACCGGTCGACGATCTCGTCCGGCACGAAGGCGGTGTGCACGTTGCCGGCCCGGCCGTGCTCGTTGTAGTCGTAGCCCTCCCGGCCCTTGATGTAGTCAGTGAGCGCTTCCGGCACGTCGCTGTGCTCGCCGTACTTGCCCACGATGTCGGCCACGTGATTGCCGACCATGCCGCCGAACCAGCGGCACTGGTCCCGCATGTGGGCCCGGTCGTCCCCGACGTACGCCGGTGCCGCCACGCAGAACGTCAACGCGTCCGGGTCCCGGCCGGCTGCGGCCGCGGCCTCGCGGACGCTGGTGATCATCCAGCGCGCGATGTCGACGTCGGCCAGCTGCAGGATGTAGCCGTCGCCCACCTCGCCGGCCGCCTTGAGCGCCAGCGGCCCGTACGCGGCGACCCAGACCTCCAGCTCCGACGTACGCGCCCACGGGAACTGCAGGTGGGTGCCCTTGTAGTCCACCGCCCGACAGTTGGCGAGCTCCCGGATCACGTGGGTGGCCTCGCGCATCTCGCGTACGGTGGTCGGCTTGCCGTTGGTCACCCGGACCGCCGAGTCGCCTCGGCCCATCCCGCACACGGTGCGGTTGCCGAACATCTCGTTCAGGGTGGCGAACAGCGAGGCCGTCACTGTCCAGTCCCGGGTGGCCGGGTTGGTCACCATGGGGCCGACGATCACCCGGTTGGTGCGGGACAGGATCTGGCTGTAGAGCACGTAGGGCTCCTGCCAGAGCAGGTGCGAGTCGAAGGTCCAGACGTAGTCGAAGCCGTGGGCCTCGGCCAGCTCGGCCAGCTGCACCGTACGCCAGGCCGGCGGATTCGTTTGGAGAACTACTCCGAAATCCACGGTCATCAGCCTCCAGCTTCTGTCTGCACCCTTTCGGTGCGTTTGCACCCGATATATCCGGTGCAGACGCGAGAAAAGGGTGCAAACACGCGGGTGAGTCTCATATCAGGTACTGCGACAGGTCGCGCTTGAGGAACTGGCCGTGTCCCTTGGTCCCGACGTAGCCCGAGTCGTCGATGATCACCGCGCCGCGGGACATCACCCAGTCCACGTGGCCGTCGATCTCGTAGCCCTCCCAGGCCGAGTAGTCCATGTTCATGTGATGGGTCTTCTCCAGTCCGATCGAGGTGTGGCCGTTCGGGTCGTAGATCACCAGATCCGCGTCGGCGCCCGGCTGCACCACCCCCTTGCGTCCGTAGAGTCCGAACATCCGCGCCGGGCTGGTGGAGGTCAGCTCCACCCACCGGGGAAGCGAGATCTGGCCGCTCGTCACACCCAGATACATCAGGTCCATCCGGTGCTCGACGCCACCGATGCCGTTGGGGATGGCCCGGAAGTCCCCAAGACCCAGCTCCTTCTGCTCCTTCATGCAGAACGGGCAGTGATCGGTGGAGACCATCTGCAGGTCGTTGGTCCGCAAGGCCTGCCACATGTGGTCCTGATGCCCTTCGGCGCGAGACCGCAGCGGCGTCGAGCAGACCCACTTGGCCCCCTCGAAACCGGGCGCGCCGAGCTGCTCCTCCAGCGACAGGTAGAGGTACTGCGGGCAGGTCTCGCCGTAGACGTTCTGGCCGCGGTCCCGCGCCGTCGCGATCTGCTCCACCGCCTGCTTCGCGCTGACGTGCACCACGTAGAGCGGCGCCCCGGTCAGGTGCGCGATCATGATCGCCCGGTGGGTGGCCTCCTCCTCCATCTGCCAGGCGCGGGCGATGCCGTGGAAGTAAGGATCGGTCTTGCCCTGCTGATAGAGCTGCTCGGCCAGGACGTCGATCGCCGGTCCGTTCTCGGCGTGCATCATGGTCAACAGTCCGGTCTCGGCTGAGACCTGCATCGCCTTCAAGACCTGTGCGTCGTCGGAGTAGAAGACGCCGGGATAGGCCATGAACAGCTTGAAGCTGGTGACCCCCTCGTCGATCAGACTCTCCATCGCCTTGAGGCTGAACTCGTCGATGCCGCCGACGATCTGGTGGAAGCCGTAGTCGATCGCGCAGTTGCCCTCGGCCTTGGCGTGCCACGCGGCCAGTCCGTCCTCGACCCGCTCGCCGTAGCGCTGCACCGCGAAGTCGATGATCGTCGTCGTGCCGCCCCAGGCGGCGGCGCGCGTACCCGTCTCGAAGGTGTCCGAAGCAGCTGTGCCGCCGAACGGCAGCTCCATGTGGGTGTGCGGGTCGATGCCGCCGGGGATGACGTACTTGCCGGTCGCATCGACGACCTGATCGACACTGTCCGCGATATCGGTGCCCAGGAGTTGCGATCCTGGCGTCAGCAGGGCGGCGATGGTCTCGCCGTCGACCAGGACGTCAGCGGATGCGGTCCCGGTGGCGTTGACCACCGTTCCGCCCTTGATCAAGGTCGTGCTCACGGTGTTCCCCTTCCCGGCGATTCTCGCCCGCCCGGACTCACAACGTCTACGTCTTCTCAGTCTGTCAGGGAGTCGACGGTTGTGTTGCCGCTCCGCTGCTCAGGCGACGAGTGAGGTGACGTTCTCCAGTTCCGAGCGACCGGGACGGTCGGAGCGCGGTGTCGGGGGCGATGGCCAGAGCCAGCCGATCCGGGCTGCTGCTCGAGGGAGCGACGAACTCCTCGAGCAGGAGAATCAGAGCAGCTTGTCCTGGATCTGGGTGACGAGCAGCGCCACGGCGAAGAAGCCGTAGAAGGCCACGGCGAAGATCATCGCCCCCAGCCGTACGCCGCGCAGCCGGATCGGCGCCGGCACGTCGCGCCGGTTGAGCCGGATCAGCAGCACTGAGTAGATCAGAGTGACGATCGAGGCCGCACAGGTGGAAACCAGCAGCAGCGCAATCGGCTGGGTGAAGCCGAGGGCCAAGATGATCGACCCGAGCACGATCTCGCCCCACACCGCGGCGAAGTAGAGCTTGGACTCGGTCCACCGCGTCGAGTCCTGCAGGTAGTTGCGCTTGAGGAAGTCGCTGGCCACCCGGCCCACGATGTCCAGCAGGCCCAGCGAGGCCGCCCACAGCGACACCGTGGCCACGGCGAAGAACAGCAGCCGCAGCCAGCCGCCAACCCGCTCGGCCAGCACCTGGCCCTGGATCTGCAGGAACGAGGGGTTACTGGCCAGCCCCTCGCGGCCGTAGAGGGTCTCGTACGCCAGCAGGCTCATGAGGCCGATGGTCAGGAAGCAGACCACGAAGAACGACACGAAGTGCTCCACGTTCGCCCGCGACCACCAGGTCCGCCAGCGGGCCAAGTTCGGCTCGTTCGTGGGGAAGGTGTAGAGGTCGGTGCCGGCAGCCTCCTTCTGGCCGGTCAGCGGTGACACCAGCCGCGGCACATGAACGCCCATGCCGTAACCCTTGTCCCGGATCCAGTTGCTGAGCACCAGGTTGTGCACCCCACCGGCACCCGCGGCACCCAACGCGGACAGCATCAGCACGAAGGAGATGCCCTCGGGGATCTGCCCGAAGCCCGTGACCACGGCAACGGCGCCTTCGCGCCAGGTGCTGACCGAGACGACCATCACGACCACCACGGCCAGGAAGAACAGGGTCAGCCCGACCTTGAGCAGCTCTACCGCCTCAACGGTCTTGTAGACCACCTTGGACGCCGACAGGAGCACACCGACGGACACCAGCACGATCACCGATATCAAGGTCGGGTTGCCGCCACCTATCAGATAGGTGAACACCGCGGAGCCGCTGGTCACCCAGCCTGGCCAGACGTACTGGAAGGCTGCAGCCACGCAGATGAAGATGCCCCAGCCCTTGGACCACCGTGAGAACGCGCTGATCACGGTCTGCCCGGTAGCCAGGGTGTACCGCTCGATCTCCATGTTGATGAAGAACTGCACGACCAGGGTGAGGAAAGCCAGCCACAGCAGGCGGAGCCCGGCGATCGTGGTGAGGTAGGGCCACAGGATGATCTCACCGGCCGCCATGCCGATCCCGACGGCGATGATGCCGGGGCCGATCATCTTCTTCAGCGGAATCGGTTCGGGCATGTCGCGGCTGATCGCCGCGGTCGAGCGCTTCCTCTCAGAACCGGGGGTGGTCGAGGTGGCCATGGGATCCCTCCGTCGCTGGGGTCGGGCGCTAATGTACTAACCGGTACGTTAAGAACGTGGCGGCCACGTGTCAAGAGCCAATCCGACTAGAGCACCATCAGTGCATGACAAGTCGGCTGGTGCCGTGCTGCGCCGCCAGCCGAACGGGGGCGTTGGCTGCGCCGTAACCGTCGTAGCCGCCGATCCGCTGGACCACTTCGAAGAACACCTCACCGACCGTTGCGGTGTAGAAGTGCACGAACGCGGACCCGTCCTCCCGGTCGTACAGCAGGCCCAGCTCGCGCAGCTCCGCGACGGTCGCCGAGTCGAGGTCGAAGCGGGCGATGAGGTCGTCGTAGTAGTTGTCCGGGACGGGGAGGACCTCCAGTCCGCGCTGCCGTGACGCCCGAGCCAGGTCGACGATCCGGTCAGTGCTGAACGCGATGTGCTGCGGGAGGCCGGCGCCCTCCAGCACCGGTGGAGCCACGTTGAGCGGCACCCGGATGGCGCCGTCCGCGGTCCGCATCACCTGGCTGCGGACGAGGCCGCTCGGTCCGGCGACCTCGACCGCCGGCGACGCGTCCAGCCCGAGAACGCTGGTGTGGAACAGCACCGCCTCGTCGAACTCCTGCCAGCGCTGCACGAGGTTCACGTGGTCGACCCGGCTCGGCTGCGGGTCGCTCAACGGGGCCCCGGTCTCGCCGTGCTCGAACTCGGAGACCCAGCTCGGCTCCTGCCCGTCCGGCGGCGCCGGGCAGAGGAAGATCTCGGTCCCGTTCGGGGCCCGCACCGCCTGGAGGGCCATCTCGCCGGCATAGGTTCTCCGGTACACCGGCGGGGCCCGCAGCGCCTCGGCTCGGCTGACCGCACCGTCGAGCTCGGCGACGGTGAAGCCCAGAGCCGCCAGGTGCGGTTGCTGGTCGCGGGCGTACTGCTCGTTGAGGATGACGCGGGCCTGCCCGGCCGACCAGAGGCGTACGGGCTTCGTCCGATGTTGTCCGCGGAACGTGAACCCGAGCTGATCCAGCGTCTGCTCGACCGCGCCGGTGTCCTCCGCCTTGACCTCCACGAAGTCGAGTCCGAGCGGGCTCGGCGTGGTCGGCAGTCGGACCAGCGGCGGGGCGCTGCGCTTGGCCGCAGTGTGATCCTGGGCCGGCTGACGCTGCGCCACCTGGTCCTCCAGCCACACCAACGACCGGCGGGCATGGGCTGCGGTCCGGGCGACGTCGGTCTGTCGGAAGATGTCGTTGAAGACCTCGAGCGACAGCGGTCCCGCGTATCCCGTGCGCAGCACATGCTCGACGAAGGCGGCGAGGTCCCAGGACCCCTCACCCGGGAAGAGCCGGTGGTGGCGGCTCCAGGACAGCACATCCATGCTCAGCGCCGGCGCGTCGGCCAGCTGCAGGAAGAAGATCTTCCCGCCTGGGATCTGCTCGATGCCGGCCGGGTCGTGACCCCGGGACAGGATGTGAAAGCTGTCCAGGCAGAGCCCGACGCGCGGGTGGTCGGCCCGCTCGACGATCCGCCACGATCGCCGGTAGTCGTCCACGAACCGTCCCCAGGCCAGGGCCTCGAACGCGACCCGGACGTCGTACGCCTCGGCGAGGTCACCCAGCTCCCGAAGCTGCTCGGCGGAGGTCTGATCGGAGTCGACGGTCGCGGTCGCCACGTTGCTGCAGACCAGGATCGTCGAGATGCCCAGTCGCTGCATCAGGGCGAACTTCGCCTCCGCCCGCCGCAGGTTGTCGGCCAGCAGCTCAGCCGAGACCCCCTCGAAGTCGCGGAACGGCTGGTACAGGTCGAGGCTGAGCCCGAGTCGCGCGGCCAGGGCGCGGACCTCCTCGGGACTTGACTCGCTGGCCACCAGGTCCGGCTCGAAGACCTCGACACCGTCGAACCCGGCCGCGGCACACGCGTACAGCTTCTCGGTGAGGCTGCCGCTCAGGCAGACCGTCGCCGTGCTCGAGCGCATCCTGGCCTCCACCGGTGCGTACGCGACCGTGCTATGTACCGAACAGTACATTAGGCCCCGTCCTGATCTACAGTTGCTTCGTGACCGCTCTGGTCGGAACCGAGCGCGTACGCGATCCGGCGCGTACGCGGGCCGAGCTGCTGGCCGTGGCCACCAGCGTGTTCGCCGAGCAGGGCTACTCGGGGGCCCGGGTCGACGAGATCGCCGAGCGGACCCGCACCACGAAGCGGATGATCTACTACTACTTCGGTGGCAAGGAGCAGCTGTACCTCGCCGTGCTGGAGCAGGCGTACACCACGATCCGCGAGGCGGAGAACAAGCTGCCGGTCGGCGACCTGGCGCCGGTCGACGCGCTGCGCAAGCTGGCCGAGCTGACCTTCGACCACCATCACGAGCACCCTGACTTCATCCGCCTGGTCTCGATCGAAAACATCCATCACGGGAAGTTCATCCGGCGCCTCGGGTCGCTGCGGGCCCTGTCGGCCCCGACGGTCTCCAGGCTGGACGCCCTGCTGGACGAGGGGCGCGCGGCCGGGCAGATCCGGCCCGATGTCGACGCGGTGGACGTCCACCTCCTGATCAGCGCCTACTGCGTCTTCCAGGTCGCAAACCAGTACACCTTCGGCTACCTGTTCGACCGGGACCTGACCGCGCCCGCCGAACGCGACCACCTGCGGACCATGATCGGCGACGTTCTGGTGGGCTGGCTCGCGGTCCGCTGAGTGATGCCTCGAGAGGAGTGCGCGGTGTCGCAACATCCGTACCTGGTCGGGCTGGTCGGCGCGGGCGTCGGGCCTTCCCTGACCCCGACCCTGCACATGCTCGAGGCCCGGGCCCTCGGCCTGGACTACGTCTATCGCGCGGTCGATCTGACTGCACTGGGCATCGCGCCGTCAGAGATCGGGACCCTGCTGCACTACGCCGCTGCCCTCGGCTACGACGCGCTCAACATCACCCATCCCTGCAAGCAGCTGGTCATCCAGCATCTGGATCAGCTGGACGCGCGCGCCGCCCGGCTGGGCGCGGTCAACACCGTGCTGTTCTCGAATGGGGCGACACTCGGCGCCAACACCGACCAGAGCGGGTTCGCCACCGCCCTGGCCACCGGTCTGCCCGGGGCGGCGAAGGCTGCGATCGTCCAGCTCGGGGCCGGCGGCGCGGGCGCGGCCGTGGCGGACGCGCTGCTCGAGAGCGGGGCGCAGCACCTCACCGTGGTCGACCGGGACGACGATCGCGCGATGACCCTGGCCGCCCAGCTGGCCGCCCGGTTCCCGTCTGCGAGCGTGGAGGCAGGCTCCCTGGACAAGCTGTCGGTGCTGTTGCCCGCGGCCGACGGGCTGGTGCACTGCACTCCGGTGGGGATGGCGGACCACCCCGGTCTGCCCGTGGACCCGGCGCTACTGCATCCGGGACTGTGGGTCGCCGACATCGTCTACCGGCCGCTGCAGACCGCGCTGCTGCAGGCCGCCGGCGCGGCCGGATGCCGGGTTCTCCATGGTGGGCACATGGCCGTCCACCAGGCCGCCGACACCCTTCGGATGGTGACCGGCCGCGAGCCCGACGTTGCGCGGATGCTGCGAACGTTCGCCGAGCTGGTCGGTTCGCAGGATCCCGATGTGCCCTGAGCCCGTCAGGGCTTGGTGATCGCGGTGTAGGAGTCGGGCCGGCGGTCGCGATAGAACTGCCAGGCGTTGCGCACCTGCCGGACCATGTCCAGATCGAGGTCGCGGATCACGACCTCCTCCTCGGAGTCGCTGCCGTACCCACCGACGATGTTCCCTTGCGGGTCGCAGAACTGACTCGATCCGTAGAAGGTCACCGCCAGCTCCCCGTACTCGTTGTCCTCAGTGCCCACCCGGTTCGGCGCACCGATGAAGTAGCCGTTCGCCGCCGCGGCCGCGGGCTGCTCGATCTCCCACAGCCGGTTGGACAGCCCTGGCTTGGTGGCGTTCGGGTTGAACACGATCTGCGCCCCGTTCAGCCCCAGCTCGCGCCAGCCCTCGGGGAAGTGCCGGTCGTAGCAGATGTAGACCCCGATCGGCCCCACGGCGGTCTGGAACACCGGATAGCCGAGATTGCCCGGCCGGAAGTAGAACTTCTCCCAGAACTTGTCCAGGTTCGGCAGATGGTGCTTGCGGTATTTGCCCAGGATGGTGCCGTCGGCGTCCACCACCACCGCGGTGTTGTAGTAGATGCCGGGGATGTCCTCCTCGTAGATGGGCAGGATGATCACCATCTCGAGCTCCTTGGCCAACGCCGCGAACCGTTGCACGATCGGCCCGTCGGCCGGCTCGGCCAGCTCGTAGTACTTGCTGTCCTCGGTGATCCCGAAGTAGGGCCCGTAGAACAGCTCCTGGAAGCAGATCACCTGCGCGCCCTGCGCCTTGGCATCCCGCGCGAACTGCTCGTGCTTGTCCAGCATCGAGGCCACATCGCCGGTCCAGGTGGTCTGCGTGATCGCCGCCCGAATGATCGTCACGCCGTTCGTCCTCTCCTCAGCGAACGTCCTCGTCCGACTGGTCAGCGGTGCCGGCCAGCTTGGCAGGATCGACCGTGCCCTGCGGGTCGTCCTCGACGGTCAGCGAGCCGAACTCCTCCGGTTCGGATCCGGCGCCGGTGTCGTCGCCCTCGATCGGCTGAGTGTCCTCGAAGTCCTGTGGTGTGGTCATGGGGTCATCCTAGGCACCGGGACGTGCTTGCGCTCGGCGAAGATGCGGTACGCGAAGGGCGCCCAGCAGAGCACCGCGATCGCCACTCCCAGCACCAGCCCGCCGAGGGTATCGGTCAGCCAGTGCGCGCCCAGATAGTTGCGGCTCAGCATCATCAACAGCACGTAGAGCCCGCCGACGATCCAGACCCAGGTCCGCCAGACGATGATGCCGATCGCTGTGGCGAGGGTCGCCGCGTTCGCGCTGTGTCCACTGGGGAACGAGCCGAAGTCCGACGTGATCAGCATCTCCTCCGGGCGCGGTCGGTCGACGGTGTTCTTGATCAGCTGAACCACCAGGGCACTGGTGATCAACGCGATCAGGAAGTACGCCGCCGTCCAGCGGCCGCGGCGCCACCAGAGGAAGGCAGCTCCGACGACGGGCACCACGTAGGTGGCGAACAGCCCACCGCCGATGAAGTCGAACACCTCGGCGACCCGCTCCAGCGCCGGCGTTCGCCGGCTCACCAGATACTTCATCCAGCCGTCGTCGATCGCGTACGGGACCACGTCGTACGCGCGGACGGCGATCAGAACGCTGCCCAGCAGCACGGCCGCCAACCCGATGCCGCCGCTGATCAGCGGCCAACGGCGTTGGACCTTGATCGCCGTACGGGCCTCGGTCGATCGCTGAGGTGTCGCCACCGCCACAGCCTAGAAGCACCGCGTCGGCGATAGCGTGGCGTGCGTGTTCGAAGGACTGCGTGCGGAGCTCACCAACCTGGGACTGACGCCGTTCGACATCGAGCTCCCCGGGGAGCAGTCGACGGTCGCCCCGCTCGAGGGAGCCCTGCGGTTACGCCAGCACGACGGGCGTTTCGTCCTGGAGACGGTCGACTACGGCACCGGCTACCCGCTGTTGAGCTGCGGAGATGCCGCCCAAGCCCGGGAGATGGTGCTGGCGTACGTCTCCCGGCCGCTGCCGCCGGTCCGGCCGCTGCCCAAGCTCGAGCTCGACACCATCGTCGGCCGGGTGGCCATGCACTACTTCGATCTGCGCGACCGGGCGCGCGAAGCCGGGCCGCGCGGCATCGTGATCGACCTGCCGCCGGACCTGCCGGTCGATCGGATCGGCGTCGTGGACGGCGTGCACACCTACCCGATCGACACGCCGTTCGAGTTCCGGTCCCTGCCGCCGAACGCCCTGCGGGCGGAGAACGACGTACACAAGTTCCTGACCACCACCGATCTTCGGGTGGCCGCGGCGATCACTCCGCCGTGGTTCGGCCGGCCGGGGGGCGGAATCCGCTTCACGCTGCAGGAGCCGGGACTGGGCCTCCGCGACCTGGTCGCCTCCGGTGCCCTGCAGCGGATCCAGGTGATCAGCTAGGCAGGAGGAAAGAGCGGCCGGCCCGCCGGATCGCGGTAGCTGGCCGCGATGTCGGTGACCGCGGCCTCGGCGCACCAGGAGAAGATCAGGGCCTGCTGCTGCCCGATGGGTCCGAGGTTGAACGTCGCGGTGCGGTCGTCCCAGGAGACCTCGAACTCGGTGGGGTTCTTGCTCACGGTGCGTCCGGGTGCGGGCCCACCAACCCGAAGTGCCGGGAAGCCGCGGTGCTGCAGTCGCCAGATCGCCCCGAGTTCCATGGCCAGGAAGCGCCGTGCCGCCGCCGCGGTGGAGAAGGTGGCGACGGTCTTGCGGTAGGTGTCGTCGACGTAGCTCTGGTAGTGGAACCGAGCCCCGCGATAGGACACGACCCGGCCCTGCCGGTGCTTGGTGCTGCCGTAGCCGAAGACGTCGCCGCGGTCGGTGGGCCGGCGCTGCCAGTCGTTGTCGACCGCGAGTACGTCCAGGTCGGCGTACTCGTTCGGCCCGGCGGGGTCCGGGGGCGGCTTCTCCAGGGGTCGGCGGTCTTCGGTGGGAGCTTGTTCCGGCTGCGGTTTCGTGGTCCGGACCTGATAGCGCACGCCGAGGTCGAACAGTGGCTCGCCGTTGGGGTGCAGGTAGCTGGCGGCGATCTCGGTCGGGGATGCGCGGACCAGCCAGCTGAACTCACGAACCTCGTTGATCCACTTGCGGATGATCGCCCGCCCGCCGGACCAGCGAAGGACCGATTCACTCGCGTCGTAGGCGGTGCCCGGTGCGAAGTCGGCATGCTCGATGGGCAGCCATTCCGGCCCGAGCCGGTTGTTGGCCAGCCGGAAGACCAGGTACCGCACCGCGTCCTGCGTGCTGCCGAACCATGCCTCCGGCGTCCGGTGCCCGCGGCTCACGGACACGAAGAGGATCTGATCACCGCTGGCCTCCAACTCGTAGAAGACCTCGGCGTCGCCGACCGAGACCAGAGTGTCGGCGGAGACGGGCCACTCGGTCATGCCGATCCGAGCGGCCAGCTTCGACGATCAGTTCCCGATCAGCGGCTCCGATCTGGGTTGCTGGGTCAGTCACCGGACTCAGGTGATGCCTGCCCCACGTTCGGGCCAGCGACCCTGCTCGCGGTATCCCCGCATGATGCCGCTCAAGGCGAGCTGGACGTAGAACGGCACCTGCTCCGGATCGCCGGTCAGCCGCCGGTCCGCCTTGCGGATGCTGAACGAGTCCTCCAGATCATCCTCGTCGTCGCCGTAGCGGTAGGTCACGGTGTCGACGTCCTCGAGGGTCTTCTCGAAATAGACGATGGCGGCCATGGCACTACTCCTTGATCAGCCTCTGCCAGTTGAACAGCTTGTTGGCGTGGCTGTGCGCCTCGCGATAGGACGCTCCGGGATGGTCACGCAGGTACGCGCGCTCCGCCAGCTCGTGCTCGAGCAGCACGATATCGCTGTCGAGGAAGGTGCCATCCCGCAGCCGCAGCCAGGCATCCGCGATCGCGGCCGAGGGATCGTACCGGCGTGAGACCAGCCCGCCGGCGATGTCGTCGAGGAGGTGCTCCTCGACCATCAGGTGATCGCGGATCTGCGCGATCTCCTCAGCGGTGAAGCCGGCTCGGCCGGACGACCGCTCGACGCCGGCCAGGTTGTCCGCGATGGTGCCCGTGACCTGTGGGTCGGCGACGATCTCGTCGTAGACCTCCTGCGCCCAGGTCTCCTGAACCGAAATGTCGGACAGATCGCGCGGACGCCGCCGCGCCCCCTCGTTGGTCCACGAGCCGTCCGGATCGGAGCCGTCCGGCGTCTGATCACTCCAGTCGGAGTAGTGCGGAGTGGTGCCGTGATCCGCGGCCGAAGCGCCCCGCTCGGTGTCACCGATGACCTCGAGAACGCCCCGCCGCTCCAGCTCCGTCACGCTCAGCGCACTGCCGTCCGCATCCAGCACCCGGACCTGCAGGCCGCCGCCTTCGCGCCCGAAGGCCGGCGCCACCTCGGAGACCTCGAGCCGCAGCCCGGGCGGGAGGTCACCGGTCAGCTCTATCGTCAGGTACGGCTGGCTGAGGCTGCTGCCGGGCAGCGCCCGGGCCTCGAACGGTGTGCCGGGGAACGACATGAACTCGCCACGCCGGGCACCCATCCGGTCCAGCAGATCGCCGTAGTGGGTGGTGAACTCGTCGACGGAGGTGAAGTCGTACCGCCGACCGGGTGTGGCGCCCTCGTTGCCCGGGTAGACCGGGCGGCCGCTCGCATCGGTGTAGCGCGCCTCCCATTCCTCGCGGGTCAGCGGACGGCCGGCGCCGTCGGTGCCGTACGGCTCGTCCGGGCGGGTGACCAGCTCGCGCACCTCGGGCGCGACGTCGTCGAGGCTCGGCGGCAGGTACGCGTCGCCCAGCCGCCCGTGATCGGCCCGCGGATCCCCGTAGGCCGGATCGATGCTCGTTGCCACGGATCGTGTCGTCCCGGACGAACCCGGGTCCGTTGTCGGCGCCGGAGAAGACGGGATCGCCCATGTCCGGGTGCCAGGGGACGCCGTCCCCACCGGTCGCGCCGCCGCCGTCACCCGGCCGATCGGGCGTGCCGCCGGTTCCGTCCGTCGTGGCCGATCCACCGCCGCCCGGCGTCGAGCCGCCGGCGTCGCCTCCGCCGCCACCGGTCACCGTCGATCCCGAGTGATCCGTCGGGGTGTGCACGCCCGGCGCCCCGTCGCCGGCGCCGACCAGCACCGGCTCGCGGACCGGAACGTCTGCGCCGGCGTCGACGTCGCGCACCGGAACGGAGATGTCCGCCTCGGCGCGAGGCGAGGTGACGGTGATGTCAGCGCCGCCGGCATCCGGAACGTCGATCCTGGTGGGCGTCGTGGCGAAATCGGGCAGGTCGATCCTGGTGCCGGTGCCGCCGAGGGTGGACAGGTCCAGGGTGCGGCCGAGATCGAGCGATCTCGCCAGATCGCCGACCAGCGGCAGAGCCACCCGAGTGCCCGCGGCGCCACCCTTGATCACCAAGGAGGCCGGATCGAGGAGATCGACGACGCGCGCGGTGGCCCGGATCGCGGCCGCGGCGGTGCTCGCGCTGGCGCGTACCGGAGCCGTGGCCGCACCCACCGGAACGATCAACGTGGCGACGTTGAACACCGACTCGCCCGCGGCGGCGGCCGGGTCGTCCTGCCACTTGTCCCAGGCGATCAGGCCCTTGCCGGCGTTGAGCAAAGTCTGCTGGCCCCGGCGCATGAACTCCCCGACCGGGTTGTCCATCTGGCTGAGCGGCAGAGTGACCAGTCCGGTCGAGGCCAGGCCGACGGCGAGCATGCCGAGGTTGCTCCACGCGGCGCCGTAGGTGTCACCGTCGAACCACTCACCGGTCTGCGGGTTGTAGCCCAGCACCAAGGAGCCGAGCCCCTCGACCGTGCCCCAGATGCCACCCACCACGACGCCGTCCCAGACGAAGCCCTTGACGGCGCCGAGCGCCTGCTCCCCGCACGACTCGGAGCGTTCCACCGCAGCCCCCCAGGGGGTTTCGGTGCCTTCCGGGATCTCGGTGACGCCGTAGCCGTTCGGGTTGTCGTCGCTGGCCGCTTCGACGTGCGGGAAGCCGATGATGTCGTAGATCGCGTTGGCGCACTTGCGCTCCGCGGCCCACAACAGCACCATCTGCTCGTTGACCCGCGCGATCAGCGCGTTGTTGGCGTCGACGCTGTCTTGGTCCTCGTGCCACTCGATGGTGGAGGTGTGGACGCCGGCGCGGGAGTAGGTCTTCTTCTCCACGCCACCGGCGATCGAGGTCACGAAGGACTCGGCCTCGGACTTGATCCGAGCCAGCTCGGCCTTGATCGGCTCGATCTCGGCCGCGAACGTGGTCAGCGCGCTGCTGACGGTGGCCACATTGCTGCCGAAGGTTTCGGCGTTGGTCTTGACCGGGTCCATCACCGTGAACAACGTGGCCGCCTCGGGCGCCTCGTAGTGCTGGGCAAGCCGTTGCCAGGTGGTGAGCAGCGTCCCGCCCTGGTCACGAACGTCGTCGCCGATGGACTTGATCTCCCGGGCGCCGATCTCGACCATGTCGGGCCGCAGCTCGGCGCCGGGGATGGCGGCGGGATTGATGTGGTCGGGCATCAGTAGGCCGTCATTCCGCCGGGGCCACGGCGCGGCCGGTCAGGTTGCGGGTTGGCCAGCGCGGCGGCGTTGCGCTGATAGGTCTGCACCATGTCCAGGTCGCCTTCCAGGTACGCCTTGGTGGCCTGGTAGGCGCCGGTGATCCCCGCGCCGACGCGGGTGTTGATCGCCGTGAGGCCGACGCTCTGCACCGAGAAGAACGACTGCAGCGCCGGCACGATGGCGCCGCTGTTCCCCGTGCCGGTGGCGGCGAACTCCACCCAGCCCTGGAGCGGCTTGAGCAGGGTGCCGAACTTCTCGCCGTCGGCCTTGGTCTGGTTCAGGACGTTCTCGACCCCGTCGGGCTCGATGTCGTAGCTGCCGGACATGCCCGGATTCACCTCCCCCGATGGTCAGCCGATCGCGTCGACAGCCGCTCTGGCCTTGTTCAACGCGGTGCCGGCCGTCTCGTCGTTGCTCGCGAGCGAGCTGCGGAGCACCTGGATGATGCCCTTGACCTCGCCGGCCACGTTGCTCCAGCGCAGCTCCTTGGCGGCGTACTCCTCAGAGGCACCGTCGGCCTCGTAGTCGGCGCGGGCCGCGTTGACATCCTTGGTTCGCTGGTCGATCAGGCTCTCCAGCTGGCTGGCGACGGCCTCGAACTGGGTCTGCGCGTCGCCCGACGCACCGGTGTCGAACGAGCGGCGGCTGAGATCGTTGGCGAGTGACATGTCGATGAGGTCCTTTCTCAGCGGGATCCGGAGAAGCGGGCGGACTCGAAGGCGGCGCCGGACATCGCCGTCCGGGTCTCGTCGGCCATCTGCTGCTCGCCGGTGATGAACGCGGTGTTCTGACCTTCGATGCCGGTGAGCACCGAGGCGAGCGCGGCGTTGAGCTCGACGGCGATCGCGTCGGTGTTGCCCTTGAATGCGTTGAAGGCGGCCTTGGCCTCGCCGTTGAACTTGTCCTGCAGCGGGTCGGCCGCGGCGGCGAGCCTCTTGACCAGAGCGCCGAGATCTTGGTTGGCACCGGAGGTCTGCCTCGTCAGCTGAGTGAGCGTTTCCGCTCCCATGTCGAACTTCATGATGGTCCCTTCTGCCCGTGGGGCGGCGGCGAAGATAACGGTCAGGTCACGACAGGGGATCAACCTACAGCTCGAAGGGTCAACCTTCGCCAGCAGTTGCAGACCATTTCAAACCCTGAGCAGCAAATTGAGTTTTCGTGGTGGATTCCGGCCGACATCGGCCGGAATCCACCACGCAAACCGCGACCGGAGTCAACCTCTTCGGTGAATAGACTGCCGCGGGTGTCGGGGGCGTTGCTCGGAGTCGCCAGCTGCGTGCGTTGCGCTGCGCCACAGCTGAGCCCCGATCCGCTCCCCACCGCCGCCCTCTGCCCGGGCTGCGGCGCAACGCTGGTCGGGGCCGCGGCCGGGGGAGTGGTGGGCACCTACTCTCCGCTGTTCGCCGGAGTGGCCCGGGCGTCGGCGACGCGGCGCTCTCTGGCGCGGGTCATCGACGTGGTGCCACCGCTGGCCGCTTCGATCGTCGGGATCGTGCAGCTCCTGAAGGCGATCCGTACCGACCAGCCGCCGACCACGGCCGCCATCGCCCTCGGTCTTGCGGCGGGCTGGCTCGTGGTCCAGGCCGCCTTGTTCGTCGCCCGCGGCCGCACGATCGGCCGGCTGGCGCTCGGTCTGCGCACCGTCGACGACCTGACCGGCAGCCCGGTCAACCTCCGCATGATCATCTCCAGGCTCTCGGCGTCGCACTGGATCCGGCGTACGGTCACCGCCGACCTGCGCCGCGGCCGCGATCCGCTCGCATTGGCCGTCCCGGCGATCCGGGAGTCGGCGCTGGCCGATTCCGTGGCGATCGAGGAGCCGGACGGCGCCAGCCGACCGGCCCCCGCCGAGCTGACCCTCGTCCATCCGGCCGATGCCGTGCTGGTGATCTTCGACACCGGACGCCGGCAGTTGATCAAGGACACCCTGCTGGTCGGCCGCAGCCCGGAGAACGGCCGCACCGCCGACGGTCGTCGTGATCATCCGGTGTTGGGCCTGGCCGACCTCTCCCGGACCCTGTCCAAGACCCATGCGCTGCTGGAGTGGTCGGGGACGGTGCTCTGGGTCACCGACCTCGGCTCGGCCAACGGATCGGTGTTGATCAGCCCGGACGGGGAGCGGCGACCGCTGGTCCCGGGGATCCGCGGCCCGGCCGCCATCGGCTGGACCGTCCAGTGCGGATCGAGGACCTTCCGCGTCCACGCGACGGACGGTCGATCATGACTGACACCGCCCGGCAGCGCACGGTGCTGCACCCGCTGGTCGACTTCGCCGGCGAGGGCTACACCGCCACCGAGACCAGAGCCCCGGTGGTCTTCCTCAGCGGCGGGCGGGCCAGCCTGCTCAGCCAGGCCGCCGAGGAGAAGCGCACCGCAGTCCTGGTCACCGACGAGCTCAGCCGGCTCACCCCGGCCTTCGCCTCGGTGTGGCGTGAGGCCGGCGCCGGCTGGGTGGTCCGCAGCCGGGCCGGCCTGCGAGAGGGGTTCAGCGGGCGCAAGCTCGGCACCGTCGGCGAGGTGCTCACCGCTGCTGGCGTCCAGGGCATCGATGACGTGGACCTCGGCTTCCTGAAGCCCGCTCCCGCCGACGCCGTCGTGGTCAGCGCGATCGTCTCGCTGCGGCACCCCGCCCGCGCCACCACCGTGCTCGGCGGACCGGCCGAACGCCTCGCCGACCTGGCCACCGGCCGGCCGCCGCGGGTCTGGGGTGCCCACGAGCCGGCCGGCAACCGCTGGGATCGTGAGCAGCTGACCGCCTTCGCCCGCGGCCAGATGCCGGGACCGGTCCTGGCCCTGGCCACCGGGCACGGCTACTCCGCCACGATCATGGTGCAGCGCACCAGCTCGGGGTTGGAGGAGATCACCGAGGCGCAGCTCAGCCTCGGGGTCCCCAGCACAGTCGCCTTCGAGGACCAGCGGCAACGGCTGCTCCGCTACCTGGTCGAGCTGTCCGGCACCGGCATGCCGCTCGTCGCACTGCTGCTCGCCCGGCCGGGCCGCAGCGACCTCCTGGTGCCGCCGCTGCTGTCGCATCCGCCCAGCCCACTCGCCCTGCTCGTCGGTCCGCCCGGCGTACGCGGCCTCGAGGTCGACGTCCACGACATGGTCGAGCGGTTCGGGGCCGTCCGGGTCGGGCGGCCCCGAATCCCCGGGCTGCTGTTCGACCTCGGCACCGTCGGCGAGCCGACCTGGGTACGCCTCAGCGAGATCATCGAAACGCTCGGCACCGACCAGGTCGCGGAGAGCCTCGGCCTGAGCAGGCGACACACCGACGCCCCGGCACGTACCGATGGCCGGTAACCGCGACACCGTCCTGCTGGAGACGGTCAAGACCCACCGCGCCCGGCTGCTGTCGGCGTTCCTCTACGGCGAGATGACCGAGCGCCGACTGGGCCAGGACAATGTGAAGCGGCTGCTCGGCAGCATCGTGCTCGCCGCCGTCGTCTGCAGCGGCTGCGTCGGATTCGCTCTCGTCACCTCGATCATGGCCGATCAGGCGGCCGCCCGCCGCGCCGCCCAGCAGTCCCAGGGTCCGGTCGCGCCAGGGATCAGCGACCAGCCGTACGCGGCGGACTATTTCGATCGCACCACCAAACGAGGCTGGGGGGACGCCGAGCTCGGCGGCCGGTGGCAGACCAGCGGCCGCAACACCGCGTACGCGGTCCGCGACGGGGCGGGGACTCTCGAGGTGCCGGTCGGGGGGTTCCGGCTCGCCACCCTTGACGTCAACCGGGAGGCCGCCGACGTGACGACCTCGGTCGAGATGGATGAGCTGGCCTCGCGGGTGACGGTGATCGGCCGCAAGGTCGATGAGGACGACTACCGGCTCGTGGTGGCGCTGACCTCGGACGAGCAGGTCACGGTCGCCCTGACGTCGCGGCAGGAGCGGACGATGGTGCCGTTGTCCAACACCGTGGGGCTGCTCGGCGCGTACCAGCCCGGCGATGCGATCTCGATCAGGTTCCAGGTGTACGGCGTGCGCCCGGCCCTGCTTAGGGCCAAGGTCTGGCGGGGCGGCGAACCGGAGCCGGAGGCCTGGACGGTGACCGGCCAGGACGGATTCGAGCCGCTGCAGCGGGGAGGTGCCATCGGCATCGGCGCATCCCGGCCCGACTCGAGCAAGCGTCCACTGCAGGTCGAGGTGCACGACCTGGTGGCCCGGCCGGTGTTCCGGTAGGAGGACGAGGACAGATGCCAGAGTTCACCCGGTTGACGATCATCGGTACCGAGCGCAAGGCCGAGCTGGTGGTGCCCAGCGATGAGGCGATCGGCCGGCTGATGCCTCGGTTGATGGAGCTGCTGGAGGAGCCGAACGGCTCGGTGGCCCGGCCGCTGACCCTGGTCCGGGCGACCGGCGAGCAGCTGGACGCGGCCATGACCGCCGCCGACCAGTCGCTGCTGGACGGTGAGCTGTTGCGGATCGTCCGGGCCGACGATGCACCGCCGCCACCCGAGGTCGCCGACGTCACCGATGTGCTCGGCGAGTCGCTCCGGGACCGCGCGGGCCTGTGGTCCCGACAGGGGCGCGAGGTGACCGGAGCGATCGCCCTGGGCGTTCTCGCGGTGGTGATCACCCTGCTCACCCCCACCGGCATCCTGGTGCTCACCGGTGTCTACTTCGTCCTCGTCGTCGGCGCCGCCGTCGCCGGCCGGCTGGGTTGGCGTTGGGGATCCGTCGCGCTGACCGCCATGGCGCTCGGCGTCGTGCTGGCCGGCTGTTGGCCCACCAGCACGCGAGCCGATCTCGGCGCCCTCGCCGTGCCGACGGCGCTCACGATCGCGACCATCCTCGGTTGGCTCGCCCTGCGCTTCGGGATCGGGATCGGACTGAACACTCGACCGGTCATGCTCGGCAGCTACCTGGGTGTCGGCCTGGCCGCGGTGCCGGTGCTGTTGATCTTGGTGGGAGTTCCCGCCGAGGGCGCGGTCGCGATCGCTGCGGCCGTCGCGGTCATCGCCTGTGGGGTGCTGCCCCGGGTCGCCCTGGCGAGCTCGGGCCTGACCGGCCTGGACGATCAGGTGCTGGAGGGTCACCCCCGGCGCCGGGACGACGTGGAGCTCACGGTCAACGACGCCTACCGGATGCTGAGCTGGGCGGCCGTCGCCGTGGCCATTCCGCTCGCGGTCGGCCCCGCCCTGCTGCTGGCCTCGACCAACCCCTGGGCGGTCGCCGCGGGTGCGCTGGCCGTCGTGATCACCGCGCTGCGCACCCGGGCCTTTCCGCTCACCGTGCAGCAGATGGCGCTCTGGGCGGCGGTGCTGGTTGCCACCATCGCCGGTCTGCTGCGGCAGCCGCGACTCGATGATCTGGTGGTCGCAATCCTGCTGGCCGCCGTGGCCGTGCTGGTGGTGATCTTGGTGATGGCGCGACCGGCGGCCCATGCGCGGGCCTTCTGGCGGCGGGCCGGGAACCTGGTCGAGGCGCTGGCCGTGATCGCGCTGATTCCCGTGCTGCTGGGCGTCTTCGGCGTCTACGCCGATCTCTTGGGTAGTTTCCGATGAGACCCTCGGAGATCGTGTCCGGGCTGGCCGGCAGCGCCAGCGCCATCACCCACGAGCTGACCACGAGCGACGCGATCCTGCGGACCCCGCTGCCGCTGTCGCGCCGCGTCAGCTTCGTGCAGTTGCGTGGCGGTAGCGGAGCCTCGGCGTGTGCGGGGTACGTGGCCAGCCTGCTGGCCCGGCGCCGCACCGGGATGGTGTTGGGGGTCAACGCGTCGGCGGGTGAGCACGACCTGCTGTGGCACGCCGGGGTGCCGGCACCCGAGCGGGTCCGGGACGGGACGCGGCGGGCGCACCCGAACACGGCGGCCGATGCCCGCGCCGGATTGCCCGTCTCCGGCACCGGGCTCTACGGCCTGGACCTGGCCCGGGATCACCAGGCCGCAGGAGCCGGCACCTGGTTCGAGCAGGTAAGCCCGATCGCCCGGTTCTACGACGTCGTCCTGACCGACTGGGGCGTACGGGATGCCCGGGTCGATCTGCGCCACGTCGCCGCGGCCAGCCACGTGGTCTGCCTGGTGGCCCGGGCCGACCGGCATGCCGCCGAGGAGGCCGCGGCCTACGTCCCGGCACTGGCCGATGTCGCCGATGGACCTGCGGTGGTCCTGGTGCTCACCGATGTCGGTCGTACCGGAGCGCGTACGCCGGCGCAGGTCCGGCGCCGGCTGGCGACGCCCGTGGTGCCCATCCCGTACGAACCGCTGCGCGCGGCCGAGCGGCCACCGGCCAGTCGCGGCCTCCCGGCCCGGAGCCGGCTGGCACTCACCCGGCTGGCCACCACGGTGATGGCCGAGGCACAACGCTCCGAACGGCCACGATCACTGCTGGCCCTGTCCCGCGGCGGTATCGGGGCGGCGCCATGACCCTGAAACTGGTGCACCGGCCGACCCGGATCACCCGGCCGGTCACGTCGGACGAGCCGGAGGTGATCGCCGCTCCGCCCACGTTGGCCGACGGGCAGGTCGGCGGGATGCCGATCCAGACCTTCCTGCCGGTGGTGGGTGCGCTGTCCTCAGTCGTCCTGATCGTGGTGCTGCGCAACAGCAACCCGATCTTCCTGGTGATCGGCGGCCTGCTGCTGGTGGTCGCCCTGGTGGGCGGGCTCGGGGTCGCGCTCAGCCAGCGCGGCAACGCCGCGCGGACCCGACGGACGCAACGGGAGAACTACCTGGACTTCCTCGAGAAGCTGCGGGCTCGGATGCGCACCCGGGCCCGCGAGGTGCGCGCCACCGCCGAGCTGCTCGACCCGGATCCCGCGGCGCTGCTCGAGCTGGTCCGGGACCCGGCGCGGCTCTGGGAGCGGCGCCGATCACACGCCGACTTCCTTCGGGTGCGGGTCGGAGTCGGGACCGTGAGGATGTTCGAGCTGAGCGTGCCCGAGGAGCAGAACCCGGTCCAGCCGTACGACCCGATCATGGCCAACGAGGCGAACGCCGTGGTCGCCCATTACTCCGTGGTCCGCGGAATGCCGGTGACCGTCGATCTCGACCGAGCGGGGCAGGTCGCCGTGATCGGCGACCGGAAGTCCGTCCTGGCGGTAGCCCGCTCGATGATCATGCAGCTGGCGTGCCTGCACGCACCCGACGACGTACGCCTGGCCGCCGCGTACCCAGAACGCGCAGCCGCGGACTGGACCGGCTTCGATCGGCTGCCGCACGCGGTGGACCCGCAGCTGTTCGACGGCCCGGTGCCCGCCCGGCGGGTTGCGGCGAGCGCCGCGGCGCTTTCCCGGGTGCTGGGCGCCGAACTCGGCGATCGAGCCCAGTTCGCGGCGACGGCCAAGCGAAGTGGGTTGCCTCGCTTGCAGGGTGACAACTCCCGGCTGGTGGTGTTCCTGGACGACTACGGGCGCCTGGCCTCGACGCTGCCGGTGCCGGACGCCGACCTCACGCTGACCGAGCTGCAGGTGACCACCGTGCACCTGCTCAGCGACCGGCTGCACGAGCCATCCGACGTCACGGTCCGGGTGACGGCCACCGACGGCCAGGCGGTGATCACCGACGCGCGCACCGATGCCGACTCGGCGGTGCCGCTGGAGCAGCCGGCGATGATCGACCACACGTCGGTGGCGCTGTTCGACGCGGTGGCGAGCACCCTGACGCCGCTCCGGCTGAGCCTGTCCCGCCAGGACGAGGTGGAGTCGGCCCAGGCGATCGACATCACCGACCTGCTCGGTATCGCCGACGTGTCCATGATCAACCCCGAGCTGGCCTGGCTGCCGCGCTCGCCGCGGGACTTCCTCCGGGTGCCGATCGGCCTGGACGACGTCGGCGCTCCGGTGCTGCTGGACCTGAAGGAGTCGGCGCAGCTGGGCATGGGCCCGCACGGCATCTGCATCGGGGCCACCGGCTCCGGCAAGAGCGAGATGCTGCGGACCTTGATCACCGCACTGGCGCTGTCCCACCCGCCGGAGGACCTCAGCATGGTGCTGGTGGACTACAAGGGCGGTGCCGCGTTCGCGCCGTTCCAGGGCCTGCCGCACGTGGCCGGGATCATCGACAACCTGGCCGACGACCCGCAGCTGACCGAGCGGGCGCGGGCCAGCATCAACGGCGAGGTGGTCCGCCGCCAGGAGCTGCTCCGCGACGCCGACTCCTCGCCGTCGATCAGCCACTACCGGGAGCTGCGGGAGCGGCGACGTCTCGAGGGCGGGCCGCCGCTGCCGGCGCTGCCACACCTGTTCATCGTGATCGACGAGTTCGGTGAGCTGATCACCGCGGAGCCGGAGTTCGTCGACCTGTTGATCAGCATCGGTCGGATCGGACGCTCCATCGGCGTTCACCTGCTGCTGTCCAGCCAGCGGATCGAAGCCGGCAAGCTGCGCGGCCTCGATACCTACCTGTCCTACCGGATCGGCCTGCGCACCTTCTCGGAGTCGGAGAGCTCCGTCGTCCTGGACACGCCGGACGCATTCCACTTGCCGGCCATCCCGGGCTACGGCTACCTCAAGGTCGACACCTCGATCTACCGGCGCTTCCGGTCGGGCTACGTCTCCGGGCCCGTGCCCGGTGATGGTGCCCCGCCGGCCGACTCCGACGCCGGCCGGCCGCAGCCGCTGCTGCTGCCGACCTACAACGGGCTGACGCGGCCGGATGCCGGTGAGAACGCCGAAGAGGAGCTGCGGCGACCCGACGTGGGCCGGGCGCTGGTGGCCGAGTGCGTCGACCGGTTGCGCGCGGCGAACCGCGAGGTCACGCCCGTCTGGCTGCCACCCCTGCCGTCGCGACTTGCCCTGTCCCGGATCCTGTCCGACGCCGACGAACCGCGGGCCAGCGGTGAGCTGGTCGTTCCGATGGGCCTGATCGACCATCCGGCCAAGCAGCAGCAGGGTTCGTGGCGGCTCGACCTCAGCCGCGGCGGCGGGCATCTGGCCGTGATCGGCGCGCCGCAGTCCGGGCGGACCACCTTCCTGCGGACGATGGCGGCCTCGATCGCCCTCACCGCCACCCCGCAGGAGGTGAGCGTCTACGGGATGGATCTCTCCGGCGGGGGGCTGGCCCGGATCGAGGGCTTCCCGCACGTCGGCGGGGTGGCCACCCGGGCGCATCGCGACCGGCTGCTCCGGCTGCTGGAGGAGCTGCTCGGCATGCTGGCCCAACGCGAGCGGGTGTTTCGTGATCATGGCATCGACTCGACGACCATGCTGCGGTCGGCCCATGTCGCCGGCCGGATCCCCGAACTGGGGTCGGCCGATGTGGTGCTGCTCGTCGACGGGTTCGCCCAGCTGCGGACCGACTTCGAGGAGCTCGAGGACAGCTTGATCACCTTGCTGCAGCGCGGTGGCAGCTTCGGCATCCACGTCGTGCTGGCGATGACCCGCTGGAACGAGCTGCGGATGGCGCACCAGCCGCTGATCGGAACCCGATGCGAGCTCAAGCTGAACGATCCGGCCGACTCGGTGATCGGCCGCAAGCTGGCCGCGACCATCACCGCGAAGCAGCCGGGCCGGCTGCTCACCGAGGACAGCCTGTTCGCACAGGTGGCGCTGCCGGTGCTGGACGACACCGACGACACCGGGATGGGTGAAGCGATCGAGGCGTTGGCGCAGCGGACCTCGGCCAGCTGGCACGGCCCGGCCGCCGCGCCGATCCGGCTGCTGCCGATGGACTTCTCGCCGGACGAGTTGCCGGACGCGCTGGACGAGCCGGATCTGCTGCCGTTCGGGCTGCGCCAGGACACCATGGAGCCGGCGTACCTGGAACTGGGCTCGCGGGACCAGCACCTGATGGCGTTCGGCGACACTCGGTCGGGCAAGACCACGCTGCTGCGCGGAATCGTGCGCAGCCTGTTGGACCGGCTGAGCCCGGACGAGCTGGTGCTCGCGGTGATGGACATGCGTGGCGACATTGCCGCAGAGGTGTCCGAGCCGTATCTGGGTGGTCACGCCACGACGGCGGTCGAGGCCCGCAACCTGTCGGCCGCGATCGCCACCGAGCTGGAGAAGCGGAGCACCGTTCCGGCGGCGAAGCTGGCCGGTCCGCGGATCGTGGTGGTCGCTGACGACTACGACATCCTCGCCTCCGGCGGCACCGAACCGCTGCGGCCGCTGCTGCCCTATCTGCCGTCCGCCCGTGACCTGCGGCTGCACGTCCTGCTGACCCGGCCGGTGGCGGGGGCGTCCCGGGCGATGTACGACGTGGCGATGCAGACCATCCGGGACACCGGCGGCAGCTCGTTGATCTTGTCCGGCGAGCGCAGCGAGGGCCAGATCCTGCCGCAGGTGTACGCCGAACAGATGGTGCCCGGCCGCGGCCGGTTCGTCCGTCGTGGCGAGCGGCCGCGGATCGTGCAGGTCGCCAACTTCGCCGAAAGGACGGCCCGTGCCGCGTGAGCTGTATCTGGTGACCGCCCAGCCGGTGATCCTCGAGGCGCTGGTGGCGGCGGCCGCCGAAGTCGACGAACAACTGGGGCTACGGGCGCTCTACGGCGGTGCCGCGGCGCAGCTGGTCGATCGCGATGCGCAGGCGGTGCTGACCATTGAGAGCTCGCGGCTGCTGGAGGACGGGTTCGACGCGAGCCGGGTGACCCGAGGGCTTGAGCTGTCCGATGGAGAGATCTGGTGGACGGAGGCCTCTGCTCCCTGGAGTTCAGAGGGCGATCGTGGTGTGGCGGTGATGCGCGGGCTGGCCCGGATCTGCGGCGGCCGGCTGAGGATCGAGGACGGCACATGATCAAGGTGCTGGTCGCGGGGACGGCCGGCGGGGTCGGTGTCACCACGGTCACCGCGCTGCTCTTCGCGGCGCTGCAGAACGAGCCTGGCGGAGCGCCGCAGCTACTGGACCACTCGGCCGGCGTCCTGGGACTTCGGCTTCCCGAGGGCGACGACGTGCGCGCCCTGAACGCGGGCCTGGCGCTGCACGACGTCGGGCCGCATGCGGCGGGCTCGATCGAGCGGCTGACCGAACCGCAGACGTTGTTGATCATGGTCGCACCGGCCACGCCCCTCGGCTGCGCAGCGGCCGATCGTCTCGTGGGCACGGTGGTGGAACGCCACGGAGCTCGGGCACTGCGCCGGGTCCTGATCACCGCCGTCGGTGTCTTCGGCCGGCACCGGATCGCCGGGTCGCTGCGTGATCTCGGCCGCCGGGTCGGCACGCGCAGTGTGATCCTGCTGCCCCAGGACCTCTCGCTCGCCGCCGGCGGGCGGATCCCCACCGTCCGGCTGGCCACCCACTCCATCCGCGCCCAGCGTCAGCTGACGTCAGTCGTCCGCGAACGCCTCCGCTCCCTGTGAGTCCGAGTTTGCCGAAATGGGGGTCGGTGTTACGCGCGGCGCCACCGATGGTGGAGGACGCAGAACTCGTTGCCCTCCGGGTCGGCGAGGACCTCGAAGCCCTCCTCGCCGGTCTGGCCGACGTCCAGGCGCCGGGCGCCCAGGGCGAGAAGCCGCCGGACCTCGTCCGACACGCTGCCGTCGGCCGCCACGTAGACGTCGACGTGCCCGCGCATCTTGCCGCTCTTTGCCGCGGTGGTGCGCTGCAGCCAGACGGTGGGCGAGCCCGGCTCGGCGCCCGCGGGCGGCCGCAGGTGATCACCGTCGATGTCGTAGCCGAGGGCTTCCGACCAGAAGGCGAGCATCATCTCGACGTCGTGGACGTCCAGAGTCCACTGGGCGAACCGCACCGTCATGTCACTTCTCCTTCGCCATCAGCTTTGCCGCGTGGTCGGGAACGTAGTTGAAGTTCTCCCGCGGCGGGCGTACGTAGTTCGAGGTCGATTCCAGCCGCTCCGGCAGCTCGACCTGCGGCCCGGGCACCTCGGTGTACGGGATGGTCGACAGCAGGTGGGCGATCATGTTCAGCCTCTCGTGCTTCTTGATGTCGGACTCCACCACGAACCACGGGCTGGCCGGGGTGTCGGTATGCGCCATCATCTCGTCCTTGGCTCGGGAGTAGTCCTCCCAGCGGTTGATCGACTCCAGGTCCATCGGGCTGAGCTTCCACTGGCGTACCGGGTCGTTCCTCCGGGCGCGGAATCGCTTCAGCTGCTCAGCGTCCGAAACCGAGAACCAGTACTTCCGCAGCAGGATCCCGTCGTCGATCAACATCTGCTCGAAGATCGGGGTCTGGACCAGAAACCGGTCGTACTCCTCCTGCGTGCAGTAACCCATCACGCGCTCGACACCGGCCCGGTTGTACCAGGACCGGTCGAAGAGGGTGATCTCGCCGCGGGTGGGCAGATGGGCGATGTAGCGCTGGTAGTACCACTGCCCGCGGTCCCGGTCGGTCGGGCTGGGCAGCGCCGCGATCCGCGCTACCCGAGGGCTCAGGTACTCGGTGATCCGCTTGATCGTGCCGCCCTTGCCGGCCGCATCCCGTCCCTCGAAGATCACCACGATCCGGGCGCCGGTGGTCCGCACCCATTCCTGGACCTTGACCAGCTCGGTCTGCAGCCGGAAGATCTCCGCCTCGTAGAGCTCATTGGAGATCTTCTTCTTCTTCGACTTCTTGGACCTCTTCGAGTTGCCCGCCATGTCCTGACGCTAGCGAACGGAACGGCGCCGCTTCAGACCGCGTCCGCGATCAACCGGTGCAGCCGGCCACCGAGGTCGTCCATCGAGGCCAGCGGCGTCCGGAACGGCAGCCGCACGGCCGTCGCGCCCTGCTCGTCGACGTAGCAGAGGTCGAGACCGAGCCTGTCGATCCACTCCACGGTGACGGCGGCCAGCTCCCGGCGCGGCGTACCGAACAGCCGGGAGACCAAGATCACCAAGTCGTCGGCATGATCGACATTGAGATGGGTCCGGACCTGCAGGCTCTGGGCGATCACCGGGTCGGGCTGCGCGGCGACGTACGCGTCCAGGTCGACCACCACGGAGCGGTCCGCCGCGGTGAGGGTCACCACGCCCACCCGCACGCCGACCAGGTGGGTGCGGGTCGGGCCGCAGCACTCCCCGCACGCCGCGTGGTCCTCGCGGTACTGGCGGAGCGCGCTGAGCTGGCTGTCGGTCGCCGGCCAGCCAGCTACCGGCGGCGAGGATGGTGCGCGCCCGGACTGCTGGCTGAGGGTCGCTGCCGCAGGATCCCGGGCGCGCATGAAGTGAGGGTAGGCTAACCTCAACAGCACAGCAAGGTTGTCTTGCTCAGCGGGCACTGGTCCAGGCTGACCAGAGGGCGGCGTACGAACCGCCGGCCTTGATCAACTCGGCGTGTGATCCGACCTCGACCACGCAACCCTTGTCCATCACCACGACTCGGTCGGCGGTGATGGCCTGGGTCAGCCGGTGGGCGATCACCATGGCGGTCCGGCCACGAAGCGCCCGGTCGGCCGCCAGCTCCAGTACCCGGGCGCCGGCACTGCCGGCCTCCGCGGTGGCCTCGTCCAAGATCACGATCTCGGGATCGGTCAGCAGCAGCCGGGTCAGCGCGAGCTGCTGCGCATGGGTCGCGCTGATCTCGTCCGCACCGTGCCCGACGATCGCGTCCAGGTCGAGGTCGACGCCCACCTCGGCCAGCGCTGTCCGCAGCTGATCATTCTCGGCATCGGGCCGGGCCAGCCGCAGGTTGTCCGCCACCGTCCCGGCGAACACGTGGACCTCCTGGGTGACCAGGACGACATGCCGGTGCTGGTCGGCCAGATCGGCCAGCGGGACGCCGCCGATCCGCACCTCACCCTGGTCGGGCTGGCGTACGCCCGCGGCGATCATGCCCAGCGTGGTCTTGCCGGCGCCGGTCGCGCCGACCACCGCGACCCGCTCGCCCGCGGCCAGCTCCAGATCGATCCCGTGCAGTACCTCGGGGCCGTCGTCGTAGCCGAACCGAACGCCAGAGATGATCATGGACGCGTTCCGCGGGACGCCCGGCGCGATCGGCGCCGGCGGGGCCGGCAGATCGGTGATCCCGACCAACCGGGCCAGCGCGGCACCAGCCGACTGTGCCTCGTCCAGCAGGTAGAGCATGATCATCAGCGGGCTGAACAGCCGGGTGAAGTAGAACGCCGCCGCCGTGGCGGCGCCGAGCGTGATCGCGTCGGCGCGGACCAGCAGGAAGCCGGCCAGCAGGATGGACAGCGTCCCCACCATCTCGGCGCCGTTGAGCACGAACGCGAACCTCGCCGAGGTCGTCCGGGCTCGAGTGCCGGCCCGGACCGCCGCGTCGGAGGTCTCCCGGATCCGGCGCAGATGACGGGCCTGCAGCCGGAAGGCGCGAACCGTCGCCGCCCCGGTCAGGCTGCTGACCAGACTCTGGGTCTGGGCGCTGTCGGCCGCTCGCTCGAGCGCGTAGCGCGGGCCCGAGGTGCGCAGGTACCAGCGAGTGGCCAGGATCCAGATCGGCAGCGGGGCCAATCCGGCCAGTCCCAGACGCCAGTCGAGCACGGTCAGCCCGACCAAGGTCAGGGCCACGTCGATCAGGGCCGTCAACACGGCGGGCAGAGCGGACCGGATGCCCTCGGAGACCACCGTGATGTCTCCGCCGGTGCGCTGCACCAGGTCGCCGGTGCCCGCCCGCTCCACGGTCTCCAACGGGGTGTCGAGCGCCCGGCGCATCACCCGCTCGCGCAGCTGGGCCAGCACCTGTTCTCCGAGCCGGCCCAGCAGGAGCTGACCGAGGCCGGTGAACGCCGCTCGGGCCATCAGGGCGACGAGGAGTCCGAGAGCGATCAGGTTGACGGCCGAGCGGCCGCCGGGACCGCGGATGGCGTCGACCAGCTCGCCCAGCAGAGCGGGCACGAACACCACGGCGATGCCGGCGGCCAGCAACGTCGCCAGGGTCAGGGCCGTCTGCGCCTTCCGGGGCCGAAGCAGCTCGGCGGCGGCGCGCCAGGTGCGGCGCGGTGAGGCGATCGGAAGCAGAGTGATCTGGCCGCGAGCACTCGGGGGATTGGTCACGCGCGCTCCCGTGTGTTCTTGTGCGCGCGGCGGGGGTTCAAGGGGGTCGTCCCCCTTTGCTGTGCTTTGGTCACGCGCGCTCCCGTGTGTTCTTGTGCGCGCGGCGGGGGTTCAAGGGGGTCGTCCCCCTTTGCTTTGCTCTGGTCACGAGAGCACCGCCGCTCGATAGTGCGGGTTCTCGATCAGGTCCGCATGCCGCCCCTCGGCGATGATCTCCTGGTTCTCGATCATGATCACCCGGTCGCAGCGGGCCAGCAGGGCGGGGCTGGAGGTGATCATCAAGGTGCTGCGGCCGACCCGGTAGCGCCGAAGGCCGGTGGCGATCCGGTCCTCCGTCGCGGCGTCGATCGCGGTGGTCGGGTCGTGTAGCACCAGCACGACCGGGTCGGCGGCCAGGGCCCGAGCCAGGGCGACGCGCTGCCGCTGGCCGCCGGAGAGGGTACGTCCCCGCTCGCCGATCTCGGTGTCCAGCCCGTCCGGCATCGTGTCGCGCACCTCGTCGGCGCCCGAGGCGACCAACACGGGAACCAGATCGCGCAGGCCGCCGGCATCGATGTTCTCGGCCAGGGTGCCCTCGAACAGCGTCGCGTCATGCCGCGCGACCAGCACGGCTTCGCGAGCGCTGTCCAGGGTGGCGGTGCGCAGGTCGGTGCCATCCAGCACCAGGCTTTCGTCCGGCTCGGTGTCCCGGGCCAGTACGTCGAGCAGCTCGGTGGCCGTGGCCCCGTTCGTGATCACTACGCCGAGGTGCTCGCCGGGCGCCAGATCCAGGGCGATATTTCGGTGTCGGACCTCCAGACGCCCTTCGACAAGCTCAGGGCACATGGCGCCGGGGTGTACCGCCGGCGGTGCCGCCAACAGCACAGCGACCCGGTTGGCCGAGCCGCGGGCGCCGGCCAGCATCGGGCCCAGCAGGGTCAGCCGCTCCAGCGGCTCGATCAGGAACTGCGCCAGCCCGACCGCGGCAACCAGCTCTCCGATGCTGATCACACCGGCCAGGGCCAGCTGCCCGCTGATCCACGCGACCACGACGAGGAACAGGCCGGTCAGCGCGGTGGTCGCCCAGCGATAGCCCCCCTCGACGTTGACGGCAGCGAGCCGGGCCCGCAGCGCGGTCTGGCTGGCCCTCGCGTACGCGGTGCTCGCGGCCCGCTCGGCGCCGATGCCCTTGACCACCCGGAGCCCGGTGATCAGATCGGTCGCCGTGCTGGTGGCCGCGGCCAGGGTGGTCTGCTCGGCCTCGGCCCGGCCGACCAGCGGCCGGGCGAGCAGTCGGGAGGCGCCGATCACGATCGGCACCCCCGCGAGTACGGCCGCGGCCAGCACGGGTGAGGCAGCGAACAGCACGGCGGCCCCGGCCACCAGCGCCGCCGCGGAGCTGGCCGCGCGGGCGTACACGGTGACCACCTGGGCGGTCCGATCGGCGTCGGAGCTGGCCAACCCGATGAGCTCCCCGGGCCGTCCCGGTGCGCCGCCGGCCGGATCGAGCACCCGAGCCGAGACCTGGACGCGGACCTCGCGACCCGCCCGGAGCTGCGCTCGCTCCCTCAGCCAGAAGCCGATCCCCCCGCAGCTGGCCAGCACGACGAAGACGGCGACCACGACCGCGAGCCAGAGGAGCAGTGCCGACCCGTCGCCGGTACCCACCGCCCGATCCAGCGCCGCGCCCACGACCACGGGAACCGCCGCCTCGGAGAGCTGATGACCGCAGGCGAGCAGGGTGGAACTGACCACGTCCGCCCGCTGCCCGCGTACGGCATCCCGCAGGACCCGTCCGGCGCCCGTCTGGTCGCGGCTAGTCGAACTCTGCGTAGCGCTCCACCCGCTCGGCATCGTTGACCCGCGGGCAGGTGGCGCAGGCCTCGCCGTTCTCGCTCACCTTGTAGTAGTAGCAGCAGCCGACCCGGCGACGGCTCAGGTGCTCGCGACCGCGGGCATCGGAGAGCCGATACACCGTGGATGGATCGGCGAACTCCGAGGTCGACCCCGGCAGCACCAGCGCCCCGAGCTGCAGCACCTCGGCTGCCGCCGGCACCTCGGCACTCCCGCCGTACCAGACACCGGTGTCGAGGCCGTCGAAGAAGGCCCCCAGCAGATGCCGCCGGGCCAGCTTCGCGCCACCGGCGTAGCCGGCCAGGAAGTCGTCGGCGTGAGCCCGCACGGCGCAGCGGAGCACGGCCGCGAGGGCGGCCTCGGAGGCCACCACGTCGGCGTCGGGATGGGCGGCATCCGGGTCGTCCGGCAGGCACCAGAACCGCGGATCGAGCAGGGCGACGGCCTCCGGATACTGCTCCTCGGGATGGCACCGGAAGGCGAGCGAGGCTCGGTCCAGGCGCGGCACCCGGCGCGCCTGCCGGAAGCATGCGCCCCCGACGACGCCCGGCAGCGACGCGTACCAGTCCAAGACGAAGCCGGACACCGTCATCGGGTGGGTCTGGCCGTACCTCTGGCTCACCTGCGGATCGACCCGCGCCTCCCAGTCGGCGATCGCGGCGGCGTCCACGTCCGCACAGCCCACCCAACCCGCACGGTCCTCGGGCCAGCCGAGGCGGACGTTGAGCCACTCATTGAGCTCGTTCGCTGCGGCCGCGGTCCCGGCCAGCGGGTGCGTCACCTCGGTGATAGTCACAGCCACCCGACCGATCTTAGGTGAACCTAAGCTAAGTCGTGACCACTTGTCCGCCGTGGGTGAACGCAATCCGGTTGCCGCTGCCCAGACCGGCCCGTAGCGTGTAAATGCGCGCCGGTCGTGCGATGAGTTCTCGCGTCGCGCGCGGTCATCTCTCTCGTGACCGCCAATCTCGAGGTCGAGACCACCGCCGAAGCATGGAGTGAAGGGATAGACGGACTGTGACGTCCACCACCGATCGCCGAGCGACGTCGGAGACCAGGATGAGTGCGCGCGACCGCACCATCATCGGCACCCTTCTCGTCGCTGCCTTCGTCGTGATCCTGAACGAGACGATCATGGGCGTCGCGCTGCCTCGGCTGATGGTCGACCTGGGTGTCAGCGCGCGGACCGGGCAGTGGCTGACCACGGCGTTCATGCTGACCATGGCCGTGGTGATCCCCACGACTGGGTTCCTGCTGCAACGACTGACGACCCGGACGGTCTACCAGCTGGCCATGGGGTTGTTCTGCGCCGGCACGCTGCTCGCCGCGGTGTCGCCTGGATTCTGGTTACTGCTGCCGGCCCGGATCGTCCAAGCGTCCGGAACCGCGATGATGATCCCGCTGTTGATGACCACGGTGCTCACCCTGGTGCCGATCGAGCGTCGCGGCGTGGTGATGGGCAACATCAGCATCGCGATCTCGGTAGCCCCGGCGATCGGGCCCACGCTGTCCGGACTGATCCTGCAGTTCCTGTCGTGGCGATTCATGTTCGTGCTGGTGCTGCCGATCGCGCTCACCGCGTTGATCGTCGGCGCCCGCAAGCTGACCGACATCGGCGAGGCAGGTCACCAGAAGCTCGACGTGCTCTCGGTAGTGCTGTCGGTGCCGGCCTTCGGCGGCATCGTCTACGGTCTCAGTCAGATCGGTCGGGAGTCCGCGAACGGCAATCGGGTGGCCATCGCCAGCCTGATCGTCGGCGTGGTCTGCCTGCTGATCTTCGGCGTACGCCAGCGCCGGTTGGCCCGCGGCCCCGGCAGCCCGCTGCTCGACCTGCGACCCTTCGGCTACCCGATGTTCAGCCTCAGTCTGACGATGCTCTGCATCGCGATGGTGTCGCTGTTCGGGATGATCATCCTGATGCCGATCTACCTGCAGACCGTTCGCGGCATCGGGTCGCTGGCGACCGGGCTGATGCTGTTGCCCGGCGGCCTGCTGATGGGTCTGCTCGGCCCGACGGTGGGCAAGCTCTTCGACCGCCACGGCCCGAAGGCGCTGTGCACCGGCGGAGCGGCGGCCCTGACCTTCACCCTGTGGCGGTTGAGCACGGTTGATGCGGCGACGCCGATCTGGATGCTGGTCGGGCTGCACATGCTGATGATGGTGGCGCTGGCCTGCCTGTTCACGCCGGCCTTCACCACCGGGCTCAACCCGCTGCCGCCCTATCTGTACTCGCACGGCAGCGCGATCCTCGCCACCCTGCAGCAGGTGACCGGCGCCGCCGGCACGGCGATGCTGGTGGCGATCATGTCGACTCGAGCGGCGACGCTGACCGAGGCCGGCCTGCCCGAGGTCGCCGCTTTGGGTGGCGGAATCAGCCTGGCGTTCGTCGTGGCTGCGCTGGTCAGCATCGGAGCGATCGTGTGCGCAATCTTCATGCGCAACCCGAAGCCCGCCCCGCCGGCCGAGCACGACGCGACTCAGGTCGGGGAGCCCGCCACGACGTAGCCGACGAGCGGCACCTCGATACCCGTGGCCGTGACGTACGGCGCCAGCAGCTGCTCGGCGCCGGCCCTGATCTTCTCGTACGTCGCGTCATCGATGAGGTCGCGCAGCGGTGAGCTCTCCACCTCGGCGCGAAGGTAGGCGTCGACCGAGTCGAACGACATCGGCTCGGTGACGGTCCGCGCGCCGACGGTCTCCAGTCCGGCGCTGCGCATCAGTGCCTCGACGTCAGGCCGGCTGCCGCTTGAGTAGTACGTCTCGAGCAGCTGCCGTGCCTGCGGTCCGGCATGCCGCAAGGCCATCTCCATCAGCGGCCCCTCGGCCGGCTGTTCGTCCAATGCTGCCGGCACGGCGATAACCACCGTGCCGCCGGACCGGGTGACCCGGGCCATCTCGCGCACCGCACCGGTTCGATCGGGGAAGAACATCAGCGCCATCTGGCACAGCGCTGCGTCGAAGCGGTCGTCGGGGAAGGGCAGCGCCGCGACGTCGCCCTGCTGCCAGGTCAGGTCCGGCCGGACGCGGCGGGCCACGATCAGCATGTTCTCGTTCAGATCGACGCCGGTCACGCTGCCGCTCGGGCCGACCCGGTCCGCCGCGCCACGGGCGACGATTCCGGTACCGCAGGCAACGTCCAGCACGGAGTCGCCGGCTCGGACGTCGGCGAGATCGAGCAGATGCGCCGGCCAGCGGGCGAACATGTTGGGCACGAAGAACTCCTCGTACGCCTCGGCGGCCTCGAGCGGGATGGAGAAGGTTTCCACTGCTGAAGTCATGGACCTAGCGTTCGCGCGATCCGATCATCGAGCATCGGGCAACTGACCTATTCCCGGCCGCGCCCTGGCGACGAGAATTGATCCGTGACGACCGACGTCACGCCCGAAGAGCGGGCCGCCGCGGCGAGAGCAGCTCTCGCCGAGGGTAGGTGGGACGACGCCCGGGAAGGCTTCTCGGGCGTCCTGGATGCGGAGGTCAGTGCCGAGGCGCTCGAGGGCATGGGCGAGGCACTGTGGTGGCTCGGCGATCCCGGCGGGTGTGTCGACTACCGCTCCCGCGCGTACGCCGCGTACCGGAGGGAAGGTAATGACACCGCGGCGGCGGTGGTGGCGCTGCAGGTGTCGGTCGTCTACTTCTCCAGCCTCGGGAACGACGTCGCCGCCCAGGGCTGGCTGACCAGAGCCCGCAGTCTGGGCGCCGCGGACACCGAGGACCTGCGCGGGTGGTTCGATCTGGTGTTCGGCTATACCAGCGCTGACCTCGGTACGGCCGTCGACCTGGCCCGCCGTGCCCTGGAGGACGGGCGCCGGCTCGGTGATCGTGACCTGGAGCTGTGCGCGCTGTGCGATCTGGGGCTTGCGCTGGTCAGGCGCGGCGACGTTGCGGAGGGACTGGCCCTCATCGACGAGGGGATGGCCGGCACACTGGCCGGCGAATACACCCGGCTCGACACCGTGGTCTTCACCTGCTGCGACATGCTCGAGGCCTGCGACCTGACCTCCGACCTGCATCGGGCCGTCCAGTGGTGCCGGGTGGCCGATGGCTTCATCGCCCGGTACGGCTGCCCCTTCCTCAACGCGCACTGTCGCACGCTGTACGGCAGCGTGCTGACGTCGGCCGGCTTGTGGGCGGACGCCGACCGTGAGCTGTCGGCAGCGCTCGCTGTGGCCGATCACGCAACGCCCGCGCTGCACTCCCGCGCCGCTTCGGCCCTGGCGCGGCTGCGACTGCACCAAGGCGAGCTCGACGCCGCCGAGGCGCTGCTGCCGGAGCAGGATGAGTCGCCGGCCGCGCTGGTGCTGGCCGAGCTGTCGTTGCTGCGGGGAGATGCCGCCACTGCGGCGGCGCTGCTGGAACGTTCCTTGACCCGCTGCGCAGACCGCCCGCTGGTGCGGGCGCCGCTGCTCGAAGCGCTGGTCGCCGCGCAGCTGGCCAGTGGTGACCTGATCGCCGCGCGGCAAGCCGGCAGCGAGCTCACCCGGCTCGCCGACGATCACCATCACGGGTTGATCCAGGCGCGCGCCGAGCTGGCGGCGGGCCGGATCGCCGGCGCGGAGTCCCAGCGAGAGCTCGCCGTCACGCACCTCGATGCGGCGTCGCGAGGTTTCGAGGCCGCCGGCCTGGTGTACGAGGCGGCCTGCGCCCGGCGTGAGCTGGCCCGGATGCTGATCGGCACCCGGCCGGAGGCGGCTTCGGTGGAGGCGATCGGAGCCCTCGCCGTGTTCGACCGCCTCGGCGCTCGCCGCGATGCCGACGACGCCTCGGCTCTGCTCCGCGAGCTCGGTGTCCCGACCCGCCCCGGCCCGCGGAGCGAGCAACTGCTCACCGAGCGGGAGCGCGATGTGCTGGCCCTGCTGGGAACGGGACTGTCGAATCCCGAGATCGCACGCCGGCTGTTCATCAGCCGGAAGACCGCCGCCCACCATGTCAGCCGAGTGATCACCAAGCTCGGTCTGCGCAACCGGGCCGAGGTGGCCGCCTACGCGGCCCGCGAGCGAGCCGTCAGCGGACAACCTTGATGTTGTACATCGGGTGACCGAGCTGGCCGAACAGCCGGACCCACAGTGGTAGGTACATCTCCAGTCCTCGGGCGGCTGTCAGGTCACCGAGGTCGAAGATGTCGGTCCAGCCGAGATCGCGGAGCAAGCCGGCCGCGACCGAGCGCGCCTCCTCGTCGTTGCCGGCGACGAAGATCGTCGTCTCGGCCGGAAGAGCGCCCGGGTTGATCATCACCGGGTTCGACATGGTGTTGAAGGACTTGACCACTCGGGCGTTCGGGATGGCGGCCTGCAGCTGCTCGGCGAGCGAGTCGGTGTTGCTGACGAACAGCGACGGCGGGAAGCCTTGCGAGAAGTCGAGCGGGTTGGAGGTGTCGATCACCACCTTGCCGTCCAGAGCATCGCCCACCGCCTGCAGGGCGGCGAGCGCGCCGGCCCCATTGGTCGAGTTGATGAAGACGTCGGCGCGAAGGTCGGGGTACGCGGCCAGCGGCAGTACGGGCCCCGACGCTGGTCGAAGGGTCGGCCCACTCCAGCCGGGCCCGCGTACGCTCGGGGTCGCGGGTGCCGATGGTGACCGAATGGCCGGCGGCGGTGAACCCCTGGCCGAGGGCGCGCCCGACGTCGCCGGTTCCGAGAATGGCAATATCCATGCCCGACATCATGTCGCCTCGACCGCAACCTATGTATACGTAGGTCGCGGTGGGGAGGAAGGAAGGGGTCCGCGATGAACGAGCGGGTTGCGGTCGTCACCGGAGCCGGCAGCGGGATCGGCGCGGCCTGTTCGCTGGCGCTGGCTCGCGACGGCTGGACCGTGGTGCTCGCCGGCCGACGGCCCGAGCCGCTCCAAGGGTTGGCGGCTGAGCATGCTGACCTTCGGCTGGATCCTTTCCCGGCCGACGTGACGCGTGAGGAGTCGGTCCGCGGGCTGTTCGACCAGGCGGTGGCCCGGCACGGCCGGGTGGACCTGCTGTTCAACAACGCCGGGATGGGCAGCCCGCCGCACGAGTTCGACGAGATCCCGCTCGCGGAGTGGCAGGCGGCGGTCGACGTCAATCTCACCGGAGTGTTCCTGTGCACTCGGGAGGCGTTCCGGGTGATGCGGCACCAGCAGCCGCGCGGTGGCCGGATCATCAACAACGGCTCGATCTCCGCGTACGCGCCGCGGCCGCGCTCGGCGGCCTACACCGCGACCAAGCACGCGATCACCGGCTTGACCAAGGCGACCGCGTTGGACGGCCGCGCGTTCGACATCGCCTGCAGCCAGATCGACATCGGCAACGCCGCGACTGACATGACCGAAGCGATGGCCGAAGGAGTGCCGCAGGCCGACGGCAGCCTCCGCCCGGAACCGCGGATGAATGTCGACGACGTGGCCCGTGCCGTGGCGTACATGGCCAGCCTGCCGCTGGACGCCAATGTCGCCACGATGACCGTGATGGCCACGAAGATGCCCTATCTCGGCCGCGGCTGACCCCCTCGCGGTTTCGAAACCGCAGCGGGCGTCTACAGGTCGGCGGTGAGACCCGCCGCCTCGAAGACCGATCCCAGCTGTTGCCGGGCCGCCTCGACCGTTCGCGTTCGGTCGGCCTGTTCGACGGCGGGGACCGGGGCGTCGATCTCCTGGCGGAGCCGATCGGCAGCGGCCAGTTCACGGGCGGCCCGCAGCGCATCGCCGGCGGCCAGCGCCAAGGCGGCGAGCTCGTCGTGGACGCTGGCTTCTCGCCACCGGTCGCCGAGCTCACGGTGCTCGGCGAGGCTGGCCTGCTGCAACCCGAGGGCGCGCTCGGAGTCCCCGCGCAGCCGGGCGACGACGCCGAGCTGGTTGCTCGCCCAGGCGATGCTCTCCCGGAAGTTCAGCTCCTCGCCGAGATCGAGGCCCTGGCGCAACAGCAGCTCGGCCGCGCCGAGATCGTCGCGGTAGCGCGCCGCGGTGCCCAAGTTGATCAACGCCCAGATCACGCCCTCCCGGTCCCCCAGCTCGCGGTTCCGGTCCAGTGCCTCGCGGGCCGGCGGCTCGGCGGTCACCGGATCGCCGCGCAGCCAGCTGAGGAAGCTGAGATAGTTGAGCTGGCTGGCGACCTGATGCTGATCGTCGGCCGCCCGGGCCAGTTCGAGCGCCTCGGTGTGCAGCCGCTCGGCTTCGGAGTACCGCCCCTGCTCGCGGGCGATCGAGCCCAGCCGGGAGGTGCAGGAGACGACCCGCGCCCGATCACCGGCGGCGACACAGAGCTCCCGCGCCTCGGTCATCAGCGTGGTCGCGGCCGCGTAGTCGCACTGCAGGAATGCCAGCGTGCCCGCAAGCTCCAGCACCGGCGCCCGCAGCGTCGCCGGCGCCTCGGGCCACGCCTGCAGTGCATTCGCCGCCCAGATCCGGCCCTCGGCGTAGCGTCCGTGCAGATAGCTCCAGCGACCCAGGGCGGCGATGATCCGGTAGGCCAGCTCGGGCTGGCGCTGCAGCGACCAGCTGATCGCGTCGCGGAAGTTGCCCAGCTCGCGGTCGATGGTCGCCAACCAGATGTGTTGATCGTGCGTCGTGAGGTGAGGCGCGGCCTGCTCGGCCAGGGCGCAGAAGTACGCCGCGTGTCGCCGCCGCAGCTCCTCGGTCCGGTCCTGCTGGGCCAGCTGGGCTCGCGCGTACTGGCGAATCAGCCGCAACAGCCGGAACCGCGCCTGCGGGCTGCCGTCGTCTTGACGCGCGACCAGAGACTTGGACGCCAGCGAGGCCAGCACGTCCACGGTCTCCACCGCGGTCAGGCCGGCGTCGCAGATCGCCGCAACCGCATCCCGATCGAAGCCACCGCCGAAGACAGCGAGCTGGGCGAAGACCTGCTTCTCCTTCGGCGTCAGCAGCTGATGGCTCCACCCGACCATGGCATCGGCCAGCGCCTCATCACCCCGCGGACCGGTCAGCTGCAGGATGCCCAGCTCGGCCTCGAGCGTGTCGGCCAGCTCGCCGATGGTCAGCACCGTCGTCCGGGCGGCGGCGATCTCCAGGGCCAGGGGCAGGCCGTCGACCCGCTGGCAGATCCGGACGACCGCGTCGGCCTGCTCGCCGGCCGGCAGGCCGGCCAATCCGGTCCGGGTCCAGAACAGCTCTGCGGCCGGGGACTTGATCACGTCCTCCGGCGGCTGGCCGGCGGCCGGCACGGGGAGCGGGTTGATCGGCAGCGGGTGCTCGGCGGTCATCCCGGTGAGGTGCCGGCTGGTGAAGATGATCTTGACCCCGGGCGCCTCGGCCAGCAGAGCCTGGCTGAGCGCGACGCAGGTCGCCAGCTGGTGCTCGGCATTGTCGAAGATCAGCAGACAGGACTGGTGCCGCAGGTGATCAACGATCTCACCCACGCCGCCCCGGCCGGGCGTACGGACGCCCAGGGAACCGCTGATCGCCGTGATCACCGTCGCGGGGTCGTCGAGGGCGCCGATCGGCAGCCAGTGCACACCGTCGGGATAACGGTTGGCGGTGGCGGCCGCGTACCCGACGGCGATCCGGGTCTTGCCCACCCCCGCCGGGCCGAACAGGGTGACCAGCTGGCCGTCGTCGCGGCTCATCAGCTCCGCCAGGGCGGCGACCTCGCGGTCCCGACCGATCGTCGGATCACTGAAGGTCGGAAGCGCCGGACTGGCGTCGGGGGCGAGGTTCGTGGTGGCAAAGAACGCCGGTCGGTCTCCCTCCGGCAGGCTCATGCCGTCGGCCAGCAGCCGCATCGTGGTCAACCGGGGCGTACGCCGACCCCGTTCCAGCAACGACACCGCCTCGGTGCTCAGCCCCGCCCGGGCTGCCAGGGTCTCCTGGGAGAGGCCGGAGCGGCGTCGCAGTCGACGAAGCTCGTCGCCGAAGAGACTCATCGTCAGCCACCATAGCGAGCCGGCCGAAGGCATTGTCCGGCCGCTGTCCGTGGTCGGGCCGCACCGCCCGGTCGCACGATGACAGGCGAAGTGGGAAAGAGGGTCTGACTGCCCTCAGGGGGATTTCATGCTGCGCGGTCACCCACGCCGCCGAGCAGTGTGGAGCCTGGAGGGCGTTCGATCTTCGGGGATCTGCGTGGCGTAGCAGGGACGAACGCCCTCTCCGCCCTCTGCCCTCCGCCAAGGTTCTGCGACTAGCCTCGGCGCGTGGACTTCTGGCGCAGCTGGCCGTACCCGGTCGCGGTGACCATGCTCTTCGCCGTGGCGCTGCTGCGGGCCGGAGGGACGTACGCGCTCGGCCGAGCCGCACAGAACGGCGCCCGGCGGACCCGGATCGCCGAGCTGATGGCCCGCCCGGGCTTCGGTCGGGTGCAGGCACTGATCACGCGCTGGGGTGCGCCGGTCGTCACGCTGTCGTTTCTCACCGTGGGCATCCAGACCCTGGTCAACTTCGCCGCGGGGGTGACCCAGATGCCGCTGCGGCGATACGTGCCGGCACTGACCTTCGGCGCACTGATCTGGGGATTCCTGTACGCGACCCTCGGTCTGGCCACGTTCTCGGCGTTGCGGCAGCTGTACGCGGTATCGCCGGTCCTGGCCATCGTGATCACTCTCGTCCTGGTCCTCGGGATCGCGGGTTACGTCGTCTGGCAGGTGCGGCAGCGACGAGCCGAGCAGATCGAACGCGCCTCGCGCTAACTTGTGGGCGTGGACCAGCCCTTCGACGCCGCCGCCTGGTGTGAGGTCGAGGGGTTCGACTTCACCGACATCACCTATCACCGCGCGGTCGACGCACCGGTGGTGCGGGTGGCGTTCGACCGGCCCGAGGTGCGCAACGCCTTCCGGCCGCACACGGTGGACGAGCTCTATCGGGCGCTTGACCATGCGCGGATGTCGGCCGACGTGGGCGCGGTGCTGCTGACCGGGAACGGTCCGTCACCGAAGGACGGCGGCTGGGCCTTCTGCAGCGGCGGCGACCAACGGATCCGGGGTCGTGCTGGGTACGAGTACGCGGCGGAGTCGGAGAGTGATCAAGCTCGGCTCGGGCGGTTGCACATCCTCGAGGTGCAGCGGCTGATCCGGTTCATGCCCAAGGTGGTGATCGCCCTGGTCAACGGCTGGGCGGCCGGGGGCGGGCACAGCCTGCACGTGGTCTGTGACCTGAGCCTGGCCAGCGCCGAGCATGCGCGGTTCAAGCAGACGGATGCCGACGTCGGCTCCTTCGACGGCGGATTCGGCTCGGCGTATCTGGCCCGGCAGGTCGGGCAGAAGTTCGCCCGCGAGATCTTCTTCCTCGGGGAGGCCTACACCGCCGAGGACGCGTACCGGATGGGCATGGTCAACCGGGTCGTGCCGCACGCAGAGCTGGAGAAGGTCGGACTGGAGTGGGCCTCGATCATCTGCCAGAAGAGCCCCACCGCGCAGCGGATGCTGAAGTTCGCGTTCAACGCGATCGACGACGGAATGGTCGGGCAGCAGGTCTTCGCCGGCGAGGCCACCCGCCTGGCGTACATGACCGACGAGGCCGTCGAGGGCCGGGACGCGTTCCTGCAGAAGCGCCCGCCCGACTGGTCCCGGTTCCCCTACTACTACTGACCGGTGCGATGGGACCAGCCATGAACGTCGCGCACGAATCTCCCGTCGAGCTGCTGACGCTGCACGCCGTGCGGCTCAAGGGCATGGCAGACGACGACCAGGTGGCTGCGCGGTTCGGGTTGGAGCCGGCGGTCGCTCGCGAGGCGCTTCTTGATCATCAGGCGTATGGCTGGATCACCCGCGTCGGGTTCGCCGACCTGACCGGCTGGACGCTGACCGAGCGGGGCCGGACGGAGAACGGGCGCCAGCTGGCGGCCGAGCTCGAGGCGGCCAGCGCCCGGTCCGTCGTGCAGGACGCGTACGCGAGGTTCGAACCGCTGAACGACCGGCTGCTGCGAGCCTGCACGGACTGGCAGCTGCGGCCCGGCCCGGACGACCCGCTCGCGGCGAACGACCACACCGACCAGCTCTGGGACTTCTACGTGCTCGACGAGCTGTCGTCGATCAGTGAGTTCCTCCGGGTGTTGGACGCGGGACTCGGACAGCGGCTGGTCCGGATGCGCGGCTATCACGGCCGGTTCGCGACGGCGCTCCGCCGGAGCCAACGCGGCGAGCGCGAATGGGTGGCCAAGCCGAGGGCCGACTCCTGCCACACGGTGTGGATGGAACTGCACGAGGACCTGTTGGCGACCCTCGGGTTGGAGCGCGGTGCTGAGCCGGCGACCTGACGGAATCAGACGACTCCGTAGAGCCGGTCGCCGGCGTCGCCGAGGCCCGGGATGATGTAGCCGACCTCGTTGAGCCGTTCGTCGACGCCGGCCACGACCAGGGTGCAGGGCACGTGCATCCCGTCCAGCAGCTCGGTGATCCTGGCGATCCCCTCCGGTGCCGCCAGCAGGCAGATGCAGGTGATGTGGTCGGCACCGCGCTTGACCAGGAACTGCACCGCCGCGGCCAGCGTGCCGCCGGTGGCCAGCATGGGATCGAGCACATAGCACTGCCGGCCGTGCAGGTCCTCGGGCAGGCGCTCCGCGTACGTGGTCGCGATCAGGGTCTGCTCGTCCCGGACCATACCCACGAAGCCGACCTCAGCCGTCGGGATCAGCCGGGTCATCCCCTCGAGCATGCCGAGACCGGCGCGCAGGATCGGGACCACCAGCGGCCGGGGCGGGCTCAGCTTGACCCCGTTCGCGCTCATCAAGGGTGTCTGCACGGTGACCTTGTTGACCCGCACCTCCCGGGTCGCCTCGTACGCGAGTAGGGTCACGAGCTCCTCGGTCAGCCGCCGGAACGTCGGTGAGTCGGTGTTCTCGTCGCGGAGCAGGGTGAGCTTGTGGCCGACGAGGGGGTGGTCGACGACGCGGAGTTCCACGGGAACGAACGTTAGCGACCGGGCTGGCGGGCCGCTCGGGTGCATCGGGTCTAGGCTCGGCCTCTGGCACGATGACTGCTGGCCCCGAACACGAGGAGGATCATGTCCGACTTCGACGACGAGGAGTACGAGTCGTTCGAGCTGGACGGTGCTGGCCGGCAAGCGCGGTCCGTTCCGAGTGACCCCGACGACGATCTCGACGAGGACGAGGACGAGGACGAGCCCGAAGACGCGACCGACGACGAGATCGACTTCGTGCTCGCCGCCTATCGCGAGGACGGTCAGCCCTTCGTGCAGGAGCTGGCGAAGGACTTGGCCAACGACCTCGACGAGCTGATCGTGCAGCTGCGCCGGCTGCCCGGGGATGCCGGTGCGCTGGGGTTCGTCAGCCTGGTCGAGGAGGTCTTCGTGATCACCCGGGTCCGCGGCCAGCACGTCCAGGTGCTGCTGTCGGATGGCAGTGCCGCGGCCGACTGGCCGATCGCCCGGGACGTCGCCGACTATCTCGGCGAGGAGATCCCCGAGGAGGACGAGGAGGAGGCCGAGCCGATGGGAGATCTCGGCATCCTGGCCGACCTCGGGCTGAGCGACTTCGACATGGGGGCGATCACGGCCGATCTCGATCTCGGCAGCGACGAGATGCTGCTGGCCATCGCGGACAAGATCAAGCTGAACCCGCAGTTCAAGAAGGTGGCCGAGGCCGCGCTGCAGGCCTGAGGCGTACGCCGTGGCCAGCCGGTGGGACGGGGCCATGCGTCTCGCCCTTGAGCAGGCGGCATCGGCGCAGGCGAGCGGCGATGTGCCGATCGGGGCGGTGGTGCTCGACGGCGCCAGCGAGGTGCTCGCGGCGGCGGGCAATCAACGGGAGCAGGCCCAGGACCCGACGGCGCACGCCGAGATTCTGGCGTTGCGTGAGGCCGCGCTGGCGCTTGGTTCCTGGCGGTTGACCGGCTGCACGCTGGTGGTCACCCTCGAGCCCTGCACCATGTGCGCGGGAGCGCTGGTGCTGGCCCGGGTTCAGCGCCTGGTCTTCGGCGCGTACGACCCCAAAGCCGGGGCGGTCGCCTCCCTCTTCGATGTGGTACGCGACAGTCGGCTGAACCACCGGGTCGACGTACGCGGCGGCATTCTCGAGGACGAGTGCAGCGCACTGTTGACCGATTTCTTCGCATCTCGGTGATCCGATCCGGACCCCGCTCCGAATGGGTCTGTGTACGCCGAGATCGGGGGAGACAGTGGACAGCCCGCCCAGCAGTCGCTCGCACATTTCTGCGAGACATGAGAAATCCCCTGGCGTAGCCTGGACTATGGCGTCGACGTTCCTGAGCCGCGAGCTTCTGCAGCGGACACTCACGCCGAGCACCCTGCTCCAGTCAGGCATCGTGAGCCTACTGGCCCTGTTCTTGGTCAGCTCCACTAATCGGGAACTGGATCCGCGTTACTGGTTGTGGCTCTGGTTGGCTGGATTACTCGTGGCCATCGTCGGGACCGCGCTGATCCGCCTGCCGATGCTTCTCCGCGAGCGCCGCGCTGAGGGTTGCTCTCAGGACTCATAGACCGAACCGACTCGCGGGCAGCCGCCCGAGTTGGGTACCCTTCCCGGCGGTGGCGTGTCTGAGCGGCCTAAAGAGCACGCCTCGAAAGCGTGTGAGGTGAAAGCCTCCGAGGGTTCAAATCCCTCCGCCACCGCCA
>CAVQCQ010000032.1:0-27841 GCA_963711015.1 uncultured Actinomycetota bacterium
GACCAGCGCGCCCATGCGGACCAGTGCCAGCGTCTTCGGATCGAGCTTGGCCAACCCAACGCCAGTAACGCAGTGTTCGTCGTTGATCGTCAGCAGGCGCAGTACTTCCTTGTAATCCAAGACGGACTCACCTTTCGGAGGCAATTTTCGTGAACAGCGATACAGCCATTGTCGATAGAGCAGACGTCGTGTGCATCATTCAGATCAAATGACCTTGGCGAAATTGTCGGCTCAGTTCCAGTCGCGAGGCCCCGCTTTATCGCCCCGTGACCCGCTCAACGCGACAGATCCCGATCGTCACTGAAACTTCAACGTCCGACGATCCCAAGCGAGGACGTTACGCTCAACAGAATGTCGATGTCGAAGGCGGGGAATCGGCAAACGCTCTGAGGACATCGCGGGGCGCCATCGCCGCAGGGTCCGTCGGCAATGCAGTCGAGTGGTCAGTGTGACTGCTGGTGAGGTGGCACCGGGCCTCGACGTCGCCGCGATCGGCAGCCTCGCGCTACTCGCGCTTGGGAGATGGCCCGAGACCGCCTTCAGCAACATCGACTAAACCGAGCGGTCAGCCCGATCCGGCCATCTTGGGACGGTCAAACTCAAAGTCAAATGGGCCGCGGGGCAGTGTTTCCGCCTAACCTGGGCAGCTCTCGGTCAGCGTCGATGAGAGGTCGGCCATCGCCGTGCTGACTCCCGTCATCGCCGCGCGGATGGCCGGCGCCTTTTCTCTGAAGTTGTCGGCGGTCAGACCGCCCGCCGCCGTCTCCAATTCGGCGAATGCAGTCTTTACCTGCTCCACGCGGGGTTTGAGCAGTTCGGACGCCGAGGCCTCCGCGGTCGCCATGTTGCTCTTGACGTTGTCAATCGCGGTTTTCAGCGCCGCCACGCCGTCCTCGGCAGGCTTTACCTTCGTGAGCGCCTCAAGCGACGCTTTGAGGTCCGCCACGTCCGCGCAAGTCGCCGGGGGGGGCGCGGCGCCGGTCGTGGGAGCAGTGGCCGTCGTCCGCGCAGCGGGTGGACTGCTTGGGGTCGGCGTACCGCAACTCGCCAGCACGCAGACCAGCGCAACGGCCGCCGCAAGAATGGATGCGGATCGACGTCCACGCGCTGCGTCGACCGAAAATCTCTATATTCACCAAGACCGTAGTCACGGCATCTCCTGTTGAATCGGCCGACCGGGCGGCCAGTGTCGTGCGAGGCCGCTGAGTAGCGACCAATCCTTGGTTCAAGCACTGGCGCCATGACTCCGCTCAGCGGCGGTCTCTGCGGTCGTCTCGCCGGTCTCCCCGGTCGTCTCGCCTGTCCTCGCGTCGGTCTCCGCGGCGGTTGACACCGTGCGCTACGACCGCGACCGTGCCGACAGTGGCGGCTGTCCGGGCCACCGGTGCGCCGACCACTCCGGCGCGGCGCATGCGTCGTCGGGCTAAAGGCATGTTGATTCCCTTCTGCTATGACTGCTGCTGAGTGTTCGCCGAATCGGCGAGCCCTTCTTCATCGTCGGCTTCTTCGTCGTCGAACTCTTCATCGTCGTCGGCTTCGATCGCCGCAAGCAACGCCTGGATCGGAATGCGGCCGCTGGCCACCAGTTGACCGCCCGCACGGCGAAGCGCGGAGGCGAATGGCGCCGCCCAGACGTTCTCCCACACCAGGACCGCAGCCGAACTGCCGGGCTCGATCGCCTCAGCGACGGCGATCACGTCATCCTCACTCAGCAGCATCGCGAGCTCGCGACTCGTAATTCCGCAGATCGCCGATCTCTCCGTCATCCAGATCGGACATCTCGAAGGCCTCGAGCGTCCCGTCGTCGTCCTTCTTCAGCACCAGCAGGTCGAGCACTCGCACCAGCTCGCGCTCGACCAGGTCGTGCAGCGCGGGTGCGATCTCTCCCTTGAACCTGCTGCCCGGGAACTCGACCACGATCCAGTCGACCGGTCCCAGCTCGTCGACATTCTCGACTTCATCGACTTCGTCCATCGAACCGTCTCCATTCCAATTGATTTACGACCATCAATGCGCCCCAAAGTGTCGCCACGCGGTCCGATCCAATCTCAGGCGAGTGCTTTCGCCTTCAGACGCTCGAACTCGGACTGGTTGATGCTGCCGTCGTCGAGCAACGCCTTCGCCGACGCGATCTGGTCCGCCGCACTCGTCGTGCTCGCCACCGACTTGATGTATTGATCCGTCTCGGCCTGAGCCTGCTGGGCCGCGCCCATCTGACGCTCAGCCATCCCCTTGCCCCGCGAAATCAGGTAGATCAATGCGATCAGGAACGGAAACACGATCAACCCGATCGTCCACAACGCCTTCGCGAACCCACCCAGGTCAGGATCTCGGAACAGGTCACCGAAGATCCGGAATAGCAGAATCAGATACGCCACGAAGATGTAGCTCCAAATCAGGAGCCAAAAGAAGTCCCAGAAACTATTCATCTGCCTTGCCTTTTCCTGTGTGAGAGTCACCGGGCCGGACCACAACGTCCGCCACCGAAGTTCGCCGAAACCTGGAGCCTCGAGTGAGCGCTCCGAGCTTCCTCATCTGATCCAACCCGGTCAGCGAAGTCCCCGCATCATTCAGATCGTATGAATCCACGGACCGCGCTCAGCCCGGATCCTTCGTTAAGAGTTGATCTTGTGGGGCGACACGGGCTGTGGATGTGACGAAGTGCCTTGCCGGTGGGCGATTCTGGACTTGTCCAAGGTTCAGGTCGGCGCACGAGGAAGGCACTTCGAAGGTGCAGCGTTACCGGGTCGTTTCCGAGGGTCGTGGTGTCGGCGGACGGGCGGGGTGTCGTGCTCGCATGTCGGGGCCCGGCTGCTGGCCGATGTCGCGGCGGCGGTCGGGTCTGGTCGCAGGCGTTCGACGAGGCGGTCGGCGGCGGTCGGGTGCGTCGGTCGGCGCATGCGCCGGGTCGGGTGCTGGCCGATCTGGCGGTGATGCTGGCCGACGGCGGGGAGGCGATCGCCGATCTGGCGGTGCTGCGGGACCAGCCGGGCCTGTTCGGGCCGGTGGCGTCGCCGGCGACCTGCGTGGCGGGTCCTGGACAGCGTCGACGCCGCCGCTGCTGGATGCAGGTGAAGCGGGCGCGGGCGGTGGCGCGGGAACGGGCCTGGCTGCTGCGCGGCCGAGGCCGGCCGGCCGCTGCCGACCGTGCGTGTGCGCGGGCCGGGTCCAGCCGGGGCTGGTGATCGACCTCGACGCCACCTTGGTGACCTGCCACTCGGAGAAGGAAGGCAGCGCCGCCACCTACAAGCACGGGTTGCGGCTATCACCCGATGCTGGCCTGGCTGGACAACACCGGCGAGGCGTTGGCCGGGATGCTGCGGCCGGGGAACGCGGGCGCGAACGACGCCGCCGACCACATCCAGCGTGATCGACGAGGCGCTTGGCGCAGATCCCCGACGAGCACCGGCACGGCACGCCGATCCTGGTCCGCGCCGACGGCGCCGGCGGCACCCAGGAGTGGCTGACCCACCTGCGCGGCCTGCGCGAGCAGCGGGGGCTGGAGGTGTCGTTCTCGGTCGGGTTCCGCGTCACCAACACGGTCAAGGACGCGATCGCGCTGCTGCCCGAGTCGGCGTGGACGGTCGCGGTCGACGCCGCCGGGAAACCCCGCCCGGTCGACGAGACCGGGCTGCCGGTCGCGCAGGTCGCCGAGCTCACCGGCCTGCTGCCCGGTCCCGACCGGGCCGGCTGGCCGGCCGGGATGCGGGTCCTGGTCCGCCGGGAACGACCCCACCCCGGCGCGCAGACTCAGCGCTGATGGAAGCCCGTCGACGGCTGGCGCTACCAATGCGTGGCCACCGACACCCCGGCCGGGCAGCTGGCCTTCCTGGAGGCCCGGCACCGCGCCCACGCCCGGGTCGAGGACCGCATCCGCAGCGCTCAAGCAGACCGGGATCGGCCGGTTCCCGTCCCGGGAGTTCGCGATCAACCAGATCTGGCTGCAGCTCGCGCTGACCGCCGCCGACCTGATCGCCTGGACCCAGACCACCCTCCTCGACGGCGACCTGGCCAAGGCCGAGCCGAAGCTGCTGCGCTACCGGCTGCTGCACGTCGCCGCCCGGCTCGTCCACGGCCAACGCCGCACCAAGATCAAGATCGACACCGGCTGGCCCTGGGCCGACCAGCTCGCCGCACGCGTTCCACCGCCTCGCCGGCATCCGGACACCGCTGCTCACCTGACCAGCAGCGTCCCTGACCACCCACCAGCAAGGAACCCCGGAGACCCGGACACCAGGCCGGCAGTCCCGCCGCCCAAGATCAACACTGGCCGATCACACGACGAGATGATCACCTCAACGGACCAGTCCTCGGGCTTAACGAAAGACCGAGGCCAGTCAGCGCGCTGCTCGGGCGATCGGCCCGGTACGCTGACGATCCAGCGAGCCCATCCGGACTCGAATGAAGACCCGCGTCGTGGTCGCCACGATGAAGGAGTCGAGATGTCCGGACGTTTGTCCGATCTCACCGGGGCCGAGCGCCGCCGAGCGGTGTCGCTGGCCATCGTGAAGGTCTTCGCAGTGTGGTTTGCGCTGTTCGGGGCGTACTACCTTGCGCCGGTGAGCCTCTTGGAAGTGCTACGTCCTGGTGGGTCTGGTTGGCGCCTCGGCCCTGTTCGTGGTCGTCGTGGCCTGGCAGGTACGCCGGATTGGCCGGGCGAAGCTTCCGCGGTGGAAGCGGTCCAGGCACTAGGGCTGCTGATCCAGTTCTTCCTGGTCCTGCTCGCTTCTTTCTATCTCTCCCTCGCGGCGGTCTCCCCGGAACTTCTCCCAGCTGCTCGATCACACGGGCTCGCTGTACTTCACGGTCACCGTCTTCGCCACAATCGGGTTCGGCGATATCGTCCCGTTGACCGCGCTTGCGCGGCTGGTCGTCGCGGTCCAGATGCTGCTCGACCTGGTGGTGCTCGGCGCCGTCGTTCGGATCGTGCTCTTCGCCGCACGCCGCCGGATCGAGGAGTAGCGGCGCGCGTCGGCGTATTGACTAATCTGTCTCGGAGGTCGGACCTGCCTAAGCTCAAGAGTCCTGCTCCTCGGGGTCACTGTCCACCGTGTTGTGGGTAGAAGATGTAAACCGCGATGGATCTCGTACGCGGTGGCGTGACCCGGAGAGTCAGGGTCGTCCACGATCGGCTTGTCAGCCATGAAGAGACGAATCACGTTGGCCAGCTCGCCCGGGTGGCTGATGTTGATCGCATGGGCCGCCCCGTCGATAACCACGACCGAAACATGAGTATCGGTCTGGCTGGCGACCTCTTCGACTCGGGACGGGCCGGGCATCAGTAGGTCCCGGTTTCCGATGCCGGCGAGCGTCGGAATCGGGAGTGCGAGCAGCCGATCCAATGACGGGTACTAGTGGCTTGTCCTTGAGGCATGTTTACGTTTGCGGTTGATCTTGTCGAGGATCTGGTCGGCGGGTTTGGTCCAGATGAACGGGTGCTTGCGCTGGTTCCAGCCGGTGATGAAGGCACGGATCTTGATCATCAGGTCGCGGACCGAGGTGAAGCTGCCGCGGCGGATGGCCTGGCGTTCGATGATGCCGAACCAGACCTCGACCAGGTTCAGCCACGACCCGGAGGTCGGGGTGAAGTGGACGTGGATCCGCGGGTTCGCCGCCAGCCAGTCGCGGACCTCGACTCGCTTGTGCGCGGCGTAGTTGTCCATCACCAGGTGCAGCTCGCTGGCCGGGGTAGGCGCGGGCCAGGTGCTTGAGGAAGGCGAGGAACTCCTGGTGCCGGTGCCGCTGCTGGCACAACCCGGTCACCTTCCCGGTGGCGATCTCCAACGCGGCGAACAAGGTGGTGGTGCCGTGCCGGACGTAGTCATGGGTGCGCTGCTCGGCATGCCCGGGTTGCATCGGCAACGTCTTCTGGGTCCGGTTCAGCGCCTGCACTTGGCTTTTCTCGTCCACACAGAGCACGATCGCGTTCTGTGGCGGCGCCAGATAGAGCCCGACCACGTCGACGACCTTGGCCTCCAGCTCGCGGGTCGGTGGAGAACTTGAACGTCTCCGCCTTCCACGGCTTGACCCCGTACTCCTTCCAGATCGCCGCCACCGTGGAGTGCTCGATGCCCAGCCGGTCCGCCAGCAGCCGGCTCGACCAATGCGTCACCCCCACACTCTTGGGCGGCGGCGTCAACGTCGCCGTGATCACCTTCGCCCGGTCCACACTCCTCGGCCGCCCCGGCGGCCTGACCCCGTCCAGGCCGGCCAGCCCCCTCGCCGCGTACCGGTTGCGCCACAGGTTCACCGTCGGTCTGGTCACCCCGACCCGCTCGGCGATCTCGTAGTTCGCCAGCCCCTCAGCAGCCAGCAACACGATCCGAGCCCGCTGCGCCACCCCGGCCGCCACCGTGTTCGACCGGATCAAAGCCTCAAGTCTCGGCCGATCCCCATCCCTCAACATCAACGCGGCAGCAGTCTTGTTCGGCACATCTCATGATCTCACCTAAACGTATAGATGCTTCAAGGACACGCCACTAGGTGTGCATGGAACATCCTGAAGGTGGCTGGGACAGGGCTTCGGCCGGCGACCGACTGAATGTAGTGCTCCGTCTGGCCTTGCGGCCGGCGAGGGGTGCGACGTCGGGGACGCCCCTTCTTGAACAGTTGGCGGCCTGCGTGATCTGGCCTATCCGCCGAGCATGCCGACCTCCGTCGCGCGTTGTACGGCGTGGCTACGTGAGGAGACGCCCAGCTTTCGATAGATCGCGGCGGCTTCGGAGCTGACGGTATTGCGGGACACGAACAGCCGCTCCCCGATCTCGCGGAACGTGAGATGGGTCTGCAGGTACGGGAGCAGTCGGAGCTCGGCTTGGGTCAGTGGCGTCACGCCAGCCAGCGTCAGCTGCTCGCTAGATGTGACGATTCCGAGAAGCTCCGATACGTCGCTGACGAGCGCTCCTAGGGCTGGCCGATGGAGCAAGATGTCGTCGATCTCCAGCAGCAGGTGACGTGCGCTTGCCGGGTCGGCGATGGCCGAGTACACCTTGGCCAGTTGCAGCCGCAAACGCACGGCGACAAACGGTAGAACGAACGTGCATAAGGGCCGGGCACGCATGGCCCGCGCGAGCTGGCGTTCCGCCTCTTTCCGGTCACCTTGCCGCACCGCGAGCCGGGCCGCCGCCGCAAAGGCGAGCGCGCTCATGGCGTAGTCGTGCAGCCGGTACGCATCGACCATGCTGATGGCCTGCTTCAGGTGGTCGGCCGCCTCCGCCCATCGCCCGCGATCCATCGCCAACACCGCAAGCTCGGCGTTGCTGTGCACGACGGTGTCGACGCTGCCGACCGTTGCCCCGGCGACGGAGGCTTCCACGAAAAGGGCCTCCGCCCGGTCATTGCCGCCGAGGAGCAGCTGCGCCTCGGCCGACAACATCAGCGCGGTCGAACGGGACGGGCTCCAGGGCGGCTCCGCGGTGACCGCGAGGCTCGCATCGCCGGCCATCTGCTCAGGACCGCCAGGACACATGGCAGCCCGCAACATCGCCCGAGACGACTCGAACGATGCCGAACCGTCGGCGGGCACCAGGTCGAACGAGGCAGTCTCCAGGAATGCCGCCCACCGCTCCGCCTCAGCGGTCAGCCCGGTCAACACCGCATTCCATCCGGCCATGACCGCAAGTGGCGGGTAGTCCTCGACAGCCGAGGGGCCCAAGGTCGACATCCAGCGTTGGACCGTCGCCAGCTGGCCGCTTTGATAGGTCGGCAAGATCAAGGCTGCCACCTGGTGAACGCACCGCTCTCGCTCGGTCGTGTTAAACAGGTGTTCGAGAGCCAACGCCGGGGATCCGTTGGACTCGTACCAGTCGGCGGCGCGCAGGTGCAGTTGCGCGAGGATGTCGGGCTCGACTCGGTGCAGTTCGCCGAGCAGGAATTCGCGGAACAGCGAGTGGTAGCGGTACCAGGTGCGGCGACGGTCGAGCGGAACCAGGAACAAATTCGTGGCCTCTAGGTCGCGAAGCCGGGCCTGCGCACCCGACTCCTCAAGGATCGCGTCGCACAGTGGACCAGACAGCTGGTCCAGAACCGCAGTCCGCCGCAGGAACCGCTGGACACCTTCAGGCAGCTGCGTCAGGGCCTCGCCGTAGAGGTAGTCGGTCACGTAGCGATCGTCACCGGATATCGTCAACACGTCGCCATGGCTGTCGCGGGCGATCACTGCGGCGAGATACACGCCGACCGGCCATCCCTCGGTCCGCTCGGTCACCGCGGCAGCCAACTCCGGGGTGATGTCCACGTGAGCCTCGGAGAAGATTTGCGCCGCGGCGGCTGCGTCGAGGGCCAGGTCACTGGCCACGAATTCCAAGGTGTCACCCGCCGCGCGCAACCGCGGCAGGTGAGGCTGCTCGGAACGGCTTGCCGCCACCAGTTGGGAGCCTTCCGGGATGCCCGAGATCACCACACTCAGCACATCGTGACAACCCGGCGTGCGGAGCTGGTGCAGATCGTCCAGCATGAGCACGAACGGGACGGGGCTCGTCTTCAACGCGAAGGCGAGACGCGGCGCTGCCCGGCTCAAAGCTGACACGCCAAGCCCACTCACCTCCGCGACCAGATCCGTCTGTCCGGAAATCCGAGCGTACGCTGCTGCCAACACAGCCAGCAGCGCCGAGGGATCATCGTCCAACCGTTCCAGAGACACCCATCCGACGCGCCGATCCTCCGCCTCGGCCCATTCAGCCAAGAAGGTCGACTTGCCGTACCCTGCAGGCGCAGTCACACCGACCACCCGGCACTCGCAGGAGCGGGCCGTTTTAATCAGGCGGGCGCGAGTTACCGATCCCGGCCGACGCCGCGGCACCGAAAGCTTCGCGTCGAGTAACACCGACCCAAGCTCGGCAACCGTCGTCCCCGTCCGGCCCGAATCATCGGCCACGGTCGAATCCTAGCGAGGAATCGTCCCCGAGGGTGTCGCTGCGCCTACAGCGCCCACGGAGCGATCTCATACGGTCTGAATGACGACAGGCCACAGTTCATCGGCGGAGGATCGTGGTGTCGATCCACACTCTGACACTGCCAGAGGAGCCGCCCAAAATGAGCACCGATTGGCGAAGCCGAAGGGCCGCCGGCTGGCCGACGCGGCCAAACCGGTCGTTGGCTGCGCAGGCCGAACGACGACCGGTGCCGGATTGCGCCAAACGCTCGCCCCTTGCCGGATCGAGGGCGCCGCTGTGGCAGACAGCGACCGGCCGGGTGCCGTCCAGATCGGTCCTGGAGCACTCGCATCGACCGTCCCGTGCGGAGCGAGCACATCCGCTCTCGTTCCGGCACCACGTGATGAACCGTTGTTTTCTTCGTGTCGAGAGGGGTGTGGCGCATGAGCAGCTTGGTCACCTATAAGGATGGGACGCCGTTTCCGGGTGTGATCGGACGCACGGCCGACGAGTCGAGCCCGGCGTGGCCGACGCCGCCTCGGGCGCCGGAGGGGGCGCCGAACGTGTTGATCTTCGTGCTCGACGATGTCGGGTTCGGGCAGTTGTCGTGTTTCGGCGGGTTGGTCGAGACCCCGGTGTTGGACCGGTTCGCCGACAACGGGTTGCGCTACACCAACATGCACACGACCGCGCTGTGCTCGCCGTCGCGGGGCGCCATCCTGACCGGGCGGAACCATCATTCGCTGGGGTTGGCCACGATCGCGGAGACGTCGACCGGTTATCCGGGCTACAACGCGATCTTGCCGTTCGACAAGGGCATGCTGAGCGAGATGTTGCTGCCGCACGGCTACAACACGTTCCTGGTCGGCAAGTGGCATCTGTCCCCGCCCGAGCATGAGACGGCGGCCGGGCCGTACGACCGTTGGCCGTTCGGCCGCGGGTTCGAGCGCTTCTACGGCTTCCTCGGCGGCGACACCAACCAGTGGTACCCCGAACTGGTCTACGACAACCACTCTGTCGAGCAGCCCGCGCAGCCCGAGGACGGCTACCACTTGAGCGCCGACCTGGCCGACCGGGCGATCGAGTTCATCCAGGACGCCCACGTCAACGCGCCGGACAAGCCGTTCTATCTGCACTACTGCACCGGCGCCGGCCATGCACCGCACCACGTCGCCAAGGAGTGGGCCGACAAGTACAAGGGCAAGTTCGACGCCGGCTGGGACGAGTACCGCAAGGTGGTCCACCAGCGCCAGCTCGAGATGGGCATCATTCCGGCCGGCACCGAGCTGTCGGCGCACGACCCCGACGTTCCCGAATGGGACACTCTTCCCGAAGATGCCCGCAAGGTGTTCGCGCGGATGATGGAGGTCTACGCCGGGTTCGTCAGCTACACCGACCACGAGTTCGGCCGGGTGGTCAGCTTCCTGGAGGAGATCGGCGAGCTCGACAACACGCTTGTTCCTGCTCATCTCCGACAACGGCGCCAGCTCCGAGGGCGGCCCGGTCGGCTCGCTGAACGAGATGATGTTCTTCAACAACGTCCCCGAATCGATCGAGGAGAACCTGGAGCGACTCGACGAGCTGGGCGGCCCCAACGTGTTCAACCACTACGCCTGGGGATGGACCAACGCCGGGAACACCCCGTTTCGACGCTGGAAGCGCGAAACCTACCGCGGCGGCACCACCGACCCGTGCATCGTCTCGTGGCCGGCCAAGATCAGCGCTCGCGGTGAGATCCGGACCCAGTACGGGCACATCATCGACCTGGTGCCCACCGTGCTGGACGCGCTCGGGATCACGCCACCGACCACCATCCGCGGCGTCACCCAGGCACCGATCGAGGGCGTCAGCTTCGCCCACACCTTCAACGAGGCCGACGTCGCCGACCCGTCACCACACCCAGTACTTCGAGATGTTCGGTCACCGGGCGATCTACCACGACGGATGGCGCGCCGTTTGCCCGTGGCCCGGCCCGAGCTTCACCGAGGCCGCGCAGAAGGGCCGCCACTACGGCAGCCCGATCGACGCCACGGTGCTCGCCGACATCGAAGCCAACGACTGGGAGCTGTACGACCTCAGCGCCGACTACGCCGAGACCAACAACGTGGCCGCCGAGCATCGCGACAAGGTGATCGAGATGATCGGCCGCTGGTGGGCCGAGGCCGGCAAGTACGACGTGATGCCGATCGACGGCTCCATGCTCGAACGCATGAGGGTCGAGCGGCCGACGATCGCCAACCCGCGGGAGCAGTTCGTTTACTACCCCGGCGGGTCGCCGGTGCCGTTCTCCGCGGCACCCAAGGTCTACAACCGCGCCTTCAGCATCACCGCCGACGTCCACATCCCCGACGACGGCGCCGAAGGTGTCCTGATCGCCCACGGCGGCCGGGTCGGCGGCTACTCCTTCTTCGTCAAGGACAATCGGCTGCACTTCGTCTACAACTTCCTCGGACGCGACTTCTTCACCGTCACCTCCAACGCCGAGGTACCAATCGGTGACGTCTCGCTTCGCTACGAATTCGAACCCACCGGCGAACCCGACTTCGCCGCCGGCAAGGGAGTGCCGGCCAACGGCCAGCTCTACATCGACCAGAAACTGGTCGGAGCCGTCGACATGCCATACACCGTGCCCAACGTCTTCAGCACCGAGGGCCTCACCTGCGGTCACGACGGCGGCAGCCGGGTCGCACCGGAGGACTATCAGGATGACTTCGCCTTCACCGGCACGCTGAAACGCGTCACCTTCGACCTCTCCGGGGATCTCATCACCGACACCGACACCGACATGAAGATCGCTATGGCACGCCAATAAGGGTGTGCTCTCACCTTGACGACGGCCCTGACTGGGCTGGACCCGACAAACACCCACGCGGACGGAGTCTTGATGACCACTCAGACAGAACAGGCGTACGTGAGCATCGATGATCGGCGGGCGCGTGGTGAGGAGGCGGCTAGGCAGACGCCGCTGTCGGCGCACGCGGAGGGTCCGCCGACGGCTGGCCGTCGGGATCCGGTGGAATTGCTGGTGGAGCAGAACGCAATGCGGGAGCCGGACCTGGTGCCGGTGCGGCATGGCCGGATGATGGTGTCGCCGTTCACGTTCTATCGGGGGGCGGCGAAGGTGATGTCGGTCGATTTGGCCGGCACCCCGACCGCCGGCCTGCAGGTGCAGTTGTGCGGTGATGCCCACCTGTCGAACTTCGGCGGTTTCGCGTCGCCCGAGCGGCAGCTGCTGTTCGGGCTGAACGACTTCGACGAAACCCTGCCGGGTCCGTTCGAGTACGACCTCAAGCGGATGGCGGCTAGCTTCACCATCGCCGCCCGCAACAACGGCTTCAGCAAGTCCGATACGCACGCGGTGACGGTGGAGTCGGTGAAGGCCTACCGGGAGGCGATGGCACAGTTCGCCGGGCTGCGCACCCTGGACGTCTGGTACGCCCACACCTCCGAACAGCACATCCAGGAAGTGATGCAGACCGCCGCCCAGGATGAGGCCTCGGCAGTGGGCAAGGCAGCCAAGGGCAAGGTCAAGGGCAAGGACAAGGGCAAGGCGGGCAAGAAGAAGCAGCCGGCTAAGCCCAGCAAGGCCGACACCGATCTCGCGGCGGCGATCAAGACAGCCACCAAGAGCCTCCGGAAGGCGCACACCCGTGACAGCCTGCACGCGCTAGGCCGGTTCGCCGAGGTTGTCGACGGCCGGTACCGGATCGTCAGCCAGCCACCGGTGGTGGTGCCGCTCCGAGACCTCGAAGGATCCTATGGTCTGTCGACCGACCAGATCCGCGACGTGGTAGAGGAACAGTTCCACGCCTACCAGACCAGCCTCAGCGCCGACCGCCGCAAACTCCTGGAGAGGTTCACCATCGTCGACATGGCCCGCAAGGTGGTCGGCGTCGGCAGCGTCGGCACCCGCGCCTGGATGGTGCTGCTCCAAGGCCGCGACACCGACGACCCGCTATTCCTGCAGGTCAAAGAAGCCACCCGGTCAGTCCTAGAGGACCATCTGCCGAAGACCCGGTTCAACACCCCCGGCCAACGAGTGGTCGAAGGCCAACGGATGATGCAAGCCACCTCCGATATCTTCCTCGGCTGGACCAAAGGCGTCCAAGACGACCGCTTTTACTACTGGCGCCAGCTCCGCGACATGAAAGCCTCCGCCCTGGTCGAAATCATGCGCCCGGTCGGAATGACCTTCTACGCCCGGCTCTGCGGCTCGACCCTGGCCCGCGCCCACGCCCGCTCCGGTGACCCGGTCGCCATCGCCGCCTACCTCGGCACAGGAGACGACATGGACCAGGCCATCGCCACCTTCTCCACCTCCTACGCCGACCTGAACAGCCACGACTACGAAGCCTTCGTCCAAGCCACCAAGGACGGCCGAATCGATGCGGTCCAAGGTGTCTGAGACCGTCTTGCCTACTGAGAGGCATCCCGACACCGAGGTTTCTCGACCCTACCCATCTTTCCGCGCGGTCTGCTGATTGCCGTCGGCGTCGCAGCGGTGTTGGGCGCCGCGCTTGGCCTTCGAGCGCACCGTGTTCCGGCAATAGACAGATAGCAATCGAAGTGGGGTGGCGGCGTGGGACTTGGTGCGTTGTGTCTGATCCTGGCCGCGATCTTCGTGTGGGGAACATTCTCGGCACGGGCGGCGGCCATCTCGACACCGATCTTCTTCGTCGCCACCGGTGTCGTCATGGCGCAGGGCCAGAAGCTGCTCGAACTTGAACCGGACCCGCACCTGATCAAGGTGGTGGCTGAAGTCACGCTGGTCTGGGTGTTGTTCGCCGACGCCAGCCGGGTACGGATCGCCGATCTCCGAGCCGACCGGGGGCTCTACCTCCGGCTGCTGGCCCTAGGCCTTCCACTCACCATCGCGCTGGGCGCGGTGGCGGCCGCGGTTGTGCTGGGGGTAGATCCGTGGTACGCCGTCCTTGTCGGTGCCGCCCTGGCCCCCACTGACGCCGCCCTCGGCTCTGCGGTCATGTCTGACCGGCGGATACCTCGTCGAGTCCGGCAGGCCCTCAACGTGGAAAGTGGCCTGAACGACGGCATTGCCACTCCTGTCGTCATTCTTGCCATCGCTGGCATCGCGGCCGCGGCCGGCTTGGAACACGAAGGTCCGGGCCATGCGCTGATCGGCCTCCTCCTCGGAGTGGTGCTCGGTGTCGCGGTTGGTGCGGGGGGTGGCACTCTGCAGCGGATCGCGCGACGCCGAGGCTGGAGCTCCGATGAGTTCGCCGGCCCAGCCGTGCTGGCCCTCGCCCTGATCGCGTATCTCGGAGCGGTCGCGATTGACGCCAACGGCTTCGTCGCCGCGTTCGTCGGAGGCAGCGCCTACGGCGCCTTCGCCGGCCGCGGAGGGGAGAAAGAGGTCTACTACGTCGAGCAGACCTGCGGCCTAGCCTCGATGATCTCTTGGTTTGTCTTCGGTTTCGTCATCCTCCCAGCCTTGGCCGCGGGCTGGACCTGGCACATCCTGGTCTACGCCGTGCTCAGCCTCACCGTGATTCGCATGCTGCCCGTAGCGCTCGCACTCATCGGCACCCGAATGGACCGAACAACAGTGCTCTTCATCGGATGGTTCGGCCCACGGGGACTCGCCTCAATCGTCTTCGCTCTTATCGCGCTCGAGGACCTACACGACGTACCAGGCCCCATCGACGAGGTCGTCGGCGCCATCGGTCTCACCGTGCTACTCAGCGTGCTCGCTCACGGACTCAGCGCCCGACCACTCGCCGGCCGGTACGCCGCCACCCGCGCCGAAGATCTGGACGAGGCGCAGCACCCGGAGCCAGCCCTCCGGCGGTTCGTCAGCCAAACGTCGAAAAAGCCATGATCCTCCCTCGCGACACCGGGAGGCATAGCAAACCAGCGCATGCGCCTGCGAGCGCGACGACCGTCGGCAATGACGGGCACACAGTGAGCCGGGTTCAGTCCCTAAAGGATCTTGTCCTTTGGGGCTCGAACTCGGCATCGGTGAGGACGTTTGCGATGAACGTCCACAATCGGCTCGCAGGCCACGCTCGGGTCATCAACTGAGGCTGGCGGTTGCTACAGATCGAGCAGCATGCGCGAATCGCGTCCTGCTTCGCAGTCTGTTCGTCGAGGCGGCCAGCAACGCGACCCGCCCACGGCGTCCGCCACGGCCGCAGGCACAACGATCACCGAAGCCCATCGACCGGCTGGCTATCAGGTCCCTCCGACAGCTTCGTCCCGAAGGACACCCCGGCGACTGTGCACGTCAGTTGCTAAGGGTGCTCGAACACGCCCTGAAACACTCATCATGAAGTAATATGACGCGCTCGCGGGAGCGCCACATCGTGAGTCTTCGTAACCCCCGACCGAGGAACGCAATCGTCGTCGGAAGTTGGTCGTGAGGAAACGGCAAGGATGGTGACTGGGATGCGGATGCGCTGGCACCAACTCTTAGAAACCGGGGATGACTTCCTGGAAGCTGCTCCGTTCCGGTACGTCAACACGGTCGACCTACCTGTTGCACCAGAGCGGCTGTGGGCCGCGCTGACGGCCGATGACACGTTGGTCTCCTGGAGCCCTGTGGTCACCGGCGTGCGTTGGACCACACCGCGCCCGTTCGGCGTGGGCACAACCCGCGAAGTCACCATATTTCGGTTACTGACCAGTCGCGAGCGGTACTACCGCTGGGACCAAGGCCGACGTAAGACATTCAGCGCGGTCGAGTTATCTGTACCGGGGCTGCGTCGCCTCGCCGAGGACTATGTCGTGGCGCCCACGCCGGAGGGGTCGCGCTTCATCTGGACGGTCGTCCTCGAACCGGGCCCGATGCTGAAGCCCATGCTGCGATTGACCAGCCCGATCACTGCGTGGTTGCTCCGGCGTGCGGCGCGCGGCATGCGTTCGCAGTTGGTGTAGCGGCGTGCACTCGCGGTTCCGTCGCAGCTACGGACCACCCATTCATCCGCCTCGGAGACATCGGGCGCCGAATCCATCGTCATCCGACGTGGGTTGAGGCTGCGTCGGCCCCCATTACGCGGCAGTCTCGGCCGCGATCTGCCAATGGTGAACGGGATACCGACGAAACCAACCTTCCGGTTACGCCACGCCGCACACCCGATCCAGCTCGGTGGGGCTGAGTGCACTTCCGCGGAGCTGTTGACCTGACGTGCGTCCGCCTCCGGAAGACCGCTCTGCGCACCTTGCTCCCACCTGTGCCGAGGTCGCGCGGGCGATCAGGGGCCATGCGCCGAGTGTTGAAAGGCTGCTCCTTCGGAGATTCACAGGGTTGGCGTGACCGCCCAGTGGCCCCTATTTCTTCTTCTGGTAGGTAGGTGAAAGGAGCAACTATGACCAGCTACGAATCCCTCGCCCAGGCATCCGAGCGCACCGGACTGAGCATCAAGACACTTCGCCGGCGCATCGCAGCCGGCGATCTCCGCGCCTATCGCAACGGGACGCGCATTCTCCGCGTCGACCCTCAGGATGTCGATCGAATGATGCGTCCGATCCCGACCGCCTGAGTGGTCGCATCAGTGGCCTGCCTCGTCCATGCCCCCGGCGACGACATCGCGACGACTGAGGGCCTTGATCAGTGGCCTTCGACCATCTCCGACAGTCGGCGGGCGATCAGCATGTCCCGGTCCTCGCTGGCGTGCTGGTAGCGAATCGCCATGGCCGGGGTCGAGTGCCCTAGGCGGTTCATCAACTCGGCTAGCGTGGCGCCGGTCTGAGCCGCGAGAACGGCACCGGTATGCCGCAGGTCATGAAACCGCAGGTCGGGTCTCCCGGCGGCCTTCCGGGCCATGTCCCAGGCCTTGAAGAACGTGCCGTGTCCCAGGTGTCCCCCGTTGATCACAGCCGGGAAGATCAGCCCATCCTTGCCCCAGGCCGCATACGTCGCGAGATGCGTTTTCAGCACCGGCAGCAAGTGCGGCGGAATGCTCACGTCTCGCGAGCCGGCGTCACTCTTGGGCCGGCCAACGATGGTCTCACCATTCACCACCACGACCGCGCGCCGAACCATGATCTTTCCGGCCGCGATGTCGACATCTCCCCGGCGCAGTTCGATCAGCTCACCGAAGCGCAACGCGCACCAGGACGCAAGCAGTACCATCGCCCCGTACCGGTCAGGGAGTGCGGTGACAATTGCCTCTAGCTCGGGCAGGGTCGCGGGTTTGATCTTGTGAACCCGCATGGGGCTTCCCGCGGCGCGGATGCGGCACGGATTTGCCGCGATCAGATCCTCGGACGCCGCCGTCGTCAGGATCGTGCGCAACAGGCTGTAAGCGTGCGCTCGGCGCGTCGGCAGTGTCGGGTCCAGGGTCGAGTACCACTCGCGGACCACGGCCGGAGAGATGTCGACCAGCAGATGATCACCGAGTGTCGGGAGGATCTTCTGATCGAGCAGGCGGCGGTACAGATCGCGGGTGCGAGGTTTCAGGGGACGATCCGCAAGCCACACGGAGGCATAGCCGGACAGGGTGGCCGCGGCCGGTGCCCGGTTACGGCGGCTCGGTGCGGTCCATGTTCCGTGGTCGATCAGCTGGCGCTCGGCTTGCAGCCACGCGCGAGCGTCCATCAACGTCTGGAATGTGGAGGCCGGACGATGCAGCGTCTGGTCTGGACCGGTGTATCCGGCTTGGTACCGGTCAGACGGCAGCTTGCGGATCTGCCCGAACGGCTCCCGCTGCTTCCGCTTGGCAGTTCTTGTCACTGTGCTCCGCTCGAGTCGTGCAATACCGTGCAATATCGTGCAATACGAGAGTACCAAAATGCCCAGTTGTGTCCGCTCCAGTGCAGGGCGACGCGCCGCAGAGTCCCTAGTAAAACCCTATTTCTCCTGATGAGGCCCATGTTAGTACCAGGAGCCGTGGACAGGTTCGAGGGCGTTCAGCTCGGCCATGTCCACAAAGGCGCCGGCCGCCTCGGTCATGGCATCCAGGACCGGCTTCGGGCATGAGCGAGCCGCTCGCCATCGTGTTCATACCTCGCGCGTTGACGATCGGCCGGACCCCGAGCCGTGCGTACACGTCCATGCGTACCCTCCACGTCCATTGTGTCGGCGCCCGGCTTCCCGTCAAGAGGCGAGGCGGCGCGGGACTGCGTCCACCGGAATCGGCAAGACACAGTCGCTCGGCGAGCCCGCGTTCCAGAGCGCTTGCATATTCTCGCCGAACATGTCGCAGAGTCAAGTCCCGTCCCCCAAGTCCTCCCACCAGACGCACGTCGCGGCGATCCCGAGCCTGGCGACGGCCGGCGACACTGCATGGCTGATACAATGAACGCCCGTGCGGCCCGGCCGGGATCCGTGGCCGCGCGACGGAGGACTGCCTCGTGCCGGATCGTGATCTCTGTTTCACGCCCGCGACGGAGTTGGTTCGTCTCTACCGCGCTCGCCGGGTCTCGCCGCTCGAGGTAATGGAGGCCATCCTGGCCCGGATCGACGCGGTCAATCCTCGCGTGAACGCGTACGTCACGCTGGCCCGCGAGTCGGCGCTGGCGGCGGCCCGGAAGGCGACGGCCGCGCTCCGGCGCCGCGGCGCGCTCGGACCGCTCCACGGCGTGCCGGTGTCGATCAAGGATCTGACCGCCACCAAGGGGATCCGTACCACGTCGGGGTCGAAGATCTACGAGCACCATGTGCCGGCCGAGGACGCGCTGTCCGTGAGCCGCCTCAAAGCGGCGGGCGCCATCGTCGTCGGCAAGACGAATACCCCGGAGTTCGGCGCGGGCGGGAACACCTTCAACGCGGTCTTCGGCGCCACGCGCAACCCTTGGAACCTGGCGCTGACGTGCGGCGGCTCGAGCGGCGGCGCGGCGGTGGCCCTGGCGACCGGGATGGGCCCGCTCGCCTACGGCACGGATCTGGGCGGATCGCTGCGCACGCCGGCGGCCTTCTGCGGCGTCGTGGGATTTCGCACGACGCCCGGGCTCGTGCCGGTCTATCCCCGCGACCTGGCCTGGGACTCGCTTTCGGTGTCGGGACCGATGGCGCGGACCGTGGCCGACACCGCACTCATGCTGTCCGTGTTGGCGGGACCGGACGATCGCGCGCCGCTTTCCTACGACGTGGACACGCGGGCCTTCACGGCGGCGGTCCGCTGCCCGTCGATCCGGGGATGGCGTGTGGCCTGGACGCCGGACCTCGGCGGCCTGCTACCGGTCGATGCGGAGGTCGCCCGGGTGGCCGCCGGCGCGACCCGCGTGTTCCGGTCGCTCGGTGCGCGGGTGACGGCAGCGTCCCCGTCCTTCGCGGAGCTGAACGAGATCGTCCTGGGGACGCGCGGGCTCTCGATGGTCGCACTCCACGCCGATCGATTGGCCGAGTGGCGCGGGGAGATGCAGGCGGGGCTGGTCTGGAACATCGAGCAGGGGCTCGGGCTGACGCCCCGGGACATCGGCCGAGCCGAGAAGCTCCGGACGACGCTGTGGCAGCGCGTCCGGCGGTTCATGGAGCGCTACGACCTGCTCGTCCTCCCGACGGTGGCGGTGCCGCCCTTCCCCGTGGAGCAGCGGTACCCGACGGAGCTGAACGGCAAGCCGGTGGACAACTACACGCAGTGGTTCTTCCTCACGTATGCGATCTCGGTGACCGGGCTGCCGGTGATCTCCGTGCCCGCCGGCTTCACGCGGGACGGCCTCCCGGTAGGAATCCAGATCGTCGGGCGGCGCCGCCAGGAGACGGCGGTGCTCCGAGCCGCGGCGGCGTTCGAGACGGCGGCGCCGTGGACGGACCGGGCCCCTCCGGTCGTGGCCGGGGCACCCGCGGCGTGAGCGACTTCGGCTTCCGGCTCCTGACCGCGAACCTCGCCAACGGCGCGGCAGACGCCGATGCGTTCGCGGATTTGGTCGAGGCGGTGGAGCCCGACGTCGTCGTGGTCCAGGAGCTCGCGCCGGACCAGGCGGAAGCGCTCGCCCGCGTCCTGCCCTTCGGCAAGCTCGAGCCGGCTCGGGACCACCACGGCATGGGGATCGCGCTTCGGGCGCCCGGAAGCGTCCGGCCGCTCAGGCTTCCGTATCGCTCGGCGTTCGTGGCGGAAGTGCCCGGGCCCGCGGACGACGAGCCGATCGAGATTCTGAATCTCCACCTCGCTGCTCCCCACGTCCATCCCGTGATCCAGCGGATGAAGGATCGCCGCGGGCAGCTCCGCCACGTGCTGGCCTATCTTGATGCGACGCCCCGGCGCCGGCGCGCATTGGCGGGCGATCTCAACTCGACGCCGCTGTGGCCCGCGTACCGTCGCCTCCCGGGCGCTCATCGACGTGCGCTCGTCGAGGCGGCGCGCCGGATCGGGCGCTGGCCGGGTCGCACCTGGGGCCCGTGGGCCGGGTCGGTGCGGCTCCTCCGCATCGACCACGTCCTGGTGCGCGGTCTCGTCGCGACGGGGACGCGGGTCCTGCCCCTCCGGGGCAGCGATCACAGCGCGCTCGTCGCCGATCTGGAGCTGGCTCTCGGGCCCGGGGAGGACGCGAGGTCGGCTATCGCCCGTACATGAGCGTCGCGGCGGAGTAGCCAGGCAGACGCCCCGGCTCCCAGACGTGCTTCCGCGCGACTGCCTCCACGAGGTCGGCGCCCCAGCCCGGCCGCGTCGGCAAAAGCACTTCGCCGCGTTCGATGACCGGAGGGACGTCCACGAGTTCGTCTTTCCACGGCACGTCGTCCACGTCAATCTCCATGATGCGGACGTTTGGCACGGTGGCGCAGAGGTGTAGCGAGTGGAGGGTCGAGAGATGGCTGTAGTAGTTGTGGGGGGCGACGTTGAGCTCGTAGGTCTCCGCCAAGTCTGCCACCTTGCGTGACTGGGCGAAGCCGTTCCACGGCACGTCGACCATCACGACGTCCATCGACCGGGCCTCGAAGAAGGGGCGGTAGCCGCGAAGGCCGTAGAGGTTCTCACCCGAGCAGATCGGCATGGGCGCCTCCTCCTTGACCTCGCGGAGCGCCCGCTCGTCGTACATGTCGACCTCGACCCACATCAGATCCAGGTCGGCCACCGCCCGGCACACGCGGATGGCAGCCTCCGGCTTCATGTTGAAGTTGAGGTCCAGAGCGATGCCGATGTCGGGGCCGACGGCTCGCCGGAAGGTGCCGAGGAGCGTCTCGATGTGACGGATCATCTCGGATGTCACTGTCTGGTCGGTGGTTCCCGGGCCGCCACCGAACCCCGGGAAGTGCACCCGCGCCGGGTCGCCCGGATAGACGATGTTCGTCTTGAGCGCCCGGTAGCCGCGCCGGACGACCTCCTCGCCGAGACGGTGCACGTCATCCATCGCGCGAAGCGGCGGTGCCCCGATGATCGCGGCGTTCATGGCCCGCGAGGTGCCGCAGTGGGACCAGTAGACCGGCTGGCGCAGGCGAAGCGGCCCCCCGAAGAGCTCGGAGACCGGGACACCGAGCCCCTTGGCCTTGACGTCCCACAGTGCGAGCTCGATGCCAGCGATCGCCTTGGCGGCGATGCCACCCGGGCTCTGCCGTGCCATGCGGTAGAGATCCCAGTAGATTCGCTCGACCGGGCGCGGGTCCTGACCGATCAGCACTGGCTCGAAGTCCTTGACCGCGCCGACCACTCCGTACGGATTGCGACCGTCCGAGCACTCCCCGTACCCGGTGACACCCGCGTCCGTGCGGACGGCCACGAACTGCCAGGGACGCCACCCCGCGTCGACGACGAACGTCTCGACCCCCGTGATCTTCAACCGGTCACACCCGGTAGACGTACTGCTGGCCGGGCTTCCGCTCGACGTCGGGTGGATAGCTCTTCCGCTTGTCCGCGTAGTACTGCGCCCGGTGGTCGCCCTCCGCGAGGCGGTTGTACGTGACGTACAGCACGCGCCGAGGCTCGTCGGAGAGGTTCGGGCCCGAGCGATGGGGAACGAAGGAGTCGAAGAAGACCGCGTCACCGGCCCGGGTCGGGTAGAGCGTGAACTCCACCCCCCGGAGGTCCGCCTCCGATAGGGGCGCCCACTCGGGGCCGATCAGGCCCCGGGTGTGGTGACCCGCCGCGAGCTCGAGGCACCCGTTCGCCTCGGTCGCCTCGTCGACCGAGACCAGCGCGGTCACGAACAGGGACGCGTACGCGCTCCAGCCCGCCTGCTGATCCTGGTGCGGCTTGAAGCCATCGCCGCCTGCGAGCTTGAAGTTGATCTTGTCCTTGAAGAGAACGGCGGGCTCGCCGAAGAGCTCGCTCACGCGCCCGAGGAGCTTGTCTCCGTCGAAGATGGCCCTGAACCCCGGGTGGTAGGGGTAGAAGTTCTCGATGCGATTGATCAGCCGGCGGCCAGGCTCGCGCAGGCTCGTCTCCCCGTAGACCATCCAGACCCCGGGCTGCTCGGGCCAGGCCTGGACCTCGTCGGTGGCTCGGCGGAGCTCCGCAACCTCGTTCGGGTTGAAGAGCCCCCGGCACACGAGGAACCCGTCACGCCGATACTCGGCGAGCTCCTGTCCGGAGAGGAACCGCGGTGTTCGCTGGGGGGCGTTCATGGCACCAGGACCACCTTTCCGTAGGAGGCGGGGACGCCAGCGCCCCGAGCGCCGCCGCCGCCTCGCGGAGGGGGTAGGCACGGTAGATCACGGGACGCAGCCGGCCCTCGCCGTAGAGCTTCATCAGGGCATCCATCCACTCCTGGACGAGCGGGGTACCGCGTCGCTGGTAGTAGCCCCAGTGGACGCCGATGCACGTCGATGTTCTTGAGCAGCATCCGGTTGACCGCCACGTCGGCGATGCGTCCGCCGGCGAAGCCGATGATGAGCAGCCGTCCCTCGAAGGCGATGCACTTGGTCGACCCGTCGAAGGTGTCGCCGCCGACCGGATCGTAGACCACGTCGACGCCCTTGCCGCCGGTCTCCAGCTTGCACCCGCTCGACCCAGTCCGCCGCCCGGTAGTCGATGAGGACGTCGGCGCCGGACTGGCGTGCCGACCTCCAGCTTCTCCGGCGTGCCGGCCGTGGCGATGACGCGCGCGCCGAGCGCCTTCCCCAGCTGGACCGCCGCGAGCCCGACGCCCCCGGCGGCCCCGTGGACGAGGAGCCATTCGCCAGGCTGGAGGGCGGCGCGCCGGACGAGCGCCGAGTAGCCCGTCTGGTAGACGACGAAGAACGCCGCCGCCTGATCGAACGGCATCGCGTCCGGGATCGGGTGCACACGCTCCACCGGCGCCACCGTGCGCTGCGCGTAGCCGCCCCACTCGAGATTCGCGATCACGCGCTGCCCTGGTCGGACGCGCGTTTCCCCGGGGCCTGTTCCGCCCACGACGCCCGCGATCTCGTGACCGGGGATGAATGGGAGGGGCGGCTTGACCTGGTACTTGCCCTGGACCATCAGGATGTCGGGGAAGTTGCACCCGACCGCTCGGGTCTCGACGAGGACCTGGCCGGGGCCCGGCTCCGGGTCGGGCATGTCCACGTACTCGAGCTCCGACGGCTCGCCCCACCGGGCTGCCACCATGGCCTTCATTGCCGTTCGATGATACCAGCAGCCTGGCGCCGATCGACGCATCGTCGCCGGGAGGCTCGTCGCAGTTCCTGCGGCGGGCGCACGCGGGGGCGGGGCCGGGCCGCCCGGCTGACGGTCAGCCGGGCCACGGGGGCGGGGTTGACCGGCCCGACCGGTATCAGGGGTGTCGGACGCGGGGCCGACGACTCATGGACGGTCAACTTCTCGCGCCTCGTCGGGGACGTAGTTCGCGCACCAGTTCGCCGTAGAGCTCCGGCCGGCGTGTTTTCAGCTGGTAGTTCGGGTATGCGCGCGGTTCCGCCGGGGAGGCAGCCTCGAGAGTGGCCACGGCCATTTCCTCCCGAATCTGCTCGAGTTGCGGCGACGCCAACACCCTGTCATCGGGGCCGAAGATCAGTGGCGCTCCAGGATGGTGCAGCTGGTTCTCGTGGTCCTTCGGATACATGTCCACGTACCCTGCGCGTCCAGCTTGGTCCGCCAACACGGCGAAGAAGGCGTTCTTCTTGGCTCTGATGGGCCGATGTGGGCTCTAGCCGTCCACCACCGGCAGGAGGATCCGTGACGGCCGGAAGGCGTCGTGGAACACGGTGTTGATGGCGACCTGACCCCGTGCCTCGGCGCCGCTCGGTCCGCCCGTGTTCAGGTTTCGGTCGAAGCGCGGGAAGCTGGACGACGTCACGGCGACGCGGATCCGGTGGCCCTTGCGAAAGGTGTTGGCCGTCGCCCAGAGATCCACCGTCAGCTCGTACACCTGGCCGGGCGTGAGGGGGGTCGGACGGCTCCCCGAGTCACGGTAGCGGGCGCGGAGGATCCCGTCGCAGAGAAGCCGCGAGAAGCCATCCGGGTGGACGTCCGTCAGCCGGACGACGAAGTCGGTGTCGGGCCCCGTGGACATGGCGTGGAGCACGCAGCGCACGTCGCCAATCACCGTGAGGTCCCGCTCGAGGGGCACACTGGTGTAGGTGAGACAGCGTCCCTCGATGGGCCGCTGGTCGCAGGCGCCGCCCGGGATGTTGAGCGTCGCGCCGCCCACGGTCGGAACCGGGTCCTCCGGATCGTACTGGTATCCGTCTGCCTGCTCCGCGCCCGCCGGCGGCTCCGGCGCCAGGCGCGCCCCATCGTGGAGGTACCACGGCGCCTCGCGCGTCCCGGGCCACGGGTACGCGTCGGCGGCTCGCCAGCGGTTCTCGCCCATCACGAAGAGCTGGACGCGAGGCTCGTCGGGCACGGAGTTCCGCGCGCCCCGCATCCAGTGGTCGAACCAGGGTAGCCGGATGGCGTTGTAGTCCCGGATCGCCTCCCCGCCGAAGTCGACCTCCCCCTGGACGCTCTGCGCCATGTTCCAGGGGCCGTGGATCCACGGTCCGACGACCAGGCGCTGGGCGTCGCGCGCGGCCTGGGTCCGCGCCTTGGCCCGCGTGCCCGTGAAGTTCTTGATGGTCCCGGCGAGGAAGATGTCGAACCAGCCCCCCATGTGGACGATCGGCGTGTCGATGTCGCCGTGGCGCTGAGCGATGTTCCAGCGCCACCAGAACGGGCCGTCGTCCGGGTGAGCGAGGAACTCGTTGTACCAGTCGTCCAGACCCTCGACGAGCGGATTCGGATGGAGCGGCAGCTCGCGGTGCCAGCTGGGGAGCTCCTGGAGCGCCTTTTCCAGAACGCCCCTTCGTTGTGCCTGCTCTTCCGGACTCCGGGCCAGCCGGGGCAGGTTGTTGTGAGTCCACTTGAGGGTCCACTCCACCATGAACCCGAGCTCGAAGGCGCCACCGTGGTACACCCACTCCGCCCAGTAGTCGGCCGACGACTCCCGCACGTACATGGCGCGGAGGTGCGGCGGCCGGGTCGGGGCGAGGCGGTACTGCGTCGCGCCGGCGTACGAACCGCCAATCGTGCCGACGTTGCCGTCACACCACGGCTGGGCAGCAATCCACTCGACCGTGTCGTACCCGTCACGGTTCACGCCCCAGCCATCGTCGTGGAAGGGGATGAAGCGCCCCTCGGACGCGAAGCGTCCCCGGACATCCTGGATCACGACCGCGTAGCCGTTGGTTGCGAAGAAGGGCGGCGACCCTACCTGGCACTCGGGAGAATTGTCCTTACTGTACGGGGTCCGCTCCAGGAGCGCCGGGAACGGTCCCGTCCCCTTGGGCAGATAGACGTCGGCGCGGAGGACTGTCCCGTCGCGCATCGTCTGGGGCACGTCGCGGCGGATCGTGAACTCGCGGCTCGGGCTGGTCATCCGTGGCTCCTCGGTTCGGCCGCGCCGGGTGTGATGGCCGTCTTGAGGCCTCGGCCGGCGGCCGCGTGGACAAACGCCTCGGCGATTCGATCGAGGGGATAGCTGTCCGTCACCAGGGCGCGGGCGCCGATCTTGGACAGGAGCGGTAGCACCCGGCGGAATGCCGTTCCGCGGCCGTAGGCGCCGGTGAGCGTCAGCTCCCGGAAGTGGAAGTCGAAGAGGTCGACGGGGAGCGTGCTCCCCTTGGGGCAGACGCCCACCAGTTGCACGACGCCGCGAGGGCGGGTGAGGCCCGCGGCCATCGCCAGGAGGTCCGGCTTGCCGACCGCCTCGCAGGCGAGGTCGACGCCGTGGCCGCCCGTCGCGCGCTGCACGACCTGGGCGAGATCCTCGGCCCCGGGATCCACGGCGAGATCGGCGCCGAGACGTTGGGCCGCGTCTCGGCGGCTTGCGACGGGGTCCGACAGAACCATCGTTCCGGCTCCGCGGGCCTTCGCCAGGGCGAGAGTGAGCAGGCCCATCACACCGCCCCCGATCACGAGTACCGTCGCGCCACGCCGCATCCGGCTCATCTCGAGTCCCTCCAGGCAGCAGGCCGCCGGCTCCGCCAGGGCCGCGGTGGCCGGGTCGAGCCCCTCGGGAAGGGGGTGCACGCAGTGCCGGGGGAGGACGACCCGCTCGGCGAAGCCGCCGACGCGAACGGCCTCTTGGCACTGGCTGATGCGGCTCGCCCGGCAGGCGGCGCAAGCTCCGCAGCCGTAGTTCGGCTCGCAGGCCACTGCCCGCCCCACGAGGTCCCGCCTGACCCCGCGGCCCACCGCCAGCACCGTTCCGCTGTACTCGTGTCCCATCACACGCGGTGGCGTCAGGGGGAAGAGGCCCTGGGTGGCGTGGACATCACTGCCGCAGATGCCCGCCGTGTGGACCGCCAGGAGCACCTGGCCCGGGCCGGGAGCCGGCTCGGGCAGGTCATCGAGCGTGAAGCGGTTGTCTCCGTGCCAGGTCGCGGCGCGCATGGTCGCTCCGACTTCAGGCGCGAAGGACCTGAAGGAAGCTCCGCGCCCCGTTGACGATGAGCGGTCCCGTGACGACCAGGAGCGCCCGGAACCCCTCGGCGACGACGCGGCGACCGTCGTCGTGGTCGAGGGCGACGATCATGGCGGGCTTGCCCGCCGTGCGGGCCGCCGCGTGGATCCGCCTCACCTCGGTCTGGACCCGCGGGTCGTGCCAGCCTCCCGGGATGCCCATCGACAGCGACAGGTCGCCGGGTCCGATCAGCACGACGTCGAGGTCGGCTACGCCGACGGCGGCGTCGAGGTCACCGAGCACCTCGCGGTTCTCGAAGATGGCGCAGCACAGGATCTCCTCGTCCGCCCGCCGGTAGTACTCGGCGCCCAGCTGCGGCACCCCGTAGAAGGCCGCGCGCGACATCGCCATGGCGCCCCGCGTCCCCCGCGGTGGATACCTCGTCGCCCTGGCAGCCGCCTCGACGTCGGCGCGGCTCGTCACATCGGGGACGATGATGCCCCCCGCGCCCTGGTCCAGGTACTCGAGGCTACTCCGCCGGGTCGTTCTTCCTGACGCGCACGAGCGGGGTCATGCCGGTCAGCTCGGCCGCCCGGATCAGATCGCGGGCGGTCTCGACGCCGAGTCCGCCGTGCTGGCCGTCGATGAACACGAAGTCGTAGCCGAGATGACCGAAAGTTTCCACCAGTTCGGGGCTGTTGATGGTGATGAGAGCGCCGACCACGCGCTGGCCGGCCCGGAGCTTGGCCTTGAGACTGTTCGGACGCACGGGTTCTCCTTTCCGAGTCCGGGAGCGCGCCGGCCTGGCGACGGCGCCGTGATGCCGAAGGCCGATGATAAGCCTCACCCGCGCGCTCGACAAGTCAGTCAGCCAGCGTGGCGGCTGGCGGGGCCGCGGTCGCCGCTCCGGCCAGGGACACGACGGGACCGAGGGCAGCGGCTCCTGTCGGTCGAGGCTCAGGGCCGGGCGTGATTGGCGATGATGAAGCCCGCGATCGAGTGGCGCGAGGGGCCGGTCGGCAGCTTCTCGCAGTCGAACCAGCGGGCGTCCTCGAGTCCTGGTCGATCATGATCTCGCCGCCCGCGTAGCGCGCAACGAAGCCGATCATGAGCTGGCTCGGGAACGGCCAGTTCTGGCTTCCGACGTACTGGATGTCGGTGACGTCGACGCCCACCTCCTCCTTCACCTCGCGGGCGACCGCGCCCTCGAGCGATTCGCCGTTGTCGACGAAACCCGCCACCAGGGCGTAGCGCCCCGGGGCCCAGCCCGCCTT